>CAKSUM010000001.1 GCA_934501535.1 uncultured Clostridia bacterium
AAGGACTGAAAGCCGAAATCCGGCTCTCAGCCCACAAAAAACTACTTAGATTATATTATCATTTTGGAGCCAATTTTAAGGTTTACACAAAATGAGGGATTGCCCCTTCATTTTTTCAATACTTATCTCATCGGCACACGCAATTTTTTTATCATTCACATATAAATAGGAAATGTGTATGTTCCGGCAGCCGTGTTCCGCATCAAAACCGTGGAAATACATCGTGGGCTTTTGTCTGCCGTAAAGGCGGATATTGTTAAAATAAAAACCGTTATTTTTTCCGCGC
Source organism: uncultured Clostridia bacterium (assembly GCA_934501535.1). Taxonomy (GTDB): domain Bacteria; phylum Bacillota; class Clostridia; order UBA1381; family UBA1381; genus UBA1738. Next base: position 287 of record CAKSUM010000001.1, read on the forward strand.
CGCGTACCGCCGTCAGAATATTCTTCATGAAACTCCACTGACAACAATATCAAGTGCGGCGCATAATCCTTATCAGGCTTCATTTCATAATAATTTTCGCTGTCCGTGCCCTGCAAAAGCGGCTGCGGTATTACGCTGTCATACTCAACCGTAATATTGTCATATGTAATGTCATGCACATGTGCGTAATCAACATTCATACAATCCAAAACCGGTCCGGTCACATGAATTATACTGCAATTTTTAAAATGAATATCGGCAATTTCTTCCACGCGTGTTTCCGCTCCTATTTCCAGACATTTTCCCCAGTCATTCCAGATTACACAATTTTCTGCAATAACATTCTTAAACACATCACACCCCTTACCGTCATGTTCGCTCACTCCGCTGCCGCTCTGCTGCCAATCAAATCCTTTTATGCAGATTGAATCGTCATACGTTCTTATGAAGCAATCACTGATATGCACATTCTCACAATTATGCATGTCTATACCGTCGGAGTTATATCTCCAGCAGCCTATAATTTTAACATTTCTTATTTCAAGACCGCGGCAGCATATCGGACGAATGTTGTACTGCAGCGAATCGCGTATTGTGATACCGTCAACGGTTACATTCGTGCAGTATTCCAAATCTATCGTGTCTGTTCTTTCAGCGTTATTGACAGCGGCAAAATTATTTTCTGCATTTGCCTCAAACAGTATTTTTTCCTTTATGCGGCTGTTATCAAGTATGCCTCTGCCGATAATTTTAATATTATCTGCATCGCACGCATGCACGCCACTGTAAACAACCGCTCCCTCATCAATAAACAGCGTCTGATTGCTTTTCAGTTCGATGATACCTGCATCATGTTCTCCGGCACCGAAGTAAACTATTTCGCCTTCTTTTTTATAGTCCGCAATCGGGTCGGCGAATATGTGCAGTGCATTTTCTCTGCCAAACGGCTCAACAGTAAAATATTGCGGCTTGTTGAGGTGAATTTTTATTATTCCGTTTTCAACGCGCATTTCGGCATCGGTATTTTTCGGACGTAATTCCGCCCTTTCAAACGATTTATTTACTTTTATTTCTATTTCGGTGTTTCTGTCGGTTTCAAATGATAAAAAGCTTATTATCTCCGTTTGCTCAAGCTGCCGCTGATGCCCCGGCCAGCGGCGGTTAAACGGATACGCCGATACGCGCGCAGCGTTGGTCTTGACCGGCGTACCGTTTACTTTGACATCATATGTACTGTTTTTCATTTCCGTTTCCGCCACCGGATAAATATGTGCTCCCATAGCTCCCTCCAAAATATGTCACCGGTCTATATATGCTAAAATACGTTCCGCGATTTTTTGCATGCCCAAATCTCCCGGGTGGTTTGCCACACCCTCATGCTCAAAAAGTCCCAAAGCCTTCATGCTGTCATCCTCACCCAGGTCGCTGAGCTCCGCAAGGTCATAATTTTCTTTTTCGGCAACCGCACGTATAACCTCGTCCGCCGGGTGTTTCCAAAAGCTTGTTGTGAGTATAATATGCGCCTTTTTATTTAAATTAAAGTAATCTATCAGACGTTTATACTCCCTTTCAAATATTTCTTTGTCAAGATTTTTATGATCGCAATTTTCCACGCAGCGTATAACTATAATATCCGCACCGAAATTTCTTGCTTTTTCAAATTTTTCAAGCTGAGCCGCTCCTTCTTTATAATGTCCTTCCCATGCGCCCACTTGCGCAATGCATGCCGCAGCGTCATTTTTTTTGCTTAAAGCGCTGACCACACGATGTACATAATCTTTTTCCGCGCAGCTTGCCGCCATGCCGAAATCATGATACCAGCCTATTTCCGGCTTTTTCCCATGACGCGTTATCGAATTGCCGACAAATAAAATCCGCACTCCGGTGCCTTTTTCATTTATGAAACTCACACACTTGTTTTTTTCAAGCTGGTTTGTTGACGCAACGGTATTTTTATCAATTTGGTTCACTATAGTTTCCCTCCCTATGCATAATCGATTATTCACATTATACGCAAAACAAAATATATATGTCAATAACTTTTTTCCACAATTTAAAAAAGGCTGCAAAAATAATGCAGCCTTTTTATTAATCCTTCATCAGTTTAACCATAACAGCCTTTTGTGCATGCAGACGGTTTTCCGCCTCATCAAAAATTTCTTCGGCATGCTTTTCAAAAGTTTCCGCCGTAATTTCCTCGCCGCGGTGTGCGGGCAGACAATGCAGCACCATCGCTCCCTCGTTTGCCAGCGCCATAAACTCCTCGTTTACCTGGTAGCCCGCAAAAATTTTCTTTCTTTCCTCAGCCTCTGCCTCCTGTCCCATCGACGCCCACACATCGGTATATACAACATCGGCTCCGCTTACGGCTGCTTTTATATCGCTCGTACACAAAAATTCACCGTTTTCCTCCGCCCATTTCATAATATCGGCGTCGGGTTTGTTTGTGTCCGGACAAGCTATCGCCACACTCATGCCGCACTTGATACAACCGACAATAAGCGAATTTGCCATATTGTTTCCGTCACCGATAAAACAAAGCTTTAATCCTTTCAAAATCTTTTTATGCTCACGGATTGTCAGCAAATCCGCAAGAACCTGACACGGGTGCGCATAATCGGTAAGCCCGTTTATAATAGGAATACTTCCGTACTTCGCCAAATCTTCAACCTCTTTTTGCGCAAAGGTTCTTATCATAATTCCGTCAAGAAATCTCGAAAGCACACGCGCCGTATCTTCAACAGGCTCGCCTCTGCCGATTTGCAGGTCATTCGAGCTGAGAAACAGCGGATTTCCGCCCAGCTCATACATACCGACCTCAAAAGACACCCTGGTTCTTGTCGAGGATTTTTCAAAAATCATTCCGAGAGATTTCCCGGCAAGCAGTTTATGTTCAATCCCGTTCTTTTTTTCATATTTCAGCTGATCGGCAAGATTTAAAATCTCTACAATTTCCTCGCCGGTTAAATCAGACAGTTTTAATAAATGCTTCATTTTTCAATTACTCCTTTCAGAATTTCAAGTCCGCGGTTAATTTCATCATATGTTATGTTAAGCGGCGGAACAATTCTGAGTTTTGTTTTCGCCGTCAAAATCAAAAGTCCGTTCTTAACGCACTCAGCAGCCGTTTCTGCCGCACTTGCGCCGATTTCAACACCAATCATAAGCCCTTTTCCGCTGACGGATTTTACACCGTTTATCTTTTCAAGCGCTTCCTTTATATATCTTCCCTTTTCGCTCACCTCGCCGAGAAAATCGTCCGACAGTCTTTCCATATTGCTGATTGCAGCCGCCGCGCATACCGGATTTGCACCGAAAGTTGAGCCGTGCATTCCCTTGCCGAGTGTATTTTCAACACGTTCGCCGAGCAGGGTCGCTCCAATCGGAAGTCCTCCGGCAAGTCCTTTTGCCGTGGAAACAATATCCGGCGTCAAGTCAAAATTCATGTACGAATACAGCTTCCCCGTGCGCCCGTTGCCGGTCTGCACCTCGTCCACAATCAATAAAATATCGTTCTCGGTTGTGACCTTTTCCACTGCCGCAAAAAAATCGTCGATCAGCACATTTACTCCGCCTTCTCCCTGAACGGTTTCTATCATAACGGCACATATGCTGTCATCAATTGCGTCAAACAGCGCCGACGGCGTAGGCTGAATGTATTTAAAACCCTCCGTAAAAGGCGTAAAATACTTGTGGAACACCTCCTGCCCGGTCGCGGCAAGTGTTGTTACCGTCCGTCCGTGAAAGCTGTTTTCAAGCGTTATTATCACATTTTTTTTCGGATTTTTGTCCGTGCCGTATTTTCTTGCAGTTTTTATCGCGCACTCGTTTGCTTCCGCCCCCGAATTTGAAAAGAACACTTTTTTCATGCCTGTTCTTTTACACAAAATTTCCGCAAGATGCGCTCCGTTTTCATTATAGTACAGGTTGGACGTATGCTGAATTTTATCGAGCTGCGCAATGACTGCCGCTTTCCACTCATCATCCGACGCACCGAATGTATTTACCGCAATTCCGCTGCCGAAATCTATGTAGCTTTTACCGTCCTCGTCATATAAAGTGCTGCCTTTGCCGCTTTTCAATGCGACATCAAATCTCGAATATGTCCCGGCAACGTATTCCTCGTCAAGCTCCTTTGTTGTCATAGAACTCTTCCTTTCTTAATCAAATAAACATTGTTCCGATACCCTCATCGGTAAGCGTTTCCAAAAGTATTGAATGAGGAACTCTGCCGTCAATCATAAATACCTTCTTGACGCCCTGACGGACCGCCTCAATACAGCAATCCACCTTGGGTATCATTCCGCCGGATATTATGCCCTCGCTGATAAGCTGCGGCGCTTCGCTTGCCTGCACTACCGGAATGAGCGAGTTTTCATCGTCCTTGTCACGCAGTAGTCCGCGTATATCCGTCATGGAGATAAAACCCTCCGCTTTCAGCATACCGGCTATTTTTGATGCCGCCGTATCCGCGTTTATGTTGTATATATTGTTTTCCGAATCACAGCCTATCGTGGAAATAACCGGAATATAGCCGCGGTCAAGCAGGTCGGTAATCGGCTCAACATTGACATTCGTGATTTTACCGACATACCCCAGCTTTTCATCAAGCGGCTCAGCTTCAATAATATGCCCGTCACAGCCGCACAGTCCGATTGCACGTCCGCCGGTATTCTGGATAAGGTTTACCAGTCCTTTATTAATTTTTCCCGACAGTACCATTTGTGCGACATCAACCGTTTCACGGTCGGTAACACGCAATCCGTTTACAAATTCCGTCTTTTTCCCGATTTTGTTCAGCATGCCTGTAATTTCCGGGCCTCCTCCGTGGATAAGAACAACCTTTACCCCTATAAGCGAAAGCAAAACTATATCGCCCATAACCGCATTTTTAAGATCATCGTTTATCATCGCGTTTCCGCCGTATTTTACAACAATAATTTTATTATAATACTGCTGAATATACGGCAGTGCCTCGATAAGGATTTTTGCACGGTCTTTATTTTCAATACCCATTTTCATTCCTCCGTCAAGTGCGGTAATCACCGTTTATTTTTACGTAATCATAGGTCAGGTCGCAGCCCCATGCTACAGCGCTGCCGGCTCCGTCCGACAGACTTATGTCAATAATAATTTCATCTTCGGTCAATACCTTTTTCGCCAAGTCCTCCGAAAAATCCACGCCGCTGCCGTTTTCACATACTTTAACCGAGCCGGCCGCGGAAGAAAGCGTAACCGCTATGCCGCCGACATCCGCATTAGCACCGGAATATCCGATTGCGCACAGTATGCGGCCCCAGTTTGCATCCGCACCGAACATTGCCGCTTTAAATAGCGTTGATGTTATAACGCTTTTCGCAATCATCTTTGCATCGGTCACGGTAAGCGCTCCCGAAACATGACATTCTAAAAGCTTTGTCGCGCCCTCGCCGTCCTTTGCAATTCTGCGGCAAAGTGATGTCGTAACCTTATTCAACGCTTTTCGGAATACTTCAAAATCCCCATTTTCACTGTCTATGACTGCATTTCCCGCCATTCCGTTTGCTATTACCGACACCATATCGTTGGTCGATGTATCGCCGTCAATGCTTATCATATTAAAGCTGTCCTTTATGTCCTGCGAAAGTGCGCAGGATAGCATTTCTGCCGTAATCGCAGTATCGGTTGTTATGAATACAAGCATGGTTGCCATGTTCGGGTGAATCATTCCCGAGCCTTTGGCAATTCCGCCGAGCCTGCACACTTTTCCGCCGATTTCAAATTCAACCGCAATTTCTTTTTCAACGGTATCCGTTGTCATAATCGCACGCGCCGCAGCATTGCTGCCGTCGGAATTGAGTGCTTTTATCAAATCCGGCATCGCCTTTTCAATCGGTGCGGTATCCAGCGGCAATCCGATAACTCCGGTTGACGCAACTATTACGTTTTCCTCTTTAATATCTGTGTTTTCCGCAACTATCGCACACATTTTTTCCGCCACCTCTATGCCGTCCGCATTGCAGGTGTTGGCATTTCCGCTGTTGCACACAATCGCTTGCGCTCTGCCGTCTGCAAGATGCTTTTTGTTAACCCATATAGGCGCACCCTTGACAAGATTTTGCGTATAACAGCTTGCCGCGCTGCCGCAAACCTCACTTGTTATCAGCGCCAAATCCGGTTTATTTTTATTTTTGCGTATTCCTGCATGTATCCCTGCGGCATAAAACCCCTTGGGCGCGCATATACCTCCGCTTATTTCTTTCATACAATACCAACCTTTCTATAAATCAAGTCCCTTTGTCTTATCAAATCCAAGCGCTAAATTCATACATTCAACCGCTGCGCCCGATGAGCCTTTGCCGAGATTATCAAATCTTGCCGCAATCAAAACTCTTTCATCATTACCCGTGACCTCAATTTCAAGACGGTCGCTGCCGGCAAGATTATTGCTGCCCAAAAATCCCTCAAGACCGAACGGATTGACTTTGACCGCAGCCTGTCCGTCATAATGCTCCGCCAAAAGCGCATGCAGTTCTTTCACCGTCGGATTTCCTTTCAGCAGTTTCGGAAATACCGGCACAGAAACAACCATACCGCTGTAATAATCCGCTACAATCGGCGCAAATACCGGATTTTGTGCCAGTCCGCACACCGCTGTCATTTCCTTTAAGTGCTTGTGATTTTGCGTAAGACCGTATTGCCGCGGAGATGACAGCTCACTATCTCTGTCCGGTGCCTCGTACTGTGCAATCATTTTCTTTCCGCCGCCCGAGTAACCCGTTACGGAATAGCAAACAATCGGATAATCTTTCGGCATAACTCCGCGTGACACAAGCGGATACACCACAGAAATAAATCCGCTTGCATGACAGCCCGGCACTGCAATTCTGTCCGACGTCATAACTGCCCTTTCAAATTCCGCCGAAAGCTCCGGAAATCCGTATGCCCAGCCCGGCTGCGTCCGGTGCGCAGTAGATGTATCAAGAATTTTCGTCCCGCAGTTTCCCACCGCGCTGACAATTTCCCGTGCGGCATCGTCCGGCAGACATAAAAACGCAGCGTCAGCCGCAAAAACAGCCTCTTTGCGTGCCTCCAAATCCTTTCGTTTTTCTTCGCTGAGCGTAATCATTTCAACATCTGTTCGATTTTCCAGACGCTCAAAAATCCTCAGACCGGTAGTTCCGGCACTTCCGTCCACAAATATTTTTTTCATAATTTCGACTCCATGTATAAATATGCACTGTAATATTATATTGTATTATCCCACATTATTAAATAAATGTCAAGTACATTTATGCACTCCCGATAAATAATTATGCATTTTTTGTGAATATTTATAATCATGAAGTATTTTTTATACATTATTTTGTAAATTTTTTTATAAAGAAAATGTGGAAAAAAAACGAAAAATGTGTTAAAATGTTATTGTGTGCAAAATGGAGGAAAAGAATATGAACAAACAGATAAAATCTATATTTATATTGCTGCTCACGGCGCTGATATGGGGCGTTGCTTTTGTGGCTCAGTGCGAGGTCGATAATGACGCTCTGGGCAATTTCGGATTTAACGGCATAAGATTTCTCTTGGGAAGCGTTTCGCTCATTCCTGTCATTCTTTTGTTTGAGCGCGACAATCCTGATAAAAACAAAATTATGCGAACGTTGCGGACAGGCGCTGTTACCGGCGTCGCTTTGTTTGCCGCTTCCGCACTTCAGATGGAGGGTCTCAGCATCAACCACAATGCCGGAAAGGGCGGATTTATAACCGGACTTTATACAGTTTGGGTGCCGTTTTTAAGCTACATCGTATTTAAAAAGAAAATTCACGCAAACACCTGGATATCTGCAATTATGTCAGCTGTCGGACTGTATCTTTTGAGCGGCGGATTTGACAAAATAAATTATGGTGACGCAGTTATTCTTGCAGGCTCGGTATTTTGGGCAATACATATTCTTCTTATAGACACTTTTCTCGAAACGGACATCAGTCCGCTTAAGTATTCATTCGTGCAGTTCGTTACCTGCGGCTTGCTGAACCTGATATTCGCGGCATTCACCGAAACGATTACTTTAAGCGGCATATCGGCAAACACCGTTCCGATACTTTACACCGGAATAATGTCAACCGGAGTTGCATATACCTGTCAGGTTATCGGTCAGAAAGACTGCAAACCGACTCTTGCCGCGATTATACTTTCCACCGAATGTGTGTTTTCCGCAATATCCGGCGCAATTCTGCTGCACGAGGTAATGAAAACCGAAGGCTATATTGGCTGCGTCTTGATTTTTGCCGGAATAATAATATCTCAGCTGAATGGAAAGGAGAATGAAAATGCTGCCGAAGGATCCGATAATACTTGTGAGTGTGCTGAACACCAAGCTTCGTGACTGCTATCCCAACCTGACGGCTTTATGTGAGGATTTGGGCGAGAATCAGGCTGAAATAACAGCCGCAGCCAAGGCTGTCGGTTATGTATACAGCAAGGAACTAAATCAATTTAAAATGCAGTAAAAAACCGCTCGTAAATGAATACGGGCGGTTTTTTTACAGACCTTTTTGTCCGAATATTATTTAAAAATATCTTTCATAGTATCAAGGAAACCCTTGCGTTTTTTATAATTTTTTTCTTCAACGGTTCCGTCAAATTCGCGAAGCAGCTCTTTCTGACGCTGTGTAAGATTTTTCGGTGTTTCCACCTCAACCGTTACATACTGGTCACCCTTGCCTTTGCCTCGCAAAAATGCAATTCCCTGTCCGCGCAGACGAAATACCGAGCCGGTCTGCGTTTCTGCCGGAATATCATATTCAACAAGTCCGTTAATCGTGGGGACTTTAATTCTTGCTCCGAGAGCAGCCTGGGCAAAGGTTATAGGCATCGTTACGTAAACGTCAAAATCCTCACGTCTGAAAATGTTATGCTTTTTAACACGGATTGTGATAAGCAAATCACCTGCCGGACCTCCCTTTGTTCCGGGTTCACCGCCGCCGCTTATCTGCATTGTCTGTCCGTCATTAATGCCGTGCGGAATATTAATTTCAATGGTTTTCTGACGGCGTACTCTGCCCGTTCCGCGGCAGAAACTGCACGGATCCTTTATAATCTTTCCTTCACCGTGGCAATCCGGACAGGTGGAAACATTACGCATATACCCAAGCGGCGTACGCGTCTGGGTTGTAACCTGACCGCTGCCGCCGCACCGTCCGCACGTAACGGGGCTTGTGCCCAGCTTTGCGCCGCTGCCGTGACAATGTGTACACTCCTCCTGCTTATCGATATTCAGCTTCTTTTTACAGCCAAATGCCGCTTCCTCAAAAGTTATTTCAACAACCTGGCGTATATCTGCACCGCGGCGCGGACCGTTTCTTCTCGTTCCGCCTCCGAAACCGCCGCCGAATATATCGGAGAAAATATCACCGAAATCACCAAATCCTCCGAAACCGCCGCCGAACGGATTTCCTCCGCCGGCACCGCCTGCTCCGTAATTCGGGTCAACTCCCGCATGACCGAACTGGTCATAGCGCGCCTTTTTCTCACTGTCCGACAAAACCTCATATGCCTCATTGACCTCTTTAAATTTTGCCTCGGCAGTCTTATCGCCGGGATGCAGGTCAGGGTGATATTTTTTTGCTTCCTTGCGGTATGCTTTTTTTATTTCATCGGCAGATGCACTTTTCGGTACACCCAACACTTCATAATAATCTCTTTTATCTGCCACAATATTCACCTCATAAAAACACCGACAAAAGGGCGACAGCCGCCGCCCCATTGTCCAATGACATATTATTTGTCGTTGTCATTATCAACTTCTCTGTAATCAGCCTCATACACATTGTCGCCGCCCGGCTGTGCACCGCCGTTTGCCTGTGCATCATTCGGGTTAAAACCTGCGCCGCCCTGTGCTCCCTGCGGATTTGCCTGCTGATACATCTTCTCCGATACCTTATAGAACTTTTGCTGCAGCTCGTCGGACGCCTTCTTAATAGCTTCCGCATCGGTTCCTTTAAGCGCCTCTTTAACCTTATTGATCTCCGCTTCAATGTCGCTCTTATCGGCAGCGTCAATCTTATCGCCGATTTCGCCCAAGGTCTTTTCACACTGATATACCATACTTTCGGCATTGTTTCTGGTTTCTACTTCTTCTTTTCTCTTTTTATCTTCTTCCGCATATTTTTCAGCGTCTTTAACTGCCTTATCAATATCTTCTTCGGACAGATTTGAAGAAGCGGTAATTGTTATCTTCTGCTCGTTGCCTGTGCCCATATCCTTTGCCGATACTTTTACGATACCGTTAGCGTCAATATCGAACGTAACTTCAATCTGCGGCACGCCTCTCGGAGCCGGAGCAATGCCGGTCAGGCTGAAACGTCCCAGAGTCTTATTGTACTGTGCCATGTCACGTTCGCCCTGCAGCACATGAACTTCAACCGAGGTCTGACCGTCTGCAGCAGTTGAGAATACCTGTGATTTCTTTGTAGGAATTGTTGTATTTCTGTCAATAAGACGTGTAAATACGCCGCCCATTGTTTCTATACCCAGTGACAGCGGAGTAACGTCAAGCAAAAGCAAGTCTTTTACATCGCCCGAAAGAACTCCTGCCTGTACAGCTGCGCCTATAGCAACACATTCATCGGGGTTTATGCCCTTTGTGGGTTCCTGACCCATTTCATTTTTAACCGCTTCCTGTACAGCCGGTATTCTTGACGAACCGCCGACAAGCAGTACCTTATTAATTTCATTCTTTGACAAACCGGCGTCGCTCATTGCGTTTCTGATGCAAACCAATGTTTTTTGAACCAAATCCGCCGTAAGCTCATCAAATTTAGCCTTTGTAAGCGTAATATCCAAATGCTTCGGACCCGTTGCGTCTGCTGTGATAAACGGCAGATTGATGTTCGACGTAGTCATACCCGAAAGCTCGATTTTTGATTTTTCAGCGGCTTCTTTAAGGCGCTGCATAGCCATTTTATCGCTTGTCAGGTCAACACCCGTTTCCTTCTTAAATTCATCAACAAGGTAGTCGATAATTCTCTGGTCAAAGTCATCACCGCCGAGGCGCGTATCACCGTTTGTGGACAGAACCTCGAATACTCCGTCACCGATTTCCAGAATAGATACATCGAACGTACCGCCGCCGAGGTCATATACCATAACTTTTTGGTCGGTATCATTCATACCGTATGCAAGCGCCGCTGCTGTCGGCTCGTTTATAATTCTCTTAACGTCAAGACCTGCAATTTTACCTGCGTCCTTTGTAGCCTGACGCTGCGAGTCGCTGAAGTATGCCGGTACCGTTATAACCGCTTCCGTTACCGGTTCACCGAGATAGCTTTCCGCGTCCTGTTTGAGCTTTGTAAGAATCATAGCGGAGATTTCCTGCGGAGTGTATGCCTTACCGTCAATGGTAACTGTATGAGATGTACCCATCTCACGTTTTATTGACATAATAGTTCTGTCCGCATTTGTTACAGCCTGACGCTTAGCAACCTGACCCACTATTCTTTCGCCGTTTTTCTGAAAAGCAACAACTGACGGAGTGGTTCTTGCGCCCTCTGAATTTGCGATAACTGTAGGATTACCGCCTTCTATTACCGCTACACATGAATTTGTTGTTCCTAAGTCAATACCAATAATTTTTCCCATGATTAATTCCTCCTGATTTATAACCTGTTCGGTCTTAATTTGCAACTTTTACCATTGAGTGTCTTACCACTCTGTTGTCATCATAAATATAGCCTTTCATAAACTCCTCGACAACGGTATTTTCCGTTATCGTATCATCGTCCACATGCATGACTGCATTGTGCAGATTCGGGTCAAATTCTTCGCCGACCGCCTCGATTGCCGAAATCTTCAGCTTTGCGAGTGAGTCAAGCATTTGTTTTTTCACCATCTCCACACCGCTTTTAAGGCTTTTTGCGTCTTCCGACGTAACCTCCACCGCGAGCGCCCTTTCGAGATTATCCAAAACCGGTAAAAACTCTGCCGCGGTATCTATAACGGCGTCGGCATAGCGCGCGTCCTTTTCCTTTTGCGTGCGCTTTTTGTAATTATCAAACTCGGCATACAGACGCAGGTACTTATCTTCGCTTTCTTTCAGTTTGTCGGAAAGCTCTGCGGTTTTATCCTGCTGCGTATCCTCCGCCGCCTGCTCGGTTTGCTCCGGCGCTTTTTCCTCCGTTTTCACCGTCTCCTCCGCATTGTTTTCTTTTTTCTTTTCATCTGCCAATTTCTATCCCTCTCCTTCTGAATTATACAGCTGATCCAAAATCTTATCAACATGATTGGATATGCAGTCAAGGCTCGCAACTACCTTTGCGTAATCCATACGCTTAGGGCCTATGACGCCTATTCTGCCCACAACTCTGTCACCCATTTTGTAATTTACCGCAACAAGACTTGAATTTTCAAGCTCGGTAAATTCATTTTCAGTACCGATTTTTATGTCAACATCGTCCTTAGGGCTGCCGATAAGCTTTACAAGATTATCTTTGTTTTCCAAAAATGTCAGCATTTCTTTCGCCTTGTTCACATCGGAAAATTCCGGATAGGACAATATCGATTTCGCATTGTTTACGTAAACCTCGGTGCGGTCAAAGGAATCAATTGCCTCATAAACAAAATTCAATATGTTTATCAGCGTCTTTGCGTCTACAACGTCCTTTGCCTCATCTCCGATTGCCTTGATTTTCTCAAGCGTGAGTTCTTCCGCCGTAAGCCCCGAAATTTTTTTATTCAGTATCTCTGTCAGCTTTGACGCGGTTTCATCGTCAATATCAATAGCAACCGTCTGATTTTTAACTATGCCGGTTTGAGTTATCACAACCACCATTGCATTTCCGAGTCCGAGGTTTACAAGCTCAATTTTCTTGATAACCGCGCTCGTCAGCTTCGGTGATGTAACAACCGTGGTGTATTCGGTCAGCGCCGAGGCTATAAGACATGCTTTTTTTATAACCGTTTCCAGCTGACTTACACGCTCCGTAAGAATGTCGCGCAGCTTTTCAACCGCCTCCACGCTCATCTGGTAGCGCCGCATGAGTGAATTTACATAAAACCGATAACCGGTATCTGACGGGATTCTCCCTGCCGATGTGTGCGGCTGAATTAAGTATCCCATTTCCTCCAAATCCGCCATTTCGTTGCGGATTGTCGCGCTTGAGAGTCCAAGCTCGTTCTTTTTGGAAATGGCGCGGGAACCGACAGGCTCCGCCGTGTCGATATATTCATCGATTACAGCCTGCAGAATTTTCTGTTTTCTGTCATTCAGTTCCACTGTCCGTTCCTCCCTTAAAATCCAAAATACTGTTAGCACTCAACACCTTCGAGTGCTAACAGTATAAATATACATCTATTTTCCTTATTTGTCAAGGGGTTTTAACGAATTTTTAACAAATTTTATAAAATAAATTCACACATTATCTGATTTGACACCTCTACAGCATTATCTGTGAGGAAAATTCGTCCGTTTTCTTCTTTCAGCATGCCCATTTTTATAAATTTTAACAGTGGTTTTCCGAAAATTTCATAAATATCCGTGCCGAAACGCCGAAAAAATTCATTTTCACTTATTCCCTCCGACATTCGCAGTCCCATAAACATAAATTCCGACATTCGGTCATTATCGGATAAAACATTGCGCTCTCCGCTCTCAAAATCTCTTTTTATATATGAGGAAAAGCTGTCGGTATTTGAAAAGCGTACACCGTCCATATAGGAATGTGCCGACAGCCCGACTCCTATGTACTCGCGGCACTGCCAGTATTTTATATTGTGACGCGACTCTGCGCCGGGCTTTGAAAAATTGGATATTTCATATCGTCTGTATCCGTTTTCTGCAAGCCGGCTTACCGCCAAATCGTACATTTCCCTTTGCATATCGTCATCGGGCAGGGTAACAATTCCGCGCCTGTATTCATCATACAGCGGCGTATTCCCCTCCAATATCAGACTGTAGCAGGAAATATGCTCGGGCGATAATTCAGCTGCAATCCGAATGTTTTCTGCCAGACTGTCCGGCGTCTGATTGGGAATTGCAAGCATTAAATCAATGCTGATGTTCTTAAATCCGGCATCTCGCGCAAGATAAAAGCTTTGCTCAGCGTCTGCGGCGGAGTGAATACGCCCGATGGCACTGAGTTCACCGTCACAAAATGACTGAATTCCGAACGAAATCCTGTTCACGCCGTATTTAAGCATAGTTTGCAGCTTGTGTTTGTCAACCGTTTTGGGGTTTGCCTCAACCGTAAATTCCGTCTTGTCCGATAAATCAAAGGTGCTGTTGATTTTCTTCAGCAGCAGCTGCATTTCCTCCGCCGACAATGATGTCGGAGTTCCGCCGCCTATAAAAACCGTGTCGCATTTTTCCCCGGCATACCTATCCATTTCACAGAATAACGCGTCAAGATATGCCTTTTTGTCTTGCTCCGAGCCGCAAAAAGAATTAAAATCACAATATTTGCATTTTTTTACGCAAAACGGTATATGAACATAAAGTCCCCTCATTTTCGTACCCCTTTATAATACCATAAATCCGGCAGTAAACCGTCAAATGTCGCCGTACTCATTAATGACATAATCGGCAGTACCCGTGCCGATAAACAAAACCTCATAACCCCCGAGTTCCCCAATAATTAAAAAGGGACTGCAAAACGGGCAGTCCCCCATACGGAGCAAAACAAGGTACTCCGTCAGATTTTATTCGTGGTCATGACAATCGCAGTCATCATCGTCGCAATCGCAGTCAAATTCAAGCTCGATTTCCTGATGACAGTTCGGGCATACGATTTCCTTGTCTTCGTCAAGCGCGGCAAAATCTATCATAACATCTTCATGACAGTTGGGACATTCTATCTCAAAGAAATCCATGTCATCAAGCGCATCTGCCTCATCATCGTCCTCTTCGTCATCATCGTCATACGCAAGCTCTTCCAGGTCAGCCAAATCTTCATCAATTTCGTCAACCTTTTCTTCAAGCTCTTCATGAGCGTCACAAACATCATCCACAGCGGCTGCAATATCGCCGAGAACATCGACAATGCTTGACAATAACTTGCCTTCGGGCTTATCTTTGTCAATTTCCAGACCGTCGCACAATCCTTTAAGGTATGAAACCTTAGCAACTAAATTTTCCATTTTAATCTCCATTCCGCCGCACTTTTATGCGGCACACAGCACGCAATCCGCGTCCTGTTTCAAAAATTATACACGCTCCATGTATTCGCCGGTTCTTGTATCAATTCTTATTACGTCGGAATCGTTTACAAAAAGCGGAACCTGAATAACAGCGCCTGTTTCAAGCGTAGCGGGCTTTGTTGCGCCTGTTGCAGTATTTCCTGCAAATCCCGGTTCTGTTTCGGTGATTGCAAGTTCTACGAAAGTAGGCGGCTCAATACCGAACACATTGCCCTTATATGACAAAATCATGCAGACCATATTTTCCTTAACGAACTTCAGCGCATCGCCGATCTGGTCTTTGCTTATCGGAAGCATATCATACGTTTCCTGATCCATGAAATAATACAAATCACCGTCATTATATGAATATTCCATATTCTTCTTTTCGATATGAGCCTCTTCAACCTTTTCTGTTGGTCTGAAAGTTTTTTCAACAACAGCGCCCGTTATAACATTTTTAAGCTTTGTTCTTACAAAAGCGGCTCCCTTACCCGGCTTTACGTGCTGAAATTCAACAACCTGGTAAACGTTTCCCTCAAATTCAAAGGTTTTGCCGTTTCTGAAATCTCCTGCAGTAATCATTTTTTTCTTCCTCCATCGTTTATAATACTATACAAAATATATTTTAATATATTTTTACCAAAATTTCAAGTCTTTTTTTAAATAATAGTCAAATCTTTACAAGATTTGGTTAAATTCTGTACATTTTCACCTATAGCAACAACGTCCTCAATGCGTACGCCTCCGAAACCGTCTATATAAATACCCGGTTCTACCGTTATAACATTTCCGATTTCCGTCACATCTATGCTTTTCGGCGAAAAAACAGGAAATTCATGTATTTCAATTCCGACGCTGTGACCGAGGCTGTGCCCGAAATTTTCTCCGTAGCCTGCCTGCGTTATCACGTCGCGCGCAGCCTTATCTATTTCCGCGCAGCTTTTCCCCAAGGCAACGGCGGAAATTCCCGCCAGCTGAGCCTTAAGCACCGTATCATAAATTTCGCGCTGCCGCTGCGAACACACGCCCATTACAACGGTTCGCGTCATGTCCGAGCAGTAGCCGTCCAGCACGCAGCCGAAGTCGAACGTGACAAAATCGCCTTTTTCTATAATTTTCCCTGAAGCTGCGCCGTGCGGCATTGCCGAACGCACACCGCTTGCAACAATTGTGTCGAAAGAAGTTTTCGACGCACCGTTTTTCCTCATATACGTTTCCAGAATAAGCGCCGCGTCGATTTCGGTCATTCCCGTATGCAGCTGTGTCAGAAGATGCGCAAATGCAGCGTCGCCAAGCTCCTCCGCCGATTTTATCTTTTCAATTTCCTCCGCCGATTTGCAGCGGCGCAGGCTTGAAATCCGCTTTTGCATCGGTATTAATTTTTTTCCGAGCTTCTGAAATCCGGCAAGCTGTTTCACAGTCACATAATCTTCTTCAAATCCAAGCGTATCGCAGTCAAGCCCGGCGGCGATGCCGGAAAGTCCTGCCGATATATCATATAATTCAAAATCTGCCGCCTGCTGCCTTGCCTGAACGGTATACCGCGAATCGGTGGCAATAATCTGTCTTGTTTTCGTGATAATCAAAACGGCGTCCTCGGAGGTAAAACCCGAATAATAAAAGATATTTGCATATCCGGTAATCAGCGCGCCCTCACCGTCTTTGAGCAGCGCGCGCAGCTTATCTGTCCGCGTCATTTTCCAACATCTCCAATGCTTTTATATATCCGTCAAATCCCAGCCCGGAAATCATGCCGATACACGCCGGAGCCGTTACCGATGTTCTTCTGAACTCATCACGCACGGATATATCGGAGATATGTACCTCAACCGTTTTGGTTGAAACAGCCTTTATCGCGTCATGAATTGCATACGAATAATGCGCATATGCGCCGGGATTAATAACAATTCCGTCTAAAACGTTATGCGTTTTCTGAATTGCGGTAATAATTTCTCCCTCACTGTTGCTCTGAAAAAACTCGGTTTCCACTCCCATTTTTGCAGCCGCCGCTTTTATCATGCCGCATAAGTCATCATACGTGCGGCTGCCGTATATATCCGGCTCGCGTATTCCGAGCATATTGAGATTGGGACCGTTTATAATCAAATATTTTCTCATAATTATAGCCTTTCAATTTCTTCCATAAGTGCAGGAATAATTTCATTTTCCGGCACTTTTCGTATAATTTTTCCCTTTTTGAATATTAAACCTTCGCCCACGCCGCCGGCAACTCCGACATCAGCCTCACGCGCCTCTCCCGGCCCGTTTACGGCGCAGCCCATAACGGCTACCTTAATATCCTTATCAATATTCTTGAGCCGTTCTTCCATTTCTGCCGCAATCGGAATCATGTCAATACGTGTACGGCCGCACGTCGGACAGGAAATCAGCTCAGCGCCCTGTCTGCGCATACCGAGCACCTTCAGAATATCTTTTGCGGCGTATATTTCCTTAACAGGATCCGCCGTCAGCGAAACGCGCATTGTGTTGCCTATTCCCTCCGACAAAAGCGCGCCTATTCCCACCGCCGATTTAATCATACCCATTCCTGCGGTCCCGGCTTCGGTTACGCCCACATGCAGCGGTATGTCATTGAGCTTGTCAAATTTTCTGTATGCCGCAAGCATCGTAGGAACATCCGAAACCTTTATGGATACCGCAATATCCGTAAAATTCAGGTCATCAAGAATTTCCACATGCCTTAAAGCGCTTTCTACAAGTGCGTCCGCAGTCGGGCCGTTGTATTTTTCCAGCAAATCCTTTTCCAGCGAACCGCCGTTAACGCCTATTCTTATCGGTATTCCGCGTTCGCGGCAAGCGTCCGCCACCTGCCTGATGCGTTCCCTGTCACCGATATTCCCCGGATTTATGCGCACCTTATCAACTCCGCCTTTTATACATTCGAGCGCCAGCCGGTAATCAAAATGTATATCGCTTACGAGCGGAATTGAGATTTGTTTTTTTATCTCGGCAACGGCATACGCAGCATTCATATCAAGTACGGCAACGCGTACAATTTCGCAGCCTGCCGCAGTCAGACGCTTTATCTGTTCCACCGTCGCAGCAACGTTTCTCGTGTCGGTGTTCGTCATAGACTGAATGGAAACCGGATTATCTCCGCCGATTTTCACGCCGCCGACATTTATGACTCTTTTCATCTTATTGTGTCCTTTCCGCAGATTTATTTAATAAGCTTCATAATATCGTTAAAACATATCACCCCGGCAAAAGCAAGCAGCAGCAAAAGTCCTATTGCATGCACCAAGCCCTCTTTTTCGGGCGGCACCGGTTTTCCTCTTATAAGCTCTACAAGCATGAAAAACAGACGTCCCCCGTCAAGAGCCGGAAGCGGCAAAAGGTTAAATATGCCGAGGTTCACCGTCAGCATAGCGATGATAAACAAAACGTTCAGTGCGCTGTCCTTTCCGGAATGTACCGCCTGATTTACCACTCCCGCAACGCCTACCGGACCGGACACGTTTTCCAGTCCCGAATGTCCGGAAATCATATCCCAAAGCGCACGGTATATACTTTTCGCCACAAACTCCGTATAATACCACGCCTGCGGAACAATATTGAGCGGTGTTACTTCGGTGACAAGCGGTTCAAATCCGATTATGCACCGCGAGCTTGAAACAGTCTGCCCGATATAGCTTTCAGGAATATCTCCTTTTTGGTATTCAACGGTATTTTTGCGCGTAATCCCGTTAATCGTGTCGGTATATTCCGCCGATGTTTCACCGTATTCCACCGATGTTTCGTCAATCGACGGCAAAACCGAAAATGACAGCTTTTTTCCGTCCCTTTTTACAACGATTTCAAATTCCTTGCCCGACTCAAATTCCGAGGTGTACAGAGTGACATCATTGTATGAATTTATCCTGTGCCCGTTAATGCGTATTATCTTGTCGCCTGCCTGCACGCCGCTCTGCGCAAGGTACGCGCGTTCGTCAACCTTTCCGATTGTGTTGGAGCGAAAAGGTCCCGTCATTCCGACAATTACGATAAAAAGCACAAAGCCGAGAATTAAATTCAGCACCGCACCTGCCGCCACTACCAAAAAGCGTTTCCATAATTTTTGGTTTCCGAACGCCGTTGGGCTGTCGCTGCCTTCGTCCTCGCCCTCCAGCCGGCAGTAGCCTCCGATGGGCAAAAGCCGAAGTGTATACAATGTTTCTTTTCCCTGTTTTTTCAGGATTGCCGGTCCCATGCCTATTGCAAATTCCGGCACACCCACTCCGACCGATTTTGCCATTATAAAATGACCGAACTCGTGCAGCGTTATCATAACCATAAAAATTATGACTGTCACAATTGCAGTAATCAAAAAATCAACTCCCGTATACTAAATTTCTTGCATATTTATCCGCCTCGAGAATATCTTCAATCGTCGGATTATCAATATTCCTCACGCTTTGCATTGCTGTCTGTATTTTTTCCGAAATATCAAGATAGCCGATTTTTCCTTTCAGAAACATATCAACCGCCGCCTCATCGCTGCTGTTGAATACCGTCGGGAGTATTCCTCCCTCGCGCCCGGCTTTTTTTGCAAGCTCAAGCGCATAAAACGTATCCGTATCCGGTTTTGCGAATGTCAAGTCCGGATAATCCGAAAAATCCAGTTCATTTCCGCTCATCGGCAGCCTGTCGGGATATGTGAGCGCATACTGTATCGGCAGCTTCATATCGGGTACGCCGAGCTGTGCTATAACCGCATTATCCTGATACATTACAGCCGAGTGAACAACACTCTGCCTGTGCACAAGCACTTCTATTTGGTCTACGCTGATATCAAAAAGCCATTTTGCCTCAATTACTTCAAGTCCTTTATTGACAAGAGTTGACGAGTCAATCGTTACCTTTGCACCCATGTTCCAGTTAGGGTGTTTAAGCGCATCGGCGGGAGTCACATTCTTAAGTTCCTCCCTTTTCCTGCCGAAAAAAGGACCGCCCGACGCCGTCAGCAATATTTTTTTTATTTTTTTCGGGTTTCCCTGAAGCGACTGAAATATTGCCGAATGCTCGCTGTCAACGGGCAGCAGCTTGACGCCGTATTCACGTGCAAGACTTGTTACGATATGTCCTCCCGTCACAAGGGTTTCCTTGTTGGCAAGCGCAATATTTTTTCCTGCCTTGATTGCCGCAATTGTCGGCAGCAGTCCGGAAATTCCCACAACAGCCGTTACAACGGTTTCAGCCTCCGGACAAACCGCGGCGTCGATAAGTCCCTCCTTACCGGATACAACCTTTACATCAAGATCCGAAACCTTTACTTTAAATTCCGCCGCTTTTTTTTCATCGGTAACGCATACAAGCTCCGGCTTAAATTCTCTGGTCTGCCGTTCCAGCAAGTCAATATTTGAATGTGCCGTAAGCGCATGAACGCGTATTCCTTTATAATGTCTTGCAACTTCAAGTGTTTGCGTGCCTATTGAACCTGTTGACCCCAATATTGATATATTATGTTTAAATTCCTGCATTATACCATTTCCTTTTAAAGTGTGTTTACGGCAAAAATACGGTTATTCCGCAGATTTACCACGAAAACCGTATTTTCATCAACTGTTTTTTATAAAACAATATGCATCATTGCATAATACACAAACGGTGCCGCAAAGAGAACGCTGTCAAATCTGTCCAGCAAGCCTCCGTGCCCCGGAAGAAGCGTTCCGTAATCTTTTTTGCCGTAATCGCGTTTAATACATGACGCAGCCAAATCTCCGAACTGTGACAGCACCGAACCTGCAATTCCGATAAAAGCGAACTTTGCAAGATATATTTCCTCCGGCATACCCTTTGCCATTATTTCAACCATAAGGTAAATATATGCGACACTGCCGAGGCATGATAAAATTATTCCGCCGACCGAGCCCTCAATCGTCTTTTTGGGGCTAATTTTCGGTGCAAGCTTGTGCTTGCCTATAAGTTTTCCCGTGAAATACGCTCCGGTATCTGTGAGCCACGCGCATACAAACGGCAGCAGCACCGTATATTTGTCAAACCGTTTTCTTATCATGAAAAGCGATGACATCAGCACTGCAATCGCAACAGCGGCAAATCCGGCTGTCATCAGCTTTTTTGAATCGGTTTTTTCATGCATGAATACCATTGCAATGAGCGGAACCATGCATGCCGCCGTAAATGCGAAAATCTGCTTGTTTAAAATAAATCCGGCGCATACGCACAAAGCGGAAACATATCCCGGAATACGCGCCGTTCTATCAAGCTCCATTACATTATACATCTCATAAAGCATACCGAGAACTATCAGCGTGACAGCACAATAAAGCACGTAATGATGTGCAAAAACAACGGCAAAAAAAACCGCAAGCCCTATAACCGACGTAAGTATTCTTTTAAGCATATTATACCCCTCCGTATCTTCTGTTTCTGCGCTGATATTCCAAAACGGCTTCATGCAGGTCTTTTACGGAAAAATCCGGCCAAAGCGTTTTGGTAAAATACAGCTCCGAATACGAAGCCTGCCACATCATAAAATTTGAAAGGCGAAGCTCATTGCTTGTTCTTATTATCAAATCCGGGTCGGGCTGACCCGCCGTATACAGACTGCCCGATATATCATCGGCAGTGATATTTTCCGGCAGACATTCTCCCGACGCCGCTTTTTCGGCAATATGTCTGACCGCATTCACAATTTCCTCACGGCTGCCGTAATTTAAGGCAATATTCATGATAATACCGGTATTGTTCTTTGTAAATTCCTCGGTTTTTTTAATCTGCTCTCTTATCTTTTCCGACAGCTCTTTGCGCGAGCCGATTGCACGGATAACAACATTCTCGCCGGCAAGCGTTTTTTCTGCGTCCTTTAAGTAGTTATACAGCAAATTCATCAGAAAATCGACCTCATCTTTGGGTCTTTTCCAGTTTTCGGTCGAAAATGCGTAAACAGTGATGTACTTTATCCCCATTTTGTTGCACTCGGTCACAATTTTTTTCAGGGTATCGGCGCCCGCCTGATGACCTGCGCTCCGCGGCAGTCCGCGTTTTTTTGCCCATCTGCCGTTGCCGTCCATGATTACGCCTATATGCTCCGGCAGATTATTGTAATCTATGCCAGTATCCTTTACTTTTTTTCTGAAAAACACAAAATACTCCAATCCGCCGCAAATTCCGCGCGGCAATGAATTTATAATGCCAAAAAGGACGCGGCAAAGCTCCCCCGTCCTGTACAGTCCGTCTTAAATGCGCTTGCCGCACATGAGAAGTCACCGTACAAAACAGGCATCTTTACCGTCGTCCCCGTTTATTAAACCTCAAGTATTTCCTTTTCCTTTGAAGCTGTTATATCCTCAACTTCTTTTATAAACTTATCCGTGAGGTTCTGAATATCTTTTTCAATAGTCTTTAAATCGTCCTCCGTCACCTCGCCGGCTTTCTGCTTTTTCTTGTAATCGTCCATGGCTTCACGGCGCGCATTTCTTATCTGCACCTTTGCCTCCTCGGAATACTTCTTAACAACCTTAACAAGCTCTTTTCTTCTTTCCTCGGTAAGCGGCGGAAAATTCAGTCTGATAACCTTACCGTCATTTTGCGGTGCGATACCGATTTCGGATTTGTTTATAGCCTTTTCGATTTCTCCGAGAATACTCTGATCCCACGGCTGAATTACAAGCATGCGCGGTTCCGGCGTCGAAACCGAACCGATTTGCGCGATAGGCGTCATTGTGCCGTAATATTCAACGGCAACCTTGTCAAGAACCGACGCATTTGCTCTGCCGGCTCTGATTGTTTTAAGTTCGGAATGAAATCCTTCCACTCTCTTATTCATTTTTTCTTCAATTTCCGGATATTTACCCATTTTTTTCACTTACCTTTCTTATATAAAATATTTATCTTGTTCCCTCTTTTGTCACAAGCGTACCGATTTTTTCGCCGGAAACCGCCCTTACGATATTTTCCGGGTCATCGAGGCCGAAAACCAAAATCGGCATATCGTTGTCACGGCACATTGACGCCGCTGTCGAATCCATAACTCCCAATTCTTTTGAGAGAATATCGTTAAAGGACAGCGCATCAAATCTCTTTGCGTCCGGATTGATATTCGGGTCACTGTCATAAACCGCGTCAACCTTTTTGGCAAGAAGTATCACATCTGCTTCGGTTTCTATCGCACGAAGTGCAGCCGCCGTATCGGTTGACATGAACGGATTTCCCGTTCCTGCGCCGAAAATCACCACTCTGCCCTTTTCCAAGTGTCTTATTGCCTTAAGACGAATATACGGTTCGGCAATCTGACGCATTTCAATGGCAGTCTGAACTCGCGTATCAACGCCGCAGCTTTCCAGCTCGGAACAAAGTCCCAGCGCATTGATGCAGGTTGCCAGCATGCCCATATGGTCCGCCCTTGTTCTGTCCATATTTCCGCCGCTTCTGCCGCGCCAGATGTTTCCGCCGCCGACAACTATCGAAACCTGCACGCCCATATCAACGATTTTTTTAATATTTTCGCAGATACTGTGCATTGTGTCAACATCAAGTCCGTACCCCTTATGTCCTGCCAGCGACTCGCCGCTGACCTTCAAAAGCACTTTTTTATATTTTGCTTTCATTTTTATCCTCCATTCCGCCGCCGACAGCGGCACGTTTCAGTATGAAAAATAACTACGTCCGTACCCATTCCGACCGCCTCTGCCGCGGCATCGGAACACACACGCAATACACCGCTTATTTTTCACATCACTCTTATGTATACCAGTTTCATTTGTACTTTTTTGTATATTATACCATGAATTTTTAAATCTTGCAATCCTTTTTCAATATTTTATACGATATAATTCAATTCCGTCACGGCAATACACCGTGTCGAGCGCCGCCAGCCCTTCGGAATTAATATTGAAGTCCTCTCTCTCGCTGTCCGTGACCAGAATATAGTCAATCCCGTATTCTTTTGCGGTTTCCGCCGGATTTTCACCCTCATATATTTCCTTAATTACTTTATAGCGCCGATTCATTTCCTTTTCAAGCCCGTGAAAATACACATAAATTTCGGAGCCGGCATAAATATTCCGTCCGGCAAGCGCACATACAGGATTCAGGTGCTGATTTCCGCTTGCGAATACCGCATCGGTCGGTGTGTCCGACTTTACAAACTCCGCAAACTCAATATCCGCGTCTGTGAATGTTTTATACTGTCCGCCCGAAATATATTCTCTTATAACGGAAAGCGCGCCCGAAAACACCAGTGTAAAAATCATTCCGCATGCTATCAGTTTTGTTCCGCGCAGGTATTTCAGTCTGCGGTAAAGCATAAGCAGATAGTCGCTTATCAGTATTATGACCATCATATACGCAACAAAAAGCAGCTTGTTATTATCGTAATCATTCGGCTGAAATATCACTGTATTTGCTATCGCAAAAATCACCGCTCCGCTTATGCAGAACCGTTTCATAAAGCTGCTTGCGCACAGGTATGCCGGAACGGCAAGCACTGCGGCAAGCCCCCAGTTTTTAAGCCAAAACCAAACAGTCGGGTCGCTTTTATTGACCCACCCGAGCGCAATTCTGATAAAAGCGTCATTTCCCGCGCTTTGATAAAACGTCCAGTAGAACAGCTGTCCCGCGGCAAGCGCTGCCGTGACCGCGCCGTA
The DNA here is from genome assembly GCA_934501535.1 of uncultured Clostridia bacterium. Classification (GTDB taxonomy): domain Bacteria; phylum Bacillota; class Clostridia; order UBA1381; family UBA1381; genus UBA1738. Next base: position 25,049 of record CAKSUM010000001.1, read on the forward strand.
TATGCACCAATTCTTCACAAACCGTTTTTTATCACCGCACCGCGGCAAAAATGCGAAAAAACATGATGCGGAAACTATCCCGAGCGCCAGAAAAGAATGAGTATGAATCATGGGCATGCAGCCGGCAGTTATTCCGAGAGCAAGGTATGCCGCCGTTTTTTCATGTTCAAGTGCGTCCGCAAGCAGCCAAAGTGCAAAAAACAGCACTCCCCACCCTGCCATCGTAGTCCGCTGAGGTATCAGCATATCGCAGATTGCATTAGCCCAGCGGATATTGTATTCATTGTAGTTTGTCGGCGTATTATAAAATTCCGTAAACATTCTTGTGAAATTTCCGGCATTTTCTTTTGCGCCGTCAAAAAAATATGCAAATCCGAAACCGCCGCCGAGAAAAAACAGCACCGTTGCAAGAACCGCACATCCGGAGCTTTTTGTGAGCTTTTTTGCAAGAAAATAAAACCCCGAAACATTCAGAAACGAAAACACAAAGCTCGGATATAAAATAGCGGTACGCAGGTCGCTCCCGAACAAATAAAGGCTTGACGAAAGACTGTCGAACAGAAACGGATAGCACAGCCGGCTGCCGGCAAGAAGATTGTACTGCGGCGGAAAAATCCCCTGTTCCGCAATCGATGTGACAAAGCCCATATGCATCGCCAAATCCCCGTAGGTTGACTGTCCCGACGCAATTCCTCCGTCCGCAGGCACCATTATATGATTTGTCAGCAGCACACACATCAGCAGCGTAAACGTGCCGACAGTCACCGCTGCCGCACGGTTCGGTCTGCCGATATGCAAATCGGGTCTTTTCCCTATTATAAAATATACTCCGGCAAAAATAAGCGCAAGAATAATATGCGCCACCCGGGTAAATCCGAACATCAAAGCAAGAGGAATAATCCCCGACATCAGTATGACGCTGCCGATTATTCCTCCTGTCCACAGCCTGAAATATACGCTTTTGCCGCGAAAAATCACCCCGGCATACATCGTGCCGAGCACAATAAAAAGACTGTAGAAAATAACTCCAAGCATAAATTTACCTCTATTTTATTTTCAGCTCGCAGCCCCCTACCGGTCTGATTGACAGCACATGGCACATGCCTTCGCCGAAAACATTTTCAATTCCGGATTTAAAATTATCAAGCATATCCATCGGGACAAAAGCCTGCACGGTTCCGGCAAATCCGCCGCCGTGAACGCGGTATGCGCCGCGCTCTCCCAGAAGCTCGTCGCAAAGCGCCAGTGCAAGACTTACAGCCTGTTCATGCGGAGCCGATGAGGCATAAACATTCTGAAGATACATATAAGACGAAAGCCCCGATTTTTTCACAAGCGCCAGGAATTTATCAAAGTCGCCGCTGTTTAAAGCTTCCGCTTCCTCCTTTGCGCGCTGCGTTTCATTAAAATAATGTATTGCGCGCAGAATTGCACGGTCATCATTTACGGCTGCTCTCACATCTTTTATTTTTGCCATAAAATCAGCTTTATTTACATCATTAAGAAAATCTTCTCCGAAAAATGCCGCAACTTTTTTCATTTCCGACGGAATTGCCGCATATTCGTCGGTCAAGTCGGAGTGATCGGCGCCGGTATCGATTATGCAAAGCGCATGATTGGTCGATGCAAAATCAAAATCCACCTTCTGCACAACCGGCTTTTCGGTCGACGCAAAATCAATAGATACCATGTTTCCCACAGAGCAGGCAGTCTGGTCAAGCAGACCGCACGGTTTGCCGAAGTACACGTTTTCCGCGAACTGTCCTATCTGAGCAATCTCTACCGGGTTTACTTCCTCATTCGCGAACATGCAGTTCATGATTGTTCCGATAAGCACCTCAAACGCCGCCGACGAGCTCATTCCGGAGCCTTTCAGCACGCTTGACACGGTGTAGGCGTCGAAGCCCTCGACTTTATATCCTTTTTCAATGAATTTCGCGGCAACGCCTTTTATCAGCGCGCCTGCTCTGCCGTATTCCTCTTTGTTTACGGACAGGTCATTAAGGTCAATAACGTCCTTTATAAATCCTTTTGATTTTATTCTGATTTCACTTGTTCCGTTCAGCTTTGCAGCGCCGATTACGTCGAGATTAAGACTGCCCGCCAAAACCGCGCCGTGCTGATGGTCGGTATGATTTCCGCCGATTTCTGTTCGTCCGGGTGCCGAAAACAGGCGCAGATTATCCGCATTTTCAAAATTTTCTTCGAAACCGTCGATTACCTCACAGAAACGCTGCTCATATTTTTCTCTTTCCCCGTCTTTGCAGCCGTAAAGATATTCAAAATCTATGTACTTTACCTTGCTTTTCATTTCTTCCTTATTCATTTATTTATCCTCCTTATTTATAACCGCTGCTTTGAGCGTATTTTTCATCAGCATTGCTATTGTCATCGGTCCGACGCCTCCCGGAACGGGCGTTATCGCCGACGCCTTTTCCACGGCAGATTCAAAATCGACATCTCCCGTGAGCTTTCCGTTTTCAAGACGGTTTATTCCTACATCAATGACAACCGCGCCTTCTTTTATCATGTCGCCGGTAATAAAATTCGGTATCCCTACCGCGGCAACCAATATATCGGCATTTTTGGTTTTTTCGGCAAGGTTTTTTGTGCGCGAATGACACACCGTCACCGTGCCGTTTGCGTGCAGGAGCAGCATGGACATCGGTTTTCCGACAATATTGCTTCTTCCCACAACAACGCACTCTCTGCCGCATATGTCAATTCCGCTTTCCTTTATAAGCTCCATAATTCCTGCCGGAGTACACGGCACGAAATCATAATTGCCTATCATTATTTTGCCGACATTTATCGGGTGAAATGCGTCCACGTCCTTTTTGGGGTCGATTCGGTTTATGACTTTTTCCTCATCAAGCCCCTCCGGCAGCGGCAGCTGAACCAAAATTCCCGATATTTTCGGATTTTTATTGAGCCGGTCGATAAGTGCGAGCAGTTCACTCTCCGCCGTATCCGCCGGCAAAAGGTGTTCTTCGGAATATATTCCGATTTCTTCGCATGCCTTTTTCTTATTGTTTACATAAACTTTGCTTGCCGGGTCATCTCCGACGAGAACAACTGCAAGACCTGCATGTATTCCCTTACTTTTCAGTTCTGCGTTTTCGTTTTTCAGTTCGTCTTTTATCCGCTTTGAAACTTCTTTTCCGCTCAAAATTTTTGCCATTTTCATTCTCCTTTTTATCTTTATTCGGTCTTATAAGGCAATTCGGCGAGAATCCTATCAAATCGGTTCTGCCGGCTGCCCTGAGCGCCTCCACCACAAGCTTGTGATTTTCCGGATTTTTATATTGCAGCAATGCGCGCTGCATCGCTTTTTCATGCGGTGATTTCGGCACATATACCCTTTCCCCCGTCATCGGGTCGATGCCCGTATAAAACATGCATGTTGAAATGGTCCCCGGCGTGGGGTAAAAGTCCTGTACCTGCTGAGGATTTATTCCGTTTTTTTTGAGATACAAAGACAATTCTACGGCATCGTTTACCGTGCTTCCCGGATGCGATGACATCAGGTACGGTACAAGATACTGTTTTTTTCCGAGCTTTTCGTTAATTTTACGGTACTTTTCGGCAAATTTGTTAAACACCTTATTTTCCGGTTTTCCCATGTATTTTAACACATTGTCCGATATATGCTCGGGCGCAACCTTAAGCTGTCCGCTTATGTGGTGCTCGCACAATTCATAGAAAAATTCATCATCACTGTCATTTATCAGATAGTCAAAACGTATTCCCGAGCGGATAAATACCTTTTTTACGCCCTCAATTTTGCGCAGTTCCCTAAGCAGCTGCGTATACTCGCTGTGGCTGATTTCAAGATTTTTGCACGGTTTCGGGAACAGACATCTTTTATCCTTGCATGCACCGTAGGTATTCTGTTTTTTACATGCCGGAAAACGAAAATTTGCCGTAGGGCCTCCCACATCATGAATATATCCTTTAAACCCCGGCATTTTTGTCATCGCCTTTGCCTCGCGCACGATTGATTCAATGCTGCGCGACGTAACGATACGTCCCTGGTGGAACGCAAGTGCGCAAAAATTACAGTTTCCGAAACAGCCGCGCGAGCTTGTTATCGAAAATTTCACCTCGTCAAGCGCCGCAATCCCTCCGAATTTTTCATACATCGGGTGATACGCTTTCATATATGGCAATTCGTAAACATCGTCGAGCTCCTGCCTGTCAAGCGGCTCGGACGGCGGATTTTGCACAAGATATTTAGTGCCGTGCTTCTGGACAAGCGTTTTCCCCGTATACGGATTTTGTTCACAGTACTGCACGCGGCAGGACTCCGCATACGCCGCCTTATCCGACGCACATTCCTCATACGAGGGTATCTGCACAGAATCAAAAACATCGGCGGTATCGGACATGTAGCAAGTGCCCTTTATATAGGTAATATCACGAACGTCCATTCCGCTGTCAAGACATTCCGCCACCTCGGCAATCTGATGCTCGCCCATGCCGTACATCAGTATATCCGCGCCGCTGTCGGTCAAAATCGAGCGGCGCACCTTATCGTCCCAGTAATCATAATGGGCAAACCGGCGCAAACTTGCTTCTACGCCGCCTATGAGCAGCGGAATATCGCCGAACGCCTCGCGGATACGGTTGCAGTAAACAATCGTCGCCCTGTCAGGGCGCATGCCGGATTTTCCGCCCGGAACATAAACATCGCCGCTGCGCCGCTTTTTCCCTGCGGTATAGTGGTTTACCATCGAATCTATATTCCCTGCTGAAACCAAAACTCCCAGCCGCGGTCTGCCAAGCTTTGTAAAATCTTTTGTGCTGTGCCAGTCCGGCAAAGCTATTATTCCCACTTTATATCCGCGGCTTTCGAGCACGCGCGAAATTATCGCATGTCCGAAGCTCGGGTGGTCAACGTATGCGTCGCCCACGACATACAAAAAGTCAAGCTCGTTCCAGCCGCGTTTTTTCATATCCTCCCGCGTTACGGGCAAAAAATCATTCGTCATCTTCCTGCTCGGCTCCGTCCGGAATATCCGTATTCAATCCGCGTATCCTGTTCAAATATACATCTCTCGGTTTTGAACCGTTCGGCCCAGAAATAAGTCCGCGTGTTTCCATCTGGTCAATGATACGCCCGGCACGCGAATATCCGACCTTCATTTTTCTCTGTATCATCGCAGTGGAAATCTGACCCAGCTCCGCCGCAATCTCAATCGCCTGCGGCAAAAGCTCGTCCGCGTCCTCGCCCTCGTCCTCGTCGGTTACTCCGTTTTCTCCGATGGCAACGCGCTCAATATGTTCCTCCAAATCCTGTGCATAGTTTGTTTCTTCGGTATTTGCTTTTATATAGTCAACAATATTTTCAATTTCTTCGTCCGACACGAATGCGCCCTGAACACGGATTGCATTCGGCAGTCCCGTCGGGTGATACAGCATATCTCCCTTGCCGAGCAGCTTTTCCGCACCGACTTTATCAAGAATTGTCCGCGAATCCACTCCGCTCGATACCGCAAAGGCAATACGGCTAGGCACGTTCGCCTTAATAAGACCCGTGATAACGTCTACCGACGGGCGCTGCGTAGCTATGATAAGATGTATGCCCGCCGCTCTTGCCAGCTGCGCCAGACGGCAGATGTAGTCCTCGACTTCCTTTGCAGCTACCATCATCAGGTCGGCAAGCTCGTCGATGATTATAACAATCTGCGGTACCTTTTCGCCGCCCTCTGCCGCAATGTGGTCATTATATCCTTTCAGGTTGCGCGTTCCCGTTTCCGCAAACAGCGCGTAACGGCGCATCATTTCGCCGACTGCCCAGTTGAGCGCTCCGGCAGCCTTTTTCGGGTCGGTTACAACCGGAATGAGCAGGTGCGGTATGCCGTTATAGACGCCCAGCTCCACCACCTTGGGGTCAATCATAATCAGCTTGACTTCATCGGGGTTTGCCTTATACAAAATGCTTGTAATTATCGTATTTATACAGACCGACTTACCCGAACCGGTAGCGCCGGCTATAAGCACATGCGGAAATTTTGCAATGTCGCCCAAAACAACCTTGCCGCCGATGTCCTTTCCGAGCGCAACCGTGAGCTTTGACTTCGCATTTTTAAAACCGTCGCTTTCCATAAGTTCTCTTGCAGATACCGTTCCCACGGTATTGTTCGGAATTTCTATTCCTACGGCAGCCTTGCCCGGAACGGCGGCGACCAAAACCGTCGGCACCGCAAGATTAAGCGCAATATCTTCTGAAAGTCCGGTGATTTTCGAGAGTTTGATGCCGGTGGACGGCTGTATTTCGTACCGCGTCACCGTCGGGCCCTGTGTGACTTGCAAAAGCTTTGCCTCCACGCCGAAATCCTTTAAAACCTTCATGAGCTTATTCGCCGTTTCATACATTTCGCGCCGCTTGTCCGATGACACTTCCGCAACCTTTTTCAAAAGGTCTATCGGCGGAAATTTGTATTCAACCGCCGGTTTTTCGATTTTCTCCTCAATTTCGGCTTTTACTTCCTGTTTTTCCTCTTCCGTTACCGCTGAAACTTTTTTAGGCTTTTCGCTGTCGGCATTTTTCTTTTTCTGCTCCTCTAAAAGCTCTTTTACGCCCTCCGTCTGCGGCAGCTGCGCCGCTATTTCCTCCAGATAATCAAGGTCAACCTCTTCTGTATTTTCCGTTTTGTTTTCAGCCTTGCTTTCCGATTTCTTTTCCGTTCCGGCGGAGAATACGTCTATATCCGGATTTTTTCCGCCGGCAGGCTCCGCAATCGGTTCCGCCTTTATCTGTGCAATTTCGTCGCGCTTTTTCTTTGCGCGGACAATGTGCTCCGAAACATTTCTGCCTTTTTCTGACATATCTATGTTTTCAATTTCGCCGAACTCCTCTTTGGCGGAATGATAGCCGCTTGCAAAGCTGTCAATAAGACTTGCAAACGATATTTTTAAAATAAGGCTGAGTATAAGCCCGATGAGCACCAAAACTATTACCACGGCGGCCACTCTGCCGACCAGTTTGGACAGAATAATTGCCGTTGTTCCGCCGAGAACTCCGCCGCCCATGCCCTCAATTCCGTATCCCCATAACATGGAAACAAGCGGATAATCGCCCTTATAGAACAGCATTATCAGGCAGCTCACCAATATGATTTCCACAAAGGACAGGCATATTTTGAGTGCAAATTTGTTTGTTCTTTTTACCTTGAATACATATATTCCCAATGCAAATATCACCGGCGGAACGAGATACGCCGAAACCGAAAAAAGTCCGAGCATGGCGTTGTGTATCCACTTTGAAACCACGCCCTGATTTCCTCCGTATGTAAAAATTCCGACCAGCACCGCCGCAATCATTGTCCATATTCCCGCTGCAAGATATGAATATTCCTGCCGGGCCGCGCCGCCCCCTCTGCTCTGTTTTTTCTTTGTATTTTTCTTAGTTCCCGAAGTCCGCGGCGCAGTGCGCGTTTTCTTTTTTGCCATTTAATACACCTCTGATTTTTTATATAAAAAGTATCTTTCAAATTTTACGCATTAAAATACATTATATAATTATAACACAAAACACGGTCAAAAGTCTATATATTTTTTTAAAAAACCTTTTTTTCTGTATCGGGAGTATAAATTTTTAAAATATTTTTCAATTTTCTATTGAAGATTTGTTCAAAATCTGCTAAAATAGTAATAAGTATATTTGAAAGGACGATAAAAATGGACGATAAATGTGTTCTCATTGTAGAAGATGAACAGGCCATTATTGATATTTTAAAATTTAATTTCACAAAAGAAGGCTATAAGGTTCTTGAGGCAATGGACGGCGAAAAGGGCTTAAACCTTGCTCTTTCCGAAAATCCCGACCTCATTCTCCTCGACGTAATGCTGCCGAAAATGGACGGCTTCGAGGTATGCAAAAAGGTGCGCGAAAAATCTTCGGTGCCTATTATAATGCTCACGGCGCGTGAAGAAGAGGTTGACAAGGTTCTCGGTCTCGAGCTCGGCGCGGACGATTACATGACCAAGCCGTTCTCAATCCGCGAGCTTTCCGCACGCGTAAAGGCAAATCTGCGCAGAACTTCGATAGACCGCGCACAGACCGCTCAGGAAACCGGCAAAACCATTACATCGGGCGATTTGACAATAAACGTTGAACGCTATGAGGTTTCAAAATACGGAAAGGTTATAGAAATCACCCTCCGTGAATTTGAGCTGCTGAAATTTCTTGCAACTCAGCCCGAAAAAATATTCTCGCGCGAAAGCCTTTTGGAAAATGTGTGGGGATACGAATACTACGGCGACGTCCGCACGGTCGATGTAACCGTAAGACGTCTGCGCGAAAAAATCGAAGATGACCCCGGCATGCCCCGTTACATAATAACCAAGCGCGGCGTAGGCTACTATTTCAATAAAGCATGAAAACGGTTTTTAAAAGTATCCAGATAAAAATTGTAACAATTTTTATTCTTGTCATTTTTGCTGTCGTAACGGTTATCGGTCTTTTTATGACAACTAACATTGTGCGCATGTACAATGATGAGTTTTCACTTATGATGGAACAGGTTTTCACACCCGGGCTTATTTCCGAGCTTGAAAAAAGCGCGGAGCAGAACGGTCCCGACGGGCTTTCGGACATAATCGGTACATATATAGGTCAGTTAGGTCTTGATACCTACCGTTTTTACAGCATTCTTGACGCACGCACCGGCGAGGTTATACGCACCTCCGACGAGGCGCGCAGCCGCGGACTTGAAAAAAGCGACAACATTATCACCGCTATGACCGGCCGTATAGGAAACATTTCAAATACCGAAAAAAACTACATGGATTACGCCGTCCCCATAACTTCGGAAGGGCAGCCGCGCTATATTGTGTATATAAAGGATACGAAAAACGAGGTTGACTCCATAACGCGGAATGTTCTTTTCATTCTTCTTGAGGCACTTGCGTTTTCAATATTCATTGCGCTGATTCTCGGTTTTTTCTTCAGCCGCACGATTACCAAACCCATACGCGACCTGACAAAAAGCGCCGAACATATTGCGTCGGGTGAATTTGACGCGGTAAGCAGCGTAAAATCCAATGATGAAATCGGTATTTTGTCCGACACCTTCAACTACATGGCGCACGCTCTGCATGATACCATGGACGAGGTCAGCTCGGAAAAGGATAAAGTGGAAACAATTCTGCGCAACATGACCGACGGTATACTCGCATTCAGCCTATCCGGTGAGCTTACCCATATAAATCCCGAGGCAAAGCGCCTTATCGGCAGACAATATTATGACGATATTAATTTTAACACATTTTTTAAAGAAATCGGCGCAGATATTTCAATGGGAAGTCTGATTTATATTAAGGACGGCGACACCGAGAAAAAAACCGAATGTGAAACAACGGTGAACGGCAAGGTAATACGCTTTACCTTTGCGCCATTCAGTATGGACAACAAAGTAGGCGGAATACTTGTTGTGGTACACGATATTACAAGTCAGCAAAAGCTCGAAAACGCACGCCGCGAATTTGTGGCAAATGTATCGCATGAGCTTCGCACACCGCTTACCACCGTGAAATCCTATGCCGAAACCCTCATGGATATGCCGGACTGCGACGAGGATATGCGCACAAAATTCCTCGGCACAATTGCCAAGGAAGCCGACCGCATGACAAGGATTGTTAAGGATTTGCTTACCCTGTCACGCCTTGACGAAGGTCAGTACGAGCTTAAACCGTTTGAAAGAATAGATATGATTTCTTTTGTTTCGGGAATAACCGAACGAATGTTTTTCTCCGCCAAGGAAAAGCATCAGACTATCAAATTTCATGCGCCCGAAGCACCGTTTTCGGTCATGAGCGACAAGGATAAACTGGAGCAGGTAATTATAAATATTATTTCAAACGCAATAAAATATACTCCTGATGGCGGACGTATCGACGTCTACACCGGCAGTCTTTATACCGAAGCATTCATAAAGGTGCGCGACAACGGAATAGGTATTCCGGCAGAAAATCTTCCGCGTATATTCGAGAGATTTTACCGCGTTGACAAAGCGCGTTCACGCGAAACCGGAGGAACAGGTCTGGGGCTCGCCATTGCAAAGCAGATTATGACGCAGCTCGGCGGAAATATTACCATAAACAGCACCTACGGCGAGGGTACTGAAGTAATTGTTGCAGTACCGCTGTAAATGTTATGCTATTTTAAACTTGATGTAACACCTTTGTAAAAGAATTATGTTATAATAAAATTGTAATTGTATAATATGGCGTTTAAGGATTGTTTTCCCGCCGTTATATTTTCGGTTTACAATATGAACTGCCTTTATCCGGCAGAACATTTTGTTTATGTAACAGAACATATACAATCAAATTGTTTCAAATATGAAAGGAATTGTTGACAATGAAAAAAAGGCTGATATCCATACTTCTGTCGCTGACAGCGATATTCTGCGTTCCGTGCGTGTCCTATGCGGCATACGAAACGTCGATACCGTATACGGCGCAAGGTAATTCCTCAAATCTTATATACATAAAGCGCCCGCAATCGCTTTCCGCGTCCACATCGGATAAGAGCTACACTATTTCCGCGGCAGGTGCGCAGGGCACAAAGGTTAAAGTATACAAATATAACGGCAGCGGCAATTGCCCCATCATCAAATCGGAAAAGCAAATCGGCGCAAGCGGACTTTACAGCACCGTTGTTGACCTCCCTTCGGCAAGCAATACTTTTGTTGTTTACGCTGAAAACGGCGGAAATACTCAGGTTGTTAAAATTCAGATTTCCAAAGTAAAAAGAAGCACGGTTGACAAGCTGAAAAATGTTACCGTAAATGTTCTGAACTTCTTGAAATAACGGAGAAACTTATGAAAAAAGAGAGAATTAAGAGTATCGTTTTAATCTTTCTCATAATTACAAATCTTGTTTTGGCAGATAAAATACTTGTAAACAAAAAATTATGGCTTTCCGGCTATAATTTTTTTGCTAATATGAGAAACAGTTCAAAAAAAACCGGAACACAGGTTTCGGAAAATCTCGCACTTCCCGAAAAAATAACGGTAAACACCGGCTATCAGTCAAGCCGTTTGATTTATAACCGGAACAGCGATGATTTTTCTGAAATTTTTTCCTCCGTATGCGAAACGCTCAAACAGGCATTTTCTTCGCGAAATATCACCTCTGTGACGCGCGACGATTGGTATTCCGTGCTGTCTGCACAATCGGTTTACCTCTCATATCCGTGTGCCTTTTCATCGAAAATTTATGCGGAAATCCTCGGCATAAATTCCTGCGAGCTTAATCTTGCGTCTTTTTCCGATATAGCTGTGAGCGATACCGGAAATGTATATTTTAATGACTCGAACGGATTTTACCGTGTGACCACATCTTCTGTCGGCGTAAATGAAATAATACAGCGCGCAGCAGATAAACAGACTGATGAAAACGCGGTAATCAATTACTCATTTGACCTTAACTTTGATAAAGACCCCGGCGAACAAAAAACAGTTCTGGATCCGATGATACTGATATATTCCGCGCCGTTCCGCGCACACAAGCTCAGCGCCCAGAACCCCATCTTTACGGACGGCGCGGTAAATTCACGCAATATAGAAAAGCTCTTGTCCGCATTTTCAATTGCTCCCAATTCGGTAAGACGCTACACCGAAGCCGACGGGTCGCTTGTTTTTGTTGAAAACAACGGAATTTTAAAAATTTCCACCGACGGTATTCTGACATTTACCGCCAGCGGAACCGGTCTGCGCTTTTCAAAATCCGATGTCAGTGACGCATACTCCGCTGCATCGCGCCTTGCGTCATTTGTGGATAATGTGAACAGCGCAGTCGGAATTTCAACAGATATGTGCGTCACATCACCGCTTTCTCAGGACACACTGAATACCTTTACGCTTGATTGGCTCGCTGACGGACTTCCGGTTAAATATTCTTCCGGAAATGCGGTTTCCGTAGAGATTTCCGGAAATTACATTACATCATACCGTCAGATATTGCGCAATTACACGCTGCTGTCGGATATAGAGGAGTCCGCTATGTATATAGAAGCTCTCGACAGCATTATTGCAAAATATCAGAACTCTATGAATGAAATACATATCCGTCAAATGTACCCGGCATATTCCGATGATCTTTCCGAAGGTGAAAAAAGTGCCGACTGGTATATTGATATAGATAATGTTATTGCAGAATAAACAGAAAAAGGGGGTTAAACCGTGAACTGGAGCCGTGTAAAAACAATACTGATAATACTGTTTTTGTTTACCGACATACTGCTCGGCATCGGGGTGATTTCATCAACGCACAAAGCAACAGCAATCGAACCGGAAATAATAAACTCAACAGTATCTCTGCTTGCAGAGCGCAGCATATCAATAAATCCCGATATAATTCCTGTAAAAACCCCCGGAATTGCATATATAGACGCCGAAAACATAATCTCGGACTATGACAGCTTTGCCGAAAATATTTTCATGGATAAACCGCGTAAAAATGATGATTTAACATACGAAACAAACCGCTATATCCTATCATTTTCCGGCGACTGCTTCACATACAAATGCAAAGACGCCGAAAAGCCTTTTAATGATATTATGGCAAACGGCGACCCCGAAAACCGCGCAAAGACGATGGCGGCGGATTTTCTTACGGCTCACGGCTTTAATATCAGACATGCCGATGTCCAAGCCGCAAAAACGGAAAACGGATATGACATAAAATTTACCGGAAAAAGCGGCAAAATTCCTATATTCAGCTCCGCCGTTACTGTTTCGGTAACCGGTATTCATTCCGACACCGGTGAACTGAACGGAGTTTCTTCGGTCGGCGGCAGCTGGTTTAACGTTATCGGGCAAAACGGTTCAGATGTTGAACTGAAAAGCATCACGGGCATTTTAATAGAATTTATGTCGGAATACAATTCCGCACAGCCCGTTACCGTAACGGATTTGACACTCGGTTACACGGTATTTGAAGCAGATACGCTGCATCGTTCCGCGACGCTCGTGCCGGTATGGCGCATAACTCTCAGCAACGGCAATGAATACTATTATGACGCACGCAATACCGATTAATTTTTATCAGAACAAGCGTTATTGTATGTAATTCCAAACAAAAACTAATATATAAATTAACTCCGAATTTTGAGGTGGCAAAGCTTACCGCAGCTTTAATTTCTTCTATAATCCGCGTTTTAATTTAAATAAAATATGCAGAAGAAAGAGACTGAACGGAAAATGATGTCCATTTATTTACAAGGTCTGTCATTGGGGCTTGCATATGTGGCTCCGATTGGCATGCAGAACATATTTGTCATTAACAGTGCTATGAGCCAAAAGCTCAGACGGGCAATAGCGACTGCTCTCATTGTTACTTTCTGGGACATTTCTCTCGGAATTGCCTGCTTTCTCGGCGCAGGCGCTCTGATTGAGGCTTTACCGTGGCTGCAAAAAATTATACTTGGCGCCGGAGGGCTGTTGGTTATTTACATAGGCGTCGGGCTTATCCGTTCAAAAGCAGATTTAAGCGGAGGAAATGATGTAAACCAACCTCTTTGGAGGCTTGCAGGCTCGGCTTTTATAGTGACATGGCTGAATCCGCAGGCATTGATTGACGGGACTTTAATGTTGGGTGCTTTCCGTGCCTCCCTCTCAGCAGGCGGCGATCTGTATTTCATTACCGGCTTTGCTTCAGCCAGCTTGATTTGGTTCAGCTGTCTGGCTATTATAGTTCATTTGCTTGGCAGCAAATTCAACAGTATTGTTCTTACGTGGCTGAACCGCATCTGCGGTACTGTGATTATTCTCTGCGGAATTAAACTGCTCCTCAGCTTAATTCCGGTATAAAAGTCAGGTTACGAAGCCCTGCAAATTGGCAAAAAAAATCGAACAGAGTTTCCACGGAATCTTCTCTTATTACGGAAATTGACTGCCTTAAAATTGATATTGTTTACACGCAAAAAGACTGCAGAAATATCTGCAGTCTTTAAGTTTTATCCGTTTTTCAATTCCTTTTGCAATTTGTATTTCTTTTTGAATATTATGCTTGCTATAATCAAAAGCAAAGCGACAGAAAGCGCGGCAATTAATGAAGTATAATCCTTTCTAACCTCATAAACCGTAAAATTCGGTTTATCCGCCTCAAATTCAAGGTAGCTCCCATACTGCTTTGTGCTCACCTTTTTCGCTCCGCTGCCGTAATCTACCATCAAATCCGTCTTTTTATCGCCCTGCGGAAGATAACGAATCCTGAATTTATCCGTATGGCAGCCTGTGATGTTGATTTCATGCGCTTCAACCGTGCGTTTCCTTTCAGCCGGTTTTGCGGTAATTTTTGCCGAATCGCCAAAAGCTCCGCAAACCAAAGCAATTGATTTTCCGTTTTCACGTTTTTCCGCAGAAGAAATAATATCCATATTCCTGTGATATTCCGCAGTAATATCCGCATCATATTTAGCGTCGGAAAAATCATACTCGCTCCATTTTCCGTAATATCCGGTTTTCTCCGGAACAGCAGGAATATTCTCGTCGGGTATATCATCGCCGTAATTAAAGTTAAGCTGAGCAATTTCCTTGTCATCGGCAAAGAAATGAAGCGTAAACGTAACGTTTTTGCCAAAGCTGTTTTTTACAAACCTCACAAATCCGCCGACATCTGTTTCTTCCGCTATACCCGAATAATTTATATCGTCCACTCCGCCCAGAGTATCGCTTACAAAGTGATTGTTTTTCAAATCGATTTTATCGGCATTTCCGGCAATACTTCCCGCAAATTCGCCGTGTTCCGCAACATTTACAAGCGCATTGCAATCGGTCAGTTTCTTTGCTTCTCCGGCAATTCCGCCGATATAATCATTTCCCGACAAGGTACATTTTGCCGCGGAATTTCTTATAACAGTATCTGATTTTCCGGCAATTCCGCCGACATATCCGCCGTCCGTACTTTCAATATCGCCGTAATTATCGCAGGAAATCACACTTCCCAAATCCATTTTTCCGACAATTCCGCCGGCATAATTCTTTTTGGAGGTAACCGTACCGCTGTTTGTGCAGCGTCTTATAACATTTTTGGTTTTATACGTAAAGTTAACCGAACGCTCTCCGCTTTTTTTAACATCGTCCTCCGGGTCGAAATCATATTCAATCGCCATAGAGCCCACGGTTCCGCCGACATTGACATCACCGTTGACGCTGCCGAAATTCTGCGAGTTTTCAATCTTGCCGCGTGTGTCACCGTTTTTATCAAGGTCGGAAATATCAAGGTAATAATCATCTTTATCCGAATTGAGCTTATCCTCGTATGCCCCGATAAGAATATCCGAAAGCGCCTGCAGCCGTTCGCCTATGCTGTCAATATTATCGTGTATTTCGCCTTTTTTATCCTTGATAAGCGAGTTCAGCAGGCTAAATTCGTCCTGTATATCGCGTGTGGAATTATTCAGTCCGTCAAGACTTCCGGACAGCGCCTCTGATGCAAGCGGTACAGAAAATGTTCCGCCCTCACGCAGGTTGGTTACCATTTTGCTCAAATCATCGGACGCTTTTGACACATAATCCGCGCCGTCAGACATGCTTGAAAGTCCGCTGCGCAAAGCGTCAAGCGCCTTTTCTCCCTCCTCCCTCGCCGTTTTAAAGCTGAGTGAGATATTAAGGTCATCAATCGCGTCCTGAAAAGCGTCGAGCGCCGTCGCAAGGTTAGAAAATGCGCGCGATAAAAGTATGCACGCCGTTCCAGCGGAAGATACGTCAAAATCCTCAAGCATTACCAGAATACCGTCGCCGACATGCGAAAGCGCTGTTGCGATGTCCTTATAGCTTTTCGCAAGCTCCTTAAGATTTTTCAGGCATTCATCGGTAACATTTTCAAGAAACCCCTGTTTTTTCAGGTCCTGAATTATCTTTACAATCTCATCTATAGAATTCCCGGCGCCGTTCAGAGCGTCTATCACGTCCTGTATACTCTTCCAGATATTCTTAAAACTCTTGTCAATGTTGTCTTTATTTTTCAGTGCCTGTTTCAGCTCTTTAATTCCGTTTTGCAGAACGCGTGCTCCGCTTTCAAGCGAAGTTATGCTTTTCGCAAGCGAACCCGAAGCACTTGAAAGCTGATGCAGTGCTCTTTCCAGATATGTCTTTGCATCGTCCATATCCTCGTCAAAATCTTCATTATCCTGGTTCTTATCAATTTCTTTTTTTATCGCGTCTACCGCATTCTGAATATAATCCGCCGACTCACTGAAGCTGCTCAGTCCCTCGGTCATTTTCCCCATGCCTTTTGATATATTGTCAAATGCGGGCTGTGTATCACCGAGCGCCTTATCCATTCTGTCCGC
The DNA here is from genome assembly GCA_934501535.1 of uncultured Clostridia bacterium. Classification (GTDB taxonomy): domain Bacteria; phylum Bacillota; class Clostridia; order UBA1381; family UBA1381; genus UBA1738. The sequence goes on from CAKSUM010000001.1 coordinate 41,356, forward strand.
CAAATCATTTGTGCTCTTTACAACGCTGTCCGCATAATCGGTCACGTTGTCGGAAAGAACATCCAGGCTGTCGCTTATTCCAGTGACGGAGGAATTAATCCGTTCCAAACTGTCGGTCATGCGCGTATCCGACGGGTCAATGCTGTTATTTACCGTTTTCCGTATTTCGGTAATTGTTCTTCTTATATCGTCAATAACGTCGCCGGTGTACTCAAGCAAAACATACGGCTCCGTCTGACCGGCAATGCCGCCTATATCCTTTCTTCCGTTAATCGTGCCGTAATTCTGACAGCCGGTTATATATCCCGCACTTCTGCCGACAATTCCGCCGGTGTTGTAGCCAATCGATTGATAGCCCACATTTCCGTTATTTCTGCAGGAATATATCCGTCCCTTTGAATAGCCGCAAATGCCGCCCGTATCGGTGTTGGTATCGACATTTTCGGTACTGCGGATATTTTTAAGGTCAATATTTATATTGCCTAAATCCTTGCTTTCCTCAATGTCGGCAGTATTTACCGCCGCATTATTTTCACAGCTGTCGAGTCTGCCGAAGTTTTGACCGGCAATTCCGCCGGTGTAGCTCTTGCCCGTAATATTTCCCTCGGCGCGCGATGATTTGATCACACCGCTTTCGGTTACATATCCGGCAATTCCGCCTACCGACGCACTTCCCGAAACATCACCCGAAAAGCTGCAGTTTATTATTGTACCGCTGTTTTCGCCGACAATTCCGCCGATAAACTTCTTTGTCCCCTGCGGAGCAATTTTTCCCTTAACATTCAGATTTTCTACCGTGCCGCCCTTCTGAATATAGCGGAACAGCCCCTGATACGAGCCTTTTTCAGAAATATCAACGCCCGAGAGCGTATAACCGTTTCCCTTGAAGGTTCCGCCGAATGTCGGAATAGGCGTAAAATCAATTTTTCCCAAATCTATATCATCATCAAGCTCAACAGTCTTTCCGCGCGACCATGTATCGGTCTTGCACTTTTTTGTCAGCTCGATGTAATCATGCGTGTTTTTGATTTTGACGGTTCCGCCTGCGGCATATGCCGTGAGCGGCACAATATACGGAAACAAGCCCATTGCGGCAGCCAAAAATGCCGATATAATTTTATTCGTCCGTCTTTTCGCTGTTTTCTTCGTCATTTTCGGTCGCCTCCTTTATAATATTGCTCATGTTAACATTTGCCGCCATATCGCCTTTTAAAACGCCGTGCATATCCGCGTCAACAAAGCCGTTTATATATCCGCGCACTCTGCCGTTAACTATAAATCTGCCGGTATCCTTGCGGACAATCTCGGGAGTTTTAATAGTAAATTTGGTTTTCTCTATAATCGTATCACCGAGCAGAAGTATCTCCGGCAGCACGCACATTACCAAAAACATCGATGTAAGCGTTCCGGAGGACAGTGTTTTACCTATCGAAACAATTGCCGGATTGGTTGAAAGCTTACCTATCAGGAACCCGGCAGCGGCAAGTATACTTCCTGAGGTGAGCACCGTCGGGAATGCAAATTTGAGTGCACCGCGCATCGCTTTTTTGATGGGCATTGTCTTTTTCAGCTCCATGTATCTGCTCGAAATAACTATTGCATAGTCGATGTTCGCGCCCATCTGAATTGAGCTTACGATAAGGTAGCTCAGGAAATATATCGGCTTATTAAACAGTGTTGCCATGGAGAAGTTTATCCATACGCTGCCCTGAATAACGGCAATCTGCAAAATAGGCAGTCCGGCGCTTTTGAATGTGAAGAACAGCACCAGTATAACAAACAGAACAGACAGGACACTGACAATAATATTATCCGTTGCGAACGATGTTGACAAATCGTAGCTGCTTGTAGAATCACCTACAAAGTATGAAGTATCATAATATTCGTTGCATATTTGGTGCACCGTATCAATAAATGCAAAGGTTTCGCTACCCTCTTTAGGCAAATTCAGATGTACCAGCATTCGGGTGTAATCCTTGCCCATCAGCTGTTTTTTCGCGCTGTCAAGCTGCACGTACATATCGTCAAGCTCATCCGCCAGCTCGCCGTCCAGCTTGACATATCCCTCCTGCTTCTTATCGTATACATACATAAACATATCGATAAGCGGCACGCCCGATGTATCGAGATTTCCGGCAAGTCTGCTGTATTCGTCATTTTCCGCGGCATATACCGCATACAGTCCGCGCGCTACCTCAATATCGATGTTGGTAAGCTCCGAAAACTGCCGCGGGGTAAGGCTGTCGGTCAGCACATACCCGTCCTTCGCCTCTACATTGGAAAGGCTTGTGATTGACGCTATTTCATCATGCTTTTCAAGCTCGGCAATCAGCTTTTTCTCCCGGGCATAATCGCCTGCCGGCAATATAATCGCCGCTATATTATCGCTGCCAAATTCCGACTCAATCATTCGCTTTGAAATCTGTGTTTCATTTTTTCTGTCGGTATCGGACGAATTTACATCATACACATACGGACAGTTTGAGGACAGAAAATATCCCGCTATTATAATGCCGAGGAAAATCGGCGGAACAATCATTCTGAGCTTATATACAACCGAACCCAGTCCGGATATATCCGGAACCATGTTTTTATGCGGTGTTTTATCAATGTACTTACCGAAAAGCATCAAAAGGCACGGCATCAGCGTGAACACTGCCAAAAGGCTGAAGCCTATTGATTTTACAAGGCAAAGTCCGAGGTCAAAACCGATTTTGAACTGCATGAACATCATTGCCAAAAGTCCGGATATTGTTGTAAGACAGCTTGATGAAATTTCCGGAATGGACTTTGACAGTGCATATATAACAGCCTCGCGCTGGTCATGAAACTGACGTTCTTCGCTGTAATGGTGAATCATTATAATCGCGTAGTCAATAGACAGCGCAAGCTGCAAAATTACCGTAACCGAATTTGATATGAACGATATTTCGCCCAGCATGTAGTTGGTACCCTTATTCAAAAGTGCCGCACCGACAAACGTTGCGATAAGCACGGGTACCTCCATGTAAGTATGCGATGTAAACAGCAATACCGAAACTATTATAACCGCCGCAACTATTAAAACCGTGCTCATCTCTTGGTCAAGCGCCTTTGAATCGTCCGAGTCGCTCTCCGAAAAATAGACGTCATATTCGGATAAAAGAGAACGTATCGACTGATAAGTCTGCGCCGTTTTATCCTCGCCGCCCTCGCTGTCCAGCGTTATATCATACAAGGCGCAGCCGTCCTTGTAATGGTCCTCGCTGTCATCAAAATCAACCATGCTTACTCCGCTGACAGCCTTAATTCTGTCCGCCAGCTTTTCCGCCTCATCATATGTCACGTTAATAACCATCGCTTTGGAGGTTGCATACGTGACAAATTCATCATTCATAATTGTCAGACCCGTACGCGTTTCCGTGCTGTCCGGCAAATACTGCGTTATATCGTTGCACACCTTTATCCAGTTCTGCGATATAAACGAGAATACCAATGCGGCGGCATACAGTAAAAGTATGATGCTTTTTTTATCAACAATAACCGTTGACAGTTTTACAAAAAAGTTGTCATCGTTGTTTTTATTCATATTCATCTCCGTTCTGCCGCCCCTTTCCGGCATTAATTCTATCTTTATATTTTACGTCTTTTGTACCGCAATAACAACATGCGAATACAAAACAGTGTCTGAAATTCAGACAAACCGGCACGTTTGCATAAAAAACAGACATATGTTTCAATTTGTCCGTTTTTGTTTTTCCGAGATTGTTGCAATTGCATTATCGATATTAATATCAAACAAAATTCCCGTTTTGCGTATCACTTCATAAATATCGTCTTTCATGCCGTCATCAATCCATTTTTCCATCATACCGAGAAGTGCAAAGCAATAAAATGCCGATATAAACTGCAAATCGTCTTCGGAAATATTTTTTCCGTCTGCCTTGCGCGAAACAAACTCCGATACAACTGCGTAAATGGTTTTTTCAAGATAGCGGCTGAGCTGCTGTCTTTTTACCGAATTGTGCAAATGAAAAATCGCTTTTTTGTTTTTTATGGCAAATTCCACCGCCACGCACAGTCCCTCGCCCCATGACGGATACGGCTGCTTGTGCATTTCCGCAATGCGGTTTATTTCGTTCTGCATAATCTCGTCCACGAGCGCATATATGTCCTGAAAATTATAATAAAATGTGTTGCGGTTTATACCGCAATCGTCCACAATGTCTTTAACAGTGATTTTATCAAACGGATTTTCGCTCAGAAGCTTCATAAATGAGTTCATGATTGCTGCTTTTGTAAATTTGGACATCATATACCTCCGCGTCATTTTCCGGCAAGCTGCATCAGCGCCGCATTTTATACAGAATATATTATATCACATTTCCATGTATTTTTCAATATTTTAATGACTGAATTTTTTAGCTCTTTTATATAAAAAATAAGTTGCATCAAAATCAATTTTGATGCAGCTTATTTTAAATCATTCAACACCCAAAAGCTTTGCGGCGTTGTCATACAGAATTTTCTTTCTTTGCGTTTCCGATAACGGTATTTTCATAAACCGCTCCAGCTCCACATCAAGTCTCCACATCGGATAATCCGTACCGAACATAACGCGGTCATCTCCGTAGGCGTCAATAAATCTGCGTGCCGTTTCCGGCGATACCGCAAACAGCGTAGATGATGTATCAACCATGAATTTTTCATAGCCCGCAAGAGTTTTCACGGCGTCCTCCCACACGGAATATCCGCCGAAATGCGCGCCGATAAACGTAAGGTCTGTATAAATATCCAAAATCGGTTTAATCCGGTTCGGGTTTGAATAATCATACCTCGAGTCGCCGCAGTGCATAAGAATGGGCAGACCGTGTTTCTCGCACAGTTCGTAAATTTTCAGCATACGGTAATCGTCCATTTTGAAACCCTGAATATCCGGGTGCAGCTTGACGCCTTTAAGTCCCAGACTCATAAGCTCGTTAAAATCTGCCGCAATATTCTCGCTGTCCGGGTGCAGCGTACCGAAACCGGTCATTTTTCCGCCGCTTTCCGCAACGCTTTTCGCAATGAACCGGTTTATGCTCGAAACCTGTTGAGGTGAGGTTGCAACCGACTGCACCAAAAAATGCGTAAATCCCGCTTTTTCTCCTTCAACAAGGAGCGTGCCTGCCGTGCCGTCCATCAGCGACACCGTATCATAAAACTTCCCCGTTGCCGCAGCTGCCTTATGCGCTATTTTTTCGGGATAGATATGGCAGTGTGCGTCAATAATCTTATACATTTTGCATCAAATCCTTTTAGTCAATCTTAACAGTCCAGTTAAATTCATCCGGAGCCTTGCCCCACTGAATACTCGTCAGCGTATCATACAGCATTTGCGTTGTTTCGCCGATTTTGTTATCGTTAATCGTGTATGTTTTGCCCTCATAGTAAAGCTCGCCGACCGGTGAAACAACAGCCGCTGTTCCGCAGCCCCAAAATTCTTCCATCTTTCCGCTTTCCAGCGCGCCGATAATCTCGTCGATGCTTATTCTGCGCTCCGAAACCTTGTAGCCCTTTGCTTTCAAAAGCTCAATAATGGATTTTCTCGTGATACCCGGCAGAATTGAACCCGACAGCATTGGTGTAACAATTTCTCCGTCAATCTTCATCATAACGTTCATTGCGCCGACCTCTTCTATATATTTCCTTTCGACGCCGTCCAGCCAAAGAACCTGTGTAAATCCGAGTTTTTCAGCCTTTTCGCCCGCGCGTGTTGCTGCTGCGTAGTTTCCGCCGCACTTCGCGTATCCGGTACCGCCGCGGACAGCTCTTACGTCCTGATCTTCAATCATAATCTTAACCGGATTAATACCCTCGGCATAGTAACTGCCCGAAGGTGACGCAATAATTACAAATCTCGCGTTGTTAATCGAATGAACGCCCAGACTGTCATCCGTGCCGAACAGGAACGGTCTTACATAGAGAGATTCACCCTCGCCGTACGGAACCCAGTCCTTTTCACATTCAACAAAGGTCAGGAATGCTTTCAGCATATCCTCCTCCGGCATTACCGGCAGACCCAGTCTTTCCGCAGAATTGTTCATTCTGCGCGCATTTTCGATAGGACGGAACATCTGTACGCCGCCGTCTGCCCGTCTGTACGCTTTCATTCCCTCAAAAATTTCAGCGCCGTAGTGAAATACCGTTGACGCCGGGTGCAGCGTGATATTTTCAAACGGAACTATTCTTGCGTCATGCCAGCCCTCGCTGCGGCTGTAATCGGCAATAAACATATGGTCGGTAAAAATTTTACCAAAGCCCAGCTCCTTCGTTGGCTTTTCTTTCGGTGTCTGCGTTTTTGTAATTTTGATTTCCATTTTTATATCTCTCCTTTAATTATAATTAACTACTCTTTGGTAACAATGCCGTCAACTTTTTTTATCCCAAGCTTTGCTGCGGCATCATCGCGCATTTTGAACTTCAGTATTTTTCCTGCCGCATTCATCGGGAAGCTGTCCACAAAGTCAATATATTTCGGTACCTTGTGCTTTGCCATGTGACTTTTTATATAATCCTTCATTTCGTCCGCCGTCATGGTTTCGCCGTCCTTTAAAATTATGCATGCCATGATTTCTTCGCCGTACTGCTCGTCCGGAACGCCGATTACCTGCACATCTTTGACCTTTTCATGCGTGTAGATAAACTCCTCGATTTCTTTCGGGTAAATATTTTCTCCGCCGCGGATAATCATGTCCTTAAGGCGTCCCGTTATGCGGTAGTTACCCTCCGGCGTACGCAGCGCCAAATCTCCCGTGTGCAGCCAGCCGTCCTTATCGATAGCAGCTGCCGTTTCACGTGGCATTTTATAATAACCTTTCATTATATTATATCCGCGTGCCACAAACTCACCGGTTTCATTATCGCCCAAATCCTCGCCGGTTTCCGGGTCAACAATTTTACACTCAATTTCCGGCATAGCGCGTCCCACCGTGGATACACGCACATCAATCGGATCGTCGGTACTGCTCATCGTGCAGCCCGGCGATGACTCGGTCTGACCGTAAACAATTGTTATTTCCTTCATGTTCATCTTGTTTATAACGTCATTCATTGCGGAAACCGGGCACGGTGAACCTGCCATAATTCCGGTACGCATATACGAAAAATCGGTTTTTTCAAAGTCCGGGTGCGACAGCATGGCGATAAACATAGTCGGTACGCCGTGAAATGCTGTGATGCGTTCCTGATTTATGCACGCAAGAGCCGGCTTGGGCGAGAAATACGGCAGCGGCAGCAGTGTTCCGCCGTGCGTCATGGCAGCCGTCATTGCCAGAACCATGCCGAAGCAGTGGAACATCGGCACCTGAATCATCATCCTGTCCGCCGTGGATAAATCCATGCGGTCGCCGATACATTTTCCGTTATTTACAACATTGTAATGAGTCAGCATAACGCCTTTTGGGAAGCCCGTTGTACCCGATGTGTACTGCATATTGCAGACATCGTTTATATCAACTCTCGCAGCCATTCGCAAAACCTCGGCAAGAGGTACCGATGACGCTTTTGAAAGTGCGTCCTCCCATGTCATGCAGCCTTTTTGCGAATATCCCACCGTAATTACATTGCGCAGAAACGGCAGTCTTTTTGAATGAAGCTGCTCTCCCCTTTTTGTGTTTTCCAGTTCGGGGCAAAGCTCCGCTATAATTTCATTATACCGCGAATCGCGCCAGCCGTCAATCATTATCAGCGTATGCGTGTCGGATTGTTTCAAAAGATACTCCGCCTCATGTATTTTGTATGCGGTGTTCATCGTTACCAAAACGGCGCCGAGCTTAACCGTCGCCCAGAACGCAATGTACCATTCCGGCACATTCGTAGCCCAGACCGCCACATGCGAGCCTGCCTTTACTCCCAGCGCAACAAGCGCACGGCAGAACTCATTTACATCATCGCGAAACTCGGAATATGTACGCGTGTAGTCAAGCGTGGTGTACTTAAACGCAAGCTGATCCGGAAATTCCTCCGCCATTCTGTCGAGAACCTGTGAAAAGGTTTTTTCGATAAGCGCATCCTTTTTCCACACGAATTTTCCGGTACCTGCTTTATTTTCGTATAATGTATGCTTGGCGCGAGAGAATTTTTCAAAGCGCGACATGTAGCTGACAAAGTGAGGGAAAATAATGTTCATATCCGAAATATCGCTGTCCCATGACGGGTCCCATTCAATTGACATAAAGCCGTCATAATTTATCGAACGCAGCGCGTTTACAATATCCGCAATCGGCAGCGAACCCTCGCCGACAAGGCTGTATGAGCCTTCGCCGTCGGAATCCTTCATATGAATATGTTTAATATATGCTCCCAGATTTTTCACCGTGACCTCCGGTTCTTCGCCGGCAATCCGGTACGGATAATGCAAATCCCAGACAGCGGCAAGGTTGTCGCTCGCAAATTTTGCTATGCTTTCTGCAAGAACGCCGGTATCAGCAAAGACGCCTACCGTTTCCACCAGCAGGACAATGCCGTTTTCCTCCGCTTTTCCGAGCGCCGATGTAATAAATTTTTCCGCACCCTCAACGCTTTTTGCAGCCTTGATGCGTATATAATTCGTGTGCAGCGCGCGGCATGCCGAGATACATTCCTCCAGTTCATTCATAGCCGCGTCCGTATCCTCCGAAACATCACTTACCATGTCGATGCATGAAATTTTAATGCCGTTTTCTATCAGCTTATGGTACACGTCGGATACTCCCGAAAGCTCGTTTATATCATGAATTTCAATACCGTCAAACTTATATTCGCGCGCAATATCGATAAATTCATCAAGCCCCGTATTCTTCCATCTGTTTGTTGAAAATGATAAATTCATCGCTTATACCTCCTCAAAGCAAATCTTGTTCAGCGCGTTTATGTATGCGTTTATACTTGATTCCACAATGTCCGTTGAAACTCCCTTGCCCGAATACAGTTTACCGCCCGAGCGAAGCTTAACAACAGTTACGCCGACAGCCTCTCTGCCCTCAGTAACCGCCTGAATTTGAAAATCGTCCAGCTCAAAATGTCTGCCGGCAATCTGCTCGATGCATTGGAACGCCGCGTCAATCGGGCCGTCGCCTACAGTCATGCCGCTCTGCTGCGCGCCCTCCTTGGAAAGCGTCATAACGCATGACGCATTGATTACGTTTCCGCTGTTTATAACATAATTCTGTAGCTTATAGGTCGGTGCGGTCTGCATGGCAGCACTGGCAATAATCACCTCAAGCTCTTTGACCGTAACCTGCTTTTTCCGTGCAACTTTCTCAAATTCCGCATATACGTTTGATATATCCTCCTCGGACAAATCGTAGCCCATTTTGCGGATAACCGCCGAAACGGTGTTTATGTCATCTTTCTCGCTGAGGATAATGCCCGTCTGACCGTTGTCGGAAATTTCATCAATATTGATGTGTGCCGCTCCCGGTCTGTTGATTGTATGCTCAAGCGCGGTATACGCAAGATTTGCATATACACCCAGGCTGTCGCCCTTTGAGCGCAGTATGCGTGCAGCGTCCGTGAGCTTCGGCAGTCCGCCGCCGGCAGTGGTGGTTTTAATGCCGCCTATACCCGATGAAATTGCGGAAATCATGCATGCGGACGCCATAGACAGATTATCCGAACATTCCGCGCAAAGGCTGACTTTATCGATACCCTCGGTATTTTCACGGACGTTTCTTACAAAGGCGCCGAATTCCTCGGGCAGCATCTCTCCGGCACTGTCGCACAGGGTTATCGTCCGCGCGCCGGCGGATATTGCGGTTTGAACTGCTTTATACAAAAATTCCGGCTCGCTTCTGGTTGCGTCCAACGCGGAAAATTCAACATCATCACAATACTGCGCACACTTTTTTACAAGCGTATCAATCATTTCCAGAATTGCCGGCGGCTTTTTTCCGCACAGATATTCCATTTGTACGCTTGATGTCGGCACGGCAAGACGCAGTCTGAATTTTTTTGCACCCGACATAGCTTTTGCCGTCATTTCCACCGATTCCTCGGTATAATCCACATTGCATGAAATAATGCTGTTTTTTAAAAGCGGTGCAATTGCGTGCAAAAACAGTATGTCTGTCTTTGTATTTGTGATTTTTGCTGCTTCAATTACGTCAACGCTGATTTTGTCAAGCTTTTTCGCACAGTCGATTTTCTCCTTGAAGCTCAAAACACCGTTTTTTTCACTTTCCCTTAACGTTACGTCGGTTACAAGTATCCTTTGCATAGCTTTTCTCCTTTTCTCCGCGGAATATACAAAAAAACGGGAATTTGCGGCTGTCACCGTAAATTCCCGAAATCATTCAAACTATATATCCCGTATGAAATAATATCTCAGGCACGACAAACAGCGCTGTTATTGTCTACGCGTAGGACAAATAGGACAGCGCTAATGAGGTTAATTAAATTGGCTGATATCGATTTTACCATGACAGCTACCTCAAACACAATCGTTTCTGAATTTTCATACATTATAGCATATATTGATTATTTTGTCAAGCATTTTTTAAAAATTATTATATTCAAGCCACTTTAAAAGCTCGCATGACCAATTTGAAACATGGTCATTGGCTTTGCACTCGCCGCCGTCGGCAAGACCCAGTCCGTGGTTGCCGTCGGGATAGACATGCAGCTCGACGCCGGTTCCGCCTTTATGAAGCGCCGAAGCATAGTCAATGCTGTTGCTCACCGGAACGCAGTTATCGGCAAAAGTTGACCAGATAAAAGCCTTCGGTGTTTTTTCCGTCACCAGCAAATTCGGCGACAGCTTATCGCTCATTTCTCCGTTTTTTTCACCGAGCAGATTTACCGCCGAGCCGAGGTGCGCCTCGTCGCCGCTGAGCATTATTACCGGATAGCATAAAATCTGTCCGTTCGGGATAAAATCCTCGCCGTCAATTTCATCAGTGCCCTCATAATCGATTTTTTCAAAATAAGTAGACGTAAGCGCCGCCAGGTGTCCGCCGGCGGAGGAACCCATAATCAGAATTTTATTTTTGTCAAGACCGTATTCTGCGGCGTTGTGACGAACCGTACGCATTGCTCTGCGCGCGTCCAGAAGCGGCAGCGGAAAACGGTGCGGCGAAACGCGGTATGCGCACACAAAAGCGGTATATCCGTGCTCTGCCAGGAATTTTGCATATCCCTCTCCCTCGTGCGCAGCACGCATTTCATAACCTCCGCCCGGCAGGATTACTACCGCCGCATCCGATTTTTTCTCATCAGGTATATACGCCGTCAGCGTCGGCACCTCCTCACACATTCCGGGGGTATTTTCCCATAAGTTTTTCTCAATAATTTTCATTTTCAACACATTCCTTTATATTTTTAATTCTCTTTTCCGCCGCAAATAATCATATCTTTAAGACGCAGCAGAGTCAGGCGCTTTCTCATGTACGGTGAATATTTAACACAATCGTCAAATAACGATTGGGATTTTCCTATATCTTCTACCGTTAATTTGCAGCCTGCTTTCTGCATAGCCGTCCTGCATTCCTCATAACCCGGAACGCTGTGTATTATTTTTACTATATCTCCCCAATGCTGTTTTAAATCCTCTGCATCGACATTGTCTATTACGTTTTCCGGCTCGTTAAGCTTTCTTACCTCCGGCGCCATTTCTCCGTAGAAACCGTAGACATCTTCCCAATTTACGCTTTCATTTTTTGTACCGATACTTTCATGTTCGGCAAGTGAATTGTAATATTTGAGCATTTGCAGAGTACACACGCCGACATCGTCACCGTGAAGATTGGGAATAATGCCGTCGCGCAGCTCCACACACTCGATTAAATGGGATATTATATGTTCGCTGCCGCTTGCCGGGCGGGAATTTTGCGCAAAGCTCATTCCGACGCCTGTTTTAAGCAGCGCCTCGAAAATTTTTCCGGCGGTGTATTCATCATTAACCGTTACCTTGTCCGCCATTGACATCAATTCATCTACCGCCGATTTCGTTAATGCGGCAATTTTTTCACAATAGTATTCTCCGGTAAGCAATGCGGAAATCTGCCAGTCAACAAGACCCACATATTTTGCAATCATGTCCCCGAAGCCTGCGGATTTCAGCTCTTTGGGTGCATTTGCAAGAATTTTTGTATCGCCGATAATTACCTCCGGACTTTTTGCCGGGTATGACGACTTAAATCCTCCGCTCACAATAGGCGCGCTGTATGACGCGAACCCGTCCATAGACGGCGCGGTTGCAAAAATGCACAGCTTCGTCCCCTGTCTTGCCGATGACAGCCGGCAAACATCGTTTACCGAACCCGTACCCACCGACAGCACGGATATATCTCTGCCCGATATGATATCCTCTATTTCATTTACAAGCTCCATTGTTGCAACACGCAGATTATCATATATTTTGTATTCCACGTCAAAATCTTTTATGCTTTCTTCAATTCCCTCGGCTGCTTTTAATGTGTTTTTATCCGCCACAAGCAGAAGATTATTCGAAAAATTGTTTTCCTTTAATATTTTACCCGCTTCATGTACCGCGCCCGAAAAAATGCGCACATCTTTTATCGCCGTTTCATGCTTTCGTCCGCAGCTGCATTCCTTTTTAAAATCCTCAATTACATCTAAAATTCCCATTGTTCCGCCTCCAATAACATATTATACATATTTTACCGCAAATTACGGTTAAAGTCAATCAAATCTGCCGTATAAAACATCAAAACATTTATTTTTTATCGCATAAGTCCTTATAAATCGCATTATGTATATCGGTGCGCATACTGATTACTTCATCATAATTTTCACAGCCGTATTTCTTCACCGTCGATACTGTTGCGTCCGAAAGTATAATCACATACAGCCCGTCCTCGCAATTGACAAAAACAGACTGCCCCGTGTGACCGCAGTGACCTATACTTCCCTCCGGGAATAATTTCCCGGTTTGAGCGTAGCTTTTATCGACGTATAAAAAGCCCAGTCCCCTTGCCTCGCTCATGCCCGGAGTATGATTGCGCGCCGCAAGCTCGAATGTCTTTTCGGAAATAATCGGCACACCCTTATTTATCATCATCTGCGCAAATAATGTCATGTCCTTCATATTTGAAAATACTCCGGCATTTCCGGCAATGCAGCCCAAATGACGGCAATTATAATCATTCACAATACCGATTTCATTTTCCTGCAAATTACTGTTTACAATATCGGTTTTCTCTTTCGGGCAGAAGCATGTCGAGCTCATACCCAAAGGGCGGCACACTGTTTCATCAAAGATAATATCCAGCCGCTTTTTATACACCTTTTCCAGCACCTTACCGAGCAGAATATATCCCGGACAGCTGTAGAGCACGTCACTGCCGACAGGTATATCGCACGGAATATTCAGTATATATTCCGCTACGTTATCATATGTAACCGCGTCTTTATCTAAGGGCTTATGACCTATCCCGATTGTATGGGTCAGAAGATTGAATACCGTCAGATTATCATAATCATGTCTGCACCCGATTTCCAAAATCTCAGGCACGTTATCATTCAGGTTCAGAATTTTCCGGTCTGCTGCAATCAGCGCAGCAGCTGCCGCCGCAAGTATTTTGGTTACCGACGCCATATCAAACAGCGTATTTTCGGTAATATTTTTTCCCTGCGAACGATATGCTTCATACAGTATTTTATCGCCCCTGCCCACACGCACGGCAATGTTTTCCGCCGATTTATCGGCAGTCAATTTATTTAAACACAATTCCAGATTTTTCATCCATACACCCCCATAAATAATCAGGCGGAATTATTTTATCACAAAATGTACATAATTTCAATGAAAATATACAAAAAACTTGACAAAACGATAAAAATAATATATACTTTAAATATATAGGAAATAAAGGCGATGACCGAAATTCAAGTAGGCATATCCGGAACCTTGAGAGAGTTGGCGGACGCTGCGAGCCAATGGAAAAGATATGTCCGAAATACGCTTCGCGAGCTCTGTACCGAACGGATTTTTCAAGTAGGCTGCAGCGGACGCGCCCGTCACAGCGCAAGGGTATTTTCCGTACCCTAAGAGGTCCGGTTTGTGAAATCCGGACAAAATGAGGTGGTACCACGGCTTTGTCCGTCCTCTGTATTATTACAGGGGCTTTTTTAGTATAAAAGCCTCTTATAAAAGGAGCATTTACCATGCCTATTACCGAAATTTTAAAGAAAAACGCCGATTTCTACCCGAATGACACCGCTTTGGTAGAAATCAACCCTCAGCTTGAGGGGCAGGAACACATCACATGGCGCGAATACGCGCTGATTGAATCGCGCCGCGGCGACGCATACCGCAAGGAAATCACGTGGAGCGACTTCAACAAAAAAGCGAACCGCTTTGCAAACCTGCTGTTATCGCGCGGAGTAAAAAAAGGCGACAAGGTTGCAATTCTGCTCATGAACTGCATCGAGTGGCTGCCTGTTTACTTCGGGATATTGAAAACGGGAGCGCTGGCGGTACCCTTGAATTACCGCTACACGGCGGAGGAAATCAAATATTGCCTTAACCTCTCCGACGCGGAAACGATTATCTTCGGCTCCGAGTTTACCGGACGCATCGAGGAAATATATGACCGCACGCCCAAGGTAAAAATGTGGCTTTATGCCGGCAGCGACTGTCCGACATTTGCCGAAAGCTATGACAAGCTTGTCACCTACTGTTCGTCCAAGGCGCCGGATATAAAGCTCACCGATGATGATGAGGCGGCAATTTATTTTTCCTCGGGGACAACGGGTTTCCCGAAAGCAATCGTACATAATCACCAAAGTCTTATGCACTCCGCACTGACAGAGCAGAACCATCATTCACAGACAAAGGACGATGTATTTTTGTGTATTCCGCCGCTGTACCACACCGGCGCAAAAATGCACTGGTTCGGCAGTTTTCTCGTCGGCGGAAAATCGGTGCTGCTTAAGGGTATAAAGCCCGAATGGATTTTGAAAGCCGTTTCGGACGAGCACTGCACAATTGTATGGCTGCTTGTTCCGTGGGCGCAGGATATTCTCGATGCAATCGACCGCGGCGACATAAATCCCGATGACTATGAGCTGTCGCAGTGGCGCCTTATGCATATAGGCGCACAGCCGGTTCCGCCGAGCCTTATAAACCGCTGGAAGAAACAGTTTCCGAATCAGCAGTATGATACAAATTACGGCTTATCCGAATCCATAGGCCCCGGCTGCGTTCATCTGGGCGTTGATAACATCAGCAAGGTCGGTGCAATCGGCAAAGCCGGATACGGCTGGCAGGTACGCATAGTCGATGAAAACCGCAATACCGTAAAACGCGGCGAAGTCGGCGAGCTTGCCGTCAAGGGGCCCGGCGTTATGAACTGCTACTATAAAGACGAAAAGGCAACTGCCGAAGTTCTTGCGGACGGCTGGCTCTTCACCGGCGATATGGCGCAGGAGGACGAGGACGGATTTATCTACCTTGTCGACCGTAAAAAAGACGTCATCATATCGGGCGGCGAAAATCTGTATCCGGTTCAAATCGAAGATTTTCTGCGTAAAAACAGCAAGATAAAAGACGTTGCCGTTATCGGTATTCCGGACAGCCGTCTGGGAGAAATCGCAGCCGCCGTTATCGAAGTGAAGGAAGGCGAAACGCTGACAGAGGCCGAAATTGACGATTTCTGCCGCGATTTGCCGCGATACAAAAGACCGCGTAAGGTTATATTTGCAGATGTACCGCGCAACCCCACCGGTAAAATCGAAAAACCGAAGCTGCGTGAAATGTACGGTGCAAAATCTGTTGTTGCACACGAAAACGAAATTGAGTAAAGGAGTTATTATATGAAAAAACTAATGCTCGGCAACGCCGCTGCCGCACAAGGCGCTTATGAAGCCGGTGTACGCGTTGTTGCCTCATATCCCGGTACGCCGAGTACCGAAATCACGGAAAATATGGTAAAATATGACGATGTTTATGTGGAATGGTCGCCGAATGAAAAGGTCGCGGCAGAGGTTGCCGTCGGCGCGTCAATCGGCGGAGCGAGAGCAATGTCATGTATGAAGCATGTCGGTCTTAACGTTATGGCTGACCCGGTTTTCACCGCGGCATACACCGGCGTCAACGGCGGACTGGTTCTGTGCGTTGCAGATGATCCCGGCATGCATTCCTCGCAGAACGAACAGGATTCGCGCCATTATGCAAAAGCGTCAAAAACGGCAATGCTCGAACCCTCCGATTCGCAGGAATGTAAGGAATTCACTCGCCGCGCTTTTGAACTTTCGGAACAGTTTGACACTCCGTTCTTTATCCGTCTGTCAACGCGCGTTTCCCATTCGCAGAGCATGGTTGAAATCGGCGAAAGAGAAAATATCGAATTAAAGCCGTATGAGAAAAATGTCCCGAAGTACGTTATGATGCCCGCAATGGCGGTAAAACGTCATGTAGTTGTTGAAGAGCGCACAAAAAAGCTGACCGAATTTGCGGAAAACTGTGAATTTAACAGAATTGAGCTTAACGATACCAAAATCGGCGTTATCACCTCGGGAATTTCATATATGTACGCAAAAGAGGCACTCGGAAACAGCGTCAGCTACCTGAAACTCGGCATGGTATGTCCTCTGCCGGAAAAGCTTATCCGCGATTTTGCATCCAAGGTTGACAAACTGTATGTAGTCGAAGAGCTTGACCCCATAATCGAAACGCACTGCAAGGCGCTCGGAATAAACGTGACGGGAAAAGACGTGTTTACGCTTTTGGGCGAATACACTCCGGCTATGATAAAGAAGGCAATTCTCGGCGAAGATGCCCCCGAATCGGTTTCTATCGACGAGGAAATTCCGGCGCGTCCGCCGGTGCTTTGTCCCGGCTGTCCGCACCGCGGCACTTTCTATGTTCTGAAAAAGCTCGGACTTACCGTATCCGGCGACATAGGCTGCTATACGCTCGGCGCCGTAGCTCCGCTTGCGAGCGTTGATACCACCATCTGCATGGGCGCGTCCGTTTCTGCCGCATTCGGCATGGCAAAGGCGCGCGGAAGTGAATTTAATAAAAAACTGGTATCGGTTATCGGTGACTCGACTTTCATTCACTCGGGTATAACAGGATTAATCGACATCGTATACAACAAAGGCGCGAACACGGTTATAATTCTGGATAACTCCATTACGGGCATGACCGGACATCAGGACAACCCGACTACCGGAAAAACAATACGCGGCGAGGCAACAAAACAGGTTGACCTGCTTGCACTGTGCAAGGCTGTCGGAATTGACCGCGTTACTGTTGCTGACCCATTCGACCTTAAAAACTTTGAAGCTGTTGTGAAAACAGAGGTTGAACGCGATGAACCGTCGGTTATCATCGCACAAAGACCGTGTGCACTTTTAAAATATGTAAAATACTCCGGTCACTGCAGCATAACCGACAAGTGCAAAAAATGCAAAATGTGCATGAAGCTCGGCTGCCCGGCAATTTCGGAAACACCGGAGGGCGGCGTAAAAATTGATTTGACACAATGTAACGGCTGCGGACTCTGTACAGGCGTATGTCCGTTCGGCGCAATCGTAAAGGAGGACTAAGGCATGACAAAAAATATTATGATAGTCGGTGTCGGCGGTCAGGGAACCCTGCTTGCCAGTCGTATCCTCGGCAACACTGTTATTAATGAGGGTTATGACGTTAAGGTTTCCGAAGTTCACGGAATGAGTCAGCGCGGCGGAAGCGTTGTTACATATGTAAAATACGGCGACGCGGTTTATTCACCCATAATCGACCGCGGCGAGGCAGATATTATCCTCGCATTTGAAATGCTGGAGGCATACCGCGCTATGCCGTACCTAAAAAAAGGCGGCAAAATTATCGTGAATACTCAGGAAATTGACCCGATGCCGGTTATAACCGGCGCAATGAAATATCCGGCTGATATTATGCAGAAAATGTCGGATAAGGTTCATGTAATTCCGGTAGACGCGCTGTCCGCAGCTATTTCCGCCGGAAATCAGAAATCGGTCAACGTTGTTCTAATCGGCGTAATGGCAAAAAGTACCGATATTCCGTATGAAAAGTGGACGCAGACCATAAAAACAACCGTTCCCGAAAAATTTCTCGATGTAAACCTTAAAGCATTTGAGCTTGGCTATAATTTATAAAACAGAGGTGATACCAATGGCTATGTGGCAAAAAGAAATAGAAACCATGCCCCGCGAGGAGCTGAGAAAACTTCAGAGTGAACGCCTTGTATGGCAGGTTAACAGAATGTATGAAAACGTTGAACTGTTCCGCAAAAGAATGGATGAAAAAGGTCTGAAACCCTCCGATATAAAATCTGTCGATGACCTTAGCAAGCTTCCTTTTTCATATAAGCAGGACCTGCGCGACTACTATCCGTACGGGCTGTTTGCCGTACCTACCGATGAAATTGTACGCGTGCATGCGTCAAGCGGCACAACCGGCAAAAAAATAGTTGTAGGCTATACAAAAAAAGATATTGAAAACTGGAACAACTGCATGGCACGAATGATGACTGCAATCGGTCTTACAAATAAAGACTTCGTACAGGTTGCTTTCGGCTACGGTCTTTTTACCGGCGGTTTCGGCGCACATAACGGTGCGGAAACAATCGGTGCAACCGTTATCCCCATATCGTCCGGCAATACGCATAATCAAATTCAGACTATGGTGGATTTCAAGGCAACAGCACTGTGCTGCACTCCCTCATACGCCATGTATCTGGGAGAAGCGGTCGAAGAGGCGGGGCTTACCGACAGCCTCAGCCTTAAATCGGGAATTTTCGGTGCTGAGCCATGGACGGAAGATATGCGCCGCGCCATTGAAGACAAGCTGCACATCAAGGCGTATGATATTTACGGTCTTTCCGAAATCATGGGGCCTGGCGTTGCATGTGAATGCAGCGAGCAAGTCGGTATGCACGTATGGGAGGATATGTTCATTCCCGAAATCATTGACCCTGAAACGGAGGAGGTTCTCCCCTACGGCGAGCAGGGCGAGCTTGTATTTACAACCATCACTAAAGAAGGATTTCCGCTTATCCGCTACCGCACGCGTGATATATGCAGCCTGATTGCCGAACCGTGCAAGTGCGGCAGAACGCATATCCGCATGAAGAAACCGTGCGGCAGAAGCGATGATATGCTGATTATCCGCGGCGTAAATGTATTCCCGAGCCAAATTGAAGAGGTTCTTTTGAAAACCGGCGGCGGAATTACACCGAATTATCAGATTATCGTTGACCGCGTGAATAACAACGATACATTTGACATAAATGTAGAAATGAATGAAAATCTTTTTGCCGACGATGTACGTTCGGTAGAAAATCTTGAAAAAACCATCACCGCAAAGCTGCGTGAGGTTCTCGGAATAGGTGCAAAAGTGCATCTTGTCAACCCGAAATCCATTGAACGCAGTGAGGGCAAAGCAAAACGAGTTATTGACAGACGTCATCTGAAATAAGAAGGGAGCGATTTTATGCTGATTAAACAGCTTTCTGTATTCATTGAAAATAAACCCGGCAGGCTTGCCGCAATTTTGGAGGAGCTTGGTAAAAATAACATAGACATAAGTGCGCTGTCACTTGCCGATACTTCGGAATACGGCATTTTGCGCCTTATCGTCAGCAACCCCGACGAGGCGGCGGAGGTTTTAAAAAAATCCGGAGTGGTGGTAAAGCTTACGAACGTCCTCGCTCTTGCCATAGACGATACACCCGGCGGACTTTCACGCATACTCTCGGTATTTGTGCAAAATTCGATAAACGTTGACTACATGTATGCATTCGTCGGCAAGGTTACATCAAAAGCCCTTACGGTCATAAAGGTATCCGACCCGGAGCTTGCAGAAAAGGCATTATCCGCCCTTGACATAAGCTCTGTAAATCCCAAAGATATTTACAGATTGTAGAGTGATTGGAGGAAAGGTATGAAAAAAGAAAAATTGACTGCTGCGGCAAGTATCGGAATTATTCTTGCATTTGCTCTCATTTTGGTGTTTCCGCAAAGCCGAGATATGTTCAAAACCGCGTCCGGAACGCACCCGTTCGTGATGGGATTTATCAAATTCGGACTCATGGCAACGGTCGGAGAAATCATTGCACTGCGAATTTCAAAAAAAGAATGGATTGTCCCGTCATTTTTAGGCATGCGTGCTTTAATTTGGGGATTAATCGGCGTTGCTATAACATTTATGATGAAAACCTATGCCGGCGGCGTGTCTGTATTGACCTCTGTGAACATGCAGACAGGCGCACCTTCCCTGCTCTCCGCCGGTGAAAAAGGAACCGTTCTGAATAAATTTCTGACAGCATTTTACACGAGTGCAATTATGAATTTAACATTCGGACCTACATTCATGGCATTTCATAAATGTACAGACAAAGTTCTCGAATTAAAATCCTCCGGCATGCCGCACAAAGCACTTGATGCAGTGTCCGCCGTTGACTGGCAGACCTTTGTCGGCTTTACACTTTTTAAAACAATTCCCATTTTCTGGATTCCGGCACATACAATCACTTTCATGCTGCCGTCCGAATACCAGGTTATTATGGCAGCGGCACTTTCCGTCGCTTTGGGAATAATATTAAGTCTGAAAAAATAATTTGTGCCGTACCGCTCGGTATTCCACGGTGATAACATTGCATACATATCGGATAGAGTTGTTATCTCAAAACCGTCCCGGGTGTTTACAGGTTTGCTTGCTCACAGGCTTGCTTGTTTACGGTCTTGATTGCTCACAAGGCTGCTCGTTTACAAGTCCGTTTTGCCTACAGGCTTACCCGGTGCACCCACCACGGCACTTCAATAACTTAACAGCGGTACTTTTACAGCCGCTTATACAGACATTTTACGCAAAAACATCGGAGCATTACCTGCCCCGATGTTTTTCTTTTCGTTTAAGCTGCTTTAGCTCAAATTGATGTTCTTTTTCCGCATTGCGTCTTTCTTTGCCAATCGCTTTTCGTTCCGCTTTATTTTCCTCGCGCTGCAGTTGCAATGCCTGCTGCGATTTTGTACTCATTCCCCAAAAAACTGATTGTTTGCTCAATTCGCGTTGGATTCGTTTCGGATTTTTAGCTGTTCTGCGCATAACCGCGTCAACAGGCGGGCTGAACCTGAGACCGTCATATTCCCTGAGAATAAATTGCCATATCTCGCCGTCTTTCGGTTCCGCACCGAATACAACCCTGCACACGTATAACTTACCGTCATCAAAACGTTCAAAAATTCCCGTCCAGAACGGTTCATCAAAATAAACTGTGAGCTTACCCGACGTAACTTTCATAATGAAACCCTCCTCAAATAATTCATTCACAGGAACGGACAACCCGGAGGGGAAGGTTACTTACCCGAATTTTGAACTCGGACGGCCGGGCTACCTACCGGCTCTGGCATATATGATATGCGTTGCGTTTTTATCCTGCAGTTATATATTACTGTATTTATAATTCTTGTTATGAGTTTTTTGCCGCATAACCGATTTAAGTAAAACTTATCCGGAAAAATATATAGATAATCAGTAAAACAAGTGCGCATAATGACGGCGTCCTGCACACGAAAACTCATATGCATTTCCGCAATTCCGCCATTAAATGCGCACTTATACCTCAAACAATTTCGGCTATTTTAATATTACGCGATGGAACACCTTTTTGCCTTTTTTGACAATCATTCCGTCATCACCGATGAAGCTGTTGTCCAGAACCATATTAACATCTGTAACCTTGTTATCGTTAACAGACAGACCGTTCTGCTGAATTAAGCGTCTGCCCTCAGCTTTTGAGGCGACAAGCTTAATTTCGGTGAGCAAATCCAAAATGCCTTTACCGTCGAGAGTTTCCACCTCTGTTGTAGGCATATCCGCACTTACGCCGCCTCCGGCAAAAACTGCCTCGGCAGCTGCCTGCACCTGGTTTGCAATTTCTTCACCGTGCACCATTTTGGTAACTTCGTATGCAAGGCGTTTTTTTGCTTTATTAAGTTCTGCGCCTTCCCATTTTTCCATCTCACGGATTTCGTCCATAGGAACAAATGTTACAAGCTTCAGGCACTTAATTACATCAGCGTCCTGCACATTAACCCAATACTGATAGAAGTCATACGGTTTGCATTTTTCCGGATCGAGCCACAGCGCACCTTTAGCGGTTTTACCCATCTTCTTACCTTCCGAAGTGGTTAAAAGTGTGAACGTCATGCCATATGTCTGAGTCTGGTCTTTTCTTCGGCACAGCTCAATTCCGCCCAGAATGTTGGACCATTGGTCATCTCCGCCCAGCTCAATTTTACAGCCGTATTTACGGTTAAGCATCAGAAAGTCATAACTCTGCATGAGCATATAGTTAAACTCCAGAAAAGACAGACCTTTTTCAAGTCTTTGTTTGAAACATTCTGCGGTCAGCATCTTATTTACGGAGAAACATGAACCTATGTCACGGATAAATTCCACATAATTCAAATCCAGCAGCCAATCGGCGTTATTAACCATAATTGCCTTGCCCTCAGAGAAATCAATTACCCTTGAAAGCTGTTTTTTAAAGCGTTCGCAGTTATGGTCAATGACTTCCTTTGTCATCAATTGACGCATATCCGTTCTGCCGGACGGGTCACCGATGTGACCTGTACCTCCGCCTACAAGCGCAATCGGCCTATGACCGTGATCCTGCATATGCTTCATTACCACCATCTGCAGAAAATGTCCGACATGCAGACTGTCTGCCGTCGGGTCAAAACCGATATAAAAAGTAACCTTTTCCTTGCCCAGAAGCTCGCGGATTTCCTCCTCATGCGTTGTCTGCGCAATCAGTCCTCTTTCCTTGAGGACGTCAAAAACATTTTCTTCAGCCATTTTTCTTCTCCTTAATTATGATAAATCCCGAACGAAAATTTCTCTTACTCCGCTGTCTGTTTTCGCAGCCGGGGCAGCCGGAGCCGCCATTCTTCCGTCACGGACATCAAAGAACTTCTTTGCAACCTGCGGGAACAGTGCATAGCTGAGCACATCTTCTTCCGACTTTGCAAAATCCTTTGTTTCTTCTCTGTATTTTTCCAGTTCCGGCTCCAAAAGGTCAGCCGGTCTGCAAGTGATAACCTTGTCATCGCCTATAGCAAGTTTTCTCACTTCTTCGTTAACCTCGCCCGGCAACTGTCCGTACTCACCGCGAAGCAGACCCTTTGATTCCTTGGAAATCATTTTATATCTGCCCATAAGCACATTCAAAACGGCTTGCGTTCCGACAATCTGACTCGTCGGAGTTACAAGCGGCGGATAACCGAAATCTTTTCTTACGCGCGGTACTTCCGCAAGCACTTCATAATATTTATCTTCCGCATTCTGCTGCTTGAGCTGCGAAATAAGGTTTGAAAGCATTCCGCCCGGAACCTGGTACAAAAGTGCGTTCGGGTCAACATTAAGCACCTTGGGGTCAAGTATCCCCTCTGCCTTAAGCTTGTTTGCAACACCTCTGAAATGCTCTGCTGCTTTTGCAAGCTTTTCGAGGTCCAGTCCCGTATCGCGTTCCGTACCTTTCAGCGTTGCGACAAGCGACTCGGTTGACGGATTTGATGTACCGTTAGCCAGCGGCGACAGTGCACAGTCAACAATATCAATACCTGCCTGTGCAGCCATCAGGTTAGTCATATCGCCGGTACCTGCCGTATTATGCGTATGCAGGTGAATAGGCACGCTTACGTTTTCTTTCAGCTTTTTAACAAGCGCATAAGCGTCATACGGCAAAAGCAGATTTGCCATATCCTTTATACAAATCGAATCCGCACCCATTTTTTCAAGCTCGCACGCAAGCTTAACAAAATAGTCAAGATTATGAACCGGGCTTACCGTGTAGCTTATTGCAGTTTCGCAGTGACCGCCGTATTCCTTGACGAATTTAATTGCAGATTCAAGGTTTCTCGGGTCATTAAGCGCGTCGAAAACACGTACTACATCGATACCGTTTTCTATAGACTTTTTGCAGAATTGATCCACAACATCATCGGCATAATGCTTATAACCCAAAATGTTCTGACCGCGGAAAAGCATCTGCAGCTTAGTGTTAGGCATATTAGCCTTCAAGGTTCTGAGTCTTTCCCACGGATCCTCGTTCAAAAATCGCATGCACGCATCAAAAGTTGCGCCGCCCCAGCATTCGATTGACCAGTAGCCGATTGAATCAAGAATTTTGCATGCCGGAATCATATCCTCTGTTCTCATTCTTGTTGCGGCCTGCGACTGATGCGCGTCTCTCAAAATAGTGTCTGTAATATATAATTTACTCATAGTTCAGTCCTTTCCGAATACCCACGTATTCCAAAAATCCCCTCAAAATCAGTGAGGAATCATTGCAAGCAGCGCACCGGCAGCAATAGCGGAACCGATAACACCGGCAACGTTCGGACCCATAGCATGCATAAGCAGGAAGTTTTTCGGGTTTTCACTCTGACCGACCTTCTGCGAAACTCTTGCTGCCATCGGCACAGCCGAAACGCCTGCCGAACCGATAAGCGGATTAATTTTCTTCTTCAGGAACAGGTTCATGAACTTAGCAAGAAGAACGCCGCATGCGGTCGCAACACCAAATGCAACAACGCCCATTACGATGATTTTAATTGTCTGAAGGCTCAGGAAGGTATTAGCCGTAGCTGTTGCACCAACCGAAATTCCCAAAAATACGGTAACGATGTTCATGAGTTCATTCTGAACGGTTTTTGCGAGTCTGTCGCATACGCCGGATTCAGTCAGCAGGTTACCGAGCATCAGGCAGGCTACCAGCGGTGCCGCAGACGGTACGAGCCATGCAACGAAAATTGTTACAACAATCGGGAAAAGTATTTTTTCCGTTTTTGAAACCGGGCGAAGCGCTGTCATAACGATTTGTCTTTCTTTTTTTGTTGTCAGTGCTTTCATGATAGGCGGCTGAATTACAGGAACAAGCGCCATGTACGAATAAGCCGCAACCGCGATAGGTCCCAAAAGCGCCGGAGCAAGCTTTGTTGTTACGAAGATTGCTGTTGGGCCGTCCGCACCGCCGATAATACCGATTGAACCGGATTCTGCCGGTGTAAAACCGATGTATCTTGCCGCAATGTATGTAGCGAAAATTCCGCCCTGTGCGGCAGCGCCCAAAAGAAGGCTCTTCGGGTTTGCGATAAGCGGTCCGAAGTCTGTCATCGCGCCTACACCGATAAAGATAAGGCACGGATAAATACCGAGTTTAACGCCCAAATACAAAACGTCGATTAAGCCGACATCAACCGATTTGCCGACCTCAACCGTGCTTAAAACGCTTTCAAGCACGCCTGCCTGCCGCATCTCGTTAATAAACTCCTGCGTAACCGGCTGACCGCCGAACAAATCCCAGTGAATATGACCGCCGGCAAAGAAAATTTCGTGATAAATTTCCGCGCCGACAAGGTTTGTGAGCAGCATACCGAATGCTATAGGCAGCAAAAGCAGCGGCTCAAATTGCTTTACGATAGCCAGATACAGCAAAACACATGCAATGACAATCATGATAAGCGTTTTCCAGTTGTCACCCATTGCAAGCATGCTGAAGCCCGTCTGGCTTACAAAATTCATTATTGCGTCCATTTCCGTTCCTCCGATTATTTAATTGTGCAGAGCAAATCGCCCGTCTGAACAGATGCGCCCTTTACGGCAGCAACCGAAGTTACGGTTCCGTCCTCGCCTGCCATGATTTCGTTTTCCATCTTCATAGCCTCAAGAATCATGAGAATCTGACCCTTTTTAACCACGTCGCCCGCCTTTACGCGAACATCAAGAATTGTTCCCGGCATCGGAGCTGAGATTTTCTCGCCCTCGCCTGCAGCTGCCGGAGCAGAGGGAGCAGCTTTCGGTGCAGCAGCAGAAGCAGCCGCTTCACTTTCGCTCATAAGCTCAATTTCGATTTCATAGCTTGTTCCGTTAACATTTACTTTATACTTTTTCATTTTCTTCTCTCCTTATACTCTTTTAAAAGATGTAACCTTGATATTTTTTGCGTCGGTACCGATTTCCTCGGCTATTACGGCGCAGCTTGCGGCAATAATCTCCTGCCTGTTTGCTATCGGCGCGTTGTCCGCAACAACGGGCGATGCCTGTGACGGAGTGCTTTTACCGTTTTCTTTTACGAAAAGACTGCACACACGGCTCATCAGCCAGCATATAAAAACCAGGCATATCAGACCGAAAAAGACCGTTCCTATACCTATAGAAACAACCATTCCGTTTGACAAATTCATTATGTTTCCTCCCTTCAATTGCTTTTGCGCAAATTTATGTAAAAATGTTAATCCAATTTTACCTCATTATATATTTTACACCAAATCGGAAAATATTGCAAGCTTTTTGATAATTTTTTTACAAAAAATTTCAGCTGCAAGCCTCATTCCCGGCAAATGAAAAACCGTCCTGCATGTACAAGACGGTTTTATGTTTGATTTTATCTTTTTTCGGCCCTGCCAAACGGCCCTGTTTAATACCGTACGGTATTTATTTTCCCTGAGTTTTCCATGGTATTATATCTGTTCCTGTCAACATTATCAGTCGAATATAGATACCTGGTCTGTGTCCGGCATATCGAGGCACCCCTCATCTTTCAGCATATCGATAATGGTTTTGGTCGCCCCGGTGCGTATTCTGAAATCCTCCACCGTACGGAATTCCCCGTCTTTGCGTGCTTCCACAATCGCCTTTGCCGCATTGTCACCCATTCCCGGCAGCGCATTAAGCGGCGGACGTATTCCCTCTTTCGTCGGCATAAAATTCGTTGCCTCCGATTTGTATAAATCAATCGGCATAAAACCCACTCCGCGTGCGTACATTTCCACGCAGATTTCAAGTATCGGCACAAGGTTTTCCTCCTTCGGAGTTATAGAGCCGTTATTGCGTTTTTGCTTTAAATCCTCTATAGCCTGCCGTGCCGTATCTATTCCCTTTGTCATTATAGACGCGTCAAAATCGTCCGCGCGCACCGAAAAATATGCAATATAGAACGCCTCGGGATAATAAACCTTGAAATACGCAATGCGGAATGCCATCGTAACATAAGCAACCGCATGTGCTTTCGGGAACATGTATTTAATCTTTTTGCACGATTCCAAATACCATTCCGGCACATTTGCGGCACGCATGGCTTCCTCGTCCTCCGGCTTTAATCCCTTGCCTTTACGCACGCTCTCCATTATCTTGAATGCATGTCCTGCCTCAACGCCGCACGCAATCAGATAAATCATAATATCGTCACGCGCACAGATTGAATGTGACAGGTCACAAAGCCCTTGTCTTATCAGCTCCTGCGCATTGCCGAGCCACACGTCCGTTCCGTGCGAAAGTCCGGATATACGAACAAGCTCCGAAAATTTCGTAGGTTTGGTATCCTCAAGCATCTGCCGCACAAACTTAGTTCCGAACTCCGGTACGCCGTATGTACCCAAATTCGTGCCTATATCTTCGCCGTCCTTTATTCCGAGCGCCTTATTCGATGTGAACAGGCTGAGTGTTTTTTCATCGCCCAAAGGAATTTTTTTCGCGTCAACTTTTGTTATATCCTCCAGCATTCTGATAACCGTCGGGTCATCGTGCCCCAGCTCGTCAAGCTTTAAAAGGTTCGTATCGATTGAATGATAATCGAAATGCGTTGTTATAATATCGGAATTAACATCATCTGCCGGGTGCTGCACGGGACAAAATTCATGGATATTATTGTCCTTCGGAACAATTATAATTCCGCCCGGATGCTGACCCGATGTTCGTTTTACTCCGACGCAGCCCGTTGCAAGACGTTTCATCTCTGCATTTCTGATGGTTATACCCTTGTCAAGCGCGTATCTTTTCACATACCCGAAAGCTGTTTTTTCGGCAACCGTACCTATCGTTCCGGCACGGAAAACATGACCTTCGCCGAAAAATGTTTCGGTATACTTATGTATTATCGGCTGATATTCTCCCGAAAAATTAAGGTCAATATCAGGTTCTTTGTCGCCCTTGAACCCCAAAAAAGTTTCAAACGGTATATCATGTCCGTCTTTTTTATACAGGGTACCGCATTTCGGGCATACCTTGTCCGGAAGGTCGCAGCCCGACAAACCGGTATCACTGCCCACAAGCTCAAAATTTTTGCAGCTCGGACAAATGTAGTGCGCTGGAAGCGAGTTAACCTCCGTTATGTCGGACAGGTACGCCACAAATGACGAGCCTACCGACCCTCGCGAGCCAACCAGATAGCCGTCTTCGTTCGATTTGCGCACAAGCTCCTGCGCGATACGGTACATAACCTCAAATCCGTAGGTTGTTATTGATGTCAGCTCTTTATCAAGCCGCTCCTGAACCTCTTTCGGCAGAGGGTCGCCGTAGATTTCGCGTGCCTTGTTTTTGGAGTCATTTATAATTGCCTCTTTCGCCCCCTCTACCACGGGAGGACACTTGGTTGTCGGAATAGGGCGCACCTTTTCCACCATATCCGCTATCAGATTTGTGTTTGTCACAACAACCTCATAAGCTTTTTCCTCTCCGAGATATTCAAACTCGGCAAGCATTTCTTCGGTTGTGCGGAAGTACAGCGGCGCCTGATTGTCCGCATCCGCAAAACCCTTATAGTGCATAAGGATTTTTCTGTAATCCGCTCCCTCTTTATCAAGAAAATGAACGTCGCATGTTGCAACAACCGGTTTTGAGTATTTTTCGCCCAATTCAACAATTTTGCGGTTCAAATTCTGTAAATCTTCATCGGTGTTTACATCGGGGAAGTCATCGGAATACTTCATGTAAGCGTTGTTGCCTATCGGCTGTATTTCAAGATAATCGTAGAACGCCACTATCTTTTCAAGCTGTTCCTCCGACGCATGCGACACCACTGCGCGAAACAGTTCTCCCGCCTCACAGGCAGAACCGATTATAAGCCCTTCCCGTTTTTCTTCAATAAGACTGCGCGGAAGTCTTGGCGTACGGAAAAAATATTTAAGATGCGACGCCGTAACCATTTCATAAATATTGCGTATGCCCTTCAGATTTTTCGCAAGCAGAATAATATGATTTGCCCGTCCTCTTTTGGACGCGGAACGCAGGTCAAACTGTTCGTTTAAAAGACCTATGTCCGTTTTTCCCTCTTCGCGGAGCTTTTCAAGCATTTTTATAAAAATATCCGCCGTAGCCTTTGCATCGTCTACCGCCCTGTGGTGATTTTCAAGCACAATTTTCAAATGCTTTGTAAGATTGTTCAGCGTATGATTTCCCATTTCCGGATACAGGCACCTTGCCAGCTGCAATGTATCCACGTGCGCAAAATTATAATCAATACCGCACTTTTTTGCGGCTACCTTCATAAATCCCGTATCAAACGAGGCATTGTGCGCAACAAGCGTGCACCCTTTGCAAAACTCAAAAAATTCCGGCAGGATTTCTTCGATTTTAGGCGCATTCGCAACCATATCATCGGTTATGGACGTCAGCTCGACGATTTTCGGCGGAATAGGTCTTTCGGGATTTACGAATGTACCCCATCTGTCGGTCACTTTTCCGTTTTCGACCTTCACTGCGCCGATTTCGGTTATGCGGTCATTTTCCTTTGAAAGACCGGTTGTTTCTATATCGAATACAACAAATTTATCATCAGCCGTAACTCCCTGCGCATCTACTGAAATTTTTGCGGAATCATCAACCAGATACCCTTCCACGCCATAGATGATTTTTATGTGTTCGCTGTTATTGGACGCTTTGAGCGCGTCCGGATATGATTGCACAACGCCATGGTCGGTAATGGCAATTGCGCTGTGCCCCCACGATACCGCACGGTTAATGAGGCTTGCGGCGGACGAAACCGCGTCCATCTGCGACATTTGCGTATGAAGATGCAGCTCAACGCGTTTTTTCTCGGCATTATCCTGCCGTTCCTCTTTCGGTTCCGCCTCGCAAATCGAATAAATGGTTACAACCGTTTCTTTCTGATAATTATTATACTGTGCCTTTCCCTTTATTACTACCGGAACGCCGGCTTTCAGACCGCCTTTTGCTACAGCTTTATCGACTCCTCCGAATATTTTTCCGACTTTTGCTATTACCTCTTCATTTTTTTCTGTCTTTTCTATAAAGAGCTGCGCGGTAACGGAATCTTCAAAATCGGTAATATCCAGCAGCACAAGGCAAAAATCCTTACCGCTTTTTTTGCTTTTCTTATCCTCTATTTTTGCACTGAAAACCGTGCCCTCAAAGCACACCGCTCCCGAATTTTCATCAATCGACGAAATCGGCACCAAATCCGAACGGATTGCGCTGCCGTATATAACTCCCGCCGTGTGCGCTTTTCCCATATCCCGCACCGGCTTTTTCGGCTTTTCATGAATGACCGTATCACCCGGAGCTGTCCCGTATATAAATTTCTCCGGCGACTGAGCGGGCATGCCGATATTTTCCGACTTCAGTACAACAACTTTGTTCAGCTTCAGTTTTTTTGCTATCGTCCGCTCCATCTCTGCGCGGTCTTCATCGGATACTTCCTCCTCTATCGTCAGACGAATTTGACGCAAATGCTTTGATATAGTCATTTTTTCTATATGTTTTCCTGCCGTTTCCGTCCCCGAAAACCAAGGAAAAACCGAATTTACTGTTGGTTTCATATATTAATTCCTCTTTTCATTCCGATTAATATTATAACTTATTTTACGGCCTTTTTCAAGTACATCTGTCAATAATTCACAAATACACAAAAAAATCATAATATATATCAGCTGAAAGTATCGGAGATGATTTTATGAGCAATTTATGTATAGCGGTAGTTTTTGTTCTCTGCGTTATTTTTGTGATAATAGCGCTGGACGCGCTGCTGAAGCGCAGGTATTCGAGCATAATGACGTTTGCGGAGGAGCATGACGATGACATTGAAATCCGTCTGCGGACGCTGATGCGCAAAAATCCGGACTCGGAGATAATCGTGGTGGACAAAAGCCGTTCGCCGTATACGCACACCGTTTTGGAAAAATTAGAAAATGATTTTCCTGAAATACATATAATAACGGTATAAAAAAAGTACGGCTGTTCCCGATTTCTCGGGTTCAGCCGCATTTTGAACTTTTTTAATATTTTATCTGTACATAGGACCGTATTTTTTGCATGCCGCATAATCAGCCGCCTGTGCGTCCTCCGTACCGAACGCCGACCATGCATGAGGTCTGTAAACCTTTTCCTCCGGAACATTGTGCATGGTTACGGGGATTCTCAGCATAGATGCAAGCGTGATTATATCCGCGCCTACATGTCCGCCGATTGTTACGCCGTGATTTGCGCCCCAGTTTGCCATTACCGAATATACATCTTTAAATGCGCCCTTTCCCGTCAAAATCGGCGCAAACCATGTTGTCGGCCAGGTCGGGTCGGTTCTCTTGTCAAGCTTTTCATGAATATCGTCCGGCAATACGCAGGTGTAACCCTCCGCAATCTGGATAACAGGACCTATTCCCTCTACGATATTCACGCGCAGCATGGTAATCGGCATTTCTGCCTCCGTCTTAAAGTGGCTCGAAAATCCGCCGCCGCGGAAATATTCGTAATCCGCTCTGCACCAGTCGGTCGCAGCAAGGCAATCCTTGATGTCCTTGTCCGTCATGTTCCACCATTCTTTGATTGTACCGTTGCCGTCTGCGTCCTTCGCTGCACCTGTGCAGTCCATAGCCGTTGCGCCGGAATTTATAAGGTGCATAATTCCGTCCTTTGCATAGCCGGTCAGTTCTTTTCCGGTAACTCTCGCTACGGCG
The DNA here is from genome assembly GCA_934501535.1 of uncultured Clostridia bacterium. Taxonomy (GTDB): domain Bacteria; phylum Bacillota; class Clostridia; order UBA1381; family UBA1381; genus UBA1738. Next base: position 73,036 of record CAKSUM010000001.1, read on the forward strand.
TCGGGCGACCAGTATGTACGCACGTCATGAAATGCCGGTGCTTTTCCGGTCAGAAGCGTTGCAAACAGCATGGATATGCCGTTTAACGTATCGTTTTCGGTAGCGAACGGAGTCGGCATTTTTTTGCCGTTCCAGTTGAATGAGCTTGCCATAAGCGACTCGGTAAAGTCGGCATTCGGCAGCCAGTCGGTCCAGTTGCGCTGTCCCTGGAAACCGCCTGCGATTGCATTTTTGCCGAGGGCCTCCTCATGCCAGCCCATTTCGTCAAGCTTCGGATTTCCGTACAGAATATCGTTCACGATAAGCGTAAACTTCGTGATAAATTCCCAGTCCTTATCCGGTGAAACCACCTTGGACTTTTTGATTATTTCCGGGAAATTCTTTCCTGCGTTTTTGTCAAAGCCCTCCGGGCAGTTTGCCTTAATCCACGTAAGTGCCTTTTCGTACTCGTCATGATCATATATTTCCAGCTTAATGCGTCTTAAAATTTCCGTCAAATCCACAAATTCCGCGCGGATACCGAGATACTTCTGCATAAATGACATATCGCAGTAAGAGCCTGCAATACCCATTGCCACGCCGCCGAGATTTACATAAGCCTTATCTTTCATCTGACCTGCTGCAATTGCCGCTTTAGCCCAGCGAATCATTTTTTCCGCCACATCGTCCGGCACGCTGTTGTCATCGATGTCCTGAACATCATGACCGTACATTGAAAATGCCGGAAGTCCGCGCTGCGCAAATGCCGCCATAACCGCCGCAAGATATACGGCGCCCGGTCTTTCCGTTCCGTTAAAGCCCCATACTGCCTTTATTGTGTCGCCCGACAAGTCCATCGTTTCCGAACCGTAACACCAGCAAGGGGTTACCGCAAGGCTTGCGCATACATTCTGCGTGCTGAAATACTCCGCACATTTTGCCGCCTCGGCACCGCCGCCGATGGTACACGGCGAAATTACGCACTCAACCGGCGTTCCGTCCTGATAGCGTACATTTTTCTCAATCAGCTCTTTTGCAGCCTTCGCCATCGCCATAGTCTTTTCCTCAAGGCTTTCGCGTACGCCGCCCCATCTTCCGTCGATTGTGGGTCTTATCCCGATTTTTGGTTTCATAAATATATCCTCCTTTATAATTTGCCGAATTTATTCGGTTACTACGCCTTTTTTAAGCAGTATGTTTGCATAAAGTGCGCCCTCTCCGGTTGCAATAACCGCATATGCATTTTTTGCGCGCTCATAAAATGCAAAGCGTTCAATATGTTCAAAATCCTCATTCGTGTATTCCGACACGATAGTTTTGTATTCGTCCCATATCGGCGTTTTTACATCGTCGCCCGGGACAACCTCCATGAGATATGCCGGTTTTGCATATGTATCCAGCGGCATAAGCTTCAAAACTGCCTCAAGCACCTCACACGCACCGTTTCCGCTCAGGTATATGACGCGCTTTCCCATACTTGCCGACGGAAAATTCCCGTCCGCTATTACAATTTCATCACCGTGACCCATTTCACACAGAATTTTTAAAAGCTCCGGTGTGATGATTTTCGGTATTCCTTTAAGCATATCTTTCCTCCTTTAACGCCTGTATTTTTTTATATTGACTTTTTTTGCCGTTTGATATACAATTACATTATACTGATTTTATTGTATCATATTGAGTCTGAAATTCAATGATATAAATACGTTTGTTATTGTTCAAAATCGATGTTGGAGGAAATATGTCTGATATAGGAAAAGTTTATGATTTCGGAAAAATTGCCGTCGGCAGCGGCTGGGGATATAAAAATTCAAAAAATCTGAACCGCCTGTATTACATACACGGCGGCAGCGGAACATATGTTCACGGCGGAAAGGAATATAAATTCAAGCCGGACATGCTCTATTTTCTGCCGTATACGGCAAAGATAATGCCCAAAAGCAATCCGGAAAACCCGATGCTGCATTCTTATGCCGATTTTGAGCTTATTCCCCCGATCACGGCGGAGGCGCCGATTATGTTCGACCCCGAAACAGACGGCATGGTGCATGCTGCGTGCGGAGTATTTTTGAAAGGCGCGGAACTCGCCTCATTGGGGGAATTAAATTACTTTGATATGTCAAATGACCTCACGGGTCTTTGTTTTTCGGCGGTGAAATTTCTTGCGCTGCACATTTCCGCAGCGGCAGGCTTTTCACCCGTTAATGACGAGGTTGTTATTGACGCGCTGGAATATATGCTGGAAAATCTGTCGAAACCGATAACGGTACATGAGGTGGCAAAACGGTACTATATAACCGATGACGCCTTTATCCGCCGTTTTTCAAAATCCATGTGCACTACGCCGTACGCATGGCTTAAAAATATCCGTCTTAAAACAGCACGCTCGCTTTTGGATAACGGAAAGAGCCTGTCGGTTGCGGCAGCAGAAGTGGGATACTCCGATTCGTCGGCGCTGCTGCATGCGTTCCGTACGCCTCCGGCAGCCGCAGGGAAATCGCACCTGGAAACAAAGCCTCCCCGTTCCGGCAAATAATCCGGCAGTACGTGCGCCGCCTATCTCCCCAAAATGTCACATGTTTTTATATGTGCTGCAATTATATATCAAAAACACGGCTATAATATTCCGTAATATCGGCATACAGCAAATGTATTGACAACACATATTCAGAGTGATATAATTCATTTGAGGATTGAGCACACTGTTTTAATTCATGCAAAGGAATGACTTCGGCAGAATTCTCGCCGACGTGCATACATTTACGCACAATTATACGGCGCAGCAACGTCCTCGTCAAACACACCGCATGAACATTGCTTTACTACGGTGCAAAATCAGAAACGGAGGAATGAAAAATGAGTAAAAAATTAGTTGCATATTTCTCCGCAAGCGGAGTTACGAAAAAATATGCGGAAAGTCTGGCAAAAGTCACCGGAGCGGATTTATTTGAAATCAAGCCGGCAGTTCCCTACACAAACGCCGACCTTAACTGGCAAAATGCGAAGAGCCGCAGCAGCGTCGAAATGAAAAATCCCGACTCTCGTCCGGAAATTGCGCAGCCGCTGCAAAACGCAGACGAATATGATACCGTTTTCGTTGGATTTCCGATTTGGTGGTACGTTGCGCCTACGATTATAAACACATTTTTGGAAAGCTGTGATTTTTCCGGCAAAAAAATCATTCCGTTTGCCACCTCGGGCGGCAGCGGCATGGGAAAAACCGCCGAAGTGTTAAGAAAAATCTGCCCGAATGCCGATATCGCCGACGGAAAGGTAATCAACCGCATGTCCGAGAGTGAGCTGTCCGACTGGGCAAATAATTTTTAATCCGAAAGGAGCCGACTGTTATGAAAAAAATTACACAAGATGCCGGAAAAAAAGCTCTCGGAGAATTTGCGCCCGAATTTGCGCATTTTAATGATGATATTCTTTTCGGCGAAAACTGGAACATTCCCGATATTGATATAAAAACCAGATGCATTATAACCATTGTTGCACTCATGGCGCAGGGGATTACCGATTCTTCCCTGACATATCATCTGCAAAATGCCAAAAATAACGGCGTAACTCAAAAGGAAATCGCCGCGGTTATAACTCATACCGCCTTCTATGCAGGATGGCCCAAAGCATGGGCTGTATTCAACCTCGCAAAAGAAGTATGGAAAGATGAAGAAACAAAATAGCAGATATTTGTCACGGAATTTACATTCCGCGCAATGCCGCAGGCGCGCTTTTCGCAGAAAAACCAATTTATACTCAGCTTAATGCTATACAAAAACCGTGATATTTCCGCAGCTTTTGCCGATTATATCACGGTTTTTCTACTAACGAATTAATTGAAATATGAAAGAGTAAATACTTAAGAGGTGTTTTTTATGTGGATTATCTTCGCGATATTATCCGCTTTTTTCGCCGGAATAACCGCTGTTTTATCAAAATCCGGGATTAAAAATGTAAACTCCAATCTCGGAACCGCAATCCGAACTATTGTTGTTTTCATTTTTGCATGGCTCATGGTCTTTGTCGCCGGAGTGCAGACAGAGCCGTCATCAATAAGCACGAAAACGCTGATATTTCTTATATTATCCGGATTTGCAACCGGTGCTTCCTGGCTGTGCTACTTCAAAGCCCTTAAATTCGGAGATGTTAATAAAGTCGCTCCCATCGATAAATCAAGCACTATTTTAACAATGCTGCTTGCATTTATATTTTTGCACGAAGAAATATCACCGCTAAAAGCGGTCTGCATCGTTTTAATCGGGTGCGGTACATACATGATGATTGAAAAACGTGACGCAGACAAAAATTCGTCCGAAAAATCGGACTGGCTTATATGGGCGGTTCTTTCCGCGGTTTTTGCCGCGCTGACCTCAATTCTCGGGAAAATCGGAATTTCCGGGATAGACTCCACCCTCGGAACCGCAATCCGGACCTTTGTTGTTTTAATTATGGCATGGGTTGTCGTATTTGTATCGAAAAGTCAGAGCGACATGAAAAACATAACCGCAAAAACTTTACTTTTTCTTGTTTTATCCGGAATTACAACAGGGCTTTCCTGGCTGTGCTACTACAGAGCGCTGCAAGACGGGCCGGCAAGCGTGGTGGTTCCGATTGATAAGCTGAGCATACTGGTAACGGTAATATTCTCCTACGCGGTCTTAAAGGAAAAATTGACAAAAAAATCACTGTTCGGGCTGTTTTTGCTTGTACTCGGAACATTATTGCTTTTGGTATGACGAAATTTCCAACCAAATTGTTTTCTTAACGTGTAATGTAACAGAAAGGGCAAAGGAGGCGCGGTAAATGTGAACGAAAAAGAAATAATCAAACGCTGTCAAAACGGCGACAGAGCTGCATTTGACGAGCTTATACGCACTTTTTACCCTTATGTTGCAAAGTATCTTTTAAAGCTGACTCAGGACGAATCACTCTGCGAGGACTTAACGCAGGACGTTTTTCTGAAAGTGATACGCACAATCGAGAACTACAAAATTAACGGCAAGGCGTCGTTTGCGACATACGTTATAACCATCGCTAAAAACACGTTTATTGACTATACGCGCCGAAACAAGGTCATGTTTTCCGAGCTTTCGGAGGATATAACCGGCGGCAGTGAAAGCGTTGAGGATAACGTCCTCACAAGCATCGAGTACGGCGAAGCGGTGAAATATATCAATTCCCTGCCACCAAATCAGGCGCGTGTTATCCGTCTTAAGTATATTGACGAATACACCTTAAAGGAAATAGAAAATATAACCGGCATACCTGCAAAAAACGTTAAAAGCCGCATACATGAGGGCACAAAAAAGCTGCGAAACTTATTTAATTTTAACAGAGAGGATTGATTTTATGGAAAAAGCCGATATTCTTATTCGGGCATTAGAGCCGGAAATCGATATGAAGTGCACAGAAATCAAACAGAAAAAAAACGAGAAATTTATGACGGCAATATTTGTTTCAATCGCAGCGGTTATGCTTGTCCTCCCGGCGATTTTGATTTTCTTCGGCGTGAGTCTGTACGCGGTATTTATTCCGGTATTGTTCGCCGGAGCAGCCCTTGCGGCAGCCTCACCCATATTAATAAGCAAAGGAGCGGAACGTTATGAACAGGTTTAATTCATTTATAGAAAAAAGAAATTTTAAAAAGATTTTTATTGTATTCGTCATAGCCGCAGTTTTATGCGGCATCGCCTGCGCCGTCGGCGTCGGGTATGTGTTCAGGGATAAAATCAGCCTTGCACTTCAATATGAAAAGGCAAGCGAAGATTTTAAAAGGAACAGTCAGAATTACAGTCAAACGCTTGATAAACTCGCGGCAGCTTCACCCGATATACGCGACGTACTGCTGTTAGATGAAAAAAACTACATTATATATTCCGCTAAAAATTCGGAATTTGCATCGGGCGGCATATTTGAACTGAAAAAAGCAAACGGCGGAAAATTTCTGCAAAGCGCCGTAAGCCCGGACGCGGTGTTCCGTTTTGTAAAAAAAGACGAATTTATGCTTTCATCTGCTTTTGCGGACGATTTCGGAGAAATATATGATGAATATGACGAAGATAACTTCTACCTTGATAACTTTCAGAACAAAAAGCTGTATCTGATAAGTATGCCGGGCAAAAACAGCAGCGGCACAAAAGTATATGTCATAAGCAGTCCGACGCCTGTAAAATACGGCGTGCTTTCACTAAAGCTTGCGGCAAGTGCCGTTATGTTCCTGTTTATGGTATACTGGATAATTATTGCTCTTTGGGTATACCAAAATGCACGAAAATCAAAGCTGTCCGCGCCCGTATGGGGCATTATAACACTGTTTACCAACCTCGCCGGGGTACTTGTCTACGCGGTATTCAAGCATATAAACGCCATATGTCCTTTCTGCGGAACCGTTCAGCCGTCGGGAAATATCTTCTGCACATCATGCGGAAAGAAAATAGGCACTGTCTGCAGCAAATGCGGACACTCCCTGAAACGTTCCGACATTTTCTGCCCTAAATGCGGACATAAAAAATAATTTTCGGAGCAGCAAGTAAAATTAATTCATTTTACCTGCTGCTCCAACTTTTTTATCTCTGCTGCGTGTAATAACCGAAATACAAAGCACAGGAGTGATACCTATGAATAACAACGCCGTAAAAACGGTGCCGCAGATTTTGAAGGATAACCTTTGCACAGTCTTTAATCTGCTTAATCTTTTGATTGCAATATTCCTTGCAGCGGCAGGCGCATGGAAAAACATTCTTTTTATTTCTGTCATTTTAATCAATACCGCCATCGGAATTGCCCAGGAAATAAAAGCGAAACACCGTATTGAACAGCTCACGCTTATGGCACTTCCCAAGGTTAAGGTGTTGAGAAACGGCATAGAGACCGATATATCGGCGGAAGAAATAAAAAAAGGCGATACGGTATGTCTTGAAAGCGGCTCGGTTATCAGCTGCGACTGCAAAATAATATTAGGCAGCGCGGAAGTAAACGAATCCATATTAACAGGCGAATCGGAACCGGTATTAAAACGCGCCGGTGATACTTTCCTTTCCGGCAGCAGCGTTATATCGGGAAAGTGCCGCGCCGAGGTCATATATGAAAGCTGCGACAGTTTTGCGTCAAAGATTACCGACGAAGTAAAGCGCACAAAACAAAGCGGCTCGGAAATGCTCATTTCGATGAAAAAAGTTACAAGATTTACCGGATTTTTCATAATACCTCTCGGAATACTGATGTTTATGCAGGGATATTTTTTCAGAAACGAGCCGTTTGACGCCGCTGTTGTTTCCGTTTCTGCCGGGCTTTTGGGAATGCTCCCTAAAGGTCTTGTGCTCCTGATAAGCATTGGCTTTGCGACCGGCGTAATCAATCTTTCAAAAAAACAGGTATTGGTCCGCGAGCTGCACTCCCTTGAAAATCTCGCGCACTGCGATACGGTATGCCTCGACAAAACAGGCACGTTCACCGAAGGAAAACTGACCGTTGAAGCCGTATTTCCGAATATTGACGGCAAGGAATTTGGCAAATTAATGGCTTCATATTTAAAGTACACCGATGACAATAATTCAACATATCTTGCGCTTAAAAATCACTTCAAAGCCACCGACGCTTACCGCTGCATATCAGGCACCGCCTTTTCCTCCGAAAGAAAATATTCGTCCGTTGTGCTTGATGACGGCAGAACATTTGTCATCGGCGCGCCTGAAAAGCTGTGCACCTCAATTCCGTATGAAGTGGCAGATTTAATGGCTGAGGGAAAAAGAGTCTTATTTGCCGGCATCTGCACCGGCGCGTTCACGCCCGAAAACACCGAACTTGCAGCAATGATTGTAATTTCCGACAAAATCAGAAAAAATGCCGCGGAGACGATAAGATATTTTTATTCCCAGGGCGTAGACGTAAAAATAATTTCCGGCGATAATGCATATGCTGCCGCGTCAATTGCAAAAAAGGCAGGAATTAAAAACGCGAAATTATATATCGATATGAGCGATGTTTCAAATTCGGACATAGAGAATATCGCAGATAAATACACGGTATTCGGTCGGGTAACGCCAAAGCAGAAAAAGCTGCTGATTGAAGCCATGCAAAAACACGGGCACAAGGTTGCAATGACCGGCGACGGCGTGAATGACCTTTTGGCAATGCGCTGCGCCGACTGCTCCGCCGCAATGGGGGCCGGCTGTGACGCAGCAAAACAAACAGCGCAGCTCGTGCTTTTAAATTCGGATTTTGCGGTCTTAAAGGACGTAATTTCCGAGGGGCGCAGAGTTATAAACAACTTTACGAAGTCAGCAGGGGTATTTTTCATAAAAACTATATATTCCGTGCTTTTATGTATTCTGTGCCTGTTTTTTAATACGGATTTTCCGTTTATACCCATTCAGATTACGCTCATTGACGCAGTAATAGAAGCCTTTCCCGCTTTCTTTATGTCATTTGAGCGAAATGACGGAAAATGTTCTGAGGGCTTTCTGCAATCTGCCGTCCGCTCGGCGCTGCCAAACGGTATAGCAATATCCGTATGCTGTTTTGTATTGCTCATAATTTCAAGGTATTTGGGGACGGACAGTGCTCAAACATCTCTTTTGATGTATCTTTCGGTAGGCTTTATAAGTCTTGCCGGAGTTGTAAAAGCATGTCTGCCGTTTAATATGCTGAGAGGCTTTTTGGCCGCTGCCTCGGTATTTGGATTTATCTGCGCCGCAGCTGTATTTTCACAGTTTTTGCAGCTGCCGCAGCTTTCCCGCACCGGAGCAATGCTCTTGCCCGGAGTGATAATATTGGGGCTGCTTCTCTCTGTATGTATTAAAACTTCACGCAGTTAAAACTCCTTACTTCCCCCGTCAAAGTTAAAGGGGACTGAAAATCTTTCAGTCCCCTTTTTTAATATAAATTTTTATCTATCCCAAAATTGCTTTTAAATCCTGTTCCGGCGTGGTAATCGGCGCAATACTGTAATTTTCCGCCAGATAAGCCAAAACGTTCGGCGAAATGAATGCCGGGAGCGTCGGCCCCAGACGTATATTTTTTATACCGAGATACAAAAGCGTAAGAAGTATGCACACCGCTTTCTGCTCATACCATGACAAAATCATCGACAGCGGCAGTTCATTTACTCCGCAGCCAAAAGTCTCTGCAAGTGCCGCCGCAACCTTAATCGCACTGTAGGCATCATTGCACTGCCCCATGTCCATTATCCGCGGCAGTCCGCCGATTGTGCCGAGGTCAAGGTCATTAAATCTGTATTTTCCGCATGCAAGCGTCAGAATTATCGTGTCCTCAGGCGTCTGCTTTACGAAATCGGTATAATAATTTCTTCCCGGACGCGCGCCGTCGCAGCCGCCCACAAGGAAGAAGTGCCGGATTGCACCGCTTTTAACCGCGTCCGCAATTTTATCCGCATGACTCAGCACCGCTCCGTGCGCAAATCCCGTTGTCACGGTTGTTCCGCCGTTTATTCCGGTAAACGGCATGTCCTCGTTATATCCTCCGAGTTCAAGCGCTTTTTCAATAACAGGCGTAAAATCTCTGTCCTCTCCGACATGAACGATTTCCGGATAAGACACAACCTCTGTAGTAAATACTCTGTCGGAATAACTGCTTTTCGGCGGCATCAGACAGTTTGTTGTAAACAAAATCGGCGCCGGAATATCCGCAAATTCCTTTTGCTGATTTTGCCATGCTGTTCCGAAATTACCCTTTAAGTGAGAGTATTTTTTCAGCTCCGGGTATCCGTGCGCCGGAAGCATTTCTCCGTGAGTATAGACATTTATTCCCTTTCCCTGCGTCTGTTCAAGCAATAGCTTTAAATCAAGCAAGTCATGGCCCGAAATCACGATAAACGGCCCTTTTTCCACTTTCAGCGGAACCGTTGTCGGCTCGGGTATACCGTAGGTTTCGGTGTTTGCCTTGTCCAGCATCTGCATGCAGATAAGATTTACTCTGCCCACCTCCATAACTATCGGAAGAAGCTTATCCATTCCCCAATCTTCACCCACGGCGCAAAGCGCTTTTATGAAAAAGTCCGATACTTCACTGTCGGTATATCCCAGCAGCATTGCGTGATATGCATACGCCGCCATTCCGCGTATACCGAACAAAATCAGTGACTTAAGGCTTCGTATGTCCTCCTCCGCCTCCCATACCTTCGACATGTCATATTCGCTCTTTTTGTCGCACGGCGAGCTGCATTTTCCGCATCTTCCCGAGAGTTTTTCTCTCTCGCGCCGCACTTTTTCGATTAGCTTTTGTATCGTTTCCTCATTAAAATTCACATTGGTGACGGTTGTAAACAACCCCTCAATAATCAGTTTATACGCTGCCTCTGTCGGCTTTTTCTTCCCGACTGCACGTGCATATCCGATAAGCGCTCCCGTCAGTTCGTCCTGCAGCCGCGCCGTATCCGCTGTTTTACCGCACACTCCCGCACGTCCGGTACAGCCGCTGCAGCCGGCTGTCTGCTCACACTGAAAACAAAACATTTGATTTTCCATAATAAATTCCTCCTGTAATAATTATGTGCTGTTCTTGACATTTCTATTATAGTGTAGTAGAATTATCAAAAAAAGTATGTTGTTTTAACAACAAAATGAAAGGAATTTTATGGATTACAGTTTTTTATCAAAAACCGTTCTTTTTAACGGCATAACGGCAAAGGAAACAGAATTGCTGCTCAAATGCACCGACGCATTTGAAAAAAATTACGAAAAAGACGAAATAATTCTGCATGCCGGCAGTCCGTGCGAATGTATGGGGATTGTTGTTTCCGGCAGCGTGAACATAATCGTAAACTACTATTGGGGCGGCAGCAGTATCTTCGGTCATGTCACTGCCGGTCAGATTTTTGCCGAGGCATATTCTCTGATTTCCGAAAAGGAGCTTTTATGCGATGTTTCCGCCGCGGAGAAAACAACCGTGTTATTTATGAATACCAAAAAGATTCTTACGCTTTGTAACAAAGCCTGTCCGAACCATATTTTGCTTATGCAAAATCTTCTGAAAATATCCGCGCGCAAAAATCTCGGGCTTTCCTCACGCATGGCGCACACCGCTTCAAAGCGTATTCGCGACCGTCTGCTCTCATATTTGTCGGAACAGGCACTTCTGTCCGGAAGCAACCGATTTACCATTCCGTTTTCACGGCAGCAGCTCGCGGATTATCTGGGCACGGAGCGCAGCGCCCTTTCGGGCGAGCTTTCAAAAATGCGGCGCGACGGTCTGATTGACTACCGCAAAAACAGCTTTACTCTCCTGAGTAATGAAACGTAAATCTTATACAAAAAACGCCGGAAAAGCAGAAATATATTGTTATACATTTTCTTTCAGCTTCCATTTTGTATAGAGAATAGACGTGTTGCTGTCATCGGCATATCGCTGATAATAAACTGTCAGCAGACTTCCGTCATCCAGTTCTGCCGTGGCAGGGTAGCCAAGGTCGGGATTATCGGAATTATCATCGATGATATAGTCATCGTTCCATGTTCTTCCGTTGTCATAACTTACCATGGCGTGTTCACCTATATGTCCGTCGCGATTTCCGTATGTGCATATCAGCGCACCTGACGAATGCATGAGCAAATGAGGCGGTGAACCGCTGACGTCCATCGGCACGGGCATTGTCCAAGTCTTTCCGCCGTCTGTTGATCTTGTCGAATACATTGTAAAATTCGCAAAGCGGTCAATCCCCTGTACGCGTATCATTCCAAGAATACTCCCATCGGAAAGCTCTGTCACGTGCGGTTCATAAAAGTTTTCCGGTTTCATTCCGTCCGGTACACCCACCGTTCCTATTTTTGTCCATGTATAACCACCGTCATGACTAATACAGGACGCTATTCTGCCGTTATACATATCAGCAGATTCTTTTCCAAGATACAAAAGCGTGCCGTCTTTTAACAAGGAAGGTCCATGCGGAGCAGACACCGGGACCTCTGTTATGTCACTCCAAGTGACGCCGTAATCCTCCGAAACGCGAACGAACGAGCGCTGTCCCACCATATCTTTGGGAAGTTTTTTATATCCTTCTATCATACTCTTGACAACATTTGCTGCCGCGTCCGGCTTATTCCCGATCGCCGTTTCACACCATGCGGTAGCTTCGGTAAACCATGTAATAAGCATTCGTCCGCCGCCCATATACAGAATACCGGCGTCACGATCATCCATATATGTGTCATTTATGACTATCGGAGGTGTCCATGTTCTTCCTTTATCGCGGCTGATGTACATTGAGGTCTTTCCAAACGGACATATGTGCGCCGTACGGAAACTCGATGCCACGGCGTATAATGTTTCCCTTTCATCGCGGCATACACTCGGCCAGCCCTGATAACTGAATATTGTTCCTTGCCTTCTGTTAACTATGCCATGTTCAGCATTCGGTCTTATTTCATTCATACTTCCTTACCTCCATACCTGTATACTATAGCGGTGCTTTTCGTTAACATAATTATTTTAAAACTGTTTTTCGTACTTATCAATCCTTTCTTTTTCCTGTTCCGCATAAATTCTGCGTACCGAAAAAAACTGTCTTACAACACAGATGAATGAGTATATCGAAAACACCGCGTACGTGATCATTTCCGGTCTGTCAAGCGACACCGCAACGTTCAGCGCGATACCGAGCAGTCCGGAAACAAGCATCAGCCAAGTGTACTCTATATATGACAAAAGCGTTAAAACACTTGTTGCTGCACCCAAAAGCGATGTCGCTCCGTCAAGCAGTCTGTAGCCTGATCCTGCCACATTCAATATCATAAGTGCCGCCATGTAGCATACAGACAGGACAGCAAGTAATATAATCCGCGCCTTTTTGCTCATTCTCTTAAACTCGGTTGAATTTTTATACGCGTGTTTAGACCATCTTGCGAAGGTCGCTAACTGAAACGGGCATGACACGAGCAGTGCCTGTGCAGCCGAGCCGTAAATTCCCAATGTCAGATATACTGCCGTATAAATGAGCGAGTTTATTCCGCCGATCAGACATGCGTACCTGTTCGCTTCCGCCTGAAGTATCCCTACAACGAGCGACACAAACAGTGGCAGCATCATAAACGGCGTCTGCCTGTAAAGAACCGAGGTCACTGTCAGTATAGCAGCAGTCAGCCCAAGCAACACCGTTGAGAACATCATCTTCGGCCTCTTTTTGTTTTTTATCTGTATTTTTTCAGCTGATGACATAGTAAATATCACCCCATATTTTTTGTATTCATCGATGTTGTTTGCATTATACATGATTTATCACAAAAAAACAATAGCACCATGCGACTTGATTGAGTCACATGGTGTCCCTCTTTCGGAAGTTTTAATATGTATTCACGGTTATGGCCTGTTTTCGCGTCGGTATCTTCCGGCAGAAATTCCGAATTTCTGCTCGAAAGCTCTATAAAATCCCGACATGGAAGTATACCCTACTTTATACGCTATTTTGTCTACAGTCAAATTGGTTGTTATAAGCATTTGAGCGGCGCGCCACATACGGTTATCTGTCAGTATCTTCCGAAAACTCCGGTGATATACATTCGTTAAAATACGGCTCGTCTGTCTTTTTGAAAGGTTCAGATAATTCGCAAGATCTTGCTCCGTCACTTGTTCCGGCAGATAAGACTCGAAAAAGTTCTCTATTTTCAGATACCTCAAATCCTGTTCCTCCGCATCATTCGGTTTTAGTGCACTCTGTGCGGAAATCTTGATTTTTTCTTGAATTTGCCGAAAGACATATATGAAAAACTCTTTAAGCAATAAATGAATATATGCATCCGAAGCAAATTTCGGTTCTGTTATCTCAGAATACATTTTTTGAAGTATATTGACAAGTTCTCTGCCGTCAGGAAAGAAAATCGGCTCTCTGTTTGTTTCGAGCATCTCCGCACACGCATCATAGATTGGATCGAACTCAGTGTCAGTCATCATTTTGCTGACCGTAAATCTCACGGCGAGTTTTTTAGGCTCATCACCTGCCGGCCCGGAGCAATGATACACGCCCGCAGGAATAAGGCACGCCGAGCCGGCTCTCATGATCATGGAAGAGTGTCCGGTAAATTCCATCCGCAGCTCGCCGCTGAGGACCGCTATTATCTCATAGTATGCGTGAATGTGTATATCGGTAGATATCTTGAATTCATCACCTGCGAATGTTGTATCAAGCGCTGCAAAAACCTTCATATCGGATATTCCGATTTTCATTGACGGATAAAAAACATTGTCATGCATTACATTCACTCCTCGCTTTTTGCATTTGTCATTCAAACCACATTATTATATATCAAAACAAATATTTATGCAAGTATTTTACAGAGTTTTCATCGCGGATAATCATGATTATTTCTGCACTCTTAATGTCATACTCCCGAATCGGATCGGTTATGATATTCTTTTTGCCTTCACTCATTATTTCGCGTCTGTGTCTTGCCATAAAAAAATCCCCTCTATGATATTATTAATATTCTGTCATAGAAGGAATTTTGTTTACAGGCTTTTTCAAATTTCGCGGCTGATGTAATGCCGTTCATTCTGCCGATTTTAATTAAAATACTACAACCAAAAGCATTTTGAATTTTTCTTTGCCGTATACCGCATGCGGATGTCCGGCAGGCATAACGATTGACTCGCCCTCATGAATTTCATAATCTGTACCGTCAATCGTGATTTTTCCTACGCCGTCCAGGCATGTGACAAATGCGTCACCGCCCGATTTATGTGCACTTATTTCCTCATCTTTGTCAAACGAAAACAGTGTCACGCTTACAGCTCCGTTCTGCGCGAGAGTTTTACTCACAACCTGCCCGTCCTGATATGCTACCTGCTCTTTCAGCTTGAGAACCTCTGATTTTGCAATGTTTTTCATTATTTCCATTGTCTTTCTCCTTTCCTTCACCTTATTGTTTGCACATTTACCGCATATCATTACAGTTTTTTATTTATCCGTTATATCTTGTAAATATAGTTGCTTTTCCTCGGTTTTTCGGGTGATTTTTCACCGTAGCCCAATACGCAGTGACCAATTCCCTCATAATCTCCGACAATGCCCCATTCGGCAAGCAGCTTTTTACCTTCTTCGCTTTCAAATTCCTCTTTTGCGCGGTGAATCCAGCAGGACTGTATTCCCTCTGCCTCCGCCGCATTCATGAGGTTTCCCATTACAAGCGAACCGTCATACAGATATGTCGGAACATTTTTGTCCGCAAGGACAACAATAACCGTTTTTGCACCGTAAAACGGGTCTATAGCGGCACCCATTACAGCCGCATTCATCTGTGAAAGTTTTTGTACCGTCTTTTCATCGCGCACGGCAACCATAATCGGCGACTGTGCTCCGCGCCCGGTAGGTGCATTCATGCCTGCTTTCAAAATTATATCAAGCTTATCCTCCGGGATTTGCCGCCCGTCAAATTTTTTACACGAGCGCCGTGAATTTAAAACTTCAATTGCATCTCTCATATAATCATTCCTTTCCGAACTGCGGCTTTTTCTGCCATAATCATTTGATTTTACCTAATTATACTCTGCTTTTTATTATTTGTCAAGGATTGAATAAATATCCGCCGCAGCACTTATATTCCATTTGCCGACTTGTCTGCAAAAAAATTCAAAATCCCGAAGCTGCACGCTATCGGGATTTTGACTATCAGAACAATCCTGTAATTTTTCCGTTGTCATCGACATCAATTTTTTCTGCGGCGGGCTTTTTGGGCAATCCCGGCATTGTGAGAATATCCCCGGTCAGAACCACGACAAATCCGGCTCCGGCAGATATTTTTACATTTTTAACCGTGACGGTAAAATCCTCCGGTGCTCCGAGCTTTGTCGGGTCATCGGAAAAACTGTACTGCGTTTTCGCGATGCATACCGGACAGCTGCCGAACCCCAATTCTTCAAGTCTTGCAATTTGCTTTTTAGCAGCCGGCAGAACGGTAATTCCGTTGCCGCCGTATACTTTTTTAACAACAGCTTCTATTTTATCCTCAATAGTGCCGCCTATATCATATGCAAAAGTAAAGTCGCCTTTTTCTTCGCAGAGACGCACCACCTCTTTTGCAAGAGCCTCGCCGCCCTTGCCTCCGTTTGCCCATACTGTTGACAGCACGGTGTTTACTCCCAATTCACGGCATTTATCTATAATGAAGTTAATTTCCGCGTCCGTGTCGGTCGGGAAACGGTTAACCGCAACAACGCACGGCAGCCTATAGACATTTTTTACATTGGACACATGACGCAAAAGGTTTGGGATACCCTTTTCAAGTGCGCTGAGATTTTCCTCCGCGAGGTCGGTTTTGGGAAGTCCGCCGTGCATTTTCAAAGCGCGCACCGTCGCAACTATAACAACAGCGTCCGGCTTGAGTCCTGCCATGCGGCATTTTATATCAAGGAACTTTTCCGCTCCCAAGTCTGCCCCGAAGCCTGCCTCCGTTACCGCATAATCTCCCATTTTGAGCGCCATTTTTGTTGCCGTTACAGAGTTGCAGCCGTGCGCGATATTTGCGAACGGACCGCCGTGCACAAATGCCGGAGTTCCCTCAAGAGTCTGAACGAGGTTGGGTTTGAGCGCATCTTTCAAAAGCGCCGTCATAGCTCCCTGAGCTTTAAGCTGACCGCAGGTTACCGGCTTATCGTCATAAGTATATCCGACAATTATTTTGGATAATCTCTCTTTTAAATCGGTAATTGAATTTGCCAGACACAGCACTGCCATAATTTCACTTGCAACCGTAATATCAAAACCATCCTCACGCGGAACGCCGTTCGCTTTACCGCCCATACCGTCCACAATAAATCGCAGCTGCCTGTCATTCATGTCAACGCAGCGTTTCCATGTAATTTTCCGCACATCAATACCAAGCTCATTTCCTTGCTGTATATGATTGTCAAGCATCGCTGCAAGCAGATTGTTCGCCGCTCCGATTGCATGAAAATCTCCCGTAAAATGGAGGTTTATATCCTCCATGGGAACAACCTGCGCATATCCTCCGCCGGCTGCGCCGCCTTTTATTCCGAACACCGGCCCGAGCGACGGCTCACGCAGCGCAACAGCTGCGTCCTTTCCTATGCGTCTGAGTCCGTCGGCAAGACCTATCGTTGTGGTGGTTTTTCCCTCTCCCGCCGGCGTTGGTGTGATTGCCGTTACAAGAATAAGCTTTCCGTCTTTTCTGTCTGTTTCTTTAAGCAGCGATAAATCGATTTTCGCCTTATATTTACCGTACTGTTCAATGTATTTTTCGTCTACATGAGCAGTCTCGGCAATTTCATTTATTGGTTTCATTTTGCACTGCTGCGCAATTTCAATATCCGATAAATAATCCATGATATACATTCCTTCCTTTATTTGAAAAATTTCACCGCGGCGCGGAACATTCCTATGTCATAATTACCCGGAACATTTTTGTAAAGACCGCTGCCGATTCGCTCACTGTGTCCCATTTTTCCGAAAACTCTGCCGTCGGGCGAAGTTATGCCCTCAATCGCATATACCGACCCGTTCGGATTAAAGCGAATATCCCCGGTTGCATTTCCGTCAAAATCCACATACTGCGTCGCAATCTGCCCGTTTTCGGCAAGCTGTCTTACCGTGTTTTCATCTGCCAAAAACCGTCCTTCGCCGTGCGAAATCGGCACACTGTAAATTTCACCCGGATTTGTAAGGGACAGCCACGGCGATTTATTCGATGCAATACGCGTACGCACTATTTTGGACTGATGCCTTGCGATTGTGTTGAACGTGAGCGTAGGACAATTTTCGTCCGTATCGATAATTTTGCCGTACGGTACAAGCCCGAGCTTTATGAGAGCCTGGAAACCGTTGCATATACCGCACATCAATCCGCCGCGGTTATCGAGCAGCTCGGTTGCCGCGTTTTTCACCGCCGCGCTGCGGAAAAATGCCGTAATAAACTTTCCGCTGCCGTCCGGTTCGTCGCCGCCGGAAAATCCGCCCGGAATAAATACTGCCTGCGCCGTTTTCAGCTTTTGCGCAAATAGTTCCGTGCTGCGGCTTATTCCCTCCGCCGACAAATTGTTTATAACCACAATTTCCGGCTCCGCACCGGCGTCACTTACCGCTTTTGCGCTGTCATATTCACAGTTCGTACCCGGGAATGCCGGAATAAGTATTTTCGGTTTCGCGGTTTTTATTGCGCATGAATTGTGCACCTTTGCATTAAAAGTAAAGTTTTCCGTCTGGATTTTTTCGCTCGGGATATTGCAGCTGTACACACTTTCCAGCTTGTTCTCATATATTTCCGACAGCTGCGAAAGCAAAATTTCATCATTTCCGCGCGCAATTATCGGTTCATCGGTTACGGTTCCGATTACACCGTCCATATCCTCCGTAACTTCAAGCAGGAATGACGCATAACTGTAGCCGAAAAGCATTTCATTAGTCACATTTTCCGCAATGCGGCACCCAAGTCCGTTACCCATGCACATTTTCATAATCGCCTCCGCTATGCCGCCCATTCCGGGGGTATAGCACGATACAGCCTTTCCGCTGTGGATAAGCTTCGTGACGCGGCTGAATACATTCATAAGCGATTTTGTTTCCGGGAGTCCGTTTTCATCATATTCCGGCGAAACAAGCATCAGTCTGTTTCCGGCTTTTTTAAATTCCGGTGAAACAATATCTTTCGTTTTTGCCGTCGTTACCGCGAACGAAACCAGCGTGGGCGGAACATCAAGTTTTTCAAATGAGCCGCTCATTGAGTCCTTGCCGCCGATTGAGCCGATTTTAAGTTCCATCTGTGCACGGAATGCGCCCAAAAGCGCGGCAAGCGGTTTTCCCCAGCGCTTTTCGTCCTTTCGCGGACTTTCAAAGTATTCCTGGAATGTCAGGTATACGTCTTTAAATTCCGCGCCCGAGGCAATCAATTTGCATACGGATTCCACAACCGCCAGGTACGCACCGTGAAACGGACTTTTTTCAGATATAAACGGATTGTAACCGAAGGACATCAGCGAGCAGTCATCGGTGTGCTTTTTTTCAACCGAAATTTTCTGCACCATCGCCTGAACCGGCGTGAGCTGATTTTTTCCTCCGAACGGCATAAGCACAGTTCCCGCGCCTATTGTCGAGTCAAACCTTTCGGATAAACCACGTTTGGAACAAATATTAAGGTCATCTGCAAGATTTTTATAGTTTTCGACAAATCCGCCGCTTATGTGCTTATTAAACACTTTCGGCGCCTCCGATGCAGCTGATGTGCGCTTGGGTGCACCGTTGGAATTTAAAAAGTCACGGCTTAAATCAACAATTTTCTTTCCGTTCCAGTTCATTATAAGGCGTTTTTCCGCCTTAATCTCCGCGACCGGCGTCGCATTAAGATTTTCGCTTTGTGCGATTTCCAGAAATCTCTCCAGATTTTCCGGCTCGATTACAACAGCCATTCTTTCCTGCGATTCACTTATTGCAAGCTCCGTTCCGTCAAGTCCGTCATACTTTTTCGGCACCGCATTCAGGTCAATTTCAAGACCGTCGGCAAGCTCGCCTATTGCCACAGACACTCCGCCGGCACCGAAATCATTGCACCGTTTTATCATCAGGCATGCTTCTTTGTTGCGGAAAAGCCGCTGCAGCTTTCTTTCCTCGGGAGCATTACCCTTTTGAACCTCTGCACCGCAGGTTTCAAGCGAGGAGGCGGTGTGTGATTTTGAAGACCCGGTTGCTCCGCCGCAGCCGTCGCGCCCCGTAGCGCCGCCCAAAAGCACAACAATATCTCCCGGCGACGGCACCTCACGCCGAACATTTTCTGCCGGAGCCGCAGCTATCACCGCACCGATTTCCATTCTTTTTGCCGCATAGCCCGGGTGATATATTTCATCTACAATACCCGTCGCCAGCCCGATTTGATTGCCGTATGACGAGTATCCGGCAGCAGCGCCGGTCACTATTTTACGCTGCGGAAGTTTTCCTTTTATGGTTTTGGATACAGGCGCAAGCGGATTTGCAGCGCCCGTGACGCGCATCGCGCCGTATACATATGACCGTCCCGAGAGCGGGTCACGGATTGCGCCGCCTATGCAGGTTGCAGCTCCGCCGAACGGTTCGATTTCCGTCGGGTGATTGTGTGTTTCGTTTTTAAAAAGCAACAGCCACGGTTCGGTTTTACCGTCGGTTTCAATATCAATTTTAACGGTGCATGCGTTTATTTCTTCCGACTCATCAAGCTTATCGAGCATTCCGTGCTTTTTCAGATATTTTACCGCAATTGTTGCGAGATCCATAAGGCATACCGGTTTGGTGCGCCCCAGTTCCTTTCTGACATTCAGGTATTCATCATATGCGCTTTGCAAAAGCGAATCCTCAAATTTTACATTTTCCAGCTCGGTCAAAAACGTAGTGTGACGGCAATGGTCAGACCAATACGTATCAATCATGCGTATTTCGGTAATCGTCGGATTTCTGTTTTCCCTGCGGAAATAATCACGGCAAAACCGAATATCGTCACCGTCCATAGCGAGTGAATATTCATCGATAAAATGCGCCAGCTCTTCATCGTCATATCCGGTAAATCCGTCCAACGTCTTAACCTCGGTCGGAATTTCGTATTTTATATTCAGCGTTTCGGGCAGCTCCAATGACGCTTCGCGCGCTTCAACAGGATTTATTACGTACTTTTTTATTTCTTCAAGCTGATTTTCTGTCAGTTTTCCGTACAGCGCATAAATTTTCGCCGTACGGATAAGCGGTCTTTCGCCGCATGAAATAATTTGTATGCACTGCATGGCAGAATCCGCACGCTGGTCAAACTGACCCGGCAGATATTCAACACCGAAAACGGCGGCTGCGCCCGAAAAATCCGGATTTTCGCATACGGAATCCGTCTGCGGCTCGGAAAATACGGTCTTTTTGGCGTATTCAAATAATTCCGTGCTGATATTTTCCGCGTCATATCGGTTTAAAACACGAACGTCCTCAAGCTGTGCTATCCCTAAAATCGCACGGCAGTCAAAAAGCAGCGCTTTCGCCTCTTGGGCAAGCTCTTTTTTCTTTTCGGCAAAAACTCTGTATACCATTTTTACCCCCTCCTTTCCGCATTAAGTGCCTTAGCGCCGATGTCACTTCTTGAATATGCTCCCTTAAATTTTATTTTCTCCACATTATTATACGCTTTTTTTACGGCTTTTTCAAGTGTTTCCGCAACAGAAGTTACTCCGAGAACACGTCCGCCGTCTGTCAGAAGCTTTCCGTTTTCCGTCTTAGCTCCTGCAATGTAAACACTGTCTGCAGTATCTTCGGGAATGGTAATCTCAAATCCCTTTTCATATTTTTCGGGGTAGCCGCCCGATGCCATGATGACGCAGCAAGCGCTTTCTTCCGAAAACTCAACTTTGACTTCCGACAGCTTTTGCTCCGTCACCGCCTGCATAACAGACAGCAAATCGGTTCTTAACAGCGGCAGCACAACCTGTGTTTCCGGATCCCCGAAACGGCAGTTATATTCTATAACTTTGGGGCCGTTTTCCGTCAGCATCAGTCCGAAATACAAGCAGCCTTTAAAAGTTCGCCCCTCGCTGTTCATCGCATTAATCGTGGGGATAAATATTTTTTCCATACATTCCGCCGCAATTTTTTCCGTGTAATACGGATTTGGCGCAATTGTCCCCATTCCGCCCGTGTTTAATCCGGTGTCATTATCGCCTATTCTTTTATGATCCATCGATGAAACCATCGGAACAACCGTTTTTCCGTCTGTGAAGGAGAGCACGGATACCTCAGGCCCTGTAAGAAATTCTTCTATTACAATTGTGTCACCGCTTTTGCCGAATTTTTTGTTTTCCATTATTTCCACAACAGCCGCTTTTGCGCTGTCCCGCGTTTCAGCTATTATTACGCCCTTCCCGAGCGCAAGCCCGTCGGCTTTTATAACCGCAGGCATCGGCGCAGTTTCCAGATACGCCAATGCGTCATCTGCATTTTCAAACACTTCATATTCCGCGGTCGGTATTTTGTATTTCTTCATAAGATTTTTTGCAAAAACCTTGCTGCCTTCAATTATTGCAGCATTCGCTCTCGGCCCGAAACACGGTACTCCCTCTTTCTCAAGTGCGTCCACGCACCCCAGTACGAGCGGATCGTCCGGCGCAACTATCGCATAATCGATTTTCTTCGCTTTTGCAAATTCTGTGATTTTTTCAATGTCGGTCGCTTTTATATCAACACATTCCGCGTCACGCGAGATGCCCCCGTTTCCCGGAAGTGCATAAATCTTTTCTGCCTTCTTGCTTTCCTTGATTTTTTTGATAATAGCGTGCTCACGGCCTCCGCCGCCTACAACCAAAATTTTCATTTGCGACTCTCCTTTTTTGTGTCCCTTATATGTATATTTTATGTCCCCAATACGTTATATGTCTGTTTAACAAACCACGGCGTGCAGATGCGCTCCGGGGTTTGAAAACGGATAAGATACGGAATTTCACCATTCGTGAATGAGTTAAAATTTCGCAGATTGCCTGTTTGAGAACCGACGGCGTACATGTGTACTCCGAGGTTTGAAAACGGGTGAGATACGGAATTTCACCATTCGTGAATGAGTTAAAATTTCGCAGATTGCCTGTTTGAGAACCGACGGCGTACATGTGTACTCCGAGGTTTGAAAACGGGTGAGATGCGGAATTTTAACCATTCAGAATTAGTGATGGAATAAACGCATGCCCGTAACTGCCATTAAAATTCCGTATTTGTCACAACATTCAATTACCAAATCATCACGAATTGAACCGCCCGGCTGGGCAATATATTTTACACCGCTCTTTTTTGCTCTTTCAATATTATCACTAAACGGGAAAAATGCGTCCGAACCAAGCGAAACACCGTCAATTCCGTCAAGATATTCACGAATTTCGGTCTGTGACAGCGGCTCCGGTTTGTGTGTAAAATATTTCTGCCAAATTCCGTCAGCGCATACATCTTCTTCATTTTTATTTATATATCCGTCAATTACATTGTCACGGTCCGGACGTCCTATATCATCGCGGAACGGCAAGGATAAAACCTTATCATGCTGACGCAGAAACCACGTATCCGCTTTTGTGCCGGCAAGCCTTGTGCAATGTATTCTTGACTGCTGACCCGCACCAACGCCTACAGCCTGTCCGTCAACCGCATAACATACGGAATTTGACTGTGTGTATTTTAGTGTAATGAGCGCTATAATCATATCACGCGCAGCGCTTTCCTGCAAGTCCTTATTTTTTGTAACAATATTGTTCAGCAGCTCTCTGTTGATAGCAAAATTATTTCTTCCCTGCTCAAACGTTATCCCGAAAACTTGTTTTTTTTCAATTTCCGCCGGAATATAATCCGAATCTATCTGCACAATATTATATGTCCCTTTTCGTTTGCTTTTCAAAATTTCAAGCGCTTCGGGTTCATATCCCGGCGCAATAATTCCGTCGGAAACCTCGCGTTTTATCATCTTCGCCGTTGTGACATCACACACATCGGAAAGTGCAACCCAGTCGCCGAACGAGCACATTCTATCGGTTCCCCGCGCTCTGGCATACGCACAGCCGAGCAGCGAATTGTCAAGATTTTCAATATCGTCAACAAAACATGCTTTTTTCAGCTTATCCGAAAGCGGCAATCCAACAGCCGCCGATGTCGGGCTTACATGCTTGAATGACGCCGCTGCCGGCAATCCCAGCGCCGCTTTAAGCTCCTTGACGAGCTGCCAGCTGTTGAAGGCGTCCAGAAAATTTATATATCCCGGCTTGCCGTTTAATATGATAATCGGCAGTTCGCTCCCGTCCTCCATATATATCTTTGACGGCTTTTGATTTGGGTTACAGCCGTATTTCAGTTCAAATTCTTTCATGGCAAATCTCCTCTGCTGATTTTATTTATTTTTATTTAAAAGCCGATTTTCTTCTTCGCCCGTTTCAAGATTGATGTACCGGACATACAGTGATATTTTGTTATTTTCATCAAGTGCGTTCCACAATTTTTCGGTAAATTCATCAATATTATCAGGCATTTCCACGCGCTCGGGTTCGCCGCAAAACGTCGGTATCGGTGTTCCGTCGCAAATATACGTGTGTATAAAATGTCCCAGTCCAGGCAGCGGACTGTAATCATATGTATATCTATTGCATGCGGTTCCGTTTTCATCTGCACTTTTCAATATGCTCATTTTATATGAAAATCCGCCGTTTTCAAACGTAAGCAAACCGCTTATTCTCGGCGTGTAATTCGGCGCGTCCGGCTCAAATTCTCTTGTTTTCAAAGCATCGCAAAAGCTTGCGCCCTTTGTAAGACCCTCAAAAACCGTGTCGGTCTGGTCTCCGTTTGATACGATAAGCTTGTTTTCAAACCGGCGCATTGCCGCATAAATAATGAGGCTCGGATCTTCTACCTTGGACGGCTCGAACGGCTCTGTATACAAAGTTCCGTCATGTTCAGCGAAAATACGGTTTCTGCTGTTTTCACTCCTGCCCATTATAAAATACGCACAGCACGCATTTTTTCCGTCCGCCGTATTCCCTATTACAATGCCGCGCCCCACATACGAATTATCCCGAATAAGCTCCGCTATGTCATTGATTTTATAAACATTCATTTATTTATCCTCCGTCATAATTTCATGGCTCACAAGTTCCGCCGCTTTCGGCAAAATCTGCCACTCCGCAAGCCGCATAACTCTCTTTTGCAGAGTTTCCGGCGTATCACCGTCATGCACATTTACCGCTTTCTGACAGATTATTTCACCGCCGTCCGGAATTTCATTAACAAAATGCACCGTTGCGCCTGTGACCTTGACGCCTTTTTCAAGCGCCGCCTCATGCACTTTCAGACCGTAGTACCCCTGTCCGCAAAAAGACGGAATAAGCGACGGGTGAACATTGATAATTCTGCGTTCAAAACGATGCGTAAAATCCGCACTCAATATGCTCATAAATCCCGCCAGCACTATCAAATCAATTTTATTTTCCGTCAGTATCCCGGCAATTTTTCTTTCAAAATCCTCGGTTCCGGAACAGTCTTTTTTCAAAACAACCGCAGTTTTTATTCCGGCTTTCTGCGCACGCCTCAGCGCATACGCATTTTTATTATTTGAAATCACAAGCTTTATTTCGCCGCTTTTTAATATTCCTTTATTCTGAGCTTTGATAAGCGCCTGCAAATTTGTTCCGCCGCCCGAAACAAGCACCGCAATCCCGGCTTTTTTCATAGCATTTCCTCCGTTATATTATTGTGATTTTATCCTCTGAATTTACAATTTCACCTATGATATACGGATTTTCACCGCAGCTTTTTAAAATTTCCATTGCGCTGTCCGCGTCATTTTTACCGACAACAACGCTCATTCCCACGCCCATGTTAAACGTATTGAACATATCCCGTTCGGATATATTGCCGCGCTTTTTTATAAGGTCAAATATCGGCAGAACGCGGATTGCGTTTCTTTCAATACGCGCTCCCAAGCCTGACGGGATACTGCGCGGAATGTTCTCGTAAAATCCGCCGCCGGTTATATGCGATATGCCCTTTACCCGAACATTTTCCGTAAGCGCAAGCACCGGTTTTACATATATTTTTGTCGGCGTTAACAATGTTTCGCCGATTGATTTCCCCGAAAGCTCCGTAACCGGACTCTTTATATCGCTGTTTTTCACATCGAAAACCTTGCGCACGAGCGAAAATCCGTTTGAGTGAACCCCGCTTGACGGCAGTGCGATAATCACATCACCCGGCTGCATCGTCTTGTTGTCAATGATTTTATCCTTATCCGCAATTCCGGTGCAATAGCCTGCCAAATCATATTCATCCTCGGGATAAAAGCCCGGCATTTCCGCCGTTTCGCCGCCGATCAGCGCCGCTCCCGACTGCACGCAGCCGTCACAGACGCCTTTAACTATATCCGCAATCCTTTCCGGCACATTCTTGCCGCACGCGATATAGTCCAGAAAAAACAACGGTTTTGCACCGCAGCAGATAATGTCATTCACGCACATAGCCACACAGTCCACGCCGACCGTATCATGCCTGTTCATCAGAAAGGCTATTTTCAGTTTCGTGCCGACTCCGTCCGTTCCGCTTACAAGCACCGGCTTTTTTATCCCCGTCAAATCCAATTCAAACATGCCCCCAAAGCCGCCCACGTCAGAGCATACTCCGGGAACGGCAGTTTTCGCGATATGCTGCTTCATAAGCTCCACCGCTTTGTACCCTGCCATAATATCCACACCTGCGTCTTTGTAACTGTCACTGTAGCTTTTCACCGCTTTTATTCTCCTTTTTCGTTTATTTTTTTCTCAAATCTGCTTTTTCCGCCGTCGCACGGAATTTCCGTCGGATACTCGCCCGTAAAACACGAATCACAGTATCCGCATTTATTCTTCGTGCTTATCAGTTTCGCAAGACTGTCCGTTCCGAGATAGCCAAGGCTGTCCGCACCGATTATCTTCGTTATTTCCTCAATTGTGTGATTGCACGCAATAAGATTATCGCGCGAATCTATGTCGGTTCCGTAATAGCACGGATTAAGGAACGGCGGCGCCGATACCCGCATATGAACCTCTTTTGCGCCGGCATCACGCAGCAGTTTTACTATAAGCGCGCAGGTTGTTCCCCGCACGATTGAGTCATCAATAAGGATTACGCGCTTGCCTTTTACATTTTCCCTGATAACGTTCAGCTTGATTTTGACTTTATTTTCTCTTGATTTTTGCCCCGGGGAAATAAATGTTCTTCCTATATATTTGTTTTTTATAAACCCTATGCCGTAAGGAATACCCGACTGACGCGCATAGCCGAGCGCCGCGTCCAGCCCGGAATCGGGAACACCTATTACAATATCCGCGTCCGCCGGGTGTTCGAGCGCAAGGCAAGCACCGGCATTCAGCCTTGCACGGTGCACGCTTTTTCCCTCAATGACCGAATCGGGACGCGCGAAGTAAATGTATTCAAATATACAAATTTTGTGTTCTCTTTTGTTGCAATGCGTCTTTATTTCTTTAATGCCGTCTTTTGTAAAAACAACAATTTCCCCTGGCTCCACATCGCGGATATATTCGGCGCCTACGCTGTCGAGCGCACAGCTTTCCGAAGCCACCACATAGTCGCCCTCGGCTGTCTTGCCGAAGCACAGCGGCCGAAATCCCGTTTCATCTCTCGCGGCAATGAGCTTCGCCGGCGACATCACAACAACGGAATATGCGCCTTTGAGCCTGTCCATGGCTCTTTCCAGCGCTTCCTCAACGGACGCGGAATGTATCCTTTCCTTGGTCAGTATGTATGAAATGACCTCCGTATCGCTCGTTGTGTGAAAAATTGAGCCTTCCATTTCCAGTTCATTGCGCAATTCCGCAGAATTTACCAAATTCCCGTTATGCGCAAGCGCCGTGTGCCCCTTAACGTGATTTACAACTATGGGCTGCGCATTTATTCTCCCGTCGCTGCCGGTTGTGCCATAGCGAACATGACCGACAGCCATGTTCCCCATACCCAGGCTTTCAAGGCGGCTTTTTGAAAAAACATCATTAACCAGTCCCACATCTTTGTACGAACGGAACACTCCGTCATCATTAACAACAATTCCGCAGCTTTCCTGTCCGCGGTGCTGGAGTGCAAAAAGTCCGTAATACGCGCTTGACGCAACATCTCTTTTTTCCTTTGCAAATATTCCGAAAACTCCGCATTCTTCGTGTATTTTATTCATTGCTGACCTCAATTCCTGTACTATTCGCCCAAAATCCTCTTCATCATTTCTTTATACGCACCCTCGACATTGCCCAAGTCCCTGCGGAAGCGGTCTTTATCAAGCTTTTCATGCGTTTCACTATCCCAAAAACGGCAGGTATCCGGCGAAATCTCGTCCGCAAGAACTATCGTTCCGTTGGAAAGGCGCCCGAACTCAAGCTTGAAATCAACTAAATCAACCTTAAGATTTTTAAAGAAATTCCGCATCACCGAATTTATCTTAAATGCCATCGCCTTTATCGTTTCAATCTCCTGCTTTGTCGCAAGCCCCAGCGCAAGCGCATGATATGAATTCATAAGCGGATCGCCAAGCTCATCGTTTTTATATGAAAATTCAATCGTCGGCTCATCAAATACAATGCCTTCTTCAACGCCGAACCGCTTTGCAAATGAGCCGGCGGAAATATTTCTGATAATTACCTCCAGCGGCACAATTGATACCTTTTTTACAAGCGTTTCACATGCGGAAAGCTCCTCCACAAAATGCGTCGGCACTCCCTCCTTTTCAAGAAGCTGCATCATGTAATTTGTCACACGGTTATTAATTGCACCTTTTCCCGCAATCGTACCTTTTTTAAGACCGTTAAACGCAGTCGCATCGTCCTTGTAATCAACCATCAGTACGTCCGGATTTTCGGTCGCATATACCTTTTTTGCTTTGCCCTCATATAAAAGTTCTCTTTTTTCCATTTTTCTGCCGTCCTTTCCGCGCTTTGCGCATAAATTACTGTTTGTTAAATTCCTTTGATATATCTGCGTCTTTCTGCAATACCTTTTTCTTTGACTCGCTGCGCTGTCTTTCCAGTTTTTCCGCAAGAACGCTGTCCGAAACCGCTAAAATCTGCGCAGAAAGCAAGGCGGCATTGACTCCTCCGTCAACAGCAACCGTCGCGACCGGAATACCCGATGGCATCTGAACCGTTGACAAGAGCGCGTCAATACCGTCTAATGTCTGTGATTTGCATGGAATACCTATTACCGGCAGAGTTGTGTTCGCCGCAATTGCGCCGGCAAGATGCGCCGCCATTCCGGCAGCGGCAATAATTACGCCAAAATCATTTTCTCTCGCTTTGCATGCAAAACTGCGCGCCTCCTCCGGCGTTCTGTGCGCAGAATAAACATGCACTTCATACGGAACATCCAGCGCTTTAAGCGTATCCGCCGCCTTTCGGATAACGGGCAAATCACTGTCGCTTCCCATTATAATTCCAACTTTTTTCATATTGTACCTCCTATTGTCTGCCGTGCCTTCCTAAATATAAAAGGGCATACCTAAACAAGATGTTTAAGCATGCCCAGACGGTCGGCTCTGACGGGACTCCGGTCCCTTCCATGCTTTCGGCTTCCCTGCGGTGCTCCGCATTTCCGTCAGTTACCGAATGCATTTTTTAACTGTATCTTAATTATATCAGACATATGCCGTCACGTCAAGGCATTCGCAGCATTTTTTTATTTTTGTTTTGTTTCACAATAAATGCAGCGATAAACCTTGTTTTTTTTGTCAGTTAGTCTGAAAACATGGTCGATTTCCTGCTCGACCGACGTAATGCAGCGCGGATTTTCGCATCTGATTACATTTGTGAGAGTTTCCGGCATGTCTATGGTGCGTTTTTCCAACAGCACGCCGTCCTTTATAATATTCACTGTCGCCTGAGGGTCAACAAAACCGATAACATCAAAATTGAGGTCAATATCCGCGTCAATTTTGATAATATCTTTTCTGCCCATTTTCCGGCTTGTAACATTCTTCATAATTGCTACAGTGCAGTCAAGACTATCCAGTCCCAAAAGCCGATAAAGGCGCATACCGCTGCCTGCTGTTATATGGTCAATAACCGTTCCGTTTTTTATGCTGTCAATTTTCATCAGAACACACCTCCGTGCCGATATTCAAAAGTTTCATTATAAGCGCCATGCGTATATATCTGCCGTAATGCGCCTGGCGGAAATAACACGCTCTGGGATCGCTGTCTACCGCGGTCGAAATTTCGTTCACCCTCGGCAATGGGTGCAGCACGCACATATCCGGCTTGGCAAGCTTCATCTTTTCCTCCGTGAGAATATAGCTGTTTTTAAGGCGAAGATAATCCTCTTCATTAAAGAAACGCTCTTTCTGCACGCGGGTCATATAAAGTATGTCCAAATCCCCCATAACCCCATCAAGCGACGAGCACTGCCGATATTCAATTCCCTTTTCCTTAATATACTCCTGCTTGACAAAGCTTGGCAGCTTCAGTTCGTCCGGAGAAATCAGCACAATTTTTATTCCGCTGTACCGCGACAGTGCGCTAATCAGCGAATGAACCGTTCTTCCGAATTTCAAATCGCCGCAAAATCCCACCGTCAGATTATCGAAACCGCCTTTTTCATGGTGTATTGTCAGCAAATCGGTCAAGGTTTGCGTAGGGTGATAATGTCCGCCGTCACCGGCATTTATTACCGGGACGCTGCTGTGCGCGGCGGCGACAATCGGCGCACCCTCTTTCGGGTGACGCATGGCGATAATATCCGCATATCCGCTTACAACCGCGACCGTATCCGCCACGCTCTCGCCCTTTGCAGCCGAGCTTGAACTCGCCTCCGAAAAGCCCAGAACCTGTCCGCCGAGTGACAGCATCGCCGACTCAAAGCTCAGCCTTGTTCGTGTGCTGGGTTCAAAAAACAGCGTTGCCAGAATTTTATGGCGGCACACTTCGTTATATGCCTCGGGTCTTGCCATAATATCATCTGCCGTTTTAATAAGCTCATCTATTTCTTCTACAGATAAGTCAAGAATGTTGATTATGTTACGCATTTTTCTACCTCTTTTATTTAATCCAGCCTTCGTCCGACGGGTTGTTTCTGAACGCAATAAGACGTTCTATGTCCTCATGCTTTATATATCCTTCATCAGCCGCCGCCTGTGCAACGGCGTCAAAATCGGTAAGGCTGACATTTTTCACATCCGCTGCCGCAAGACGGTCAATTCCCTTTTTCATGCCGTAGGTGAAAATGCTGACAACTCCCAGCACGTCCGCACCGGCATCGCGCAGCACGTTTACAACCTCTATGACGCTGCCGCCGGTAGAAATCAAATCCTCCACTACAACGGTTTTCTGTCCCTTTTCAAGTCTGCCCTCAATTTGGTTTTGCCGTCCGTGGTCTTTCGCCCCCGAACGCACATACCCCATCGGCAGCCCCATCAAATGCGCCGTTATTGCAGCGTGCGCAATTCCGGCGGTAGACGTTCCCATAAGTATCTGAGCCTCCGGATAATGCTCCTTTATCGTTTTTGCAAGACTTTCTTCAACATGACATCTCACCTCCGGTGCAGTGAGCGTCAGCCTGTTGTCGCAGTAAACCGGGCTTTTTATTCCGCTTGCCCAGGTAAACGGCTCGTCCGGGCGGAAAAACACCGCCTTAATGGAAAGCAAATCCCGTGCTATGAGTTGTTTTACATCATTCATAATTTTTCTCCTTTATTTGTACATTTTGTGTCCCCTACGTGATTAATCTACGAAATCATTTACACATCTTCGGTATGCTTCAAGCGGATTTTCCGCTGCCGTAATCGGTCTGCCTACTACAATGTAGTCCGAACCGATTTTTTTTGCGTCGGCAGGAGTCATAACGCGTTTCTGGTCACCCATGTCACCGTCTGCAAACCGAACGCCCGGTGTAACCGTCATAAAATCCTTTCCGCATACGCTGTGCACCTTTTCCGCCTCAAGCGGCGAGCATACAACACCGTCAAGCCCCGCATTCTTCGCGGTTTCGGCATAGTGCATTACCACTTTGTCAATCGGCTGATTTATAAGCAAATCCTTTTCCATAGCCGCCTGGTCGGTTGATGTAAGCTGCGTAACGGCTATCAACATCGGTCGCGTGCCGTCCGGGCGCGTAAGTCCCTCTATGGCAGCCTTCATCATTGCCGTTGTTCCTGCGGCATGCAGATTACACATGTCAACGTCGAGGCGTGACAGAACACTCATTGCTTTTTTTACCGTGTTAGGAATGTCATGCAGTTTCAAATCCAGGAATATTTTGTGTCCCCGTTTTTTTATGTCCCTGACTATGTCCGGTCCTTCGGCGTAAAACAGCTCCATTCCGATTTTTATAAACGGTTTCTCCTCTCCGAACAGTGATAAAAAGTCAAAAACCTCTTTTCTGCCCGAAAAATCGCATGCTATTATTACGTCCTTTCCCATTATAATGCACCTCCTATAATTTCTTTAAGTGAACTTATACCGTATTTATCCATAACGCGCGGCAAATCATTTATTATATCGCGGCAGGCATACGGATTTACCAGGTTTGCCGCCCCCACCTGTACCGCCGTTGCGCCGGCAAGCATCATTTCGATAACATTTTCCGCGCTGCTCACTCCGCCCATGCCTATGACCGGAATTTTCACCGCGCCGGCAACCTGATACACCATTCTTAGCGCTACGGGAAATATTGCATCTCCCGACAGTCCGCCGGTTTTATTTGCAAGCAGCGGTTTCTTTGTTTTTAAATCAATACGCATGCCGAGCAGCGTGTTTATAAGGCTTATTCCGTCCGCGCCGGCATCTTCGCACGCCTTTGCGATTGACACAATATCGGTCACATTCGGTGAGAGTTTTATGATAACCGGTTTTTTTACGGCTTTTTTTACAGCCGCCGTCACCTCTGCCGCAGCCTCCGGACTTGTCCCGAAACTCATTCCGCCTCCGTGGACATTCGGACAGCTTATATTTACCTCAAGCCAGCCCACCTGCTCCTCACCGTCCAGCCTGCTGCAGGTATACACATAATCTTCAACAGAAAAACCGCTGACATTCGCCATGACCTTTTTTGAAAAGAACATTTTAAGTTTGGGAAGTTCCTGCGAAATAACCTTTTCGACGCCGGGGTTCTGAAGCCCTACGGCATTGAGCATGCCCGACGCGGTTTCCGCAATTCGCGGCGTCGGATTGCCGAATCGCGGCTCTTTGGTAGTTCCCTTGAAAGAAAACGTTCCGAGCATATTAATATCATAAAAGCGCGAAAACTCAAATCCGTATCCAAATGTACCGCTCGCCGGAATAATCGGATTGTCCAGTTCGGTTCCGCATAGATTTACGTTTAATTTTCCCATAGAATTTCCTCTCTTTCCATGACCGGGCCCTCGGTGCATATTCTTTTGCTGCCTGTCAGGGTTTTGCACGAGCAGCCCATACATGCCCCGAAACCGCAGCCCATTCTTTCTTCAAAACTGTACTGTCCGCTTGTTTTTGCGATTTTATCAATCGCGCGGAACATCGGTTCAGGCCCGCAGGCGTAAAAATATGTGTAATCAATACCGTTCATCACGTCGGTGACAAAGCCTTTGACCCCGTATGACCCGTCCGCCGTGGTGACATAAACCTCCGCTCCCAGAGCCTTAAATTCCTGCTCATAAAAAACTTCTTTTTGTGAATTAAATCCCAAAATCACCGTAACCTTTTTACCCTCGTTAATCAGGCATCGACAGAGATTATACATCGGCGGCACACCGACTCCTCCGCCTATCAGCAGCGGCTTATCGCCGCACATTCGCGTACTGTAGCCGTTGCCCAGTCCCGAAATAATATCAAGAGTATCGCCTTTTTTGATTTTCGACAATTTTTCCGTGCCGCTGCCTACCGATTTATAAATCAGCGTAAGCCGGTTTTCTCCGTAATCGCAGACCGAAATCGGACGGCGCAGATAAAATCCCGATATTTTGATGTTTACAAACTGTCCCGGCGCAAATATATCCGAGGTATCGCCCGAAAGTTCAATTTTATAAGTTCTGTCCGCAATCATTTCATTGCGTTCTACCGCAAAATTCACTTGTTTCATTATTTACACACTCCTTCGCACCATACTTTTCTATCGTTATGCACCGTAAGAATACATCTCCCGAATACGCTTCGTCCCTCAAACGGCGTTGCTTTTCCCTTCGAAATAAATTCCGACGGATTTATTTTATACGGTTCAGATATGTCAAATACGGCGAAATCACGGTTATTTGTCTTTATCGAAAACCTCCGCCGCGGATTAATGCACATCAGCTCGGTCAGCTTTTCCAATGTTATTATACCTTTCATCACAAGCTCGGTATACATTACGGGGAATGCTGTTTCAAGTCCCGAAACTCCCATAAGGCTGTTTTCAAGTCCTGCCGATTTTTCCTTTGCGCTGTGCGGTGCATGGTCTGTTGCAATCATGTCTATCGTTCCGTCAGCCAGTCCCTCCAAAAGCGCTTCACGGTCGGTCTTTGCGCGCAGCGGAGGATTCATTTTAAAACGTCCGTTCTCATGCAGGTCATCATCGCACAGCACCAAATAGTGCGGCGCTGTTTCACACGTAATATCGACGCCCTCCGCCTTTGCACGGCGTATAAGATTAACGCTTTCCTTCGTCGATATATGACACACATGATATGCGCAGCCCGTCTTTTTTGCAAGTTCGATATCCCGCGCAATCTGTGCGTATTCACTCTCCGAAGAAATGCCGCGGTGTCTATGTAACTTAGCATACATGCCGTCATGAATATATCCGCCGTTTAAGAGCGAATTGTCCTCGCAGTGCGCAGCGATAATTTTACCGAGCGATTTTGCTTTCAGCATCGCCGCCTCCATTATATCCGCACCTTGCACACCCTTGCCGTCATCGGAAAAGGCACACACCTTATCAGCGATTTCCTCCATGTGCGATAGCTCTTTCCCCATTTCTCCGACCGTTACCGAGCCATACGGGAGCACATCAATCACCGCTTTTTTTTCGATTATATCCGTTTGAATTTTCAGATTGCCGGTGCTGTCCGGAACCGGATTGAGATTAGGCATGGTGCATACTGCCGTATAGCCTCCGCGCGCCGCCGCCTTGCTGCCGGTTTCAATTGTTTCCTTATATGAAAAACCCGGTTCTCTGAAATGCACATGCACATCACAAAGACCGGGAACAACAATATATTTATTCGGTAAAACGTCTAATAAACCGCTGCTGTGGAAAAATTCCGTCGCGGCTGCTTCTGCTGACTTTATTATGTTTATCGTCTGTGTTGCCATTTGTTTTTCCTTTCTCAACAAAAAAAATCTTGCCTTCCGGCAAGATTGAAAATCATACGCTGAAACAAGGGCGCACAAATTGACACGCCAATATGCATCTTGCCGGTATCTCTGTACCGAATTAAAGCTGTAATTTTCTATATTATATCAGACTATCCGCGATATGTCAAGCGTTTTTACCGCATTTTTGATATTTTTTTATTCGTAATATGCGGCGCATACACGATAAATCGGCATGCCGGCTTCTGCAAAACGCGTTTCATATTCGGTCATTACATTATCCTCCATTCCCGAATTATGCAAATCAAAAGTAATATCCGACATTTTATAATTTTCCGCCGCAAACGAATTGAGTGAAAATTCAAACAGTTTTTGATTATCCGTCTTAAAACAAATCATATCGCCGCTTTTGAGCACCTTTTTGTAAACATCGAGAAAATTTTTGTGCGTAAGTCTGCGTTTTGCCTGCTTATTTTTCTTCCACGGGTCGGAGAAATTGAGATAAATCCGTTCCGCCTCACCTTTGTCAAAATAATCGCACAGCTTTGCCGCGTCACCGATTATAAACCGCAGATTGTCAAGCCCGAGAGGCTCCGCCTTTTCCATTGCAATCACCATTACGTCTTTCACAACTTCTATCGCAACAAAATCAATATCCGGATATTTTTTTGCCATTTCGCAGATAAATTGTCCCTTTCCGCAGCCTATTTCAATATGAATGGGATTGTTGTTGCCAAATTCCTCATGCCAGCGGTTTTTTAAAAGCTCCGGCTCCCTTATCCATAAGCTGCCGCTTTTTTCAAGCCTTATATCACAGTTTTTCTTTTTCCTTACGCGCATTAATGTACTTCCTCCGTAACAAAAATTATAGTTGCAAAAATCCAAAACGGGACGCACCGGAATGCGTCCCGCAGTATTTAATTACAGCGTACCGAACAGTCTGTCGCCGGCGTCGCCCAGACCCGGAACAATGTATCCGTTTTCATTCAGTCTTTCATCAACCGCTCCGCAGTAAATATCTACATCGGGGTGTGCTTTTCTGAGTGCCTCAATTCCCGAGGGAGCTGCAATTATGCAGACAAACTTTATATCCTTTGCTCCGCGCTTTTTAATCATGGAAATAGCATCTTTCGCGCTTCCGCCGGTTGCAAGCATAGGGTCAAGCACAAGCGTGAGTCTTTCGCTTATATCGGTCGGCATTTTGCAGTAATACTCAACCGGTTCAAGCGTTTCTTCATTGCGGTATAAACCGATATGACCTATTTTTGCCGCCGGGATAAGATTCATAAGCGCGTCCACCATTCCCAGACCTGCTCTCAAAATCGGCACAAGCGCAACCTTTTTCTTGGTCTTTTTTGCAGTCATTTTCGTTATCGGAGTTTCTATCGGATAATCCTCAAGCTCCATATCCTTTGTTGCCTCATATCCCAAAAGCAGACCGATTTCGTGCGCACAGTTTCTGAAGTCCTTTACAGACGTGTTCTTATCTCTCATTATCGACAGCTTATGCTGAATGAGCGGATGGTTCATTACAAATACTTTTTCGTCCATTTCCATGTTCCTTTCATTAACTCTTATTTTAATTCCGCCTTTTATTATACAACAAAAAATATGTTTTGTCTACCCATTTTTACAAATATCTTCAAAAAAACGAGGCAAAACGGATTTATATATGAAACTTGTCATCTTCAGTTAATTCAAGGAGAGCAATCGCACGTTCAAATATACTTTTTACGCGCTCAAACGTTTCGGGGTGATGCGCGTCGCTGCCCATATAAAACTTGCAGCCCATGCGTTTTGCAATTTTATACGGCCGCAGAATTATCGGCGCGTCTTTCTCCGCAAAATCCATATCGCCCGAATTAAGCTCAATTCCCGCTCCCATTTGCGCGGCACGTGCAAAAATTTTCTCCAAATCGTTATCGCCGAGCAACGAAACGGTTTCAAGATATTTTTCATGCGACGGGTCAATGAGCTGACAGGTCAGGTGTGCCAGTCCGATTTTACGAAACGGCAAATCCATATCAAGCAGCGCATTAAGCTTTTGAATCAAAAACTCCGCCTTTTGCTGCGGCAAATCATAATCTTCGGGTATTGTAAATCCGCACATATGAAAATGCGTTGTTGGAATAACAACAAAATCAAAATCGTCAAATTTTTCCCTTGTTATCCCCAATCTCATATCCTTGTCCATCTCGGTTTCGCAGCCGAACAAAAAACGTATTCCGTCCGCCTGCGGAAGCGGCTTTGCAGCTGCTATATGTGAATAGTTCTGTCTTTTATACCAATCTATCGCTCCGCTTACATTTTCGTCCCAGAGATGATCGGTCAGGCATATCGTATTTAAATTATTATCCTTAGCATATTGCAAAATTCTCTCGTTTGACTGTTCTTCGTCACCGGAACATAAGGAAATTTTGCTGTGAATGTGCAGGTCATTATCATATATGTATTTCATTGTACCCTCCGACTGTATAATTTTTTATCGGACAGGAACAAATACCAATCCGATTACACCTGTATATTATCACACGCCCATTGCAAAGTCAAGCTTTTTTGTCCGGATTATTTGAGCATTTAATTCCGGCCGCAGACACATTTTCCGTCCAAACGGCAATATGAAACAGCCATTCGCCGTTTCATATGTATCTGCCAAGTGATTGAGTGAGATTTTTTCAATATCGCAGCAAACCGAGCTTTTGCAGCTGCTTTATATGCTCCGTCCCGCTTTCCATCGTATAGATACGGGTAGTTTCGACAGATGAATGACCGAGAATATCAGCAAGCCTTATGACGTCTTTTTGCCGTGAATAAAATGTCCGTGCAAATAAATGTCTGAAATTGTGAGGAAACACTTTTGATTTGTCCACATTTGCACTTTCGCATAAGTTTTTAAGCATTTTCCATATCGCACTGCGGTCAAGCGGCATGCCGTTTCTCGTAATAAATACCGGACCGCTTTCTATATTTCGGGATTTAATATATATCTTTAACATCTGACATAGCTTTTCCGGCAGGAATATTTGCCTTATCTTTCCCTTGCAGTTTATAACCGCCTGCCCTTGTTTTACGGCTTCGCAGGTTACATATTTTATTTCGGACGCCCTCAAGCCCGTGCTTGCCATCGTCTGCATTAAATAATACAGCCGCTCATTTTTCTTTTTCTGTGCTGCGATTAGAAGCCGTTCATATTCGGTTTTGGTCAGTTCTTTGGATTTATCGGCAAATATCCGTCTTTGAATTTTCAGCGTCTTTATTTTCAAATCGTGCCAACTCATGAATACAAAAAATGCATTTATGGAGGATAGCATTGAATTTACACTTTGCACCGCATACCTTTTGCATAGCTCCTTTTTGTATTCGATAACAACCGACTTATCAATATGCCTGCTTTGTAACCACTCACGGAAAAAACGAATATCACGCATATATTTTTCTATGGTGTTGTCACTTTTTTCTTCCTCGTACAGATAGATTTTGAAATTATTAATCAGTTCATTTGTAATGATTTTCTCATTCACTTTATTCACACACCTTTCAAGTTTATATTTTATCATACAAGAAAATATACTGAAAAGGTGCAGCAAGATTATAAAGCTGCTTTGCCGGGCCGCATAACAACGCAGCATGCATAGTCGATATGCAGTAAAAACATATTGATTTTTGTGTGTTTACGAGAGAAAAAGCGTTAAAGAAAAAGAAAAAGCCGATATAAAGTTTGAGAATTTTCAAACCTCATATCGGCTAAAATTTTTGTCTGCTATTATATGTTCAGAAAATCAACCCACTATCTCATCGGGATCATCATATGCGGTTCTGCCCGGAATGACCCAAATCATCTGATTGTTTGTGTCCCACTCAACGCGGCAATCCAGCGCGTCGGTTATATCGCGAAGCTTAAAATAATTGTTTCCGTCAATATTATAGCAAGTTGCCTTAATCGGCACACCGTCAAGCGTTAAGAATGCCGATGATGAAAGAGCTGTTCTTTCAACGCCGTCACCCGGTGTCAATTCACCGCCTGCCGCCGTGTAATCATAAAAGCTCAGCATGTCAATGGAATTTGTTGCACTGTCATACTTAATGTCAAAGGTTTTAATTGTTCCGTCAAGAATTTTTGCAATGTCTCTGAGCTTGAAGTAGTTGTTGTCATCAATGTTATATGCAACGGTGTTATATTTGCGGCTGTCCAGGCAAACGGCCTGCGTTTTTGCAACGGAATTTTTGCTGAATCCGTTTCCGGGATAATATGTAAACGTATCATGCATATCATCTTCGTGAACCAGATAGCGAATTTCTCCGTTATAGAAAATAGTATAGATTTTACCTGTTATAATCCATGGTTCTATATCGGCAGGATCCAGAATATCATTCATATCCTCGTCGCGGTCAAACGAAAACTCTTCAATACCGTATACATTTACCCATTCTCTGTCATGTATTGTGTTGATATCGCCGTTGTTTGAACTAACCCACTTAGTGTATTCTGACATCATATTCTCATCAACGTTGATATATCCGTAACGGTACTTTTTCAGCTTTGCAAGTCCCTCGGCAGAATAAGTCAGCGCACCCCATTCGCCCCATGGCGTATCTACGGACAGAACGCCGATAGGTGCACCGAGAGCTGCCGTATCTGCTGCGGACAAAGTTTTTGTGAACTCATCAAGCTTGCTTGTCGGAATATAACATTCCTTTGAGTTGAACCAGATTTTTGAATTTGTTCCGTCATAGTCCTTATCGATAACATCGATTGCAGCGCCTTTTTTAACCGAACCGACAACCGAAGAACCGTCAGAAATGTCACAGTCGACAGCCGCTATTGCTTTGTACTGAGTTGTCGGCTTTGAAGTGTTTGCCAGCTGTGCATTCACATACTTTGCGTCAACATAATAAAGACCTTTCTTATAATAAATCTTATAATGACCGTTCTGCGGAGCGGCATCTACAATCTGAAGCGACTGATTGATTTTAATAACGCCCGATTTTACATAATCCGTATTATCGGGAGTGGTCTTAACCATCAAAAGGCTTGTTGCCTTGCCCACCGCCTCGATTTTCGGGGCCGTTGATACCTGATTGTTAATATCTAAAATATAACAATTTTGTCTCGGCAGAAAATATACGGCAGGTTTCCAGCTTGTGAAAGCAGTACCGTCTTTCTCGCCGCACTGTCTTATTGTACCGCGTGATTCGTCGACGCCGCCCTCGCTCCATACTGCAACCCATTTTTCGTTATAGGCGACAACTTCAAATTCACTTCCTGTTGTAACATAAAACGCTGTATTCGCGTTTGCGTCTGTTCTGCTGTTTTCAGCAAACGGGGGATCATACCCTATTTCTTTTAGCTCATCAAGTCTTCTGATATGATAGTTCATCGGGGGATCGCCCGGATAGAATGAGGCTTTTACCGAGCCGATTTTTCCCTGATCGCCAATATGTACAATAGCCATTCCCACAAGCGGCAATGAAGCAGGACGGTCATGTCTTACCCATTCCGTAGGTACCTTAGCATAAAAATTTCTTTCTTTACCCTCGGTTGTTTTGCTTCCGCCGTAGATGTAATCAGATAGAACCGTCATCTCTATTGCGTGCTGATACTTGTCTGTATCGGAAGCTGCCCATTGTTTGTTTAAGTCCTTTTCAACAGTCTCGCCGACATCAAGTATCGGTGTTGTTTCCCGAGCCGTTGTATAGGCAAGAACATATCCGACCGTGCCGTCCGAGAGCTGGATTTTGTGAAATTTTCTGTTATCCTCTCCAATTACATAAGCCTCCAGAACCGTCACTCTTGCCCCTTTGCTGACTTCGCTTATACCTCCTGAATAGGTAGGATTTTTTGTAACCATTACCGTGCCGCCGTATACAACATAGGCTGTATCGCCGGCCTTTAGTTCGGCTGCAAACGCAACAGTACAAAGCAGAATAAATGTGCAAAGCACTGCCGTCAAAATTTTCTTCAACACTATAATTCCTCCTTTTATTTTTGCGCTGACTTATTAGAATTTGCATACTATAATAATTATATACCATATCAATGTAATATGCAAGGGAATTTTGAAAATTTATGTTGAAATCGGGGAATATTACTGATTTTTCTGCAAAGAAAAATCGGAATGGAACAAAGTCCATTCCGACGTGGTGACTCCTAAGGGATTCGAACCCTTGATGCTGCCGTGAGAGGGCAGAGTCTTAACCACTTGACCAAGGAGCCATACAGCTTTATTATTATATCAAAAAAAAATATGTTTGTCAATAGCAAATTTAAAAAAAATAACGCAAATTCCGTTTTTTCCGATTTATCGATTTACACAAACAAAAAAACGGATACACTCCGCGCGGCATTTTCGCAGAGTGTATCCCCCTATCCGTCAAATTTGCGTATGAATTGCGTCGCCCGTCCGTGCCGACTCAAATGCAGCTTCCATCACCTTCATAACGCGCAGAGCCTGTTCCGGCTTAATTGTAAGTTCAGCCTTGCCCTCAATTGCGTCAACAAGCTGATTATACACCACATCAAGATTATCCGTCACATTCGCCGGCTCTGACAATTCTATGGTTTCCACCGTATCCGGGGTACGCGGCGCCATTGTTTTTGTGGGGCCCGCCTTAATCGTCTGAATTTCGTCCGCCCATTTATCCTGCCGCTCCAGACAGCGTACAACTTTTCCTCCGCATGCCCAGTCATCGATCTGAAGCGTACCTTCGGTTCCCAGCACATACCATCTCGGGTGCGAGATAAAGTTATTTGTTGCCACTTCAATCTGCGCCGTAAGACCGCTTTCAAATGTCATTGTCACGCGCAGATTATCGTCTACATCGGGATAGTTAATCGAATACATCTTGCAAAATACATTTGTAACCTTTTCCGGAACCATGTACATAATCTGGTCAATAAGGTGCACTCCCCAGTCCAGCATCATTCCTCCGCCCTTTTCTTTCTGTGTGCGCCAGCCTGCCGGCACTCCGCGTGACCCCTCAACACGGGATTCTATCACATACGGTCTGCCGATTATTCCGCTTTCAACCTGTGATTTCATAAGCACAAAATCGCGGTTTGTACGTCGGTTCTGGTCAACCGTAAAAACACAGTTATATTTTTTTGCTGCGTCCATGATTTCGGTCAGCTCCGCAGATGTGACCGTCGCAGGTTTTTCGCACAAAACATGCTTTCCGGCAGCAAGCGCACGTATTGCAATGTCCTTATGCACATCATTCGTAGCCGATACGAGAATAATATCTATTTCCGGGTCGCTTAATATCTGTTCCTCCGAAGAATATGCAATCAAACCCTTTTCACGCGCCGCGTCAAGACGTTTTTCATCAATGTCCCAAACGCCCTTGATTTTAACCTTGGTATTTCCTTTTGACAGCTGCTTATAGTGATTTCCTGCCATGCCGCCGAATCCGACAATTCCCAAATTATATTCGTTTTTTATTGTGTTCATATTCATCACCTGTTCCAATCAGCCTTCCAGCGCTTCAAAATGCGGACAATCCGGCTTGATATTTTTATTTATCGGGCATGCCCATTTTACGGCATTTTTTATAATTCTCTGAACGTATTCGTTCTGAAAAGATTTGTTTGTTTCATGTCCGGGCTGGAAGTAGAAAATCTTCCCGTTGCCGCGCACAAATGTGCAGCCGCTGCGGAAAACCTCACCGCCGTTGTACCAGCCCATAAAGATAACCTCCTGCGGTTCAGGGATAGAAAACGGCTCGCCGTACATTTCTTCGGGGTCAAGAACAAAGGTTTCAGGAATGCC
This sequence comes from uncultured Clostridia bacterium, assembly GCA_934501535.1. Taxonomy (GTDB): domain Bacteria; phylum Bacillota; class Clostridia; order UBA1381; family UBA1381; genus UBA1738. Next base: position 115,494 of record CAKSUM010000001.1, read on the forward strand.
TGCCGCAATCGGGTGATTTGGGTTTATAGTCCATATCCGTTCTCTCGCGCCGTCACGCCATTTCAAGTTACAGTACGTGCCCAACAGCTTTCTGAATATCTTTGAATGATGTCCCGAATGAAGGACTATCAGCCCCATGCCGCACAAAACATGGTCATGCACACGCTTTACCACCTCGTCCGGCACCCTCTCATGCGCCATATGTCCCCACCAGAGAAGTACGTCGGTATCGTCCAGAACCTCGTCTGTAAGACCGCATTCCTCATCGTCAAGCGTTGCGGTTCTTACCTCAACGTCATCTGATTTTAAAAACCCGGCAATATATGTATGCAAACCGCCCGGATAAAGCTCTGTTACTCTCGGTTCGCTTTTTTCATGCTGATTTTCATTCCACACCGTAACTTTCATATCAATATCCTCCTGATTATAAACGCACTTCTTCACCGGTTTCCGCCGATCTATACATCGCTTCAAGAATTTTTATCATGTTGACGCCCTGTATCGGTTCAAAATCCGGCTTTGCATTATTCAGCAGCACGTCCGCAAAGTGCCGCAAATTTCCCTCATGCTGCGGCATGCAGGTGTTATCGTTGGCTGTCACAGGCTCGAGATCAACCAGCTGACCGTAATCCTCGGTGAATATTTTCAGTTTCCCGGTCTTGCTTGTGAACTTTGAACCTGCTTTCGTTCCGCGCAGCTCAACAAAGCTCTGTTCCTCTTCCACATTCGACGCCCAGGAAAATTCAATCTGCAGGCATGCGCCGTTGTCAAATTTGATAAATCCCATCGCCAAATCCTCTACATCAAAGGTTCCGTTTTCCTTTGCGTCGCCGAAATGAGAGTTAATCGAATCGGATACATTGCTGTCGGCGAATTTTGTGTACGTACAGCCCGAAACTGAAACCGGCACCGGATTTCCCATGAGCCATATCGAAAGGTCAATCATATGCACGCCCAAATCTATCAGCGGACCTCCGCCCGACTGCGCCTTTGTTGTAAACCAGCCGCCCTTTCCCGGAATACCGCGGCGTCTTTGCCAGCCGCAGCGTCCGCAGTAAATTTCACCCATTTTTCCGTCCGCAATGAACTGTTTCAGGTATTTTGCGGTCGCGCGGTAACGGTTGTTCCGCATTACCATGAGATGACGGTTGTACTTTTCTGCCGCCGCACGCATCTTCTCAGCCTCGCTGACCGATACCGCGTCCGGCTTTTCACAGAATACATGCAGTCCCTTTTCCATCGCCGCAACCGCAATCACGGAATGAAGATAATTCGGTGTGCATATATCGACATAATCAAGCCCCTCAACCTTCAGCAAATCGTTGTAGTCGGTAAATGACGGTACCTCCGGCATGTTATAGCGCTCTTTAAATGATTCGATTTTTTCGGGCAAAATATCGCAAATCGCCGCAATTTCAACATTATCCATGTTCAAATATCCGTTCATATGTGCGCCGCGGCATATTCCGCCCAGACCGATAATTCCTACTTTCAGCTTCTTCATATCAAAAACCTCACAGAAAAATAAATAATTTATAGCTAAAGTATAGCATATTATATAATTTTGTGATATAATATCTTTAGCAAAAAATATCGAAAATTTACGGTGATGATATGAAAAAAATTCATGAAGAAACTTTTAAGCTAAACGGGCTGGACAGCTGGATACACTGTATCTACAGAGATGAAAAAGCACAGGACGCTGAAACGGCAGCCGCTGTAGCCGAGCAGTATCACTATCATAATTATGTGGAATTTCTATATTCTCTCGAAAGTGACGCAATCGTTTACATAAACGGTGAAAAATACGCTTTCAAAGACGGCGACCTGATTATTATTAACTCCAATGACCTGCACACGCTTGCGTTTCCGGGCGACAGCAAGTACATATGCGTCAAGTTTTCACCCAATATATTGTACGCCGACGAGCAGGCGTTCGCCGAGTACAAATATGCCGTGCCGTTTTTGAACGATATTCCGCACCAGATTATATTTGACCGTACCGAAACCGAGCGCAACGGAATAAAGGAGCTGTGTCTTGAAATAATGGACGAGTGGAATAAAAAGGAATATGCGTTTGAGCTTGCAATCCGCGCCGATATACTGAAAATATTCACACAGATACTGCGCTACTGGAGGGAGCGCGGCGCACTCAGCGCGGACAAAAATATTCCGAATTCCGTAAAAAAAGCCCTTGTTTACATTACCGAAAACTACGAAACCGTCACCGAAGCAGAGGCGGCGGCAGAAAGCGGTCTGAGCTACAACCATTTTTCAAACACATTCCGAGCCGCAATGGGGCAAACCTTCAAATCCTACCTCATTTCCGTGCGGATTAAGGCGGCGGAGCGTCTGCTCATTTCCACCGATAAAAGCATGACGGAAATTGCCATGGAAACCGGTTTTACAACCTCCAGTCACTTTATAGCAAATTTTAAGCGCTGCAAGGGAATTACGCCCAAAAAATTCCGTTCAAATCTGATTAAATTAAAATAAATTTAAAGTTTATAAGATTTCAACTTTACAAATGGAAAATTATGTGATATAATAGATAGCAATGGAGGCGTTAATACCCAATCGCCGCCATTAACGTGCAGATTAAGCGGCAGAAAAGAGCTGTCGCATGTGAGCGCCGGAATCGCTTACGATACAGCGGATTTCCCTCCAAAACCGCCTTTTACGGCGTCGGGATATTCTTCAGTCCCGATCCGCTTTATCCTTCGGTTCTTTTTTGCGCTTTTCCGCACGGTTGAATAAATCCGAAAAAACAGAAAATCTTATGATTTTCTGTTTTTTCATATTATAATATATTTTTACCCCATCAGTAAATTTTTTATTAAATATGTAATTTATTGAAAAACCTCTTTTTCTATTCCCAAAAATGCCGCGTCATAGTATAATGATTATAGGGCGAAAAGCTGCATTGCACGTCTTTGCAGACAGCGCCCGCAAGTTGCATTTACGGTTAGTAAGGATTATACGCCGCCGGCTGCGGCAGAATGGAGATTGAAATGAAAATTATCAGGATTGAACAGGACAGAATAAAGGTTATACTGTCGGAAGACGACCTGACTGATATGAACATTGATATAGCGAGCCTTACACCCGATTCACCGGAGCTAAGTCTTTTCCTGTGCGAAATAATGGACGCTGTAAAGGCGGAAACGGGCTTCTCCCTCGAATCCGGGCAGGTAATTGTGGAAGCGACGGCAAGCGACAACGGGATAATCCTTCTTCTTTCCCGAACGGGACAGCGAACAGACCGCGCGCGAATACGCGGTGTACGCGCCGTAAGAAAAAACGAAACGGTTATTTTTGAATTTATATCCTTTGACGATGTAGCGGGGCTTCTTGCGAATATCAACGGAATTTATACGTCAAAAATGCGCCTGTACGTGTGCTTCAGCCGTTTTTATCTCGCAGTGCCGCGAAACAGTATTCCCGTACTTATTTATGAATATTCAATGCACAACCGGCGAACCTCGGTAGCGGAAAGTATTCTCTCCGAGCACGGGCGGCTCATTGCCGAGGGTACAAAACTGTGCAAAATAGCAGATATATTAAAAAAGATAAAATAACTATTGCAAATTTTCTTTAAATATGATAGAATAATAATATTATATATGAAAAGGAGAAATTTGGAAATGTTTGATTTACTGACAGCAACAGTGTTTGCAGAGGGTGAACAGGCAACTGCAGCTGCAACGCCGCAGGCAGGTCTGATGTCACTTTTACCGCTGATAGTTATGATAGCAATTATCTATTTTATGCTTATCAGACCGCAGAGAAAGCAGGAAAAAAAGCAAAAAGCCATGCTCGCCGCTCTGCAGATAGGTGATAAGGTTGTGACAATCGGCGGAATTTGCGGAAAAATCACAAAACTTAAAGACGATGTTGTTTACCTTGAAACGGGCTTTGTCGGCAACCCTAATGAAAAATCCATCATCAAAATGGAACGTTCATCAATCAAAACGGTTCAGACAATTCATGACGATAACGCATAATGAATCAGCCCTTTGAATATATATTTACAAATATATATTCGGGGGGTTTTCTTTTTGGAGGCAAAAATGTTTTGTTTTAGAAAGCTTTTAAAGGCGGTATTGCTGTCTTTGATTATAAGCGTGGTTTTAGTGGGACTGTTTTCCGTTATAGTTTACTTTACCGACATTTCGGACAGGGCGGTATCCGGCACGATTTTTGTATTTTCGGCGGTTTCCGTGTTTATGGGAGCTCTCGTCCTTGCAAAAAATGTTGACCGCGGCGGTCTTGCAAACGGTCTTTTGACCGCGGTCGGATATTTCGCGGTGCTCACCGCCATATCCTTCGCCGTCAACGGCTCGGTAAGTCCCGATTTACATAACATACTGCGGTTTGCAGCATGCGCCGCCTCCGGTATGCTCGGCGGCGTAATAGGCATAAATTCCGCAACGGCAGAATAAAAGCAACATTAAAAAGTGCAGCAAATTTATATTTTTGTTGCACTTTTTTCATAATATGTTAATCCCCGCTCCGCATGCCAAACGCACGCCGATACTCCTGAATATGAAGTATTTTATGCGGTATTTTTAAGCCGCTTTATTTTTTTCATTTTCTGACAGCTCTTTAAATGTAACGGCAATTATAACAACCGATATGACTGCTGTCAGCACATCTGCCGCCGGCATGGAATATAAAACTCCGTCCAGTCCGAAAAATACCGGCAGCAAAAGCGCCAGTCCCACGCCGAAAACGATTTCACGCACCATGGAAAGTGCTGTTGACACGGCAGCCTTCCCCATTGCCTGCAAGAATATAAATGACGCTTTATTGATGCACGCGAAAATTATCATACACAGATAAATGCGGAAAGATTTTAAAGCGAACTCGGTATAGTATGCACTCTCATTTGCCGCGCCGAATAAATTAATCAGCAGATTAGGAAAGATTTCAACTATAATCAACCCGACAGCGCCTACCGATGCCTCGGACAGCAACAAAATCTTAAACAGTTTTTTCACCCTGTCATTGCGCCCGGCGCCGCGGTTATAACCGACAATCGGAATACAGCCGGCTGCCATTCCGACAACAACCGATATTATTATCTGAAATACCTTCATTACAATTCCCACTACCGCCATAGGTATCTGCGCATATTGCGGCTGACCGAAAATTTCGTCCGCCGCGCCGTATTTGCGTATCATATTGTTGATAGCCGCCATAGCCGCAACAAGTGAAATCTGCGACAGAAAACTGCATATACCAAACGTAAGCGTATGCAGTGACACACGCTTGTTTAAAATAAAATCCGGCGCATGCAGCTTAATTACCTTAGTTCGGCAGAGATACCAAACCGCAAGAGCGGCTGTTGCGATTTGTCCGATAACCGTAGCCACCGCAGCGCCCATCATTCCCCAATTAAAAACAAAAATAAAAATCGGGTCAAGTATTATGTTCAGCACCGCGCCTGCCAGAGTAGACACCATGGCGAACTTCGGGCTGCCGTCAGCACGGATAACCGGGTTCATCGCCTGTCCGAACATATAAAACGGTATGCCGAGCGTTATCCAAAAAAAATATTCCTTTGAAAATTCAAAGGTTTCACGGTTTACCGAACCGCCGAAAATCATTATGATTTTGTCTGAAAACAACAGATAAATCAGCGTCAGCACAACACTTGATAAAATTGTCATAACAATCGAATTACCCGTGCTCCGGGCTGCGTCCTCCGCTTTGTTTCTGCCAAGGCTCAGGCTGGAAAACGCACAGCAGCCGTCGCCTATCATGACCGCTACCGCAAGCGCAATCACCGTCAGCGGAAAAACAACAGTATTTGCCGCATTTCCGTACGAACCCAGATATTCGGCATTTGCAATAAAAATCTGGTCAACAATATTATAAAGCGCGCCCACAAGCAACGATATAATACACGGAAGGGCATATCCGCGCATAAGTTTCCCAACGCCCTGCGTTTCAAGAATGTTTTGTTCCATTAATTTTACCTCCGAAAAACAAAAAAATAATGCGCAAATCCGAAATCCGGACTTACGCATTTGCTGCTCGATTTATTTAATTATAACATATTCGGGCACAATTTTCAATTGGTAATAAATTAAAAAATGTATCTTTTAAAATTATTTTTAACTTGTGCAAAATTACAATGCATACCGCAGTTTCTGAAGCTCCTCCACAATTTTAAATCTGAAATTCACGCCTCCGTTTTCAACAATGGCTTTAAGCGTCTTTTCATCAAGCGCCGCCTCAAGCTGCGACTGTCCGTCTATACTCATTTCGCCGAACATTTCCTCCGTAAAGCACAGCGGCGGATATGCAACGCACCACCAGTTCTCGCCGCTTCCGCTGCCCAAAACCACACGCACACAATTATACATTCCCTCCGGCAGCGATAAATTCTTATATTTTTTCTCCGGCACATAGCAGCGCTCCACCGATGCCCGGACGCCGTACTCCGCTCCGCAGCGGACAAGCTCATCTTTTGCGGCACGTTCAATATCCTGTATATCCGCGGCATTCCCCGTTTCCATTAAAATCCTGTTTCTCACCGAAAGCTTTATCCCCTGGTCGGACAAAGTATTGCTGTTCGCAATTATATGCATGCGCACAAGATTGTCGCTGAGATTTTTTTGAATATCGGCTGCATACAGCATTGAAATTCCCAGAACACATAATAAAACAGTTAAAATCATTCCGCATTTTTTCATTTATTGTCAGTCCTTTTTCTTAAATTTATATGCTGAGATTGTTGCCGCGGCAGTAAAAATTTATACATAATATGAATATTTTGGGGAAAAGATAAGGTTACAAACGCGCTGCATAGCTTATGCGGAGTGTGCGGCATTATGCGCTTATACGTCCGCGGTAAGCTGCATTTTTCTATTCCTGCGGACAGAAAGGCTATGAAAATATTATGAAGCACTTAAAAATCTGTGCAATTTCATTGGCAGTCGCTGCAATTGTTTCTTTCGGCACATTCAGGCTGATTTCTTCCGATACGTCCGCAGAAACGCAGCGTTCCTCCGGCGATGTACAGCTTCTGGCAAGAGCGGTAAACGGCGAGGCGCGCGGCGAAGTTTATGAGGGTCAGGTAGCGGTCGCGGCGGTAATTTTAAACCGCGTAAAGCACCCCTCCTTCCCCAACACGATTTCCGGCGTGATTTATCAGCCCGGCGCTTTTACCGCGGTATCCGACGGACAAATAAATGAACCGATTGCCGAAAATTCCACCGTTTACAAAGCATGTCAGGACGCCATGAACGGCTGGGACCCTACCTACGGCGCAATTTATTACTTCAACCCCGAAACGGCAACAAACAAATGGATTTGGTCACGGCCGCTTATTATTCAAATCGGCAAACACCGTTTCTGCAAATAGGAGGGATTTTATGAAGAAAAATAATTTATACTGGCTGTTCACCGTAGTTGCCGTTGTTTTATGCACCTTCGGAGTTTATGAATATTTTAACGCAAGGGCATACCGTCAGAGTCTTGAAGATACTTACAACCGCGCTTTTTTTGAACTGACGGACTATGTTGATGACATTGATACTCTCCTTGCGAAAGGAATGATTGCAACCTCCGCCGGTGAAATGGCAACAATTTCACAGGAGCTTTCGGTGCAGGCAAGCGCGGCAAAGGCATGCCTTGCGCAGCTGCCGATAACCGAAATTCAGCTTGACAAAACCGAAAAATTTTTATCGCAGGTTGGCGATTATACCTATACCCTGAGCCAAAGTCTAATCGATAAGAAAACCATTTCCGAAGAAGAATATGAAAGCCTCAGCTCGCTCGGCTCATTTGCGACAAGCCTTAATCAATCGCTCGGCGACTTGTCAAAAAATGTTTATGACGGCTCGCTGCGCTTCGGGGCGAACGCAAAAATATCGCCGCAGCGTGTGGTTTATGCCGCCGCTGATGATCCGTTCTCCGCGATAGAGAAAAAATTCGGCGAATATCCGTCACTCATCTATGACGGGCCATTCTCCGAGCATATTGAAAATCAAAGTCCCAAAATGCTTGAGAATGCACACGATATATCAAAAGATGACGCCGCAAAGAAAATTGCGGATTACTTCGACACGGACGAAAAACGGGTTGTTTTTGTCTGCGAAACCGAAAATTCAAACATGGCGTCATATATGTACCGCTGTAATAAAAACGGCAGTGAAATATGCGCCAGCGTAACGAAAAAGGGCGGCAACATTGTGTATTTTCTGCAAAACCGCCGTATACACTCCGAAAAGCTGTCCGTTGAGGAGGCGATTGAACGCGCCGGAGAATACCTCGCCGCCAAAGGCTATGAGAATATGACCAACAGCTATTATGAAAAAAACAACGGCGTCGCAACAGTCAATTTTGCATACCGTCAGAACAATGTGACGTGTTATTCAGACTTAATCAAAGTCAAAGTTGCGCTCGATAACGGCGAAATCGTGGGCATGGAGGCAAACGGCTATATCATGAATCACACCAAACGCGACATTCGTACTCCGGCACTGTCCAAGCAGCAGGCACGCGCGAAAATCAGCTCGCGGCTCAGCATCGACAGCGTCAACACGGCTCTGATACCGAAAGACTCCAAGCGCGAAGTGCTGTGCTATGAATTTAAGGGCACCGCGGGCGGACGTAATTTCCTTATTTATATAAACGCGGAAACCGGCAAAGAAGAAGATATTCAGCTCCTGCTGGAATCTCCCGACGGCATACTGACAATTTAAAAATTCCGTATAAAAAGGGCTGCAGTGAAATGAAATCATTTTGCTGCGGCTCCTTTTTCGTATCGCCGTACTGTCCGGCGCAGCGTACGGATACAGGCAAGCAAAACAGTACACAAATATTAAGGCATTTATTGACTTTTACTATAATAAATGGTATAATTTTTATGTATTGTTTAGGAGCGCAGCCAAAATACATTCTTAAAGGTAAAACATCTCTGTTGAATAAAGACGAGCGTCACAAACATATATAATTTATTGTTACGGCATCGGCAAAATTGCTGTATTTCCGCATATTTTCCGGCATATGAGGATATTCCGGCGGCAATTACGCACGATGCAGCAGCCCTTTTAAAGCTGAACAGCTTGCCATGCAGGCAGCGGAGGTTTATAAAAATGTATAACCTGCAAAATGAAATACCAACCATAACTTACGAACAAAAACTGTCCGAACAGCTGTTTACCGAGCATTTTGACGAAATTTTGTTGATTTCGGCAAGATCGGGACACTTTATTAAAACAAGCGAATTTCTGACCGGAAGTTTACTCGGTCATATCACTTTTGATGACAGGACATTTGATGAACAAGCAGACGCGATTATAAACGAATTGACAAACGATACCGCAAATAAAACGCTTAGGGCAATCATCAAGCTTTCAAATATAAAAGAAAAACTTGAAACTCTAAACCGGTATAACACCGATATCTATTCCAAATCGAATAATAACGGCACTTACGCGTATAAGCGCCTGCAGTTTGAATACTATGATGATGAAAAAAATATTATCGTCATGATTATGAAAGACTTTTCAGATATTATTTACAATGAAATAGACCCGCTCACCGGCTTATACAACTTCATGGGATTTCACCGCCATGTCAAAAGCTGGATTGACGCTCACCCCGGTCAGCGATACAGAATTCACAGATATGATATTGACAGATTTAAGGACATCAACGGCGTATGCGGTTTTTCCATAGGAAATCAGCTGCTGCGTGACATCGGGCACTACATGAAACAAAACGACACCGAAAACAGCTTTTCCGCCCATTTAAATGCTGACCATTTTGTCCGTTTTTGTTCCGAAGATTCACTGTCGCCCGAAAATGCGTACTGCGGCTTTCTTGCATGCTTTGAAAAATATGACTTGAAAATACCTATATCCATCCATGTGGGAGTATATGATTTATGCGAGCCGAATTGCAGTTCTTATACAATGAGCTACAAAGCCTTGCTCGCGCTTCAGTCTGAAAAGGGCAACTTTATGAAGCACATCGCATATTACGAGAAAGGCATGATGCAGGTTGAGTTTGAACACCGGGAATTATTAAAACATATCGGCAGCGCTATCAGAAATGATGAGTTTGAGGTCTGGTTTCAGCCGCAGATTAATTATAAAAATAAAACCGTGTGCGGTGCCGAGGCTCTCGTTCGCTGGCGTCACCCCGAAAGAGGACTGATTTTTCCCGGCGATTTTATTCCGTTGCTCGAACGCAACGACTGCATCGGCATCATAGATGAATATGTTATCGAAAAAGTATGCCGATATATGCGCAAATGGACAGACAAAAATTTATCTGTCCCCATTATAATATCGGTAAACCTTTCCCGGAATGACCTTTATAACAAAGAGCTGTGTGCAAATCTCAAAAAACTGACCGAAAAATATCACATACCCGCAAACACGCTGCGTCTGGAAATTACCGAAAGTGCATATACCGATAATCCGGAGCTGCTTATTTCAAGGGTAAGCGAGCTTAAAAATGAGGGCTTTGTAATCGAAATGGACGATTTCGGCTCGGGCTACTCATCACTGCATGCGCTGAAAGATATTGATATTGACATATTGAAGCTTGATATGAAATTTCTATCGGGCAGTAACAATGAAAAAAAGAGCGACATTATTATTTCATCGGTAATAAATATGGCATCTCAGCTCGGACTTCCCGTTATTGCCGAGGGCATTGAAACAAAATCACAGGCGGATTTTCTGCTTGCATGCGGCTGCAAATATATGCAGGGATATTACTTCAGCAAGCCCGTAACCGCCGCGGAATATGAAAAAATACTTGAACAGGCGGATAAAAATACATATCATCTTGTCTAAGCATGGAAATCGGCGCATTGATGCAAAAAAATCATGCTCCGTTTTTCTGTTGCGGTTTTTGTCGGTGTATGATATTATAGCGCTATACTTTTGCACGGAGAAAAATTATGTATACGTACACAAAAAATGATGTTTTTGTAAATAATGAACTGATTGCTGTTTCAAAAGCGCATGCCGAGAAAAAATTCTTTCCGCATACGCATGATTTCATAGAAATAGTGTATATTTTATCCGGCAGCGGCAAGCAGATAATCGACGGCAGCACGTATGACGTTTCGCGCGGTTCGCTGCTGTTCATAAACTACGGTCAAACGCATGCCTTTTCATCGGACAGTGACATGCTTTACTACAATGTGCTTGTACGCCCCGAGGCATTCGGTGAAGCCGTAGTGAACGAAAGCAACGCATTTGAAATTTTATCACTGACCGCTTTTGAAGAATTTCAAAGCATTGATATGCTAAAGCCGATAATAGAAATGCAAAACGATATGCGCGATAAAGCAGAATATATTTTGCATGAAATGCTCAGCGAATACACATGCGGCAATGTCGGCTCGGCAACCGCGCTGCAAGGGTATCTGACGGTTCTCATTACGTATATCTGCCGTGTAAGCACATACGGTCTGCCCGGCTTTGATGAAATTTCCGGAGGAATTACAAACTATATTAACCGTCATTACAAAGAAAAACTCACCCTGGAAACACTTGCAACAAAATGCTTTTATTCGCCAAAATATTTCAGCCGTATTTTCAAGGAACGCTACGGAATGAACGTAACAGACTATATTCAGCAAAAGCGTATTGAAGAAGGTATGCGCCTTCTCCGGACAACATTAATGTCGGTCACTGAAATAAGCGTTTCCATCGGATACAGTGATAAAGTGCTGTTTCACAGGTATTTCAGAAAATATTGCGGCATGACTCCGTTAGAGTATCGCCGAAAAAACAATCCCGACATAAAATAAATGAGCCGCAGCATTTTGCTGCGGCTCATTTTCAGAAGTACAAAAAAACTTTTACAACATACCGGGCATGGCAGGATTTTTTCTCCGTGCTGCCGGCATAATTTTCGATGTTTTTTCTATCTCTCCTTTATCATCTTTAACCGTGTATGCTCTTCCCTGTCTTTTTCTTCAAGTGCATTCTGTATGTCCGCCACCATGGTTTCATATGCCGGAATGGTTATATTTTGCAGTGCATTTGCACGTTTCTGCGTCTTTTTTATGCTCATTGCAAGCCTATAAACCGAATTCTCGATTTCTGCCAGTCTTACGGTAAGCTTTTTCACTTCGACAAACCGGCACAGCGCCTCATCGAATGCCGAATTGGTTGAATTAAAGCTGTACATCGGTTTTAACGGAGCATCATCAACGGACAGCATCGGAAGCTCCACGCCCATAACGCTGCGCAGCTTTATGCTGACGCTTTCATCTATCACAGAGGTATGCGCAAGGTCGCGTACGCGATCCATTCCCGACATGATATTTGCAGCCTCAAGCGCATGATACGCCTCGGAAAAAACCGTTTCTATCCTTGCTTCAACGTCCTTCGCTTCTTCAATCAGCGTCATCATCTCGCGGATTAAGATATTCCGCTTTTTATCAAGCATTTCATACCCCTGCTTTGATAATCGCAGCGTGTTTTTTGCCGCCATAAGATTACCCTTTGTGGGCGCTAACGTTTTTGCCATAGCCTATTCCTCCGCCGGTTTATAATACTTATCCAAAATATCGTCCGTAACGCGGTCAAGCTCATTTCTCGGCAACATTCCGAGCAATTTCCAACCCAAATCCAGAGTTTCATTAATACTGCGGTTTTCATACATGCCCTGAGACAGGAACTGTTTTTCAAACGCTTTTCCGAAAGCAAGATATTTTTTATCAATATCCGAAAGCTCATCTTCACCGATAACCGAAGCAAGGCTTTTTGCGTCCTCAACCTTTGAGTATGCCGCAAACAGCTGGTTTGCCAGCGGTGAATGATCCTCTCGGGTAAATCCCTCGCCTATACCGTCCTTCATCAGACGCGACAGTGACGGCAAAATCGAAACGGGCGGATATACTCCTGTCAGCTCCAGGTCACGCCCCAAAACTATCTGTCCCTCAGTTATGTAACCGGTCAAATCCGGTACCGGGTGCGTAATATCGTCATTCGGCATTGTCAGAATGGGCACCTGCGTTACCGAGCCCTTTGCGTCTTTAATAATTCCGGCTCTTTCATACAAAGACGCCAAATCGGAATACAAATATCCCGGAAATCCTTTTCTTGAAGGAATTTCACCCTTTGCCGAGGATACCTCACGCAGCGCCTCGGAATAGCTCGTCATATCGGTCAATATTACCAACACGTGCATATCGTGCTTAAAAGCAAGATATTCTGCTGTTGTCAGCGCACATCGCGGCGTGATAATTCTCTCAACTACCGGGTCATTCGATAGGTTCAGAAACATTACAACCCTGTTCAAAACGCCGCTTTCTTCAAACGAGCGTTTAAAATAATCCGCTACGTCATGCTTAACACCCATTGCGGCAAATACGATTGCAAACCGGTCATCGCCTGCGCCTTCTTCCACAACCTTTGCCTGTCTTGCAATTTGCACAGCAAGGTTGTCATGTGACATACCGTCGCCGGAAAAAATCGGGAGTTTCTGGCCGCGGATAAGTGTTGCAAGGCAGTCTATCGACGAAATACCTGTCTGAATAAAGTTGTTCGGATAAACACGCGACACGGGGTTTATCGCCTGACCGTTAACATCACGTTCTTCGTCCGCAAAGTATTCCCCGAGATTATCGATAGGTCTTGCAACGCCGTCAAATACACGTCCGAGCATTTCTTTTGACAAAGAAATTTTCATAGGCTTGCCCATGAGCCTCGTATGCGTATTTTCGAGCGACAGTCCCGACGTGCCCTCAAAAATCTGAATGACCGCTTTGCTGCCCTCTATTTCAATAATTCGTCCTATTCTCTTTGAACCATCATCCAAAGCAACGGTCACCATTTCTTCATATGAAGCACCGCTTACGCCGTCAATTACGGCAAGCGGCCCTTTTATATTGTTAAGACCTGTATATTCAATTGCCATAATCAGCCCTCCTATGCTTCATACCGCGCCATAAGTGAATTTACGGCGTCATCGATATGTTTTTGCATTGTATCAAATCCCGACAAATCATCATTCGGAATTGTATATTTCATTTTAATAAGCTCCTCGGTAATTCCGCTCGACAGCAGCTGAGAAATCGGAATACCGCGTGACACAACCTCCTGCACTCTGTCATTCAAATACAGAATTATGTCCATCATTTTAAACTGCTTTTCGAGCGGCACATACGTATCCTCTTTATGGAACGCATTCTGCTGCAAAAATCCCTGACGGATTACCTTTGCCACTTCAAGCGTTGCTTTCTGCCCCTCCGGGAGAACATCGCTGCCTATCAGCTTTACAATTTCCATAAGGTTTGATTCCTCCTGCAAAATTGCAATCAGCCTTGAGCGCTTTTCCGCAAAATCCGGAGAAACATGTTCTTCGTACCACGGCGTCAAATCAAGCACATACTCCGAATAGCTGGAAAGCCAGTTTATTGCCGGATAATGACGGGCGTATGCAAGTGCCTTATCCAGCGCCCAGAATGTTCTGATAAAGCGCTTTGTATTCTGCGTAACCGGTTCGGAAAAATCACCGCCCTGCGGCGAAACCGCACCGATAAGCGTGACTGAACCCTCGCTGCCGTTGATATTCTTAACATATCCTGCTCTTTCGTAGAATGCGGAAAGCCTGGACGCCAGATATGCCGGAAATCCTTCTTCCGCCGGCATTTCCTCCAAACGTCCCGATATTTCACGCAGTGCCTCCGCCCAGCGCGATGTCGAATCCGCCATAAGTGCGACGTCATAGCCCATATCGCGGTAATATTCCGCCAAAGTAAGTCCCGTGTATATGCTTGCCTCACGCGCGGCAACCGGCATATTAGACGTATTTGCGATAAGAACGGTACGTGCAAGCAGCGGCTTTTGTGATTTCGGGTCAATCAAATCCGAAAATTCCTCAAGAACCTGCGTCATCTCATTTCCGCGCTCACCGCAGCCTATGTAGACGATAATATCAGCGTCACACCATTTTGCAATCTGGTGCTGATTCATCGTTTTTCCCGTACCGAAACCGCCCGGTATTGCCGCTGCACCGCCCTTTGCGAGCGGATACATCAAATCCATAATACGCTGACCCGTGATAAGCGGCTTTGTAATCGGGTATCGCTGCGATATAGGACGCGCCGTTTTAATCGGCCACTTCTGCGTCATGGTGATATCCCGTTCGCCGTCCGCAGTTTTTATTTTCAGAATTGTGTCGCTTATGGTATATTCACCGTCCGCAGCAACCCAAATGACTTCGCCGCTGACGTCCGGCGGCAGCATAACACGATGCGTGATAAGCTCTGTTTCCGGCACCTCTGCAATGATTTGCTGCGGCGCGAGCTTATCTCCTTTTTTTACCTTTAAGGTAACGTTCCATTTCTTCTTTGTATCAAGCGCGTCTACATTCGCGCCTCTGCCTATAAATGCACCGAAAGCACTGCGTATATCAACAAGCGGTCTTTCGATACCGTCAAATATATTGGAAAGAATACCCGGTGCAAGCGTCACACAGATAGGGCTGCCCGTACCTGTGACCTTTTCGCCCGGCTTCAGTCCCGTTGTTTCCTCATAAACCTGTACAACGGCAGCCTCCTCGGTAACGCCTATAACTTCACCGATAAGCTGTTCTTTTCCGACATAAACCATTTCCTGCATGGAAAAGGCACTCGACCCTTTAACCTTTACAACAGGGCCGTTAATGCCGAAAATCTCACCTCTTGCCTGTTCCATTCATATCACCTCAAATTTCGATTTTAAGACCGCTTTTCCGCAGAAAAGTGCCTCTTGCCTCCGCCAGCATGTCATCAAAGGAATAATCGCAGATAATTCCCTTATCGGCATTTACAGCGCGTACTCCGCCGAAAATTTCACATTCTCTGACATCTGTTCCGAGCTGTTTCAGCTTCGGGCAATCCGCCGCATTTGCTTCAAGAATTTTTTTTCCCTCTCCGCATTCCGATAGCGCCTTGCCGGCTTTTTCAAGCAGGAAAACCGTATATTCCTCGGTTTTCATATACTCCGACAATTTTTCCGAAACACCGTCAAAAATCGAATCAACCAATTTTTCACGGTATGACGAAAGCTCGGCACGTGCACTAAGCTCCGCATTTAATACCGACGCACGTGCTTCACGCTCGGTTTTGGCAATAGCGGATTTCTTCCTCTTTTCGGTTGAAACCGCATATTCGCTGCCTTTTTTTTCAATTATATTATTGGTTTTATTTTCAAATTCCTGTGCGGCACGCTCGCTTTGTTCATGCGCGTCATTAAGTACAATACTTTTAAGTCTGTTAAGGCTTTTTTCGATTTGTTCGTTCATCGCTTTTGCACCTCCGTCTATAGTTTCAATCCGATGGATTCATGAACAAGGTTATTAATACTGTCCGCAATATCGCGGCTCCCGTGACGGTCGGGTATTTCAACTATTATCGGCGTATGCAGCTTAACCTTTAAATCGCGGATAAATTCCGGCGAAAGTCCGGCTGCTTTTTCGGTAAGCATCAAAATTCCCAAATCACTGTCTGCGATGCATCGGCTGACCTCTTTTTCAAGCGCCCCGGCATCATGAACGACCACACCCTCGACACCTGCAAGGCGCATGCCCACAAGCGTATCTACGTTGTCGCTTACCAGATACATTTTCATATCAATTCTCCGTTCCGCCCGTTATTTTGCACTGATGAACCTTTTGCGTGCATCACTGGCTGATAATCATAATCGATATTACAAGACCGTAAAGCGCAATACCCTCTGCCAAAGCTACGAAAATAAGCGTTTTACCCATAATTTTTTCATTTTCGCTCATCGCGCCGATAGCTGCCGACGCTGCCGATGAAACTGCGATACCGCCGCCGATACCCGAAAGACCGGTTGAAAGCGCCGCACCTATGAATTTAAGTCCGTCGCCGACCGCAAGTCCGCCCTCTGCAGCGGAAGCTGCCGCAAATGCAGGAACAGCGCAGCCCAGCGAGTACACAACGCCGACTGCAAGTATACTGAAGAACGAGATAACATTCATCAGCAGACATTCCCTGCCTTTTTTGTTTCCGAGCACTTTATAAAGCGCAAGCGGAGCCAGAACAGATAACAACACCAAAATCATCAATACCTTTAAAATCATTTTAATCAACCTCCAAAATTTACTTTATCTTTAAGGACTCAAACGGTTTGCCGTTTCCGGTAAAATATCTTGAGAACATCTCATAATATTCAAGTCTGAGTACCTGTATTCCGACAACAAGACCTTCCATTACCATTACAAGTGCGTTTCCGAGTATCGTTACGATAACGGCTTTCACACCGCCGCCCGCGGCAAGCATTTCTACCGCCATCATCATACCGACGTGAACTATCGCAAACGCGCCTATACGCAGAAATGAAATCGTATTTGAGAAATAACTCAAAAGCACTTCAAACAGCTCGAAGAAGCTCTGTACATAGAACATTCCGTCTTTTTTGTACCAGTCTTTCTTTCCGCCGACCGCCTCTTTGAGCGGTTCCGCCATAAATATAACCAGCAGTGAAATCACAATCAGTGCAGTAAGTATCCCAGACGGAATATTGATTTTCAGCAGTTTTGACAAAACAAGCAAAATCGTGCTTACATAAAACACCAGTCCGGCAATTCCGTTATGTCCGAAGAGCATTTCTCCTTTATCGCCGCGGTCATGACAATTGCGTATATTAAGGAAAAGTCCCAGTATAATCACAACCGCTCCCATCGCAACCGTGCTGATAAGCAGCGTTGTAATGTTATCCATCGGCGGAAGAACGCCTTTTATTATATCTTCTTTTCCGAATACGCTGCCGTACAAAAATCCGAATACAATACCCGAAAGTCCGCATACTCCGATAATGTTCGCAAGGTCAATTTTTTTGAATTTATAAATAAGAAATCCCCCGATTGCGAACAGAGCGCTTTGTCCCACATCGCCGAACATCATGCCGAAAAACAGTATGTACGTTACGGCAAGAAGCGGCGTCGGGTCAAATTCATTATATCCCGGCATACCGTACATCTTCACAAAAAACTCAAACGGGCGGAACAGTACATTATTCTTAAGCTTTGTCGGCGGCGAAATAATATTTTTCAGCCGTTCAGCCTTTTCGGTGTAGAACATTGTAATGCTGTCATCATTCTTTGCACGCTCGCCCATCTGTTTGGCGTCCTTCTCGGACATCCAGCCGACAATATAGAAATAATCCTTTGAATGTGCCGCGCATGCACGCACATCGGAAAATTGCCTGCGTTTACGCGCTATTGAGTAAATGTCCGCCAAAGTGCCGGCGGATTCCTTCAGGAGTTTTTCGGTTTTAACCGCCAATTCCCTAAGCTGTGCGTCAATATCATCACTGCGTTTTTTCAGCTCGGCAATAATCTCGGCAGGCGTTCCGCTTATATCACCCGGAAGGAATACCTTTTCAAAGTACAGCGAATCAAATACTTCGTCAACGTCATCAACAGCCGACTTCGGTGCGAAATAAAAGCCCCATACGTCACCGTTTTCCGTCCGGTAGGTTTCCGCAAAAACCGTTTCCATATCGTTGAGATATGTATTGAGCATTCTGTATCCTCCCTTTGGAAGATGCCCGTATCTCGCCTTAATAAATTCCATTCTGAAAAGCTTTGATATATCAAAATCCATATCTTTGATATATGACAAACGCTTTATGTAGCTCTCATATTCTTTTTTCTTTTCCGCCAGTTCGCTGCGCCGGCTGCTTTCCTCCCTGACGCCGGCTGCAATCCCGGAAAGTGCCGTGTTCATTTCTTCCTCCGTCATGTTCGGGTCATTATCCTTGATAACAAGAGGCATTCCGGCAGTTTTCATTATATCCTCAGCCGTTTTTACAATACCGTCATACTCGGTGTTTTCATCAAAGGAGGACAGCCTTTTCGTATCGCCCAAAACCGTAACGGCGTTTTCCAGATGAATACTCTGATTGCAGATATATCTCTCCACAACGCTGTCAAATTCTCCGAGCTTACCCGAAACAGTGACTGCCACCATCTTAGTTATAGCCAAAACTACTCCTCCTCGCCTATGTTTAAATGGCGCATGATTGTCTGCTTATCGCGGCCGTATCGTATGCTTTCAATCACCGTCGTTATATTGAAGATTTCAATTTCCTTAAGGTCAAAATACGCGAACACCGCCGCAAGCGATTCCGGATTTTGTCTGAAAATCCGCCGTGCTTTGCCGCAGTAAATCCTGCGTTCATTTTCCTCCGGGAAATATCCCTCATCAATTCCGTCAAAAAGTTCTTTATATACAGTGCCTTTGGTGATTTTTATAACGTCCTCCCATGACCCTTGCGCAAGCTGTATTAAAGTCTGCGTGCTGAGTCTGTGATGTACCGGTAAAATCCATGCCGCAATTACATCGGGTGACAAATCAAAATATTTCTTGCTCCTGTATATCCATATAATATTGTTAATGTCGATTTCCATGCCGAAAATTTCTTCAAAAAGCTTTTTATCTTTTCCGGAAAGATATTTTTCTTTCGCGCGCCATGCACTTGTGTAATAATATCTGTCCAGCATCATCGCCATCATAAAGTAATCGGCGCCGAGAGTCTGCGAACGTTTCAACACCCCTGCATACGGGGTGTCGGCACACGCTTCGATAAGCTTGTCGAGAGTTGACGCGTTTTTTACCAAACCGCAGTCAATCTCCGTATGCTTTTCAAAAAATTCCTCAAACTCGTCCTCGCCCTCAACCCAGTCATTCGACTCTTTATTGTAAAGATGTCTCAGCCCGCGTTTTAAAAATTCAATTTCCCTCTGCATGAACCAAAATTCCAGAACACGCTGACCGTCTATATCCATAAAGCTGTAAACGCGTCCGTATTCCCGTATCATCTCATGCCGGAGCGCCTTTTCTATTTCGGTACGGTGTATCTGTTTTCCGGACAGCTCCGAAAGAACGTCCCTGTAACCGGTTGTGAGCAGATAGGAATAAATTTCGTTCACGGTTGACTTTGAAAGAAGCTCGCCGTAATCGGCACGTGTAAGTCTGCCGGCGCTTGCGGCTTTCAGCTTCGCCGCAATCGCAGAATAATTTTCTTTCATAATTACTGCGCCTCCGATTAGCCGATTAATTCTTTCATAATTCCGTCAATCCATTTTTCACGGTTATCCTGAGCTGTTTTGTCAAGCGCCTTTTTTTGTTCCTCAACCGCCTTTTCCAAACCGGCAATGCGCTTTTGCGCATCGGCTCTGTCCTTTTCAATCTCTGAATTTAAATCGGCACTGTACTTATCATCAATATCTTTCTTCAGCTTTGCAAGCTTTTCGGCAAGCTCCGCATCGGCATCTCTGTTTGCCTGTTCTTCGCCTGCGGCAATCTTTTTTGCCCTTTCGTCAATCGCCAGTATCTTTTCAAAGATTTCATTCATCAAAACTCACCTCTAATTTTTAAGTGCCTGCAGCGGTGCAGGTATTCTTCCTCCGCGCGCAATAAATTCCGCGCTTGAATATTCCTTAACCGGCATTATCGGTGCGCTGCCGAGCAATCCGCCGAATTCAACCGTATCGCCGACATCTTTGCCGGGTGCCGGGATAATTCTGACCGCAGTTGTTTTGGTGTTAATCATTCCGATTGCCGCCTCATCTGCGATAATAGCCGAAATCGTTTCTGCCGGAGTGCTGCCCGGAACCGCAATCATGTCAAGTCCGACCGAGCAGACACAAGTCATTGCCTCAAGCTTTTCAAGGCAAAGGCAGCCGCACTTTGCAGCGGCAATCATGCCTGCGTCCTCGCTCACGGGAATGAATGCGCCCGAAAGTCCGCCCACATATGACGACGCCATAACGCCGCCTTTTTTAACAGCGTCATTGAGCAACGCCAATGCAGCGGTTGTTCCGTGCGTTCCGCACTTTTCAAGCCCCATTTCCTCGAGAATATATGCAACGCTGTCACCGACTGCCGGAGTCGGAGCAAGTGACAAATCTACAATCCCGAACGGAACTCCGAGGCGTTTTGACGCCTCCTGCGCAACAAGCTGACCCATACGCGTGATTTTAAACGCCGTTCTTTTTATTGTTTCCGCAACAACGCCGAACGGCTCGCCCTTTACCTTTTCAAGCGCGCATTTCACAACGCCCGGCCCGCTGACCCCGACATTAAGTACGCACTCGCCTTCGCCCTCGCCGTGGAACGCACCTGCCATGAACGGATTATCTTCAACCGCGTTCATGAAAACAACCAGCTTCGCACATGCAAATCCGCCGCTGCTTTCGGTAAGCTCGGCGGCACGCTTTATTATTCTTCCCATCTCGGCAACGGCGTCCATATTTATGCCAGCCTTTGTTGTGCCTATGTTTACGCTTGAACAAACAATGTCGGTTTGCGCAAGCGCTTCGGGAATTGACTTAATGAGCGCCCGTTCACCCTCCGTTATTCCTTTATGTACCAGCGCTGAATATCCGCCTATAAAATTCACGCCCACCGCTTTTGCCGCTTTATCAAGCGTTTTTGCCAGACGCACACAATTTTCGGTGCTTTTGTCTGACAGTGCGTCAACAAGATTTGCAATCGGCGTAACCGAAATTCTCTTGTTGATTATTGGGATACCTAACTGTTTTTCAATATCGCAGCCCACCGCAACCAAATCCTTTGCACGGGTGCAGATTTTGTCATACACTTTTTTGCATACGGCGTCGATATCCGGGCCGGCGCAGTCTTTCAGCGATATTCCCATTGTTATGGTACGAATATCGAGATTTTCGTTGTCTATCATATTGATAGTTTCAAGTATTTCAAAAGGATTTATCATAACCCGCCTCCTTATATTCTGTGCATAGAGTTGAAAATGTCTTCGTTCTGCACATGTATAGAGGAGTTCAGCTCTTTTTCGAGCGCCTTTATTTCCTCGGAAATATCTCCTATGCGTGCACCCTGCATATCCACAATCATAATCATCGTGAACAGTTCCTGCATAATCGTCTGAGATATATCCAATATATTTATTTCGTGTTTATACAAAAGATTGCTTACTCTTGCAATAATTCCTACCTGGTCTTTTCCGATAACAGTGATAACAGCTTTCATATTTAAACCTCCATATTGACGTTGAGCAGCAGGAATTTATCTCCGTTCCCAACAATCACCTTTATAATAATACTTTAATTTTAAAAATGCAACAGTCTAAAACAATTTTAATTACATTTTCACAAATAATGATAAAATTTTAACGTTTTTTTGTCAACTTTACAAACTGCGTCTGCGCACTATTTCATACATGAGTACAGCAGCCGCACAAGACGCATTCAGCGAGTTGATTTCACCGTACATCGGTATCTCGCAGAGGAAGTCGCACTTTTCCCTGACAAGGCGTGATATGCCCTCGCCTTCGCTGCCGATTACGAGCGCAATCGGACCTGATAAGTCGGTCTTGTACATAACTTCTCCGCCTGCTTCGGCGCCGGCAATCCATATACCTTCTTTTTTCAGTTTTTCAATAGTCTGAGCAATATTCGTGACCTTTGCAACAGGCGTGTATTCTATTGCCCCGGCTGATGTTTTCGCAACAATTTCATTAAGCCCGGCACTGCCGCGTTTCGGAATTATAATTCCGTCCGCACCGGCGCAGTTGGCGGTTCTTATTATCGAGCCGAAATTATGCGGGTCGGTTATTTTATCGAGAATGATTATAAACGGCGCATGACCCTTGTCCGCAGCATTTTTCAGAATGTCCGATACCTCCGCATAGCTGTGCGCCGCGCAGAATGCAACAATTCCCTGATGATTTCCGCCCTCCGACAGCTTATCGAGTTTCTGGCGGTCAGCCTCGGTTACCGGTATTCCCGCCTGCTTTGCCTTTTTGATAATCGGCACTAAAGAGCCCTCGATTTCTCCCTTTTTTACTATTATTTTATCAATTTCCCGTCCGGATTTAATTGCTTCGGCGACAGGATTTCGTCCGATAATTTTATCCTCCATGTTTATTTCCTCCGCTTTAATATTGATACAAGGGCAGGGTAACGGCTCCGAACCGTTCCCTGCCCTCGCTTGATTTTCAGTTAATTAAGCAAAAACTCGTCATGTATTGCATTTACGGCGCGTTCCGCGTCCTTCCTTGCAACAAGTACTGAAATCTTAATTTCCGAGGTCGCAATCATGCTGATATTGATATGTGCGTTATAAAGAGCCTCAAACATTGATGTCGCAACACCGGCATTATTCACCATTCCGGCTCCGACAATTGAAACCTTTGAAACGTCGGCAGTGTATTTAATCTCGCGTGCTCCTATTTTTTCATCATTGTCCTCGAGTACTTTCAGGACTTTGTCAAGGTCGCTCTCTTTTACGGTAAAGCTTATGTCCTTGCGTCCCTCCGAACCGATTGACTGCAGTATCAGGTCAACGCCTATATCCTCCTTGGATATGAGTGAAAATACGGTAAATGCCTTACCCGGCGTATCCTCAACGCCGCAAAGCGAAATTCTCGCAACATCATTATCTCTCGTAACGCCTCTTACTAACATTTTTTCCACTTTATTTACCCCCTTGACAAACGTTCCTTCGTTCTTATTAAGACTTGATTTTACGGCAAGCTTAACATGATATTTTTTCGCCATTTCCACCGAACGGTTATGCAGTACATTAGCGCCGAGTGACGCAAGTTCCAGCATTTCATCATATGATATTTCATCAAGCTTTTTAGCGTTTTTGACAAATCTCGGGTCAGCCGTGTAGACTCCGTCCACGTCCGTATAAATCTCGCATACGTCCGCGCCCAGCGTTGCCGCCAGCGCCACTGCCGATGTATCGCTTCCGCCACGACCAAGCGTTGTTATGTCGTCATATTTATTCAGTCCCTGAAAACCGGCAACAATTACAATCTTTCTTTTATCAAGCTCATTTTTGAGCCGGTCGGTATCGATTTTGGAAATTCTCGCATTTCCGTATGATGTATCGGTCATAAATCCTGCCTGCCAACCGGTAAGCGAAATAACCGGTCTGCCGATTTTTTCAATCGCCATAGCCAAAAGCGAAATTGAAATCTGTTCACCGGTTGCCAACAGCATATCCATCTCGCGTTTTGACGCGTCAGGATTAATTTCCTTTGCTTTTTCAATCAAATCGTCTGTAGTATCGCCCTGTGCCGAAACCGCAACAACAACATTGTTTCCGGCATCATATGCCTCCACTATTCTGCGCGCGACATTCATAACGCGCTCGGCGTCCCTTACTGAAGTTCCGCCGTATTTCTGAACGATTAATCCCATTATAATAAACCCCCTGAAATTAAATTACCTTTAATATTGCTCCTACATTGTCTATAGGAAGAACCAAACATCTCCATTTTTTTTCGAGCGACTTTAAAAATTCATTCATATTTCTCCCGAAGCCGCGGCAATCCGCCGGCAGAATAGCTGCAACGGTCGGTCCGGAACCGCTTAAATATGCGCCGCACGCCCCATATTCGTAAGCCTTTGCGATTATTTCATCATAATGCGGTATGTTTGTCTTGCGCACGTCCTGATGAAGTTTATCACCGACAGCCGTTTTTAAATCCGCGGTTTTTCCAGCTATAAGCATCGAGGTCAAAAGAGCCGCCCTCGATATATTATATGATGCATTTTTCAAAGTTACATTTTCCGGCAGCAAAACACGTGCCGCTTTTGTCGAAACGAAGAAATCCGGAATCATGACCGCCATTTTGATGCCGGAGGTTATTTTGTTCGACATAAACACGGTATGTCCGTTTTCGGCAGCCGCCGCGCAAAATCCTCCGTACAGCGCGGGCGTTACATTATCCGGGTGACCCTCCATCTCTACCGCAAGATCCAGTATCTCGCCGTAAGAGAGCTTTCTGCCCGATATTACGTTTGCGGCAAGCATGCCCCCGATTATGCAGGCGCTGCTGCTGCCGAGACCGCGCGTTACCGGAATATCGCTGTTCTGGATAATTCTAAGACCGCGTTTTTTATAGCCCACTTCGTCAAAAACGCGGCAAATGGCTCTGTACACCATATTTTTTTCATTATCCGGTATAAATTCAATTGAATTGTTGTATATTGTAAGCCCGGAATCGGTTTCCGAAATGCGGAGCGAATTATACATTCCGACCGCTATTCCCATAGAATCAAATCCGGGGCCCATATTTGCACTTGTTGCAGGCACTCTTACGTAAATCATCATGCCTCCAAAATTCTGATAAACTTTGCAATACCGAGCATTGCCGCTTTTTCCGAAAATTTCTTTTCTTTCATCGCGCCGGTGATAAATGCATATTCGCCGTTTTCCCCGTCAGCCGTGACAATTTCGCCGAACAAACTCTCGGTCTGATCCTTAGGCGCGTCGGTTACCGCAAAATATCTGTTTTCACTTTCCTCTGCCGGCAGCATATAATCCGGCGCCGCGTTTTTCCATTCAATATATGCCTTATTCGCATTTATGTGCCGCACCGAATCTATCACATCGGCAACAACCGCACTTGCCGTCGGGAATTTCCCGGCGCCGCGCCCGTAAAACATGGAGGTTCCGAGATAGTTTCCGCGGACTATAATCGCGTTGAACACGCCGTCAACACCGGCGAGCGGATATTTTTTCGGCACAAGCATCGGCGCAACGCGCGCAAACAGCTTGCCGTCTTTTTTCGCATAGCCTATCAGTTTAATAACATATCCGAGTTTGTCCGCATATTTCACATCTTTTGTTTCTATTTCGGTTATACCCTCGGTCACTATATCCTTGTAATTTACATACTCGCCCCATGCCAGCGATGACAAAATAGCAAGTTTCCGGCATGCGTCATGTCCTTCCACGTCGGCGGCAGGATTTCGTTCCGCATATCCGTTGCTCTGAGCATCGGCAAGCGCCTCGGAAAAGCTCTTGCCTTTTGTGATCATCTCGGTCAGAATAAAATTTGTGGTACCGTTCAGGATACCGGCAATTTTTTCTATATTATTGGGCATAAGGCTTGAGCACATCGGCTTAATAATCGGTATTCCGCCGCCCACGCTTGCTTCAAACAGGTAATTGACATTCTTATCCTTTGCAATTGTCAAAAGCTCGGGACCGTAGGTTGCAACAAGTTCTTTGTTTGATGTCACAACATTCTTTCCTGCCTCCAAAAGCTGCTTTGTAAATTCGTATGCAGGGTGAAGTCCGCCCATCGTTTCCACAACGCAATAAACTTCTTCGTCATTCAGAATAACGTTAAAATCCTTTGTGAAAATTTCCTTTTCCTCATGTTCGGGGAAATCTCTTATGTCAAGAATGTATTTTACCCCAATCGGATTAAGCGCTTTTTCATCAAATTTCTCATTTTTAATTATCTCATAAACGCCGCTCCCGACCGTTCCGTAACCTAAAATTGCAATCTTTACCATAATGAGATCCCTCCTAAGTTAAATAATAGTTTATTTTATCATATTTTGACGTAAAAGTCAATATAAATTATACACCTTCAAATAAAGCTTTGGCAAAATCTTCCGCATTAAATTCCTGTAAATCGTCAATTCCCTCACCCACGCCGATAAATTTAACCGGGATATTCTGCTCTTTCGATATGGAAACAACAATACCGCCTTTAGCCGTGCCGTCAAGTTTAGTCAGGATTATACCGGTAATGTTTGCCGCCTCGGCAAACAGTTTAGCCTGTGAAACCGCATTTTGTCCCGTCGAGGCGTCAAGTACGATTAATATTTCTTTGTCGGCTCCCGGCAGCTCACGGTCGATAACTCTGCCGATTTTGTTCAGCTCCGCCATGAGGTTCGCCTTGTTGTGCAGTCTTCCCGCCGTATCGCATATCAAAATATCGCTGTTTCGTGCCGCAGCTGCGCGGCATGCGTCGAAAACAACCGCCGCCGGGTCGGAATTTTCCTGATGCTTGATAATGTCGCAACCTGCGCGGTTTGCCCATACGTCAAGCTGGTCAATCGCAGCCGCACGGAATGTATCGGCGGCACCGAGCAGCACCTTTTTCCCCTGTGACTTGTAAAACGCCGCCATTTTGCCTATACTCGTGGTTTTGCCGACTCCGTTTACACCGATTACAAGTATTACCGACGGCTTTGTACTAAGCTTCATTGTGCAGTCCTGTTCGGTCAGAATTTCGCTTATTACGTTTTTCAGTTCTTCCTTAACCTCTTCCGAATCGGAAATATGTTTTTTCTTTACGTTATCCCTGAGCCGGTCAATAATGTATTCGGAGGTTTCGACTCCCAAATCCGCCATAATCAGCGCGTCCAAAAGCTCCTCGAAAAATTCCTCGTCCACCTTTACAAATACTTTAAAAACATCGTTTACCTTGTCTGTAAAGGATTCTCTCGTTTTGTTAAGACCGTTTTTGAGCTTTTCAAAAAATCCCATAATCAAATTCCTTATATTGCAATGTAGTATTTATTAAAGTTCCCCTCCGGGAACTGTATTCACGCATTAAGCCGCATTATCCGTATATTTTGCTGTCACTGAAATAATTTTCCGCACTTTTGTCATTATTATTTTTATTGGACAAAAGCCATTTGAAAAACTCCGGATTTTTGTATGTGTCGCTCCACGCGTCATGACCGTTATCGGGATATACGGTCAGCTTTGCATTTCCGCCGCACCCGTTTACCGCGTCAACCATTTTTTTGCTTTCCTCCGGATATACGCAATCGTCCAGTCCGCCGTGGAACGCCCATATCGGAACATTTACAAGCCGTCCGGCATTCCAGTACATTCCTCCGCCGCATATCGGTGCGGCTGCGGCAAATAAATCCGGCAGGCTCATTGCAAGCTGCCACGTCGCATATCCGCCCATGCTCGCTCCCATAACATAAAAATGCTCTTTATCGGTAAAATCCGAATTATATACCGAAAGCGCCAGACGCTTTAAGGTTTCAAACAGGTCAAACCACGTATCGGCACAGCACTGAGGCGCCGCAACGATAAACGGAAAATCCTCATAATCTTCTATTATGCGAAAAAACGGATTGTCCTTCACGTCATCAATATTATTTCCTCTTGTCCCGGCACCGTGCAGAAAAAATATAACCGGATACTTTTTTCCCTCCTCGTAGTCTTTGGGGAATTTCAATAAATATGTAAGCTTTTCAAATTGTTTTGCTTCCATTTTCTATCTGTCCTTTCCTACTTTATAATGCTTTGGTCTACCTCATCGATTGCGAGACTGAGCATCTTTGTAACGCCTTTTTCCTGCATGGTAACGCCGTACAGGACATTTGCCGCCTCCATGGTGCCGCGTCTGTGTGTGATGACAATAAACTGTGTATCTTCAAGATAATTTTTGAGATAAGTCGCAAATCTTGAAACGTTCACATCATCAAGTGCAGCGTCAATCTCGTCCAGAATGCAGAACGGCGTCGGCTTTACCTCCAAAATCGCAAACAGCAGCGCTATAGCGATAAATGATTTTTCGCCGCCGGAGTACAGATTTATGTTCTGCAGACTCTTGCCCGGCAGCTGAACCTCAATTTCAATTCCGCTTTCGAGAACGTTGTCCGGCTCGGACAGATACAGTCTGCCGTGTCCTCCGCCGAACAGCTCACGGAAAACATTTTCAAAGCTTTTGTTAATCTCTGAGAATTGTTTTTCAAAGTGTTCTTCTATGAGTTCCTGCATAGAACCTATGACCTTGCCCAGATTTTCCTTTGATTTTTCGAGGTCGGTTTTCTGCTCCGACAAAAACTCAAATCTGTCGCGCACATTTTTGTATTCTTCGATAGAATCGATATTTACGCTGCCGAGCGATTTTATCCGCGAACGGAGCTGTGTGGCACGCGCTACGGCTTCTTTTTCGTTTTCAATATCTTTTTTGGCTTCCTCCGCAGTTTCAAGGGTGAGTTCGTAATCGTCCCAAAGCCGCGAAATCATGTTATCGCGTTCCATGGTCAGCTTAGTTTCCTTATTTTCCACGCGCGAAAGCTCCTGCTGGAGCAGAATAAGTCTGTCGGTAAGCTCCTTGTTTGAGCTTTGCATACCCTTGAGCCTGTCCATAACCTGCGCCTTTTCCTTTTCGATTTCCGAAAGGCGTTCTTTTATTTTTTCCGATGTTTCCTTTATCGTTTGAATTTCCGCCTTTTTCTCGTCAATCGCTTTAGCCAGTTCTTCATTCTGCACTTCGATATTGTGTTTATCGGTATTTTTCTGTTCGACGGAATTATTGTTTTCCGAAATTCCGTTTTTCAGACTTTCAATGGTCTGCCGCGCAGACGCAATATCCTTTTCGATTGAGCGCAGACGTACGGTTTCATTCATAATTTCCTTGGTTTTATTTTCCTTGCGCAGTTCAATCTCCGCACATTCCTCCGACAGTTCTGCTGCTTTTTGCCGCATATTTTCAACATCGTTTTCCGCTGTGCGTATTCTGCTTATCATCTCCGCAATTTCGCCTGCCGAGCTGCTCAACAGCTGTTCAAGCTGAGTAAGCTCGTCCGAAAAAGCTTTTCCGCCGTTTTCGCCGTTTTCCAGCGTTGCATTCAGGTGCATAGCCGAATTTTTCAGTACCAGAATGTCATTTTCACATTCGCGTGCAAGCGGATTGTAGGTATCGAGCTGCATTTTTGCATTACTGCGTTCGCTTTCCTTTTGGGCGAGCGTTTCCTTAAGCCTGTCAAGCTCGCCGGAAAGCTTTGAAATCTGTTCCGCAAGCGTTTTTATCTCGCTTGCGCGCGACAAAAATCCGCCGGTTTTGCCGCCGCTGCCGCCGCTCATGGAGCCGCCTGCATTCAGCACCTCCCCGGACAGCGTTACGGTTTTAAAACGGTAATTGTATTTTCTTGACAGCGCAATGCCGTCATCGATATTTTCCACCACTACGGTGCGCGCCAAAAGGCTTTCCGTAATCCCGGTATATTTTTTGTCGAACCGCACTATATCCGCGGCTATTCCCACAAATCCGCGGCATTTTTTTATTTCGTTTTCATTATCAAGCCGTCTGCCCTTAACCGATGAAACGGGCAAAAATGTAGCTCTGCCCAGCTTATTTTCACGCAAGTAAGCAATAGCCGCCTTTGCGTCCTCTTCGTCCTCGACCACTATATTCTGAAGCGCGCCGCCCAGTGCCACTTCGATTGCCGTTACGTACTTTTTGTCGGTTTCAATAAGCCCTGACAAAGTTCCGTAGATTGCGCGTCTTTTCAGCTCCGGTGCTTTAAGAACGGCTTTAACGCTCCGCGCATAGCCCTCATAATCGTTTTCCATGCTTTCAAGCATGCGTCTTTTTGAAGTTTTCGAGTTAAATTCCACCTGCTTATCCGCCAGCTCTGCATTAATACCGGCAATTTCCCTGTCGAGCGCATCACATGCGGTCTGCTGACGCTCTATGCGCACATTCATCGCAGACAGCTTTTCTTCAAGCGCGGAAATTTTCTGTTTGCTTTCTTCAAGCTCATGCGCAAGATTTTCGCGTCCCTTTTCATTTGCAAGAATTTCCGCCTCAACCGCAGCTTTACGCTCCAGCCGGCTTGCACGCAGCGTTTCCATGCCGTCAACCTTGGCTTTATCGGCGGAAATCTCACCGGATTTTTCCATTATACTTTTATTAATCTCATCAATTTTACGCCGGCAAGCTTCCAGCTCGTCATAAATTGCGCTGTTATCCTTTTCGATGTCGCCGAAAGACTGCGTCAGCTCACGGCTTTCCTGCTCCATCGCTGAAATCTGTTCTTCCAGCTCTTTAATCTGCTGCTGTTTCTGAGCAGTATTTTTTTGTATGTTTTCAATTTCCCTGTCTATTCTGCCGAACAGAGAATTGCTGTTTTCAATATTGTTTTGCGAAATTGTGATTTCATTTTCCTTTTTCGCAACCATTCCCTCATTTTCGATAAGCGCGTTGTTTGTGGCGGTCTGTTCCATGTCCTTTTTCTCGTTTTCGGTGTACAAATCAGCCATTTGCAGTTCAAATTCGTCAGCCTGTGATTTAACGGTTTCAATTTCCCCGGTTACATCGGTAAGCTGTTTGTGAACCTCGGCAAGCTGCAGCTTGCCCTTTTCTGCACTCAGCAAAATCAGGGACACGTCAAGACCCTTGTACTCCTCATAAAGCACAAGGTATTCTCTCGCCTTCTTCGATTGATTTTCAAGCGGCTTCAACTGTGATTCCAATTCGAGCGTTATATCGTTTATGCGCACGAGATTTTCATTTACCGAAACAAGCTTGCGTTCCGCCTCTTCCTTGCGGTGCTTGTATTTTGATACGCCTGCGGCGCCTTCAAAAAAACTCCGCCTGTCCTCGGCTTTTGTGGACAAAATCTGCGACACGTTGCCCTGACCTATCATTGAATATCCGTCGCGCCCGAGTCCCGTATCCATAAAAAGCTCCTGAATATCTTTAAGGCGGCAGTTTGCATTATTGATTTTGTAGACGCTTTCTCCCGAACGGAACACACGTCTTGTTACCATGACCTCATCAAATTCAATCGGAAAAAGCCTGTCCGAATTATCAAGGACAAGACTTACCTCCGCAAAATTGAGCGGCTTTCTCGTTTGTGTACCGTTAAAAATAACGTCCTGCATGTTGGAACCGCGCAGTGATTTTGCGCTCATTTCACCCATGACCCAGCGAATGGCGTCGGAAATATTACTTTTTCCGCTCCCGTTAGGGCCTACAACGCCGGTTATTCCGTTTCCGAAATCAAGCACGGTTTTATCCGCAAAAGATTTAAAACCCTGTATTTCTAACCTTTTAAGATACAATTAATTCTCATTCCTTCCACGCGCGCAGCTTTCCTTTTTCTATGCCGACGAGCGGTTTGATTTTTATATCGATATTATACTTTTCCTTAATTCTTTTAACGTTGCGCCGTCTGTTTCCGACAACCTTTGATATTTCACGCGGATTGGCATAAAATCCGGTAATTTCTTCCTTTTCAATCATGCCGCACATCATATCAAAATATATTTCCCCTTCGCAAAGCTCTCGGAAAGCGCTGTGAAACGGCCCTGCAATGACTGAGCCTTTATCCGATATTTCATCGGTGGTCACGAGCGCGACGCGTATTACGTCAATTTTTGCCTCATCGAACATCAGCAAAAGCTTTTTGCACAGCTGCACCGCCTCATCGAGCGGCTGCGGTTTGTATGTGCCGTTTTTATACATTGTTTCAAGCGGTGTATCGCGCACGACAAGCGTAGGATAAATCCTTACGCAGTCCGGTTTAAGTGCAATGATGCGGCGCGCGGTTTCTATCGATTTTTCCGGCGTATCTCCGGGCAGCCCGGTCATCATTTGAAGCCCGAGCCGAATATCGGCGTCCTTTATCAGCTTTGCCGCTTTTTCAACATCATCGGCAGTGTGTCCGCGTGCCGACAGTCTGAGCACCTCGCTGTCCATTGACTGCACACCCAGTTCAACCGTAGTCACGCCGTACTTTTTAAGCCTTGCGATAATTTCCGTGTCAATATAATCCGGACGCGTAGACATGCGTATGCCGTCGATTTTTCCGGATAGCACATACTTATATGCTGCGGAAAGAAATTCTTCCTGCTTTTCTGCCGAAATACCTGTAAAGCTTCCGCCGAAAAATGCAGCTTCGATATACCTGTCGGTTTCCGGCAGGGTTTTTAAGTGTTCTTCTATAATCCGCACAATGTCTGCCGCCGTCACCGACGTATCCGCACCCGTTATCCGTTTTTGGTTGCAGAAAATGCAGTTATACGGGCAGCCTTCATGCGGCACAAATATCGGAATATTGTAATACTTCATAGATTTTTAAATGCAATTTCAGCCGCAGCCTGCTCTGCGTCCTTCTTGCTTCTTCCAATTCCTTTTGCTTTTACTTTGCCGTCAATCAGCACTTCACATTCAAATTTTTTCGCGTGGTCGGGGCCGCTTTGACGCACAATCCTGTACGTCACCCTACCGCGCGAGCCTTTTTGAGTATGCTCCTGAAGCATGCTTTTATAATCCCCGAGATTTCCCACAGCAGCGTGCGACAGCTCCATATCCATAAGTTTGAGCAGCCATTTTTTCGCCGTATAGAAATCGGAATCAAGGAATATTGCAGCCAAAAGCGCCTCAAATGCGTCCGATATAACCGACGGACGTTTTCTGCCGCCGGTCATTTCCTCGCCGTTTCCGAGCTTTATCTGCTGCGCAAGTCCGATTTTTTTGGACAATTCAAACAAACCCTGCTCACAGACAAGCGAGGCGCGGATTTTACTCAAGTCGCCCTCCGTATCGTCCGAATGATTTTTAAACAAATATTCGCTTACAATAAGGCTCAAAACCGCATCGCCCAAAAATTCCAGACGTTCGTTATCGCCGATATTATGTTCATTTGCGTATGAACTGTGCGTCAGTGCACGTTTAAGGTAATTCGGATTGTGAAAGCTGTAGCCGATTTTTTTCTCAAAATCCGTCATTTAATTCACCATCAATCAATGTCTTTATGTTCTTTAATATAATTTACCGCATCTTCAACGGTTTCGATGCCTTCGACGTCCTCATCGGGGATTTCCATATCAAATTCCGTTTCAAACGCCATAATAAGCTCAACAACGTCAAGCGAATCCGCACCCAAGTCCTCAACAAACGCTGAACCAAGTCTTATTTCACTTTCGTCCGTTCCGAGCTGCTCCGTAATAATCTTCTTTACACTGTCAAATACCATTGTTTGTTTCCTCCATTTATTATGTTTTGCATAAATTTCCATTATTTATTATATAACAGTATTTCATCTTTTGCAATAGTTTTTTGTAAATATATAAAAGAGCTGCAGCAAAAATATTTCATTTTGCCGCAGCTTTATAAAAAGACTGTGAACAATGTACAAATACAAGTATTTATTCCTGCTTAGCCTTAGGGCAGCATGCACAATCGGATGTACAGCCTGCATGAACATCATTCTCGCCCGTACCGCGATAATTGTCTATCGCCGACTTTATTGCCTCCTCCGCAAGGACAGAGCAGTGAATTTTTTCGGGCGGAAGTCCGTCAAGCGCCTCCATAACTGCCTTATTGGTGAGTTGAAGCGCTTCATCAACAGTTTTTCCCTTTACCATTTCTGTTGCCATCGAGCTTGTCGCAATCGCCGCTCCGCAGCCGAACGTCTTGAATTTAACATCGCGGATAACATCATTATCGTCGATGTCCATATAAATTTTCATTATATCTCCGCATTTCGGATTGCCGACCTGTCCCACAGCGTTAGCATCTTTAATTTCACCTACATTGCGCGGATTTGCAAAATGATCCATAACTTTTTCCGAATACATAAAATCAGTCCTCCTTTTTAAGATTCAAAACTTCTTCATACAGCGGTGACATCATTCTCAGCCGCTCAATTATTTTCGGCAAAACACTGAGAACATAATCCACCTCTTCTTCCGTGGTATCCTCCCCCACGCTCAGACGCAGCGAGCCGTGTGCAATCTCATGCGGCAGCCCGATTGCGAGCAGTACGTGCGACGGATCAAGCGAACCCGATGCGCATGCACTTCCGCTTGACGCGGCGATGCCGTTCATATCGAGCAGCATAAGTATCGATTCACCCTCAATATATCTGAATGAAAAATTAACGTTATTGCAAAGCCTGGTTTCATCTTTCGGGCCGTTCAGACGGCAATAGGGAATTTCACTTTCAATTCCCTTTATCAGGCGGTCGCGCATAGCTTTCATGTGCGCCGTGTTCTTTTCAAGATTTGCATTTGCAATTTCAAGCGCCTCCGCAAGCCCTGCCATGCCGGCAACATTTTCCGTCGCCGCACGCTTGCCGCGTTCCTGGCCGCCGCCGTGGATAAGATTTTCAATTCTTATTCCGTTTTTAATATACAGCGCACCCATGCCCTTCGGGCCGTGGAACTTATGTGCGGACAGCGACAGCATATCCACTCCCAGCTCGGACACGTCTATTTTCATATGTCCTATCGCCTGCACGGCGTCGGTGTGAAAAATTACCTTATGCTTTTTGCATATTTCCGCAATTTCGGCAATAGGCTCAATTGTTCCGATTTCGTTATTCGCCGTCATGATTGAAACCAGAATTGTTTTGTCGGTGATTGCCTTGTCAACATCTTCGGGATTTACGCGACCCTCGCTGTCAACCGGCAGATACGTCACTTCGAAACCGTTCTTTTCGAGAAATTCACACGCTCCCAAAATCGCATGATGTTCAATGCTTGATGTGATTATGTGATTTCCCTTGTTTTTATTTGCAAAGGCAATTCCTTTGATTGCCCAGTTGTCCGCCTCGCATCCCGATGCGGTAAAATATATTTCATTCGTTTTTGCACCCAGCTGCTTTGCCACGCGCTCACGAATTTTCAGTACGGCGCTCTCCGCCTCTCTCCCGACTTCATAGAACTTGGAGGAGGCATTGCCGTAAATGTCTGTATAATATGGAAGCATTGCGTCCAAAACTTCTTTTTTCAAAGATGTCGTCGCGTTGTTGTCCATGTAAACTTTCATTTTCATCATCTCCGTATTAAAATATCAACAAATGAACATCTATTCATATTATAATTCATTTTGCAGATTTTGTCAACTTTATTTGCACAATTATTATTCAACAAAATACATAAAAATACACTGTACAAAACGGAATTTTTGAGTTATAATTAAAAAAAGCGTACTGCAAGGAGGATACAAATTTGAAAATTGCCGGAATAATATGTGAATACAATCCGTTTCATAACGGTCATAAATATCAGATTGAGCTGGCGAAAAAGACGCACGGCGCGGTTGTCTGCATTATGAGCGGCAGCTTTGTTCAGCGCGGAGATGCTGCGATTTACGACAAATGGACGCGTGCGCATGCCGCGCTGTGTTCCGGTGCGGATTTGATTATCGAGCTGCCCGTCAGGTATTGCCTGTCATCGGCGCAGGGATTTGCACGCGGTGCCGTCGAAACACTCGACGCTGCCGGAATTATCGATACACTGTTTTTCGGCAGCGAGTCGGAAAACCTGCAAAAGCTTTTGCATGCCGCCGATGTTATGCTGCATGAACCCGCGTCGGTTTCAGCAGAAATAAAGCGCCTTGCTGCGGAGGGCATGGGTTTTGCCGCAGCGCGCGAATGTGCATATGACGGTCTGATTGACAGTTCGCTGCTTTCATATCCGAACAATCTGCTCGCCGTTGAATACATTTGTTCCCTCATGCGCATCGGCAGCAAAATCAGCCCCGTGACTCACGGACGAACGGTAGGATACCATGACAGCGGGCATGACGGCGCTTACGCTTCCGCCACTCTTGTACGTGAGAAAATAAAATCCTCGGAGGATTTTTCACATTTTGTGCCGTATGATTATTCCGGGCATGAAAAATATGACATAAACCGTTTAAGCGATATTTTCCGCTATCGCATGATTACTGAAAAAGAACAGCTTTTCTGCGGAATTCCCGACATAGAACCCGGGCTTGACAATCGGTTTTTAAAATCAGCGCACTGCCGTACAATCGACGAAACCGTCGATTTTGTATCAAGCAAGCGGCATACAAAATCGCGGATACGCAGAATAATTGCGTCCTCGCTTTTAAATCTCCGCGGAGGATACCGTCCGCCGGAATATATACGCGTCCTCGGCATGAACGAAACCGGCAGGGAAATTCTCGGCACCATGCGCAAGACATGCAGTCTGCCGGTTATAAATAAAACCGCCGATTTTGACACGCCCATGCTGCGTGAGGATATACTCGCCGCAAATGTTGCCGCACTTTGCGCCGATAAAACCGTGCCGCAAAACCGCGACTTTTTAACTTCGCCGGTTGTCATAAAAGCTGCATGTGAATAAAAAACGGCTCGTCCGGGGTGTCCTGTTCCCGATGGCGAGCCGTTTTTGCGTACTGCACAGTATTTTTAATATTTAACAATATCTTTTTCGTTTACAGGCTCTGCGCCCTCCTTTAAAATTCTGTATGCATTTTCCGCACAGGTTTTTGCGGCAAGTTTAAAACCTTTTTCATTGATATGAGAATTACCGTAACCGTAAAAAGAATCACGGCAGAAGAAATACTTTTCATCGGGTCTTTCGGAGTAGTAGTCCCCAAGGTT
Source organism: uncultured Clostridia bacterium (assembly GCA_934501535.1). GTDB lineage: Bacteria > Bacillota > Clostridia > UBA1381 > UBA1381 > UBA1738. The sequence continues at coordinate 152,397 of CAKSUM010000001.1, forward strand.
CTCCATATAAATCGGGTCAGGCATGTAAGAAATGTCACGCGAAATTATAAATGCATCCTTGTTCTCCGCGCAAAATTCCTCCTGCGCCTGCATAACATGGCAGGTATCATGAGTATACCAGTATCCGACGCGGATAATAAACAGCTTTTCAAAGCCGATTTTCTTTGCTTTTTCCCACATAATGTGAAGCTTCTGCTTGTACTCCGCGCAGCTGTCCTCCGAATTGCTTTCACCTTGATTCCACACAAGTATTTTTTCGCCAAGACAATCTTTTCCGTATTTTTTCGCAGCGTCGGCAAAGAACGCTCTGCATTTGCCGCAGTATACCTCCTCTGCTTTTCCGTCACCGTCAATGCGTCCGTATCCGTTGTCCGCGGCAAAACGGTTGTATTCCGCCGCCATATCCTCGGAGAAAAAGTGAGATATATTCACTCCTCCCTTTGCGATATGCGCCGTGAGTGCCGAACCTCCGAGTTTTTCCCATTCTTCGCAAAAGTACGGAACGATACTGCATGCCGTATTTTGTTCACTTTCGGAATATACCGAAAACGGGTTAACCGATTTTTCCGCCTCACTCTTAAGATTGGACATCGCCGAAACAAAGTACGTGTTTTCGCTGTAATCATCAAGCCGGCTTCTTCCGTTTTTATCGGTATTTTTATACGCCGCCTCAATATCTTTATAAAGAAATTCACCGTTATTGTACCCCACAGGAACAAATTCACCGATTTCTCCGCCCAAATATACCGGCTTGTATTTGTATTCCATGCAGGAATTAATCTTCAGCTGATGTTCCGGCGGCAGAACACATGCTCCCATTGCATTGGATTGTCCGGCAAATACAAACAAATCATACTTCATGATTTTTCACTTCCTTAATTTCAAATATACATTCAGCAAGCATTTGATACCGTCGCTTCCGTAAATTACCGCACTGTATAAAAAGATATTTTTCCGCTCACGTGCTTCATTTTATAATACACGCCGAGTGCTCCGCCGTCTACGCGCTCCAAGCTGTCAAAATATGTCGGCGTTTCGGCATGAGTCACATACGGTCCGACGTATGCTTTATCCTCGTTTGATTTTTCGGGGAAATAACATATTTCCGCGTCATCAAGCCCCTCCAAAATGAATATACGCTTCATCATGTCATTGCCCGACGGGCTTTCCTTTGCGCTGATGAGTCCGCTCTTTTGTTTTATAAATATGCGGCACTCTCTTTCCTCACTTCTCGCAAAATGATATTCCGCACCGTTTTCGCTTACCTCACATTCACCCGTCAGAAGAACAGGAGCACCAAGCGGCGTATTAAATATGCAGCTTGACGTTGTGTTACAGTTATACAGCGAGAACATAAATGCATTGTTGTTGCGGTGAACCGTAAACGTCACATTTTTTCTGTCTTTTTTCGCATTTCCGAATGAAACGCAGTAACCCAATCGCCCCGCCGCTTTCCGCAGCAAATCACCGTTTATATCCGCATACACAATATTTTTTTTATCGGAAAAATCGCTTTCGTATTTTTTATCACCGTAAATTATTACACGTCCGCCGCCGGCTGCAAAATCCAGGAGCTTGTTCTTCATCTCAACCGTTTCCGGCACCGGAGACACCAATACGCTGCCCTTGTAGAGTTTCGCGTCATGTCCGAGAAAAATATCGGACGATACCACGCAGTTAAGCGGAAATCCGTCATTTATGCTGTCGCATACATATATGTCGCCGAAATACATGCTGTGCAGTTTTTCTTCACTTTGCGCCGTGCTGTACTCACGCACGGGGTATACCAGCACAAACGGAGCCATCGCGTCCGGACATATCTTTTCCGCGCGGAGAAAATGCGGAATTGTTTCATTTACACAGAAATCAGGCATTTCACCGTACGAATTGTCTATCGACAGAATATTGAATATATCCGCCGACCGCTGTCTGCCCGTTTCATCAACCCTCGAAATCGCCATCGGCAAATATATATCATGCGGATTTCTGTCATATCGGTCATACCACGGCGAATTTATCCACCACGGGTCATGAAGATAGTATCTGAACATGTATTCATCAGCCGGCAGCTCGCATACACGAGTCATTTGTCCCATAATTTCCAGTCCGAAATTATCGTTTAACGCCGCCCACGGCGAATTCGGCGGAGGAACAATATTAAATCCGCCTTTGTAGATTTCATATGTCGGAACGCCGTCGGTTGCATAGTCTATGCCTACGGTATTGTTCGTTCCGCGGGTCTGCACCTGCAAATCCGGACAGCCCTTGCGGAAATTTTTCCAAAATTCAAATACCGATTTTTTTGTATTTCCCAGTCTGTCGGGATAAAATTTTTCGCCGTCGAATATTTTTCCGTTCAGCTCCCACGGGTCTGAGCTGAAGCCTACGCCGTTCGAGAGCCACAGAAAATCAAATCCCATATCCTCGCAGAAACATTTTGTCTGCTTGCCGAGAAACAGCGCCAGCGGCGTCTCATCCGGAATACCGTTGGGATATGCCGCGTAATATCTGTCATCACCGTTTAAAATTGCGGTAGAATCCACGCATTTGTCCTCAAGGCGCGCCTTGTTTTCATCGCCCATCTCGGCGATTATTTCCGTGTGACGGTGATACTTGAAATCCGACGGCGCAAATTCCGGCCCGATGTCAAAGGTTTCACCCACGCGGATTTCCGCCTCCGGAAAATACTTTTTCCCCTCGGTTTTAAGTACGTCTATGATTGTCTTTAAAATCCCATATGTCATAACCGGCGGATTTTCCGTATACAGACGCGTTTTTTCAAACAAGTTGCGGTCTTTCGGGTCATTTTTATCCGCAAGCGGCATATTGGCAAGTCCCAGGTAACGGCACCATTCAAAGGTATCGTCCGGATTTGCGGCATAATCAAGAATTTCACTGCCGTCCGATGTCCACATCATGAAATTAATGACTTTTCTTCCCTTCAACAGCGGTTTCCACTGCTCATATATTTTATCAACCGTTTTTTGTATATACTCCGTATCGGTTTTTTTAAACGGTTTTAATGACATCTCAAGCGTAACTTCTCTGAACATTCGTATCATTCCTTTCTGTTACTTTATTATAGCAGCCTCAATCCCCAGAATATCGGCAATTTTCTTTATCTCATCGGCGTGATGACCTATTCCGAGCGCATAGTGATGCGTCGGTGCCTCCATGACCCAGCGCTTAACAAAGCCCGGTGTATCATCTCCGAAAACGCCTCGCGTATTCGTATTTCCTGTCGGCGGAATTTCGCCTTTCTGCGACTCACCCTCGCCTATAACGAACTTAAATCTGCCGTCGCCCGTCTGAGTTATTCCGAGCATTGTTATCGGCCCCTCCTTGAGCTTGAACTCAACAGACGCTCCGCTGCCGGGCTTGCCGTGATACTTTTTAAGACTGCGCAGCACCGGCTTTCCCTCCGCTATAGCCATGTGATGCGGTCCGTCATGACCGATCAGTATGCAGTTTGAGTCAAAATCAAACGGGTGGAACTCGGCAAAGCTTCCGCCGATATTCAGTCTGTCCATTATCAGCATCGCGATACAGGTTTTTACATCATACTCACCGCACATCGGTATTCCCTGCGCGTTCAGAATGGAGTTTCCTACAATAAGCGATGACATAACCTCGCGCTGCTCACTGTTTTCAAGCCCCTCATAATAATATGCAAGTCCCGTGAGGTGGTTTTTTTCAATCAGTCTGTCGAGCGCCGCACTTCCGCGCGCTGCCTTAAGCTTATCCGAATCGGTGAGCTTTGACGTTATCGGGTCTGATTTCGGATCGGGCATGTCAAATTCCCGGTCTATAATTTCAATTTTACTTTCCGTTTCGGCATCGGTCGCTTCTTTGTATTCTTTTATCAGCGAATCCACCTCCAAAAGCGGCACATGCACACCGAAAGCTGCGGAAATCATCGTCGGGTCCGCATGCATGTCATACATTGCCTCCATTGTGTGTCCCATAAGCCCTATGCGCGCGCCCTTTAACCCGTGCAGCGCTTTTGCGATATTACACCATTTTGCAATTTCGCCGTCTGCTTTTTCGTCATTATACAGACAACCGATTATCACATCATAAATTTTCCGGTTCATTCTTGCCGAAACGCCCATATACTCCGGAACCGCGCAAATGCAGTCATTTTCCAGCTGCATGAATGTTGACGCAGACGAATAATCGAGCTTTTTGAGCGGCTGCAGTGCCGTAAGAATCATCGGTATGCCGCAGTCACGTAAAATCGGAGCAAAAACCGACGAAGTAGCATATGTAACCATATTGCATATGACCAAATCAGCGCCCGAAGCCTTGATCTGCTCAAGAACCTCATATGCTTTTTCCGACGAATCCACTATTCCGAAATCCGCTGTTTCAACTTCATTCTTTTGCACTTTTTTTACCAGCTCGCCGTGATATTCGAGAAGTTTTTCGCGAAGTCCTTCAAACTGCGGAAAGTATGTTGCATGAACTACCGCAAATACCGCCGTTTTTGCCTGTCTTTTTTCTTTTCTGTTTATCATGATAATCTCCCTCCGCCGCCGTAAAACGGCACAATTCATAACGCGCAAAAGCCGCCGTGCAGCCTGTATTCCCGTAAAACAGCATATTATTGCATTAAGGCGTGCGGCATATTTTTCACGTTATTATCTCTCATATTGACTTTTTCTTTAAAATATTTTATAATATCAATGGGTGATAATCAATGAAAGATTTACAGATTAATTTGCACAAAATACAGAATAATAATTACTTTCCGGAATTATCTCCGTATTTGCGTTTTGTGAGATATTTGACGCTGGTTTCCAATTCCTCGTACACCCCATGTATTCCGCTTGATTCGCGGCTGTTTTATGTTTCGGAGGGCAACGGCGAAATTGATGTTTCGGGCAAAATATATCAAATGTCACCCGGCTCGTGTCTTTATATACCGCGAGGTGTCGGGTATCAGCTTAAAGCGCCGTCATTGCGGATAACTTATCTTGCGGTAAATTTTGATTTTTCGCAAAAAAGCAGCCACATCACGGTACCGATACCTCCGGTCAGCCCCGAGAATTATTCCGATGATATGCTTATTCCGGATATTCCGTACAGTATCATGCCGCCGTTTGAAAAACCGCTTTTTATAGAAAATATAAGAGAAACAGAAAATACGCTGATAAGAATTATGCATGAATTTTCCGAGCATGCGGAATATTTTGACACAGCGGCAGGCAATCTGCTTTCTTACGTCTTGATTTTGCTTGCTCGCAAAAAAAATTCACAAAAAAATTCTTACAGTCTGAACACCGCAGAGAAAATTGTGAATTATATTAATGATAATTACGGAATAAAAATTACAAATCAGTCAATAGCGGATATTTTCGGATTTAATTCGCATTACGTCAGCGATATGATAAAAAAATTTACCGGTATGTCACTTCATAAGTATCTTCTGCACGTGCGCATGATAAAAGCAATTTCATATATGGAGTCGAATACGTATACATTGTCGGAAATCGCTGTACGGTGCGGTTTCGGTGATATATATTACTTTTCGAGATATTTTAAAAAAGAGATGGGCATATCCCCGTCCGAATACATGAAGAACAATTAGCTTTGTGCGGCGGGTAAAGCGTACATTCTACCTTTTCGGCATATATTTTTTATCAGGCGGCCGTCAAATGTATCATAAGATGCGCTCGTACCGTGACAGTTATATGACGGCAAAAGTTTTTAGAAATTAAACATTAAAATACAGCGGACGATGAATTAACACCGTCCGCTGTTGTTGATTACATGTATTATCGGATAAAATCCCTGAAATACAGGAATAATCAGCTTACCTTTTCTCTCACAATTTTCGGCAGCTTGTTTTCGGCAATACATTCTTTACCTATGACGCACTGTTTGACGTCCGGTTCGGAAGGAATATCGAACATGACATCTGTCATGGTTTCTTCTATGATTGACCGCAAACCGCGTGCTCCCGTATTCCGTTTGAGCGCCATATCGGCAATCGCCTCGATGGCATCGTCCTCAAAAACAAGTTCAACGTTGTCCATTTCCAAAAGCGCCTGATACTGCTTAACCAAAGCATTTTTCGGCTCTGTGAGTATCTTTACAAGCGCCTTTTTATCAAGTTTTTCCAACTTAGCTACAATAGGAAGTCTGCCGATAAATTCCGGAATAAGACCGAATTTCAGCAAATCCTGCGGCGTAATCTGTTTTAAAAGCTCAGATATATCCGCTTCTTTTTTGCTTTCAATTTCGGCATTAAATCCCAGGCTCTTTTTGCCGACGCGGTTGCCGATAATTTTTTCAATGCCGTCAAACGCGCCGCCGCATATAAAGAGAATATTTGTTGTATCAATCTGAATACATTCCTGGTGCGGGTGCTTTCTTCCGCCGGACGGCGGAACAGACGCAACCGTGCCCTCCAGAACCTTCAGCAGTGTCTGCTGAACTCCTTCGCCGCTGACATCGCGTGTAATGGATACATTTTCACCCTTACGCGCAATTTTATCAATTTCATCAATGTAAACTATTCCCTTTTCGGCAGCTTCAATGTCATAGTCAGCCGCCTGAATGAGTTTCAGAAGAATATTTTCAACATCTTCACCGACATATCCTGCCTCTGTGAGAGTTGTTGCGTCGGATATTGCAAACGGCACGTTCAAAATCCTTGCCAGATTTTGCACAAGAAATGTCTTTCCCGAACCCGTCGGCCCAATCATAAGAATATTGCTTTTCTGAAGTTCAACATCATCTTTTTCAGCATGCGCAATTCTCTTATAGTGATTGTATACGGCAACAGAAAGAATTTTTTTTGCATCCTCCTGACCGATTACATAGCTGTCAAGTATTTCTTTGATTTCCTTTGGTTTAGGCAAGCCCTCAGTAAAATCGGTTGTTTTAGCGTCAAAGCTGCCGTCTAAAACTTCCTGACATTGCTTAACGCAATTATCGCAGATATATACATTCGGTCCGGAAAGCAGCATGCCTACTTCCGATTCGCGCTTACCGCAAAAGGAACAGCAAAGCTCATGTGTATTCTCAGCTTTTGCCATATTTTTACCCTTTCATTACTACTTTCGGCTTACGATTACTTCATCAATCAAGCCGTAATTTTTTGCAGCCTCAGCTGACATGAAATTATCTCTTTCGGTATCTGCCATGATTACATCTATAGGCTGACCCGAACGCTCGGATAAAATTTCATTCAAATGCTTTTTAATCTTAACGATATGCTCGGCATGAATTTGAATATCCGTCGCTTGACCCTGCAGACCGCCCAAAAGCGGCTGATGAATCATAATTTCACTGTTCGGCAAAGCGAAACGCTTGCCTTTTGCGCCGGCAGTCAGCAGGAACGCTCCCATGCTTGCCGCCATTCCCACGCATATTGTTGACACATCGCATTTTATGTATTGCATTGTGTCATATATAGCCATTCCGGCTGTGATTGAACCGCCGGGGCTGTTGATATAAAGCTGAATATCCTTATCGGGATCTCTGCTTTCCAGATACAGCATCTGCGCTACAACAAGGCTTGCCGATGCGTCGGTCACTTCCTCGCCGAGGAATATTATTCTGTCCTCCAAAAGACGCGAAAATATATCATAGCTCCGTTCGCCTCTGCCTGTCTGTTCAACTACCATTGGTACCAAACTCATAACATCATTCCTTTCTTTTCAAGAGGAAGTATTATTCAGCAGTTTCTGCCTTAGGCTTTCTTCCTCTCGGCTTTGAGATTTTTGCTTTGCTTACAAGAAGGTCGATAACCTTGTTCATTGCAAGCTCTTCCTTAAGGTTTTCAATATCTCTTTCCTGCATGAGATCTTTCAGCTTATCAACTTCCATGCCGTACTGCTTTGCCATTTCCTCAATACGTGCGTCGACGTCTTCATCGCTGACTTTAACGTCTTCTGCTTTTGAAATCGCTTCAAGAACCAGTGTGGTTTTCAGCTGCTTTTCTGCCTGCGGCTTAAAGTTTTCTTTGAGTCCCTCGGCAGTATTTCCCGTATACTGCATGTAGCTCTTGAGGTCAAGTCCCTGATATTGCAGTCTTTGTGCAAAATCGCGAAGCATGCTTTCGGTTCTGTCATTAATCATAGCAGCCGGAATTTCAACCTCGCAGCCTTCCGTAACCTTATCGATTACGGCATTTTCGGTTTCGGTCTTAACTCTGTCGGCAGCTGCCTTTTCGAGTCTTTCCTTAACACTGTTTCTGTAGTCTGCCATTGTTTCAAATTCGCTTACTTCTGCAGCAAAATCGTCATCAAGCTCCGGAAGTTCCTTAACCTTGATTTCGTGAATTTTTACCTTAAACAAAGCTGCCTTGCCTGCCAAATCCGGCGCATGGTATTCTTCGGGGAAAGTTACGTTGACATCAATATCTTCTTCAACCTTTTTGCCTATCAGCTGTTCCTCAAATCCCGGGATAAACGTATTTGAACCGATTTCAAGGTCATAATTTTCCGCAGTGCCGCCTTCAAAAGCAACGCCATCTACCGAACCTGCAAAATCGATTGTTACCGTATCGCCGTTTTCAACAGCTTTGTCATCGGCAGGGACAAGTCTTGCATTTTTATTTCTGGTTGCCTCAATGTCCTTATCAATGTCTTCGTCGGTTACATTGTGTTCAATTTTATTAACCTTTATACCTATATATTCGCCGAGTTTAACTTCCGGCTTTGTTGTAACGAGCGCGGTAATAACTACAGGCTCGCCCTTCTTGATTTCCTCAACATCGATTTCCGGACGTGCCGCAGCCTCGATTTCCGCTTCCTTCAGTGCATTTTCGTATGCAGACGGAAGAACATCGTTGATTGCATCATCATAAAAAACCGCTTCGGTATAATACTTTTCGATAACGCTGCGCGGTACCTTACCCTTTCTGAAGCCCGGTACACTGTATTTCTTTGCATTTTTGGCATACGCTCTGCCCATTGCGTCCGCAAAATCCTTTACCGATACCTCAAATGTAAGTTTTATAAGGTTTTTCTCTACTTGTTCTGATTTAACAGCCATGTGTTTAAATCCTCCTCATCTAATTGTACGGCGCACACGTACGCCATTATTACATCTTTATTATTATATCATAAATATATAAAATTTCAAGCATATTTTTGCTTTTTATTAAAAAAAAACAAATTTAAAAGCTAATCGGCCAATTTTACAGGCATAAATTCACTATAATCACAAGAAACAAGCCTGTAATTAATGCCGCCTATATCGCCCTGAGCGACATTTTTCACCCCGGACGAATGAATATGTCCGAAAACCGACCGGTGTATATTGTGTTCACGCATAAAATCCACAATCCCGTTTTCGCGGTAGCTGCGCAAAATCGGCGGATAATGCGTAAAAAGAATTATATTATCCGGAAATTTCGCACATTCAACCGACATTTTAAGGCGCAGAATTTCATGTTCATATATTTTTTTATCCTCCGCCGACTGTGTTCCCTGCGGTGTATTCCAGCCGCGGCTGCCGCATATCGAAATATCTTTGTATTCAAAACTGTTATTCTGAAGAAATTCAATATCCGAAAAACCGTTGTTTGCCATAAACTCACGCATTTTCTTCATTGTCGTCCACCAATAGTCATGGTTTCCTTTTAAAAGAATTTTGCTGCCGTTAAGTGAACTCAGAAATTCAAAATCAGCCTTTGCGTCCTCAATATATGTTGCCCACGAAAAATCTCCCGCTAAAACGACCGTGTCGTCCGGTTTTACGGTGTTCTGCCAATTATCACGCAGCCGTTCAACATAATTTTCCCAATGTTTGCCGAAAATATCCATCGGTTTATTAACGCCGAGAGGCAAATGCAGGTCTGCAATCGCATAAAGTGCCATAAAATCTCCGTTCCGCCGCATAATCCGGCATTATATTTCAAATATTCATCTAAAAAAGACGGTTATAGCCGTCTTTTACAGAACTTTTCTCAAAAAATCCGCTGTTCTCGGATTGGACGGATTCCCGAACACTTCCTCCGGTGTTCCCTCCTCCATGATTACGCCTTCGTCAATGAAAATAACTCTATCTGCAACCTCACGTGCAAAGCCCATCTCATGAGTAACGCAAATCATGGTCATGCCCTCGTTTGCAAGCTCTTTCATGACAGCCAGAACCTCGCCGACCATTTCCGGATCAAGCGCCGACGTCGGCTCGTCAAACAGCATGACGTCCGGTTTCATCGCAAGCGCACGCGCAATCGCCACGCGCTGTTGCTGACCTCCCGACAGGCTCTGCGGATATGCGTCCTTTTTTTCAAGAAGTCCGACCCTGTCCAAAAGACGGTGTGCCGTTTCTTTTGCCTCTTGCTTTGTCATAAGCTTTGCGTCTATCGGAGCCATGGTTATATTTTCCTCAACCGTCAGGTGCGGAAACAGATTAAACTGTTGAAAAACCATGCCGATATTTCTTCGTATTTTATTAATATCCGCTTTTTTGTCGGTGATATTGAATCCGTCAACCGTAATTGTGCCCTTCGTAGGTGTTTCCAGCAAGTTAATGCATCTGAGCATTGTGGACTTTCCCGAACCGGACGGCCCGATTACACACACAACTTCACCCTCGCATACGTCGAGATTGATGCCGCGCAAAACGTGATTATCCTTAAAGTTTTTATACAAGCCTTCTATTTTAACCTTTATATTCATAGCTCAACCTCTTCTCCAAGTATGCGGAAATAACCATCAGAATTGAAATAATGACCAAATAGTACAGCGCCACAACCGTGTATGTTGCAAAGAACTGATATGATGAACCTACATATACTTTTGCACGGTTTACCAGGTCGGCAAGTCCGATAACCGATAATATGGAACTGTCCTTGATAGTTATAATGAACTGGTTTACCATTGACGGTATGGATATTTTAATTGCCTGCGGCAGTATTACCTTTATCATTGTTTTGGTCTTGCTGAGTCCCAGACTTCTTGCCGCCTCGGTCTGTCCTTTCGGAATTGCCATGAGTCCGCCGCGGAACACCTCGGAAAGGTATGCTCCGGCATTAAGGCTCAGAGTTATCAGTCCCGCTGTATACGAGTCTATTTTAAATCCGGGAACAAACAGCTGAATAACCTGCGGTATGCCGAAATACACGATAAATGCCTGAACAATCATCGGCGTACCTCTTATTATCCAAACGTAAATGCCCGAAACCGCTTTTAATAAAACATTTTTGGAAATGCGAAAAAGACACGTAATAAAGCCGATAACCATGCCGATAAGTATTGCCAGCACGGAAATGGACACCGTAAGCTTAAGACCTGTCAGAAATAGTGGCGTTCCCTCTTGTAGTGTTCTTAAAAAATCCATAACTTCAATCCCTTATAAAAGTGTAAATTTCAGCATAGCACAGCTATGCTGAAATCACACCGAATTATTATCTCAAATGTAATATCAATATCCGTATTTAGCAAGAATTTTATCGTACTCGCCGGACGCTTTTATGTTCTTAAGACCTTCGTTGAACAATTTCAGAAGCTCTGCGTTTTCACCCTTCTTTACAGCAAAGCCGTAATCCTTAGGATTGATTACTTCGCCGACCGTCTTGAGGTTCAGGTTTTCATTTTTGATAGCCCATTCAACAACCGAACGGTCCTCAAAGCAAGCAACGTTTGTACCGTTTTCGATTGCGGTGTACATTGTGGGAGAATCCTCGTAGTTTACGGTTTCAAAACCTACGCTGTCCTTGATTGACTCAGCATATTCGGTTCCCATTGTACCGATTTTTGCTGCAACTTTTTTACCTGCCAAATCCTTTTCGGCTGCGATATCGCTGTCCTTTGCCACAACCAAAATCTGACCGTCCTCAAAGTATCCGTCGGAAAAATCAAATGTTTCCTTTCTCTTGTCATTAATCGTCATGCCGGCAATCATACCGTCAGCCTGACCCGACTGAACCGCACCCATAGCTGCGTCAAAACCTTCGTTCTTTACTTCATACGCAAATCCCTGATCTTTTGCAACGGCTGCAAGAATATCCATATCAACACCTACATAAGTATTTGTTGTGCTGTCCAGAAATTCAAACGGCGCAAATGAGTTATCCGAGTAAATTACATATGTCTTTCCTGAGTTTTCTTCGGTTTTTGTTCCCGTGCCGCATGAAGCAAGACCTGTGCACATAACGGCTGCCAAAGCTAATGCTAAAAGCTTTTTCATAGTTTTTCTCCTCCTAAATAATTAAATACGAAGTATATTATATCACATTATATCGGATTTTTCAAGTATATTTTTCAAATTCTGTTAAATTCCCCGAAATAATCCTTTAAGGCGCGCTGTAAATTCCGCACCGTTCCGACGGATTTGTACACCGGAATACTTACTTAATATAAAATACAAAGTGAATATTTTTTTCATCGAGCCGATATTTTTCCATCAGCGCCGGGCCGCATGAGTTTGTGCCGAGTCCGGAGTTTTTATAATCAATTCTGACATTTGTCGCCGTATCCTTTTTCAGCTCGTCCCAATGCGTCGCTTTCGTCAGCATTTCGCTTGTATAGTGAGAAACGTTGATGTCAAAAGTTTTTTCCGCCGCAAACGAAAGTCCGTTTTTCATTTCCAAAACCTTTACAGCAGTATGATTACCGTGTTCCTGCGGCATTATGTACGGAACATACTCCTTATCCGCGTCGCTCTCATACCGGTCAATCATCGACGCACGGTGCATATCGCAATAGCTTTCAAGCTCACCCATACCGAAATATGTAAACTGCGAATTTTCATACGGCATTTTAAATTCAAAACCGAGCCGCGGCAGCCAGATGCAATTTTCCTTAACCTCACCGCTTAGTTCAACCTCGATTTCCCCGTCCTCTTTTACGGTATAAACTGCCGTGTAGTGCATGTACGGCGCTCTTGAAACTCCGGCAAGCGCACCGGTAACGGTAACCTCATTGCCGCACACATCGCAGTCATAGATAAGGTTGAAGCTCATGTTGATATTTTCGCCCTCCCAGTTGTTGCTGTAATGACCCCACTTGTACTTTATGCTGCGGTCATTATCGGTGGGCGCACGCCATGCCGTGAGTTTTACCGGTGCCGAAAGCTGCTCCGCTCCGTTTTTAACCATGCTCACAAATGTACCGAGGTCTTTGGAGAACACATACTTGAAGCCCTTGCCCTCGAACGTAACAAAATGCTCATTTTGAGTTGCAGCCGCAGCACAGCACTGTGACGGAACATAGTTGTTTTCCTCGGCAATAAGCTGTTTTCTTGCGGTTTCTTCGCCGTTTTTATCATAGAGATAACAGTTTACGTATGTGCCGAACTCGCAGCCGTCCTTCGGAAGATTTATCTTAATCCGCGTTGTCTGTTTCGGCTCAACATCAAGCGTAAGCTCTCTTTCTTCGATGAGCTTTCCGTCAGTCTTAATCTGATATTTAAAGGTATATTCCGACAGATTTGTAAAGTCATATCGGTTCAGCACTTCAATTTCGTCGCATACCAGACGGCAGTCCATATACTGATACGCCGCTTTAACTTCATATGAGCCAGCCTTAAAGCTTCTGTCATAAAATACCATGCCGTCACAGCAGAAGTTTCCGTCATGTGCAAGCTCGCCCTCAAAATCACCGCCGTATTTCGGAACACCGCCGTCAATGACAGTGTGGTCTGCCCACTCCCATACGCAGCCGCCTATCATTTCGTGATGATTATATATCAATTCCCAATAATCGCACACATCGCCGGGGCCGTTGCCCATGGCATGCGAATACTCGCACAGAAAGAATGGCATGTCAAAGTCCTTATGCGAAATAATCTGCTTGATTTCATCTATCGACGGATACATTCTCGAATACAAATCCATATGCTTCGCCAACGGTTTTGTATCAATATTATTGTATCTGCGGTAATCCGTAGCCATTCTGCTGGCGTCCTCGCAATGAATTAGCCTGCGCGGATCCTGCTCTTTTACCCACTTCATCATATCATGCGTATTTTCACCGTAGCTGCTTTCGTTTCCCGATGACCATGCAAAAATACACGTATGATTTTTGTCACGGTTGTATGTACGCTTAATTCTGTCCATCAAAGCGTCCCTCCATTCGGGGCTGCTGCAGGGCCAGTCCTCCGGATTTTCCGGACTGTCAAAGCCCACACCGCCGGTTATGCGGTCTATAAATCCGTGAGATTCAAAGTCATTTTCCAGCATGACGTAAAATCCGAGTTCATCGCACATTTCCACGAATTTCGGTGACGGCGGATAATGCGACGTACGGATTGTGTTGATATTCAGTTTTTTCATGAGGAGCAAATCTCTCTTTATGTCCTCGTCCGACATCGTCCATCCTTTATAGGCATCGGTATCATGATGGTTTACGCCTTTCAGCTTAACCTCGACGCCGTTAACCAGAAATTCACGCATCTTACCTATTTTATAGGTAACAAATCCGATTTTCTGCGAAATTACTTCATCTTTATATGTGAAAACAAGCTCATACAAATACGGTTTTTCCGCATTCCACAGCGTCGGATTTTCAACCGTAAATTCTGCCGTATTCTCCGCATGCCCGTCCGCAAGCACCGTGCCCTGCGCATCAAGGAGCTTAATATCCGCGCTTCCTTCAAAATCCGCCTTGATTACGTTACCGCAGGTAATTATTTTAATATCTTTAATATGTCCCTCCGGTCTTGACAAAATGTACACGTCACGGAAAATTCCGTTAAATCTGAAACAGTCCTGATCCTCCAGATAACTTCCGCTGCACCATTTCCTCACATACGCCGTAACGGTGTTTTCTCCCTTTTTAACAAGCTTGGTAATATCAAATTCCGCCTGCAGATGCGAGCCTTGCGAATATCCGGCATACACGCCGTTTATGTACAGCTCAAGACAGGAGGAAACTCCCTCAAAAACAATATATGTATTTCTGCCGGTATCCGAAATTTCAAATGTGCGCTCATAAATTCCCATCGGATTTTCGGCAGGCACATGCGGCGGATCGACCGGGTAGGGATAGTCAATATTCGCATAGTTCGGCTTGCCGTATCCGACAGCCTGCCAGCATGACGGAACGGTGATTTTATCCCACTGCTTTTCTATATAATCCGCCTCAAAATCACGTTCGTAGTATTTAAAATTCCATTCACCGTTCAAAGACGTGTATCCGCCGTCATTTTTCGGTATGTAATAGCTTCTCTGCGGCATACGGTTTTCGCAGAAGAAGTGTAAATCCTCGTATTTTCTCATAGATTTTCCTTTCCGCCGCAATAAACGGCTCCGCCCGTTAACAGACAGGCAAAAATTTCATATATATTTTACCATACGAATTTTTCAAAATCAAGTTTTTTCTTTAGATTTATTTTTATTTTGCTTTGCTCTTTTATGCGTTTCTTCCATTTCCTTATTTATAAGCTCGGTCACATTGAATTTTCCCTGAGGATCAAGCTTTTTAAAAGCTGCAATCAGCCGTTTTTCGTCATATCCTTCCATTTTGTATACCGGCATAAAAAAGTTGCTTCTCGTATTTTTTATATCACACATGTAATCCATGGTGACGCCGAAAAATCTTGCAATATTTGCCAAATCACACACCTTGACGTGTTTTATTGTTCCGTTTCTGTGACCCGAAAAGAAATTCTGGCTCAGTTCGCAGTGTTCAATGCATATTCTTTCGCTCAGTCCGTATTTCTCAATCAATTTCTCCGTATTACGGTAAATAATTGCGTCTATATTCATCTTTTGTATCTTCCTTTGTATATTTTTAAAATTTTTTAAAAAAAGTTATTGACAAATCAAATTTTATTTGATATAATACAATAGTTGTCGGTAAGCGAGGGTGGCGGAATCGGCAGACGCGCACGTTTGAGGGGCGTGTGGTTCATACCTTGCGAGTTCAAGTCTCGTCCCTCGCACCAACATTTTCTTAATACAGCGGGATGGTGTAAAGGTAGCACTAGTGACTCTGACTCACTCTGTACGGGTTCGAATCCTGTTCCCGCTGCCATGACGGAACAAAGATTTTCTTGTTCCGTTATTTTTTTGTTTCTTTGATAAATTTCGTTTCTCTGACAAATTGTGTCTTTCATGTTCTTTCCTCCGATGATGTCAATTGAAAAAAATCCTTTTTATTATACCATTTTTATCGTTATACGTCAATATATTTATGCTTACAAAATTCACCCAAAATCCGACAATTTTTTCAAATACAATTGTTATTTTTTACAATATACATGCCCCGTTTCGTCTTTTTTCGCACGCAAAAACACCGCACCGGCAAGCCTTACGGTACATTCCGCGGATACACGAAAATCCGTCCGCTGTAACATACCGCAGGCACACCGCCGCAGTGCATTTTTATTTACCGCTCTGTCAATGCCGCAAAATTATGCCCACCACATCTCGCCGGCATTCTCAAAAATGAGAACCTCTTTCAAGAAAGTGATTGCCTTTTCAAGGCCTTCCTTAGGCGACATCAGTCCGTCCTCATGCTCAATGGAAATAACTCCGTCATAGCCGACAGCTTTAAGCATGCTGATTATATCGTTCCAGACTTCCTTACCGTGTCCGTAGCCGACCGTTCTGAACACCCACGAACGGTTCAGAATATCGCTGTACGGCTTTGTATCCAGAACTCCGTTTACCGCAGTGTTTCTTTCGTCAATGAGCGTATCCTTTGCATGGAAATGATAGATTGCGCCGCTGAGTGCCTTAATGGCGGAAACGGGATTTATTCCCTGCCAGAACAGGTGACTCGGGTCAACATTCGCGCCGATAATATCGCCTACCGCCGCACGCAGCTTTAACAGCGTTTCCGGATTGTAAACTACAAATCCCGGGTGCATTTCAAATGCAATCTTTTCAATTCCGTGCTGTTTTGCAAATTCCGCCATATCCTTCCAATACGGAATTACCTTTTCATTCCACTGCCAGTCGAGAATTGCAAGATAGTCCTCCGGCCATGCGCAGGTCACCCAGTTGGGGTACTTTGACTGTTCGCAGTCACCCGGACAGCCGGCAAAACCGATTATCGTATGCACGCCAAGCTCCTCCGCCGCCAGTATTGCGTTTTTAAACTGATTATGATAGCTTTCCGCAATTTCCCTGTTCGGGTGCAGCGGATTTCCGTGACAGCTTATTGCCGCAATTTCAATTTCATATTTTGCAAGAAGCTCTTTGTATGCCTTTACGGCGTCGGGTTTTCCGATAAGCTCCTCCGGCTTCAGATGCATATTGCCGGGATAGCCGCCGGCGCCGATTTCTATTGCCTGCACTCCCAGGCTGTGCAGATATTTCAGTGCGTCCTCAAACCCGTATTGATTGAGAACGGGGTTCATTACACCAAGTTTCATAGCTGCTCACCTCTCCTTATATGCCAAGCTTTTTCAGGTAGTCACGCGATATTTTTGCGTCCTCCAGTGCAGAACGCTCGGGGTGACCGTCCTGTTCGACTATGACGTAATCTACGCCTGCCTTTTCCGCCGACTCCAAAATTGCGCGAAAATCCTGTATGCCGCTGCCGACAGGACGGAATTCAAATCCGTTGTCCGCCTTGCTTGCCTGCTTTGCCTCTCCGCCGTCATTATCAATAAGTGCGTAAACCGGACCTCCGCCGAGCTTCTTGCACACAAAATCCTTAAGGTGCAGCACTTTCGTTCTGCCGGCATACTTTTCTATGTACTCCGCCGGATTGCAGCCCGCATAATGTACCCAGCAGGTATCAATCTGCGGCATAAGCAAATCCGCCGGAATTGTATCGTAAATCCAGTCGAGCAGGAATTTGCCCTCATATTTTTTGAACTCAAAATCATGATTGTGATACATCAGCTGAATTCCTGACGCTTTGAGCGCCTCACCGTATTTGGTGAACTTTTCGACCGTTTCGTCCCAGCCGTCGGTACCTTTCAGTTTTCCTGCGTCATACCACGGAATTGCGCAATATTTTACGCCGATTTCTTTCAGATAATCGATTTCCTGCTGACCCTTTTCAAAATATGACTCAAATCCCTGATGAACCGAAATTGCAGTCAGTCCGTATTTGTCCAGTATCGCCTTTACTTCAGATGCCGTCTTGCCGTAAAATCCGGCAAATTCGACATAGTCATAACCCATTTCCTTAACCTTGCGCAGCGTTTCGTCCATGTCCTTTTCCATATCCTCGCGGACGGAATAAAGCTGCAAACCCACTTTAAAGTCTTTCATAGCAATTCCTCCTTATATTTCCGGAACTTCAAGCTTTAACTCCTTGCCGAGTTTAGCCGATTTTACAATTCCGTCAATTATCATCTGGTTATACAAAATCTGCGATGTCGGAACAGGCGCTTTTCCGCCCTCTTTGATTGCGTCAAGGAAGGAGCGTATCTTCTTGTAGAAGCAGCCCGGACCGTTGTCTGTAATCATCGGGATTTCGGTTTCTACCTGACTTCCGGCAACTTCATGATAAATCTTCATCGGTCCTCCGACAGAGCCGTTCCAGCACTCGGTTGACGGGATACGCAGCGAGCCTTTTTTACCCATGATAATGGTGTCGCCCGGCGTATCGAGATGCATTGCCCATGCAATTCTGAAATCCAGAATTATGCCGCCCTCAAGACGGATAAAACCTGCCGCAAAGTCCTCAACACCGAATTTTTCGGCGTATTCCGCAGGCTTGCCCTCAGCTGTGAAATACTCGGGGTTTGTTCCGAAAAAGTTTGATGTGTAGCCAGATACCGTAAGCGGCTTCGGATAACCGATTGCATTGAGCACCATATCAAGCGAATAGCAGCCTATATCGCCCATTGCGCCGATAACGCCCGTGTCTTTTTCAATGAAACTCGTACCGAAAGGCGTCGGTATTCCGCGTCTTCTTCCGCCGCCGGTCTGAATATAATAGATATCGCCCAGAACACCGCTTTGCACTATATCCTTTACCTTAATCATATTCGGGTCAAGTCTGGGCTGAAAACCGATTGAGATAATCTTTCCGCTCTTTTTCTCGGCTTTCATTATCTCGGCAGCCTCCTCCGTTGTAACGCACATAGGCTTTTCCAAAAGCACATTCACGCCCTTGTTAAGCGCATATACCGCACATTCCGCATGCGTGGCATTGTATGTACAGATACTTACGGCGTCCAAATCCGTTTCCGCGTCCAGCATTGTTTTGTGGTCGGGATAGCAGCGCGCACCCTCGATTTCCCACTTTTTGAAGAATTTTTCCGCTTTTCCCTCAATCAAATCGGCTCCTGCCACAATTTCCACGTCCGGCATTTTTTTGTACTGCTGAATATGTGCCTCGGCAATCCAGCCCGTACCGATAATTCCGACCTTCAGTTTCTTCCCGGCGTCAATCGCCTTTTCCTCCTGTTCGACATTGTAGTCAAGCATATCCTTTGCCATGTTCTTTCTCCTTTCTTTACCTGATAAACCGTTCGCTTATCTTTTACCTGTATTGTAAAATATTTTTTTTCGCATTACAAGTCATTTACAATATAAAATAAGTCAAATTCTGCTGTCTTTTGTTTTCCTCCGCATTTAGCGCATTTTATAATATAATAATGAAATAACCGACTTTTACGCAAACAGCCCGTTTTATCCCCCAATCGGCAATTTACGTCAATTTCTGCTTTTTCCGTTCGGTTATCTGCCCAAAAATTATTAATCATTTTATGTAAATCAGATATTGATTTATTTTGTAAAAAGTAGTATAATTATGTTGAATATAATAAGGGGGCGAAACAAAAGCTTTCGGTTCCTTTGCACATGCCGCCGTAAAACGCGGCGGAACGGAGATTTACCATGAACATTCTTCACATGAAGTACGCCGCTGAGGTTGCAAAATGCGGTTCCATAAACAAAGCGGCGGAGGTTTTGCTGATGAATCAGCCGAACCTGAGCCGTGCCATCAAAGAGCTTGAAGCCTCCCTCGGCGTGGAGATTTTTACGCGTACACCGAAAGGCATGGTTTTAACTCCCGAGGGCGAAATTTTTCTTCGCTATGCGGACAAAATTTTGAAACAGGTTGACGAGGTTGAGGGTATTTTCAAAAAAGACATGCGGAACAAAAAACGCTTTTCAATATCAGTTCCGCGCGCAAGCTATATATCCGCCGCATTCTCTGCCTTTTCGCTGTCGCTCAGCAAGGAAACCGATGTGGAAATTTTCTACAAGGAAACCAATTCCCACCGTGCCATCAAAAATATTCTCGAGTCGGACTACCGTCTGGGCATAATCCGTTACGCCGAACATTTTGACAAATATTACAAGGAAATGCTTGAAGAAAAAGGGCTTTCCCACGAGCTTGTGACCGAATTTCGCTATCAGCTCATCATGAACAAAAACTGTCCGCTGGCAGCAAAAGACGAAGTCACAACCGCCGATTTGGAAAAACTCATCGAGATTACTCACGCAGACCCGTTTGTGCCATCGCTTCCCTTTGCCGAAGTGAAGCGCGAGGAGCTTCCGGACAATTTCAGCCGGCGCATATTCGTATTTGAACGTGCAAGCCAGTTTGAAATTCTCGCAAAAAACCCCGAAACCTTTATGTGGGTATCCCCCGTTCCGCAGGAACTTTTATCACGGTTCGGTCTGGTGCGGAAAAACTGCGCCGGAAACCCGAAAATATACAAGGATTTGATTATACACCGCAAGGATTACCGCCTGTCGGAGCTTGATAACATCTTCATTTCCGAGCTGTGCAAATCCAAGCGCGCACTCTTTCATTAACACCGTGTCCGGTAATTTATCAAGGTTATATCGATAAATACATTACCGATATATAATATATACATTTTACACATGCGCGTTTATATGTTAAAATATTATCAAAGCCGATGAAAGGTCGGTAAAACAAATGAATACCAACGATTTACAAGGAGGTTTATCATGATTGAAAATGAAAGAAAAATCATTGACGGAGTAGAATCTCTGGAGCAGGCTCTTGCCGGCATCAAGGAAGCGCAGAAAAAGTACGCGCAATATACCCAGGAGCAGGTGGACAAAATTTTCTTTGCCGCCGCGTCTGCCGCAAACAAGCAGAGAATACCTCTTGCAAAACTGGCTGTCGAAGAAACGGGCATGGGCGTTGTTGAGGACAAGGTCATAAAAAACAACTATGCGTCCGAATATATCTACAATGCATACAGACATACAAAAACCTGCGGCGTTATTGAAGAGGACACCGCTTACGGCATTAAAAAAATTGCCGAACCTATCGGCGTAATCGCAGCGGTTATACCGACCACAAACCCGACGTCTACCGCTATATTCAAATGCCTTTTGGCGCTTAAGACGCGCAATGCCATAATCATTTCCCCTCACCCGAGAGCGAAGAAAAGTACAATCGAGGCTGCAAAAGTCGTACTTGACGCAGCGGTGCGTGCAGGCGCTCCCGAGGGCATCATAAACTGGATTGACGTCCCCGGTCTTGAACTGACAAATCTTCTTATGAAAGAGGCTGATATAATTCTTGCAACGGGCGGTCCGGGCATGGTTAAGGCTGCGTATTCCTCCGGCAAACCGGCTATCGGCGTAGGCGCGGGAAATACCCCGGCGATTATCGACGAAACCGCGGATATTGTTCTTGCCGTAAACTCGATAATCCATTCAAAAACTTTTGACAACGGCATGATTTGCGCTTCGGAGCAATCGGTCATTGTTCATAAGAATATATATAATGAAGTAAAAGAAGAATTTGCACAGCGCGGCTGTTACTTCCTCGAAAAGAACGAAACGGAAAAGGTTCGCAAAACAATCATAATAAACGGCGCGCTTAATGCCAAAATTGTCGGTCAGTCTGCTTACAAAATCGCGCAGCTCGCCGGCGTGAAAGTTCCGGAAACAACAAAAATTCTCATAGGCGAGGTGCAGTCGGTTGAGCTTTCGGAGGAATTTGCACACGAAAAGCTCTCTCCCGTTCTTGCAATGTACAAGGCCGAAGATATTGAGGACGCTTTTTCAAAAGCGGAGCATCTGATTGCCGACGGCGGCTACGGTCACACCTCGTCAATATATCTGAACACCGCAACGGAGCAGGAAAAGCTTGCCGAATTTTCCGAAAGAATGAAAACCTGCCGTATACTCGTAAACACACCTTCGTCACACGGCGGTATCGGCGATTTGTACAACTTCAAACTTGCACCGTCGCTCACTCTCGGCTGCGGAAGCTGGGGCGGCAACTCCGTTTCGGAAAATGTCGG
Organism: uncultured Clostridia bacterium; assembly: GCA_934501535.1. Classification (GTDB taxonomy): domain Bacteria; phylum Bacillota; class Clostridia; order UBA1381; family UBA1381; genus UBA1738. Next base: position 174,504 of record CAKSUM010000001.1, read on the forward strand.
CGTAAAACACCTGATCAATATAAAAACTGTTGCGGAAAGAAGGGAAAATATGCTGTGGTTCAGAGCACCCGAAAAGGTATATATCAAAAAAGGCTGTCTGCCCGTTGCCCTTGACGAACTGAAAACGGTTATGGGCAAAAAAAGAGCCTTCGTTGTAACCGATAAATTCTTGTATGAAAACGGCTATACAAAACCGATTACCGATAAACTTGACGAAATGGGAATTGTACACGAAACTTTCTTCGACGTAGCTCCCGACCCGACGCTCGCATCCGCTATGGAGGGTGCAAAACAGATGTCCGCTTTCAAGCCGGATACAATAATCGCGCTCGGCGGCGGCAGCGCTATGGACGCCGGCAAAATCATGTGGGTTCTCTACGAACACCCCGAAGCCGATTTCATGGACATGGCAATGCGTTTTATCGATATAAGAAAGAGAGTTTACACTTTCCCGAAAATGGGTGAAAAGGCATATTTCATCGCAATCCCCACTTCTGCCGGCACCGGCTCGGAGGTTACTCCCTTTGCCGTTATCACCGACGAAAAAACCGGTATAAAATATCCGCTTGCGGATTATGAGCTTTTGCCGAAAATGGCGATTATCGATACCGACTTCCATATGTCCGCACCGAAAGGTCTTACAGCCGCATCGGGAATTGATGCCGTAACGCACGCGCTCGAAGCATACGCGTCCATGATGGCAACGGATTATACCGACGGTCTTGCACTCAAGGCGCTTAAAACCATCTTTGAATATCTGCCCGAAGCATATGACAACGGTCAGACGAACGTTAAGGCAAGAGAGAAAATGGCAAATGCGGCAACTATGGCAGGTATGGCATTTGCAAACGCTTTCCTCGGAGTATGCCACTCCATGGCTCACAAGCTCGGCGCATTCCACCACCTGCCGCACGGCATTGCAAACGCGCTTATGATTGAATACGTCCTGCGCTTTAATGCAAGCGAAACCCCGGCGAAAATGGGTACTTTTCCTCAGTATGACCATCCGCATACGCTCGCACGCTATGCAGAGATTGCCGATTACCTCGGGCTCGACGGAAAAAATGACGCGGAAAAGCTGGAAAATCTCATTGCCGCCGTTAATGCACTAAAAGAAAGAGTCGGCATCAAGCAATCTATAAAAGACTACGGAATTGACGAAAAAGATTTTCTTGACCGCCTTGACGATATGACCGAGCAGGCATTTGATGACCAGTGCACCGGCGCAAATCCGCGTTATCCGCTTATGAGCGAGATAAAGGAAATGTATCTGTGTGCATACTACGGCAAATCTTACAGAGAGATTAAATCGGTAAATTCGGAAAAAGCGATTGAAAAAAATGAACATGATTTCAAGCAGGTTTACCGCGATGCCGAAAATAAAAAAAGAGGTTAAGGAGGGATTTTATACCATGAAACCGGACAAAATTATTGCAGTCAGAAACAACAAAACGGTTTACCGCGACGGCGATTTGTGCATGAAGGTTTTTAACGAGGATTTTTCCAAAGCGGATATTCTCAGCGAGGCTCTCAATCAGGCGAGAGTGGAAGAAACCGGACTGAACATTCCCAAGGTCGAAGAAGTTACCGTAATAGACGGCAAATGGGCTATAGTGTCAACCTACATCAAGGGACAGACGCTTGCGCAGCTTATGCATGACAATCCGGATAAAAAGGACGAATATATGAATTTATTCGTTGATTTGCAGCTGAAAATGCATGAGAAAACCTGTCCTATGCTGAATAAGCTCAAGGACAAAATGAACCGCAAAATCAGTCAGACCGATTTGTCGGCAACGGTTCGTTATGACCTGCACACAAGGCTTGAATCAATGCCCAAGCACAACAAGCTGTGTCACGGCGACTTCAATCCCTCGAACATTATTATAGCCGATGACGGCACGCCGTATATTCTTGACTGGTCGCACGCGACGCAGGGAAACGCCTCGGCGGACGCTGCCAGAACCTATCTTCTGTTCTGGCTTGACGGCGACATAAACGGCGCAAAAAAATACCTTGAGCTGTTCTGCGAAAAAAGCAACACGGCTATGCAGTATGTGCAGAAATGGATGCCCATTGTTGCAGCGTCACAAACGGTTAAGGGTAACGAAAAAGAACGTGAATTTTTGAACTCATGGATTGACGTTGTGGATTATCAGTAATTTATCGGATATATGAAAGACTGCCTTGCGGTTTTTCATATATCCGTCAATGCGTCTTATCGGCCCGCGGTAAGATATGCATTAAATAAAATTAAACAGCGGGCGGAAAGGCTAAGGAATTAACTATGAAAATTACAGTATGTATCGGCTCCTCCTGTCATATCAAGGGGTCAAGACAGGTGGTTGAGCAGCTTCAGTACCTCATTCCGGAGAACAACCTGAGCGATAAGGTTGAGCTTGCCGGAACTTTCTGCATGGGCAGATGTCAGGACGGCGTATGCGTCACCGTTGACGATAAATTTTTCTCGGTTACGCCCGATACCGTCGATGACTTCTTCAAAGAAAATGTACTGAGTGTGGTGAAATAATTTGCTGATTGAAATATGTATCGGCTCCTCCTGCTACCTGAAAGGTTCGCAAAAGCTGGTTGAGCTGTTCCAAAAAGAAATCGAAAGCCGTAAACTCGACGCACAAATTACACTTGCCGGCTGTTTCTGCAAAGGCATGTGCAACCGCGAGGGAGTTACAATCGTAATCGATGATGTTCCGTTCACCGGAATAACACCCGAAAAATTCGATGAATTTTTCCAAAAAAACGTATTAGAAAATTCTCACAGTTAATGGGGGTATTATAGTGGCAGACTGTCTGACCTTAAAAAAATCCAACTGTAAAAACTGCTATAAATGTATCCGCCACTGTCCGGTAAAATCAATCCGCTTTTCCGGAAATCAGGCGTATATCATAGGCAATGAATGTATTCTTTGCGGACAATGTTTTGTAGTCTGTCCGCAGGACGCAAAGCAAATCGTTGACGAAACCGAAAAGGTGAAGGTACTCCTTCAAAGCGGTGCGCCGGTTTATGTCAGCATTGCTCCGTCCTTTATCGCAAACTATGAAGGCGTTGGAATTAATTCCATGCGCAGCGCACTCCGCCGGCTGGGTTTTGCAGATGTTGAAGAAACCGCTATCGGCGCGACCATCGTAAAAAATGAATACGAAAGAATGATTAACGAGGACGGCAGGGATATTATTATCTCATCATGCTGTCATTCCGTAAATCTGCTCATCCAGAAAAATTTCCCGGCAGAGCTTCCGTATCTTGCGGACATCTACTCCCCGATGCAAGCTCACTGCCTTGAAATCAAAAAGAAAAATCCACAGGCAAAAACCGTGTTTATCGGGCCGTGTGTGGCAAAAAAGGACGAGGCGGAATATTATGGCGGCATCGTAGACGCGGTGCTTACTTTTGATGAGCTTACAAAATGGCTCAAAGAGGAAAGCGTCGAACTCAAACAGGAAATCTTCGAGAATGAAAACAGCCGCGCAAGGTTTTTCCCGACAACAGGCGGAATTTTAAAGACAATGGCACAGGACAATCCGAACTACACTTACATGGCGGTAGACGGCGTCGAAAACTGCATTGCGGCGCTGCATGACATCGAAAGCGGCAAAATCCATAAATGCTTTATTGAAATGTCTGCCTGCAGCGGCAGCTGCGTCGGCGGTCCCGTAATGGAAAAATTCCACAGAAGCCCTGTAAAGGACTATATGGCTGTTTCGGAATTTGCCGGAAAAAAGGATTTCGAGGTTGAACAACCCGACAGCCTGTCATTGAAAAAAACATTTACGATTATTGAGAAAAAGTTGCCGCAGCCGTCGGAAACGGAAATTAACAATATCCTGCGTGAAATGGGTAAATTCAAACCGTCGGACGAGCTTAACTGCGGCTCTTGCGGCTATGATACCTGCCGCGAAAAGGCGGTTGCCATTCTGCAGGGCAAAGCGGAAATATCAATGTGTCTGCCCTTCCTTAAGGATAAGGCGGAAAGCTTTTCCGATACTATCGTTAAAAACACGCCTAACGGTCTTATCGTTCTGAACGAGGCGCTTGAGGTTCAGCAGATTAACGCCTCCGCGCTTAAAATGATTAATCTACGTAGCAAAAAAGATATTCTGGGTGATTTAATCGTCAGGGTACTTGACCCTAAGCCTTTTATGGACGTACTCAAAACCGGCAGGAGTATAAAAAACAAACGTACATATCTTGCCGAATATGAAAGATATGTAGAACAGACAATCGTTTATGACAAGGATTATAAGCTGATTATCTGTATCATGCGCGACATAACCGAAGAGGAGCACGCGCGCGAAAAGAAAGAACAGATAAGCCGCAACACGGTTGAAATTGCCGACAACGTAGTTGACAAGCAGATGCGTATTGTACAGGAAATCGCGTCGCTGCTCGGCGAAACAACCGCTGAAACAAAAATTGCACTTACAAAACTAAAGGAGACCATTGCAGATGAATAATTTATGCGCAGACATAGGCTACAAAAGCATAAACCATTTCGGTGAACAGCTCTGCGGCGACCATGTAGATGTCGTCAGCCAGGGGGAAAATTCATCGGTAATTGTTCTTGCGGACGGTCTTGGAAGCGGAGTAAAAGCGAGCATTTTGTCGACGCTGACCTCAAAAATCATTTCCACCATGATGGCGGAGGGCATTTCGCTCGAGGACTGTGTTTCAACCATCGCCGCAACTCTCCCGATATGCTCGGTGCGCGGCGTCGCATACTCGACATTTACCATAATTCATCTGATTGACAATGAAACGGCGGAGCTTATACAGTATGACAATCCGCATGTAATCTTCTTCCGCGATAACAAAAACTACGATTATCCCAAATCGGAAATGAACATCGGCGGAAAAAAGGTATACAAATCAGTAATAAATTTGCAGGAAAATGACATTTTTATAGCTATGAGCGACGGCTGTCCGCATGCCGGCATCGGTATGGCGTACAACTTCGGCTGGAAACGCGATGACATTATCGAATTTCTGGAGCCGCTTACTTTCGGCGGATTTACCGCAAAGACCCTCGCCACAATCCTTGTTGACGAATGTTACAAGCTCTACGGTGAGAAACCCGGCGATGACGCCACCGCATGTGTGGTGCGCATCAGAAAACGTGCGCCGGTCAATCTTCTGTTCGGTCCGCCCTCCAACCGTGATGACGCCAACCGCATGATGTCCCTTTTCTTTTCCAAAGAGGGAAAACATATCGTTTGCGGCGGCACAACTTCGTCAATCGCAGCCAAATATTTGGGCAAAACAGTTAAAACAAGTCTGAAATTTGAAGTAAGCGACGTTCCGCCGATTGCGGAAATCGAGGGTGTTGACCTTGTTACCGAGGGTGTTATAACCATAAACAAGGTACTCGAATACGCCAGGGATTATCTCAGCGGAAATGAAAGCTATTCCCACTGGGGCTACAAGCATGACGGTGCCTCGCTTATCTGCCAGCTGCTGTTTGAAGAAGCAACCGATATAAACTTTTTTGTCGGCAGAGCCATAAACCCTGCACACCAAAACCCGGATTTACCTATTAATTTTAACATTAAAATGAACCTTGTTGAAGAACTTTCAAAATGTCTTGAACAAATGGGCAAAAGAATTAAGGTAATCTATTTCTGATATAATTCTGCACTCCGCAATCTGCGGATTACAGCCATTAAATATACTCTATCGCAAAACAGAAAGGACTAAAAGATATGAGAAAATTTGATACGAAGGTTCAGCATCTGAAATACAAGGTTCTTCGCGAGGTAGCCCGCGAAGCATGGAACGATACGCTGCTTGACAGCCTTTTGAGTATTCCGGAACGCATTGTCCCCGGCAACACCCCGACGATGCGCTGCTGCGTATACAAGGAGCGCGCAATCCTGGGAGAACGCGTCAAAATAGCAATGGGCGGCGACAAGGAAAATCCAAACGTCATTGAAGTCATTGAGATCGCATGCGACGAATGTCCGATGTCCGGCTATGAAGTTACCGATTCCTGCCGCGGCTGTCTTGCGCACCGCTGTGAGGACGTCTGCAAGCGCGGTGCACTCAGCTTTGACATGAACCATGTGGCTCATATTGATAAATCTAAATGCGTAAATTGCGGCTCATGTGCAAAAGTATGTCCGTTCTCTGCCATCATTGACAGAAAACGTCCGTGCCAGAATGCATGCAAGGTAAAGGCAATTTCAATGAACGAAAACAAAGCGGCAAAAATCGATAATGACAAGTGTATTGCCTGCGGTGCATGCGTTTACCAGTGTCCGTTCGGCGCAATTACCGATAAATCATACATTCTTGACGTCATAAATATGATCAAGGAAAGCGAAAATAATACAAAATACAAGGTTTTTGCAGTAGTTGCACCGGCAATTTCAAGCCAGTTCAAGTATGCAAAGCTGGGACAGGTTATCCGCGGCCTCAAGGAGCTTGGTTTCTATACTGTTATCGAGGCGGCACTCGGCGCAGATATGGTTGCATGCGCTGAGTCAAAAGAGCTGGCGGAAAAAGGCTTCCTTACAAGCTCATGCTGCCCCGCGTTCGTTGACTATGTTCATAAAACATTCCCCGACCTCGTACAGTATATCTCGCATAACCTCTCCCCAATGGCGACAATTTCCAAATATATAAAAGAACATGAGGGTCCGTGTAAAGTAGTGTTTATCGGCCCGTGCACGGCAAAGAAAGCAGAAGTTCTGAAAGATGAGGTTAAGCCGTATGTGGATTCATGCATGACATTCGAGGAGCTTCAGGCGCTTTTTGACAGCCGCGACCTGGATATAACCACGCTGGAGGAAGATGTGCTTGACAATGCGTCATATTACGGCAGAATATTTGCACGCAGCGGCGGTCTTTCCGACGCCGTCAAGCAGGGACTTATCGAAAACGGCATTGAAGATTTCGAGCTAAAACCAGTTCCGTGTGACGGAATTGAGGCATGCCGCATGGCACTGCTGAAGAAAAGTAAAAATATTTTAAGCGGAAACTTCATCGAAGGTATGGCATGCCTCGGCGGCTGTATAGGCGGTGCCGGATGCTTAACGCACGGTGAAAGAAACAAAACCGAAGTAGACAAGTACGGTATGGAAGCTCACGAAAAAACTATTTCCGACGCTATATCGGTGCTAAAGTAAAATTAAAAAAACTAAAAGCCCGGACTTTTCGGGCTTTTTTTGCAGACTGAGTGCGGCAGCAAAATAAATTTGCCGCTGCTTTTTTGCCACATTTTACTTGTCATAAAAGTGCAGAAAATGTATTGCAGTATTTTGCTAAAGATAGTACAATATTACAGAAAGGAGCATTTTCATGAACAGAACAGTAATAATTACAGGTGCAACGAGCGGTTACGGGCTCGCAGCGGCAAAGAAATTCAAAGAAAACAAAGATACCGTAATAATTGCCTCAAGAAACGCGGAAAAAGTGAAAGATACTGTCTGCCGATACGGTTTTGATGACGGTTATGCACTGGAAGTTACAGATTATCAAAATTGGACTGAACTGAAAAGCTACGCAGTAAGCAACTACGGTCATATAGACGTACTTGTCAATAATGCAGGCTGCGGCGTGAAAATTGCAGATGCCACCGAACAGACAAAGGAAACAATTGACCGTGCTATTGCCGTAAATTTAAACAGTGTTGTGTACGGTTCAAAGCTTTTCGGTGAGATCATGAAAAAGCAGAAGGACGGAATGATAATAAATATTTCCTCTGTATGTGCAAGACACTGTTGGGCAGGCTGGTCTGTATACGCCGCTGCAAAGGCAGGTGTTTTAAATTTCACAAAAGGTCTTTACGTTGAGCTGCAGCCTTACGGTGTGCGTGCAACCTGCATTATCCCTGCCTCCGCAAGCACCGGATTTCAGAAAAATGCAGGTATTGATGAGGTTATTCAGTCACTGTCTGCGGACGACATTGCAAATGCCGTATTTTATGCCGCAAATCAGCCCAAGGGTGTTGTAATTGAGGAGATGACAGTATGGGGAACGGAACAGGTGGTTCAGCCGTTATGATTAACAATATAAATAATTTTAATGACGTTATCGACTATATTGAAGAAAATCTTACAGAAACGCTTGATATAACCGCTATGGCAAAAAAAGCAAATATGTCGGTATATGAATTTCGCAGAATTTTCTCTTTTGCCGCGGGCATACCGATAAGTGAGTACATAAGGAAACGCAGACTCTCGGCAGCTGCCTTTGAACTTCTCGAAAAAACCGGCTCCGTCACCGATATTGCTTTGAAATACGGTTATGACAGCACATCTTCGTTTTCAAGAGCATTCAAGGAATTTCAGGGTTTTTCTCCGAACGAAATTTCAAAAAACACCGTTAAGATGTTTACCAAGATAGGATTTGAATTCGGCATACACGGAGGCGCGGACATTTCGTACAAAATCATTTCCGAACCCGGGTTTTACATATGCGGCATAACCGGTTATTCTGACATTCATGACACGGAATGCTGTGAAAAAATATGGAAATCTTTTTATAATACCGACCTATCCGATACCTGCAGCGAAAAAATATATGCTGCATATGAAAACAGCGACAATTCCGTAAAGTGTACCATAGGAGAAAGATGCAATGTCGATACCAAAAAATCGGTATATATCCCCCGCTCCGACTGGGCATGTTTTTCAATGCACGGTTCAGATGACCAAAACGTGAACGAATTTTACAGCAATATACTGTTTCACTGGTTGAATTCCGGCAGTTATGAGAGAAATTATGATATACCAAATATCGAAGTATTTCCCTCCAACATGGACAATGACGGATTTGAATGGGATATACTCATACCGATAAAATAAGGTTTTACAGCAAATCGGAGGAAATATGGAACTTTTTATAGAAGCGGAAAGCTTTTTGCACAAAGGCGGCTGGGTTGTTGACCAGCAATCAATAGAAGTCATACACTCGTCATATATTATGGCGCACGGAAACGGTGTGCCCGTAAATGACGCGGTTACAACGATAAAAATTGCTGAAAGTGACAAATACAATATATGGGTACTCACACGCGACTGGACAGCCGTATGGGACGTTATTGACTCCGCCGGAAAATTCGAACTTTTAATCGACGGTCAAAGCACAAAGAAAATACTCGGAACGAACGGTCCTTCCTGGTCATGGCAGCATGCGGGCAAAATATTACTGCAGCGCGGAACTCATGAAATACGCCTGCATGACCTCACAGGTTTTGACGGGCGATGTGATGCGATTTATTTTTCAAGCTCAGACTCTAAGCCGTCCGACAGCATAGTTGATATTGACAAAATGCGTAAGCGGCTTAACTGGAAGGGGCTGCAAACATGCAGCAAAGAATATGACTTAATTGTCGCCGGAGGAGGAGTTGCCGGAATATGCACCGCTCTGGCAGCACTAAGAGGCGGCGCAAAAGTGCTTCTTGTCCAAGACCGCGGCGTTCTGGGCGGTTGCAACAGCTCGGAAATACGAGTATGTATGGGCGGAATGACAAATTTACACCCCTACCCCAATCTGGGAAACGTTGTTAAGGAAATCGCACCGGTTATGGGAGCACCGTATATATTTAATCCGGAATATTATGAGGACAACCGCAAACAGTTTGCTTTTGAAGCAAGCGGCGGAAATTATGAAATAGCATTTAATGAATGTGTCACCGATATACAAAAGGACGGTAAAAGAATAACAGCCGTTATAACTACCAATACACTTACAGGGCTGAAAACTCAATATAACGCAAAGCTTTTTTCCGATTGTACCGGCGATGCGGTATTGTCACGGCTTGCAGGTGCTGAGGTTATGTATGGGTGTGAGGGCAAAGACGAATTTAACGAATCGCTCGCTCCTGAAAAGCATGAAAACCTTGTCATGGGACATTCGATACGCTGGTATACCGAAAAAACTGTTAATTCTTCATTTCCGGATATAGATTGGGGTATGAATTTTAATGACGAAAACTGTCTTAATGTTTTTAACGGTGACTGGGAACAGGAAACCGGTTTCAGGCGCGACATGGTTAAAGATATAGAATATATCCGCGACTTTGGTCTGCGCGCGATTTACTCAAACTGGTCATATCAGAAAAACCATTACCGTGACAAAGAAAAATTCAAAGATTATTCTCTTGCATGGACATCAGCGCTTGGCGGCAAGCGTGAAAGCTATAGGGTAAAGGGCGACTTTATAATAACACAGAACGATATTGAAAACCACACTTTCCATGAGGACGCAACCGCATGCATGACATGGAGCATAGATATGCACTTTCCCGAGTGTGACAACGACGCGGCGTTTGATGAACCGTTTCGTTCATGCGCATATCACCGCGGAATATCAACTCCGTATCCCGTTCCGTACAGGTGTCTATATTCAAAAGATATAGACAATCTGTTTTTGGGCGGCAGAATAATCAGCGCAAGTCATATAGCATTTTCTGCAGTAAGAGTTATGCGTACATTGGGTCAGCTCGGTGAGGTTGCCGGCATTGCTGCCGGTATCTGCTGCAAAAAGCACTGCAATCCGCGTGATATATATGAGAAATATCTTGTTGAATTTAAAAAATCACTTGAAAATGGCGTTGAAATTCCAACCTCGTTTAACGGCGGCATAAGTGATGAGGAAGCATACCATTTCAAGGACATTGGCTGGATTAGTCTGCATCCATACGAATATGACGGCAAAAACAAGGATAAATTTATCCGATGTATGAAAATGTTGAATTTAAAACACAAATATCCACTGCCCGATGATCTTGAGGAATAGACCTAAAACGAAAGAGGCAGCAGCAAAATCAATTTGCTGCTGCCTCTGCTGATTTATAAATGTCACACATTTTTCAGATATTTCGTAAGTTCTTCCACGTATGCTTTTCCTATTTCGGAAAGTCCTCTCTCGCTTTTAACAATATATCCGATTTCCATTGAACTGTTCGGGTTATTCTCGTCCGCCGCATACGGCACGGCAATATAATCGCTGCCGTTAAGCTCCTCGCATATTATGCCCGAACACAGCGTATATCCGTTTAATCCCACCATAAGATTAAGCATGGAGGCGCGGTCATTCGTCTTTATAATACGCCGATAATCGTTTGTACTCAATATCTCTTCGGCAAAATAAAACGAGCCGTTCTCCCCCTGTTCAAAGGAAAGACACGGGTAATCTTTAAGCTCCTCAAAGCTTATTGCGTTGCTCTTTGCCAATGGGTGATTTTTCCATATATACACATATGCATTGCAGTCTATCAGCTTATTAAATCTGCAGCCTGTATCCTTCAGCATTTTGCCTATAATTTTTCTGTTAAAATCATTCAGATACAAGATCCCGATTTCACTTTTAAAATTTGCAACATCTTTTATTACCTCCGCGGTTTTTGTTTCACGGATTGCAAATTCATACTTGAGCATATCAAACCGCTTTACCGTATCGACAAACGCTTTCACCGCAAATGAATAATGCTGCGTTGACACGCCGAATTTCCTTTTTATATTCGTTTTATCGATATATTTCTGTTTCATAAGCTCATACTGCTGGTTGAGCTGACGTGCGTACAGCAAAAATTCCTCGCCCTCATCGGTCGGAATAACGCCTTTATTTGTACGCAGAAAAATCGCGGCACCTATTTCCTGTTCCAGTTCCTTTATCGCACCGGTAAGTGACGGCTGTGATATAAACAGCGCCTCTGCCGCTTTATTCATTGAGCCGCACTCGGCAATTGTAATCGCATAAATAATTTGCTGAAGGGTCATAATATCCTCCTGTATTTGTATTACGAGCCGCTTTTTGCACGCAGAACGTTAAGTCCGAGCACAACATAAATCATTCCGGCACCGCGCTGCGCCCATTTCTGCGCCTTGTCGCTTTTTTGCAGAAGTCTGCTCACAAATGATGAGATATATGCCAAAAATACACACCATACCGTACTCGTGGTGCAAAGAGTCGCACCCAAAATCAAGAACGGAATCGGACCGTAAGTATTATCCGCGGATACAAACTGCGGCAAAAGTACCAGAAAAAACAGCGCCGCCTTAGGGTTAAGAGCATTCGTAAGCACACCCTGACGATATGCCTTTCGGGTATCCGTGTTTTCCTTACCGTTCTCATCAACACTCAGCAGCGGTTTTTTTGAAATAATTGTGCTTATTCCCATCACCACAAGATACGCCGCACCGGCAAGTTTCATTATATTGAATGCAGCCGCCGAGCTTGCAAGTATAGCCGACAGTCCGAGCGCTGCCAAAAAAGTATGAATCATAAGACCGGTAGAAACCCCGAGAGCAGACGCAATCCCGCACTTTCTTCCGCCGACTCCGGCTTTGCTCAAAATATAGATTGTGTCCGCACCCGGCATCATATTCAAAAGTATTCCCGATATGACAAACAGCTTATAGTTAATTATTCCGAACATGAAATTATACCTCTTTACACACGTTTTCCCGTTCACGCAAAACTTTGTAATAACATATAAACAATCCTATCAGAGCAGCCAGCCATGACAGCGGATACGAAATAAACAGCATGCTTATCGTGTTTTTGAACGGAAGAATTGTATATATCCACAAAATTCTGAGTCCGCAAACTCCGAAAAATGTTATAATCATTGGCTTAAGACTTTCTCCCAGACCTCTTATAGTACCGCCAATAACCTCCATCATTCCGCACAGGAAGTAGGATACCGAAACAACATTCATTCTTTCCAGTCCGAATTTGATTATATCCTCGATATCCGAATCCGTGGAATTAATAAATAATTTCAGCACATTTGCTCCGAGCATCATAGTTCCGATTCCCAACACGACCCCTACTACGGTCACAAGAAACATTGAACACCACATTCCTTTTCTGACTCTGTCATAAAGACCTGCGCCCATGTTCTGCCCTGCAAAGGTTGTTGCTGCCAGACCGACTGCATTCATCGGCATATAGACAAAGTTTTCCACTATCATATCCGTTGTGCAGCCTGCTACCGCCGCAGCTCCGAATTTATTTATGGTTGACTGTATGACAACATTGGAAACTGAAAAAAGACAGCTGTTCAATCCTGCAGGAATACCGATTTTTAAGATTTTCAGCAAATATATCTTATGTATTTTCAATTCCTTAAAATCAAATCGGTAAATATCCTTCACGCGCATCAGCCGCACGAGCGCAAACACGCAGCAAAGCGTCTGCGAAATAATCGTCGCAATCGCTACACCCTCAACGTCCATTTTCAGTACCACAACAAAGAAAAGGTTCAGTATTACATTCAGTCCGGCTGATATTATAAGGTAGTAAAGCGGTCTTTTCGAGTCACCCACGGCACGCAAAATCCCCGCCAGAAAACAATACAGGAGCGTAGGCAGTATTCCGAGAAAATAGATAGAAGTATATTTTACCGCATAAGGCATAACGTCCTCGGGAGTATCCATTGCCAGGAGTGCCGGTCTCGTTATGGCAAGACCTACACCCGTCATCACAATTCCGCATATAATTGCAAGCGCAACCGAAGTATGAACAGTTTTCTTTACGCCATCTTCATCATTTGCGCCGAAATACTGTGCGGCTACAATGCTGGCACCGGTGGACAAACCGATAAATAGATTTGTTATCAGCTGAATCAGCGACGCACTTCCTCCTACGCCGGCAAACGCAAGACTGGAGGCAAATCTTCCGATTATTACAGAGTCCATCGTGTTATAAAGCTGCTGCAAAATACCCGTAAGAATCAGCGGAACCGCAAACAAAATTACCTGTTTTAAAATCGGGCCCCTTGTCATAGAATTGCTTTCCATTTTTACACTCCTAACATTTATTTACAAAACTGCACCTATAATTATATCACAGATATTTTTTTTGTAAAGACTAAACTGAATTTTTTTATCGGTTTTTGTCAAACTAATTATATAACACGGGGCGATTAATTGGAAGCGGAACATTTGTCCACCTGCGGCAAAAAGCATGGACTATACATATTTCTTTGCATGAACATAAGCTATGCAAACCGCTGCTGATACCGTGTAGGTAAATACGGCGCGGATAATAAATTCCTGCATGACGGAAAAGCCCCCGGCACGCGCCATAAGGTCATTCACAATGTAAATGAAGAGACAGTGCATCAGGTAAATATAGTAGCTTGCGCCGTTAATTTCTTTCATTAATCTGCTGCGCATTATTTTGCCGCCCGTTTTCAACGCGGCGGAATACGCGAACATCACCGCACACACGCAGTAAACAATATGCATTTCCTCAATATACGGCATATTTATTTTTTTCACCATTCCGGCATACGAAACCGCCGCCTCGCATGCGGCAGCGACCGCAAATATCGCGGCAACAATGCCGAAATGATGTTCTGCCCACTTTTTGAATTTATCATAATATGCCCCGGCAGCGCAGCCGCCCGTCCAGTATATCAGGTAAGTCACAAAAAGCCTGTCCCTGTACGCAAAACCGCCGCAAATCCGCGGCATGGCAAGCGTGACTGCCGCCGCCGACAGTACCAAAAATCCGGGTTTGCTTTTTTCCAGCGCCCACTCCCACAGCGGTCTTAAAAAATACAGCTGCACAATAATTACAACAAAGTAAAAATGCGAAACCATGTCGCCCCTGATTATATATGCTCCCAAATCGAAAATATCCGGGCTGAAATATCCGTTTCTGCAAAAGTATATGTAATATAAAATCACGCACAAAACATACGGCATCACAATTTTTTTAAGCCGCGAAACATAGTATTTTCCGTAATTTACATATCTTCCGGGAGTGTAATTCAAAAAGAGCTTCATGCCGCTCAGAAAAATAAATCCCTGCACAACAAAAGCCGCCAGCCGCCATGACAGAAAAACCGCAGGGTACAGCGGATTTTCGGTATCAACCGCCGTGACCGGCGCAGACATAACGTGAATAAAAATTACCAGCAGGCAGAAAAGCGTATTTAAAAAATCAATTTCCGTCTTTTTCTTCATTTGCATTCCCCCTCACGTTTATTTAATATCATATCACACACGGCGTGCAATGTCAAATAAACGCAAAAAACACACCGCACGGTGCATTAATACCGCTCGGTGTGCTTTATAACCGGCAAATTTATCTTACCATATCCATCGCATTATCAATGATATTTCCGATAGTTTTGAACATTCCCCCTGTCTTTTTGCACATTTTACGGTGCTGTCTGTCCGAAATAGGGTCGGCAAGCGCCGCTGCACATGCACCCAAAACCATTCCTGCTGCCATTCCCTTTATAAATCCGTTACTGCTCATCATAAATTCTGCTCCTTTCACATTTTGCGTCAAAACACGCTGCTGTCGGCATGCTTTTTCGCAAGCTTTTAACATTCATTTTACCTTCCTTGCATAGTATGTGTAAATCAGCGCCGTTTATAACATCAATCTGCATAAAAAATTGTTATTTTTTTGTAATGATTATGATATTGACTATGCCTGCAAAATGATATAAAATAATTATTGTGAGGTGATACAGATGGCAAACATTAAGCCTTTCAGAGGATATATGTTTAATCAGAATAAAATCGGCGACTTAGGCAGCGTTATGTCGCCTCCGTACGATTCAATTTCAAAATCGGAACAGGAAGAATTTTACGCAAGACATGAATACAATGCCATAAGACTGGCAAAGGGCATGAGATATGATACCGACACGGAAGAAGATAATCCTTTTACGCGCGCTGACAGCTATATGCGCAGCTGGATAGAAAACGGCATACTTGTCCGCGATGACAAGCCGGCTATATACTTATACGAACAGGAAGCGGACTACGGAAAATCGTCCTTTACAAATAAGGGATTTGTTGCGCTTTTGGAGCTTGAAGAGCTTGGCAAGCACGTAGTTTCCTGCGAGGACACCACTCCGATAAACAAGAAAGACCGCTATGAGCTGCTTTCGCATACAAAGGCAAATTTTAACATGATAAACTGCATGTACATTGAAAGCGAGAAATATCTGTCACGCATGATGACGGAAATTTCCGATACCGAGCCGGACATAAGCTTTACCGTCCCCGACGGCACAAAGGAACGGCTCTGGCGAATTACGGACGAGGATAAAATCAATTTTATCGCGGAGGCGCTTAAACCGCATACATTTTACATAGCAGACGGTCAGAACCGGTACGAAACGTCGATTGCATACCGGAACGAATGCAGAAAAAACAATCCGAACCACACCGGTGAGGAACCGTACAATTACATTATGACGCTTCTTACCAACGCGTTCGATGACGGTATTGTTCAGCTGCCGTTCCACAGGCTGGTACGTTTTAACAAACCCTTTAACGAATCATTTTTCGTTGCGTCCTGTCAGGACAATTTCAAGGTTGAAAAAATAATCGTGGATACCGACACATCTGATTTTTCGGATACCGTAAAAAAACAGATTGCCACAACCACTCTTGAAAACAAAATCGCAATGTACTGCGGAGATAAATATTTCTACCGTATGACTCTCAAAAGCCGCGCATCGGTCAAAAAAGCGATACCCGAAAAAAGTGACGCATACTGTTCTCTCGACACGGCTGTTTTGAACACACTGATTATGGAGGACATTCTCGGCATAACCGAGGAAACCTATAATGACAGAGTTGATTATACAAAAAGCGTGAGCGACGGTGTGCGCAGAGTGCTCTCGCATGATTTCGGCTGTCTGCTTGCGGTAAATCCCGTTAAAACATGGCAGATACGCGCGGTTGCGATGGCAGGCGACAAAATGCCGCCCAAGTCAATATGCGTATTCCCGAAACCCGTTACGGGAGTTATCATTTATACTTTATAATTACACGTAAATTATTCACTTTTTTCAAAGCCAAAAGCGCGGCAATGCCGCGCTTTTTAAATTGCCGATATTAAAATTTTATCTGTCCTTATAAAATGCCGCATATGACTTGTATGCCATGTAAATGTCACCCTTTGCCGTAACCTCAAAAGGCGAATGCATTGACAGTACCGGAACGCCGCAGTCAATAACGTCCATATTAAGGTTTGCAACATACATTGCAATTGTTCCTCCTCCGCCCTTGTCAACTTTTCCCAGCTCACATGTCTGCCATACAACGTTATTGTTGTTCATAATTGTCATTATCTCATGCACAAATTCGCTCGATGCGTCCGACGCACCGGATTTTCCGCGTGAGCCGGTATATTTCATCAGCGCCATTCCGCGTCCGGCATAAGAAGAATTCATGCGTTCAAACGCATTTTCATAATTCGGATCCACAGCAGCGCTTACATCGCTCGACATGCACGCGGAATTTCTGATAACTCTGTTGAAAGTAATCAAATCGCAGCTGCCCTTAATCTTTTCAATCAGCTCGCAAACTGCCATGTCAAAAAATCTTGACAGCATTCCGGTATTTCCCACCGAACCGATTTCCTCTTTATCAACAAGCAGGCAAACCGCCGTCTTTTTCGGTGCTGTCACCTCAAGAATACTCTTAAGCGCGGTAAATGCGCATACTCTGTCATCCTGACCGTATCCGCCGACAAAGCTGTTGTCAAAGCCGACATTCTTTGCCTTGAACGCCGGGACAATTTCCAGCTCCGCGCTCAGAAATGCCTCCTCCGTTATGCCGTAGGCAATGTTAAGTATATTCAAAATATTAAATTTTACGCTGTCATCAATATCGCTGTCATTAACGCCCATACCGCCAACTAAAATATTGAGCGATTCGCCCTCTATCGCCTCGCTGAGCTTTTTGGACATCTGCTCCTGCGACAAATGCGGAAGAAGATCGGTTATGCAGAATACGGGATCGTCCTCTTTTTCGCCTATGCATATCTCAACCTGCTTGCCGTCCTTGGTGTGGCATACGCCGTGAATTGCAAGCGGCAGTGCAGTCCACTGATATTTTTTTATGCCGCCGTAATAATGCGTTTTAAGCAGCGCCATCTCTTTCGACTGATACAGCGGATTTTGCTTTAAATCAAGTCTCGGCGAGTCAATATGCGCACCTACGATATTAATGCCGCCGTCAATGTCCTCGCTGCCGATTACAGCAAGCAGAATATTCTTCTTCCGGTTTACCATATAAACCTTATCACCCGGTTTCAGCTCTTTTTTATCGGCAAAAGCGGCAAATCCGTTTGCCTCCGCCATGGCAATTGCTTCACGCACGCACTCGCGTTCCGTCTTGCCGTTATCCAAAAACTTTCTGTATTCATCACACATATCAAGCATTACGCGCTTTTCCTCGGGTGTGAGAACCTGATATACATTTTGAGTTTTATACGCCAGTTTTTTATAAAGCTCTTTATCTGTCATTTAAACCATTCCTTTCCTCGGGAGCTATATCATTACGTAAATAGCTCTTTTCCATAATATTATACCACAAATTTACTGTTTGTCTATTATTTTGCACAATTTTTTATAAAAATATTGATAAAATTACAATTTTATGCTATACTATCATTGTTATGAATATTTATGAAAAAAATACCGATTTAATATTGGAAAATGCAGAAGATTTTGATTTAAAACAGATTTTTGACTGCGGTCAGTGTTTCCGCTGGGACAGCTGTGATGACGGTTATATCGGCATCGCATATGGGCTTCCGCTTTATATAACTCAGCAGGGGAAAACCGTAACGCTGCATAATACCGTGCTTGCCGACTGGAACTCGGTATGGAAGGATTATTTTGACGCAGACCGTGACTACGGCGAAATCAAGCGCACATTATCTGCCGACCCGGTCATGAAAAATGCGGTTTCTTTCGGAGAGGGCATCAGGATTTTAAATCAGGAACCGTTTGAATGTCTGATTTCCTTTATTATTTCGGCAAGCAACAATATCCCGAGAATAAAGAAAATTATAAACGCGCTGTGCACGTCTTTCGGCGAGAAAACAGAATATATGGGCAATTGCTTTTACACATTTCCCACACCCGAACGTCTTGCATCGCTCGACCTTTCCGATTTATCGGTAATCAGGGCGGGGTTCCGCGATAAATACATACTTGCCGCAGCAAAATGCGTATCAGACGGCATGATTGATTTGGACTGTCTTAAAAATGCGTCCGCGGAATACGCAAAGTCACAGCTTTTAAAACTACCCGGCGTGGGAACCAAGGTTGCAGACTGCGTGCTGCTTTTCAGTCTCGGAAAATATTCAAGTTTTCCCGTAGACGTTTGGATAAAGCGGATTATGGAATATTGCTATACCGACGGCGAACAGACGCGCGACGCAATTGCAGCGCTTGCAGATAAAAAATTCGGTGCCCTCGGCGGTTTTGCACAGCAATACCTATTTTACTGGGCGCGCGAAAATAAGATTGGAATTTGATATGATAAAAGAATTTAAAAAGGCTCTCGGATATATATGTCCGTACTGCTCATCTATCGCAATAAAAGAATTTAATCTGTTCGATTTTTCCGGCTCGGACGGAATGAAGCTTAACTGCGTGAACTCATCATGCGGCGAACACTGTCTGACAGTAACGCAAAAAAAGGACAAGTACACAATTGTAATCGATTGTCCCCTGTGCGATGAACCGCATACATTCAATATCCGGAAAATTACTTTTTGGAAAAGCAAATTTTTTGTTCTGCGCTGCCCCGAAACAGGGCTGGGAATACTCTTTATCGGCGAAAAGGACAAGGTCAGAGATGAAATCGAACGTCAGGAAAAAATGCTGATAGAAATGAATGACGAATATTCCATAAGCGATGAGCTAAGCATAATATTCGATGAAGTCGAGCGGGTGAACGAGCTGGCAAAAAACGGAAGCGTTTCATGCGTCTGCGGCAGCCGGGCCATCGCAATTGAAATCGATAACGAAAAAATCACTCTCTGCTGCCGTGAATGCGGTAAAACAAAGGAAATTCCCGCAAACCGCGAGGCTCTTGACGAGTTATTAAATACAAGTGCCATTGTACTTGATTGATAAATATATTTTAAAGGAGGAAACTTAAATGTTAGTTTCAGCAACAGATATGTTAAACAAGGCCGTTGCAGGCAAATATGCCGTAGGTCAGTTCAACATCAACAATTTGGAATGGACAAAAGCCATTCTGCAAACCGCCGAGGAAAATAAATCTCCGGTAATTCTGGGTGTTTCCGAGGGCGCAGGAAAGTATATGACAGGATTTAAAACTGTTTCCGCTATGGTAAAAGCCATGGTTGAAGAAATGGGAATTACCGTTCCCGTAGCACTTCATCTTGACCACGGCACCTACGAGGGCGCATACAAATGTATCGAGGCAGGATTTTCTTCAATAATGTTTGACGGTTCACATTACCCCATCGAAGAAAACGTTGCAAAAACAAAGGAATTGGTTGAAGTTTGCCACTCAAAGGGCATTTCAATCGAGGCTGAAGTCGGCTCTATCGGCGGCGAAGAAGACGGCGTTATCGGCGCAGGCGAAGTTGCAGACCCGAATGAATGTAAAATGATTGCCGATCTCGGCGTAGATTTCCTTGCAGCAGGCATAGGCAATATTCACGGCAAGTATCCGGCAAATTGGAAAGGTCTTGATTTTGACGCTCTTGCAGCAACAAAAGAAAAGGTAGGCGACCTTCCGCTTGTACTGCACGGCGGCACAGGCATCCCGGCAGACATGATTAAAAAGGCAATCTCACTCGGCGTTGCAAAAATCAACGTTAACACAGAATGTCAACTTTACTTCCAGGAGGCTACAAGAAAGTACATTGAAGAAGGAAAAGACCTTGTAGGCAAGGGCTTTGACCCGAGAAAGCTTCTCGCTCCGGGCTGCGAAGCAATCAAAACTATCGTTAAAGAAAAAATGGAACTGTTCGGTTCTGTAAACAAAGCATAAATTTAAATTGGTACGGGCTGTTTCGGAAAAATCCGGAATAGCCCGTTTTTATTTTCCATATCATTATAACGGGTGATATAATGAGGTTAAAAAGAATTATATTAATCATTCTGTCTGCTGCAGCCGTTATGTCGGCTGTTTTTGCGCAGCCCGCGATTGTTTCCGTTTTTAAAGAAAACAATAATTCGATAAATCTGCCCGTACTGATGTATCACAGCGTTGTCAAAGATTCCTCTAAAATAGGAAAATATGTTATAACTCCCGAAAAATTTGAAGAAGATTTACTCTATCTTGAACAGAAGGGCTACACAACAGTTTCCGCAAAACAGCTTATACGATACGTATATGCAGATGAGCCGCTGCCCGAAAAGCCCGTAGTTATCACATTCGATGACGGTATGTACAACAATTTGGAATATGTTGTTCCCCTGCTTGAAAAGCACAAAGCGCATGCAATTTTTTCCGTTGTGGGCAGTTATGCCGATGAATACACACAAAGCAATATTGTAAATCCGCTTTACAGTTATCTGCGCTGGAGCGACATTTCCGCGCTTTCCGATAACGAATATGTGGAATTCGGCAACCATTCATATGCGTTTCATTCAATTTCACCGAAACGGTACGGCACGCAGAAAAACAAATCCGAAAATTCGCTCGATTACATTAACGTATTCTATCAGGATACGCAGAAAATGCAGTCCGAATTTTTCTCTCACTGCAGCTACCGCCCGGTTATTTACACATACCCCTTTGGCAGCTACAGCAAAGAAAGCGGAAGAGTTCTGAAAAAAATGGATTTTCTGATAAGCTTTTCATGCATTGAGGGAATTAACAAAATAACAAATGACGAAAACTGTCTGTATATGCTAAAACGCTATAACCGCGACGGCAGACTCTCTTCATGGCAGTTTTTTTCAAAGCTGAAAATATGACCTTCTTAAAGGTACAGGTCTTCGGTGAGCCTGTTCTCAGCCGAACAGGCTTACCGGGCGTCCGTAATTCCCAGGTCAATCCCTTTATCCGTAAGTACGCGCTGAATTTTTTTGTAATCCAGCGTCTTGTTATCCGAATTTTCCCTGACGCACAGCGCAGCTGCTATTCCTGCCGCCTCGCCGATGTTCATTGCAATATTCATAACACGGTATGACGCATGTGCCCGGTGGGTTCCGCTTATGCATCTTCCCGACGTGTACAGATTTCTGTTTTTAAGCGGCACGATACATCTGTACGGAATATCATAATTATCAACCTGCACCGGAATAGTATCGCTTTCCGCCTGTCCCGCTCCGTCCGGATTGTGTATATCAATGCAGAAACCCGCCTTATGCACGATTACATCTTCAAACCGTTTCCCTGCGATTATATCCTCCGCCGTGAGTACATATTGCCCCGTTATTCTTCTCGACTCCCTTACTCCCACTATATCGGAGCTGCTTTTAAGTCTGATATTTTCAAATCCCTCGACATTGTTTTTCAAAAATTTCATAACAAGCTCAATCTGACCGCGCAGTTCAGCCTGAGCTTTAAAATAATCCTCCGGAATTAACGGATTCAGTTTATTTATCTGCGTGGCATTTACCATTCTTTCTCCGTCAACGCCTGTCGGGTACAGCCTTACAATGTTTATTTCCGGAGGAAGCTCACCCGATTTACATGCTTCTTTGCAAAGCTTCAGATAACTGCCCTTTTTCAGCTGAGTATCACTGTCCTCGGCATAACACATCATCTTCTGATTTACGTCCACACCGGATATCGTAAACATAATTGAATTTGGCTGAACCAAGCCGTCCTCACGTCCGTATTCTGCATTTTCTCCTGCCAGATATGATACAACGGCATCACCGGTTGCATCGATAAAAACCTTTCCGCTGACATTTTTGAGCCCGTTTTGCGTTGAAATCACAACCGATTTTATTCTGTCCCCTTCCGTTATCACATCACAAACCGATGTATTCAGGTACACGCATATTCCCTTTTCCGCGGCAAGCTTTGTAAGCTCGATTTTTGCTTTCTCAAAATCATTGGTATCGCTCCCTTTGCCGCATACCAGTTCATTTATATATTGAGCCATCGTGTTTTCGGCATATTTGCCCATAAACGGAGAAACATGCCCAATCGTAATATTTCCGCCCAAAACGCCTGCACGTTCTATTATAAGAACATTCATTCCCATATCGGCTGCCGCAGCCGCTGCACATATTCCGCCCGGGCCGCCGCCCGATACAATTACATCATACTCCCCTATTGTTTCGATTTCCTTTGAGTAAAACATAAAATCCCTCCGATTTACATTTTTTATAAAGTATACAATATCTTATTGACAATGTAAATGCAATATATTATAATATTTTTATAATAATTCTAAAAAAGACGGTGTTAAATATGATTTTCAGTATACTATTCAGAGATGATTTTATTATAACAAATGGCTGTCACACGGAAAATGTTATTTTGATAGTTCTTGAAGGGAGCTTTGACTTTTCACTCGGCGGAACGGCGTATCATGCCGAGAAAAATTCAGTAATCTATTTTGAAAAAAATGCTGTATTTCACCGACGGGTAATATCTCCCCTGAAGCTCATATACGTACAGTTTGTCAGCATGCCCGAGCAGCAGAGCGGACCATTGGAATTTAAAGATACCTGCAGAAAAAACGGCACAATACAGCTGTTATACAAATCAATAAATGACAACAATGAGTTCATGTGCCGTCATTTCTTGAATGATTTATACATGCAGTTTTGTGCAGAGCAGCAGCTTTCCGAAAAAGGATATTCGCGTGATGTTTTGGAATTTATGGATTATGTGAAAAAAAATTACAGCAAAAAAATATCAATAAATAAATTTTCTGACGGTATTTTTATGTCCCACACCGGATTTCTTCTGAAATTTAAACGGGAAACCGGGGTCACTCCGGTGGAGTACATAAATTCATACCGTCTGAAAACCGCGTCTCAGCTGCTTTTCGACAGCAAATTAAGTATCAGCCGCATAGCGGAATTATGCGGCTACGAAAATCTGTACTATTTCAGTAATGCGTTTAAGAAAAAATACAGCCTGTCGCCGACGCAATACAGAAAAAATAATGTATAAGCCGCATCCGCCGGTTCCGCATGCCGGAAACAGCCTGCATGCCGGGCTATCGCCCCCGTGACACGGCGGCGGTATCCGATATTAATTATTCATTCCGCTCCTTGCCGGTAAAATTCACCGTCTGATTTTTCATCG
Organism: uncultured Clostridia bacterium; assembly: GCA_934501535.1. Taxonomy (GTDB): domain Bacteria; phylum Bacillota; class Clostridia; order UBA1381; family UBA1381; genus UBA1738. Next base: position 198,492 of record CAKSUM010000001.1, read on the forward strand.
AAATCCTGCCGACTTCATAGCCGTATTCGCTTAATTCCTTTTTGTATTTCAAAAAGGAATGGTCAATCGGCACACCTGCTATTTTTTCAACTTCATCAAATGTCAGTGTCAGCTGCGGCTTGCCGCTTTTTTGTACATACTCCCAAAGCTTATCAAATTTACTCACCCTTATCACCCCCGTATCTTACCGTCATCTTTACCTACGCCGCATAATATTATCTGTAAATAATACCGTTTCTCTCGGAAATCTTTTTCAGTGTCAATGCAATTGCAAGACAAATCCCCTCTGCAACGGCAACGGTATACCAAACGAAATCATATCCGAACAAACGGGGTAAAATATTTATGCAAAGTGAGTTGAAAACAAGACTTCGGCAAATATTCAGCACAATCGCATACGGCGTCCGTTTGGTCGAAAAGAGGTATGCGCCGATAACCGAGCTGCACGCGGCAAATACATAGTTCAGGCAATACTTCGGCAGTGATAATTTTACAATTTCAATTGCCGCATCATTTGCTCCGAAAAGAATACAAATGGGCCTGCCTATAACAAAAGTCAGTCCGAAAATGACCACGCCCCCGATTATTGCAAATCTCTGACCGTTTTTAAAATAATAACGCAGACTTTTATCATCTTTTGCTCCGTAGCTCAGCCCGTACAGCGGCTGCAAACCGCCTGCCAGTCCGTACATCAGCGAAGCAAACAGCGAAGCCGCATAACAGATAACCGAAAATGCATTGACCGACACATTACCGAGATACGTAATCAGCATTCTGTTCATATAAAACGTTGTAATCGGGTTTGCAAACTGTGCTATCATTTCCGGCAGTCCGCGAAGCATAACCTTTCCGTAAAGTGAAAAATCAATCTTAAATTTTTTTATTCGCAAATTACCTTTTTTGAAAACAAAATGGCTCAGCGCCGCCAAAAATCCCGTAAAGTTTGCAAACCCTGTTGCAAATGCCGCACCCGCGACGCCTTTTGCAAGCGGATATACAAGAAGCCAGTCGCCGAAAATATTTACAACAGTACACGTGATAGATGTAATCATAGAAATATTCGGATTGCCGTCATTTCTGGCAAAGGTATTAAAGCAATAGAACAGCGTCGAAGGCAGCAGAAACACTGAATACCAATGTACATAATCCGAAACCATTTTCAAATATGTATCATTCGCGCCGAGATATCCGGCTATTTTTTCGCTGAAAACCATTCCCAATAAACTTATAATCGAGAAGGTTACTGCATTGATTGTAAGAGCATGCATAAATGCCTGATTTGCCCCCTCATTATCGCCCCTGCCGAACCGAACGGCAGCGACCGCCACTCCGCCGATATTGAAAAGCACCGATAAGGCGCCTACGAGCATGACAAAAGGCATCGCAAGGCTTACCGCGCCCAATGCGTCGGTACCCACGCCGTTGCCGACAAACATTCCGTCGACAATGGTTAAAATAAACATGCTGATATTACCGAGCAGCGCCGGTATGATATAATGAATAAGATTTTTTCTTTGTTCGTGCATTTATTTTCCCTCCCCAAGCAATCCGCTGATTTCCTTTTCAAATGCCGTGTACTGAAACTCAAACAATTCCAGAAACTGCTGCAATTTTTCATCGCCTATTCTCACTATAGCAGAATTTTCTGCGTCAATAAGCGGTTTTATGCATTTATCACATATTTCCGCCCCTTTATCCGTCAGTGAAATGCGCTTGCTGTTTTTTGCGTCGGTTCCCTTGCTCAGCTTGATAATACCTTTATCCTCCAGCTTCATGACCGCGGAATTTACGGTTTGCTTAGACAGGCAGAAATCTTCTGCCAGCTTATTTTGCGTAGCTGCATATTGGTTGATATAAAGCCAATACAAAATTTTGTACTGACAGCCCGAAAATCCGAAATGTGCCGCAGCATGGCGGTAAAGAGCATTATAGCGGTTTGAAATATCGGAATATATTTTGTTCCATTGATATATGTTCATCATAAACCTCCAAAAGTCCGAAAACGGACTTTTGCAGTATATCATATAATGCGAAAAATTTCAATCCGCAAAAACTCTTTATAATATTAAAGCCGTCAAAAAACTTTCTGCATTTAAAAAACAGCCAAAAGTAGCTGCTTTTTATAAAAAAAACGGACGCAGGCTTGTGCTGCCTGTATCCGTCTTTCTGCTTCGTTCGTTTTGACACAATTATTTACCTAAATACGTGAAATGCATATAATCTCTGTATGTTGTCCATGCATTGCCGCCCCATTTCCAGCCGTATTTCGCAAAAGCTCTTACCACGCTGCCGTTTTCCGTAATTGAATAGGGGTTTTCAAACGGTTTCCAGAAGCTTCCGGTAATCGCCTCGCCCGTTGATGCATAGCAATAGTAGTTTTCGTCATAATTTATGTCGATACATGTTCCGTAGCTGTGCTGCGACAGACTTCCGCTGCCGGACGCAGTCGCGCGCCAGCAGTATCCGCCGACATCTTTAATCGGGAACTGTTCGGAGTCATTGTATATCTCGGTAAAAATTTTCACCACTTCGTCTGCAAGGTTGCGGTTAACCGTCAGCGACGCTTTTGATGAATATTTTGTACCGTCCGAGGACAACCTCCATACCGGCACCGTTACCGATGTCATGTTATATGCGGCGTCCTCCTCATTCGCAAACGGTATTCCTCCCGGAAATACTCTGTTATATTTGTCGGAAAGCGACGCATTTACATCAAAAATACTCTGTTCCGTACCGTAGTATATCTCAACCGGCTCGGAAAATACAGTTGTTCCGTCCGGCTGATTTGCCGCTACGGTAATCGCATATCTTGTGTTATATTTCAGTCCGGAGGTATTTACGGTGACTTTTTTGTTTTTGGTGTTTATGCTTTTCACCGTATTATACTCATTATCCTTGATAATCACGGTATATTCCGCCGCAGCGTCATAGTCCCAGCTCAAATCAAAGTCTGACGATACTGTCATACCCTCATAAATTCCGGTAATTTCCGGCTGCTGAAAATATGTTTTGTTATCGGCAAACGCGTCCATGCTGCGGCTTATAATAGTTACCGCCTGCTCTCTGGTTGCGTATCCCTTAGGTGCAATCTGTGTTTTCGACACACCGTTAAGTATTTCATATTTGACCGATTTTGCGACATCTGCCGCTGCCCAGTCATCTGCATCGCCGAAATCTTCAAAGGAACAAATTCGTTCCAAATCCTCCGCCGTCACATGCGTTTCCTTATTTGCCGCATTGAGCGTGCGCATAAGTATTTTTGCAATTTCCTGTCGGGTAATCAAGTCCTTCGGATAAAATTCCGTTTCGGTTTTTCCGTCAATTACACCAATCTCATATGCCATTTTTACAGCCTCATTATCGGTATCGGTGAACGGGAAATACCCGACCGTAATTTCCTCATTTTTCATGCTTTTGTACATATTAACGACAAGCTCACAAAATTCCTCCCTTGTGATATTGTCGGTCATCTTATTCGTTACTATGCTTATGGGAACCAGTCCTGCACTGTTTGCCGCAGCATACCCCGGTTTTGCCCATTCGGACAATTCCGCGGCAAACGCCGTATTCGGCATCAGCAGCGCCGCTCCGAGCATAAGCGCCGTAAGCCTTTTCACAATATTAATCTCCAATCCGCTTGTTGCATACATTTTGCGCCAAGCTGTTTTTTTGTAATTTTACTCTGACAGTATAGCATACAACTGTTACATCAGAATGCATAAACTGTTAAGAAATTGTTAACTTTACAGTTATTCAGCATATGAAGGCGCAGCAAACGTATTCTGCCCCGGCGTACCGGTCAGTATCGGGAACGGATATTTACCGCGGCGCTGCACCGACCAGATGCTGTCATTGTCCAAGCCGCTGCTCCAGCCGAGAAGCCCGCCGTTTTCCAGCGGATTACAGTAGAAACTGATATTTTTCAGAGCCGACAGCGAGCGCAGCATACCGTTATTTTCACTTTCGGTTATTTTTTCGGAATTAATCCTAATCCTTTCGCAGCTGTAATTATCGCTCAGTTCACTTTCCTCAAACGCGCCGGCTATCCCCCCTGCCGCAGCGGAATTAATGCGCGGACAAAGCGAAACATTCTGCATAATAAACCCTTGTTCCGAATAACCGCATATTCCGCCTGCAAAGCTGTCCTGTCCGTCTGCCGAAACATACGCACACGAGTAAGTATTCTGAATATTTGTCCCGGAAGCATATCCGCATATTCCTGCCGCATATGCTTTTTCCGCCGTAACATTGTATTTTCCTGCCGAAAAACAATTGTACACCACGCTGCTTTCCGCCGTGCCGCATATTCCCCCGGAGGACGAATAACTGCCCTCGGCATTTATACTGCCGTTAAAGCTGCATTTATAAAACTGCGTTCCCGACGAAATTCCGCATATTCCGCCGATATATGAGTCTGATTTTTTTATATTTATCTGCGCGTCCGAAAAGCTTTCTATTATATATCCTCCCGCATCGCAGCCGCTTATTCCGCCGGCAACCGAATTTTCTCCGCTCACGTCTATGCGCCCGGAATAAGAACAGCCCGTTATGACTCCGCTGTTATCACTGCAAATTCCGCCGGCAATCGAATTGTCGCTTGACTGGGTAATATCGCAGGTCACGCTGCAATTTATAATCTGACCGTTGTTCTGCCCGGCAATTATTCCGACAGAACCGGCTTTCTGTGTTTTCATCACACCTTCAACGGTACAGTTTTCAATAAATCCATAGTTGCATGCTGCAATAACCGCACCGTTCTCGCTCGGATTTGCCGAAACATTGCGCAGATTTAAATTGCGCACGGTTCCTCCGGATATGTTTGAAAAAAATCCGCTCTCACCGTTCAGCTCCAGACCGTAAATTGTGTATCCGTTTCCGTCCAGCGTTCCCGAAAACCCCACCAGTCCGCAGACGGTTTTCCACGGCAGTTTCATATAAATATTGTTTCCGAGAATATAATGTCCGCCGCTGTTTTTTCCCAGCTCATAAAGTCCGTCCGCATCGTTTATGACTTTCGGGAAGTATACGCTTTCGCCCATGGCAAGCTCAGGCTGTGCACACGCTTTCGGATACACAAGTCTGAAGCCGTTGTCAGCTTGCTTCCATTTATTTTTGCTCCAGCCTATTTTCCGGTAAAATTCAATATCGGTAAAGCTTTCCCACGGCGTATTGATACCGTTTTGCGAATATCTGCTTTCTATTTCCGCGGCGGCATTGGAGTCTGTGCGTTCAAAAGCATAATTGTCAACCGTTATTCCGTCCTCGCGGTTTGCGGCAATCCGTCCGCCGTTTTTTGTCATTGAATTGTACACCGTCATATTTATCGCCGCACAGCCGGATATTTTGCCGCCGTTGTTCGTTCCCGCCACGCCGCCGGCATACATATCGGTAGTTATCGATTGACACGCCGTAAGGCACGAGCTGATACTTTCATAATTCTGCCCGGCGATACCCCCGGCGTATGCTCCGGCAGTAACTTCGGTCACAGCCGACAGGCAATCGGAAACCGTTCCGTAATTCAAGCCGCATATTCCGCCGCTGTTGCTCGTTTTTGCACTGACATTACCCGTGACAACACATTCTTTAATTGTGCCGCCGTCATTTATCCCGGCAATAATGCCGACATTCTTTTTTGCACTTATCTGCGCGTCCACCGTAAGATTTTTCACAGTTCCGCCGCGCAAGGTTCCGAACAAACCGATATTTTCATCATTTGACTCGATTTCCAATCCGTATATCCGGCAGCCGTTCCCGTCCAGCGTCCCCGAAAATTCAGCTATAGCCGACATTCTGCCGGCGTCTATGTCATTGCCGAGAATGTAAGCTTTATCCGGATAATCGCAAATCTGTTCAAGCTGACTGCGGCTGTATATAACATACGGATTTTCCGCCGTTCCGCTGCCCGATGAAAACGTAAACGGCGCGGCGCCCTTAATTACCGCAGTTCTGCTTACTCCGTTATTTGTTACCGCTTTTAAATAAATGTCATACCGTTTGCTCATATTTACAACAATGTTGGCAGTAACTGCCGTATCGCTTGCCGGCACAGCACACAAAACAGTATCCGTTTCGGCTTCGGTTCCGCCGGCATCGGAAATTCCATAATACACCGTGCACGGCATACTGGTTTCAAGCTCTATAGACAAATTGTTAAACACGCCTTTTTCCGCTATCCTCGGTCCTGCGCCGGTGAAATGTATACGTTTCTCATCATTTTCCTTATATTTATACAAAAGCTCAATAATTTCGCCTTTCGTTACGCAATGCTGCGGATTATTAAGCTTCCAGCCGGTAAAAAGCGCATTTTCGAGAGCATACGCATAATATTTGCGTGCATACGGCACAACGTTTTCAAGTCCGTCCGGATTTGCATATGCCTCATAATATCTGCCTATAATTGTCACGGTATCTTCACATGTTATAGGCTCATACGGGTGCACCTTTCCGTCCTCATATCCGAAAAGCATTCCGTTCGCGGCGGCAGCCGCAATACTTTGCGAAAACCAGTCGCTGTCCGAAACATCTTCAAATACATTGACGCCCCCGGACAGCCCGAAAAAGCGCTCTGCCATAGCCGCAAACTCCGCTCTCGACGCCTGCTTTCCGCCGTCGAAATTCCCCGTTTCATCACCGAAAATAACGCCGTCGGAATATGCGCGCGCAATGTAGTCCTCATTTTCCGCCAGCGCCGTCTGCGCGGAGAGTACAAAAATTATCAGCATTATTAAAATTTTTTTCATCTCCGCCGCTCCTTTCTACATTATTGGCGAAAACAGTCTGAAAAAGCCTTCCTTAACCATCCTTACAAATCCGCGTTTTTTGTATTCCTCCATCGTAAGCTCGCGGCATGCCATCATGTCATTTTTAAAAATACGGCAGCTTTCCGACGCTTTTTCTACGCTGTATATAAATGCATTTACTTCAAACAGCAGCTGAAAACTGCGTATGTCTATATTTGCAGAACCCACCGTCATGATTTTATCGTCCACCGTAATCGTTTTGGAATGTATAAAACCGGGATACAAATACACCTTGACCCCGGCGTCCAGAAGCTCTCCCGCATAGGACATAGTTGTATGATACACATACTTCTTGTCCGGTATTCCCGGAATCATCACGCGCACGTCCACATCGGACTGAGCCGCCGTTTGGATAGCCGTCAGAAACGCCTGATCCGGCACGAAATACGGCGTCTGGATATAAATGTACTTTTTGGCGGCGTATATCATTTTTATCATGCCGCACTTAATTTCCTCGTCCTTTGAATCGGGGCCGGAAGCAACAATCTGCATAGGTGTTTCGGCGCATTGCATTGGCACCTCGCTGCGCTTTACCGGCAGCTCCTTTCCGGTAGAAAATTCCCAGTCCATTGCAAAACAGCGCTGAACATATTCAACCGCCTCGCCCTCAATCCTGATGTGCGTGTCGCGCCAGTTCAGCTTGCGGCGCGGTGCGCGGTTCATGTATTCATCACCGATATTCATTCCGCCCAGATACGCGGCTTTATCATCTATAACGGCAATCTTTCTGTGATTTCTGTGATTTATCTTCGACAGGGAAAAAATCTGTACAGGGAAAAACTCCGCAACCTCGCTGCCCTCAACCTCGCGCAAACGGTTGAACAGACGCCTCGGGGTCAGTATCGAGCCAAACCCGTCATACATAAGCCGCACCTTTACTCCCTGACGAGCTTTTTCACACAAAAGGTCAATCAGTTCATTCCCTATTTTATCGTTTCTTATGATAAAGTACAAAAGATTTATACTTTCCTTTGCTCCGCGTATATCCTCAAACAACCTTTTGTACTTGTCCGCAGCGTTTGTGAATATATCCACATTGTTATATTCCGTATAGACAAAACTGTTGTTCAGAAAATAATTTACAAGCTCGGAATACGGCCGATTTGCTATATCCGGGCTTTTAATAAGCTGTTTTTGCCGCTCCAGCAGATATTTTTCGTTCATTTCCAGTTTGAGCATGTATCTTCTCCGCGTATATGACCTTATGCCTACACCGAAAATCAGAAAAATTATTCCGCCTACCGCGGGCAAAAGTATAAGACACATAATCCATGCCATCGATGCAATCGGATTGCGTTTCTGAAAACATACTATGGTTATAATTATAACAAAATTCAGCAAATACGCAAGCCATATAAAATCCGCAGCATTCATAAAGCGCTACCCCTTTCTGAATTTATACGAAAATCCCATAATTGCCGTGCCGATAACAGTGCCGGCAAAATCTATAAATACATCTTGCAGCATGCTGCCCCTCCCGGGTGTAAAATATTGAATATACTCATCACAGCACGCGGTAAAAAGTCCCAGAAACAATATGTATATTATCCTCCTGCGGTACGGCATACCGAAGCATGCGGCAATGAGTATGCCCTGAAGTGTAAATTCCGCAACATGAGCGGTTTTTCTCACAATATTCTCAAGGGTATCCCGTTCCGCCGAACCCCCAAAACACGAAATAAGCCTGGACAGCAATGCCGTAAATCTTCCGCTCGAAACGGAGGAAACCTCCGCAGTCTGTATCGAATTGCTGAAAATCCATAATGTAGCCAAAACTGCCGCTATTATAAACGGTATTCTCTTTTTCACTTTTTTCTCCCATCTGCACGGAACTTGTGCCGCCGTGCAATTTCCCGATTGTATTATGCGTAATGCGGCATTGCCGCAAAATGCTTATCCTCCAGAATATTATAACACTTTTTTTATTATTGTTCAACTGTAAATTTCATCAAAATTGAAATTGCCGTCACATTATACGAAATCCGCTGCATTATAAATCAGAGCAGTCAGGTATCCTTCTCCTCCCACGGCAGTTTTTTATCACAGATTATTAAATCGACATCATTTTTATCGCATAATTTGAACGTTTTTTTAAGTCCCAGCTTTGATGAATCGCACAGAAAAATCTTTTTTTCCGCACGTGAAAGCATTATTTTTCTTAAAGCCGTTTCCTCCTCGGACGCATCGCTTATTTCGCCGTCATCGGAGATTGCCTGGCTCGAAAAGAAACAAAGGTCCGCATTTATGCTGCTGACATAATTTTCGACTGCACTTCCCACGAAAATATTGCTTTGACTGTCAAAGAAACCGCCCGTACAGTACAGCTTTATCCCGGGATGTATGCACTCCGAAAATATTAAATGGTTATTTGTAATTATTTTCAGGTTTTTGAAATCTTTGGTATATTTAATAATTCTCCTTACGGTTGACGAGCCGTCCATTATAATAACGGCGCCGTCAAAAATCTGTTTCGCCGCTGTTTTTGCAATTTCATCTTTTACCGAAACATTGGACGAATCGCGCAGACTTATAGGCAAAACGTCATTTGCGCAGCCCGACAGGGCAACTCCGCCGTACAGCTGATTAACATATCCTTTTTGTTCCAGAACTTTAATGTCGCGTCTTACCGACGATTCGCTCGCCCATACAATTTTCGCAAGTTCTTTTACCGTCGAAAATTTATTTTTTTTCAAATAATTTAAAACAGCCTGCTGCCTTTCATATATAATCATAACATTCTCCCCGGTGAAAAAGTTTGAAAAGAATTTCAATATCCGTTTCAACACTTGACTTATGTATATAACTTTAATATAATTATATCATGTTTTCCAAACATTTTCAAACATTTTTATAAATTTTCAAAAGGAGATGTAAAAATGGCAATAATAACAATTGTCGGAGCCGGAATGATGGGCAGTGCACTTGCCTTTCCCGCAAGAGAAAATCAAAATGAGGTAAGAGTAGTAGGTACACATCTTGATCGGGATATTATAAATTCATGTATTAAAAGCAACAGACACCCCAAGTTTGAGAAAGATTTTCCGGTGGGCATAAAATTTTATCAAATCGAAGAACTTTCCGAAGCGTTAAACGGCACTGATATCGTAATAGGAGGAGTCAGCAGTTTTGGCGTGGATTGGTTTGCGGATAAGGTACTTCCGGAAATTCCCGACGATACACCTGTTCTGACGGTTACAAAAGGTCTTATGGATACGGCTGACGGAAAACTTCTGACTTATCCCGATGTCTGGAAACAAAAGCTTGAGTCAATAGGCAAAAAACTTTCACTTAATGCGATAGGCGGTCCTTGTACAAGCTACGAGCTTGTGGCACATGACCAGACAGAGGTTTCGTTCTGCGGAGATGACATAGAAATTCTTGCATATCTTAAAAAGCTTATGCAGACAGACTATTATCACATCAGCATTACAACCGATGTTACGGGAATTGAAAGCGCTGTTGCCCTGAAAAACGGCTATGCGCTCGGAATTGCACTTACAATCGGGTTAAATCAAAAAATTTTCCAAAATGATGTGCTGCATTTCAATTCGCAGGCAGCTGTTTTCGGACAGGCAACAAAGGAAATGTACAGACTTTTGCAGTTCCAGAATGCGCTGAGTCTGAATAATCTGTGCGTCGGCGCAGGCGATTTATATGTTACGGTATACGGCGGCAGAACCAGACTCGTAGGTATTCTCCTCGGCAAGGGTCTAAAAATCGACGAAGCCAAAGCGGAATTAAACGGCGTAACCCTTGAATCACTCGTTGTTGCAGAAAGAGTAGCAAGGGCAGTAAAAATCAACATCGAAAAAGGAATATTAAACAGAGAAGATTTTCCGCTGCTTCTGCACATCGATGAGATATTATCGAAAAAGTCGGACGTAAATATTCCGTGGGAAAAGTTTACATATACAGAAGTGATTTGAGTGAAAATCAATTAAAAATAATGTATAAAAAAAGTTGCCTCAAGGCAGCTTTTTTTGATACTGACAAAATCAACATGAATACACACATCATGTCTTTGCAGAATTACCCAAAACTATTCCGGACGATATTAGTATAACTGCTGTCAGATACTGCGGTTTAAATATGTTCTCACCAAGCAGAACCGCGCTGAATATACATGCGAAAAGCGGCTCGGCAAATTTGATAATAAACAATCTCGACAAATCAGCCGTACGCTGAGTATAGTAAAACACGGTGTAACCCACTATCGATGCCGTGCAGATATACAAAAACACAAACGTTGCACGAGCGTTGAACACGGGTATTTTTCCTCCCATTGCCAGCGAAATGACAAGCAGTACGGCACCGCCGAAAAACTGCGAAATACCGGTTATCCAAAACGGTGAAGTTCCTTTTACGCTGCTGCCGCTTATTATCATTGAAATCACCGTGCAAACCGACGCTGCAATAATCAATATATCGCCCGAAGAAAATCCGCGGAACGAAGTCCCGGTATTTATGGTAATTATACCGCCGAAGCCCACCAGCGCACCGATTATTTTAGTCACCGAAAATTTCTCGCCCTTTACAAACAGAAATGAAAAACAAGCAAACAAAAGCGGCGCAAGCTGTTTTAAAATCGCTGTTTTTGAGCTGTCTGTTTTTGACAGCCCCACATATGTAAAGCCGTAATGCAGCACAATAGCAAATATCCCCATTATGCATATATTCAGGATATTGCGCATTTGCGGTTTTGCTATTTTTACCTTTGAAACGCGTGCGCCGATGCATACAATTATACCGCACACAACAAATCTCATCGCGGCAAACATTAAAATATCGGCAACATTATCGGTATTAATGTTAAAAACCCTGTAGCCTATCTTTATGCACGGAAACAGCGAACCCCAAAGCATCATCGTAATCAGCGGAAGAATTATATTTAATACGGTCTGATTTTCACTTAATTTTCGCACACTCTGAGTACTACCTTTCCCACATTTTCGCCGTTTTCCAAAATTGCATGAGCGTCTGCCGCATTTTCAACAGGCAGCACCTTATACACAGACGGCTTTATCTCACCGCTTTCAAGCTTCGGCCAAAGCTTTTCGGTCAATTCTTTCAGAAGCTGTGACTTTTCTTCAGATGAACGTTTTCTGAGCATGCTGCCGACAATATGCAGACCCTTGGTGAGTATCGGGCGCAATTTTATATTCGTTTCCGTCCCGGCAAGGGTTGAGATAATGACCCAATATCCCCCCTCTGCCATATAAGGCAAACATTCCCCGAGCTCTTCTCCGCAAAGACAGTCCATCGCCATATTTACCGGACGTCCGTTTTCTTCTTCGGTTTTTAAGACTTCATGCACGCTTTGCTTTGACGAATTAATGATAATATCCGCGCCGAGGTTTTTGATTTTATCTGCAATTTCGTCCGCCAAAACAGACGTAATCACCCTTGCGCCGAATGTTTTTGCCATGGGTATTGCAACCGAAGCAAGACCCGATGCTCCGGCAGGAATAAATGCAGTTTGTCCCTTTTGCAAATGACCTTCATAAAATAAATTCAGGTAGCATGTAGCGTACGCCTCGGGCAGCGACGCGGCTTCTTCAAAGGAAAGATTTTTCGGCATACTCATCACCATTCCGTAAGGTGCGCAAACAAATTCCGCATATCCGCCGCCTCCGAGCAGCGCGCATACTTTATCGCCGATTTTTTTGCCGCTCTCCCTTTTTGCCTTATCCCCCATATCCTCAATCACGCCGGAAACCTCAAGCCCCGGCCATTGCGGCCAGCCTTTTGGTGAGGGATATGTTCCCTTTCTTTGCAGCAAATCCGCACGGTTAAGCGCTGCGGCATATATCTTTATCAGGATTTCATCATCTTTGGGAGTCGGTTTTTCAACCTCGCTCCAAACAAGGTTTTTATTTTCATCAACAAGCATCGCTTTCATAATCAGTCGCTTCCTTTCATAGATAACGTTCTTCCGCCGTCGCATACGTACGTTTGTCCGGTGATAAACCGCGCTTTATCCGACGCCAGAAATTCAACGAGATTTGCTATATCCTCCGCAGTGCATTTTTCGCCCAAAAGATTTGTTTTTGTAGCCCGTTCGATGTCATTCCCCTCATTCGGGCGCATTACAACGCCGGGCGCAACCGCATTTACGTTAATTTTATATGGGCCGAGCTCCTTAGCGAGCGATTTTGTCAGCGACATTATTCCGCCCTTTGACGCCGCATAATCGCAGCAGCACAACAGCCCGTTAATTCCCACGGCAGACGCAAAATTGATGATTTTTCCGCCGGTTCCCTGTTTTATCATTATTCTGGCAGCTGCACGGCTCGCCCAGAATGCGCCGTACAGATTTACTTTTAAAACCGTGTCTATGACTCTGTCCTCCTGCTCTACAAGCGGAACGTAGCTGCCTCCGGCAATTCTCGCGCTGCCGCCGGCTACATGCACCATTATGTCAAGACTTCCGAAATCCGCCGCCGCTTTTTGAATTGCCTCTTCAATGTCCTTTGAGTCGCTCACATCGGCTGCATATCCTTTAGCATTTCCTCCTGCTGCAATAACCTTGTCTACGGTCGCTTTTACCGATTTTTCGTTTATATCGGATACCGCGATATTAATACCCGCTTTTGCAAGCGTGATTGCTGTCTGCGTGCCGATATATCCTCCGGCTCCCGTAATAAATGCTGTTTTGTTCATGAGTTTACATCCTTTCTGTAATTTTTATAATTTTTTATAATTTCATCCGCGAGTATGATTGCGCCTTTTTCGTTAAAGTGCGTCCAGTCGGCATAATAGCTTTCATCAAACTGTTTTGCAGCCGAATACAAATCATTAACCTTTACCCCTAATTTGTTCATCAGTTTTTTCGCCTCATCGTTGTATTTTTCTATTTCGGCATTGCGGCGTTCCCAGCCCGGCGGTGAGTTTTTCTCAATTACGGGTGTCGTTGCTGCAAAGATTATTTTTGCGTTCGGGAAAAACAGTCTGATTTTTTTGTATACCCTTTCCAGCATATATACGTAACAATCAAGCGGTGTGAGCGGTTCGTCGCCGTTCAGACGTAAAACGTCCCACAGACCGTTATTCCAGTGAACTAAATCAATTTCGGCAACGTCAACCTGATTTACCCAATCACACAGTCCTCTTAAGGTGTACTGCGCAAATCTGCAGTTTTCATCCGGCGAATACACATTGCAGCTGCCTTTGAGCTTCTCTCGTACAAAACATTCGTAACCCGGGCTTTTTACACTTCCGCACCGTATGGAATCACCGATTAAATACATATTATCCACCGTCAATTACCTCCCGTTATCCTATAGAGTGTTCTCTGAACTGCAAGTTCGTGCTCATAAGAATAGGGATTTTTCTTTTCACCGATAACCGATAAATACAAATCCTTTATCATTTCATCATATCTTGAAAGAGTCGGAACGTCTTGCACATCAACACTTTCATGCATGTCTGCATAGGCATTTGATACAAAATCGGCGGTTGATTTTATCATTTTTACATCAAGCTCTATCGGCTTTATTTCCACAGTGCCTTTGCTGCCCATGACGGCAAATCGGCGCATACCCCAACCGTTGACCTCAACCGAAAGTGCTGTAATTTTTGCGATTGCTTTTTCATATTCGAGCACAGCAAAATTATTGTCATCTGAATATACATTATCAAAGCCGGTTTGCTTTATAAACGGATATACATTTATAGGTTCGCCGAGTATGCTGACTGCCAGGTCAACCAAATGTGAACCGAAAATATACATTGAACCGCCTTTGAAATGCTTCAGCCATTCTCTGTATTCGGACGGATGGTATGTACTCATTTCCGCATCTATCTGATATATTTCGCCGAGTTCACCGGATTTTATCATTTCCATACATTTTTGAATTGCAAAGTTGTATCGGTACATGTATCCCATCTGCACGGTGAGATTTTTTTCCTTTGCGCAATTGAGCATTTTTTCAAACTCCTCAAGCGTTCCGCTTGCAGGCTTGTCGATGTGAACGTGTTTCCCTGAATCAATACACATTTTTGCAGTTTTCGTCAAATTCCATACGTCACATTCAACCAGTATCACGTCTGATTTTTCAATGATTTCGTCAACGCTTAATCTCGGCAAATTTTTATAACAGGAAAAAGTGCCTCTTTCTTTAACCCATTCTTCATTCGGTTCGGCATATCCCACTATTTCAAAAAGCTCCGGGAATTTTTGAGCCGCAAGCATTTTGCCTTCGGCATGATTATGCCCTATCCCGATTTGCCCTATTTTAATTTTTTTCATTTAATCACCGTCCTCATCAGATGAAATTATATACTTCCAGGACCTAATGTTCTCCCGCCGTCAACTATAAAATTCTGTCCCGTTATGAAATCCTGCGACGCCAAAAACAGTACCGTGTCGGAAATATCTTTCGGCTTTCCTCCGCGTCCGTTCTCTCCGAGAAACGTCATGTGCGAAAGAGCTGCGCCGTCACGGCCTATCGCTCCGGGTGATACACAGTTTACGCATATGTTATACTCCCCCACTTCCATGGCAAGCGCTTTAGTCATGCCGATAAGCGCCGCCTTTGCTGCGGAATAATCTACGCGGTCGAACAATCCGCAAATTGCCGAAATTGAGGACATGTTTATTATTTTTCCGCTTTTTTGTTTAATCATCGGTTTCAAAACCGCTTGTGTGCAGTGAAATGCACCTTTGACATTTGTATCAATAACAAAATCCAGCGTGGATTGCTCGGCATCTGCAAACCGCGTGAGTTTGTTTAACAGCGCCGCACTTCCTCCGGCATTGTTCACCAAAACATCTATTTTGCCGAATTTTTGCACGGCAGCATCGACATATTCAAATATTTTTGCGCGGTCGCGGACATCGCACACTGCCGTCAATACCCCAACGCCCATCTGCGATATTTCCTTTGCGGTATTGTCCGCATTTTCTTTGTTATAATCACAAACAACTACATTCGCGCCGTTTTTTGCAAAGTCAAGTGCTATTTCCCTGCCGATATTCCGTCCGGCACCGGTCACCATTACGGTTTTTCCCTTAAACATTCATGTCACCCCTCATATCATTCTTTTTAAGTTGTCTATTGTCGCCCTTACCGTTTTTAAATCGAGCTGTTCCATGGTGCTTCCCCCGTTATAGCGGTCAACGCAGAAGATTATGTGCCCTCCCAAAACCGGATTGATAATTCTGGACAAACTTCCTGCGGCACCGTTTACATGATAAGTTACAGCGGTTTTTACTTCTTTTTTCAGCGCCGTCATTGTTTTAAAGCTTTCGATAAGGTCATTTTCGTCCGCGGCAAATGTTACGATTTTTATGATGTCCGGCTTGCGTTTTTCCAAAAACAAAGCCAGCTCAACCACCTGCTCGCAGTTCATTGCAATTCCCGGGTGACAGGACAGCAAAACCTCCGCGCCCATCGAATGAACTGTTTCTATTAATTCACACTGTTTTGATATTACACCGCTGTCAGTTACGATTTCTTTCGGATTTCCTTTTGTAAAGCTGTACTTGTCTGCACCGCAAAAAGCGTTCTTTGACTTCGTATCAAACGTATATCCCTGCATGTCAATACCCGCTGCACCGGCAGATACGGCACTCAAAAGGCTTTTTATCCGTTCTTCCTCCGACAGTCCGAGATCCGACCAATCATATTTTGTGTTATAGTTCAGAGCAAGCACCGGCAATTTCGATGCACCTATGATTGATTTCAGTGCGTTTTCGTCCGCGCTTTCAATGCATGACAAATGCAAATCTATCATATCCGCGCCGTCATACATGCAGTTTTTAATTTCCGCAATTGCAGATGAAACATCTTTTTCCCTGATTACGCCTGCCAACGCAGGAGCCGCAATTTCTGATATTTTCTTCATTTTAATCTCCGTTCCGCCGCCGATGGGCTGCATAAATTATAACGCCGGGCGCATGCGCTTTCACGTCACTTCTTCCATGTACATTAAAACAAAAATGAGCTTATATGTAAATAGCATATTTGCACTTTTTTATCATATTTGATACAAAACATTTGACAGAAAAATGAGTTTATACTATAATATTAATTAAGAGGTGACAAAAATGCACAATGACATTTTATCTGATTTGGTAATAAACAAAATACATTCAATTTCTACAATGTATACCGAAAAAAATATCGGTGCAAGAAGAAAAAACAGACCCTTGTGGTCGATTGTGATAAAATATGAGGGCGAAACTCACTATATCTCAAACGGAAAAGACCATGTTTCAAATATCAATAATATTACCGTTTTACCGAAAGGCAGCGACTATGACTGGCGCTGTACCGAAGCCGGGCATTTTTCGATAATAGAGTTTGAATGTGAAAAATCGTTCCCGGAGGTTTTTACTTTTCCGATAAAAAACGGTGAGTCTTTTCTTAAAACGGTCAGAAGAATGGAAATAGGCAGAACCCTGAAAAAAAATGCGTACTTACTTGATGAATTAAGGGATTTATACGGGCTTATATCTTCCCTTTTAAAATCCGCCGGGCAGAGATATATCCCGTCCGCGCATGAGCGGAAAATACTCCCGGCAATCAGATATATCGCCGAAAATTACAGCAAGCATATCCGCAATGACGAGCTGGCGCAGGTTGCCGGGCTGTCCACCGTATATTTCAGAAAGCTGTTTGCCGAGGTTACGGGAATGTCGCCGATTAACTATATTCAGTCGCTGAAAATGAAAAAGGCTATGGAAATGCTGCAAAGTGATTATTCCGGCATCACCGGCATTGCATATTCGCTGGGTTATAACAACGTGTATGAATTTTCAAGAAGCTTTAAAAAATACACCGGAAAATCTCCCTCGCAATATGCAAAGCAATATTTTAAGCAATAATTTTTATGCTGAAAACATTTTTGTTGTCTCAATATATAATCGGAACACCCTGTATAAGGAAACAGCAACCACGTCGAGTATGCAATTCCGCTGCACCCAAATAACAACGTAATGCATTCGTGTCGATATCGCCGCACGGCTTTTACACAAAAAAAGCACCCCCAAAGGTCAAATTCCCTTGGGGGGTGCAATCTAATTCTTTTACAAAGCTTATTCCGTGTACCGAACATATTTGCGCAGCTCCGAGTTGCTTTCAAGCAGCTCAAGCGTCATAAGACGCGAATAATAATTCGCACCGCGGATATTGATATGCGTGTGGTCATTCTGACCTTGTTTGATATACACGCTGCCGTGTCCCCAAACTTCCGCACTTGCAAAGTCGAAACCGCCGTCCGCAGAGGAGGCTTTGAGTGTATCGACATGCATTGTATACTTCTTTTGAATGTCCTCCGGATTCGGATTTTCGGCGTCTGCTCTGCCGTAAATATCCAGGAATGTAACATTCTTATCCGCCGCAGCCTGCTTTGCCGCTTTCAGGATTTCCTGCATTCTGTCGGTTGTCTGAAGCGACGACGCAACACGGATAGGCGTTGAAATTACTATTTCCGCACCCTTTGAATGTACATCATCAATCATCTTCTCCAGATTTTTCTTATAGATATGAGCCGGAACATGGTATGAGTCATTAATACCGAGCGAAACTATAACATAGTCGCCGGCGCTTATGCTGCCCATGACCTCTTTATCCCAGTTTCCGTTGGTACCGTTTAAGAAAGTGCTTGTTGTAGCACCGCCGTGACCGCAGTTCTTCACGGTTACATATTCCGATTTGAAATAATCGCCGATGTATTCGCCCCAGCCTGCCTGAGGATAATAATTCAGCTCATACGGCTGACAGGTCGAATCGCCCACTGCATACAGTTTTATCGGCTTCAGCTCGTTTACCGCATATTCGCACAGCGGAACAAAATTGTTTTCACTGTCCCAGGCGAACGCTTTCAAAAGCGCCGTGTCCTGCGGCAAAGCCTCGTTAAGCTCAAAAGTCTTTTTATACTTCTCGCCCTCATGACCGTATTCAACAGCCTTGTCGGCGGTTTTTACCATCAGCATTTTACCGTCTGCGTCATAAGCCGCAAGCATAACCTTAAATTCCGAGCCGTAATCACCGTACACATTGTTTACAGTGATTGCCGCAACCGGCGCAGTTACTGCCGATGCGGAATATTCACTGCGGTAATCATGCGTATACTCGGTGCCGTCAATCGTACGCGTAAAGGTGTACACCGGCAGCTTTGCCGCATCTTTCACGGTTATGAAAGCCGTGCCGTATGCGTCCTCGATACATGCCTCTCCCGAAAGTTTGTTTTCATTCGTTTCCGAAGTTGTACCCGATATTGATTTGCCGTTATAGTTCACCTTTATGTCATCAAGACTGCCGGCATACTTGAATTTTGAAACAAATTCTCCGTTACTGCCGGGCGTTGTCTGCTCTGCATAAACAACGCTGCCGTTACTTATCGCGGCAATGGTTACATCGCCGCCCGTTATATTATCAATCTGCCCTTTTACATATACATTCCCTGTATCGGCATGCCGTACCGCTGTGAAACTGTCAGCGTACACCGAATTGCACATCATCAGTCCGGCGGTAATTGCAGCTGCCATAAATATTTTTTTCATATCTTATCCTTTCATTAACTTTATTCAAAAACGTGACGCACCGGTGCAGCGCCCGAAAGCGCCGCACCGCAGTCACACTTTTTGGATAAAAGATACATGCAATTAATAATTATTTAGCCGGATATACTTCCGCGTCAATTTTGGGGATAATGTCCGTAAGGTTATTCCACAGGAATGATTTCACTGTTTCACCTTCGCCCAAAACGCCTGCGTTATATTCCTTCATCTGCTGATTTTCTGCAGCTGAAACAGTTTCGGTGTAAACATCGCCTACAACCGAGTAGTTCTTATCGAACTTAACTACGATCCAAACGCCTGTCGCACCCGGGTTAAACTTACCGATTGCCTTAACGCCGTCTGATGCTGCGTCAAAATTGATTGTTGCATAGTCAATAGCTGCATTATCCGAACCGGTTGTTAATGTCTGCACGCTTGTACTTGTGCTGTACTTGTTTGCTTTTGCGTAGTTTACAACATGATTTGCCTTTACAGTGTAAACTGCGTCTACATCCGGAGTTGTATCGGTATATTCGCCGTTTTCAACGTCTTCTGCAAGAAGTACGCCGTTCTTGTACAAATCGTATGTTGCATAGCCTTCGTTTGCCATATCCCATGTAACCTTTGTTACGTTTGCTGCTGCATCATATTCAGCCGCTGCAACAGGAGCGCTTACGTTGTAAATAGCCATGTTGTCTATATCAAAGTTATAAACGCCTGCGTCCTGACCCTCTGCTGTTTCTGTTCCGTCAGCAACGTATACAAGACCTGCGCCCATGAAATACTTAAAGTCAATCGGTCTGGGATCTACAGTTGCCGGTGAAGATACATTTGTGCTCATTGTATAAATCTTCTGATGATAGTTTTCATCAGTGCTTGCAAATGCTGAAAGCGGAACATTTATCGTTACCCAGCTATCCTTTGTTATTGCTGATGCGTCGATGAAGTCAACCAGCTTGATAAGCATATAGTTTGCAGTTTTTTCAATATTACCGCCGTTGCCGATTTCAACGTAGTTCAGTGAGTTCTTTCCGTCTCTTACAAGGACATACAAATGATTTAAAATGTTCTCGCGGTTAGTTGCAGCATATGCATTGTCGCATCTGTATCTAAGCTCGAATGTCAGAGCCGCAGTATCTGCCTTATCGGACAAATCAAGGATTGACGTACATCTGAACAATTTTGAATCCGTTACGTTCTTAACGTCCATCTGAACACCGTTCATGTTATCGTCAAACATTTTTGTGCCGGTGTTGCTTGCAAGATTTGTTGTCAAAGTATTTGTTTCAAATCTGCTCGGCTGAACTCTCAAAGTGATTTTCTTATCATCTCCGGAACGTACTGTCGGTGAATTACCGTATCCGTATGACGCACCGTATACATTTGCATACTTGCCCAGATCTCCCAGATAATAATTCGCAAAGCTTTCCGGATTTGCCGTTACGTTATATTTTGTGTTAAAAGTACCTGTCTTTTTATCTTTGTCTGTATTTGCAGCATAGCTTGAATAGCTCCATTCAAGAGTGTCATTTACAAACAGGTCAAATACCTTAGGATTCTTTGCCTGGTCAAGAACTGCTCCGGTTTCAACCTCGTTTGACTTCATACTGTCCAAAGAAAGCGTCTTAGTTTTGAATGCCGGCTCAAGACTTGTCCAGCCTCTGCGCTGATCATATATTTTCTGACCGTGCGCAACTACATAATAGGTTGCATTTCTGCTGCCCAATGTATCGGTATAGCTTAAAGCGTCGGAATTTTGTACTTCCTTACCGTTCTTGTATACCGAATATGTGATTTTTTCCGTCATTGTGTCATCGGCAATCAGCTTATAATAATTGCTCGCGTTTCTCAATGACTGTCTGTAGGTATTTTCTGTATCGGCAGCAGCCTGGTCAGCAGTATAAGGCTTCTCTGCGTAAATTTTGCTGTTAAAGCTTGTGTCTGCATTTACAGCGTCCCAGCTGATTGTAACCTTATCGTCTGTTTCCGTCTTTGTAATTGTCGGTGCCAGTACCTGTTCCATAGCTATGTTGCCGACATAAGCCGAAAACTTCTTGTCATAGTTCGAGCCTGCAGTATATGCCGATGTATCATCAGGCGCTATCCATACAAGACCGATTCCGCCGAAGTGTGCAAAGTCAATAGCTCTGTCCTCCTGCTGAACAGCACCGTTGCTGTACTGCATTGTTCTAATATGGTAATTATATTTATCTTTCTGCAGTTCACTGAATGCTGTCATCGGGATTTTTACTGCACTCCAGTTGTTGAAAGAGAAATTATTTTCAAAATCGCTCAGCTTTATTGCAACATAGTTTCTGGCGCCGCGGATAAAGCCGCCTGCTGAAGTATTTCTGTCAGGATCATCGGTTACATACCACCATGGGTTATCGCCGTTTGAATCCCAGCAGATTACATAAAGATTATCATAAAACTCTTGGCTTTCCTCTGCGGCAGCGTCATTTTTCTTCACGCTGTATTCCATAGTGAAATATCCGCCGTTAACCTTATCACTAAAGTCATACCACGTATCTCCGTATTTTGTAGATGTGTTATATCTCATATTCGCGGTCATACCCAAAATAAGATTTCCCGGGATTTGCTTCGTTTTTGCTGTATTCCCTGCACCTGCAAGTGACTGATACGGATTTAAGTCCATAATATACATATAGGATTCGTCCGTAAACATCTTGTTGTTACTAACTGCGCCGCCCTCACCGTAATAGCTCTTTATTCTTTCTGTTGTCCTGTTTTGATCCGACAGGTATGCTTGTGACAAAAACGGAGCTACTCTTGTATCCTGGTAATTTGTAAGAGAATCTGTAAAATTAACACGTGTATTTCCGGTTGCTGCGTAAATATCGCTGTAAAAATTATTTATTGATTCCGCATCATAACTCCACAAAGCATACTGTCCGTCATATAAATCTGCCACATGCGTACCGGGCAGAGTTGTTTGCGCCGTATCTTCCGCATGAGCCGGCACAACAACGAGTGCTGCCGTCATTGATACTGCCATTACAGATGCCAGTAATTTTTTTACATTAAATTTCATCTTGTTAACCATTCCTTTCTGCGCCATCTGGCACTAAACACAGCCTGATTTTTTCAGTCTGATTTTCACTAATTTAAAGAAAGAGTTTTAACCAAAACACTGCTTTGGCTGTTGCCGATTTGTACGGAGTATTCTCCGTCACCCAGATTTGCGGCAAAGCTGTAAGCTCCGTCTGAGCCGCTCTTAACCTGGTCGGCAAATACGATTTTGCTGTCTGCGTCGCGTACAAGCATTGTTACGTTTGAACCCGGCATAAAGCTTGTGCCGCGGATAATCGAAACGCCCGACGCATTTTTTGCCGCCTCAAACAGCGACACATTTCTGCCGGCTGAAATCGGTTCCTGTGAATCCCATGTCAATACCTTTACGCTGTCCGCTCCGAGCGCGTCCGCCCATGCAAGGCTGACATCATACGGTGTGCCGTAATCAACCGACGCAATTACCTTTTTCACATCAAGCAGCTGCTTATCCTTGTACGCCGCAACAAACAGCTCCATAGCGTCATAAGCGTAATCGCTTGAAATTGACAGATAATTTTTGCCGTTCTTTATGACGGGGTCAAAATTCAGGTGGTCTGCTTTCAGCTGTTTGTCAACGAGCTGACCGACTTTCTGATATGACCATTTGTTAAGATGTATTCCGTCGGACGTTCCTGAGCTGTCCATTGGCATCATCTTTTCAAGGTCAATTAAAGTTACGCCGTTTTCCGCCGCAACCTCGCGCACAGCCACATTTACTATGTCTGTCATTACGGTTGTCGAGGCCTGATGCGGAGTTGTCATGACATACAGTTCGGGTTTGCTGTCAAGAGCCTTGTACTCGTCAATCAGATACTTGTATCCGTTCTTGAAAGCCTCTCTCCACTTTTCCTCACTGAAAGTGCCGTCATCATTGGCATAGCCGCTTTTTATTGCCTTGCTTTGGTTTGAATCGTTCGTGCCGAACATCATGATAACCACGTCCGGCTTGCAGTTCAGGCTGCCGCGATGATGATTGATAGTTGCTGTCAGCGCGTTGTCCGCATAGTAAGTCTGTGATGCAACTCTTCCGCCGTCATAATCATCGGTTGTTACGTATCCGCTGCCGGGAATTACCGTAGTTCCTCCCATTCCGAAGTTTATGACGTTAAAATTACTTGTCCCGAGATAGCTCTGCAAACGTGCCGGATACGAAAACTTCGAACGGGTTTCCTGTGTATCCTCCTGCTTTTCATTAAAAGCCTCGTAGCTGCTGCCGGTACCGAAGGTTATACTGTCGCCAACGCAGGCAATTACCTTTTTGTCCCAGCGTGCATATCCCGGAAGCTGCAGCGCAAGTGCCATTGACGCCGCAATCGCAAATGCCGCCGCCCTTTTCAGAGATTTTAACATAAAATTCCTCCTTTTTTTAATATATTTTCAACACCCTCCGCTGAAATGACAGCGGAAGATGTCAAATTCATTAATTCCACAGAATATCGTAAAGCGTTATCGCTGCGTCCGCTCTCTTAACCGGTGCGTCCGGCTCGGATATTTCGTCCTTAGTCAGACAGCCCCAGTAAATGAGCTTTTTCAGCGCCTCGCAATATTCGGTGTCGGCTGCGTCCGCGCCGGCAACATCGGACAAATCTACGTCCTTCCATGTGGTTTTCGGTCTGTCCTCAATCTTCGGCGTAGTGTCATACACATGCTTAAGCGTCTGCGATTTCGCAAGATATATCGCATAATCGCGGAATGTCAGATTATCCGCCGGACGGAATTGGTTGCTTTCATTATCCTCCTGCGTTGTAATTCCGCGCGCCTTCATGCTTCCGGCATACGCATATGAGAAATCTGTTTTTTTCAAATCTTCGTAATTTTCCTCAAACTCTGTTTTTTGCAGCATGGAAACCGTCAGAAGCTTTGAAAAATCACCTCTTGTTATTGCCTTATCCGGTGAGAATGTGCGGTCACCGGTTTCATAGATATAGTCCTGAAGAACCATACGCTCTACTTTTCGTGTGTCCTCAAAGCTGTAATCCTGCATATCGTCAAACATAGCCTCGCGCTCTATCTGCTTGAACTCTATATGTTCGTTCTGAGTGCGCTCAAAGCCTATGCCTGTTTTCTTTATCAGATACAGCGGAGTCTGATCTCCGAGCGACATCTTAAAGCTTGCATAGCCCTCCGGCGTACGCGTTACCTGAACCTTGCCCTTTTCTCTGCCGCTTTCGGTCAGCATATAGACCTCAACAGGCTCTTTCGTCTTAAGGGTAATTGTTCCGGTAATCTGCTCAACCAAAGTGTTGTCGGACAGCATTACGCCGTCTTTCAGTTTCAGCTTGTCGCCCACGGTAACCAAATCTTCGCCCCAGCACCGACCTTCTGCCGTAATCAGCACTTCGTCCGCGTTCCAAATCGGCTCATACGATGTCGAGCTTGCATACACGGTGCCGTGTTCGTTGTCAATATTGACAATAACATCATCAAGCTCAATATCCTGTCCGGAAATATATCCGCTCGCAACCTGGGTGCGCTCGGTGTTTATCT
The DNA here is from genome assembly GCA_934501535.1 of uncultured Clostridia bacterium. Lineage (GTDB taxonomy): Bacteria > Bacillota > Clostridia > UBA1381 > UBA1381 > UBA1738. The sequence goes on from CAKSUM010000001.1 coordinate 223,356, forward strand.
TCATAATTCCGTTCTGTCTGTCCGAACTGATTTGTCCGTTTGACGAAATGAACGGCGTACCGGCTTCAATCGTCTTTTTGTATCTGTACAAAACGTCATCATTGTTGTTGTCCGGGTCATAATTGAGCGAGTCGAACATTCTGCCGCTTCTGCCTATCAGTGCCAGTTCGCCGTAATACAGCGGATAATCGCTGTCGCCGGGCTTATCTCTCCACCAATACAGGTTTTCGTCAAGCTCATAATTCGGGTCATTGATGTCCTGTTCGGTCAGGCGGCGGTAAAAGCCTTCATCAACCTGTTTTACGTCACTGCGCAGGTTCATCATCGCCCCGGCTGCAAACGCCGTAGCCATTATCGGATTTTCGTCCGAGCTGAAAATGAAGCTGAACCTTGATACCGGGTTTGTGTACCGCAGCCGCTCAAACGCGCCGTCCGGTGAGGTTGAGTAGCCTCCGCCGTATGCATACAGGAACGGGTTAAAGTTGTACATCGTCGAAAATGCCGACATTATCGCCAGTCCCTCATGCGTTACCGGGCTGAATGTTTCATTCCACTCCGATACCGTCAAAGGTTTTCCGTAGGTCTGCCCGTTGGACAGAAGCGACAAAAATCCGACACCCTTTGTTGTAAGCATGGGTCTTAGCCACTGGTCTGCCTTGAGTTTTATGTTCGTCCCGTCAAACGAGCCGTCATAGTTTCCGTTATTGTAGGAGTGACGGTCAATGAACTGCGTGTTGTTCGCCAGAGCGTACCCCTGCATGTGTATCATGCCGCCTATTCCGCCCTGCCAGTCGGTCATTCCGCTGACAACCACGTTGAAGCCCTCGTCACGTATCGCCTGTATACGTCTTTGGAAATATTTTGCCATAATGTCATTATAGCAGCGCATTGTGTCCGATATGCGCTTATCGCTGAATCCGCCGATTGACCTGAACTCTCGCAGCGAATAGACATTGACGGTGCCGTCCTCGAGCGATTCGCCGTCGGTCAAATCCTTTTTGCCGTCCTGCGCCCACGCTTCACGCAAATCCTCCGTGGAGGTGTAGCGCTCTTTCAGCCAATCACATAACAGTCCGCGAAGCTCCTTTCGGTAGAAATCGCCGCCTGTCAGATACAGCGCGCCCAAAAATGCAAATTCGTTATGCAGAAGCAGCATTGCAAGTGCGTCATCATCGCCGATTTTACATTTTGAATACGGATTATACCAATTTAAAATCATGCTCGTCTGCTTAATCTGCAATTCTATCAGGTGTTCATCAAAGACACCCGGGCCGTTACGCCAGCCTGCCTGTTCAACAGCGGTATATTCCATAATATTATCGTTTTCAAACGCCTTTTGCGCAGTTGACGATGTATCAATCAGATAATAAATACCGTTTTGTTTCAGCTGATACAGCAGGTAGCAAAACGTATTCATCATTTTAGAGTCAAGCTTTTGTATGCTCTGAATCGTGCTGTCGCCTCTGCCGTTTGTTCGCGCAATACCGAAAATTCCGGCTCTGTTGCTTATGTTGTGGTCGATTATGTGGAAACGGACAAGATTAAATCCGTTCATAGCAAGCTTTTTTGCAAGCATTTCCGCGTCATATTCGGTAAACGGGAACGCCGCGTCGGTTACAACGTTGGTCGCCCAGAACCGTGCCGGAGTGCCGTCCTCAAAAGCGAAATTGCCTGTATCATCCACTATTACTCTGCCGTGCTTTCCGGCAGGCGCTTCAATGAATTTGGAACAGTCCAGAGGCGTTCCCTCAAGCATTTCCGCACGCTGTCCGCGATAGCGGTACCATCCGGTGGTATCCGGTGAACGATCCTCGTCATGCGTTTCTATTTTGGGAAGAATAGGACCTACATCAGTCAGCGTTATCGCGCCTATCATTATGTATGCACCCATTCCGCTGGTTTTTGCGGTGATATTCTTTATAACCTTTCCCGGCTGCGGGTTTTCGCATGCAAATGCGTCCCACGATACTTGGTCGGCACTTCCGTTTTTGCCTGTCCATACACTGCGAGTGTATATGGATTCATGAACGCCCCACCAGTCAAAAATATCACGCGAGCCAACTAAGTCAACTGTCGATTCCGTACCGTCCTCGTATTCAAACACATAGTATCCGTTAACCACATTTGCCTCACACCATGCAGCATTGTGCAGAAAATACACGCCCGCAGCGGTTGAATTGACCGGAATTGTCACCTGCACCGGATAGCCCGGATTGTTCTGTCCGCGCAGAACGATACAGTTTTTGCCGCCGTTTTTGTCCTTATCGACAAATTCAAAATCAATTCCTTTAAGGTTATGCTTTCCGACCAAATTAAACGAACTCATATCGTTCGCACTTCCCTGGTTCGTCCAGCCGTAGTCATCATCGCCGGCTTTGTCATCGCTCATCCATGAGTTACAAGCCGATGATATGTCAATCGTTGTAAAGTGCTGCTCGGTTTTATCATATTCTTCCTGTGAAACCATATGAAATTCCGCGCTTACCGTACCGGTCAGCATTGAAAATGCCGTCAGCAAGGCCGTAAGCCCCGAAAATAATTTCTTTTTCATAGACTCACCTCACTATTCGTCCGATTCGTAATAGATATTTGTAATAGAATATCTCATATTTGTCTGGTCCGCCGAAACTGTGAATATACATGGTACTCCGCGCGGTACATTTTCAATCGAATTTGCACTGGTATCACACTCTACAATTGTCTTTTTGCCCGTTTTTACTTTCCAGACTTTCATGTAATCATAGAACATGTATACTTCCGTCGGCTCGCCGCCTATTTCAAACTGTATCGCATAGTTGTTTCTGAACAGTATTTTGTCGGCTCTGTAGGTTCCTCTCTGTGCCACCGGCGTATAAGGATCTGTCTGCCATTCCAACATCGGTTTAGACCAGTCATAGGTGTTGCTGATATGGATTGGGTGGTCACCCAAAAATCCGTACGAATAGCTTATCCACATTCCCGGCTTCAAACGGTTGCTCGTAACGTCCGCTATTGGCAGACGGAATTTATTTTCCGTTCCGCTTGACTGTATCACAATCTCATATTCATTTGCATCGTCACCTGCAACAAGGCTCATACTCTTTATAAATCCGCCCCCGCTGTTCTTATAGCCGAAATTATCGGTTATGTTTGTCAGCATTACAAGATTCGGGAAAGGATTGTTTCTCTTATCGAAATCACATGTCATTATAACTGGATCAAGCTGATCAGCTGAAAAATTCTTCATGTTTGTTTCGTAATTCATCATCTTTACCTGGAATCCGTCTTTGTCCTGATAAATTGCAAAGATAAGCGAATTTGCAAAGTAGATACCGTTTATATATGCGCTGCCGTAATCGGTAAACTGGTCTGTAACCTTCATTACGGTGTTAAAATAATCGATATGACTTATCTTTTTAATTTCAAAATTGTTGTTCAGCTCGAACCGGAATACACCGCGTCCGTTCAAATCCGATGCAACGCTTTTTGCATAGTCAAAATCAATCGAATCGCTTAAAAGCTTTTTGGCAACCTTGTATTCCTTTACGCCGTTTGAACCGCTCAGCTTGTAAAGGCGTATCATGCGGTTTTCGCCGTCATCATCAAATGCTTTTACCACAACGCCGTAGAATGTGTAGTCATTGTACTCCTGCGCATCGGGCATAACATATCTGACCTTCATGTTGTCATCTATGAATATTTTCGAGCGGTGACCTACTGCGTCGCCGATCGGTTTGCCGTCACGGTACGATTCGGTACTGTGGTCATATACATACGGACCGAATTTTCCGTTATATTCATATGAAACGCCGTCCATCACGATTTCTTCGCCGTTGCTTCTTGCTATCATGCCCTCAGCCGTACGCGATGACGCTACTATTATAAACTTTTCTTTATCTCCGGACGTATCTTTCCAGTAATCGAAAAGCATATCCGGTTTTAAGTCGGTCATTTCATAATGCAGTACGCCGTCAATTATAATTACAACCTCGCCGTATTTGGAAATTCCCGAAATTTTATTATCATTTGTATCCTGCCAGATATATTTAATCATATCGTTATCGGCACGGTAGATAATTCCGCCCTCTTCCAGGTCATAGATGTCCAGAACCGTTATTTTTTTACCGGACATAACAACCTTTGCAAAGCAGTTTATCGGCTTTATCGCAGTATTTGTCACTATTTCGCCGTTGTATCTTATCAGCGCCTTATCGTCAAGCAGATACGATTTTCCGTCATTCGTAAGCTTTACTCTCTTAATCGACGAAACGGGATAAAAGCTGTTTGCCGCAGAGTTGTTTACTTCGCTTATGAAATCATAGAAAGTCTGATAATCGCGCAGACGCTCCACATAATACACAACATCATCGTCAATGCCGACGTAGATATAAACCGTCTGATAGGAAAGCTCGTTCAGCACAACGTATTGACCGGCGCGGTATGTCTTTGATACCGTACCGTCGCTGACCGTCATTTTGCGTTCACTTGCGTTATAGCCGTCAACCGTTACCTTCCTTTTTTCAACCCGAAGATAATCGGACAAAATCGTTCTTGATTCATCGGGCTTGTAGCTGCCTATACTGTATGCATTTTTCATGAGCGGCGCCTCAAGGCAGTTATCGATAAGCATTATCAAATCGCCCATTTTAATGCGGTCGGAACCCGGGGTTACATTTTTTGTAATCCCCAGGTCCTGTGCAATTTTAACATATCCCGACGGAAAGCCGCCGCTTATATCCGCCGCCTGTTCGTAGCCCATACCGGCAAGCATTACTCTGAGTGCCTGAGTATAGCTTACGTGTTCGTTCGGCAAAAAGCTGCCTTCTCCGTCACCGCGGACAATATCGATTGCCGCCGCAGTTACAATATCTGAATTATATTGGCTGTTTTCCGTATCGGCAAATGCTGAGTTTCCCACTCCTGCGTTTGCTTCATATCCGAAAGTCTTTATCGCCATGGACGTAAATTCGCCCCTCGATACATACGCCTCCGGGTCGGCAGTTGACCTGATAATTCCGAACGCCGCCAGTCTGCTTACCGCATTATTGTATTTCAGCGTGTTCGGCTCATAGGCAAATACCGCCATGCAGCAGTTAAGCATAACAGCCAGTATAAGGGTAATAACCGTAAATCTTCTTTTCATATTCCGCACCCTTTCCGTTACTCGTTGTTAGTTGTTCCTGTTCCGCCGGTTACCATGTCACGCGATGCTTCTTCGTTATTCATAAGCGTTTCGTAAATAACTCTGCACGCCATAGCACGCGTTACCTCACCGCCCGGTACGAACATGTTATCTCCCATGCCGCTTATTACCTTAAGCATATACAGATAGCTTACGGCTTTCTTCGCATATTCGCTGATTTCACCGTCATCGGCAAATTCATTTTCCGACAGTACCTGCTTTGTCTTTAAATCACATTTTTCGATTGTGCGGTACAAAATTGCGCACATCTGTTCTCTTGTTATGAAGTCGCCTACACCGAAGTGTTCATCATCAATACCGCTGATTATTCCCTTCGCATATGCGCTTGCAAGGAATTTATAATACCATGCGCCCGTGTCAACATCGGAAAATTCCGCTGCCGCTTCTTCATCGGACAGGTTGAATGCATTTACAAGCATTGTTACAAATTCCTCACGGGTAATTGCCTTATTCGGTCCGAAGCTTCCGTCAGCGTAACCCGATACTATCTTTTTGTCGAACAGATACTTTATGCTGTCAGCTGCCCAAGCCGCGTCGTTAATATCGGTCAGATTGTCCGCGCCGCTCGGCTGCCGGTCATCGTTGGAGGGAGCCGGAGGAGCCGGTGTTGCAGTGACATTCGGACGTGCGCCGCCTATAGACGAGCCGCCTCCTCCGCCGCTGCCGCTTCCGCCTCCGGCATAGCCTGCGCCATAGCCGGATACCGTAATGCTTGCCGCATTACCTGCAATGTTCATATTTCTCATAATTCCCGTCACAGGTTCCTTTACCGTGAAGGTACCCGATATGGTCAGACTTGCATTTCCGTTTGCCACAGGACTGAATGTCATATAAGCGAGTGTTCCTGCGGGCTTTAATGTAGAGTCACTTTTTATTTCTGACTTTATACCTAATTTGTTTGCACTAAGCACTGCTGCCTGTGCACCCAAATCGGTCAGCTGTTGGTCAAGAAGAACATCATTTGCACCGTTTTTAAGCGAAACAATGCTTTGAGTATATTCTACCGTCATATCAACGGCAACAACGTTGTTTGCGGTTTGCGTATCGCTGCCGAGGTAAATTTTTACCGTTGACGCCGCACCGCTTACCGATGTTCCGTTTTCAATGTATACTTTCTGATCGGGAAGCGTTACCGTGCCCGAACTTTGAGTATCGTCTGTATTAAAGTTCTTGCTGTAAACGGCTGCCGCAACTCCGTGCGATGATTTTGCGCCGCTTACCGCAAGCGAATATCCTGAATTTATTGCAAGCGGTTCCAGGAAACGAACGGTACATGTCTTTGTATCCGCATCATATTCGCAGTAGAGCGGCAGGCTGTTTCCCTCGCCGTCCTTAATCGTAACCGTGTTCGGATTAAGCGTTTCCGGATCCATGTCATAGTTGTAAGTAATTTTCAGAATTTCGGTATCGCCCGGAATTGTTTGTGTATTCATGCCGGATATTACCACTCCGCCGATTGTCATTACACTTGTAACTTCCGGAACCTTGTACTTATGAATTGCAAGGTCATCAACGTTAAAGCTGCACGGAACGGTTGTACCTGATGTAACGGCATAAAATCCCATTTCCTCTACCTTTGAATAATCATAGTTGTAGTAGGGGCTTTCAAGCGTTGTTCCTATAACCTGTGAATATGCCGGGAAGTCCTCCAGCGGAATTTCCACATATACCCAGTTTCCGTAGTCACTTACATAGTCTGCAAGCGGCAATGCTGCCGTTTCCTTAGCTTTTATCTGATCATCGCGGTCCCATACGGTACGCGTACTTGTGAAACCGAAGTATGCGCCCTTGATTGCGTCCTCGTTTTCAGCATAGATTGAAAATCCTATAAGTGCTCCCGCATCTCTCAGCGATTTAACGTCAAACGTATTGTTCGGCTTAAACGAAACATACTGCGGAAGATTTACGTTTTCGGTAAATCCTACCTTAAGTGATTTTCTTCCCGAAATGAAGTTTTGGTCATCTGTTTCATATGTTCCGCCGTAGGTTCCTCCCGACATTGCAAAATCACTGTTGCGCATATCGTCAAAGAGCGTCAGATAGTTTGTTTTCTCGGGATTCGGTATAAATACCGTGCGCGGCGCACTGTCATCCGAGCGCTCATTAGCTGCGGTATATGCGCGCACCGTGTATTTGTAATATGTTTCATATATAAGATCACCCAGCAGTCCGTCGGTGAACTCAGTTTCGGTAACATTTCCCGAAACTGCCTTGCCGTTACGGTATACAATGTAATGATCCGCATTTGACGGGCCGTTCCATGTCAGATGAACCGTCTTGCCCGTCTGTACGTCCGCCGTGAGATTTGTAGGCGGCGCGATTATTGACGCAAATACGTCTGTGAGGAGCGTGCGCGGTGAAATTACGCCGTCGCTGTCCTCTGCCGTTATATAATAATCATAGAACAAATATTGGCTCAGATTATCTCTGTCGGTATAGGTCAGAACGGGATTTCCTTCCCCGTCCTGCGCGTCCAATGTTGTAATAAGTTCAAAATCCTGTCCCGCAACTTCGTGACCTTCGCCGTCCTTCGTTTTGCGGTAGATATGATATTTCACATAATTTCCGTAATCGGGAGCATTCCATGAAAGGATTATTCCCGGTTCTTCATCCTCGCCCGGCAGAGTGAAGCTGAAGTTCTTCGGTCTGCCGACAGAAGATGTGTGCGCCGTCACCGCGTCGGTCATAGGCGATACACCGCCCAAATCATCAATTCCGCGCACCGTGTATTCATAATCCTCATTAACATCAAGTCCCGTATCGGTATAGGAAACAGTCTGTGCGTCAACCGTTGCGATTGATGAAAATTCAGTTTCACCCGGCGCCTTGCGCAGAATTTCATAGCCGTGTACCGGTGTTGATGACGCAAACCATGTAAGCTCGGCAGTCGATGCCGTTGTGTCCGCACATTCAAAGCCTGTGGGCTTGTCTATGTATACAAAACGAAGATTATCAACGAAAAATCTGCACATTTTGTTGTAACCGTCCGCAGTATAATCCTTTGCGTCATCTGCTACCCATATAATGCCGACGTTCTGCAGCATTGAAAAATCAACACCGCGGCGCGTTGTCTTGTTTGCGTAATTATTCCACCAGCCCTCGGTATCATTCTCGTCGGGCGCTGTCAGAAAATCACTTACCGGGATACGTACGTAAAACCACTTGTTTGTATCGTCCGCACCTGCAAATTTCGCATAATTTCTCAGACGTTTTGCGACGGTATTAAGTTTTTGGGTAACCTGTCCGCCGTTTGCAGAACCGTTTGTCGGAGAAACGATATGATCCCTCTGCACGTTAACAGCGTCGCTTGCCGTAAAGTAAAGGTCATCAAAAAGCTTTTCCGAACCTTCGGGCAGACATAGCTCAAACACGAAATATCCGTTATCGGTGTATCCCGCAAAGTCATAATAACTTGCATTTGCCAGTTTTTTGGGAAGCGCGTTCGGCGTCTGTGACCACGGAGTTTCCATTGTACCCCATGAAATATCCGATTTTATACCGAAATATTGTTTCGGATAAACCACAACGCCTGATGTTCCGACATCATATGCAATCTGTTTCGGATTAAGATTTATGTAATATGCGCAGTCATATGTCGGGTCATTGACATTGGTGCTGCTGCCCGAGACGCCTGTTGCGGTTCTTGCTCCGGCACCGAATGCCGTACCGTCATACCACGAGCTGCCGCCAAGGCAGTTTTTCTGGACAAATGTGTTTGACATTCTGCCCGTGGTATCTATGTTATGCTTCTGATGAGCATACATCTGATTAAACTGCTCCTGATACTGCTCCATTGTACGCGTGTCCGATGACCACCAAACAGGGTAGTTTCTGTAGAAGTTGAAAACCTCCGTATCTTCTCTGTTGTAATCTGCCGCAAATGCGTTTTCAACGCTGACCAGGCACATAGACTGAAAAGCTATTGCCGCCGTCAGTGCCAGCGCGCCTATTTTGTGAAAGAGTGTTTTATGCATATTTTTCCTCCTTAATTATAGTGTTCTCTCAACCGCTTTAGGGAACATTTCGTTTCCGCTGTTCCAGAAATACACGGTAATCCTATCCGTTTCGCTGCAGCCTGTTTCGGTACATTCAAACTTATTGTCCGCTGTACATTTCACAAGCTGCGAGCCGATCAGTCTGCCGTTTTTATCATACCGGCACACGATTATGCTTCCCGATACTCCCGGCATCAGCTCGCCTTTAACTGTGATGTCGCCCGATTTCATTTTGTCCGTCGGGGTTTCACCGGAATAAAATCCGATGTCCCACAGTTTGACATTAACTCGGTTTACGCTGTATGCACGGTAGCCCGAGCTGTTTACCGGCACAACCGAATATTCGTCGGTTTCCGTCGACTCCGCAGTGTCGGTGAATGCGTTTCCCTCAACATTGGTATAGAACCTGCCGTTTTTAATTATATCGTAACTTCTTATATCGGAGTTTTTCACTTTCCAGCTGAGCGACGTTGTGTTGTTCTCAGCCGGCTCGGCGTCAATCTCCGGTGCAATGACATTCTGCACCGAGATATTATCCATATATATAAACTGACTGGAACTGTCATATTCCGCCGTCACATCTGCCGGCGCCCATACATATCCGATATACGAAAGTCGGCGTAAATTAATTCCTCTCTTCACTCCGGCATATGAATAATGCCAGCTGTTCTCACCCAGCTCCGTAAATTCGGTCAGCGGAATTTTAATGGTTTTAAATGTTCCGACATCACTGTCCGAATAGTAATCCGAAAGCTTAACCCCGACCAGATTTTCGCTCAGCAGCGCATTGCCGGAGTTTCCGCTGTGGGTATCGTCGGCAATGTAGTCACCGTTGGTGCAATCTTTCAAATCGCCGAGTGTGATATAAATATCATCGGTTGTCATGCTTTTTTTCAATTCACCGATATAAACATCGGCGATTACATATCCCTGCTGCTCACATTCCGACAAGTCAACCGTTGTCAGACCTCCGCTCGTCATATTCGTGAATGAAAATCCTTCGCCCGCAAAGTTGGTTCCGCAATCAAGGATTGTCTTGGGTCTTAAGAAAAATCTTACAACATTGTCGCCCTCTGCCGCAGCCGAGTCAACGCTTGCCCTTGTTATCGCGTTATCATTGTGCCAAAGCTCAAAGCCGATTTTGTTAATCATTTCCGAATCCTTCGGCGAACCGACAAACCGTCTTGACAGATGTGCGCGGACATTGTCATATTCGTTTTCTTCCGCGTTGTTTCCGTAAGTGTCTTTGTAAACCGCCAGGCGGTTGCTCACCGGCGTTCCGTCAAATGTATTTACAAAATCCGCGCTCTTTTCCGATTCGGTATCTCCCCAAACGGCGCTGACGGCAAATACGTCGCCTGCCGCAAACTCCGACAACTGATAGCTGTTCAGTATCGAGGTACCGATAAGTTCTCCGTTTTTATAAATATTGTAGCCGTCTGCGTCGATGTTTTTCTCCGTCCATTCAAGCTGCAGATTTCTTCCGGACATTTCCGCCGTCAAATCCTCCGGCGCCAGAAGCACGCCCGTCTTTTCCGCACTCGGCAAAAAGCTTATTTTATTTTTGCTTTCGTCCCAGCCGTACAGCAGCGTGTTCTTCTGCGGTACAAGCGCTCTGCTGTACATTTTTGCGTCGGTAACTTCAACATCGTCGAAATAAAGCCCGTTAATTTCTATATTATATCCGCTGCTCTCCGGGATTTCCGAGCTGCTTCTCATATAAAAGTCATAGTGCGGCGAGCCCCACAGGGTTGCGTCCGGCTCGCGCATGCGGACATTTATCAGCTTGATATTCTTTTTATACTTTGAACCGCTTCCTTGAATCCACATCATCTTTGCCGTGATATTCGCATGTGACGCGTCAAAGTTTTTAATCGTCAGCCTGCCTACCCAGCTTTCTCTCGGCGGCTCCATCAGGCATTTCATAAGTCCGTGCTTTTTGTCGGTGCCGCTTGCCATTTCAAACGCAGTGTTGTCTACCGCATTTACTATTCCGATGTAAGCCTGCGCGAATACCGAGCATGTTGTTCCTATCAGACAGCCGGTGATTTCCGTTTTCGACGGATAATTGCGTGAGCTTCCTCCCATAACAAGTGCGTCATCTATATTATATATGAAGCAATTTTTTATTTTGAGGTTGTCGCTCCCCGAGAATACCGAGATACCGTCATCCGAAATCATGCAGGATAAAATTCTCACGTTATCTATAACCGCATTATCCGCGCCGCTTAGTGTAATATTGTAATTTCCGCGGCTGCGTCCCACAATCTTTACATCCTGTATCTGCGTATTGTATGACGGCCCGACACCGAGCATATACCGTCCGTCGCCGTTCGTTTCATTAGGGTCATACAACATTCCGGTTCCGCAGATTTTTACGTTTGTGCCGGTTACCTTCATCTTGCCTTTTACAACCGCTCCGGGCGCAAGATACAAGGTTTGTCCGCCGGTCAGCGTGATATCCTCCTCGTGCAGACCTGCCGCCTTGTATATTACGTTACTTCCCGACGGTGCCGCATGAGGCTCGTCCGCAAGTACGCACAGCACCTTGCCCATGTCTTTGCTGAACCAAGTGTCGCCGTCCAGACGTACTATGAAGTTCCGCGGCTTATCAAGCTGGATACTTATGCTTCCGTCCTCATTTTTCACCGACGGCAGTTCCGTTCCGTGTGCGATTACCTCATAGCTGCTGTACTCTTCTTTCGGCGTTACCGTAACCGTTACGCCGTCGCCGGTAAATGCAAATTCGCAAAATCTCCGATGCCGTACATATGTATTGTCATCTTCCGTATACGTGATGCCGGTATCATACACGCTGAGCGGTCTTTCAATTCCGTTCTGCGCTACGGTTACCGCAAAATCATCATTTTTCGGGATAATGTCGGGATAGTCCGGGTAAATTTCAATTCCGCTTTTCAGGCTCTGTGAATTTTCCGTTATCGTTTCTCCCGCTGACGCGTCCGAAAGGCGCACCGTCATGTCATCGCCGTATGCCGCGTTTGCAACGAATGAAAAACTGCCGTTCTCATCGCTTTTCACCTGATTTGCATAAATCGGCTTCCCCGAAGAATCGGTAATGCTTACGCCCATATTTGCATTGCCGCCGCTCGTTCTGCCCTTGATGTGCAATCCGCCGCTGTCCCAAAAAATACTGTAATCCGTCATCGCCGACGCGTTGGCGGAGAGCATCGATACCGCCAACATTCCGGCGATAATGCCCGAAGTAATTTTTTTCATATCGCTTTCATACCTCCAGTGTATATAAATTTTCAAAAGCACTTAAGCCGGATTTCTATGTTATACAATAACATAGAAAAAGGCATGCCTTTTTGATTTTTCGCAGATTTGCGCTGTTTGAATAACTACATATTATAACTTCACCGTATATATTGTCAAGGGGACAAATCCTGTCCCCTTGTATCTCTCAGACATCTATGAATGTTTTCAAAAAGAGTATACCCCGGGGGAGTTACACCGCATTATTTAAAGCCCGTGCGCTGCAATTCCGCCGTCCGTCAAGCCGTTTTGACAGCCTCCGCATCACGCAGCACTTCTTTATTACGCGTTTATTGTGCAGTAAACCGTAAATATTTTTATATTGTCATTTACAACAATTTCCATACGTATTTTTCCCCTTACTTAGATTATAATGATATAATAACATAATTACAATAGAATATTTTGACAAAAAGGTGAGGAAAATGCGCATGCAAATAAATCCCTTATTTTTACATTTCCAAATGCAGACTTCCGTGTCCTCCCGGAACTTAAGTCTGTTTCTTCCGCACCGGATTTTCGCGTGCGCCTCCCGCGCTGCCGATACCGATTATGTCCGTACCGCAATAAACCGCCGTTTTCGGGCTATTAGCAATACATTGTAAAATTACGTTTATTTAACTCTATTTTATCATTAATTTTGCACAAACGTCAATGTCACTGCAAGACATAGTTTTGTCGATTTAAGACATATTCGATTGAAATATTCTAAAGGATTTTGTAAAAATTACCTATAGATACAAATAAAGGATAAAAAAACAAAATTATACCAAAAAAATACTGCATTTCCGTATAGAACCGAAAAAATCCCCTCCCCGATTAATGGTGGAAAAATTTATTTTGTGTATGTAAAAAAATATATTGCCGAACTGATTTAACGGCATAAATTGTGTTATATTTGCATTTTGGAACGGCATTGTGCAGTCTGTTATTTTCGCACATTTTACCTGCCGTATTTTTGTTATTCGCCTCCCTGCCGGGAGGTATTGACAATAAGTATGATTTGTGTTAAATTATATGCTGTACAATAAAAAAACAGGAGTGCAGCTATGTTTACAGAAACACAAAAAGAAGCAATCCGCGCACGGTATAAAGCCGCAACGGAACGAATTACCAAAGTAAATATCGGACGTTTTAAAAATCACGAAGACCCCGTATTTCTCATTTCCGACGAATATCCCGGAGTTTGGCTCGAGCACGCTTACGATTCCGTATTCTTCGCAAAGCTTGAACCGCAATACATATCGATTGCCAAAAACGTTTTAAATCTGTTTTTAAAAAACCAAAAAAGCACCGGTCAGCTCCCGTGCTTCATTATCGACCGGAATAAAAATTCCGTCATGCCCGAATACGGTTATTCGCAAATTCAGGAATGTGTTTCGTTCTTTCGTTTATGCTGCGAATATTATGAGGCGTCAAAAGATACGGAATTTTTAAAATCCGCATATGAAAAAGGCAAAAAATGGATTGAATGGTGCGAAAAATATCGCATGCCCGGCAAAAAAGGGCTGGTTGAATCGTTTTGCGGCTATGATGACGGTCATGATAACTCGCCGCGCAAAAACGGCATGAAATATGCCGGCACCGCCAAAAATGATGACGCCGCGCAATATCCCGAGGGCGATGAGGTTCTTCCGATTATCGAGCCTGATGTCAACGCTGTATTTTTCGGGGATTTATGCGCTCTTTCGGACATGGCAAAAATTTTAAATCTGCCGTCCGACGCGGCATATTATGCCGAAAAGGCAGAAAAAGTGAAAAAATTGATTTTTGACATATGTTATGATGAAAACGATTGCTTTTTCTATGACGTTGACAAAAACGGTAAAATGCGGAAAATACTTTCCGTTTCGGTCACCAACGTTTTTTCGGAGCACCTTCCCGACAAGGAGCTTGCGGATAAAATCTACAGCAAACATTTAAAAAATCCAAATGAATTTTTCACACCGTATCCGTTTGCGTCAATTGCAAAATGCGAGCCGGAATTTGCGCAAAAATATTCCGGTAATTCGTGGGGCTTTTACTCTCAGGCGCTCACAATATTGAGATGCACACGCTGGATGGACTATTACGGAAAACAGGCGGATTTTGACGCCATACTCGAAAAATGGGTTGACAAATGGACGTTCGGCAATAAAATAATGTTCGGGCAGGAATTAAATCCGCTCACGGGCGAGCCTTCGGTGTGCTCCGAGTGGTATTCAAGCTGCATGCTCGTGTACATCTATGCAGTACGCAGACTGAACCTGCTATCTTAAACACTGTCTTTAATTGACCGAACCCGCTCCGCAATGCTAAAATGAGCAGCAGCAAAATACCGTTTTGCCGCCGCTCATTTTTTGAATTATTTACATGTATTAATCACTCTTGCCGCCCTGCCGCAGTCGGATTTTCCCGATTGCTGTTCCGCGCCGGTTTCCGCGCTGTTCTTTTTTCTATAGCGCCCAATCCGTCGGCAGCGTTCCGTTAAGGCACCGGTATTACTTCGGGCGTCTTGGCATACGGAGTTAAACCGTTTTCCCATACATATACAGTCACCGTATTAATGTCCCCGTTGAGCGTAAAATTCAACGGTTCATTTATGTCCGCAAATACCGTTTTTTTCACATCAACCAGTTTGCCGCCGCTGTAGCCTGCCGCATATACCGCTTTGCCGATTTCAATATTATGAGCCGCCGTCTGCACTGCAACACCGTTTTCCGTGCGTACAGCCGTACTCTCCGTATAGGGCGCGCAATAGGAAATTTCAGCACCGATAAAATTCTCATTTCCCTCCGATACGGTTATTTTCTTCCACTGCTCCGGCGTGCCCATATAAGTCACCCGTTCAAGCCCGAAACAATAACCCAGCGCATATTCCGAAACCGTCCGCACGCTTTCCGGGACGGTGAGATGCTCAAGCTTTCTGCAATACATCAACGCCTCGGGGGCAAGCGTTGTCACTGTTTCGGGAATTTCAAATGACGTCTCCTGTTTCGCGCGCGGATACTGCAAAAGCGCAGTCACATTCTTGTCATACAAAACTCCGTCAACTGCCGTGAAGTACGCATTATTTTCATCCACGCGTATGCTCTGAAGTCCTTCACACCATGTCAAAAATCCGCTTTCCGCTTGTTCCAGCTCCGCCGGCAGCAAAATCTCTGCCGCAGACGGGAAATTATATCCGACGGCATCGTGCGCAATCCTCACCGTACCTTCCTTTACGGTAATCTCCGTACAATCTTTGTCACTGCGCGAATCAAGCAAAAAATCACCGATATAAAAGAGATTTCCGTCCCAGTTGGTTTCATCGTAATATGCTCCCGAGTATATAAATGCACACTCTCCAGCATGCTTCACCGTTGACGGTAATACTGTCGGATAAAACTTTCTGCATTCGTCAAACGCCCGATCGCCTATACTTTCCAGTCCGTCCGGCAAATTCAGCGTTTGAATTTTATCGCAGTAATAAAATGCATAGTCACCGATTTCCCTGAGTGAGCCGGGCAGCGTAACATTCGTGAGATTTTTGCTGTAATAAAACGCATACGGCGCAATGGTTTCGACCGTATCGGGAAGCACGAGCTGCGTATTTGCTCTTTTTGGCGGATACGCAACAAGCTTTGTCTTTTCTTTATTATATAATGCACCCGTTTCACTGTCTGTCGTATAAAAAGCACTGTCCTCATCGACCGTTATTCCTGCCAGATTTGTACAATCCCTAAACAAACCGTCGCTCACCGCGGCAAGGCTCGCCGGGAGATGAACCGTTTCAATGACAGCCCGACCCCAAAGATAGGGTCTATACAAAAATCCCTCTGCAAGATGTTCAGTACCCGGCGCAACCGACAGATTTTTAACGATATCGGCTTTTACTTCAAGCAACCAGCTGCCGTTATACAAGCAATTATCCGTCCATGACTCCGCGTCATTATAATACGCCGTTCCGCGAAATGCTGACGCACTTATATATGTAACAGAGCCGGGGATTGACACCGCTCCCAGGGACGTACAGTTCAAAAACGCGTCCGAACGTATAGTCTGAAGTCCCTCGTTCAGCACCGCATCGGTTAAAGCCGCACAGCCCGAAAACGCATTATAGCTTATGACCTGCGTTGACGGTAAAACCGTGTAGCTTTCCTCGGGCGCGCCTGCCGGGTACAGCAAAAGCTCGGTTTTATCCTTATTATACAGCACCTTGCCGTTGTCGGAACTGAACGCCGTATTATTTTCATCGGTAATGATGTTCCGAATTGACGTACAGCCCAAAAATGAGTCACTTGCAATACTTTTTACGCCGCTGCCTATTCTGACCGTTTCTAAAGCGGTGCAGTTTTTAAATGCCTCTTTTCCGATTAACTCGATACTGTCCGGTATTGTAATTGAGCTGAGCGCCGTGCAGTCCCTGAACGTCCAGTCCCAAACTCTTTTCATGTTCTTGCTCAGATTGACGGAGGTCAGTGCCGAGCAGCCCGAAAATGCCAAAGGCTGTATATTCGTCACACTTTCCGGGATTACAACGCTCTCCAATGCCGTACAGCCCGAAAATGCACTGCTGACAAGCCATGTTACGCCCTCCTCCAAGGTTGCATGCCTCAGCGACTTGCAGTTTTTAAATACGCCGTCCCCGTATTCAATGCCGGCGTAAACCGTCACTTCGGTAAGACTGCTGCCCGAAAACGCGTTCCTTTTTATCTCCTTAACATTATCAGCAGAATATATCACATCTTCAAGGTATGTACAGCCGTAAAACGCGCCCCCGGCTATCGTTTCGACCGTATCCGGCAGCGTCATTGACGTATCGGTTTTGGTCGGCAGCCGCAGAAGAAAAACCGTTTTATCCGCATTGTACAGATTATCGTCATCATCTGTCGAATAATATTCATTGCCGCTTTGAACCCTCAGCTTTGTCATGGAAGCACAGTCCAAAAAAACCGAATCTCCAAACGATTTAACACCGCGCGGCACGGTAAATTCCGTCAGATTTTCACATCTGGCAAAAGCATTGTCGCCTATTGTTTCGGTGCTGCCCGGAAGCACGGCGGCAGAAAGGGACTTACAGCCCGAAAACGCAAAATCGCCCACCGTCCGCAGCGCGCTTGGGAACGTCAGCATATTAATCGCTTCGCAGTTGAAAAACGCATACGATCCGATTTCATTAAGCGTCCCCGGCAATTTGACCGTATAGAGCGCTTTGCATTCATTAAAAGCGTTTGATTCAATTTTTGTCAGCGATGACGCTGAGGCGTCCACTGCTATCAGCTTATAAAGAGAAGAAAACGCATATTTTCCGACGCTTGTTACGCCTTGTTTTATTGTTACGCTTATAATTTCACTGCGAAAATAATACCACGGCACGTCAAATGACCACTCAAACGATTGCATATCGCCCGTGCCGCTTATATACAGCGCCTTTATTGTTTCATTATATGACCAGTTCACATTTTCACCGCAGGTTCCGCTCGTTTCCGCAGCGAGGGCTGCCGACGGCGCAATTGCAAGCAGCATGCATACCGTAAGCATTGCCGCCCAAATTCGCTTTATTTGAATCATTCTTAAAAATCCCCCCCCATTAATTGTGATTTAAGCTATAAGAAAACTTTTCAAACATTGTTGCCGTATCGGCTCTCGACGGAGCTGTTTTCGGACAAAGCGAGTATTCATATCCGTTCGGCGAGTGTATAAACATAATGCCCTCTTGGAAACACCAGCTCATCGGCGCAAGTGCATAATCGGCAATCTCATCCTTGTCATTGTAATCGGTCTGCGACAAGTCCCAGCCATCTTCTATGCTTGTATCAAGACCCTTTTCCTGCGCATATCTGTAAAAAATTGCCGCAATCTGTTCCCGTGTGACAGTGCTGTCGGGCGAAAATGTTTCGGTGCCCGTTCCGCTGATTATACCTTTTGCCGCCGCCCAGCTTACCGGCTTTTTGTACCAATCTTGCGTCAAATCGGTGAATTTGGAATTTTCATCTGCCTCCGGACTTCCGACAAGGCGGTAGAACATCGCCGCAAACTGCGCTCTCGTGATGTTATCATCGGGCGAGAAGGTATCAGCGCCCGTGCCTGCCATAATGCCGTTATCCAGGCAAAACTCTATTCCTCTGTGGTTGTGGTCGCCGTCTGCGCTTTGTATATCCTTAAATCTCTTTACCGCACAGTTATCGCCCTTTTCTTCACAAGTAAATCTGCCGTCTGCCGCCGCTGTCGGTTCGCCCCTCTCTATCGTTTCGCCGGTATCGAGCAAAACGCACTTAAATCCGTTATCCCTTGCATACTGCTCTGCCGCCGTTCCGCTGTAGCATTTGATTACAAGATTTTCGTTTCTCACGTCATAATCGTTCACATAGTCCCAGCCGAAAGCCTGCATATCAATCTGCGTTACGCTTCTCGGAATTGTAACCTCATTCAGGTTATTGCAGCGGAAAAACGCCGCCTCACCGATATGCTCCACGCCCTCCGAAATCGTCAGGTCGGAAAGGCTTTCACACCATGAAAACGCATTATCGCCGATTTCCTTTACATTGCCGGGAATAACGACATTGTTAAGGTTTTTGCACCAATAAAATCCGAGATGAGGAATTGATTTCAGCGTTGACGGCAGCTTAACCGACGTAATGTTCGACATGCCGAAAGCGTCTGCGCCCATCAAAGTTGTACCCTCGCGGATTTCGATGTCGCCCACAGCCTCCCATTCATGAATTTGCTTATTTTCGGTCGGTGCTGACGGATCCGGATTATCTATCACCGCATAGCCTATTCTTATTCCGGCTGTTAAATACTGTCCGTGATACTGTATTCCGTCCGCACGGTTTGCCGGGTCTGAATCATATGCCGAACCGAAAAATATTCTTTTGCCGAGGTATTCAAGGTTTTGGGGCATTGTAATATTTTTGAGAGCCTCGCCGCTTATTGCCTCATCGCCTATGTATTTAACACTTTCCGGAATAACAAGCGTTTCAAGCTCGTCACCGCAGTCAATACCGGCGGTTTTTATAACTTCAAGTCCGTCATTTAAGTTCAGATATTTTAAGTATCTTCCGTAAATCGCCGAAACTCCGATTTCTTTAACCGTGGACGGAATCGTAATTCCCGAAATCCTCGTCGCACCCTCGCGCAGCGCCCTGTCGCCTATCGCTGTGACGGTGTGTCCGTTTATTTCCGACGGAATATTCAGCTCAATACTGAAGTTCGGGTCCGGGTCATACCAGAATTTTGCCGCATATCCCGTAATCATCGCCGAGCCGTCCTCCCTGACGGTATAAATCAGCGAAGTTATATCGTTCGGGTCCTCTTTTTCGCGCAATTCCTCCGTATCATCGGTTACGGCAGTCCTGCTCTGCTCGTAATACTCCGTTCCGTAATCCGTGTCATAAACGCTCCATGCGTTTACCCCCGGCGCAAATGTCGCCGCAAGCAGCAGCGCTGTACCGAGCACGGCGCTAATCAGTTTTTTCGGGTGCATAATCATCAGCCTTTCTTTTATAAATTTTCACAAAAATTATAACATACTTTTCATTTCAAGTAAATGACATTTCCTTATTTGTCATTGCCAAAAACGGAAATTTTTTGTTTTTCTGTTTATTTTTTCGGGAAAGTATGTTATAGTAAGTATAATGTAAGGAAGTGAGAAAATGTTTTTCGAAAAGCTGAACGAATATTTAAATCTGCTGCAATGCTCCGGGAAAGAATTTGCGGAATATTCGGGGCTGTCGGAGGCAGCCGTGAGCCGCTATAAATCCGGCACGAGAACGCCCCGTGCAAACTCCGAAGACATGAAGAAACTATGCCGCGGAATTTCTGCAATTGCGGCTCAAAAGGGCTGTGACGGCATTTTATATAAAGATGTACTGCGCGAATTTAACTCTCTTGCGGAGGAGGTGCCGTTTGATTTTGAAAGCATGCAGAAGAAATTCAATATGCTCTGCACCGTCTTTTCGGTAAATCTTGCGGACATGTCAAAAAATCTGAAATATGACCCGTCATATATTTCCAGAATACGCAGCGGCAAGCGCAGACCGGCAAATCCGCAGAAATTCGCCGCCGACGCGGCTCGGTATTTTTCGCAGTGCTGCTGTTCCGTCAGCGACAAA
The DNA here is from genome assembly GCA_934501535.1 of uncultured Clostridia bacterium. Taxonomy (GTDB): domain Bacteria; phylum Bacillota; class Clostridia; order UBA1381; family UBA1381; genus UBA1738. The sequence goes on from CAKSUM010000001.1 coordinate 243,884, forward strand.
AAGATTGCCGCCCAAATCATGGACGTTAAACCGAGCCGGATAAAAACGCCCGAAGCATATGCGGCGGAGCTGTCGGATTGGCTCACCGACAGCCGTCTTACAGTAAAACCGGAAAATCCGACGGACAAATTTTTAACCGCTCTCAATTCATTTGATTTGAACGAATACATAAAGGCAATCCGTTTTGATGAGCTGAAAGTTCCGTCGCTTCCGTTTCAGCTTCCTGCCGCAAAAACCTACCGCGGCGTCGAAGAAATGAAAAACGGCGAGCTTGATTTTCTTAAAGCAACCGTCCTTTCGAGGTCAAAGCAAAGCGTATTTATGTTCAGCGACATGCAAATGGATGACATGGCAGCCGACATGGATTTCTCCAAAAAATATATGTTCGGGCTTGCGGCAATGCTGAAAAAAGGGCTGCACCTCAATGTTGTTCATAATCTGAACCGTCCGTTCAACGAGCTTATGCTGGGACTCGAATGCTGGATACCGCTTTACATGACCGGGCAGATTTCTCCGTATTATCTGAAAGGCACGCACAATCAGATTTTCTGCCATTTTCTGAATGTTTCCGGTGCTGCCGCATTGTCGGGCGAATGTATTTCCGGTCATCATTCAAAGGGCAGATACTATCTTACAAACAACAAAAATGAGCTTGAATACTACCGCGAACGGAGCAGCTGTATTTTAAAAAAAGCCAATTCGCTTATGGATATATACCGCAGTGACAGAGCGGCGGAGTTATCCGCGTTCATGCTTGCCGATTCACATTCGGTTGGAAACCGGCGGAGTATACTTTCAACGCTGCCGATTTATACCGCGTCAGACGGATTTTTGGAGAAATTTCTCGCAAGACGGAATGTTCCCGATGATGAAAAGCAAAAAATTCTTACCTACGCCGCCTCGCGCAGGGAACAAATTCATGAAATACTTAAAAACAATTCCGTTTCGGATGAAATTCCCTCCCTGACCGAGAACGAATTTAATGAGCGCCCGTTATCGCTTTCACTATCGCTCATGTTCGGCGATGCGAATTATGAGTATACTTTCGGCGAATATACCGAGCATTTATCGCTTACAAAAGAATTTGCGAAAAAAAACAAGAATTATTCGGCAGCACCTGCCGCGGATAATGTGTTTACGAACATACAAATTGTCATACACGAAAAAAAATATGTGATGATTTCAAAAAATACGGCTCCGACAATTCACTTCGTTATCCGTCACCCGATACTTCGGGACGCAATAGAAAACCGCGAATTTCCCGTTTTGTAGCCGATTTTACAAAAATGCCCGATACAAAGGCTAACCGTCCTTTGCATCGGGCGTCTTGATTTACGGTGTTTTCTCTTTATTTCCCGTGATATAATAGTCGCAGTATTCTCCGCCCGAGGCAATAGTCTGCCTGCGGTGCAGCGTGCCGTGCCGAAGCGAAATCATAACCGTGTCCAGCTCACAAAGCAGCGGCATCAGTTCCATTATGTCCAGCTTTTCCATATAAGCACATATCGGGCACCGTGTAATGCGGTAATAACATGCACCTTCGTGCGGCTGACCTTCAAAATCCACTTTGAACGAAGTCGGATACTTCGCCTCCTTTTCCGGCGTATACCATTTGTTATATTTTAAAATGATTTTTTTGCTCTCCGCCTTTCCCCTTTCGGTGTTCAGGTTAATTCTTGAAAAATACCATTTCACGCGATACAGCGACCGCCGCATCATTTCCTGTACCGTTTCCGGCGGAATTTTCTTGCCGCTCGCTATGTACGGTGCCGCAAATGCCAGCGCAAACAGCTCATTGTACGCCATCGGGTTATCATCGCCTATATCGTCCGCTTTTTCCACAATATCACGGTATATCTTTTTGCTGCTTTTCATTATTTTCGCAGCATACCGTCTGCCGTACTTTTCCGTCAGAACCTTTTTCATTGTGCCTTTGAACAACCAAAAATAAAAGCCGTTGTATTTCATTGCGTATCTGCTCCCATTCCCGTTTACCGATTATTACTCCGCATGCCGATATGCACTGCATGTTTTCATATTTGAATTTACCCTAATTATACCACGGAAATTCCGCAAAAACAACCCATAAAATTATTTTGCCGAAATTTCAGCCTATAACAAAATAATCCGTAGGTTCCGCGGGCAAAAACCGTAATTCACTGTTGCATAAAACAGTATCATGTGATATAATTATCCCGAACAGACTTATTACAAGCCCGAACCTTGCGTCATATATAAACAGTCCGGCTGCCTTTGGGCGGCTTTTCAAAAGCGCACGGGTTAGTTTATTCTAACTTGCATAAGCGGTTGCGGACAAGATTTTTTGTCCGCATGCCATGATTTGCCGGCAAGCCTGCATGCGCACCGCTCGGGTGCGGCGGCTCGGCATGCAGCATTATTTTCCGAAACCGTCATACAAGGAGGAATTTTTGTGAAAGATAAAGATTTACAATTTGACCGCACCTGCCATGTGATTTACACAAAGGCGTGCAAAAGGGAAATCCGAAAAAAATTGCCGCACATTATCCGCCTGTCGAAAGGGAAGCGGCCTGGGAGCTGGTACAGAAACAGTATGCCGAATTTCTCTCCGATTGGCGCCGCGACCTCGGCGGCAGGAAAAATTTCCACAACGGCAGGGGCGGCAATTATGACTGCATTGCGCTCATGGCGTATTATGCCGTTAACGGAGCAAGAGAATTTTTAACCGGATTTTGGCAGCTGTTTGCGATTTTATCCGTGATGAACCTCATTGACCGATTTGCTGTTGACGAATGGTGGGTCGGGCATACATCTGCATGGACAATACCCGGCACAGAGAACTTAAAGCCCTACATCACAGCTCATGACAAGTGTGTAAAATGGCTGTTCGGGACTTTGGGAATGGCGCTGATTTCGGCGGTTCTCGCAGGAATAATGACCCTATTTGTCCGATGATAAAATAACGCCGAAGTCAAATTCATGCCGCATCCGGATTTTATCGTAAAACGAAGCACCGCCCCGATTTGTCGGACGAATTATACACTCGCAGCGCTGCACGCAATTCATTTTTGCCGCATCACATTATTGACACAGCCGCCGGTACATGATACAATAATGTATACAGAAACAATAGGTTTAAATAATAAGAAAAGTGTGGTACTTTATGAATAACAACTTAATCGAACAGCTTAAAAACACCCGAAACCTTACCGATGATGAACTTTTATCGGTTTTGGGCACATCGGAATATGATGAAACCCTGTTTTCCGCGGCAGACTCGGTACGCCGTAAAAATTACGGCGATGCGGTGTATATCCGCGGACTTATAGAATTTACAAATTACTGTAAAAACGATTGCTTTTACTGCGGAATACGCCGCGGCAACGGCAATGCCGAACGCTACCGTCTGAGCAAGGAGGAAATTCTCGATTGCTGCCGCGAAGGCTATTCTCTCGGATTTCGTACCTTCGTTCTGCAGGGCGGCGAAGACAACTTTTATTCCGACAAGCTTATTTGCGAAATTGTGTCGGAAATACGCTCGGCATACCCCGACTGCGCCATAACGCTGTCCATAGGCGAAAAGAGCCGTGAAAGCTACAAAGCATATTTTGACGCCGGTGCAAACCGCTATCTTTTGCGGCACGAAACCGCCGACATCACCCATTACTCAAAGCTTCACCCCGCCGAAATGAGCCTCGAACACCGTAAAAAATGCCTGTTTGACCTGAAAGAAATCGGTTATCAGGTCGGTTCGGGATTTATGGTCGGCAGCCCGTTTCAGACTCTGCCGAACATCGTGTCGGATTTGCGTTTTTTGCAGGAGTTAAAGCCTGATATGATTGGAATAGGGCCGTACATTACACACAAAGAAACGCCGTTTAAAAATCACGTCTCAGGCTCGCTTGACCTGACGCTGCGTTTAATTTCAATTCTGCGCCTTATGTTTCCGTATGCACTCATTCCGTCCACAACCGCGCTCGGCACAATCGACCCAAACGGACGCGAGCTTGGATTAAAAGCAGGCGCAAATGTCGTAATGCCGAACCTTTCACCGGTTAAGGTGCGCAAACTGTATGACCTGTATGAAAATAAAATCTGCACCGGCGAAGAAGCAGCGCAATGCCGCGGCTGCCTTCAGCGGCGCGTTGAAACTGCCGGCTACAAAATCGTTACCGATATAGGCAACGTCCGCACCGAGCCTGCCGCGCCGTCCGCCGGCTGATATGCTGTATCCCCCTGCGTGCAAAAGTTTTGTTATAGACTAATCCTATAGCAAAACATAGCTATTATGTATTGGACAAATGACAAATACGGTGATATAATAATCACATAAAGCAACAACAAAAGTTCAAAACATAAAAATCGGGAGGCAGGTACTATGACAATTATTTCATGGGCAAATCGATGTTTAAACCGAATGTGCCGTCAGACTTCATAGGACTAAATAAAAAAACAACATTTAAAAATTTGGAGGAAATTATTATGAAAAAAATTATATCGGCAGTTTTAACTGCAGCACTTTCACTTTCACTGTTCACAGCATGCGGCAGCAGCAACAGCAGCAGCGCGACAATCGCTGTTCCGAATGACACAACCAACGAAGCAAGAGCACTTCTCCTGCTTGAAAAGAACGGTTACATCAAACTGAAATCCGGAGCAGGCATCACGGCTACAATCAAGGATATTGAAGAAAATCCGTACAACATCAACTTCAAAGAAGTTGAAGCGGCGCAAATTCCGAACGTTCTGAAAGACGTTGACTACGCCGTAATCAATTCAAACTATGCAATTCAGGCGGATTTGAACCCCGTTTCGGATTCACTTCTCGTTGAGGACTCATCATCGGCATACAGCAACATTCTCGCCGTAAAAGAGGGCAACGAAAACAAGGATATAATCAAAGCCCTGAAAGCCGCACTGGAAAGTCAGGAAGTTAAAGACTTCATCACAAAGCAGTATGACGGCGCGGTTGTGAGCACGGTTGACAACCCGGGGGACGGCTATGACAGCACTGTTGATTATGCGGCTCTTGCCGGTCAGACGGTATCTGTTGCGGCATCACCCACTCCCCACGCAGAAATCCTGAAAATTGCACAGGAAATTCTTGCCAAGAAAAATATTACGCTTGACATCAAAGAATTTACCGACTACGTTCAGCCCAACAACGTTGTTGACAGCGGCGAAATCGATGCAAACTACTTCCAGCACAAGCCGTACCTTGATGACTTCAACGAGCAGAACGGCACACACGTTGTTTCCATCGCCGCAATCCACGTTGAACCGATTGGTCTTTACGGCGGAAAGCAAACATCTCTCGATGCGTTAAAACCTGCTAAATAATCCATACTTTCAATAATTCTTACGGAAAAGCCGTGCAGCATGACTGCACGGTTTTTCTTTGTAATTACGAACAATTTTCGTATTTTAAAAAAACGTTGACTTCCATGAGGTGTTATAATAAAATTCATGTACCATATTAATTTCAAGGAGAATTTTCCATGCAAAATGTACGTGATTTCGGAGCAAAAGGCGACGGCATAAAGCTTGATACCGCTGCCATTCAGGCTGCAATAAACTCCGGCGGTGAAGTATATATCCCAAAGGGAATTTACATAACCGGCGCGCTTTACCTGAAAAGCAACGGCGGACTGAATTTGGAAAGCGGAGCAATATTAAAAGCAAGTCATAACCGCTGTGATTACAATGCCGATGATTTTTGTCCGCAAAACTCTGTTTTTTCGGCTGAGTACGTTACCGGCGCGCATATGATAACAGCCGTCGAGCAGGAAAATATATTTATAAAAGGCGAGGGAATAATTGACGGCGACTCACACTACTGGATGAACGATTCAAAACGCTTTGAAAATTCAATAACATTTGAGCCTAATGCCGAACGTCCGTCGCAAATGATATTTATATGCGAATGTAAAAACGTGAAAATTACCGATGTTTCTCTAAGATACGGCTCATACTGGCATTTGTTTCTGCACGATTGCGAGGATGTAACCGTCCGCGGGCTCAATATCAAAGGCGAGATATGTCAGTATACAAATGACGGGATAGATATTGACTGCTGCCGCCGCGTTACGGTAAGCGACTGCATTATCGAAACCGGCGATGACGGACTAACTCTGCGTGGTAATAATAAAAAATTGAAAAATAAAATACACTGTGAAGATGTGACCGTTTCAAACTGCATTATATCCAGCTACGGCGACTACGCCATACGTGTCGGCGTGGGTCTTGCTCCAATAAAAAACTGCATATTTTCCAATATCAGAATTTTTAATTCGCAGTGAGGAATAGGCATGACGGCATGTTTCTCTCTTTATGGCACCAGCACCGGAACGCAAATTGAAAATATAAGCTTTAACAATTTTTCTATCAGCGCACTGCGCCCCATAGATTTGCGTTTAATATCGCAGGACGGAATTACGCTTACTCCGCCGTGCAGCATTAACAATATCTCTCTTTCCGATATCACGGCTGAGGGCATACGCGACAATCATCTATACGGTTACGAAAACGGCGAATTTTCCGACGTCAGCTTAGTCAGCTGCCGCTTCATCTGCGGCGGAAAAGGGAAAATCAGCGAACACTGGGACAGCCGAGGTATGTGGGATAACGACACGTCGGACAGTGCGTTCATGATACGCAAGATCAACGGAATAAAAATGAGCAATGTTTCGGTCAAATGGACAGAGGACAGTTCCGACTGGGATTATGACGTTACCGTTACAGACTCGGAAAACGTGGTATTTGACCGCTGCGATTTTTCAAAAGGTATAAACGAAAAATAAAACAAAATCCGGCTATCTTACCTAAAGCAAGCATAAAAACAAACAAGGTGCAGACATATTATTTCACGGCAAACGCTGCCGGCACAATGATGTCTGCACCTTTTCAGCATTTCTGCGGTGCCATACTGCATTTTAGCTGCACAAAAAACGCACCCACCGCTGTATGCGGCAGGTGCTGATTTTTTAAAGTTTGAAATTTTTCTCGTACGCGGCGCGTACGGCCTCGATAACGGTTGAACGGAATGAGTTTTTTTCAAGCACTGCAAGTCCCTCAATTGTTGTTCCTCCCGGACTGCAAACCGCGTCTTTAAGCTCACCGGGGTGTTTTCCGCTTGCTAGAGCAAGCTCCGCCGTGCCGCTCAGTACCGCTGCCGCATATTTTTGCGCCTTGTCCCTCGGCAATCCGCACAGAACGCCGCCGTCCGCCATTGCCTCGATAAACATATCTATCCACGCCGGGGCACAGCCGGTTATCGCACTTGCCGCGTCAATCAGTTTCTCCGGGATTTCATCAAGCATACCGGCAAAGCTCATAAGCTCCGAAAATTCATTCGTATCCTTGACTGCACCGTTCGTGCAGTACAAAATCATGCCCTTTCCCACTCCTACCGGTGTGTTCGGCATTATTCGTATAATCGGGCAATCACACGCCGCAAGCGCCGCCACCGTTTCAATCGAGCGTCCGGCTGCCATCGTAACAAGCACAAATTCGTCTGTTCGCTTTTTCAACACAGGCGCAATTTCATCAAACAAATCGGTAAGCATCTGCGGCTTAACACCCAGAAAAATATACTTTGCATTTTGTGCAATTTCAGCACTGCTCAATACATCGGCGCCGATTTCATCGGCAAGCAATTTCGCCTTTGCCGCGTCACGGTCGGCAACCGCAATACTGCCCTTCTTCGATTTTGACGCCGCACGCGCGAGCGCGCCGCCCATGTTTCCCGCTCCTATAAATCCTGAAAAATAACTCATATCCTTATCCTCCCATACGGCTGCAATTTCAGCGGATTTGTCCGTCGCCGTAAATTTTGTATTTGTATGTTGTCAATTCTTTCAGTCCCATCGGGCCGCGCGCATGCAGCTTTTGCGTGGAAATTCCCATTTCACAGCCCAAACCGAACTCGCCGCCGTCGGTAAATCTTGTTGATGCATTCCAATAAACGCTCGTTGAGTCAACCGCATTTAAGAATTTTTCAGCAGCTTCGGCATCACCGGTGATAATCGACTCGCTGTGATGCGTGGAATGTTTTGCAATATGGTCTATAGCCGCGTCTGTGTCCTTGACAACGCCCACGGCAAGAATATAATCCAGAAATTCCGTGTCAAAATCTTTTTCTCCGGCAGGTGTTCCGCCAATGTATTTTTCGGCAATACCGTCTGTCCGAAATTCGACTTTATCGCCGATTTCCTCACTGAGCCGCGGCAAAAATGCGGCTGCAATATCTTCATGCACAAGGCATACCTCACAGGCGTTACACACCGAGGGTCTGCTCGTTTTTGCGTTTTTCACAATTTTGACAGCCATATCGATATCCGCCGATTTATCAACATAAATATGACAAATTCCGGTGCCCGTCTGAATGCACGGAACCGTCGCGTTATTTACACACGCGCTTATCAGTCCGTGACCGCCGCGCGGAATAAGCAAATCAACGCAGTCATCTGCCGTCATGATTTCCGCCGCACTCTTTCGGTCGGTATCCTCGATAAGGCTTACGAACTCCTTCGGTACGCCGTTTTGTTCCAGCGCCGTACGGATTGAATTTACGATAGCATTTGCCGATGCCCAAGCCTCCTTACCGCTCCGCAGAACACATGCATTTCCGCTTTTAAAAGTAAGCGCCGCCGCGTCCGAAGTCACATTCGGGCGGCTTTCGTAAATAATCGCTACCACGCCTATCGGCACCGATACTTTCTTTATAACCATACCGTTCTCATGTTTGTGTTCATCGAGAACAAGCCCTGTCGGGTCCGCAAGCGCGGCTACGGCTTCAATTCCGTCCGCCATAGCGTCAATACGCTCGGGCGACAGCCGCAAACGGTCGAGCATTACGTCCGAAATTATTCCGCGGCTTTTTTCAATATCTCTGCCGTTCGCCTCAAGAATTTTATCGGCGTCACGGCGCAGCTGTGCCGCCATCGCACGGAGAACCGTGTTCTTTTGTTCCGAACCGAGCATTTCAAAGCTCTGCCATGCTTTTTTCGCATTTATCAAAATTTCCCGTGTAGTCATAATATCACTTCCTGCCTGCTATAAATCTCGTTCCTATATCGCCGCCGTCTACTATATCATAAAGAATTTGCGGCTCTGTGCCGTTTGCCACAACCATATCTATTCCGTGACCGTTCGCAAATTCCGCCGCTTTAATTTTTGTCGACATTCCGCCGGTGCCGAGCTCAGAACCTTTTCCGCCTGCTATCTCAACGATTTCCGGTGTAATTTTTTCCACCCGGTGTATAAGCTTCGCATCGGGATTTGTGTTGGGATTAGCCGTATAAAGCCCGTCAATATCGGACAGCAAAATCAGCAAATCCGCCTGTACATTCACCGCCACAATTGATGCAAGAGTATCGTTGTCGCCAATCCCAAACTCCACCGTAGATACGGTATCATTCTCATTTATAATCGGAAGTACGCCCAGCTCCAGAAGTCTAAACAGCGTATTTTTAAAATTCCGCTTTCTTTCTTCGTTTTCGACATCAATTTCGGCAAGCAAAATCTGCGCAACCGTGTGATTATACTCCGCAAACAGCTTATCGTACATATACATAAGCTCGCACTGTCCCACAGCCGAAGCCGCCTGTTTTGTCGGCACGTCCTCCGGACGATGCTTTAATCCCAGCTTTCCCATTCCTGCCGCAATAGCTCCGGAGGATACTAAAATTATTTCATGACCTTCGTTTTTTAAGTCGCTCAGCGTCTTGCACAGCGCCTCCACATGGCGTATATTAAAATTCCCGGTCTTATACGCCAGCGTTGACGTACCGACCTTTACTACTATTCTCATTCGTTTTTCTCCCCGTTATTTACTGAACCTGTATTCTGTCACGCTGTCATATTTCTCGCCTTTTCTTAAAATTCCGGACGGGAAGTGCGAATACTTCATGAAATTCGGGAACACCTGCGTTTCCAGACACAAACCCTGATATTCGCCGTAATGCGCGCCGTCCTTGCACGGAATACTGTCATCAACCCAGTTTCCGCCGTACAGCTGCACTGCCGGTTGGTCTGTATAACATTCCATTTTTATGCCCGATTTATCTCCTGTTAAAACCGCAAATTTTCTGAACCCTCTGCCGTTGAGTGCAAAATTATGGTCATACCCCTTTGCGGTTTTCATATGCTCGCTTTCAATATCCAAATCGGCACCCAGTTTTTTCGGTGCCGTAAAATCAAACGCCGTGCCGCGTACCGCAAGAACACGTCCGTCCGGCACGCATTGGTCGTTTATAGGCGTGAAAAAGTCGCTGTCAAGCCATAATGTGTGATTTTTTGTATCTCCCGATTCGTGTCCGTTCAGATTGAAATACGCGTGATTTGTCAAATTCATCAGCGTGTCGCCGTCGGTTTCGCCCTCATAATGAATTTTCAGCGAATTGTCAGCCGTCAGCGTGTATGTAACTTTAACCTTAACATTTGCGGGATACCCCTCCTCGCCGTCCTTTGCCGAAGTTGTGAGAATGAGCTTCGGTTCACCGCCGTCAACAGCCTCAACGTTCCATATTTTTGAATTAAATCCGCCGGGGCCTCCGTGCAGGTTGTTGTCCCTGCCCTTATCGTTTGCGCGCAGCTTGTATTCCTTGCCGTTCAGCTCAAAAGCACAGCCCTCGATGCGGTTTGAATTTCTGCCTATCAGTGCGCCGAAATATGTGTCATCGGCAACATAGCCTTCAATTTTTTCCCGACCCAAAACCACGTCCGTGCCGTTAAAAACAAGACGGCGTATTGTTCCGCCCCTGGTCAGAATTTCTGCTGACAAACCCTTTCCGTTATCGAGTGTGTACGCAAAAACCTCTCCCTCATCTATCACGCCGAAGCTTTTCTTTGTAATACTCATTTTTCTGTTTTCCTTTCAATAATAAAAATCGCATTATAATACATTTTATCATAAAAATAACAGAAATTCAATAGTTATATATCATAATCGGAGACAAAAATTTCGCGCATGTTCAAAAAACCCATGAATTTTTCCGACACTCTGCCGTCAACCGTAAAAGTCACGTTGTCAATCCCCGAAACCGATGTGAGCGTGTTGACAATCTGATACACGAACAGCTGTTCATTTTCACGGTTTTTGGGGATATTTTCAGCAATTTTATGCGGCAAATTTACGCATGCGGTATTTTTGTGTACTTTCACGCTTATTTTGCTGTCCTGTGGAATAAACCTGATCACCTCGTCGGAATTTCTGCCCGATACAAGCTTTTTCATCACCTGCTCGGCACATTCCTGCACATCTGCCGCTTTTATCTGCGTTTCCATGGGCACGAGCCGATGCATGCGTCTGTCCGCATAATATATTTTTACATCGTCTACCGCTTGTCCCGGACTTGCGTTCGTAAAAATAACCGCCGCCAATACTACACATAAAATAATCAATATTTTTCTCATAACAAAAAACCTCCCATACTATGTATATGAGAGGCTTCGCAGAAATATTACATCTGTTCCTTTGCCAGCTCTAAGGCAGTTGCCAGCTGATCCGGACAGCTTGTGCCGCGCCCGTTGCAGTTCAGACCTTTCAGTCTTGCGATTACGTCATCAACCTTCATTCCCTCCGCAAGCCGCGCAACGCCTTGAGTATTGCCGTTGCAGCCGCGTGTAAAATGAATATTGTGCACAATGCCGTCATCAATTTCAAAATCTATCTGTACCGAACAGACTCCGTGCGGCGTATATGAAAATTTACTCATAAAATCATTCCCTTCAGTTTGTGTTACGAATATTATATCATAAAACAAATAATTTTGCAATCCCCTTTTCGCTCGCTGCCATACTTTTCCCAAAGTCTGAAAAAGACGGCATACGCCGCCTTTTCCAAAATTGTATAGAGAAGATATTAAGAGCAATTTTACGGAATTATTTTATAATAACTACTTCCTGAACAACGTCCTTGTAAAGCTTGATGAATACGCGGTTGCCCTCGTCTGCATCGTAAGCCTGAATATCGCCTGTTGTTACAACGGAAACCTGGTTCTTTGACAGTGTTGAGTCAACGCTGTAAACCTTAACATCGCTTGAAAGCTGATAGTTTGTCACGCTGCCGTCGTTAACCGTTACGTTAATCGAGTTTGCAAATTTCTTTGTAACCTTACCGTAAACAGTCTTGAGGTTTTCAACTACCTGAACCTCTTTCTCTGTTGTCTTTTCACTGACATTGAACAGAAGTCTTATCTTTGTGATTTCTCCGTCAGAGTTTGTAACATACTGAATAACATCGCCGGCTTCAAGCTTTTTGTTGTCACCCTTTGTCAGCACGCCCGCTTCTTCGGAGTAAATCTGAATTTCTTTTCCGTCCTGATATGCTGTCAGAAGCTCTGTTACTTCGTCATTATCATTCGACGCGGATATAACCTTAGATACAACCGCGATTGATGATTCCGCATTTGTCTGCAGGTTAGAGTCTGTTACAACTATTGCTTTTGCCACAAAATCTTCACCCAGGTCATAAACCGCTACGTTGTAGCTTGAGCCGTCCTCAAACATTGACAGCTTGCCCAGCTTATAATCCTGACTGTCCTCATTAATATCAAATATTACGGTTGAAGAATTAATTCTTACCTTGCCGATTGTGTTGTTTTTGCCGTTGAACTCTTCATTCACATATGCATAGTTCTTTACAAAGTTTGATTTGTCTATAGCATTTGTGCCTGTGTTGTCCTTAGCCGCATTGATTGAAACAATCTTTCCGTCCGAGTTGAGCGAGTAAGTTACAAGCTGCTTGTTTGTCGAGCTGCCTGACTTAAATTCGTCTACAACATCTGATGACAGCTTACCGCTTACGCCGTTATATCTGATTTTCTGGTTTGCGGTATAAGTTACTTCCTTGCCGTCCTTTGTGAACATTTTGAAGGTTGATTCCTCAGTTGCGTCCGATGTTGATGCACGCAGCAGGTATGCGTAATTTGAAGATGCCGTTACCGTTGTATCCGCCGCTGCAATCTTGCCTGTTACGTCAAGGTAGAACACGCCCTCTGTTCCAAGGTTTAAGTCTTCCTCAAAGTTCTTTGCAATCTTGTAGTGCTTGCCGTCAACAACATATCCGTCGCTGTCGATACCTGTAATCTTACCCTCGATTGTGTTTCTGCTTACCTGTATATCATAAAGAAGTGAGTCCTTGCTGCCTGCGATTGACAGAACATCGTACTCCTTCAGGTCAGACAGTTCGAGATCCTGACCGCCAAGTGAAATCGTGTATGACAAATCGTCATTATCCTTGTCCAGCTTAAGCGTCGGCTTGCCGTATTTGTCAACAATCTTATCTGTTGAAGTTACTTCTTCAACAACCATGTTGTCATATTCCGTTACGAATATAATGTCATATCTGCCGTTGTTGTCGGTATCAAGCAGGGTTACAAAGCCCGAGCTTTCCGAAATGTCAACCAAGTCATAGTCAAGTGATTCAAACTTACCGTTGTAGATAAGTGTTGCATCATTGTCAAGTGTTACATATGATGTCGCCGTAGCGTCCTCGGTCTTGTAGTAAGAAATTGTCTTGTATGCGCCTCTGTCAACAATATTATACATCAAATCCGAGTCGATTTTAAATGTCGAGTTTTTGTTCTCGTCCGGAAGAGCAAGAATTACTTCATCATCGCCCTTGTCATTCTCTTTTACATAATAAGTTACGTTGTAACCCAAAAGATTGTTCATGTTATATGCAGTGTCATAAATTTTATCGCCTATTCTTATCTGACCTGCTTTAAGGCTTGAAGAGCCTGTAAGTGCCGTATTTTCTATAGCTGAAATCTGACCCTGTGCTTTAGTTACGTCAAGAATGTCTTTAAGGAGAGTCTTGTCGGTAACTTCCCATTTAGCGTCAGAACCGAAGCCTGTCTGCTCCATCATGTTTGCATTAAGAGCGTTAAGCGTCATATACGCAACGTTTCCTCTTGAAATCGGAAGTGCGTTTGAACCCTGAACATTCTTTGTCAGTCCGTTATTAGAGCCTGCTACAATATATCCCTGAGGATAACCGCCCTTTGACTGTGCATAAACTTCGTATCCCATTGCGCGGACAAGAATAGTCATTGCTTCAGCATAGGTTATTTCCTGATCCGGTCTGAATGTTCCGTCCTCATATCCTACGATAAGTCCCTGTGCGGTAGCTACGTTAATATAGCCGTTAGCCCAGTGCTCCAATCCTACGTCGGAATAAACCGAATTGCCCTTTGCCGACTCTGCTGCGCCGCCGAGTCCCATGGCAAGCACGCCGATTTTTGCAACTTCGGAACGCTTAATTGTATCGTCCGGTCTGAAGTTTCCGTCACCGTCACCAATCATGATTTCGAGTGCCTGCAAAACCTGAATCGGTTCTTCAAATCGTGTACCTGCTACATCTGCCGGAATACCCGATGATGCAAAGGATACCGCGCCCAATGAACTGAGTGCCATTGAAGCCGTCAAAAGTCCTGCAAAAAATTTGTTTGAACCTTTCATTATGTGTCCTCCTTTTACTTTTGAATACGTTTTCGTATTCACCTATACTACCATCATGGTTTACATAATATTTTTGAAATTTTTTACAAAAACTGCATAAATACGCGTTTTTGTGATTTTTTCATAATAACATGTCAACCACGATTTATATAATACACTATGTTCGGGCAAATTTCAAGCTGTAAGTTTTGGTAATTTGCCGCACGGCGTATAAAATATATAATGCAGGCATAAAAAAAGCGGCTGCAGCAAAATAAACTCATTTTGCCGCAGCCGCTTGCTGTTCGTCATGTATTCAAATTTAATGCCTCACTGTCTCAGTCGAGCTTAAGCACCGACATGAATGCCTCCTGAGGAATTTCCACACTTCCCACCTGTCTCATGCGTTTTTTACCCTCTTTCTGTTTTTCAAGCAGCTTTTTCTTTCGGGTAATATCTCCGCCGTAACACTTGGCAAGAACGTCCTTGCGCATTGCCTTTACCGTTTCGCGCGCGATTATTTTCGAGCCGATTGCCGCCTGAATGGGCACCTCAAACAGCTGGCGCGGAATTGCGTCCTTCAGTTTTTCCGCCATTTTGCGTCCCCTCGCGTATGCACTGTCTTTATGCACGATAAAGGATAACGCGTCAACCTGCTCGCCATTTAACAGCATATCGAGCTTAACCAGGTCGGAACGCATGTATTCCTGCAATTCATAGTCAAAGGAAGCATAGCCTTTTGTCCGTGATTTGAGTGCGTCAAAGAAATCGTAAATAATCTCGTTCAGCGGCAACTCATAGTGGATTTGAGCACGCGTTGTTTCTATATATGTCATGTTTTTGAAAATTCCGCGGCGCTCCTGACAAAGCTCCATTACATTGCCGACAAAATCAACCGGAACCATAATATCCGCCTTTACCATAGGTTCCTCCATATACTCGATTTCACTCGGCTCGGGCAGATTTGCCGGATTAGATACCATAACAATTTCACCGTCGGTTTTTTTCACCTTGTATATAACGCTCGGCGCAGTGGTTACCAAATCAAGATTGTACTCTCGCTCCAGCCGCTCCTGTATTATTTCCATGTGCAGCAGCCCCAAAAATCCGCAGCGAAATCCAAATCCGAGCGCTATCGATGTTTCCGGCTCAAACATCAGCGACGCGTCATTAAGCTGCAGCTTGGCAAGAGCGTCTTTAAGATCCTCATACTGCGCACCGTCCGCCGGATATATACCGCAGTAAACCATAGGGTTTACCTTTTTGTAACCGGGCAAAGGTTCTTTTGCCGGATTGCTGCATTTTGTAACCGTATCGCCGACGCGCGTATCCCGGATAGACTTTATGCTCGCGGCAATGTAGCCTACATCTCCGGCAGCAAGCTCACTGCTCACTCTAAGTCCGCTCGGGTGCATGGAACCGACTTCAACAACGTCAAACTCCGCTCCGGTTGCCATCATTCGTATTCTCTCGCCGGCTTTCAGCTTGCCGTCTTTTACGCGCACGTATACTATTACGCCCTTGTAGCTGTCATAGTATGAGTCGAAAATCAGGCATTTGAGCGGCGCATTTTCATCGCCGTCCGGCGCCGGTATTTTTTCCACAACAGCGTCCAGCACCTGTTCGACATTCAGACCCGTTTTTGCCGAAACTCGCGGCGCGTCCTCCGCCGGTATTCCGATTATGTCCTCAATTTCCTTTACGGCATTATCGGGATTTGCGCTTGGAAGGTCAATTTTGTTTATAACAGGCACAATCTCCAAATCATGCTCTACTGCAAGGTAAGTATTTGCAAGAGTCTGCGCCTCTATTCCCTGAGATGCGTCTACAATTAAAATCGCACCCTCGCACGCCGCAAGACTGCGTGAAACCTCGTAGTTAAAGTCAACGTGACCCGGGGTATCAATAAGATTAAGTATATATTCTTTTCCGTCTTTTGCGGAATATTTCAATTTTACCGCATGCGCCTTGATTGTAATTCCACGCTCGCGCTCCAAATCCATGTCATCAAGCAGCTGCTCCTCCATATCGCGCTCGCAAACCTCACCGGTAAGCTCCAAAAGCCTGTCCGCAAGTGTTGATTTTCCGTGGTCGATATGCGCTATTATACAAAAATTCCTTATATTATCCTGCATATTCGTAAATGTAAATCCTTTCAACAAACTTATTCGAGCGGCAAATTCGGTGCCGCATTAAGGTCAAGTCCTGCCCTGTCTCCCTTTTCATAGCCGAAATATCCGGCACATGCAATCATCGCCGCGTTATCCGTGCACAGTATCGGCGGCGGATATACAACCGCAATTCCGTGTTTTTCGCACATAGCCGTCATTTTTTCTCTCAGCTGAGAATTTGCCGCCACACCGCCGGCAAGAGCGACTGTTTTTGCACCGCAGCGCATTGCTCCCTCAATGGTATGCTCGCACAAAGCGTCCGTAACGGCGTCCTGAAAGCTCGCCGCAACATCGGCACGGCTGACCTCCTCGCCGTTTTGCTCGGCTTTGTGCAGGTAGTTTATGACTGCCGTCTTTACGCCGGAAAAGCTGAAATCCAGCGAATTTTTATCCATCTTCACCCTCGGAAATGTAATCGCTTGGGGGTCGCCCTCCTTCGCAAGCTTATCTATCAGAGGGCCGCCGGGATAACCCAGTCCCAGAACTCTCGCAATTTTATCAAATGCCTCTCCGGCGGCGTCATCACGCGTTCTGCCGAGAACCTCAAACGTTGTGTAGTCCTTAACATTCACAATATGACTGTGACCTCCCGATGCAACAAGGCAAACAAACGGCGGCTTTAAATCGGGGTGCGCAATAAAATTTGCACTTATATGTCCGCGAATGTGGTGAACCGGTACAAGCGGCTTTTCCGCCGCATAGGCAATAGCCTTTGCCGCCGACACTCCCACCAGCAGCGCGCCGACAAGTCCGGGGCCGTAGGTTACGGCAACCGCGTCGATATTATCAAGCGTCATATTTGCCTGCGCGAGTGCTTCATCGATAACCGCATCGATGTTTTCTATGTGTTTTCTTGACGCAATTTCCGGCACAACTCCGCCGTACACTTTATGTAAATCAATCTGAGTATTTATCACATTTGACAGCACGCATCTGCCGTTTTTCACAACGCTTGCCGCCGTTTCGTCGCAAGAGCTTTCTATTCCGAGAATGTATTTGTCCATCAATTTTTTCTCCGTATCATAACAATTCCGTTTTCCGTCGGTGAACGGTAAAAATTCTTCCGCACGCCGACACATTCAAATCCGTATTTTTCGTACAGCCCGATTGCCGCAAGGTTTGACTCCCGCACTTCAAGTACAATCTGTTCCGCATCGGCGCTTTCGGCAATCATTTCGTCTATCATCACCGACGCCGTACCGCACCGACGGTATTCCGGCAAAACGGCAATGTTTGTAATCTGCACTTCATCGCCAACGCGCCAGAAGCCGCAGTAACCTATAATTTTATCGTCCTCTCTTGCAATAATGTATGTTGCAAGCCGATTTTCCGTTTCTTCGCGGAATGACTGCCGTGACCACGGCACCGCAAAGCATCGCTTATCAAGAGCCGCAAGCTCCGCACAGTCATCAGGCGTTATCCGCGTCAGCTTCAATCCTATCCGCCACCTTTTCAAGAGCCGCGCACAGCTGCGCCGCACACTGCTCATATTCCTCCGTGTCACCGCCGTACGGGTCATCAATATCCCCGTCAATTCCGGCATATTCGCACAGGGTAAATGTTTTTCCCTGCGCCGACGGTTCAAGCACCATTTTATGTGCCGCCGTCATTGTCAAAATCAAGTCGCTTTTTTTCAGCAGCTCGGAATTTACGGGCTGCGCATGATGTCCCAAAAGGTCTATACCGTATTTCTTCATAGCGATTACCGCCTCGCTCGACGCAGGTTCACCCTCTGATGCGAAGAGTCCTGCCGACTCTATACGTACGTCCAAGCCCCGTTCAACCGCTATTTTATTAAACAGCGCCGCTGCCATCGGTGAGCGGCACGTATTTCCCGTACAAACAAAAAGTACATTCATATTTTTTTCTCCGTGTAAATAATTTTATTTCCCGCCGATTTGTAAAGGCGGTTTTTCACTGCAAGTCCGTAACTGTCCTGAATACAGAACTGCACGAATGCAGCGTCAATATTCTGTTCGTCAAAATCGCGCAAAGCGCCGAACAGCCTTTCGGCAAACTCCCTGTTGTTCCTCCCCGATGAAAGCTGCAAATCGGCGCCGAAATCCATATCGGACATAGCCAGCACGCCGACTCTTTCCCCTCCCGACCTGTGTTCCTTTACAAGTCGCAGAATTTCTCTTTCGGTGCTTTCCATATCCCCCTCGACAACCGTCACATCGGCGTCGGGAGCGTAGTGCTTGTATTTCATTCCGGGGCATTTCGGCTGCTCATCGGCGGCAACGCTGCTTAAAACATGTTTATCCAGCATGCCTCCTCCGCAGGTTTTTATCACATCTTCCAAAGTTATTCCGCCCGGTCTTAATATCACGGGGATTTCTCCTGTGCAGTCGATTATGGTAGACTCCACGCCCACTCCGGCATGTCCGCCGCAGATAATGGCGTCCGCTCTGCCGTTCATATCATGCAGAACATGTTCGGCGCAAGTAGGGCTGGGTTTTCCGGATATATTCGCGCTCGGCGCGGCAATCGGCACTCCGGCAGCCTTTATGAACGCGCGCGCTACCGGGTCTTGAGGTATGCGGATACCGACCGTGTCCAAGCCCGCCGTAACGGTGTCGCTTATTCCCGGCTGCTTTTTCAGAATAACCGTAAACGGACCGGGTGCAAACTTATCAAAAAGCTTTTGTGCATTTTCCGGAATTTCGCGAGCCGCTTTTTTTACCTCCGATACGTCCGAAAGGTGCACAATCAGCGGATTGTCCGACGGTCTGCCCTTTGCCTTGTATATCTTTTCCACTGCCGCGTCATTGTATGCGCTTGCGCCCAGTCCGTAAACCGTTTCGGTCGGGAATACAACAATTCCGCCGTCACGGATTATTTTCCCGGCAAGCGCGATGTTTTCATCATTTATATCCTTTATTATAACAGTTTCCATTATTGAAGCTTCTCCAAAAGCTCATATTTCATATTCCACAGCTTTTTCGACAAATCCACGTAATAGCTGTGCGGATTTTCAAAACGCTTAACCTCGTCCCACAATTTCTCGATTTCAAGGCGGCAGTACTCCTGCAGCACATGAATGTCCGGATTTTCATATATGCATTTTCCGCCTTCAAAAATCTTTTTCAAAAGCGGACGAACATAATAATTCGTAACCGTTTTCTTTTTCCAGGTGTGCTCGGGGTCAAAGATTTCATACGGCTTTTCATTGTCGATAACCTCATCGGCAAGAGTCACAACATCGGCAATTGCCGCGCCGGTATCGCCCGAATACAGTCTGTAAACCTGCTTAAATCCCGGAGTAGTGATTTTCGCAACATTTTCGGAAATCTTGATTTTCGGAATTATGTTTCCGTCCTTGTCCTCAATTGCGGCAAGCTTATACACGCCGCCGAAAATCGGTGAAGCCTTTGACGTGATAAGTCTTTCACCAACGCCGAAAGAATCAATCTGCGCACCCTGCATCAGGGTATCACGGATAATATATTCATCCAGCGAATTTGACGCGCATATTCCGCAGTCCGCATATCCGGCGTCATCGAGAATTTTGCGGCATTTTTTCGAGAGATAGGTAATATCGCCCGAGTCAATGCGCACACCCTTCGGTCGCTTGCCCATGGGCTTTAAAATTTCATCAAAAACCTTAATCGCGTTCGGCAGCCCCGATTTCAATACATTGTAGGTATCTATCAAAAGCGTGCAGCTGTCGGGATATTGCCGCGCATAAGCCGCGAACGCGTCATATTCATTGTCAAAAAGCTGTACCCAGCTGTGTGCCATCGTTCCGAGAGCCGGCACGCCGTATTCTCTGTCGGCAATCGCGCACGCAGTACCGCAGCAGCCGCCTATATATGCCGCACGGGCACCCAAAATTGCCGCGTCCGGCCCCTGTGCCCGGCGTGAACCGAATTCCATAACCGGTCTGCCGTCCGCCGCACGCACTATTCTGTTCGCCTTTGTTGCGATAAGGCTCTGGTGATTAATCGTAAGCAGTATCATCGTTTCCACAAACTGCGCCTGCACCACCGGCCCGCGCACCGTTACGATTGGCTCATGCGGAAAAATCGGCGTACCCTCGGGAATTGCCCATACGTCACACGTAAATTTGAAATTACGCAGATAGTCAAGATATTTTTCGCTGAAAATATTTTTGCTGCGCAGATATTCAATATCTTCATCGGTAAATCTGAGATTTTTGAAATAATCAATAAGCTGCTCGACGCCTGCCATTATAGCAAATCCGCCGTCATCGGGGATAGTGCGGAAAAACATATCGAAGTATGCAACCGTGTCGCCGACGCCCTCCTCGAAAAAGCCCCCTGCCATTGTAAATTCATAAAAATCCGTGAGTAATGTTAAATTAAGCTTGTCTGTCATATTATAATCTCCGTTCCGCCGCATTCTGCGGCATTAGCTATATTTCAACCGTAAAGCCGTCATATGATACCGCAAAACCGTCTTTTTCCGCCAGAGCGCACATTTCGTCATATGTCAGTCCGCCGTTATGCGAAAAATGGTTGAGAATACATACCGTTTTGTCATCTGCCATGCCCAGGCCGCGCAGTTTGTCCCTTGTCAAAATGCACTCCTCATAATTCAGGTGACCGCTGTACTGCCCCGTAACCTGCATCGTGCAGTCAAGGCTTATAAGGTCAAAGCGCTTGCCGTAGCTTTTCAGATAATCCCATGTCTTTTCGCAGAACATACCGGTATCATTGGCATACAGAATACGCTTGCCGTCCTTTTCGATAATAAAGATAACAGGAGTGGAACGCACATCATGACTTGCCTCAAGCGGAATTACGGTGTACCCCTCCGTTTCAAACGGCTCAAAAGCGGTTATTTCTTTGCATAAAACACGTTTCTGACCGTCAAGCTCATATTTTTTTATGATTTCCGTTATCATATCGTATCCGGACTTGCACGCGTAAAACGTAACAGACTTATCATCATGTATGACGGGAGCCGTGCCGTGGCTGCGCATTTCCAAATCCATCGGATACAAATGGTCGGAATGACTGTGCGTTATCAGACAGGTGTGAATTTCGGGAAGCGGAACGCCGTGCGCCATCGCATGCCAATATGTGTCTGCCGGAAAATCGATCAGAATTTTGTCATCAATAAGGCTCTGCGAGCGTGTTCTGATATTTTTTCCGCCGGCTTTTCTGCTTTTTCTGCACACCTCACACTCACAAAACATTCCCGGCACGCCTTCTGCCGCCGCTGTTCCCAAATACTGTAATTTCATAACTGTAAATCCTTTCTGTATAAACACACAACCGCGCATAAATAAAAGCCTTGCCGCGCTATATGCCGAACGCAAGAACACCGCGGCAAAATCCGCCTCATGCCGCAGCAGCATATTAAATGCGCCGTTTATGCAAATTGCAATCTCAAAAAAATATAAAAAGGGGGTTTACGCCCCCTTCATATAAATCAATATGAATTTCCGCCGCCGCGGTGATAGCCGCCGGAGCGTTTTGAATCATTGGAACGCTTTAACGCAAGCATTCTCTCGTCCGAGTCCTTTTTAAAACGCTGCAGTTTATCTTCAAATGACAACTCCTCATCATTTTTTGCACTCCAGTCAATATCGGCAGGACGCACATGCGCCGCAGAAACGTTCTTTCCCCGTTCTTCTTTGAGGGCTTTTTTTATCGATAGACTGATTTTACCGGATTTATCAATGCCGATAACCTTAACCTTTACCTTATCGCCCTGTTTTATGTAATCATTAATATTTTCCACATATTCATTGGTTATTTCCGAAATATGTACCAAGCCCGATTTATTTTCGGGTAGCGAAACAAATGCCCCGAAAGGCATAACCCCGGTTACGCAGCCTTCAGCAATACTGCCGATTTCCAATGCCATAATAAAGAAAATCCCCCTGTAAATTATTGTCCGGATATATCGACAAAAACAATTTCGTCCGATTTTATCATACCCAGTTTTTCTCTTGCAATTTTTTCTATGTACTCATCTGTGCCCGCTTTTTGCATCACAGCATCAATTTCCTTAATACGCTGGTTTTCGTATTCAATATCTTCGCTTATCTGCGCCGCCTTTTGATTATTCGCCGCAATTGTCGGCTGGAGCATTATTCCTTTAACCACCATCACGGCCGAGGCTATAACTGTAACACAACAAATGCCGGTTATAAAATTTATCTTCAGTTTAGGCTTTTTTTTCATTATTACCTTCAACAACCTTTTTTAAATTTATTTAATCTGCAATTATTTATTATATGTACTATTATTTTACCCAAAAAACGCACCGCTGTCAAGAGAAATTTTAAAAATATATTAAAAAAAGAATAAATTTTTTTTACAGCGGCGGAAAATATGCGGTAAACCCATAATCCGAGCGTAAAAAAAGACAAAACCGCGCCCAGCAGGAACCCTGCAATCATGTACCAGCGTATAACGCCGCCGAGCCGGCAATGCCAGCCCCAAAGAGCCGCTCCTCCGGCTGCCGCCCATGCGGCGGCGTCCCAGAACACACTCGGCGCTTTTCCGGGCTGAAGGCTTCGCATTATCTCATAAACAAGAGCGCACGCCGCACCCAGCAAAACCGAGATAAACAGCGTGGAAAGCTCATATTCCGCCGAGGCAATCATTTAAACAGCCCCTTAAAAAAGCTCTGTTTTTCGCGCACCTCAAAAAATTCCATACCCGAAATCCTGCCTGTAAGGCTTATGCTTGCGTCCTGCGCCGACAGCTCGCCCAGCTTAAGATTGCTGCCCGTAACGCGAAGCATGCCCATGCCCGTTTTCAGCAAAATTTCATTATCCGAAAAACTCTCGACATTCTCCACCGAGTCAACGGTAAACAGCGAACGGTTTTCAAGCGTCAGCCGCTGATTTTTTCTAACCTCTGTTTCCATAAGAACACTTCCCTTCCGTACATCTTATGAAAACACCTCGGCTATTATTACAGCAGCTTATACATAAGGCCCGCGTCATTTTTAAGTGCATGCTCCAATACCTGCAGCACCTCTGCCTTTACTGTTTTTTCGCCCATTCTTATTTCTATTATGTCGCCGACCTTAACATCATATGACGCCTTTACGACTCTGCCGTTTACGCTGATGCGCTGTGCGTCACATGCTTCGTTTGCGATTGTGCGTCTTTTTATAAGGCGCGATACCTTTAAATACTTGTCAAGCCGCATCTTTTCCTCCTATAAAAAGAAGCCTCCCGAAAGAAGCTTCTCCGCTATTGCTCTTGATTATTTGTTTACTGTATCTTTCAAAGCCTTGCCTGCCTTAAATGCGGGAACCTTTGATGCAGCAATTTTGATAGCTTCGCCTGTACGGGGATTCTTACCTGTTCTTGCTCCTCTTTCTCTAACCTCGAATGTGCCGAAGCCAACCAGCTGAACCTTGTCACCCTCCGTAAGTGCGTTTGTGATTGTTCCGATTACAGCGTTGATTGCTTTTTCGGCGTCTTTCTTTGACAATGCAGCATTTTCTGCAACAGCTGCAATTAATTCTGTCTTGTTCATTATTATTTCCTCCTAAAAAATTTTTATTTGGGAATCAAGCAACTCCCTTACGAATACATATTTTATTATAAATAACACTACTTGTCAATAGCTTATCGTAAAATTTTAGCACTATTTTTTAAAATTACCATATAAAATTGTTTATTTTGACAATTTTTCATGCAAAAAAGGCATAAATCACCGATAGCGCCGCCATATCGGGCAAAAAAATCACGGCTTTAAATCAATCGCATCAACGGCGATTTTCTTTCCGGAGGGAGTCATTTTTTATGAAAAGCGAGTCATTTTTAAAGGGTACAATAATACTTATCTGCGCGAACGCGCTGTCAAAAATTCTGGGCGCGATACTCAAAATTCCCCTCACATACATTCTCGGCGAGGAGGGAATGGCAATCTATCAGACGGCATTTTCGGTATACATAATGCTGCTGTCATTTGTGTTATCCGGACTTCCGTTCGCGGTTTCAAAGTACATATCGGAGGAGCTGGTTCACAAAAGGCGCGGCAATATCCGCTTTGCCGTACGAATTTCAATGCTCGCAATGATTATCATGGGACTTATATTAAGCGCCGTGATGTATTTCGGAGGAAGCTTTTTCGCTCTGTCCATGAAAGACCCGAAGGCAGAACTCGCCGTCAGGGCAATTTCGCCGGCAATTCTTTTCGTCGCAATCGGCGCCGTATACAAAAGCTGCTATCAGGGATATTCGCACATGATTCCTACCGCGGTTTCACAGGTTCTGGAGTCGCTGTTTAAACTGATAGTCGGATATTCTCTCGCAGCGTGGTTTGTGTCCTTTTCCGTAGGCATAACCTCCGCCGCGGCAATTTTCGGCGTAACCGCGGGTGAGGCATTTGCAACGTTTCTTCTGTTTCTGCTGTACATTCCGTACCGCCGCGACGTACGCGGTTTCCGGCGCGAAAGCCGCAGGCGCGACATAGTGACGGCAATACTTTCGGTCGCGGTTCCGATGACGGTGACATCAACTATTGCCGGGAGCCTTTCATTGCTCGAAACCTCCGTCATACGCACAAGTCTTACCGAAATAGCGTTTACCGCCGAATCCGCCGCCGTATTTTTAAAGCAGTATTCGAGGTTCACCAATGTTTTTGACGGCATCGCCGCGGCAAAAAAGCTGTCCTATGACGGTGCGCGCTGGCTTTTCGGCGCATACACCGGCTATGCCGGAACGGTTTTTAATCTCCCTATAGGCATTTTGGCGTCTTTCGGAGTGGCAATCATGCCGATTGTGACGCGCTGCCTTACTCTCGGCGACCGAAAAAAACTGACCGGCTGCATTTCCTCCGCGCTTAAAATTATTCTCGCCGTTTCGGTGCCGTGCGCGGTCATTATGTCTGTTTTTTCGGAACAGATATTAATGCTTCTTTTTAAAAACTCCGCCTCGGCGGCTATGCTGTCCCTCCTGTCGCCGTGCCTGATTCTGATTACTCTGACGCAGTTTGCCGTTTCGGTTCACTATTCCGCCGGCAAAATCATTCCGCCGTTCGTTTACTCGCTTGCCGGGCTTGCAGTTAAAATAATCCTGTCATATATTCTTATCCGCATACCCGAGCTGAACATATGCGGCGTTATTATTGCGCTGTTTGCCGACGAGGCAATACAGCTGATACTGAACTTTTCGCTCATGCGGCGCTCTATGGGCGCAGGTCTGCCGTCCCTTGCGGATATTCTGAAAATATTTTCCGCCGCCTCACTTATGGGAGCAGCCGCGCATTTTTCATATCTCCCTCTTTGCCGCGCCATCGGGAACAGTACCGTCGGATTTATATGCGCCGCCGGCATATCCGCAGCCGTGTACCTGCTTTGGGTATTCCTTTCGGGAGCAATAAAAAAAGAGGATATTATGCGGCTGTCGCATTAATCCTCCGGCGTGCTGCGCGCCGTTTTACACCGTTTCCGGCATATCAGGCGCCCCCGTATGTTACGGGATTTATTTTTTTCTCCTCATTTCTATCGCCCTTTTCTGAAGATATTCACGGTTATTCAGCGACGGGTCGATGACCACTTCCTCAAGCAGTATCTTAAGTGCGTCGCCTATTTCACGGCCCGTTCTGTAGCCGAGCTTTATCAAATCCCGTCCGTTTATCTGCAGCTGTGACAGCATATACGGCTGTCCCTCCGCGATAATCTGCTGATACCGCATGTAAACAGTGTGCAGCTTGGAAAGCTTGTCGGCAAGATACCGGCTGTTTTTAGCCCTGTTATCCGCCTCCTGCAGCAAAAGCAGCTTTAAAAACAAATCCTCCCCCGTACGCGCCATCATTCGTTTCACGCCTGCCGGGCTCGGGTCGATGCGCACGTCATGATTTTCTATGAGCGTCAGAATTTCGCGTATGGATTCTTTGTCCATTCTTATTTTATGCAGAAAATCATTGGCTATCCTTGCGCTTTCCCTGTGATGACCGTAAAAATGATAGATCCCTGCCGCATCGCAGGAAACACATGCCGGCTTCCCGATGTCATGCAGAAGCGCTGCCCAGCGCAAAATCAAATCGTTCGGCGTGTTTTTGACAGCCTCCAGAATATGGTCGCCGACGTTATAGACATGATATTTATTGTTCTGCTCCGTCCTGAAACACTTGCATAAATCCGGAATAATGCAGCGCATCAGCCCGGTATCGTACAAAATGGAAATGCGTTCCGGGCGGTCGCAAAGCAGAATTTTATTCAGCTCGCCCAAAACACGCTCCGCGCTCACATTTTTGATAAGAACTGCACATTTACGGATTGCTTTCGCCGTTTCCGGCTCGATTTCAAAATTCAGGCATGCGGCAAAACGCACCGCCCGCAGCATTCTCAGTGCGTCCTCCTTGAACCGTTCTTCCGGGACACCGACGCATCTGATTATGCCCGTTTCAATATCTCTGCGTCCGCCGAATTTATCGACAAATCCTCTTGTCGGGCTGTACGCCATGGCATTCACCGTGAAATCACGGCGTTTTAAATCCTCATCAATTGACCCGACAAAGCATACGCTGTCCGGGTGACGCATATCGCGGTAACCGCCCTCCTCGCGGTAGGTTGTCACCTCAAACCCGACTTTATTTTCAATTACGGTGACGGTTCCGTGCTTTATTCCCGTGTCGATTGTCCGTTCAAAAAGCGCCTTAACCTCATGCGGACGCGCATTTGTGGCTATGTCATAATCCGACGGCGTTTCGCCCATAAGGCTGTCGCGAACCGCACCGCCCGCAATATATGCCTCAAAACCGGCATTTTCCAGCGTATTTATAACATTTTCCGCTCCGCGCGACAACGTCATTTTCATTTCCCGTCACCTCCGTTTCCCGATACTTAATTACAGTATACCACATTTCATTCAAATTCTCAACAGAATTTTTATTTTACTTTTAAAAATATCAAACGAGCGCCCCGGTTACTCTGTTTTTTGTCCATCTTCGCACAGTTCGGACAGCGCTGTCAGCAATATCCGTGCATTTTCTTCGTAAATTTCCGGAAGTACCGAGCATGGCAGCGGATTTATTCCCCTTCCCATTTCTACCGTAAAACCGCTTCTCCCGAATTCTTTTATGAACCAGTCCTTGCAGCCCCCGAAGCTTGCGCTGCCCTCGGGCTGCGACACCGCGTAGCCGCTGACCGCTGCCATTTCTTCCGCAAGCCTGCGCGAATTTTCCGCCTGCATACCGTCAAAATCATAATATATTTCGCCGCCCTGCGAGTGAAAAGCAATCAGCATATCGAAATCATTATTCCGCACAAAATCCACCACAGCCTTTGTTTCCGGTTCACTCTCGCTGTACGGTCCCGAATATTTTGTGGCGTCCGGCGCGGTTTTCACCGCACGCCAGCCGGCATTATAATTATGATTGATGTCCACTCCGCGCACATTCGACTGCCACACCTTATTAAAGCTGTGTATTCCCACCATGCTTATGAGCTTCTGATGATACGGATTTGTAACGTCAAGACCGTTGACGGCAATATCAACTCCGTCCGGATTTACCATAGGTACGGCAAAAAGCGACACCCCGCGGAACAGCCTCGGAACATCGCAGTCGAACATCTTCCCGTTTTCCGCCGCACCGGCATACTCACGCAGAAACCGCATCATGAACGCAGCCGTGAGATATTCCAGACCGTGGTGCGCACAGTTTACAAACAGCTTTTTTTCACCTCTTCCGGCACGGATATAATATATCGGTTTTTTCATTACGCTTTTACCTATAATCCCCGTTTCACATTCCGGGAAGTCCTCCGAAAATTTTTGAATATCATTACAGCACATTTTATAATCGTATCCCATATATCCTCCGTTCCGCCGCAGCGGCTGCGGCAATTTTTATTCAGTCACGAACGCCTGCGCTGATACACCGTGTCAGGTTGGTTTACGCGTTCTTATACAGTTAAATATATGCAAATTCCGCAGCAAAAAGCACCGGCGCGGACAACTTTTCCGGCACATTTTTACGGCTTGTGAATAGTATGGTATTACAGCGGCTATCCGTTACATAACGGGAGGTGAAATATATGTGTTGCAGACAAAGAAGATGCTGTGAAAGACGTTGCTGCTGCAGACGCAGAGAGTGTTGCTGCAGACGCCGTCAGAACCGTTGTTGCTGCGGAAACCGCTGACGCCGAATAGGAAGTCAATGTAATACACCGATAACCTCTTAAAATCCTTCCTGCCGATTTTTCGGCGCGTATGCCGGGCAGACGTTTCAAACGGCGCTGCCCGGCTTTTATGTGCGTAAAGATTTTGGGACACCTTTCGCCTTTTTTTCATATTATATAACAGTACAATTTTGAAAGGAGTGGAATTATGTCCGATATTTTAGTTGTGGTCGGCTCGGTAACGAGCGCTACAAGACTTGCAAAGCGGCTTACAAAATACGGAGATACAAAAGCACGCGTGATAAATACTCCTGCAAAGCTTTCCGGCAACGGCTGTTCCTATGCCGTCGCCGCAGATTTGTCAAGTGAACAGTTTATCAGAAAAAATATTCAGGGAATAACCGTGAGAGGTATTTATATAGAGGAAATTTCCGGCGGTGAGCGAGTATATCATGATATATCTTGACAACCCCGCAACAAGCATGAAAAAGCCGTCCGTTGTGTATGACGCGATGTGCCGTTATACGGCGGCATACAGCGTTAACGCAGGACGCGGCGGACACTATGCAAGCATAAAAGGCGCGGAGGGCATAGCCGCCGCTCAGGAGGAACTTGCAGAACTGTTCAACGTAAAAAATCCCGAGCGCATAGCCTTTACCCAAAACGCGACATATGCGCTTAATATGGCTATCGGCGGTTTGCTCACCCGCTCCGACCATGCCGTAATCACATCTATGGAACACAACAGCGTACTGCGCCCCGTGCACAGGCTGTGCAGCTACACCATAGTGGAGGCAGACAGGTTCGGAGTTATCAGCCCTGCCGATATTGAGGCTGCTATCCGTCCGAACACCAAGCTGATTATCACCACACATGCCTCAAACGTATGCGGAACAGTCATGCCGGTGCGCGAAATCGGCGAAATCTGCCGCCGCCATAATATTCCGTATCTCGTTGACGCCGCCCAGACGGCCGGCATCATTCCGATTGATGTCGAGGATATGAACATATCTCTTTTGGCATTTTCGGGGCATAAGGGGCTTATGGGGCCGCTCGGAACCGGAGGGCTGTATGTGCGCGAGGACGTCAGACTCATGCCTGTAATTTCAGGCGGCACCGGCACCGACTCCATGAACAAAAATCAGCCCGATACGATGCCCGATATGCTTCATTCCGGAACAATGAATACGCCGGCAATTATGACCCTGGGCACCGCAGTGCGGTATATAAAGCAGGTCGGGATTAAAAATATTGAGGAAAAAGAACGTTCCCTTGCGGAATATCTGTTCCGCGAGCTGAATAATATACGCGGAGTGCGCGTTTACGGTCTGCCGTCCGGGAACAGAAACGGCACCGTTGCATTTAATATCGGAAGTCTTGATTCGCAGGAGGCGGCAGATATTTTAAACCGTGACTTCGGTATCGCCACACGCGGCGGATACCACTGCTCATATATCGCCCACCAGACTCTCGGCACCGAAAAAACCGGAGCCGTGCGCGTCGGATTCGGCTTTTTTTCAAGCCGACGCGAGGCGGATATTCTGCTCTCCGCAGTTAATAAAACGGCTGCCAAAAACTTGCAGTCCGCCAATTCCGTGCAGCAGAATACGTAATTTGCAAAGCAGGGTAAAACGCCGTCATAATGTAAAAAAAGGCACTAAAAACGGTAAATCTCAAAGCTTGCGGATAATCACGCAGGCGTACCGTCTAAAATCATGCTTCGGCGCACCCGCGCACGCAATGAATTAAATATGCAAATCACGCAAAACACCGGAAATTCCGTAAAATTTCCGGTGTTTTGCTTAATAATGAAATTTTAACAAAATCAGCCGCCGTGTTTTTATCAGCCCTCCATATGTCTGCCTAAAAATCCGGCTGCTGCCTCTGCCAGCTTGACCTCGGTTTCCGTCGGGTCACGGCGGTCATTCATTACAAAAATTACCGAACCGATGGTGTCGCCCTCCGATACAATCGGCACAACAACACCGGCATTGTACTGCTCATTTCCCTCCGCAATGGAAATGCCCGGTTCAATTCCCTGAGATTTGAACGATTCTTTTTCGCTCATAAGATTTTCTATATCCGGGCTTACGCGCTTTTCCAGAAACTCTTTTTTCGACACGCCTGACACGGCAATTATATTGTCGCGGTCGGTAATCATCGTCGGAACTCCTGCCGTTTTATTAAGCGTTTCCGCGTATGTGACGGCAAAATCACCCAATTCCCCTATAGGAGAATATTTCTTGAATATAACTTCGCCGTCCTTTTCAGTATAAATTTCAAGCGGGTCCCCCTCGCGAATACGCATTGTACGGCGGATTTCCTTTGGAATAACAACCCTGCCCAAATCATCTATTCGTCTGACAATTCCTGTTGCTTTCATAATATCAAAAACTCCTCTTTTCTACATAATTTTGCTATGTGTTGTTATTCTTTGCGGAAAAAAGGATTTTTATGTAATTTACTGTCCGGATTTAAAAGGAAAAATTATGTATTTTTTAATTGACGGAGCGCGCATTAAAAGAACGCATATCGTAACGGATATGCGTTTTTCCGTGCGAACCCTATCGGGACAGATTGTATTTTAATAATGCTTTGACCTCGGGCAGGAGCGGAGCGGTTCCCGATACGAATATAACAAGCTTATATTTTTTGCCGCCTGCGTTCTTCTTAAAAATTTCGGTCGCTTTCTCCATAAAATCCGCTGAAGCGCGTTCTTCTTTTGTGGTCCATAATTCCACGGCTTTTACGGAATCATTTATTGATACTCTTATAAAATCACCTTCTTTCCTTAGTATGCTGTTTTACGGAAACTTTATACAGATGTTTTCAAATTCGGTCGGTAATAATGTGTGTCGGCGCATTTTATAAAAGGTGAGACATAAAAGCGCAAAAGACATAATTCCCGCATCTGATTTTAAATCGCCTGTGTGCAAGACATACACATATTTCAGTGTGCTTCTGTAAAAAGAAGTGCACTTTTTTTATGAAATTTAACATGAATGGACAGTATGTGTCCTTTGGGCGTGATAAAATAATTAAAATGAACAGAGAGGGGTGTTTAAGTGGCATACGTTGGCGGCAAGCAGGACAGAAAGCTTGCGATATTTTATAATTTGCTCGAAGGTATCCCGGTAAATACAAAGGATGCTGCGCAATACTACGGTGTAAGCAAAAAAACAATACAGCGCGATATTGAAGCGGTCAGGAATTTTCTGTCAGAGAATAATGATGAGTTCGGGATGCTCAAAGAGGTTGTTTATGACCGTAAAAAGGATAATTATTATATAGCAGGAACAGACAAACTTGCTGCAAAGGAAATTTTTGCCGTATCCAAGGTATTGCTGGATAGCAGAGCGTTTTGCAAAAGTGAGTTCATGCCGATTTTGGACAAGTTTGTTGATAGATACTGTTATGACGGTGAACGAATTCATGTCAAAGGTATGATTGCAAACGAAAAATATCATTATACCGAGCCGAGGCACGGAAAGAAGTTGATTGATACAATATGGGAGCTGAGCAAGGCAGTTAAATCCCACAAATGCGTCAGGATTACATATGAGCGGCTGACGGAGCCGAAGCATTGGGAGCGTACGGTTCAGCCTGTAGGAATAATGTTTTCTGATTTTTATTTCTATATGGCGGCTTTTATCCCCGAGAAACATACGGAATTCCCGACGATATACAGAATTGACAGACTGTCGGGATTTGAAGTTTCGGACGAACGGTTCACGGTACCGTACAAAAACAGATTTGAAGAGGGGGAGTTTAAAAAGCGTGCCCGTTTTATGTATGGCGGAGAGTTGATGACGGTGAAATTCAAATATTACGGCGAGTCTGTTGAAGCGGTTTTGGACAAAATCCCAACCGCGGTGATAGAAAAAGCCGAAGACGGTGCATATGCAATTAAAGCGGAGGTATTCGGCAGGGGGATGAAGGCATGGATTTTATCGCAGACGGATAAAATTGAGGTGCTGGAACCAAAAGAATTGAGAGAGGAGGTATTGGCGTTGGTGGAGAAAATCAGGAAACGATATGGATGAAAACTACTGCCGTGTTATCCCGATTAATCCGGTATTCTTTACCGGCGTGCGTTGTACTCCGGTAAAGAATATCGAATGATACCTGCCGATGCAGAAATCAGTGTAAAAATTTCATTCGCAATTCCCATATATGAATTGCAGGTGAAATCATCTTGAATATAAGAAGATTTTTGCCGCTCCTTTGCTGATATATAAGCATATTAGCGGCGATACCGAGGACGCCGGTTAAATTAGCAATCAAATTTATGACATCTCCTTCAGAAAATCCAGTTAAGTTCATCAAAGCCGAATTTGACATTTGAAAGCCCGGGTGTGCCTTTCCATTGTGTTTTTTCGGATTTTTTATCGAAATAATCTATATCCCCCGAAAATCGGTGCAATACTTGAATATTGGACTATTGTTAAGTCAACGTTTTTACCGCGCAGCGATTCGTCTATGTCAAAAATATACGGCGGGCATATTTTCCTGCCTATCATTTTTTTGTCGGCACAGAGGCAGGTATATAGATCGGTACCCTTTATCTCCACAGCCTTTGCATCTTCGGGAACCGTTACGTTTGCACGGTATTCTATTTTACCGAAATCACCGAAATATTCGCCGCAAATATATGTTTGTTTTCTTTCGCTGAGAAATATACCGCAAATTTCATCTGATTTTATTTGCGCTCCGAAATTTCCGAGTACAATAACGCTCGGAAGGTATTTGTAATCGTCCGCTGATTTTAAAATATTTACACCCTTTTTCAGTGTAACGGGTGCAGAAACATCATAAATTTCTTTCAGTCCGTCGGGCAATTCCTTGCCTGTGCCCGTGCACTCAATCTTTTTGCCGGAAATATATGCCGACACGCCTTTTCTCACAGCAAAGCTAACCTCCGTCTCCGCTTCGGTATGGATTTCGGAAACAGTCTGTGAATTTATAAACATAGCCCGTATCATGTTATCGCTGCAATAATTTAAACAAAATACCGCCGGTATTTTCGCTTTTTTATTATAAAGTATACTTTCCGCAGGCAGTGAGCCGGCAAATACACCGTGCCTATCGAGATAAATATTCTTACCTCCTATTTTATAAATTCCGGATTTGCCGTATAAATTAAGTATTATTGCCGTACCGTCAGTGAATTTTCTGACAAAAAGCCCGTACGGAATATCACCTTCGGAATCGGTAACGGTAAGCTCCTTTTCCAATATCCCTATTATTTTTTCCGTATCCGATGTAACCGTACCGTTAAGAATATATTCCATGCTGCCGCTGAATTTTATCATCGGAATATTTCCGCCGTCATCGTTTTCGGTAATAAATTTCCATTGCAGCTGGCGGGCAGAAAGAGCATTGATTATATCGGTAAAAGCCTCCTCATTTAAAGTATCTGTAAT
Organism: uncultured Clostridia bacterium; assembly: GCA_934501535.1. Classification (GTDB taxonomy): domain Bacteria; phylum Bacillota; class Clostridia; order UBA1381; family UBA1381; genus UBA1738. Next base: position 277,959 of record CAKSUM010000001.1, read on the forward strand.
ATGATTTGCACATATTTCCCACGGATATTGGATATATACATCAGGAGTAAAATCTTTTTGGGCATACTGCGCTGCAATTTTCGCGTCCTCCGACAAAATAAAGGTACCTCCGAAGTCGGGTTGATCCGTACCGAAATCATTAAAATAGTCAATAATTTTCATATTTCCCCGCATATCCATATGAGATACGGCAAGAAAATAATAATTTACTTTAAAACAAGCCGCCAGAATAATCATGCAGCGCTTTGCGGCGTATGACATATCGCATGGACCCAATGCGAACAGCTCTGCCATTGCACCGTATTTTCCGCTTGCATATTCCGCTCCACCGAAAAGCGAAAGCTGAGAACCTTTTGTGAAAGCGGCCATGTTCAAGTCTGTCCATATTTCATCAATTCCCGGGAGTGAAAATGACGATAAATTTTTAAGGAAATTCCCGTTATACTTCACAGCGCCGAACGGAGCGTCATCTGCCATCAGATGCCCGGTCATTAAAACACCGCGCTTTGCGCACCAATCCCTTATCTTCGCGATAAAACATTTATTAAATCTGTCGGAAATTACGTCAATCGCATTTTGGCAGAAAAACTCATATGAATTTTGTATATCCTCCGTAAAATTACGTCCGCAATATTCCCTGTAATCATCTTCAATTCCGTAATAATACGGGATTGATTTTTCCGTGCAGCAATAACCTATAGACGGTTCATCGGTAAAAAAGCCTTTGATTACATTTCCGAAATAGTCACCGAAATATCGGTAGTATTTTTCATGGGTAGTTTCAATAAAATAATCGACTGCTTTTTCGGAAAGAAGATCCGGAAAAAATTTCTCGCCGAATAATGATGAATTGTGAGTTGAACAGCAGCTTATCCTGCCTGCATTTTCGCCTTTGACAGTGATTGCTTTAAGTCTGAAATCTTCATTTTGCGTAACCCGTCCTCCGGCGTCGCCCGACGGCCAATTAAATTCATCATAAAGCCATATATTCATATCAAGGTTTTTTGCGGCATCAATAAACTCTCCTATTTTTTCAAACCATTCGTCAGTTAAATATTCAAGCTCGCATCCCGACCTCGGATAAAGCATTACCTGGTCAATTCCGTTTTTCTTCAGAGCGTTCATATAGTTTCGGATTTTTGTTTTTGTCGGTTTTCCGGTTATCGCCGACATAGTAATAAGCGGACTTTTCATTCATAAAACCTCCGTCAATGTTTTAACTTGATTTTATCATAAACATTTGATATAATATATATAAATACAAAGACTTTTTTTCAAAAAACAAAGATTTCGGGTGATATTTTGAATTTTTATCCATTTTTGAGATTTGTTTCCAAAACAACGTATTTTATAGATGAAACAGTTGTGGCAAGAGATTGCAGAATACTTTATATAATATCGGGAGTCGGCAGCTTTGAAAGCGGCGGAAAAACAGCCGAGCTTCAACCGAATACGCTGATTTTTTATCCCTATGATAAACCGTATCGGATTAAGTCTGAGCCGGAAAGCGAAATGTTGTTCTACACGCTTAATTTTGATTTTTCACAGGATTACACGGATATTAAAATTATGAGGCCGCAGCCGGAGAATAAGCATCGGCAGAAATATGTTTTGCAAAGTATTCCGAATGAATTGAAAAACGTTTTTTCGGATATTATTAAATTTGATAATGCGTTTTGGGCTGAAAATGACATTAATCATATTTACACGGAATCATTAAACCAAGACATCGGATACGGTAAGATTTGCAATTCGCATTTAACAATTCTTTTGATGAATATATACAGAAAGGTACTGAAAAAAGACTCTAATAATTTGATTTGTGAAAAAATCAAAGATTTAATCAGGAGAAATTTGCAGATAAACATTAAGGAGCTTGCGGCTGTATTGAACTATCATCCGTTTTATCTTAATGAGATTTTTAAAAAGAATGAGGGTATCACGCTGCACAAATATCTTATCCGGCAGCGTCTTATAAAAGCCTATGAACTGATAAGCACAACTCAAATGCCCTTGATAGATATAGCCGGGATATGCGGCTTTTCATCGCAGTCGCATTTTTCGTCAGCCTTTAAAAATACATATCGCATTACCCCGGTAAAGCTGCGCCGTCAAATTTAAGAATTGTCCGGTTAGCTGCATCTCATACTACCCCAAGAAGTATAGATCTGTTTTTTTCATACCTATTTATTGCAGCATTGTAATTATCAATTGCTGTTTCTCTTAATTCAGCGTTAAACATAATATATTTCTCTTTAAGATTTTTTTTCGCGTTCTGTCTTATTTACCATTTTTATATATTCTTTCTTTTAGTGACTTTCTGCGTGGTACAATTTTGAAATCTATGATATGGTTTGAAACGAATTATAACTATTTTTGTATAAATTTATCACGTGGACATATATTGTCCATATAGTAGTGTAAAATGTTAATATAAACAAAGGAGGTGCGTCAAAATGATGACGATGGTAAAAACAGTTTTAGGCATAGGAAGTATAGTGCTGGGAGGATGGACAATCAGTGATGCAATCAAACAAAGCAAGCAGCACGAGCTTAAGGAGGTGGAGCTTGCGGACGATTTTGAGAATGGATACGGTGACATTCCGTATGAACAAGGTTTTGCACCGAATAATTATGATTTTGAATGAGCGGTGCAACACACATGCCGATAATAGCTGTAGTTGCGGAAAATTTCAGCATTAACGCAAAAGAAAAAATATTGTAAGATACCGAAACAATTCATGACAAGATTGGGAAACCCCAAATTACGAAAAGAAAGGTGAGCAATTATGAGAAAATTAACTGAAGAATTTATTGAGATATTAAAAGAAAAGGAGATTGTCTTTGACATTGACGAAATAGATGCCACCGAAGCTGTCGGCGGATATGATTTGGTCACTGCTGACTTTGTCGGTAAATACGAAAATGCGTACCGTTTGTATGTTGAAATTAACGATGAGTATTGCCAAAGCACAGTAAAATATTTTACCGGAATAAGTAAAGAAACGGCTGAAAAAGTAATGCCGGAAATAGTTAAGCTGAACGATGAATACTTGATGAAATTCTCAATGCGCGAAAGCGATGACGGTACATATTTCCTATATATAAGCCATATGATGTACCTTAACGAACGCTCTGCCGCCGATGATATATATGAATGCTCCGCTGTGCTTGTGGACCTTGTGGATACGGCATACAAACGGATACTGCCGTTTATAGATTGATTTCTGCATCAAGGGTGCTGCACAAAAATTGCCGCGGGAGATACGTGAATGTTATAAAAGTTATCGGACCCGCGCTGTCGGACGGAGTAACCAGCTATATAAAAAATGACATAGCAATAATAAGGTTATTCCGTCCGCGCAGCGAAAAATACATGGGAAAAAGTCATTTGATCCGGGGTTTATTCAGAGGGAAGAAAGTTTCCGGAAAATAATTTAACAGGTATTACGAACTTGAGCCGGAAGAGGATATAGATTTTTACCCTTTGGAAATATTGCGGCAAGAGTGCGGATGCTGAATCATAGGAGGATATGTTATGTCATTTTTGAATATAAGAGGAGAACAGATACACTGCGAAAATTGCGGAAAAACAATAAGTGTCGAATATGAGGGCGGTGCAATGCCAACCCATATAGGTGATATGAGCGTTGCGGAACAAACAGAGCTGTCCGGACAATTCATGCCGGATTATGACGCAGAAAACAACGGATACTATTATCACCGTTTTGCCGTATGTTCCGATTGCGTTAAGAAATATGGGGATTTAAAGATATTTGATGATGATCACATTTTGTTTAGATACATGGACAAAAATTGTGAGCTTCAGGATTTAAAAGAAAATCTGCTGTCGGTTGTACTAAAGGATTTTAAGAAAAATTTGAGCGAAGAATTACTTGCTAAAATAGATGCCGATGCATACCGAGAGTTGAAAAACAAGAAACATTTCGGAATAAAAAAGGAAAAGAGAAGGATTGCGGCAGAGTATATCAGCAAGGCAAAGCGAAACATTTATACCTATGTGCGGCAGCAGCTGAGCGCAGCGCCGCCGCTGCTTGAACTGGGTGATGAGATAAAAGGCATGGAGGATGCGGTTAGAAACCTGCTGTATGAAACCCGCGGCAGTGAAATACGCGGATTGATTAAATTGGATATGACGGAGCCGAGAAATCTGCATCCGATGTTTTGTTACCCGGCTTCGGTGAGAACGCCGCAGCGGTGCGATAATGATATTGATTTTTTTGTTCCTTTTGAGTGTCCGAAATCGGAAATAAAGAAAATACTGAATAATAAAAATAAATTCAAATACAACCGTAATCTGCCCAAGGAATTGCTGTCCGAATTTTTGGACCGTTTGCCGACGCACATGGCGAAAATTGATTTTTAGATGTATAAAACGGAATAGACGGTGTCGCAAAAAATAAATATGCAAATTATAATATTTTATAGTTGATTTTTAATATAGGTGTGGTATAATGTTTATAATGGAGTTTTGTTGTTACAAAACTATTCAATCAATACAAAGGAGAATGAATTATGCCGGAATGCAAGCGTTGCCATGCACATATTGAAAAATATAGCAGCTACTGTGAAAAATGCAAACCAATTATTCTGTCAGAAACATACAAAAATATATGTTGTTGAACGTTTTAAAACAGTAAAGCGATATTAAGATTTATGGAAGGATATGTAGTCTATGAGTAAGAAAAATAATGAATTACTAAAAGGAATGAGCACGGAGGAACGATTGAATTTTGCGGAAAAGCTTGTTTTTGGTATTGATGGGACAGAAATTGACTTATCATCGGGTATGCATGTTATAAAAACAGAAACAGATAATGCGAACCCACATGCGGAATTTTTAATGTATAAGATTAATATTGCAAAAGGCAAGATGAAAACGGCAATGCTATGGCTTAGAAAATCGTATAATCAAAATTACCCGATGGCTCTTGCGATGATGTTTTATGAATTTTACAGAAACAATACAAAAGGGATTTCCGAAGATGATATATATAAGTCGCTGAAAAAAGCGGTGGAACTTGATAATCCTGTTGCACATTATCTTATAGGTATTGTGTATGAAGAGGGTTTATTTTCATATAACAAAAATGAAGAAAAAGCAAACCAACATTTTGCGAAGGCAAAAGAATTGGGTTTTTCGGAAGATTTTTTTGCGGATTATGAAAATGAATTTGAAAACCAAAAAGTTATGATGGAGGAATTTAGGGGAATTTTTCAAAGAAAATACATGCCGGATCTATTCCTTAACAATATAGATATTCTCTATGACTGGATTAGCAAAGAAAAAGAAAATGAGCTGGTAAAAAAACTTTGGGACGGTATGATAGAGGACTATGGAAAAAATCCTGAGGATTACAATATTGACATCCAAACGGAATGTTTCAGTGAAAACAAAACAGCTTACTTCATAATACAATTACCTGACTCTGATTACAAAAATTCTAAAAATACCGCCATATACATAGCAGTAGCAATAGATATGGAAGGAAAAAAACCAACTCGATACTTTTTGGGCGAGTTGGGAACCGGATTGAGTTATGAACGCCTGGTTTTTGTGGCTGAAATAAAAAGAACCGCTGACAAAAAAGGCACCGTGAGTATGGAACATGCTACCTATGGAATATTACAAGAGTCAATAATGTTCGGAAAAATTGAGAATGAATTGGAAGTCTTTATTGACAGAGTAAGCGAAATATATAATAATTAAGGATATTTGAAGGGTACGAGATGAGTAAATTTGTTGTTTTTGATTTGGAAATGTGTAAGATCCCAAGCTATAAAAAGACAGATAACCTGCATATGGAAATAATTGAAATAGGGGCTGTTTTGTTAGATGAAACCTATACGGAAATTGATTCTTTTAAAACATATATAAAGCCGGATTATGGATTTATTGACGATTTTATAAAAAAGCTGACCGGCATTACCAATTCGGAAACAAAAAATGCGCCTAAAACCAAGCAGGCTTTAGAAAGTTTTGCTAATTGGATACCGGACGATGCGATTCTTGTCACATGGAGCGAAAATGATGAACATCAATTAAGAAAAGAAATGGAATATAAAAATATAGTAATTCCAAAGCTGGACAATATGCTGGACGAATATATAGATTCTCAGCTGGAGTTTTCAGATGTGATGGATTCGGACAAACACTACAGCTTGTATGAAGCTTTGGTGTTGGGGAATATTGATTTTGATGAAGATATCCATGACGCACTTGTAGACGCAAAAAATACCTCCATGCTTTTCGCCAAAATGGAAACGGAAGAAGATTTTGTGTTTACACCGTACTTTTCGGTATGATTCTGTGTTTTGCAAAAATATACGGCATAATTAAATAAAAGTCTTGAAATTATCATAAACCTGTGTTACAATGTTGTTAATAAAGTATATGGCGGTATGAACAATATAGAGAATAAAGATAAGAAAATGACAGGCGTAATTTTCGGGTACGAAAGAATTTCCGTTGATACGGAAAAGGAAGAAAACGAAAATACAAGTATTGAAAACCAGTCCAAGATCATAAATGATTATGTTAAGGTAAAATTCCCGAACTGCACGCTCAGAGAATTTCAGGACCGGGACAGGTCGGGGTATCAATTTGAGCAGCGAGAGCAATATCAGCTGATGCGAAAGCTTCTTATGACAGGTGAATCCAAAGTACTGATTGTAAAAGACTTTTCGTGTTTTGCGAGAAGAAACAGCCTGGGCTTATACGAGCTTGAACAGCTGCGTGATGCCGGGGTTCGGATAATATCGATTATGGACGCGGTTGATTTCCCGACGCATGATGAGTGGCTCGTTATACAATTCAGATTTTTAACCAACGAGCTTCCCGTTACCGACACATCAAAAAAGGTTAAAAGGGTGGTTGCAAATGCGCAAAAGCACGGTGAATGGCTTTGTGCGGTGCCGTACGGCTATGTAATAACCAATTCAAAAAGGAATGAATATGAAATTGTCCCCGACGAGGCAGAAGTCATAAAGGAAATTTTCAGGCTCTATGCCGAGGGGGACGGTTACAAAAAAATAGCCAACACACTAAGTGAAAAAAATATTCCCACTCCGAGAATGAAGGAAAAGTTGCGGATTGAAGAAAAAGGCGATTTATACAAACGAAAGCTCAGCAGCAAATGGAGCATTATTACTGTTCAGAATATTTTGCGGAATGATTTTTATATAGGCACGCTGAGGCAGCATAAATACACAAGAACGAAAATTAACGGTGATGACATAAAAGTTGATGACAGTGAGCAGTTTGTTTTTGAAAAACACCACAAGCCCATAATAGATGACAAAACGTTTTTGACAGTGCAGGAGCTGCTCAAAATCAGGCAAAAAACCAATTACCGCGGGGTTAAGAAATACGAAAATCCATATACGGGCTATTTATTCTGCGGCGACTGCAAAAGCCCCATGTTTGCAATGAGCAGAAGTGATCTGGCTCCGGCATATACCTGCGGTACCTATCACAAGCATGGCAAATCCGGCTGCACATCGCATCACACAAGAGTTGACTTTTTGGACAAGGTGCTGTTAGACTATGTCAAAATGATTAAAATTAATTCCCGTGATATGATTGACGAATTGGAGAAATCTATTGCCGAGGAAGGCGAAAACATTTATGATAATGACAAAGTATTAAAGCTGTTAAACACTCAGCTTGAAAACAGCAAGGAGGAGCTAAAGGCAACCAAAAAACAAAAAATCCGCGATATTGCAAAAAATTCAGACAATATCGAGCTGATAGAGGATACGTATTTTGAGATAGAAAATGAAATTGAGATGCGTATTCTCGGAATTGAGGAGCAGATTAAAAATGCGGCGGAAAAGCGGAATGACATTGTTGAGATAAACCGAGCGGCAAGGACGGTATTCGATGTCTTTGACAAAATAATAAACAAAAACAAGCTTGATAAATTTGAAATCGGACTGATTATTGACAGAATTGACATATTTGAAAACGGCATTATTGAAATTAAATTAAAATCGGATGTTGAAAATCTGTTAAAGTCCGGAAAGCTGCCCGGCAGGGAGACAGACGCAAATTTTAATTTTGACAGTATAGGTATCTCATTTGATACGAAATATACCCAAAAATCGCGCAGACATGCGGATAAGGCTTATACTGTCAATGTTATCAGCAAAAGGGGGACCCGTTACTGATAACATTGACAGATATTGAAAAGCAGTATTGCTTTAAGCAAGCCCTATTCTCCTTTTCTCAAAAGCTGAAGAACACGGACTGACCGCAATTCACCCTTTCCCGCGATACTCCTCAGCCGATTATGACGGCGATGTTTTTCGGACTGTCATTAAAACAATAAACATTATTACCGGAAAAACTGCGGAAAAACCGATTCCGAATTTCAATCCCGCCTGTTCGTAAGCAATGCCGATTTTATCCGCATACGCAGTCACCGCGCCGAATTTCAGCGAAAAATCGGAAATCACACCGCACAGCCATGCGCCCAGAGAGCAGCCTATATCGCCGAAAAATGCAAGTATACTGAACATCGCTCCTCCGCCCGAGGGAATCATTTTTGACGAACATGAATAGACTCCGGGCCACATTATGCTTACCGAAAAGCCCGTCAGCGAACACCCGAAAAGCGCGGCATACGTGTTCTGCGAAAGCGCAGCCGTGAGATAACACGCGGTACACAAAATACTGCAAAAAATCAGTGATCTGTGCAAATTTAACCTCTCTCCGAAAATTCCGAAAAGCAGCCTTCCGCAGCCCATGAACAGCGCAAACATACACGGCCCGAGCATATCGCCGGCAAATTTTGTTACACCCAATCCCTTTTGGGCAAACAGCGACGCCCATTGCGCCATGGTTATTTCCGACGCACCGGCGCAGGTCATCAAAATGCACATGGTTATGAAAAGGCGTGATTTCAGCAGAGTTTTCGGAGTTTCCTCCGATTTTTCGTCCGTTTCCGGTATGGGCGCAGTATAAAAAATCACTGTATTCAAAATCGGAATTACCGACCAGCACAGCGTCATAATCCACCACACGCCGCTGCCGCAGAGTTTTATAACAGCCGCCGAAATCAGCACAACAGCCAGCTGCCCCCAGCAGTAAAAAGAATGAAGCATGCTCATTCTCGCCGATTTGTTCTCCTCCTCGAGCGAATCCACTATCGGGCTTACCATGACTTCGAGCAGTCCGCCGCCGAATGCATAAAAAATCACAGCAATAACAAGACTTATGTTTATCTGCATAAAATTCGGCAGCACGCCCAGAAAAATCAGTCCCGACGCCGCCGAAATCTGCGCCGCAATTCCCGCGCGCCTGTAGCCGAACCGTCTGATAATTCCTATGGAAAACACGTCCGTGAAAAGCTGTATCATAAAATTCAAAAGCATCAGATTTGCGATAAATGTATATGATACCCCGAAATCGTCCTTGAATATTGCAAACAAAAGCGGCGCGTAATTATTTGCAATTGCCTGCGTGGTTATCCCAAGTTCACATGCAATCAGCGTTGATTTTTTTGCCATTATAATACCTCCCGGTTCCCTGCACATACCCCGCAATGCGCAGATTTTGCTTAATATCATACTATGCGTCAAAAAAATAATTGTCAAACTGTTGAAAACTATTTGCTTATGTGATAAAATAAATAAAAAAGCAGGTTAAAAATATGATTAAAGATATAACGTCAACACAAAATCAAACGTACAAATACATAAAATCACTGAAAACAAAAAAGGCGCGCGTACAAAACGGTCAGTTTACCGTAGAAGGCAGCAAATCGGTACATGACGCAATCGCGGCAGGCAGCAGCATCGCATTTATTGCCGTTTCGGACAAGCTTTGCGATGTCCCCGATTTTGAAACGGTTTACCGCTTCCCCGACAGCATATTTGCCGGTCTGTGCGATACCGAAGCGCCTCAAGGCATTTTAGCCGTTATAAACAAGCCGGAAAAGTCCGTTTCCGACCTCGCAAAACCGCTGTATCTGTATTGTGACCGCGTTTCCGACCCCGGCAACCTCGGCACAATTATCCGCATATGTGACGCAGCTGACTGTGGACTGTTGCTGTCGGACGGCTGCGCCGATATTTACAGCCCGAAAACGGTTCGTTCAAGTATGGGCTCGTTTTTTCATACCGACATCACCGAAAATGTAACTGCCGATGACATACGCGCGCTTAAACAAGAAGGATTCACATTTATTGCAAGCGCGCTGAACGGAAAAACGGAGGATTATACTTCTGTCGGCGGCAGCAAACTGATTATCGCCGTCGGCAACGAGGCAAACGGCATCAGCGACGAAATACTGACGCTTGCGGACAAGTGCGTAAAAATACCGATTTGGGGACGCGCCGAATCGCTGAACGTCGGCGTTGCATCCGCACTGCTTTTATATGAGGCAAAACGAAACATGTAAATACACACGTTAAAACCGAAATTCGTTTCAACAATATTTTCGGTCGGATTACAGTTTACAATACACATCAAAAAAACGCCGCAGAGCTTGACTGAACAAAGTGCTGCGGCGTTTTTCAACGCATTATTTTTTGCGGAGCTTCTCAATACAAGTATGACCGTGCTTTACAAGCTCGGGACTGACGCATACGTCCGCCGTCCTGCTCCGCCTACAGACGATTACTCATTTTTGTACGGCTGCGGTCAAATCGCCTTTTTCCGAAAGGAACAACAACTTTTTCACGGTATCAATCGTCGGCTGGCTGTTGCCCTGTTCGGTTTCATTTTCATTTACGCACAAAAACAGCGACGAATTTGCGATTATCGGTCCAAAACGGCGATGCAGATATGCTTTTTCACCTCCGCACAGAAACAGCGTGTCACACGGGACGGCATCTTTCAGCATAAACAGCGCGTCAAAATTATTCTTAAGTTCCTCATCGGTATCGGCTTTGGTAACGATTTTTGCAATATCGGCGCCGCGTTCATATTGCAGGCGCGCAATCCGCAGAACCTCCTCCGGCGGCAAATAGGTTTGTGTATGTGATGAAATAAGCACCTCGCCGCCCTTTTTGTGAATATATTCCGCAAACTTCTTCTGCTTGCGCACAGCAGTTTCGTCCTCGGTAATTTCCATCGGTGAATGGCAGAACATATCTCCGAAAATATCAATAAGCTTCGCACCGCATTCGAGCGCAAGAATCAGCTGCTGCGCCAGTTCCTCATCGGAAAGCGACGGATCGGCATTCCAGTTTGCGTAATTTGTGACATATGCCGGGCGGCCGTCCATTGCCTTAAAAATATCGCTCAGGCACTCTTTTACCCTATACTCCGGCGGAAGCAGGTTCATACAAAAACCGAACGCCTCCGCGCCGTTTTTAATACCCTTTTTAATAGTATCAATGGTGCTGTCATAATCCTTCGGGCTATTTATCATGAGCGTAATTAACGGTTTGCGCAGGTTAAAAAAACAAGACATTTTTGTCACTCCTTAAATATTATTATATTTTTATTCTACACCGTCGGCGGAAAATTAAAATATACAATAATATCAAAAAACGAACCCATTTTCTAAAAAAATGCAGGCTCAATCCGCGGTTACAAATCAACCGGCAGATATTTAGCCTGCACACTTTATTTATTGTCCTGTCCGTAATATGCATGTATTCCGTGCTTTCGGAAATAGTGTTTATTCAGCAGCTCGTCGCTTATTTTTTTTGCCTCACTGTTTATTTTCATTGCGTGATAGTTGATGAATGCAATTTCTTCAAGCACCACGGCATTACGAACCGCCTCTTCCGCATCCGCTCCCCATGTGAACGGTCCGTGGTTTTTGACAAGCGCCGCCGGGATTGACATGGGATCAATATTTTTAAACATCTCCGCAACAGCGATCCCCGTTTCCTTTTCATACTCACCGTTTATTGCGTCCGCAGTCAAATCACCGGTACACGGTATTTCGCCGCAAAAATAATCCGCATGAGTAGTACCCATAGGAATAATCGCCGCACCTGCTTGTGCAAAAGATGCCGCCCATCGGCTGTGCGTGTGAACAATACCTCCGGCTCCGTCAAAGCTGCGATACAGCTCCAGGTGTGTCGGTGTGTCGCTCGACGGCTTTTTATCACCGTCAATACGCTCGCCCGTTTTAAGGTCAACAATCACTATATCCTCTGGCGTTAATTCTTCATATTTTACACCCGACGGTTTAATTGCCGCCACGCCGTTTTCTCTGTCCGCCATTGATACGTTTCCCCACGTAAATGTAACCAGATTATACTTCGGCAGGCACATATTCGCCTCATACACTCTCCGCTTTAATTCGTCAAACATAACGCACCTATATTCTTTGATATTTCAGCTTATCAATATACCCTTCCATAAATTTATTAAATCCGCAAACGCCGGCATCTGACGGATACAATGTTTTTTCCTTTACATTTTTAAATACATCTTCGCTTAAAAATTTGGCAAGCGTTTTGCCGGTATCCGAATCCATATATGCGGCAAGTACAGCCACGCCCCATGCGCCGCCCTCACCTGCCGTATCCATAACCGTAACCGACGTATTCAGTCCGTCGGCAAGGTACTGCTGTGCAACGCCGGAAACCTTGAACAGTCCGCCGTGTGCGCAGAATTTCTTTGCCGATATTTTCTCTTTTTGCAGCAGAATATCATTCCCCATTCTCAGCGCCGCAAAAACGGAATATATTTGCGTCCGGAAAAAGTCCGCAATTCCACCGCGCGATTCCGGCAAGCGCATAAACATCGGAATACCGTGCCGAACATCTGCAATCGGCTCTGCCGCCAAAAAGTTAAATTCCGTCATTCCGCCGCAGTCTTCTCTGCCGCTTAACGAATTGCGGTATAAGGTTTCACACAGTTCGGGGATTTGCATGGGTTTTCCGATAAGCTCTGCAAATTCGCCGAAAAGTCTGACCCAAAAATCAAGCTCGGAACAGCCGTTATTGCTGTGTATCATTGCAACCGGCAATCCGTCGGGCGTTGCAGTTATGTCAATCTGCGGATAGACATTCTTTATCGGCTTGTCCAAAACAAGCATGGAAAATATTGATGTTCCGGCAGATATATTGCCCGTTCCCGGCAAAATGCTGTTGGTGCAAACCATTCCCGAGGCGGCATCTCCCTCCGGCGGACACAGCGGTATTCCGGCTTCAAGGTCGCCGTCCGGGTCTATCAGCTTTGCGCCCGCTGCCGTGAGAACCGCACCCTTTTCGCCTGCGCGCAGCACCTTCGGCAGCAAATTGCTTAAATTCAGCGAATAACCTTTTTCCTCCGCCAATGCATTGAATGTATCAATCATTGTTTTATCATAATCGCAGCCCGACAGCGGAAAAATCCCCGACGCCTCACAGACACCTGTTTCATGCCTTCCCGTCAGAAGAAAATGAACATACCCCGACAGCGTTGTTATCTTATCGATTTTCGGGATATGGTTTTCTCCGTTCAGAATTGCCTGGTACAGATGCGCCGCGCTCCAGCGCATCGGCATATTAAAATGCAGCTTTTGCGTCAAAATCTCAGCCGCCTCGCCTGCCGTGGTATTTCTCCATGTTCTGAAACGGGTCAGCAATCTGCCGTTCCGGTCAAGCGGCAGATACCCGTGCATCATTCCCGAAACACCTATCGAATTAAATCTTTTTAACGTCACACCGTATTTTTGTTGGAAATTTTCCTTTAATAATAAGTAGCAATCGGCAAGACCGTCCGTTATTTCCGATTCGTTGTAAGACCAGTATCCGTCCTCAAATTTACTGCTCCATTCATGGCTGCTCACCGCCAGCACCTTGAAATTTTTATCGATAATTACTCCCTTTATTCTTGTCGAACCAAATTCTATTCCGAGGAACAGATTTTCCATGTCATTATTATTCATATTGTTTGTATGATATATTGCCGAATATATCAATACGCTCCTTTCCTTATCCGCAAAAGAACCAACCGCGAAAACTCTCCGGTTCTGCCTTTCCTGCTATTTTATTTTCACTCCGTTTACATAAATTTCGTATGCGTCTTCACAGGCAAAGGTGTCATGGTAAACCGAATCCCCGTCGGTATCAGCAACCTTAAAGTACGTAAGCCTGCCTTCGGAATTATACGCACAAATTATTGCTTTTCCGTTTGATACATTTGTTCTTCCTTCAACGCTGACCGCATTTCCCGTCACTGTAACCTTCGGCGCAAAGTTTGCAGACATTGTCAGCTCCGGCGTCATATCCTCCGCGCCGTTCCAGAAAAACATCTTGATTTCATCGGAATTTTCCGTCACACTGCTTATGTCAAGAGTTGTCTCATTGCCGCTGTATATTTTCCGGTCAAACATTTTAAAGCCGGTCAACGTACCGTCTTTGTACCCCGCCGCATACATTTTTCCGATAACCGAATTTTGCGGATTTATCACTACCGAACCGTCCGTATATGCGATGTTGTTAAAATCACTCATCATGGCTTTATAAACCTCATTTGCCAGAACGGTATATCCGCGGTTTGTCAGATGTACCGAGTCGCTGAGCAGTTTTTTGTCCGTTATAAGCGAGCGCATATCAATGAGCTTTGCACCCAATTCAGCCGCCGTTCTCGTTATAGGCTCTCTCTGATAAAGATTAACATTGTCGGTCTGCCAATTGTCAGCCGGTGTAATCATAACATAAATCTGCGGATTTGACGAAAGATTTTTATATGATGAAACAAGCTTTTTATACTCCTCATAAAAAACCTCCGACCGCTCGCTGTCGGTCACTTCGTAAACATCATTTGCACCGAGCATAATAATTACCGTATCCGGATTATACTCAAGACTTTCCGTATACTTTGCTTCACTTATATACTGCGGATTGCGTTCCGTGTTATAATCGGTGACGGCTCTGCCGCCTACGCCGAAGTTCTTAACCTCATACTCATATCCGAGCAGCGTCTGAAGCACTGCCGGATATTTAAAGCATGCGTCTTTTGCGCCGTGTCCCTCCGTCAGACTGTCGCCCACGCAGGCAACTTTATATTTTTTTGCGGGAATTGTCATGTCCGCGCGCTTTGAGCTGAATGTATCTTTAAGAGTTCCTTGTTCGTTTCCGTCAAACAGATACCCCTCTGCATATGCGACATTATCAGCAGGATAAACAGCTGTTGTTATCCCGTTTCCATGCAGCGTTTCTGCATTTAAAAATCCGCCGTTTTCATCATAGAATACGGTAACCAGCGTCATTTCCTCCGCACCGTATTCCTCCGCATCAAACGATACGTTTATACTGTCATTATCCTTTTCAACATAACTCTCACTCATCTCTCCGTAGAGTTTCAGATTATAAAATCTTGTTTCCGCAAGCAGCGACCCCAATGCAACCGGATATACTGCGTTATCCGCCATTTCTCCGAGGCGGCTGTCCTTAAAGCTGTCAGACCATTTTTGCTTTGTGCCGTCTGCGTACGAAAGTGTGGTTGTCCAGCTTACGGTATTTGCGTCATAATCAAATGCGACATCGTAGTGCACCGCAGAATATGCCTTTGTAAAGTCGGCAGGATCTGCGCTTAATACTCCGCTTGACAGAACGATACTGTTGTGCGAAGTATTTCCCAGTGCGGTATCCGTTTCGTCCGAGAACCAATTATATTTAACCGCAAAGGGCGTATTTGCATTTACGGTGCCCTCTGTCCTGCCTTCTCGGTTTGCATTTGCCGTACCGTCACCGTTTACTCCGGTGCAGAATGTGTAAAACGAGCTTTGGTCTTTATTTACAAGCAAATTGAGGTACGGGCGTGCTCCGGCATTGTTAGGCTTTGCGTCAACCGTCACACGTGTGAGCCTTTTGATTTTTCGCGTTTCCTGCATCAGGTTTACGGTCGCCGGAGAAAAAACACTGCTCCCCGACACATACAAACCGTTTTCCGTAAGGTCATTCATTTTCACAAAAGCATATGCGCCTTCGGGTTTCTGTGAATTAATTCTGTCCGACATAACCCAGCTGTAGCCGTCATTTTCGGCTATTTTGGGCGTATTTCCGGCAGTATATGCCTTTTCAAAGGTGAGCCTTTGCGCAAAACTTGCCGCCGGTGAGTCAAAGTAACCGTCAAAATCATCGGATATTACGGGCGTCTGCGCATATGTACCGTAAATTCTGACATTGGATATTGACATGCTGTTCGTTCCGGCTCCCAGCGCTATCGGATATTTTGCATTATCTATCATGTCGGACAGGCTGTTGTCAACAAAGGAATCCGACCATTTGTATGCCGGCTTTTCCGAGTCTCTCGGAATAACGTTTACCGTCCAGCTGACAGTGTTTGTATCTGTGTCAAATTCAACGTCCCACTGCGCTGTACTGTAATTATTGCCGAATTTTCCGTCCGATGGTCCGTACGGTCCGCATATTGTTTTATTTGTTATATTTCCGCCGGAGGACTGCGTCAGCATATTGTCGCCCGTATAAATAATATCGGTGTTGATTGAACCGCCGCTGTATGACACATTGTTCATTTTTCTCACGTACGGCGTATATGTCCTCGTGGTGTACGCATTGTTATCCGACCACCAGCTGTCGCCCTCCATGTTGAACGCATAGCACGCCTCCTGGTTTGAGTCCAGCAAAAGCGGGACATACGCTCTCTGCCGCGCAGTGTCGGGATTTATAACGTCAAACTTAATTCTTGTGATTTTTTCAAAATTTTTTCCGCCTATATCCATCACGGACATTGCGGTTTTGGAGGCATTTCCGGCATAAACATACAGCTTTCCGTCTTCTGCCCATGACTTTGAATTTGAAGCATTTGCACCGAAATGTCTGTCCGAGGTAAACCAGCTGTGACCGTCCGATGAAATCACCGTGTTCTTTATACCGTCGGTAAAGGAAAGCTTGTTTGATGAATTATATTCCGTTGAAGCCGTAAAATCATCATAAATAAGCGGTTTCTCGGCGATTTTTCCGTATATGCGGACATTTGCATAGCCGCACGTA
Source organism: uncultured Clostridia bacterium (assembly GCA_934501535.1). Taxonomy (GTDB): domain Bacteria; phylum Bacillota; class Clostridia; order UBA1381; family UBA1381; genus UBA1738. The sequence continues at coordinate 294,891 of CAKSUM010000001.1, forward strand.
TTGGTATGTGCGCCGAACGCTGCCGGGTATTTCATGTTCGCGAGCATATCGGGGAGGTCATCATCGACAAAGCTGTCCGACCATGTATATGCAGTGTACGCCGAGCTGTACGGCGTCAGAGTTACCGTCCAGCTGACGCGGTTATTCTCCGTATCGAATGAAACGTCCCAGTGTGCGCTTTTGTATTCATATCCGAATTTTCCGTCATCTTTTCCGAACGGACCGCAAATCGTCAAATTATTTGTATCGGTATTCACGTTCTCCGGAGTGTCCGGTAAAATTGAAGTATCTATCTTACCGTTACGGTACGAATAATTCTGATACTTCCGTACAAACGGTGTACGCACCCTTGTGGTTTTCTTATTATCGTCCTCCCACCAAGAGTCGCCGCCTATGTAAAAGCAGTACGCCGCCTGCTCGTTTCCGTCGGCAAGCAGTGCCGCCACCGAGCGCATACGGTCATTGGGCGACGGATTAATTACGTCAAAACTGATTTTTGTTATCTTCTCTATCGATATCGCCCCCGTGTCTGCATTTACCATGGCATTCGGCGACGTATTGCCGGCATATACATACATAGTTCCGCCGTTTATCCACGCAGACGATTTTGCGCTGTCCGCTCCGTATATCACAGATGACGGCTTAAAGCTCATTTCACCGTCTTTGCACAAAATTCCGTTCATATTAAAGAGCATTTTATTATCCTGTGTATAATCGCTTGTATAATCCGAAAAATCAATAATCGGATTTTCTTCCGCCGCAGCAAAAATCTGCACCTGCATCGACGTCAGTATCAAAGACACCGCGGCAAAAAAAGATAATATTCTTTTCATTAATCTTCCTCCCTTTTATTAAAACTTATAGCACTCCGCAATGCGGCAAAAATCCGCCGTGAGTACTGCTCAGCCGATTTTCGCCGCGGCAGCAGAGTGTATTTATCTGTCAAAATTGTAAATAACGTATTGTCTGCCTGCGCCCATGTACGCCCTTACCACAACCTTCGACGCGCGCTTTGTTCCGTACTGCTTGACCGAACGCAAATCGTCGATTGAACCGTTGCGCACGGTTATTTTGCCGCCATCTTCCTCATACAGGATTACGCCGCCCATCATCCATGCGTCGCTCGCCATGTATCCGGTCGCGCGGATTTCACGTTTATCCCCGTCGGTGAACGCTCCTCTTTGCAGGACAAACTCACGCGTGCCCAGCACTTCGTAGACTTCAAAAAAGTCATTGTAATACTCGTCATTTGTATGAACCGCGTCTCTCACATCGGGCAGGGTTGACGGACTTATTTTATTTCCGTTATATAACAGATTTTTGATTTTTGTTACTTCATAGGTTTCGTTAGAACCGTAAAGGTAAATCATTTGACCCTTTTCCACGCCGTTCATGATGTTCAGGTCCTCCGACCAGTACTCTTTTACCGTACCCATCTGCGCTACGCGTATTTTCAGTACGGGCTGACCGTCATCGTTTATCCCAACGGTGGTTCTGTCAAACATTACCGGAGCAAGATTTCCGCTGTAGCTTGTACCCATTTCGTCCTCAGACGCCGTATCATCATACCACACTGCAAGCTGCGGTTTTAAATCATCTGCGTCAAAAATGTCCATTTCCACATTGCGGTAAGTTGTGCCGGAGCTTATCGTCACACGCTTGAATTTTTCGGTATCTGCCGTTTCGGTTGTCGGCACTTTGAAAACCTTAAGCGGTGTAAAATATCTTCCGCGCCAGGTTTCAACCGCATCGCAAAGCAACGCATGGCTTGAACTTTCCGAATAAAACCTCTGTCCTGCCGTTTCCATGCGGCGGAGATGATTTTCGGCATAACCTGCCGCAACTCCCTTTTCGGCGGTTACGGTTTCAAACTCCTCCAGCTCATCATTTTCATTCATCTTATATTTTACCGGCTGCTGATACTCAAAACCGTGCCCCATAAAGCTCGCCGATTCGGTCAGCTTCTGCGCAATTTTTATCGGTTTTATCCGTATCCCGTTGATACGTAAATTATCCGCGAGTTTATATTTCCCGGTTTTTCCGCCTTCGGTCAGCATCATTACGTTGTTCACCGCGTCATCGTCACCGAAATACACCTTGATTATGTATCCGTAGTGCCATTCCTTGTCTGTTTCTTTTAAAGCCGCGATGTTCCCCATGCAGTCGAGCATAAATTCCGTTTCTTCCGAAATTAATATGTCCGCCCATGCACTGTCAAAGCAGTTGCTTGCCGCAACCGTATACGTGCCGCAATCAAGCGTTATTTCAAAATCTTCTTTATTTTTATTCAAAATCTTTCCCGAAACGGTATTCTGTGAGCATATTATTTTAATAAAGCAGACGCCCTTTCGCGGAATAATGTTGTTTCCGCTCCGTTCAAGACCTCCGTACGGGACAGCAACGCTTATTATGCTGTTCTTTGAAATTCCGGATAAGCTGTATTTTCCGCTGCTGTCCTCTACGGTGCTTTTTTTGCCGCTGCTGTCATAAACTTCAACATATGATGTGCTGAAATCAATACTTATCATTCCGCTGTCCGCAAAATAAATCTCCCCGTTTTCTCCCGATACGGCTGCGTTTTTTATGTGATAATTATTGTATTCCTCTATAATTGCCACAGAATATGCCGCACCTAAATCATTTGAAACAACAGTTATTTTTCCGTCACCAATCTCGAATATATCATTACCGTAATCGGCGGTCGGCACCATACCGTTATAAATCAGCGTATATTCGGGAGCGAGCTTAACCTGTTTGCTGCGTCCGCCGCTGCTGTATGATATAACACCGTTTTGACAGCTCGGTTCATCGGCAGCCAATATGATTTTTTCCGTGACATTCTTATCCGCTGCCGCATAAATTAAATCTGAGCTGTCATTATCGTACCAGAAAATCATTTTGTATCCCAGATACCGATTAAATCTCCCCTCGGGGTCATGATAATATCTGCCGTTGATTACGAGATTATCCGACCTTACAATATTGCCGTTCAGGTCACAGATGTTATTCTGCGTCACAATTCCCGTGTCTTGGCATACATTATGATACTTCAGCATTACCGTTTCACCGCTGCCGCCGACCGTAAATGTACCGTTGATGTAATCTGCCGACGCAACCGGCGCGGAAAGCGCCTTATACAGCATTTTTGCAAATTCCATTCTGGTCAGCGCCTTTCGGTTTCCCACATGCACGTTTTTCGTTATATTCAGTCTGTCCGCAATTTCATAATATCCGCTTAAATAACCCCCTGCAAGCGAGCAGTATTTCTCGGTATATCCCAGCGCATGAACCAGCATTATTATAGCTTCTTCATAGCTTAAAACGCTGTCGGGGTTAAAAGTGTTAGTAGGGTATCCGCTGATGATGCCGTTTTCAATCGCGGCATATACGGCATTTTTCTTTTCATAATCTTCCGTCACATCGTACAGCATACCCTCGCCCGGTGTATATTCCCTGTTTTCAAAGTCGATTGCGACAAGCTTTAATATACATTCAAGCGCGTCAATGCGGCTTATGAAAACCTGCGGCTTAAAATTATTCGCGGAATATGCGCCCATTATTCCCAGTTCTCTTAAAATGCCGATTTCTCTCATATCGTCCGCGTCATCGTAGAAAATACCTGCCTCAACGGCGGACTGAACTTCCTCTTTCGGGGCTTCGGTCAAAACGCCGTCCTTATATTCATCACCGGGACGGAACTCCGCGTCCTCTGCCGCGGAAATTCCCGACCCCTGCAGGGCAGCTGCGCACGCAAGCAATATAGCCGCTATTCTTTTTTTCATTGTCTTTACCCCTTTCTTTCCTTAAACAGCTGATATATAACTGACGCCGCTTCTGCTCTTGTCACAGCTTTATCGGTTTTTAAGCACCCGTTTTCATAAAGTCTGTTGAGATATTTCTTTCCTATACAATATGCAAAGGCAGGCTTGTATTCCTCCGGAATATCACTGTACTGACCCGGTATCACGCTTGCATCATATGCGGCATCTCCGCAGGAAACCCCGTATTTATAAAGCATCTCACAAAGCTCCGGTACCGTGACGGCATTATTCGGATAAAAGCTTTTGCCGTTTTCCATACCTTCAAAATAGAGTGCGTTGGCAAATTGAGCATACCAGTCACCTTCGCCGACATCGTCATAAACGCTCCCGGCGTAATCCGGCAGATTTAAGGTTTTACACAGCATTGCCGCAAGCTGTGCTTTCGTCAAAGCGTCATCGGGATAAAATTCGGTGTCCGTCTTGCCCGAAACGATACCTTTATCCTTTAAGTATGCAATTTCATTTTTTGCCCAATGATTTTCGGTATCGGAAAATGCACTGTCCATTTCTTCGGCGGTATCGTTTTGCGCGTCATCTTCCGCCTCGCCCGTCAACGCAGTTATGTTGTCGCCTGTTTCCAGCGTCAGCACAACTATACACTGAGGATCCATATGATATTTACTGAAATTCGGCTCATTTTTTTCGGTTGTTTCTATTGTTGTAAGCGCGTCACATGCCGTATTATACGCAAAAGTCGCAAGATTAGGTGCGGTCAGCTTGCTTTCTCCGATAAGTGTGTAATTTACTCCGCCGAAATTAAAGTCTATATTCAAATCCCGGTGGTCCAGCTTATTGGTCAGAAAAATTTTAAGCTGATTTTTGCCCTTTCTCATGACAACGTTGGAAAAGGTTTCACCTTTATAAATGTCAAACTCCTTGTCCTCATCGCCTTTCCAGCACCACGGTGAATCTATTATTCTGTCGCCCAGATTTGCCTGGTACATGGTATAGAGTTTCTCCGTCGGCGTTTCGAGCCACTCTGTGTTATTCTTGAGTGACCAGAACCCCCACAGATGATACTGACACAGCGAATGTAAAACATTGCCTGCATACCATTCGCGCTGCATTGCCAGGTTTAAAAAGTGCGATGTGGAAATAGCTGCCTTAAAATCATTTGAACCCGGGAAATCATTATGTGGAGGATCCCATTTTGCGCCCTCCGTACCAAGGATTTTTATGTCTTTCAGATTTCCGTTTTCATCGCGTATGTCTTTTTCTTTTACAATATCATCAATTTCTTTTTTTATAATATCGATAAACCATAAATTCATTTCGGAGGTGTTTCCGTCATAGTACGGGTGGAATGCGAACATATCGATAACATCAGCCAGATACGGCACAGTCTTTCGGTGCCACGAACGCCAGTTTGCGTCATCATCTTCATCAGCAGACATTCTTCCCCACGGCGCCGTGGTGCATGACATACAGATTTTAGCCTCCGGATCAACCCGTTTTATCGCTTCAATCTGAGGCCGGACAGCATTGATGTACCACTGTCTGCCTTCCTCTGTGTATTTATCAACCTCATTGCCCATTTCCCAGCAAAAAACCTTTACGGGGTTTTCTATACCGTACTGTGCTCTCTTCTTTCCCCATTCCGTTGTCGGTGGGTCAAGCAGCAGGTGCGCAAAATTTTCCACTTCATCAACCGTATAAACATACGGAGAAATACAAGGCATAAATTCAGCGTCCGGATTATTTGCATAAATCATTTTGAGCTGCTCGATTATTCCCATTCGGTACGCCGGTGAACCCTCAAATCCGGCATACAAGCCATCGGTTACGGCAGGCGTGGCTTTTCTTGACTTAAGTTCGCCCAGGGTATACAGAAAATTCACGTGGTTGGCGGTAGTGCCGCCCCATCTGAACAGCGGAACATCACAAACCTTATTCTGATACTCCAAAAAATCCTCTCGCAGTTCTCCGTCCTCAAAAAACTTATCGTAAACATCTTCGGCTTCATTATGGACACCGAACAGCTCCCTGTGAAGCTCTCTCGTTGCTCCGTAATTTACATGAACAGTAAGCTCACCCGTTTCATTAATAACATCGCGCTGCTCAAAGCTCAGTATTTCATATGCTTTTTCGTCATTTGCGTTAAAACCGCTCGCATCATTTCTGTATCCGGTATCCTTAAGAAACCATTCGGTTAATTCATCAAATGTCATGGATTTATTTTGAGCGAACACTCCATACTGAGGCAGCATTGCTCCCGCCAAAAACAGACATAGCAGCCTGTGTGCTTTCTTCATTACTTCGCCTCCTTCTCCGACGCCGTAATCGCCCTGTACAGTATCACCGCCGCTTCGGCACGCGTCGCGTCCGACTTCGGGTTAAATCTGCCGTCCGCACCTGATACTATACCTGCTGCCTGCAGCTTTAAAACCGCCGCTTTCGCCCATTGGCTTATTTCGTTTTCGTCCTCAAAGCGATTGATTGACGCATCGGTTTGCGTTTTTCTCCCGGCAATTTGCAGCGCGCGGTATATTATTGACGCCATTTCCTCTCTTGTCACGGGGTTTTCCGGCATGAACATTCCGTCCGCACCAGATGCAATCCCCAATTTTTTCGCGGTGCCCACCGCACTGCAGAACCAGTCATTTTCGTTAACATCGGAAAATTCCGGTGCGGCATCTTCTTCAATTTCAAAGCCCACGACAGCTATTGTCATTCTTGTAAATTCAGCGCGTGTGATTTTATTTCCCGGCATAAACGAATTATCGCCGTATCCTGCCGCAGCCTTTTTAGCCGTCAGAAACCTTATCGCTTCGTATCCCCAAAAGTCTGTATCAACATCGCTGTACAGTTCGGTTTTCGGCACCAAGGTTCCGTCCTCATTCGGCTGAACCGTGCCCGGTGATACCGTCAGAGGAACACCGCCTCCGGGCTTTAACGAACTGCTGCTTCCTCCTCCGCCGCCCCCCTGCGGGCCGGCGCTCTGCTGCTCTTTATACGAATTTATAAAGTTTTGCAAATCGACCAGACTTGCAATATTGTTCTTTTGATTAACGAGCATTTTTGCAAATAAATTCTTATCCGCAATTGCATTAAATTTTGCCGCGTTATATCCTATAACGGCGGCGTTGTCCGTAATCAGCCCCAATGCAAACGCAGGCGACTGAGTATTTTTTAAATTAAACAGTATTCTGTCTGTATTGTATCTGTTAATAAACTCGCCGTAATTTCTGAAATTTTTATTTGTAAGGTCATTCAGAATATCGCTCTGTCGGTTTTTAAAGTATTTGTCGGTTATATCTATACAGAAAATTTCCGCATTTTCCGAAATTGCCGCCATAACGTCCTCTGCCGAGGAAAGATTTAAAACAGCTCCTGTTTTCAGCTCTCTGAGCAGCGTCTTTTCAAACGCATATATGTCATCAAGATTTGTAAAGGTAAATCCTTCGTAAGTCAGCAGCCTTTCTGCCAGTCCGTGGCAGTCCGACGGAGAAATGTTCAAAAGCTCATCATCGGTTATCGCGTCGATTTTCCCGAGGTCCGTCCCGATAAAGTTGATTACAGACTGCATGCTGTTATTTTCGATTGCATTGTTAAGCACATCGGCTATCTGCTGCTGCGATGCAATGTAATCCCTCATGACCTGTTCGTCTCCGCTTTCAATAGCCTTGGTGAGCGGACCTACAACGCGTATATTTACACACATTTTCTCCCCGTCCGCATTTTGCACCGATAATACAGTCTTGCCGTCCGCAATTCCCGTTACGTTTCCATATGTGTCAACCGAGGCGATTTTGCCGTCGGCGACCGTAAATTCTGCTTCCAGTCCCTCAATTACGGGAATTTTTCCGCCTATTACCGGATAGAAATATTTTGTGCCGCCTTTCTCCACATCAAAAGTCTTATCTTCGGTTTGGATCATAACCGCAAGACCCTCAACCACGTTGCCCGGAAGTTTTATGTATTTATATGCCTTATCATTATTTTCATTCAGCCATTCGGCATTGCTGTCTACCGTAAACGTGTCATAGCTGACGCCGTCGGAGGACAATCCGAACTGCATGCCAGGGAAATCATATGCATAAACCTTTCTCACAGGCATCGTGCCGTCATTTTCAAGCTCCGTCACAAAGTTTTCGTCCTGCGCGCGACCCTCCGAAATATCGGTGTAGAACGTATTGTACGGTTCGCCCATTCCGCCGGTATAGTATTCCCCGCCCTCATATTCAACGTCGGTTACATATCCGGCAATGCCGCTGCCCAGTCCCGATACAGCAAACGGAAATTTTGCATTTTTCAGAATTTCATCGCTGTCAGTAAATTTTCCGCTCCATTTCAAACTTCCGCAGACTGCGGTATAATACACCGTATTCCCCTCTGTACGTATGCTCCAATCAACGGCGTTTGTACGGCTGTTCCAGCCGTTTTCCGCCGTGTCATGCGCAACAAGCGTTTTTGCACCGTTTTTGTACTTGATAACTGCCGGGCAAAATCTTGCGCTGTTATCGGTCAGGAACGGCGCCGCCGCCTTATCGCCGGCCTGTCCGAACAGATAAAAGCTTTCTTCGTCACCGCTTATAAAGGCAGAAACACCCGAGAACATTCCGACCCTCTCCGATTTAAATTTCAAAGTTCTTACATTCGTATCGGGCAGCTCCTCCGACGGCACAAAATTAACCGAGCTTAAATCGGTTTCCGAGCCGCCTGCACCCAGTGCTCCCTTATTCACGTCAACATGTGTTTTTCCGTTAACCGAAATTCCCGTTTCTTCTCCCTCAATATCCATGTAAACCCTGATATTGTCAAATGACGCGTCATTCAGCGCAACTCCCGACGCCATAGGATATTTTGCATTTTTCATAAGCTGCGGCAGCTCGGGATCCGTAACGCTTCCGCGCCACGTCTGTGCCGATAATCCGCTGTCTTTCGGGTTAACGGTTACCTCCCAGCTGATTGCACCGGTCTGCTCGTCCAGTTGTATATCCCAATGCGCGTCTGTGTACGGATAACCGAATTTATCCGGCTGACCTGCTCCGTACGGGGCGGATATTACACCGTTATTCCCCAGGCCGATTACGCTTCCGCTCGTATCCCGTTCATTATTTTTTATTTTCATAACAAACGGAGTATATCCGTAGTACAGCTTAACCGGGTCGGTTTCCCATGTATCGTTCGTGGCGATACAAAAAGCGTAATATGTATCCTCCTCGTCATTAACAAGCAGGTTTATGTACGGACGGGTATGAATATTGTTATTCGCACGTCCCGTGTTATTGGAAACATCTGCGCTTACCCTGTTCAGGCTCTTAAGCTTTTTATCGCCCATATCCAAATTAAGCGTTGTAAGAACATACTTGTTTCCGCCGTACATGCACATTTTTCCGTTGTTTAAAAATATGCGCGCGGTATCGGTATGGTTTGCGCCCTGATGCTTTGCTGACAGCCTCCATGAATATCCGCCGCCGTCCAAAAAAACGTTTCCGGCAGCGTTCAGATATTGCAGACCGCTGTCATATGTATTGTGTTCCGTTGTGTAGCCTTCAAAATCATCCGCAACAGCCGGATTGATATTTTTTCCGTTGCGCACCGATGACGGAATCCACGCACCGCTGCCATTTTCACACACCTTTTCCGCCACATTCGCAAAATCGGTGACATCAACAACCGCATTGCTGCTGTCATATCCCGAAAAATCATCTGCATACGCCGTGTAATTGTCCGGTTTTTGTGCATAAACCGGGTTTATGCACAAAACCGTCAGCGCCGATGCTATTAAAAGTGAAATGTTTCTTTTTATGTTCATTGTTTCCTCCTCCGGGCAGCAAACAGAAAGTTTATCCCCCTATTTGTTCCCGATTGTCACCGTACTGTCAAGGTTTTTCATCGACGAAAGTGACTCCCACAAAAATACCTTAAAGTTATCAGCCCCGGAATCCTTTTCAAAATCAAGAATATCCTTTGCCGCGGACACGTCAACTGCCTTGTCTTGTATGCCTGTAAGGCGGCTGCCGCTGTATGCTGCGACAACAGCGTGCATTGTGTCTGAATTAATCATTGACGGTATTACGCATACCGATATTTTACTGCCGTCGGTAACCGTGAATGCTTTTTGAGTCTGTGCGCCGCAGTATACCTTTATATCGTCAATTGACGCACTGCCTGCACCCAAAGAATACACCGACATTAAATATGTGTATTCCGGAGCTGAAAATTCCATAGTTCCGGCATTTGCCGCTCCGTCCCTCTGTGCGGTCCAGAAAATCTTTCCGCTGTTGATTTCTATTGTCCATTTTGTACTTCCGCTGCCGGTAAAGCCCGAAAGATTTCCGGAAAAATTATAATCCGAGGTTTCGTTCGCGCCTGCAAAAAGCCGCACGCCGATCTGTGATGCGTCACTGTCAGTAAGCGTAAATTCAACCTTCTTTATATCACCCGGTATGCCTGCGCCCGAAACGTCCCAGTTTACTCCGAGTTCGTTTACCGCCGATTTGTTGGAAAGAACAAGTCCGTCTGCGCCGACAGCCGCTGTTCCGTAATGTGTTTTTATTCCGATTTTTGTATTGCCCAGTTTCGTCCCCGAAAGCTTCCACAATGTACCGTTCCCGCTTTGCAGAACAGTCTCCTCTGACCCGGGCTTTGCCGTAACCGCTCCAACCTCGGCATTAAAGCTTTCCTCAAGTGCGGCAGATGTGCTTTCGCTTTCAAATTCGACGCACAGCGCCGTTTTCGCCGGAAGCGTTATAATTCCGTCAAAAGCCGCGCCCTCCATGCTTTCCTCATTTACCGTAACAAGATTTGCCGTTGCTTCGTCATATGTGTTTACAAATGCATTCGGCGCCGTCATCACGGTCTTTTTCACCGGCTTATATGCCTGACCTATACCGTCAAGCGTAATATCAATATCATTGTACGGCGACAGGTTAGACATAAACACCGCAATTCTTCCCGACGGCATTTTTACCGGGATTACCGTGAGCTGTCCGGCAAAATTCTTACTTCCGCCGACGTTCCAGTCTGATGTTCCGCCCGTTATGACAACATCATGCGACAGCAATTTTCCGTTTAAGTACTGTCCCAAAAGCTTATACAGTTTCATATTCGGTGTTTCATTCAATCCGTATGTGATAAATCCCCACAAGCTTCCTATAATATTATGGAAATATGCACCGTCAACATGCGGTTCATCAGCAATTTGTTCTAAAAATTTTGAAACATACATAGCTGACTGAAAATTCATCGTATAGCTCGCATCTCTTTCCCTGCTCCAGTTTACGCCGTGCTCCGTAAATACCGTTTTAATATCCGGATTGTATTTTCTGAACACATCTATCACGTTCTTTACGTAATAATTTACCATGTCTTCCGACGTAATTCCGTTATAGTACGGGTGAAACGATACCGCGTCCGCCTTGGCGGCAAGTGCGCTTGCCACCGGCTCCGCCCATGCCCGTTTCCAATATTGATTGCTCCACGGAGCAGTAGGTCCGCATATCATAATCTTCATCTGCGGATACGCCTGCTTAACGGCGTCAATCTGTTTCTGCGCCTGTTCGGTGTACCATTGCGCCTTAGTGTTCATTTCCGCCTCACTGCCTGCCATATCCGATTCGTTTGCAATCTCTATATATTCGATTACGGACGGCTCGGAAATTCCGTCCGCAATGCGCATTGCGCCGTATACGGTCGATTGGTCGCCGCTTATATATTCAATAATTTTCTTTGTATCCTCCGGAGTGGTTGTCAGCGGAGAAATGCACGGTATAACGGTTGCATTACGGTTTATTTTCTTTATAACCTTCAGCCACTCGCGAAGTCCCATTTTTATGGGATTTGACGCCGTATCACCGATATTCTTTCCGCTGCCCGAGGGAAGTGAAACATATACCGACGGCTGTCTGCTGTTTACATCGCCTACAGTATTAAGCATATTTATATCATTTGCCAGCGTTCCGCCCAAACGGAAGCTCGGTATTTTCGGCATGGAATTGGCAAGCGATACAAATTCGCTCTTCAATTCTCCGTTTTCGTCAAAGAATGAGCTGTAAACATATTTTTCATTATCGCCGAAGCCGATCTGCATGCCGAGGAGCTTGCCGCAAATGTCGCTTTGCTCATTTACGTCAACCGTCACATTCGCGCTGCCTATTTCTCCCTTGACGTCACTTAAGTCAAGCGACATCAGCTTAAACATATCCTCCGGTTTTGCGCTGTATTTTGCTTCCTTTATAAGAGCTTCAAACTCATCAAATGTGTATGCTTTCTTTTCGTACTCCCACGGTGTTTCCGGCTGATACCACAGCTTTATATTCCCGACATATCCCTCGCCGTGGTTTCCTATACCGCTGACCGCAAGAGGATATCTCCAGTTTGATGAGATGATGTTATCGGTATCGGTATAGCTGCCCTGCCACGAAACGCCGCGCTGTGAAGTCGCCTTATAACTGATAGTATTGCCGTCAACGCTTACCTCCCATTTAACCGATTTGTCGCCTGAGGTCCAGCTTAGCGAATTATCAAAATCAATCAAGGTAAATACGCCGTCAGCATATTTTGCAACAACCGGTGCATACCAGTATTTTGTATCGCCCTCATTTTCGGAAAAGCCTGTCATTTCCTGATCTCCGCGCTGCCCTATCATAATGAAATTGCTTTCATCGCCGGAAATGAACATCGACACTCCCTGAAAACGCGTTCCGGAATAAGTTTCAAACGAAACTTTATTAATGCAGTCCATACGCACATCGCCCATATCAAGGTTAACATTTGCAAGGTGACGGCTCCCGGTGCCGTTAATGCCCATTCTCTTGCCGATTACATCTATTCTCGCTGCCGAATATCCCGTCACCTTTCCGTCCGATACATACAGACCGTCATTCACATCGGATGTAACCCATTTTGCCCTGCTCGGGTGTTCGGCAATAACACACGGATTATCAAGCTCGGTGAAATTTGTTTTTTCCGAAATACAGTTCTCCGCCGTATAACTTTCAAAGTCCTCCCAAAAGTCCGCAGGTACGTAATCTTTGTCAAAATTGTACCAAACCTTAACGTCATCAAACCATGAGGCATTTACCGTCGAACCCAATGTAACCGCATACTTTGAATTGTCAATCATAGCCGCCAGCGCAGGGTCGGTAATACTTCCCGACCATGTCGCCGGAGCGTATGAGCTGCTTACCGGAGTTACCGTTACCGTCCATGAAATTTTATTATTTTCCCTGTCCACCGTGATGTCCCAGTGTGCCTTGCTGTAAGTATAACCGAATTTGCCTTCCTCGTATGTAAACGTGCTCGAATCGGCAGGATAACCCGACGGTCCGGACAAAACACCCTCGCTGCCCAAATCCGCCACAGTTTTATCGCGCGCGTTATCGGTTATCTTTGAAATATACGGCGTCCGTCCGTACCACTTTCTGGGATTTTCTTTTTCCCATGAGTCCTCCGCTCCGATACCGAGCTGATAATAACTCTTTTCATCAGCGCTCATAAACAGTCCGATATACGGTCTGAATCTGCTATTGGCGCTCACTCCGCCGACATCTGCCGTAATACGGCTGACCGAATTTACCTTTCTGTCACCGTGATCAAGATTTACCATTGTGGTTACATTACGGTTACCCGGCCCGACAATCAGCCTGCCGCCGTCAAGCGCCGCATATGATGACTGCGATATATCCCCCTGATTTACGGCGGACAGTTTCCACTTATATCCGTCCTTCTCAGACAGAACGGCTGACTCGCCCAAACCATAGCTGATTTTTGCACTGCCGTCAAAGCTGTCCTCAAAATCCGGCGCAATATATTCTTCATCATAATCAATCCAAAGCTTTATATCGCGGAACTTTGCGTCATTCATTGTTGCGCCGAATGCCGCCGGATATTTCGTATCCGCCATCATACCGGCAATTGCCGCGTCCTCATAAGATGAGCTCCATACCGCAGCCGTATACTGAGTATCGTCTTTGAGCGGCTCTACCGTCACTGACCACGATATTCTATTGTTTTCCGCGTCAATCGCTATATCCCAGTGCGCAATTTCATATACATATCCGAAGTTTGAATATCCGCCCGATTCAATAACCGTTGACTTTCCGTCCGTTACCTTCATAAGCACCGGCGTTGACGCCGCAATGCTGTCGGTCGGTTTGTCCCAGTTTGCATTGGTCGAGCCGATTGCAAATCTGTAATATGTATTTTCCTTCTCATTTACCATAACATCGATATAAGGCCGCACATGTCGGTTTCCGCCGTTTCTCGGAGAACCCGTTCCGGCATCTGCCTTAATCCGCGTAAAACCGTTAAACTTTTTATCCGGCAGAAGATTTACCTTTCCGACGACAGCCGCACCGGCGTTTCCTCCGTACATATACATTGTATCGTCAATTACATACGCTCCGGCGCCTTTCCCCGACACCGCCGCCTTTGATGTGACAAACGAATAATCCTCGCCTTTCAAAAAGGTTTCCTCTGTGCCGCTGAAAGTCTTTCGGCTGTCAAAAGAATTGTATTCCGTTTCAAAACCGTCAAATGACACGGAAATATCCGGCGGCGTTTCAGCCGCATATACACCTGCCTGTCCGATTACCAAAACGGCTGTCACCGCAGCCAATAACAATGATATTATTTTTTTCATTACTCTGCTCCTTTCGCGGATAATATTTTTTTATTTTCAACCGGAATTTATTTCTGACTGTAAATACCGGGATTTTGTATATTAATCATATCATCTGCATTTTCCGATGTAAAGTAGTTTATATGTAAACCATGCCCCGTAAATGCGATGAAACAAGGATTTACATGTAATCAAATACCGAAAGTTTTTTCAGTTTTTCAATCAGTTCTTTCATGCGTTTTTCATTGCATTTTTTTAATATTCTCGAAGTCGAGCTTTTGACCGTTCCCTCCTCGACAAATCGTTTTTCCGCAATTTCACGGTATTTCATTCCGTTGTAAATATCTCGCAGAATTTCAATCTCGGCAGGCGAAAGCTTTATGAGTTTTGAAATAATACACATAAGCTCTGCCCTGCTGTCATACATGTCATTTACTTTCTCTTTAATGACCGAAATGACATTAATACTGTCATTTTCGTGCTGTCTGATTTCATTATACAGATTTTTTATCCGGGGTATGTATTCTTTCGGTCCTGAGTCCTTTATCACATATCCGTCGGCGCCCTGCATAACGGCATTGAATATAAAATCCGTATCGCAGTTTTCGGTCAGCATAATTATAATCATACCCGGCGCCGAATTTTTCAGTCTGCCTATAATTTCAATACAAGTCTGTTCTTCACCCGGCTGAACGTTTAAAAGCAGCAAATCAGGACTGAATGTCTCCGCAAACTTCATACAGCAGACAGCGTCACTGCACATGCCTAAACATTCAAAATCCTCATCGTCTGCAAACATATTGCCGTCATTTTCCGCAGCAGAGCTGCCATATATAACCGTACCGATTACGCTCATCAAAAAATCCCTCCTCGCTGCAAGCATGATAATATTCAGTTTATTATTTGCCGTCCTCATAAGTCGAGCCGTCCTCATATACCTTCTGACCGCCCGAACGGTTGTCTGCTTTCAGCATCAGCCTTGCTGCATACGAACCGCTGCAAACGCATTTTCCGGCAATAATATCTTCCTCGGTAAATGACGATATATACATCTCACTGTCGGTATAGCGGTTTCTGTCAAAACTGACATACACTCTGCCGTCTTTGTCTATCATTCCTGCCGGATAGGATACATTTCCCTCCTTATAGAGTAAAAGCTTGTGCGAAAAAGACCTCATATCGTCCTCGGATAAAAACGCGGTCATCATAACGCGGCCGTCCTCCGGCTTCATTCCTTCTTTTATTCCCGCCGGGTCATTTGTCACAAGCAAAATATTCCCGTCCGGAAATCTCTGAAGAAAACTCCTCGATGATGTATGCTTCATCAAAATTTCCGGTTTTGTCCACGTTCTGCCGTCATCAGAAGAACGGCTGACCGATATTGCTGCCGCATCGCGCATGATCATGATAAGGCTTCCGTCTTTTGCTTCGACTATCGCGTTTTCGTCAAATGTTGTGTCCGGGTCATCGGCATAGCCTCTCAAAGAAACGGTTTCGTCATCATTCATCACATAAACGCAGCTGTACTCCAGCTCCGGCAGACAGTTAAAGCCGTGCCTCGGTATATTTTTCCATATAGATACCGGCAAAAGCATTTCGCCCTTTCGGGTTACATACGGCGGATGCGCCAGAACTCCGTGGCACAGTCTTTTCGGCTGCGACCATTCGGGCTTATCCGCATCAGGGTTGTTGCATTTTCTCATCCAAACTCCGCCGCGCGAATCCCAATAAATATATGACTGCGCCCAAAACAGCCATAGACTGCCGTCGGGTGCGTAGAATAGAATCGGTCCATGCATTCTTACCGAATCCGGGTGGTCTATGACCATCACATTTTCATGCCATGTTTGAGCATTATCGTCGCTGTACATCAGCACATTGTAATTATTCGGGCATTCATCGCCCACATCAGAGTTATCGCCGCTGAAGGTACAGAAAATCCTGCCGCCCTTCGTCCTGGCAACGCACGGCGCGCTCTGCCATGCCCGGTTTTTTCTGTCAAAACGCACGTCCGCCGCTTCTTTGCCCGTATAAAAATTCGGCGCCGTCAGTGAACAGTCCTTATCAGCAGTATAATTATTACATGTTTTTTCGCCCATCTTTAATTTCCTCCAAAAATATATTAATTGCTCCCGCAAGCTGCTTTGCAAATCGGCTTATCCCGGATTGTTCTATCGGAAAATGCTTCCCTGCCTTTCTGTCATACAGCGCATAGTGAGATATTTCCATTGTATGAGTCTGCCCGTATTGTTCGCCGTATCCGTCGAACATCGTTTTATCAACAAATGAAATCCAGTACTTCTTCGCAACAGGCAGAAAATCGCAGTTTTCGTATACAATATCAAAAAATCGTTTCATATTGCCAAGCTCAGGCTCCGGCAGATTATCATTCACGCTCAGCGCCTGACAGATATCCCAGCTGCCGTAATTCGCAAGTCCGCTGTGTATATCAAGCAGCAGCGACGGCTTAACGTTCAGTCCCTGCAAATAATTATGTATGGCCCGGGTAGACGGCAGTTCACGGTTAACCCAGTCACGGTTTGGGTTGATACCGCTTTCGTGCACGTCCATACCCTTGCGCAGACTTGTCATACTTGCTATAGGGACAAAACGGAAAATATACTTTTTCAAAATCTTCGGGTCTGCATCACCGGAACACAAATACCTTATCATAAAATCACAGAGGTGTGCTCCGTTAAATTCGCTGCAATGCTGCGCTCCCTGAAGATACACGCACCTTTTTCCCTCCTCCGGTACCGAAAAATCCGTTACGCAAAATGCATATATGTCATCTCCGCCCATGTCCGTGCCGATATTTGTTATCCGGCACAAATCACTGCCTGCGGCATATTCAATCAGATTTTTATAATTACACGGCGTATAGTACAGCGTCACCGTAAAATACATTTCCTCATTTTGCAAATCCGTTTCAAAATACAGCGAATTTCCGCAAAGTCTTACATCATCAATTCTCGTCCAGTTAATTCTGTCGCTGCTCATAAAAACAACGTCGCGTGCAGCAGTCACAAATGACTCCCATTCGGCATCATAATTCGGCATATTTTTTATTTCGTCCGGCACCAAATTCGGGTCATATAACGGCCATTCAATTCGGATTTTAATTCTTTCTCCCGTTTTTCCGACCGCCTTCATGTGCCACATGTGCCATGTGTTTGTTTTTCCTGTTTTTTTTATCCGCTCCGGAATGTTCGGAGTACATTCAAAAATCCCGTCTTTGATTTTGTGCATTATTCCGTTGCCCTGTTCGGTTTGCTCGGTAAGATATGCCATGCTATCGCCTCTTTCAACTTGTATTACAAGTTTATACTAACACACTTTATTTCAAAAGTCAATATCTTTGATTAAAATATTTTTCTTGACATTTTCAGCCCAGTATGATATACTGTGCTTGTATTACAAGTTGAAAGGATGCAATAGAATGAATACACTAAAAGAAAAAATCAAAAATAAAGAAAAAATTTGCGGCACTCACATCAATCTCAATGATCCGTGCATAAGTAAAATTGTTGCCAAGCTTGGTTTTGACTACATATGGATAGACATGGAGCACAGCTATTTGTCCTATGCAAATCTTATGGCACACATCAATACCATACAGGGCTACGGGGTGCCTGTAATTGTCCGCATACCGCAGCATGACTTTACCGCCGCAAAGAAAATTATTGAAATGGGTCCGGACGGCGTAATATTCCCTATGATAAAAAACAAAGAGGAAGCGGATAAAATGATTTCATATACGTTGTATCCGCCTTACGGAAACCGCGGCTACGGTCCGCTGAACGCAGTTTCGTTCGGGGTTGACGATGTAGACGAATACATACATACCAATCATAAAAACATGTGCAGATTTATTCAAATCGAGCATGCGGATTTGGTCGGCGATTTGGAACGGGTTGTCACCAATCCGTATATTGACGGGTATATATTCGGACCGAATGACCTTTCCGGCTCAATCAACGAGCTGACAAATGTTTTCGGAGAAAAAACACAGCAGCTTATAAAAAAATCGATTGAAATTCTGAATAAGCATGATAAATACATCGGTCTGTCAACAGGCGACACCAACCCGGAGATAATAAAGCGCTGGCATGATTTGGGTATACACATGATTTCCGCAGCCAGCGATCTCGGAAATCTGACAACAGCTTCACGGAGTATTTTAAATACGCTTCATGAATTTCATACAAATGCAGAGTAAGGGTATAATTATGGATACAAAAAAAAGTCTTTATGAAATTATAGCCGATGAGCTTGAAAATTTAATTGTAAACGACTCATCGCAAATTGAACAGAAACTGCCGTCGGAAAATATACTTGCAACAAGTTTCGGCGTCAGCAGACCCGTCATACGCGAGGCGATAAAGCTGCTTAAGGAACGCGGGATAATTTCACTCCGCCAGGGGTCGGCGTCGGTCATTTCAAGGCCCGGCGTAGAAACAATAATAAATCCCGTAAAGCGCATGATTTTGTTTGAAAACATAACACCGCAGCAGGTATACGAAATGCGTATGATTTTGGAAATATCCTCCATACGTCTGGCAAGTCACAACGTTACCGATGAGGATATCGCCGAGCTTGAGGTCATTTCCGAAAAAATGCTGAAAGCGGACAGCTACGGTCATGAGCGAACCGAGCTGGATATAAAATTTCACACAAAAATTGCGGAAATGTCGAACAATCCGCTGCTGAAAATATTTATAGAATCAATTTCCACGCTGATTTATTCAACGATAAAACCGTCATTGTTGGCAGAAAGTCCGAAAGATCACGCGCATCAGCTGCTCATCGAATGTCTGAAAAGCGGCAGCGAGGAGGCATGCGTTACAACAATGCGCAAGCATCTGCTTAATTCAATGCGGAATTTTCAGACTGTCAGCGACCTGGCGGAGGGCAAAAAAGATGATATTATCTGTTGATATTTTTGCGGTTCGTGCTAAATTCGGCGATGAAAAAGCAATAAAAATGATACGTCAGGCAGGCTTTGACGCCGTTGATTATTTCTTCGGCAAACCTGAAATACAGGGAGAAATGCTTGGTGATAACTACCTCAATTCCGCCCGTGATATAAAAAGCATGCTCAATGCAAACGGCATCTTCTGCAATCAGACTCATGCGCCGTTTATCATCAGCCGCAGCGACACATTCGATACATCAAATCCGAATTTTAACGAGCTTGTGCGCTCACTTGAATTTGCGTCCGTGCTGGGTGCGAAATGTCTTGTCATGCACGGCATCGGCGTAAATTCGGAGCAGGAATTTTTTGATATTAACCGCAAATTCTTTAAAAGCCTGGAGCCGTTCTGCGAAAAATATAATATGCCGATAGCAATAGAAAATCTTTTGTGGTACGGAAAAAATTTAACCGGCTGCCTGCGCACGCCCGATGAAATCAATCACATGCTTGCGGCGCTTGATTCGCAGTGGTTTACGTTTTGCTGCGACATCGGTCACTCCGCATTATGCGGCGTGGAACCGCAGGATTTTATTTTAAATATGGATAATTCGGTATTAACCGCATTGCATGTACATGACAATGACAGACTTCAGGATATACACTCACTTCCCTATACCGGATTTTTGGATTGGGACAAGATTACCGCGGCACTGTCCGAAATATCCTATCGCGGCGATTTCACGTATGAGCTTGCCGGAGTGCTGCAAAGAGCCGATGCATCTCTCATTCCCGATTTGCTCGGCATCGCCGCAAAAACCGGCAGACTGCTTATAAACAAAATTATGTCATGTACCGGAAATGCTCAATCCGGCTAATAATGTGAACTGTATTAAAATAAAATGCTGACATCAACTGTTCAAATGACGTCAGCATTTTATTTATTCTTAAACTCAACTGTTGTTTCATGCCTTATCGAAATGCCCGGTTATTATTCCGCATTATTGCTGCAAAGTCTGTACCACATGCAGGCAAAAGTGTTTTACCGTTAAACATAATTTACCCCAAAGTATTATTTTTTACTTTTTTAAAAGTTATCTCCTCAAATATGTCAACAACCTTACTCTTTGTAAAATTCTCAAGAAAATATTCTCGTGCATTTGCACGCATATTTTCATGTTCCTCCTTCGATGTACCCGCCATTTCCTTTACCGCTGCGCATAACATTTCCGGGTTGCGTTCAACCGCGATACCGCAGTGAGCTTTTTGTACTATTTCGGCACTTTCTCCGCTTGCGGCAACTATTATCGGTGCGCCGCATGCAAGATAGCTTTGCAGCTTTGCCGGGATTGTCATATCCAACAGCTTATCATTTTTAAATGAAAGGTAAGCACTATCCGCAAAGCGAACATATTCGTTTGATTTGTCCTCCGTGACTCTGCCGGTAAAAATTACATTGTGTTCAAGACCGTTTTCTTTAACCCGCTTTTCCAAATGTTCTTTTGCTCTGCCGTCGCCGACCAAGTACCATCGAATTTTTTCGTTTTTCAGCAATACCGCCGTATCAATCAGTAAATCCAGCCCTTGCGCATACCCCAAATTCCCCGAAAAAACTATATTAAAAAATTCATCGTCATATTTCTCGGGCTTTGTCATTTCGTCAAATTTCGGAGCATTGCAAAATTGAGGCCAAAAATACAATTTATCAGCATCAACACCGCGTGCTTTTATATTCTCAACAAACCCCGTTGACGAGCATAAAATATAATCACTGTATGCATATATCTTATCCACTATATAATTTATAGCCCCAATCAGCGGTTTAAAATGTATCCCCAACACACTTTCAACATTTTCCGGCCATAAGTCCTGCACATTAAAAGCTATCGGTGTACCGAATTTCTTTTTATATGTAATTGCCGGAAGCCCTACTGTAACCGGCGATCCTTCAAAGACATAAATCAGATCATAATATGTGTTACATTTTTTTACCCATTTATTTGCCTCTGCCACATAAGTATAGCTGTTGTTCAGAAGACCGATCGGTGTCCTTCCGCGCGGTTTCATCTTTACTCGTTCAATTTTTACGCCATTCCAATATTTTTCATAGGGCTTTGAAAATCCGTATCCATCGTAAATTCTGCCTTGCGGATATTGCGGATACCCTGTAAGCACCGTAACGGAATGTCCGCGTCTCACAAGTTCGACACATAAATCGTTTACCCTGAAATTCTCCGGATAAAAGTACTGCGACATAACCAAAATATTCATTTACTCTCTGTCCTTTCATGTTTTCACTAAAATCACACACGCAATATTCAAAATTATTATAATTGCTCATTCCCGTATCATAATAACCATTTGCAAATATTCTACAAATATATGCATTATTTTTCCACCGCCGGCTCCGTGTTAGTTTTGTGGTATTTTTTCATTTCAACGCCATCTCTTTCCCGGATTCTGCTTCCTGCTTCTTCATCTCACCGGTACCGCCCTCAACAACGCCGTCATGCTTCAGCACGCTGACGATTGTTCCGAAAAAGCACTTGCAGTCAAATCCAAAACTCATTTTTTCAGCATATTCACCGTCAAGCTTTGCCTTAACGGGAATTTCAAGTTCATCGCGTCCGTTTATCTGTGCCCAACCCGTAAGACCGGGTTTTATGTCATTTACTCCGTATTTGTCACGTTCCGCTATAAGGTCATCTTGATTCCAAAGCGCGGGACGAGGACCGATAATCGACATCTCACCCTTTAAAATATTAAATAGCTGCGGGAATTCGTCAAAACTGCTTTTACGGAGAAATTTCCCGATTTTGGTTATGTATTGCTCAGGATTGTCAAGCAAATGTGTCGGGCAATCCTTGGGAGTGCTCATCTTCATACTCCTGAATTTATAAAGATTGAAATAATTTTTATGTATACCGACGCGCTTTTGCTTAAAGAATACCGGCCCCGGGTCATCAATCTTAATTACAAGCGCAACAGCGAGCATCGGAATTGCCAGCACAACAATGCCAATCCCCGATAAAACAATATCAATCGTTCTCTTTAAAAAAAGTTTATACATAGTCTTACTCCAATCAAATTCGGTTTTCAAAAGGTGTATGAATCCGCCTGTTTCCTCCTCGGGGCACCGTTTGGATATATCTTGCACCATTCGGTATGTACTGCCGTCATACGCCCGATTATTGAACCTTGCATTATTTCAGCCCTAACTTATATTATAACAAACATTTTTTTCGATGTCAAGATATAATCCCACATACAGACCTCCGTAGTTTGTCTTATCCGCGGACTTATGTATTGACAAAAAAAATCATGTGTGCTATAATATTTAAAAAGTCGATTTTAGTACATATTTTGAAGATGAGGCCTTTGCGGATTTTGTATGCCGCATCGAATTTTTATGTTTATTGTTAGGAGATAAAATGAAAGTTTTGCAGATTAATTCAGTGTGCGGCTCCGGCAGCACCGGAAAAATAGCCGTAGATTTATACAATCTGATGAAAACCCGCAATATTGACTGCAAAATTGCATATGGCAGAGGCACCGCAAAAAATATACAAAATGAAGATACCATTAAAATAGGAAATAAATCCGACATATATTTACATGCCGCTGCAAGCAGGCTTACCGATAAAACCGGTTTCTATTCAAAAAAATCCACCCGGGCATTTATAAACGAAATAAAGAAATACAACCCCGACATTATACATTTACACAACATTCACGGCTATTATATAAACGTTGAAATTCTCTTTGACTATTTGCGCACCTGCGGCAAAAAAATAATCTGGACGCTCCACGACTGTTGGCCATTCACGGGGCACTGTTCATATTTTGATTTATGCGGCTGCGACAAATGGCAAACCTCGTGCGGCAGTTGTCCTCAGCGCGGCACATACCCGAAAAGTTACGCGGACAACAGCGAAAATAACTACCGGTTAAAAAAGAAAATCTTTACCGGTATACCTAATTTAACTATTGTTACACCCTCTGAATGGCTTGCCGGACTTGTGCGGAAGTCATTTTTGAGCGAGTACGATACTAAAGTTATAAATAACGGCATTGATTTGTCAATCTTCAAGCCCTCACCGAGCGATTTCAGAAAAGCGCACGGGCTTGAAGATAAAAAAATTATTCTATCGGTCGCAAATGTCTGGACCGTCGGCAAAGGTTTCGGCGACGTCCTGGAATTTGCAAAGACGGTTGATGACAGCTATAAGATAGTTATGGTAGGCGTTGATAAAGACCAAAAGAAAAACCTGCCCCGGAATATAATCGGAATTGAACGGACAGGCTCGCAGCAGGAGCTTGCACAGTTATATTCGGCGGCTGATGTTTTTATCAATCCGACTTATGAGGACAATTACCCTACCGTCAATCTTGAGGCGCTTGCATGCGGCACGCCGATAGCCGTGTATGACACCGGCGGCTGCGGCGAGGTTGTTGCCGGCGGCTGCGGCAGAATAGCGGCGAAAAAAACACCGGCAGCTTTGCTCGATGCGGTAAATGACATAATTTCGTCGGTCAAAAAACCGGTTGAAAGCAAGAAAAAACTCGGTGTGTATGAAAATTTTGAAGATTATATAACTCTTTATAATGAATGACATTATAAAATTTAATCGGAGGGCGTAAATGACACGTATATTGCAGGTTGTTTCATCATTGGATTGCGGCGGAGTGGAAAAATTACTTTTGGAATACTGTACAAGAATATGCAAAAACAGTGATGTACATATTGACATCGTCGCCTTTGACCAGAAAAAAGGATTGCTTGAGGATAAGTTTACGCAACTGGGCTGCAGAATATTTAAGGTGACGCGAATAAGCGAAAGTCTTTCGGCAATGTACAGAGAGATATGTTCCATATTAAAAAAAGGCAACTATGATGTTGTACATTGCCATCAGGGCTATAAAAGTCTGCCGGTAATGGCGGCAGCGTATCAAAACGGCGTGCGCAGCAGAATTGCGCATGCTCATTTTGCGTTTGTTCCGGAATCGTCATTAAGCAAGGCTCTGAGAAAGACCATGACATTTTTTATCAAACTTCTTGCGACCGATCTATTTGCATGCGGCATCGACGCAGGGCGCTGGACATGGGGCATCCGCTGCTCCGACGCCGGCTTGGTTCGCGTCATGAAAAATGCACTGGACGTAAACCGATACGCTTTTGACCCGGATTGCCGCGAACAAATCCGAAATGAGCTGGGCATCGGCGATAAAACGGTTGTGGGCTGCGTCGCGCGGCTGAATTATCAGAAAAATCACGATTTTTTGATTGACGTTTTCAATGAAATTACCAAAACCGCCGATAATGCCGTATTGGTATTGGCGGGCGACGGCGAATTATACGAACAAATTTCCGAAAAGGTGAACCGTTACGGAATATCGGACAAGGTTATATTCCTCGGTGCAAGAGATGACGTGTGCAGGCTTTTAAATGCATTCGACGTTTTTGTGCTTACATCTCTGTTCGAGGGACTGCCTATAGTTCTGCTCGAGGCTCAGTGCAACGGTCTGCACTGCGTCGCCTCCGACAGTATAACCAAAGAGGTAAATGTATCGGACGGCGTAGATTACCTTTCGCTTTCCGACTCTGCCGGAGTTTGGAGCAGCAAAATACTCTCCTCCGCAGTACGTACGGATAAGGATACTGCGGTCAAAAATATTCGCAATAACGGTTACGACATAGACACAGAAGCACAGAAGCTTATGGGCTTTTATAAAAAAGCAGGTGAAAATATTGGCAGATGAAAATAATATTATTATAAAAATCAATCACCTCATGTGCATCGGCATATCAATATGGCACATTACGCCGTATCTCAGCCGAAACGGACACCCTACCATTCTTGTCGCTATGCTGATGGTATGGTTTTCGACCGCACTTATAAGTATGGGAAGCTATACCGTCAACACTCGCGCACTGAGCGGCGTCATTTTGTGGTTAGCTTTAATTCTCATTTACAGAATTGTTGGGTATTCAACATGCGCATGGGGAAATCTTTACGTACAAATTATATATTGGCTTATATTCATAATGTATTTGTTCTATCACGACCGCGGTGACACAAAATTTTTGAATACACTGGCAAATATTCTTATGCTTGCAATGGCAGTAAATATTGCAAGCAACATTAAGCTGTGTATAGATACGCCGGATATATCGACAGTAATCAACACGATTTACGGAGATAAATACTTAAAAACAAATGCCGGAGCGACAGCATTTTCATACCTCACCGCTCTGTATATAATGGGGCTTCATGCAAAAATCAGACAGCCCGAAACCAAACGCGGAATGAAAACCCTGTGTATATTGTTAATTGCCGGCTCATTGTTCTACATAGTTTTAGCAGGACGCGGTACCACAACAATACTGTTATTCTTGTATATTGTAATGAGCGAAATAAACGGTTTTGCAGATGGCAGAAAAAACAAACAGATTATTGTAGTTCTTACGGGTGCGGCAATTGTTGCCGTGGTCTATTTCTCCCTGCCTTTTATTGTAGACAGTCTGACCGACGCATTCCCCGAAAGCCGTCCTGTCGGAAAAATTTCGGAGGCATGCGACATTCTCTACGGCAAAGAGGTATCCGCACAAGGTTCGGGCAGCTCCAGAATTGAGCTGAGCACGCTCAGTCTTAAAACATGGACAAAGGACGCGCAAACCATTCTGGTCGGAATAGGCGATCACCGAAGCAAAACCTTATCCGGCAATTACAATTTGGGAATAGGCAACCATTCCGAATTTTTCGATTTGTTTGCCAGATACGGTCTGATCGGCGCAATATTATTTGGGGGACTGTTCTATTCATCAATCCGTAAGAAAAAACCCATGTCCGACGGCAACTTTATTTTAATAATTAACCTCTTTGCTTACGGCTTCATAAACAGTATAACGAAATATCCGAGCATGGCGGTTATGATATATTTGTTTTGTTTTAATTATTTGGAAGGAGAGAAAAAATCGTGATTGTTGGAATTTGCGGTCTCGGCTACAGCGGTTCCGGAGCAGTAACCGCATTACTTAAAGAATATAAGGAAACACAGGTTTTCAGTGATTTTGAGTTCAATTTTTCGTATATCCCCGACGGCTTGGAGGATTTGGAATATCATCTCATGAAACACTGCGCAAGATATTATGACAGCGATGTGGCGCTTCGCAGATATTTGAAATTCGTAAAGCGCGCCAACACTAAAAGAAGCGCTCTTCGCCGGGTAACATACAATAAAATCGTCCCCCTCACTAAAAATTACATTGATGACATAACACAGCTTAAATGGTCCGGTTTCTGGGAGGCGGATATGACGCATGTAAGCCGCCTTCAATATAATTTCAATATACGGCTTTTAAGCCGCGTTTACAAGCTCATTTTCAAATTAACGCACAAGCATCATAAAATTCTCCCCAACAGAACTATGTATATGTCTGTTGCGCCGCAGAATTTTTATGACCGTTCAAAAAAATATATTAACGATATTCTGAAAATGATGGGGCGGGACGCGTCTAAAATAACGGTTCTTGACCAGCCGTTTTCCGGCGACCGTCCGCAAAACAGCTTCCCGTTTTATGATGACCCGAAAGCAATAATAATAGACCGTGACCCCCGTGATTTGTACCTGGTAGCCAAGAGAATCGGCTCGGTTGTGGGCAGATTCATGCCGGCGGACGATGTCGAAACATTTGTTGAATACTACAAATTACTCCGAAAAAATATAGATGAAAACGAGGATAAGGGAAAAATTCTCAGACTTCGTTTTGAAGATTTGATTTACGAATATGACAAGACCGTTGCTCAAATAGAGGAATTTATCGGGATAAAGGAACATACGGCGAAAAAGCAATTTTTTAAGCCGCAGGTTTCCATTAACAACACGCAGTTGTTCCGCATTTTCCCTGAAAACGAACGCGACGTAAAATACATAGAAGAAAACTTAAAAGAATATCTGTATCCTTTTGAAGATTATCCGTCATTTAAGCATACGGGCAAATCTTTCTGATAAAAGGAATATAACGCGAAAAATACACTGCGCCTTTTCCTCCCGTTTCGCGGGTCCGGTATGCGCGTACGCCGCAGCTGCCCGTGAGGATAATCCGTCTGCGCCTTTTCCGCGCGATAATTTGTGCTGCCGCAAGAGCGGCGGAATGGAGATTAACATGAAAAACAAATCAAGAGTAAAAAATGTTATGAATAACGTTTTCTTTTCCTTGATATGCCAGGCAGTCAACCTGATAATGCAATTTGTCGGCAGAACGGTATTTATACATACACTGACCGAAGAATATCTTGGAATAAACGGATTATTCGCAAATATTCTGACAATTTTATCATTTGCGGAGCTGGGCATAGGCGAGGCAATTATCTTCAATCTGTACAAGCCGCTGGCGGAAAACGACAGAAAAAAAACCGCGTCACTTATGCTTTTATACAAAAAAGCATACACACTTATAGGCATCTTTGTTGCCGTAGCCGGGGTATGCGTAGTGCCGTTTTTGAACGTTATCATAAAAGATACCCCCGACATCGCAGAAAGTCTTACGCTTGTTTATCTGCTGTTCCTGTTCGACACAGCAAGCTCATACTTCTTCGCATACAAAAAGTCCATAATAATAGCCGACCAGCAAAATTATCTGGTTGAACTGTATACGCAGGGTGTAAAAGTATGCATGGTAATTCTGCAGTGTGCAGTGCTTCTGACAACCGGCAATTACATAGCATATCTGCTGCTTCAAATAGCAGGAACACTTTGCAGCAATATTGTCCTGTCACGCAAAGCGGAAAAAATGTACCCTTATTTGAAGGATAAAGCGGAAAAGCTCCCTAAAAGCGAAACCGCAAATATCTTTAAAAACGTGCGTTCCCTTGTGGTATATAAATTCGGGTCCGTTATATTGAACGGCACCGACAATATTATAATTTCCGCCACAATGAAAGTTGCATACGTCGGATTAGTGTCAAACTATAACCTGATAATCAACGCATGCTCGTCCGTGCTCGGCAGAGTTGTAAACGCTTTTACGGCAAGCCTCGGAAACGTGAACGCAATCGAAAAAAACGATAAAAAATACTTTGTATTCAGAAAAGTATTTATGATAAATTCATGGATGTACGGTTTCGTAGCCGTATGCCTCCAACTGCTCACCAATGATTTCATCAGACTGTGGATAGGCGAAAAATATGTGCTGTCCGAATGGGTTTTAACCGCTCTCGCGCTGCATTTTTATATTTTCGGAGTACACAGCACCGCCAGTACATACCGCACCACGCTCGGGCTGTTCGTCAAAGGAAAAATCGCCCCAGTTTTAGCGGCAATACTGAATATCTTTCTCTCGCTTTGGCTCGGCAAACTTATAGGGCTTTCCGGAATATTTTTTGCGACATCAATATCACGCATACTCACAATGGGCATCGTTGACCCGATTATCGTCTTTAATAAGATTGAACAGCCCGTTTTTAAATATTATCTTTTATATGCAAAGCATGCCGCATTGAGTATCGCGCTGTGCCTGCTGCTCAAATACGCAATAAGCTTTATAACAATTAACTCAATATTTTCCTGGATTTTGGCTGCGATTGTTGTAGCAATCGGATTTAACGGAATGATGCTTGCTCTCTTTGCAAAAAACAAAGAATTCCGCGATATTGCTGCTTCCGTAAAAAGGAGAATTATATGAAAGAACTGCTTTCCAAAAAGTCAAAATGCACCGGCTGCGGAGTTTGCGCCGCGGTCTGTCCGCGGCACTGCATTACAATGAAACTCGACCGCGAGGGCTTTTTGTATCCCCATACTGACGAAGAAAACTGTTCCTCCTGCGGCTTATGCATAAAAAAGTGCCACATGCGCAAAGAACAGAAAGAAAACGAGTGCAAAAATGTCCTTGTCGGCGTACATAAAAATAAGGATATACTGCTCAATTCATCATCCGGAGGCGCATTTTCCGCCATTGCGGAACTGTGGTTTGAACAGCATGAAAACGCTGCCGTTTTCGGTGCATATATGACTGAGGATTTCAGTGTTTTACATGATTTTTGCCGCAAATATGAACAAATGGCAAAATTCAGAAAGTCCAAATACATTTTCGGCAACAGTTCTTCGTCATACAGCCAAGTGAAAAATCTTCTTGATGACGGAGTATGGGTTCTGTATACCGGGACACCGTGTCAAATCGCCGCACTTAAATCATTCCTCGGCAAAGACCGCGAAAATCTCATGTGCGTTGAAATATTCTGCCACGGTGCGGGCAGCAACGAACTTTTCAAAAGGTATATTAACGAAAGCAAAAACAAAATCACAAGCTACTCTTTCCGCGAAAAATCGGGTAATAACCCCAGAGATGTGAAGATTGTATACGCAGACGGCAAGACCGAAATAAAACACAAAGAGAACGATTTATACATGAGCGCTTATGCCGAAGCGCTGTTTTACAGACCGTCATGCTATGAATGTAAGTATGCAAACAGCAGACGCGCCGCCGATATTTCTCTCGGCGACTGCTGGAAAATAAAAGACCTTTATGATGATTTTGACGATTTCGGCGGCGTATCGACAATATTATTTAACAGCGTCCGCGGCAAAGCCTTTGCTGACCCGATACAAACGAAAATGTACTGCCGTGACGCGGATTATGAATTTATCCGCAAAAATACCGATACAATGCGCAGTCCGACATTTAAAAATGCAAAAAGGGAAAAATTCTACCGGTTATCCGGGCGGCATACCGTATCATATTCAATTGAAAAATGTCTTATCCGCAACGATAAGTTCAGAAAGCTGGCAGCCTGTTTGCTGAATGACAAGATAAAAGAGCAAATCAAACATTTGCTTAAAAGAATATAATATAGAGGGAGTAATCTGTTATGAAAAAATATAAAGTCGGATATACAACCGGGGTTTTTGACTTGTTTCATATAGGGCATCTTAACCTGCTGAAGCACGCCAAGGAAAAATGCGACTATCTTATAGTCGGCGTAAGCACCGACGAGCTGGTTTCCGAGTACAAGAACAAAACACCCGTAATACCGTTCAGCCAGCGAATTGAAATAGTTAATTCCATAAAGTACGTTGATGAAACCCTGCCTCAGGAAACGATGGATAAATTTGCACAGTGGAAAAAAATTCACTACGATGTACTGCTACACGGTGATGACTGGAAAAATTCCGATATGTATAATGACATCGAAGAAAAACTTAACGCTGTCGGAGTAGAAGTTGTCTTTCTCCCCCACACCGACGGAATTTCCTCGACAGATATATCGACACGCTTAAGGAGATAACCATGGACGAGCTTATATTATATCTTGCGCATTTGATGAAATGCGCCGTAACAGGAGAAACACCGCAGGCAATTCCGGACGGCATCAGTCTTTCGGATATTGTACGGTATGCTCACCTGCACAGTATAGACTGCTGCGTTTTCACCGCTTTGTCAAGGCTCGGCGCAGACAAAGAAGACCCGGCATTTAAGCAGCTGTCCGAATGGAACAATTCGGAAATAATGCGCGACACATATCAGCAGCATTACCTCAGCAAAATAGCGGGACTGTTTGAGAAAAACGGTATTGACTCCATTATTTTAAAGGGCGGCGTGCTGAAAGAAATTTATCCCGAAACATATCTTCGCCAGTCATGTGACCTTGATATACTCACAGAGGATACCGAAAAGGCAGCCGACGTCATGAAAACGCTGGGTTTTTCCGTCGATGACTACGATAATGATAACAGTCATCACGATGTTTTCATTTTAAAACCTTATCTCGTTGTGGAGCTGCACCGCAAATTTATGCGAAGGGAACATACATGGAGTCCGCAATTTGCGCACATGAAAGAAAGGAAAATCCCGTATAAAAATTATAGTCATGTATTTCAGCTTTCGGTTGAAGATTCGTATTTATTCATGCTCGCGCATATGGCAAAGCACGTAAAATACAGCGGTATAGGAATGAAAGCGGTCCTGGATATTTGGCTCTTTAAAAAACACTATGCCGAAATTTCAGTTTCTGATGAATTGAAACAAATAATTGAAGCTTCAGCGCTTACGGAATTTGAAAGCTCGGTAGACAAGCTATGCAAATACTGGTTTGAGGGTGCTGCGCCCGATGATATTACCAAGGATTTTTCACGGCTTATGTTTACGAGCGGAAGCTACGGAAATGCACATAACGTTTCTTCCGAAAATGCGTATGAAACATCTTCGGGAAAATTCGCGATATACCTTAAATCTTTTTTCAGCCCGGCAAAATCACTGCAGCACACTTACCCGATTTTGATAAAACACAAGTGGCTGCTGCCGTTTATCTGGATCAGGCGCGGCATGAGAATTGTGTTCCGTGATAAGAAAGCACGCAAACAATTTGTTGAAAATACAAATAAGGCAGATGCACAGCTCGGGAAAAAACTTAATGATATTAAAAACAATATAGGTTTGTGAGCTATAAATAAAGAAAATAAATAAAGCAGGTAATTATAAAGCATAGGAGGCTATATTATGGGTAGTATTTTTAAGGACAAAACACTTTTGATAACAGGCGGAACAGGTTCATTCGGAAACGCGGTACTGAACCGTTTTTTGGACACCGACATAGGCGAAATAAGAATTTTTTCGCGCGATGAAAAAAAGCAGGACGATATGCGTCATGAATATCAGGCGAAATACGCAGACTTGAGCAACAAAATCAAGTTTTATATAGGCGATGTGCGCGATTTACAAAGCGTTCAGAACGCAATGCACGGAGTAGATTACATTTTCCACGCGGCTGCTCTGAAGCAAGTTCCGTCATGTGAATTTTTCCCAATGGAGGCTGTAAAAACAAACGTTATCGGAACTGATAACGTCCTGACGGCAGCTATAAACGAGGGTGTAAAAAAAGTCATCTGCCTTTCAACCGACAAGGCGGCATATCCGGTAAATGCAATGGGCACCGCGAAAGCGATGATGGAAAAAGTTGTGGTTGCAAAATCAAGAACGGTTTCTCCCGAAAAAACATCAATATGCTGCACTCGCTACGGAAATGTGCTGTGCTCGCGCGGCAGCGTTGTTCCGCTGTGGATTGAGCAAATTAAAAACGGTGAACCGATTACAATTACCGAGCCGAACATGACAAGATTTGTAATGTCGCTTGAAGAAGCGGTAGAGCTTGTCATATTCGCCTTTGAGCACGCGGAAAGCGGCGACATTATGGTACAAAAGGCTCCGGCATGCACCATAGAAACTCTGGCAATGGCAACCAAGGAATTATTCGACAAGCAAAATAAAAGCGAAATCCGTATTATCGGCATTCGTCACGGTGAAAAAATGTACGAAACGCTGCTCACCAACGAGGAGTGCGCCCACGCAATAGATATGGGTGATTTCTACCGCGTTCCGGCGGACAAGCGCGACCTGAACTATGATAAATACTTCAAAACCGGCGATGCTGAGCGAAATCCGCTTACGGAATTTAATTCAAACAATACTCAGCTTTGGCAGGTTGAAGAAGTTAAAAATAAGCTCTCGGAGCTGAGCTACATACAAGACGAGCTTGCAAAGGCAGAGGAGTAATCACATGAAAATACTTGTAACGGGTGCAAACGGATTTTTAGGAAAGAATTTATGCGAAACCCTTAAAAATATCCGTGACGGAAAGGACAAAACACGCGGTGTTGATGTCGATGAAATATACGAATTTGATATTGATACTCCCAAGGAAAAGCTCTCGGAATACTGCAAAAATGCAGATTTTGTGTTCCATCTGGCAGGCATAAACCGCCCGAAAACGGAAGATGAATTTATGGCCGGTAACTTCGGATTTACGTCGGAGCTTCTGGCAGAGCTGAAAAAATCACAGAAAAAAGCTCCGATAATGATTTCATCATCAATTCAGGCGGCGCTTGATAATCCGTACGGAAAATCAAAAAAAGCCGGCGAAGAGCTGATATTCGGCTACGGTAGGGACTGCGGAATAAATACGCTTGTCTACCGTTTCCCCAACCTGTTCGGGAAATGGTGCAGACCGAATTACAACAGCGCCGTTGCAACCTTTTGTCACAACATCGCTCACAATCTGCCGATAACCGTAAATGACAGAAATCACATGATGACATTATGCTATGTTGATGATGTCATTGACGAACTTATAAGAGCCTTAAAAAATGAAGAGAACCGCCGGGGCGAATACTGCGTTGTACCCGTCGAGCATAAAATCACGCTCGGTGAAATTGCGGATTTACTGTATTCATTCAAAGAGAGCCGCAGCACAAAAATCATTCCGGACATGACGGATGGCAGTTTCTCCAAAAAGCTGTACTCAACCTACCTGACCTATCTTGAACCGGATAATTTTGCATATAAACTGAAGATGAACTGCGACGCACGCGGCAGCTTTACGGAAATACTGCGTTCGGGAAATGCCGGTCAATTCAGTGTGAATATATCAAAACCCGGAATAACAAAAGGTCAGCACTGGCACAACACAAAGAACGAAAAATTTGTTGTTGTATCGGGACACGGGCTTATTCAGCTGCGCAAAATCGGAAGCGATGAAGTGATAAATTATGAAGTCAGCGGTGATGAAATTACCGTAGTGGATATGATTCCGGGATACACTCACAATATTATAAACCTGTCGGATACCGAGGATTTGGTAACGTTCATGTGGTGCAATGAGTGCTTTAATCCGGATAAACCGGACACATATTATGAAGAGGTGGATAAAAATGTCTAAACTGAAACTCATGACAATTATAGGAACAAGACCGGAGATAATTCGTCTTGCGGCATGCATTAAGGCATGTGATAAATATTTTGAGCAAATACTTGTTCATACGGGTCAAAATTATGACTATTCATTAAATCAGGTTTTTTTTGATGATTTGGGGCTTCGCGCTCCGGATTATTATCTTGATGCCGTCGGTGAAAATCTCGGTCAGACAATGGGAAACATAATCGCAAAATCATATGAGCTGATGCTGAAGGAAAAGCCCGACGCGGTATTTGTGCTGGGCGATACCAACTCATGCCTGTCGGTAATAGGCGCAAAGCGTCTGCACATACCGGTGTTTCATATGGAGGCAGGCAACCGCTGCTTTGATGAATGTCTGCCCGAGGAAACCAATCGCCGCATCGTAGATATAATTTCCGATGTAAATATGTGCTATTCCGAACATGCAAGAAGATACCTTAATGCCTCAGGCGTTGCAAAAGAGAGAACATACGTTGTCGGTTCGCCTATGGCGGAGGTGCTTTCTGCAAATCTGGACAAGATAAAAGCGAGCAATGTTCTCGAAAAACTCAGCTTGGAAAAGAAAAAATATATTCTTCTTTCCGCTCACCGCGAGGAAAATATTGATACCGAAAAAAACTTTATGAGCCTGATGAATGCGGTAAACGCAATGGCGGAAAAATACGATATGCCGATACTGTATTCCTGTCACCCGAGAAGCAAAAAATTTATAGAACAGCGCAGATTTGAATTTGATAAGCGCGTCATTAAGCATGAACCGCTGGGATTTCATGACTATAATAACCTGCAAATGAACGCATTCTGCGTTGTTTCGGACAGCGGAACACTTCCGGAGGAATCAAGCTTTTTCCTGTCGGTAGGAAACCCTATTCCGGCGGTGTGCATCAGAACCAGCACAGAGCGCCCCGAGGCATTGGATAAGGGAAACTTTATCCTTGCCGGAATAACAACAGAACAGGTATTGCAGGCAGTTGATACAGCTGTCGAGATGAATAAGAACGGCGACCTGGGTATTCCCGTGCCGAATTATACAGATGAAAATGTATCGGTCAAGGTTGTCAAGCTTATTCAAAGCTATACCGGAGTGGTTAATAAAATGGTCTGGAGAAAAGATGTATAAATTTTAAAACCGCTTTTAAACCATGCGAACATCACATTGTTTTTATATGACAAAAAGGCAGACAAGAATGTGTCTGCCTTTTTAAATTATTCGCCCGCTTCTGCCAATCAGTTAATGCTCACCGTTTCTTCAGCAATAACATTTTTTTCTTCTATCAATGTCTGCAGTCTTGCTAAATCGTCCGTAGTAAGCACATTCTTCTCATAGTACCCTGCGGCGTTCATAATAACCTGGTAATCAGGCATCTTCCCTACCGCGTCGCAAAAGCCCTTCATCAAAAACTCTCTTAGATTAAACATAATTTTCTCCTTTTCATTACTTAAAATATAACCGAATTACATTCTCGGCACGCCGAACCTGCATGCGCAAAGCGACACTATATGTCCGTCTGTTGATTATGTATTGCTGCCTTGTGACAAAATGGCATTTTTAAGCTCGGCTATTATTTTATTAATATCCTGATAATATCCGGTTTCTATTTTTTTCGGTGCAGTCTGCATGCCGCATATAATATTATTTGCTGCACTTTTTAATGTCAAAAGCTCGCCCGTAACTGAAATGGCAGATTCTGTGTTCCCGCTTACATGCTTTTTGCCGATAAAATCAACATATTCATTTTGAGCAATCGGGGCGTCAGTTTCTGCAACCGCATCTGCGCTTTTATAAGTTTCCCAGCCGGTTGCGGCAGTACCCGTTTCGAGCTGCGGCTTTAATACTGTATTCTGAAAAACAGTTTCCGCCGGAAGCACGAAAAACACTCTCAAGCCCGTGTATTCCTGCGAGGACAAATCAAACGAGAGTGAGCTGCCCGCATCTCTTTTCTGGAAAACACGAGTCTGTCCGTTATAAAGGTCCGCATACAAATATGCACTGTCAGATCCGCCGGATAAAATGTATTTTCCTTCGGGAAGCGTAAACTTAGCCTGATCTTCAACTATAAAGTAGGTTGTGACGGTTGCGGTACCGCTGACCGTTATCGAACCGTCACCGTTATCGGTTATAATCAGACCGTTCGCAGTTTTGCTTGAGCCGGCATACGGATATGTCAGCAAGTTCTTTCCCGTAATCTTTAACGGTATTTTATATTTGCCGCTTGCAGCGTCCAATTCTCCGATACCGCCTTCATTTCCGTAAACTCTGCATGAAAGCAACGGCTTATTTTCCAAATGGTCTGTAAGAGTTATCGGATATCCCGAAACAGCAGTATGCGGAATAGCTGCTTTTGTGTCAATCGCCGTTTTTATTTCGGAATCGTCATATTCATGCAGAGATTCCAGCTTTGCCTTTGCCGCATCCGTGTAATTATTATCGGTATGAACATAGTTTGCGTCCGCAACCAGATAACTGTCATTTTCAAGCTGACTCGTTTTGGTCGGTATGTTCAAATCGGTAATATCTTCGGTTTTATGAGTGTGAGTCTTGGCGGCAAATTTTTTAGGCAAATTACTCAAGTCCGTTTTAATGCCGTCAATTTCCTCACTAAGCTTTTCATTTTCATCTTCAACCGTTTTTGTCTGTTTTTTGCAGTCAGCCAATTGAGATACAATTGTTTCGTATACGCTCGGCGTTGGTTCGTCCGGCGTATCACCCTCTTTGTAGCCGCTTTCCTCAACCCGAACCGCAACAGAATTTGTTGTTATACGTCTGAATTTTTCGCCGTTTTGCGTGCCGAATACCGACACATTAAAACTGCCCGACAATACTTCGTGCGGCACAATGCAGGCGTCATCGTTCAAAAGCACGCTGTAACTTTCGCTCACATTTGAAAAAATCGCTGTTTTTTCAAATCCGGACCATTCCGCCGAGAAACAGAATTTGCAATTAATGTAGTTTACCGTTTCCGATGCAATGAACTCGTTTTCACATAATGCCATGTTTTGATTATGCACATTAAATGTAATTGTCATAGTTTTTTCCCCCTTGATTAAACATTACATTTTACACACGTTTCGTGTATATGCCTCCTTTTTTGAATTAATTTTTATACGTAAAAGCTTTTATTATACTTGAATTATTGACGTGTACACGTAATTCAAATAACTGTCCCTATTATACCACATTTCGTGGTATTTGTCAATAGATATTCCATATTTTATCATTTTTAATTATCTAAAACATGTAATACGGAGTTAAAAATACAATTTACCGGTTTAAACAATATTAAATTTTTTTGAAAAAACTATTGACAAACTATGTATAAATGTGGTATTATAAATAGGTAGTTAAAATTTAGGGGTGTAGCTCAGTTGGTAGAGCATTGGTCTCCAAAACCAAGTGCCCAAGGTTCGAGTCCTTGTACCCCTGCCATTACAAATTGTCCTCAAACTTAGCCACTTTTGCAGGTTTGAGGGCTTTTTAATTCTGTCCGAAAAATACCTTTTCGGACAGAATCCAAGTAGAATCCAAGTAAATTACCCCGCAACCAGCGCCTCCAGACGATTGTTCTTTAGCCCAAAACGCATTGCCATGCGTTTCGGGTACCCATCTAACTGCGTTAGAATTGTCCCCGGACTTAGTGTGTATGCTTTGTCCGGGGACTTTTTTCTATTCTGATTTTTTATTCCGTTTTATATTTATTTTTATCCATTTATATCCGTTTCGCCGTCGCCGCCGACGGCACGAATCTATCTGTAGTTCATACATATATTATTTTATTGATATACCCATATATAATATGGAGTAAAATTTTGGAGGTATTTATGATTAAATTAGGAACAGAAAAGGAATTGTTTAAGATTAAACATCTGCCGATTAACATTCAAACCGCTATATCTGAAGATGTGCGGATTGTGGACGAAAATTACGGCAAAAACAGAAATATTGTTACCGCCGAATATTGGTGGAAATACGATATTGACTTTTATTAAAACATAGGTTATACTATTGTCAAATTCTTGAAAACAAAGGAGAAATATTATGAAAAAATCGTATGCCGTATTCATTGACGATAAAAAAACCGATATCGAAGAGGCACGAGTATCCAAATATCCGTTTAACCGTCATTGGCCGGGACATCAAAGAAGTCTTGAGCAAACCGAAATATGCGGATTTATAAGCTTTGACGCAGAAGAAAAAAGGGAAATAAAAATTGTATGCGAGTTTGATTTCAAAAAAATATTTGTTAAACCCAAATCGCTTAATATAGTACCAAAAATTAACGGCAATATCATTACTTTCGACATTACAAAACCGTGTAAAGCAGTTGTTGAGTTTGATGACAGGCACGGGGCTTTACATTTGTTTGCAAATCCTAAAGAAAATAACACAAAATTTGACGGTGAAACAATTGTATTCAAAAAGGGTGTTCACAATCCGGGCAGAATTGTACTTAAAAGCAATCAGAAAATTTACATCGAAGAGGGTGCTGTTGTCTACGGTGAAATATACGGCGAAGATGTTTCAAATGTTGAGATTTCGGGCAGAGGTATTTTAGACCACAGCAAGCAAAAATCATTTACCGCGGATGATAAATTTGTTGATCCAATGCGCCCGAGCCCTATTGAAATCAGATATTCCGAAAATGTGGTCATTAAAGATATTGTTGTAAGAGATCCGTTTTTTCTGGCCGTCCGCCCGATAGGCTGCGAGAATTTGTATATTGATAATATCAAAATTATCGGTTGCTGGAGATATAATTCGGACGGAATTGATTTGATAAATTGTCGGCATGGAATTGTCAAGAATTGTTTTGTTCGTTCTTTTGACGATTCAATTTGTCTTAAAGGTTTTTGCTATCCGTTTATTGACGAAATGACGCACAACGGAAAAAGATATGATATTATGGAGGACATAACTGTTTCCGACTGTGTTGTGTGGAATGACTGGGGCAAAGCCTTGGAAGTCGGAGTAGATCTTTGTGCTGCAGAAACGAGAAATTGCAAATTCATAAACTGCGATATAATTCATGCTGCCGGAATGGCAATGGATGTCGCCAACGTTGATTACTCATATGTTCATGATATAGCATTTGAAAATATTCGTTTGGAATGTTCTGATTACGAGCCCGCTCCTGTATTTCAGGAAAGTGAAGAACAAGTTTATTCTTCCGAATCAAAATATTATCCCTTTTTATTCTTTGTTGCAATATATTATTCGGAAGAGTATTCCTCCAAAGGTGAAAGAGGCAGAATAAATAATATTACATTTAAGGATATTTATGTATATTCGGATCAAATGCCAAACTCAAAAATATTCGGATATGACGAAAAACATAAGGCGGAAAACATCTACTTTGAAAATGTATTTTTAAATGATAAGAAGATAGACAGTATTGAAAATGCAAATATTTATACAGAAAATTATACCGATAATGTTACATTCAAATAAATCGTTGCTGCGTTAGGTTTAATGTCATGTAAAAATCAATAAATTGTGACAAATCATCAAGTGATAAAAGTCAACCCCAAATTTTGTGTAAAGTCTTTACGAGACCTCCAAAATGGTATATAATAAAAATATCATTTTGGAGG
>CAKSUM010000002.1 GCA_934501535.1 uncultured Clostridia bacterium
CCCACAAAAAACTACTTAGATTATATTATCATTTTGGAGCCAATTTTGAGGTTTACACAAAATGAGGGATTGCCCCCGGAATTGTTTATTGCCGCAACAAAATAATAATAAAAATAACCTGCTGCCCGAGCACTTGGTTCCCGGAAACAGCAGGTTATTTTTGTTTGTGGATTTTTGCGGATAATATAACTTTTTCCGCCGTATGCGTATCTTATGCGGAAATTATAAATTTACCTCGGGAAGTGTGGAAAAGCTCTTTTCAAGCTCTTCATCGGTCGGGATATAGTCGGACATTTCGCCGTCATTATATTTCTGATATGCGACC
Source organism: uncultured Clostridia bacterium (assembly GCA_934501535.1). Lineage (GTDB taxonomy): Bacteria > Bacillota > Clostridia > UBA1381 > UBA1381 > UBA1738. The sequence continues at coordinate 326 of CAKSUM010000002.1, forward strand.
ATATCGAAATAACCCGTGCCCGTAAGCCCGAATACGATTGTCTTTTCTTCGCCGTTTTCCTTGCATTTGAGCGCTTCGTCTATTGCCGCACGTATCGCGTGACTGCTCTCCGGCGCCGGGAGTATTCCCTCAATCCGCGCAAATTGCTCCGCCGCTTCAAACACGCTTGTCTGCTCAACCGATACCGCCTCCATATAGCCGTCATGATACAGCTGCGACAGTATTCCGCTCATTCCGTGATACCGCAGTCCTCCGGCATGGTTCGCCGACGGTATAAATCCGCTGCCCAGCGTGTACATTTTCTGCAGCGGGCAAACCTTACCGGTATCACAGAAATCGTACGCGAATTTGCCGCGCGTAAGGCTCGGACAGGACGCCGGCTCAACCGCAATTATACGGTAATCCGCCTCACCGCGCAGTTTTTCTCCCATGAACGGCGAAATCAGTCCGCCGAGGTTACTTCCTCCGCCGGCACAGCCTATGATTATATCCGGCTTAATATCGTATTTTTTCAGCGCTGCCGCCGTCTCAAGTCCGATTACCGACTGATGCAGCAGCACCTGCGACAGCACCGAACCGAGTACATATCTGTACCCCTCGTTTGTGACGGCTGCCTCCACCGCCTCCGAAATCGCACAGCCCAGGCTTCCGGTTGTGCCCGGAAATTCCGCCAGAATTTTTCTGCCGACTTCGGTGGTATCCGACGGCGACGGCGTTACCGACGCGCCGTATGTACGCATCACCTCGCGCCTGAACGGCTTCTGCTCATATGAAACCTTAACCATAAACACCTTGCAGTCAAGCTCGAAAAATGCACACGCCATCGACAGCGCCGTGCCCCACTGACCGGCTCCCGTTTCGGTTGTCACGCCTTTTAAGCCCTGCTTTTTCGCATAATATGCCTGCGCAATCGCGGAATTTAACTTATGACTTCCAGACGTGTTATTGCCTTCAAATTTATAGTAGATTTTTGCCGGAGTACCCAGCGCCTTTTCCAGACGGTACGCACGCGTCAGCGGCGACGGCCGGTACATTTTGTAAAAATCGCGGATTTCCTCCGGAATGTCAATGTACGCCGTGTCATTATCCAGCTCCTGCCCTACAAGCTCGCTGCAGAATATCGCCGACAGCTCCTCCGCCGTGACCGGCTTTAAGGTCGCCGGATTAAGTATCGGCGCAGGCTTTGTTTTCATGTCCGCCCTTACATTATACCATTGCTTCGGCATCTCCGACTCATCAAGATAAATTTTATACGGTATCTCCATTTTTATCCTCCCTTTCCGTTTATAATATAAAAAAAATACCGGTGAACAGAAAAAGTTCAGCGGTATGACAAAATACACCTTTATTTATAACCTAATCTCATCTAATCTATTCTGAACTAATCTCTATTCTGAGTTCATTTTACACCGCTGAATTGCCGTCTGTCAACATTTTTTTGTATTTTAGTTAAAAATGTACAAAAAAATAGTATAATAATGTTCTGTTTTACGGTTGAACTGCATAAATATATAATGGTATAATAAAATACGGAGGGGTACTTTCATCATTAGTACAGGCTGTTTTATATACCGCTGATTACGATGAAACATTGCCGCGGCATCGGCAATGATGAAGAAAAGAGGAATTTATATGCCGTATCTGCTGAGAAGAATCGGAGAAGTTTTCGGGTTTGAAATTTTGGTTTCAATGATTATCAGTGTTCTCGGAGCCGCCCGCATTATACCGAGCACTGCGATTACGGGAGGAATCATGGCTTTTATACAGATTGTGCTGAACCTTGCGTTTCAGTTTTTCTGTCTGCGCGTCTACTGCAGCAGCTTCAGAAATCTGCGTGGCGTTTACTACCGCACAAATTTGTTTGCAGCTATGGTTTTTATCATGGCGGCGGCTGTGCTCGCGCTTTCCGGCGTCGAGCCGCTTTACACATATCTGTTTATGCCCATGAAGTTTTTCTGCTATGTCGCCGGCATGGATAAATTTTTGTCCGCAATTTTTGTCGGCCTGATTTATGCGGCGGAAATTCCCGTTGTTTCGGCTTTGGTTCCGGCCGCCGGACCGAGAAGAAATTTTGCCGCGGAATAAAAAAATTTAAAAAAACTATTGACAACAGCATATTTTTGTGAGATAATACGAAAAGATAAATAACTAATGGTAGAGGCGCGGCTTTTATCAGTAGGTCTGCTTATACGACGGGCAATCGCGGCAGGCTGAAAGGAAACGCCGCCGAAATGTACGGTTTCCGCCCGAAACCGCATGTTGGGCTGCAGGAGAATATTTTGCAGACTGTCACTTTTGTGAAGCGCTCCGTAGTTTTAATGGTTCGGTTTATTGACCGTGCACGTTTCAGGCTATGAGCGCGCACGGTTTTTTGTATTGTATTGAGCGCTTTCCGCTTAATTCAAATATATTTTTAAAAGGTGGTAAAAACACATGAAAAAGATTACATCAATTCTGCTGGCGGCTGTAATGGCCTTGGGTCTTGCAAGCTGCGGCGCAAAACAGGAAACTGCCGATAACGGCGACGTTTTAAAGGTTGGCATGGAATGTAACTACGCTCCGTACAACTGGTCGCAGGCAGACGATTCAAACGGCGCGGTTGCCATTGCCAACGTTGACAACATGTACACAAACGGCTATGACGTTCAGGTTGCTCAGAAAATCGCCGATTCACTCGGCAAAAAGCTCGAAATATACTCATACGAGTGGGACAGCCTTATCCCGGGCGTTCAGTCGGGCAAGCTAGATATGATTATCGCAGGTATGAGCCCTACTGCGGAGAGAAAAGAAAAGATTGACTTTTCAAAGAACTACTACACATCTAACCTTGTTATCGTAACCAAGAAGGGCGCCCTTTCTGACGTTAACTCGATTGCCGACCTCAAGGACAAGAAGATTGCCGCTCAGTCCGGTACCTTCCACCTTCAGGCTCTCACCGAGCAGACTCAGGCGCAGGCAAACGAAATGTCTGATTTCTCAACAATGCTCATCGCTTTGGGCGCAGGCACAATCGACGGCTACGTTGCAGAAGAACCTACCGCTATGGCTGTAACTCTTGACCCGGCTTACGGTTATGTCGCTCTCGAAAACAACAAGACGGGCTTCACCGTTGAAGATGACGAAGTAAGCATCGCTGTCGGCGTTAAAAAGGGTTCCGAGCTGAAAGATCAGATTAACAGCGCTCTCGAGGGCTTCGACGCTGACGCTCAGAAAGCTCTCATGGCGGACATGGTTAAGATTGCACCGTCAGACGAATAAAATAAGGTAAAAGTATTATGGCTAATTTTATTAATGAAGTAATTAACATTTTAATTAAATATCACAGCTATTTTTTGCAGGGTATCGGATATACCATGCTCATAGCTTTAGTCGGCACGGTGGTGGGACTGGTTATCGGTCTTATCACCGGCATTGTACGCACTATCCCCGAATCTAAAAATCCCGCCGTCAGGATTTTGCTGAAAATCGTCAACATTATTATAAGCATATATGTCGAGATTTTCCGCGGAACTCCTATGATGGTTCAGTCTATGGTTATCTTTTGGGGCTACGCTTTTATGAATGACGGTCAGACTCTGCCGCTTATCCCGGCAGGTATCTTCATCGTTTCCATAAACACCGGCGCGTACATGGCGGAAATCGTCCGCGGCGGCATTATATCAATCGACAAGGGTCAGTTCGAGGGCGCTTACTCCATCGGCATGAACCACTGGCAGACTATGATTAACGTTATCGTTCCGCAGACTATGCGAAATATTCTGCCCGCAATCAGCAACGAATTTGTTATCAATATCAAGGATACCTCGGTGCTGAACGTTATCGGCGTTACCGAATTGTTCTTCTTCACGGCTAAAATTTCAAAGATGACCTGGTCTATTTTTGAAACCTATGTTGTTGCCTGCGTGATTTACTTTATTCTGACCTTCACCATTACAAGGCTTTTGAAATATATCGAACACAGAATTGACGGTCCTTCGTCATATATAATTCACCATTCGTCAACCATGCCCGACGAAAGCTTTACGGCAAAGGAGGGTAAATAATGAGTGACAATACGATTATTTCCGTAAAAGGCTTAAAGAAATCTTTCGGCGAAAATGCGGTTTTGAAAGACATTAATTTCTCGGTCAGCAAGGGTGACGTTACCTGCATAATCGGCTCGTCCGGTTCGGGAAAGTCCACAATGCTGCGCTGCATTAATCTCCTCGAAGAACCTACCGGCGGCGAAATTGTATACCGCGGCGAAAATATTCTTCAAACAAAGAATATCCCGGCTTACCGCGCTAAGGTGGAAATGGTGTTCCAGAGCTTTAATCTGTTCAACAACATGACGGTTCTCAAAAACTGCATGATAGGTCAGCAGAAAGTTCTGGGCGCGGACAAGGAAACGGCTAAAAAAGAGGCTATGTACTATCTTGAAAAAGTCGGCATGGCGCCCTTTATCAACGCAAAGCCGGCTCAGCTGTCCGGCGGACAAAAGCAGCGCGTGGCAATTGCCCGTGCGCTTGCGATGAAGCCCGACGTAATCCTGTTCGACGAACCGACATCGGCGCTTGACCCACAAATGGTGGGCGAGGTTCTGGAGGTTATAAAAAATATCGCCGGCGAGGGGCTTACAATGATTATCGTAACCCACGAAATGGCATTCGCGCGCGACGTTTCCAATCATGTCGTGTTTATGCATGACGGCGTTATCTGCGAAGAAGGCTCACCTGAAGAAATTTTCACAAATCCGCAAATGCCCGAAACAAAGGCGTTTTTATCGAGATTTATGAATAATTAAGCCTGCATTTTTTGAAAAAGACAAACTTGAGAACTGCACAATTTTGTGCGGTTCTTTTTTTGAAAACGCTCAGCCCGGACGGCGCAAGGGCGTGATTACGGTCGCAGTTAAAAGCCGTGAGGTCCCCGATTTTTACAACGCCGTTCATTCCGCTGACAACAAAGCGTTTATAATTAATCTACACTCAAATGAGGTCAACGGCGAGGGGTTTGAAATTTATCGGTAATATATCATATTTATTACATTTTTCGTGCGCGCATTGAAAAACGGCTTTCGGTCATGTTATAATCGTATCGGAAATACCGCATACCGCATTTTTCGCGTTATGCACAATCAGCTGAAAGGAGCAATGACTATGAAAAAGGCAGGACTTTTTATCTGTGCGCTTGCGTTGTCCGCGACGGCTGCACATGCCGCGAACGGCGATATTATCGGCAAAATTTATTCGACCGATATTCTTGCGGAAATTAACGGGAAACCGGTGCCGTCTTACAACATCGGCGGAAAAACCGCAATTGTGCTTGAGGATTTGGCGGAACAGAGTTATGCGCATGTGGACAGCTATGACGATTCGCGCCGCACTCTGACGGTGACAATGGGCTCACCCGAGGGCTTGGGCGAGCTTGACGTGACGCGCGGCGAGGTCGGAAAAATTGTCGGCGATGTCTACGAGAGCGACATTAAGGTTATCGTCAACGGCAGCGAAATCAGGGGCATGAACATCGGCGGAAAAACCGCGGTTGCAATCGAGGATTTGGGCGCGCTTGACGGAACGAGCGAAAATGAGAAATTCGGATTTTCAAAATACCTGTGCAACTACACCTACAACAATGACAAGCGGCTCATTTCGCTTGATTTTGTCAGCAGCAAGCTGAGCCTATACACGGTAAATGAAACATATATAAAATACAGCCTGAATGACAATATTATGACTGCGGAATTTGACCGCATGGAATATTATCCCGGGAACAGCTTTAATCTGAGCGATGATTTTAAAAAGGAAACGAACATATTAAAGCCGCTTTATTATGATGACGGCAAGGAAAAAACCGAGATTGGCTGCATGTATGTGTCTGCCGATTACGATTCGGGCGAGGCATACGGAAATTACTACATAACCAAGCCGGAGGTTGTTAAGGAAAAGAACGCGGCGCTTGTTACAACGCCGCCCTCCTATGACGAAACTCTCAAGCTTTTCGATGACGGGGACAGCTACGAAACTACCGACAGGCTGGAGCTTGAGGATTACACAATTCTCACCGTAAAATGTCTGAAAATCCCGGAGGAGGACAATAACCTGAAGGTTGCTTACATCGCGGTTAAAAAATCGGGCGGATACGGCTGCGTATACGGCGGCTCGACCGCGTACACCGAGTCCTCCGTCGAGAAAACCGGCAAAAACAGAGCAGTTATTAAAATGGCACCGTTCGGCGGAATACCGCACGGCGGCCCCGGCACTCTGAATGTTGATATTCCCCTTGACGAATATTACAGCATAAGATAACGTCCGGCATCTCAAAATCTTCCGCTCTGCATTCGGCGGATTTTGACGAAAAATCCCGCATTATGTGCAGAATGAATATAAACCGACAAGAAACGCGGCGGAAAAAACCGCGTTTTTTGTTATATTTACCCTTGTATAAATTGCTTTTTTGTGGTAAAATATAATATAATGACTATCTTTGGGGGATTTTTAATGACAAATCGTGAAAATATAAGAAACATTGCAATTATCGCGCACGTTGACCACGGCAAGACAACTTTGGTTGACGCGATGCTCAGACAAAGCGGCATTTTCCGCGAAAACGAACAGGTCGCCGAGCGCGTTATGGACTCCAATGACCTGGAGCGCGAGCGCGGAATTACTATTCTTGCAAAAAATACATCGCTGCATTATAAAGATGTGAAAATTAATATCATCGATACGCCCGGACATGCCGACTTCGGCGGCGAGGTCGAGCGCGGACTCGAAATGGCGGACGGCGTTCTGCTTCTGGTTGACGCGTTCGAGGGCTGCATGCCGCAGACAAGATTTGTTCTTTCAAAGGCTCTGGCACTCAATCTGAAACCGATTATCGTCGTAAACAAGGCGGACAGACCCAATGCGCGCCCGTATGAGGTTGTGGACGAGGTGCTCGATTTGTTTATCGACCTCGGCGCGACCGAAGAACAGATTGATACTCCGGTTATTTTTGCCTCGGGACGCGACGGCTGGGCGACGGCTCAGTACAGCCCCGAACACCCCGCAAGCGACCTGAAGGAACTTTTTGAACTTATCGTAAACGAAATTCCGTGCCCCGACTGCGATGATGACGGCCCGTTTCAGATGCTTGTTTCCAACATCGATTACGATGACTACACCGGAAGAATTGCCGTCGGCAAAATTCAGCGCGGCAAAATCAAGACCGGTATGCCGCTCATTCTGTGCAAGTCGGACGGCAAACAGCTGCACGGCAGAGCGGTCAAGCTGTACACCTTCGACGGTCTTGCAAAAGACACCGTTGACGAACTGGGCGCAGGCGACATGGTCGCAATTTCGGGTATTACCGATATAAATATCGGCGATACTCTCTGCGACGTAAACAACCCCGAGCCGCTGCCGTTCGTGAAGATTGACGAACCGGTGCTTTCAATGACTTTCAGCGTAAACGATTCGCCGTTTGCCGGCAAGGACGGAAAATTCGTGACTTCGCGCCACCTGCGCGACCGCCTCTTCCGCGAGCTTGACTCGAACATCAGTCTGCGCGTTGCGGAAACCGATTCTACCGAGGCTTTTGTGGTTTCGGGCAGAGGCGAGCTGCACCTGTCGGTTCTGATTGAAAATATGCGCCGCGAGGGCTATGAATTTCAGGTGTCAAACCCCGTTGTTATTTATAAGGAAATCGACGGCGTTAAATGCGAGCCGATTGAACGGCTTACCGTGGACGTCCCCGATGAATTTACCGGCGTAATCATGGACAGCGTTATCGCACGCCGCGGTGAAATGGTGAACATGGAACCGACCGCACAGAATTACACGCGTCTGGAATTTTTAATCCCGTCGCGCGGTCTTATCGGCTACCGGAGCGAAATGCTGACCGCAACAAAGGGCACCGGAATTATCAACAGTATTCTTGAAAGCTACGAGCCGTACAAGGGCGATATTCAGCCCAGAAGCCGCGGCACGCTTATCGCATGGGAAAACGGCACCAGCATCACCTACGGTCTGTTTAACGCGCAGGAGCGCGGAACTCTCTTTATCGGCCCCGGCGTCGATGTCTACGAGGGAATGATTGTCGGCGAAAATGCGCGCCTTGAAGATATTGTGGTCAACGTCTGCAAGAAAAAGCATGCCACAAATACGCGTGCGTCCGGTTCGGATGATGCGTTAAAGCTCGTTCCGCCCAAGGATATGTCGCTGGAACAGTGCCTTGATTTTATCGCTGATGACGAACTTTTGGAGGTTACGCCGCATAATCTGCGAATGAGAAAGAGAATACTCAAAACCGACCTGCGCGCAAAGGCAAAGGCACGGTCATAAGAAAGGATTTATGCTATGTTGACAAGCAAACAGCGCGCGTATCTGCGTGCACTGGCTAATGGTATCGACCCGATTTTTCAGATAGGAAAAGGCGGCGTGAGCGATGAACTCATCAATCAGCTTGCCGGCGCGCTGGAACTGCGCGAGCTGATTAAGGTGCGTATTCTTGAAACGGCTATGCTCGATACAAAGGAAACCGCAAACGAGGTTGCCGCGCGCTTAAAAGCCGACCCTGTGCAGGCAATCGGCTCGAAATTCGTTATATACAAGCGTGCGAACAAGGAACAGCACAGAAAGATAGAGCTGCCGAAAAAATGATGAAAATTGGTATTTTGGGCGGAACTTTCGACCCTATTCACAACGGACATTTAAAAATGGCACAGGCGGCACTTTCGGAATATCACCTTGACAAGGTGATGTTTTTGACGAGCGGTAATCCGCCGCACAAACGCGGCAGGAAAATAACCGACGCTAAAATCCGTCACATCATGGTAAAGCGCGCGATTGCGGATAATCCGCGGTTTGAGCCGTGCGACTGGGAGATAAAACGCAGCGAATATTCATATACTCTGACAACGCTGCGCCATTTCAGAGAAATCTGCCCCGATGATGAAATTTACTTTATTATCGGCGGTGACTCGCTGCGCGATTTTCATTCCTGGCACAAGCCCGGGGAAATCCTTAAATTGTGCACCGTTTTGGTCTATGACCGCACCGGCGGTGTGATTGAGTCGGACTTTGCAAAGCAGATACACGGCGGAAAAATAGATATTTCCGCAACCGAAATCCGGGAAAAGGTCAGCCGCGGCGAGGATATTTCAGGTCTTGTTCCGGCGTGTGTGAACGGCTTTATCATGCGGAATAACCTATATAAAAATGTCCCCGATTTTGAGGCAAAGCTCAAAACCATGCTGAAGCCGGAGCGGTTTGTTCACAGCCTCGGCGTACGCGATACGGCAGTCAAAATGGCGGAAATTTTCGGCGCAGACATCGAAAAAGCACGGATTGCCGGGCTTTTGCACGATAATGCCAAAAATATGCCCGATATGTTCGAGCGCTGCGCGGATCTGGAGGTTGAGCTTGATGATTTTGAGCGCCGCAACCCCGCGCTGATACACGCAAAACTGGGCGCCGAAACTGCTAAGTGCGAATTCGGAATCTGCGATGACGAAATTGTGAGCGCAATCCGCTGGCACACGCTCGGAAGAGTGGGTATGACGCTCTTGGAAAAAATAATTTTTGTCGCCGATTTGGCGGAGCCCAACAGAAATTTTGCCGATTTGGAATACGTTCGCTCACTCGCTTTTTCCGATATTGACAAGGCTGCGGCGGAATGTATGCGCCGCGTTATCGAAGTGAACACCGAACGCAGGTGCGAAGTACACCCGTCATCCCGAAATATATTGAATTGGTTGGAAAAACAGATAAAATCTTGATTTATTGTGCAATATTAATAAAAATGCAAATGAGAATTTGTCAAATGTTTTACACCTTTTTTCTTGCAATTTTTATTGGTATATGGTAAAATATTAATATAGATGATAAATTCTGATGATGTATAGGAAAAGGAAGGATTATATGAAAAAGATTGCATTAGTCCTGTGCGCGGTAATGACATTTTCGTGCATGAACAGTGTTTTTGCGGCTGCTACGTCAACCGATGCGACAAACAGCAGAAATACTACAAAAATATTTACACAAAATAAAAATGGTGATATGCCGAGTTTCAGAGCAGGTGATACTCTGAGTTTTGACGTGTCAGGTTTGGCAACAGGTACACAGCTTACCGTTATCAGCTATAAAGTAAGCGGCGAAATCGGTAATGACACAGTTCAGTACATAGACCAGAGAACCATAGGCAACACTCAAGATACGGTTCAGTATAAAATCCGTGATATAGAAGACGGTATCTACTGTGTTTCCGTAAAAGACGGCAACGATGATGCTGCATATACTCTTTATTACAAAGTCGGTACACCGAAGTATGAAGTTGTTAAGGGCACGGACGAAGCTGCAAGCGCTGCAACCGATTACTATGTAAAGGTGGAGAGGACAACTGAAACCGGAACTGTTTATTCGGTAGGTTATTTAGGAAAAGCTCATTTCAAAACCGACGAATTGGCATTTGACGATTACGGTATAAAGGGATTTGGTTTTAAATATTCGATTGATGGCTACGAGGATATGGATGTTGCTCCGACGTCTGCGCAGGCTGCTGAACTGCAAAAACAGATTAGCGAATTTATGCAAAAACATGAGGGAACAGGAGAATTTGACTTCTACTACATTAACACTATAAATAATGTTCCGAATACAGACGTAAACAACATTACAGCTAAGGCAACAATGTATAACAGTGATGGTACTATCACTGTTGAGCAATAAGGGGGTGACGGTATGAGGAAAGTATATGCAAAACCGTCATTTGATGTAGAATTGTTCCGCACTGAAGATATATTGGTTGTAAGCGGTGGCGATGCATTTTCACAGAAAATTATAGATGGTGTGCTTACGCTTGAAGACGGCACTAGGATCAATATTGCTGACGGTCAGGTTCTTCAAAGTATAGATTACAAAGCATTTGTACAAAAATAATAATAAAAAGTATTCACCTGTATATCGGGTGAATATTTTTTTGGAAAATCTGTACGGCGGTAATATTTACACCTCAAAAGCGGTTGCTTTTGGGGTGTATTTTCATGCCGCACATGTACATATTTTTTTATTTTTTCTGACCGGCAAAGGCATTGACATATACACACAAAAGGTGTATAATAAATAGGTTCAGGGTAAATACATTCGGAATAAATAGGTTCAAAATAAACGGAATAGGGTGTTACAATGGAAAAATACAGTGTACTGAGAGAAATTGCAATTATTATTGTGGCTGCAAAAATTTTTGGACTGCTTGCGCGCAAATGCAAAGCGCCGCAGGTTGTAGGTGAAATCATCGCCGGACTTATAATCGGACCTTGCCTTTTGGGGTGGGTTCAGCTTACTGATTTTATCGGCGAATTGGCGGAAATCGGCGTTATTCTGCTCATGTTTTCCGCCGGACTGGAAACCGATTTACGCGAATTGGTCAAAACCGGTGCGGTCGCTTTTGCGGTCGCATGCTGCGGTGTCGCAATTCCGCTTGTCGGCGGCGCACTTTTATATATGGGGTTTTACGGCTCGGCTCCGTGGGGGAGTGAGGAATTTTTCCGCGCCGTATTCATGGGCACCATACTGACCGCTACATCGGTCAGTATTACAGTCCAGGCGCTGCGCGAGCTGGGTTACCTGAAGGGAAGAGTGGGCACCACCATTATGAGCGCCGCTATTATCGATGATGTTATCGGAATTGTTGTGCTAACATTCGTAATCGGATTTAAAAATCCCGATGTTCACCCTATGAACGTTGTCCGCAATACGCTGCTGTTTTTCGTCTTTGCCGCTGTAATCGGTTTTGCGGCATACAAATTTTTCAAATGGTTTGACGCACGGCATCTGCATACACGGCGTGTTCCTATTTTGGGACTGGCATTCTGTCTTGCTCTGTCATACCTCGCCGAACGCTACTTCGGCATTGCGGACATTACCGGGGCATATGTTGCAGGCATTATTCTGTGCAATATCCGTGACAGCGAATACATCGCGAGAAAAATGGATATTAACTCCTATATGCTGTTCGGGCCTGTTTTCTTTGCGAGCATCGGGCTGAAAACTAATATTGACAACTTCAACATGTCAATTCTGCTGTTTTCAATCGGATTTGTTATTGTAGCGCTTATAACTAAAATTGTCGGCTGCGGTCTGATAGCTAAAATATGCCGTTTTTCCGCCCCCGATTCACTGAAGGTCGGCGTTGGAATGATGACGCGCGGCGAGGTAGCGCTCATTGTTGCTCAAAAAGGTCTTGACGTCGGCTTATTAGACCCCGTATACTTTACATCGGTAATTTTGCTGATTATTACCTCGTCCATACTTACTCCGATTTTACTTAAGCTGCTGTACACAAAATTCCCGGAAAAAGCGGTAAAATCTGCATAAATGCTGCGATATACGGCGGATTGATTTTCTGTCCGTATATCGTTTTTTATATTATGATAATATCATCGGCATCTTCACTGCGGCATAGGGTATAAACCTCTTTTCTGTGCAGCTTCTCTTCTGTAAACAAAAATATGCTTTTCTGTGCATTCTGCATCACAATCTTCCTCACCGATGTCTGCCGCAGGTCAATATCGCTGATAATTCCGTCATCGGACAGTGCGCTCGATGAAAAAAACGCAATGTCCACATTAATGCTGCGTAAAAATTCTTCGGTGAGGCTCCCAACACTGCACATATCACGTTCAAAGTATTCGCCCCCGGCAAATATGCAAGGAATATGATACTTCGACGCCAGCAGCAGCCCCTGCACGGAATTTGTTATCAGTTGGATTTGTTTATAGTCTGCGAGCAGCGGTATTATATACAGGCAGGTCGATGAACTGTCGATAAATACGCTCACTGCGTCGGCAAGATATTTCTTCGCGTGCTTTGTTAACCGGCTTTTCTCCTTTGAATGAAGCAGCTTTCTCTCACTTATCGGCGTAATGTCATCATCAACATACACAGCGCCGCCGTTATACCGCTGCAAATATCCGCACTTTTCCATTTCCGCAAGGTCGCGCCGCACCGTCATTTCGCTGACATAAAAGTGCTTCGCTATTGCTTTCACCGACATTCTTTTCTTTTTCGACAGCAGCTCCAAAAGCTCCGATTGTCTTTGCGTCAGTACCATTTTTTTATCCTCCGTTTGTGAACTAAAATGTTCGTTTTTAAACATTACGAACATTTATTGACTTTTTTCTTTATTTATTGTATCATATGTTAGTAGATTTTTCAAGGACAAATGAGGAGTGAAAACACATGAATAGTTTATGGTATGACATCTTGCTGCACAGCGTTGGGTTTTTGGGGATAATTGCAAGCATTTTATCCTTTCAGTGCAGAAAACACAAACCGCTTATCCTGTTCCGCAGCGCAAACGAAGTTTTATTCGCGGTTCAGTACGCCATGCTCGGCGCATACACAGGTATGGCGATGAATTTAATCGGCACCGTCCGCAATCTTATTTTTGCGGATATGGTTGAAAAACGCAAGAATACTACGCCGGTTCGTATTCTGTTCAGCGCGCTGTTTTTAATTTTTATCGGCTTTACCTGGTCGGGGATGAAGAGCGTTCTGTTCGGTTTCGGAAAGGTTGTTACTACCTTTGCCTACGGAAGCAGCAAAACCTCCGTTGTTCGCATCATGACATTTTTCACAAGCTGCACATTTTTCATATATAATTTTATGGTTAAATCATACGCCGGCTGCGTGTGTGAGTTCTTCACACTCTGTTCGATTATTGTCGGAATTGTCAGACTCGATGTTATGAGGTTATCGAAAAAGGCAGCATAAAATTCACATATGCACATTATAAAACCGCACTGACTGCACCTTTTATGCATATCAATGCGGTTTATATTTTTGCCTTTACCCCAAATTGCTTGAGAACATAACGGCTTTTCCCAAAACGCGGATATGACTGAGCGCCTCACCTTCATACACCAGCGGCTGATATTTCGGATTTTCGGCATAAAGAATTATCTGCTGCACCTCCGGATAATAATAGAAACGTTTCAGCGTTACTTCATTGTCATTCACAATTACCGCTGCGATTTCTCCGTTTTCAACCGTACTTTGTTCACGAATGAACACCACGTCGCCGTCAAGAATACGTGCATTTATCATGCTGTCACCGTGCGCGGTCAGACAGAAATCCGCATGTATCGAATCACTTACTTCAATAAATGTTTCATACTCGCGGTCGCACATTTGCGGCTCGCCGCACGGGATTGAACCCAACATCGGTATTTTTTTCGTTTCAATAGGACGTAAATCATAACGCATCATATCGTTCATATTGACGCCGCGCGCCTCATATCCCATAAGATAATCCAGCGTGACATTGAAAAAATCCGCTATTTTTTTCAGCACCTCGTCCGACTGCGGCTTTTTTCGCTGACCCTGTTCATACATTCCTATTGTACTCTTTGAAACTCCCAGTTTCTTTGCAAGCTCCTCCTGTGACAGACCTTCGCGTTTTCGCAGGTCTCTTAGTTTGCTCCCGAACATTTTTTTCCTCCTATTGTGCAGCGCACGTATCTTTTTTTGGTTTTTCGACACTTTTATTATATACTCTGTAATGCGATTTTGTCAATATAAACCACATAGCGTGGAGAAAGTTTGGTGATATTACACAAAATGTGGAAAAGTTTTCCTTACACTCTTGACAAATCACACGGAATGTGGTTTAATATAAAAGAACCACGAAACGTGGATAACGGCTTGAGTAAAGCGTACGGGGAATTTTGCTTATTTATACGGACTTTGATTAATGGGAAGGAAGTGATGACAGATGAAGGTTTATGAAGATGTTATGCGCGCCGAACGGTGCCGCACCATGAACTACGGTGCAGATATTGATGATGAAAGCGAAATGCATTGTCCCATCTGCAACAGCGACGAGTGGGAATATCTGTTCCGCAACAGCTACGGCGATATTATCGGCTGCCAGGACTGCGTCAGCAAGGTGTATATCGAAGAAATTACCGGTCAGATTTTTTCATGACAACATGCCTGCTTGAATATCTTGCGGCAATTACATCGAATTTTACAACGAGAGAGGGGAATGCATGAAAAAAAATGATTTCTGGACAGAAGAAGAAGGAATTACACTCATTGCGGCGTGGCGCAGGGACGGCATGCCCGTAAATGAAATTGCACGCAAAATCGGCGTGAAGCTCAGAACCTTGCTCCGATGGGAACGATGTTCGCAGGAGCTTCATGATGCACTGGCGGAAAGCCGCGAGCATGCCGATGCAAGCGTCGAGGCGGCTCTTTTAAAAAAAGCGCTCGGATTTCGTACCACAGAGGAAAAATACGTTGTCAAAGCCGACGGCAAGGAGGAAATTACAACCGTGATTAAAGATGTTCCTCCCGATGTTTCCGCGGCTTCGGTCTGGCTTAAAAACCGCAGACCCGACAAGTGGCGCGACAAGCCGGGCGAGGGAACGGCTGATACCTTAAAAAAACTCGACAGTATTTTAGGAGGTATCGATGCTGAAGCTAACCGATAAGCAAAAGGAATTTTGGACGCACGCAAATCACCGGTGGAATATTAAGGAAGGCGCAACACGAAGCGGAAAAACATATCTTGATTACTTCCTTATTCCCAAAAGAATACGTTCATGCACCGGCGCAGGGCTTACGGTTCTTCTCGGCAACACAAAGGGGACACTAAACCGAAATATTCTTGAGCCTATGCGCAGTATTTGGGGCGATGAGCTGGTCGGTCAAATCAGCAATGACAACACGGTCAGGCTGTTCGGCAGAAAATGTCATGCGCTCGGCGCAGATAAGATTTCACAGGTCGCGCGCCTGCAAGGTTCGGGCATTGAATACTGCTACGGCGACGAGGTTACAACCTGGAACGAAGATGTTTTCGCTATGTTAAAATCCAGACTGGACAAGCCCAATTCGATTTTTGACGGCACCTGCAACCCGGACAGTCCGAACCATTGGCTGCTCAAATTTTTGGAAAGTGACGCGGATATTTTCCGCCAGCACTACACAATTTATGACAACCCGAATCTGTCGCCGGAATTTGTCAGAAATCTTGAGCTTGAATACAGCGGAACCGTGTATTTTGACAGGTTCATTCTCGGGAAATGGGCATTGGCTGAGGGGCTGGTTTATCCGATGTTCAACCGCAAACAGCATGTTTTTTCTGACATGCCGCCCGAGGGCGAATATCATGTTTCAATCGACTACGGCACGCTTAATCCGTGCAGTATGGGACTTTGGTGCATCTCCGGCGGTAAGGCGTGGCGGCTCAGAGAATTTTATCATGACGGAAGAAAACAGCGCCGCCTGATGACCGACGAGGACTATTATAACGAACTTTTGAATTTGGTTGGGGACACACAAATTCAGAGCGTAATTATTGACCCGTCTGCCGCGAGCTTTATCGAAACAATCCGACGGCACGGAAACTTTACCGTAAAAAAGGCAAAAAATGCCGTTCTTGACGGAATACGCTACACTGCGGGGTTGATTTCAGGCGGCAAAATTATGATAAATGAATCCTGCGGCGATATACTGCGCGAGTTCGGGGCATACAGCTGGGACGATGCGGCGGAATGTGACCGCCCCATTAAAATGAATGACCACGCTATGGACGATATGCGCTACTTTTGCAACACGGTACTGAAGAAAATTTGGTAATTTATAAAAAGAGGGTGATTGGAATTTTCAGTTTAAAAGATTATCTTGCCTCAATCGGCGCCGAAAATCTCAGCGAGATGAGCGCCGCGATAAACCAATGGGGCGGACTTTACGAGAATGGCGGCAGGCTGTCTTTGGCGTCCGGCATTTGTGCCGAAACCGCTCGGCTTGCTACTCTCGAATTTGAGTCCAAAATTTCCGGTTCTGAAAGGGCTGACTTCTTGAACAGCCAATATGAAAAATTTTTAAAACAACTCAGAAAATGGTGCGAGCTGGCATGCGCCAAGGGCGGTATTGTTTTCAAGCCTTACGTGTCGGACGGCAAAATTAAGGTGAGCTGTATTCAGGCGGAATGTTTCGTGCCGCTTGAATATGACTCGTCCGGCAATATCAGCGGCGCTGCGTTTTTGGACAGATTTTTCGACGGAAAAAGAGTCTATACCCGCATTGAGCGCCACGGTTTTGACAAAAACAAATACATTATCCGAAACACCGCTTTTGTGTCCCCAAACGGTGAAGGACTGGGCAAACAGGTGCCGCTGTCCGATGTGGAGGATTGGAAATGTATCGCGCCGTACATTGAGGCCGAGGGCATTAAAAGACCGCTGTTTGCGTATTTTAAAATGCCTATGGCTAACTGGGTTGATGTAAATTCACCGCTCGGAATTTCCGCATTCGCCCGTGCGTGCAGTCTTATTAATGACGCAGAAGCACAATATGAGCGATTTTTGTGGGAGTTTGAAAGCGGCGAGCGCGCGCTTTACGTTGATGAGGCTGCGGTTAAACGCGACCGCTTCGGACGGCATATTCTGCCCGACAAGCGGCTGTACAGACTGCTGAACACCGGAGATGACGCACTTTTTCAAGATTGGACCCCGACAATCAGGGAACAGGAAATCGTTGACGGTCTTAATGAAATTCTCAGGCGCATCGAATTCAACGTCGGTCTGGCATACGGAACGCTTTCCGATGTCCAGGACGTGGACAGAACCGCCGAGGAATTTCGCTCGTCAAAACAGCGCAGCTATGCACATGTATGCGATATTCAAAACTCACTTTCCGCGGCTCTGTCCGACCTCGTATTTGCAATGGATACTCTGTGCGATTTGTATTCGCTCTGCAAAGAGGGCAGATACGATATTTCATTCGATTTTGATGACAGCATTATAGCGGACAGAAAAGTGGAATTTTCTGAAAAGCTTCAGCTTTTGGAAAAAGGCATTATCGCTCCGTGGGAGCTTAGAGCATGGTATTTCGGTGAGGAGGAAACATGTGCAAAAGAGGCGGTAAATTCACTAAATACAAATTATCAGGAGGTAAACAGATGGAAGAAATCAAAAAAATAATCCCGGAAATAACCGAGGAACAGCTTGCTGCTCTGTCACAGCTGATTGACCGGGAGTATGAAAAGGGAAAGAAAGAGGCGGAAAACGGCTTTGCGCAGTCACAGAAAGAGGAAAAGATTGATGAGGCAATCTCCGCCGCCGGCGCTAAGAACGTTAAGGCAGTAAAGGCGCTTCTTGACTCGGACGCTATCGCGCAGGACCCCGGTTCGCTTGAAAAGCAGCTCGCGGCAATAAAGAAAGAATGTCCGTACATGTTTGAAACTGACGAAAAAAAGCCGCAGTTTACTTCGGGCAAAACAAAAAGCGGCTCTGTCGACAAGAAAATGTTTGACAACATGAGCTATAAAAAGCGTTTAAAGCTTTTTTCGGAAAATCCGGAACTGTATAAGCAGCTTATTAACTAAGCTCAAACACATCGGGGACATATAAAATTAAAATAAGGGACATATAAAGGAGAATGTAAATTATGGCATTAACACAAATCAGTAACATGGTAAATCCTAAGGTAATGGCGGATATGATTTCCGCAAAAATCGAAAAGAAGATAGTTGTAGCGCCTTTTGCTAAGGTTGACGATACTCTGGCAGGCGTTGCCGGCGACACTATTGTTGTGCCGAGATATTCGTACATCGGAGACGCGGCTGATGTTGCCGAGGGCGCTGAAGTCGGCACTACAAAGCTGATTACAACCACAACTCAGGCTACCGTTAAAAAGGCGATGAAAGCCGTTGAGCTTTCGGACGAAGCGGTTCTTTCCGGCTACGGCAATCCGATAGGTGAAACCAACAACCAGCTCGCCGCGGCGATTGCTGCCAAGGTGGACAGCGATGCTATGGACGCTTTGCAGACCGCTACGGTTGCTTACACCTCGGACGGAATTATTTCCTATGACGGTATCATCGACGCGCTGGACAAGTTCGGTGAGGAAACAAACTGCCGCAAGGTTATTTTTGTTCACCCGAGCCAGCTTACGCAGCTCCGTCATGATGAGGACTTTATCTCAAAGGAAAAGTACGGCGGAGATGTTGCGGTTACCGGCGAAATCGGCATGATTGCAAATACGATTGTCGTTCCGTCCAAAAAGGTTCCCCTTTCGAGCGGTAAATACATCTGCCCGATTGTCAAGATTGACAGCGACGCCGACACTGAGGACGAAACCCCGGCTCTTACAATCTACCTTAAAAGGGACACAAATGTCGAAACCGAACGTCAGACGCTTAAGCGTGTTACCGACATTTCGGTAGACAAGTTCTACACCGTTGTTTTGTCCAACGAAAGCAAGGTTGTACTTGCAAAATTTGCTAAAGAAGCGACTGCGAGCACGCCGACAGGATCGGATAGTCAGTCAAACGGATAAGGAGCCATATAAATGAAGGAATTTTACACCACCACTTACGGAAAAAATGCTAAAATTCCGCTTGACAGCTTTAATTTATGGGCAGACCGTGCAATTGCGTATTTGAAACTTTTCTGCACGGTGCTGCCCGACAGCGTCGCTGCAAAAAAATGCATTTGCGAGGTCGCGGAGCTTTTGTATTCCCGGGATAATAAAAACGGAATTGAGTCCGAAAGCAATGACGGGTATTCCATTAAATATTCAAACGGGGACACAAAAAATGCGGTGTATAACATTGCAAAGCTGTATTTGCTGTCAAGCGGCGTGATGTACAGAGGTGATATTTGTGACGCGTAATAATAAAGTGACCGTCTGGCATGCGGAAAAAGCTGCCGTTTTTGACTGCATAATCGGAAATATATCTTTAAAAGACGCTAAAAACGGTATCAAACAGTACGGTTATCACGATGACTCGGAAATCAGCGTCAGAATTTTTACCGACGCGGACTTGGACACGGACATCGGCGATTGCGTCCGCCTCGGTGCGCACAGCGGAAACGCAGACCGCGGCAGCGACTTTAAAATAACGGAAATCCGTGACAACAGAAGGGGGGCGTCGCCGCATTACAAAATTGTCTGCGGCAAATAAAATGATTGAAACAATATATAAATTTTTGCTTGATTGCCCTGTTTTTGCCGATGCAAAATTGAATATAAACTATTTGGCACCGGAAACCCGCAGCTTTTCCGTAGATACGCTGGCAGCAGCGCCGATTGTGCGAAAATATTCGGACGGCGCCGCGCTGCGGCAGTATTGTTTTGCTGTTTCATGCCGTGATGTTTATGACGCCGACAAGGACGGCAATTGCTCTACCGCGCGGCTTTTTGAACAGCTTGCTGCATGGATTGAGGAACAAAATTCACTGGGGATTTATCCGGACATTCAAGACGGAGAGCCTGTTAAAATAGAAGTGACTCAGAGCGCCGCAATTGAAAACACAGCCGGTTTTTCTGCAAGAACCTCCATACAGCTGCGGTTTTTGTTTATAAGGTAAGAAGGTATTTTCTTTTGTGCCGAATGCAAAAAAGGGACATAAAAATGCGGCGCGCCCGACGCCGGTTCAGATTAAAAATTTCGGGCAGAAAGGTAATGATACTATGATTAAAAGATGCGAAAAGCTCGCCTTTATGAAGGTGGGAAGCACAGACGTATACACCCGCATGAAAGGGTTTACGGAACTTTCGGTTTCAAAAAATCCGAAGGAATATTCACGCAAATATATTGACGAGGACATGGAACGCAGCGCGGTTGTGGGCTATTCGCCGGCTATGACATATAAGCTGGATCTGGACCCCACGGACAGCGTTCACAGTGTATTTGCCAACATTGCCGATCACGAACTGACGGGCGATGAGGCGGTAAAAAGCGTTGCTATTGTTGATGTTTCATCTCTTGACACGGACGGCAAGGCAAATGCGATTATCCGCAATTTTACAATCATTCCGTCATCTGAGGGCGATGACAGCGATACATACACCGCAGGCGGTACTATGAAAGCAGCAGGCGAAATTACTTTCGGAAAAGCCGCTACAAGCGATTCATGGGCTACTGTCACTATCACGGAAAATAACTGATAAGAGTGAATTATACGGCAGTATATAAAGGGGACACAAAATGAATGTTTTTACTGACGGATTGCCCGGCTTCATAACGGTGGACGGGATAAAATATGCGGTGCGCACCGATTATCGGGTGTGGATAAAATTCGGTGAAATAATCGCGGACAACACAGAGGGGACACAAAAATATCTTTCGGCGGTGCTGTTGTGTTTTGAACCTCAGGCAGTGAAAAAACTCCCTCCTGACCCGGCTGCCACGCTTGAGGCGATGTGTGATTTTTATGCATGCGGAAAGCTTGCGGATACAAGAAAAGGTCACACAAAATCCGGAGGTGCTGCAGGCGGACGCTCATTCAGCTTCAGCGCGGATTGGGAATATATCTACGCGTCATTTTTATCGGAATACGGCATTGACCTGCTTGCCGCAAATCTGCATTGGCAGCAGTTTATGGCGCTGCTTGGCGGTCTGTCGGAAAATTCACGGTTTATGAAACTGGTTTTCTACAGAACGGTAAATCCGGAGGACGCACAGGACAGCAGCCGCAGAAAATATCTGCGCAGAATGAAGCAGCTTTGCGCTCTGCCCGACAACCGTTCCGAGGCGGAAAAGCAGTCGGATTTGGCGGACAAGCTTTCACAGCTGTTTTAATGCGCTTTGCACACGGCAGCGTATTAGCATACTCCTTTCACATTTTTCGGGACGTCTAATATAATATAATGAATTGTTATTTTTGTGAGGCGGTTCGGGGAATGAGGAATTTTATGCGTAAAATATTTTATTCTGACGGCAGGTGTGCAGATGACGGGTTCTGCGATATGCCCGACATGCATTATGAGGATTACGCATGCGGTTGTGACGGCATGTATCGGTGCGGCTGCGATGAAAGAGAATGTGCAGATTGGGGACATAAAAAATGTCATGACTGTATTTGCAGGGTATGCGGCTGCCGCGATATGACAGTGGAATGCAGCGAGCATTGCAGCGGCGGCGGAAGCTGCCTTTTCTGGGCGGTGCTTACCGTTCTTACAGGCGGTCTTGCCCTTATATTTCCGCTGCTGCGCGGCGGAAATAACTGCCGTACCGATTGCGTTGCCGTTTGCCGCAGATGCGGTCACCGTCAGCCGATTTGCTGATTGGGGACATATAAACGGAACGGCGGAAACAACATCGGTTTGTTTCATTTTTATCATATCGGAAGGAGAAAAAATGCAGAGCAATGGAAAATAACTATAACGAAGAACGCGGTAAAATCCGACGCTGGGCGTCGGGCATTGTTGATGAAATCAAGGCGGCGTTCGGTATACATTCTCCGTCAACCGTAATGCGCGACGAGGTCGGCAAAAATCTGGCGCTGGGTGTGGCGGAAGGACTTTACGAAAATGACAAGGAAGTTGTAAAACAGTTCAAGCTCATGCTTGATCAACTGAAATACAAACGTGATACGGATATAATCTCCGAGGATCAGTATTATCGCGAGCTGGAGGCACTTCGCGATCAATATTTTGGGGTCGGAACGCAGCAATGGCAGAAATATACGGCGGAAATTTACAAGCATCAGAAAAGCGTGCTCGAAGATGAACGCAAATACATTGAGAGCATGTATGACGAGGTTTCGGAGTATGCGCAGCAACGGCTTGATGAAGTCTTGAAAAAACAGCAGCGTTTCAGTGACGATCTCAAAGCGACCGGAGGACTGTTTGACATAAACACCGTTACCGTAAACGGTGTAAAACACAGCTATTACTCCATGCATGACCTTGACCAGGACATCGAAAATCTTGAAATATACGGCAGCTTGCTGGAAAAAATGCGGGAACGCTCGGCAAATCTCGGAATAGGCTCGGACGTTATCGAGAGTTTCCTTAGCGGCATAAAGCAGATGGACTTTGAGCAGGCGTCGGAATTTTTACAGATGCTCGATAACAGCAAGGACGAAAAATTTGCCTCATATATAAACAGCTGGAACCGCAAAAATGCAGTGGCGGACAGCTTATCCGCGCATGAATACAAAAAGGAATTTGATGACGCGGTCAATGATGTCAGCAACACCTTGCGGACAAAGCTGGAGGAAGCGGGGTACGAAATCCCGGACGGATTTTACGTCAGCGGCAGCATATCGGCACAGAAGTTCGGCAGCGCGTTCATTGAGGAGCTTGACAAGCAGCTCGAGCAAATCCGCACGCGCGTGGCGGATTTCAACAGCAAGCTTTCCGCGGAGGTGAACATCGGACAATCCGCCGGCGGCAATGTTATCTACAACAACCGCACCGACTACAACATCAGCGCCGCCGACAGCTCCGACACCGTCGAACAAATCAGACGCTACGAAACCGTAAAGCGCCTGTCCGGCGTCGGATAATTTACAGAAAGGAATTTTGGGTAAATGTTTGTTATTAAATTTTACAATGATGCCGGCACGGTCACATTCGGCGGCGGCTCGGCTCCGGACGGCTGGCGGCTCACCGCCTGCGACGGTCTTGCACTGACCGGAAAAAGCTTCACCGCCTGCCGCTATGCCGGCTGCGACGGACAATCAACCGTGGAGGCACGCAAAAATCCGCGCACGGTTACCCTCAGCGGTGACTTTTACGCGGAGGAAAACAGCGGTGAGTATGAAAAAGCAATGACCGTCCTGAGCGGCTCCGGCATGCTTGAAGTCAACACCGGCGGAAAAGTCCGCAGAACCGCGGCGGAATGCGCTTCCTTTACCGAACGCGGCCGCGAGGGTAAATATCGGCTGTTTACGGTGCAGTTCATATGCGACAGTCCGTACTTTGAATCCACAGAAGCGTGCGAAGTTCCGGTATACAGAACGTTCGCGCATCTTGATTCGGATTTTGTATTCCCCGGAAAATTTTCCGAAAGAATTACAAGAAATGTCATCGTGAACGAGGGCGATATGACTGCCGAGCCGATTTTATTCATAAACGCCGGACACAATCCGCTGGGAATTATAACCGTGAAAAACCACACGTCGGGCGAACAGCTTTCGATAGATTATGAACCGCTTGCCGGCGATATCATCACGGTTGACACATCGGCGAGGAAAATATACAATTCCGACGGAGAAAATCTGCTCAGCAAGCTGAGCAATGACAGCTTTTTCGACGGATTTACGCTTCTTCCCGGCAGCAACGATATTGAGGTGTTCCTCGGCGAGGGAAATCGTGAATTGAGCGTGAGCTGCAGATTCAGACCGCGCTACAGTGAGGCGGTGTATGTATGCTGATATTTTATGACTATGAATTTAACCTGCTGGCGGCGGAAACCAATGTAATATCGGGTTCGTGGGAAATCTACTACAACGATGTCGGCAGCTTTGAGGCACATCTGCCGCTTAATTCCGATATTGTAAAGCTGCTGCCGGAACACAGGTACACCGTGGTGCGTGAGGGAACACGCTGTGCGGTAATTGTAGGCTATCAGCTGTCGGACGAGCTGGTCATATACGGTAGAACCTGTAATTGGCTTTTGGAAAAACGCATCGCCGCACCGTCGGAATACTCGGGGGATGCGGCGGTGCTTGCCCGAAATGCGGTTCTGGCGGCATTCCCGGATTCGGAAATAACGGTGCAGCCCGGGATTAACGGAGGACAGGTTACATTTACACAGAGCAGCAGCTCAACCGTGCTTGATGTTGTAAGCGGTATTCTCGCTCAGGATAATCTCGGTCACAGTCTTGATTTTGACTACATAAACAAGCGCTGGACTTTCAGGATTTTGCAGGGAGTTCAAAGACCACTGCTTATTTCCGAGGCAAATAAAAACGCGTGGGAGCTGTCGCTGACAGATGATATTTTAGACCTTGCAACATGCTGCGTATACGATGAGGGCAGCTATGACAGCGGCGCACAAACCGGCATATACCGATGGCAAAAGCTGACAACGGCAAAGTCGGAGGAGGAAGCAAAGGAGCAGCTGTCAAAATGCCGCGCAAAGAGCGAAATGACCCTCAAACTGCGCGGTTTGACTCTCGGCACGGATTTTGACGTTGGCGATACGGTACGTGTTCAGACGATAAAGGGACCGCTGCGCAGAACAGAAACAAGGCGCATCAAAGGCGTGTACACGGAAATATCGGGCGGCACGGTAAAACCGATTTTTGAGAATATAACGGAGGGATAAGCAGATGGGATATAAATGCAGTTTTATGGATAATGAGGCGTACACCGCGCAGGACGTGAACGATGCAATCGGACGGATTGCCGGGGACGGCGCGGTATTTTCCGACGCGGGCGATACGCTTGCGGATTTGAATACGGCGCTCGCCGGAATAGTCGGCTCGGGCACGCAGCTTTGCGGCTGCGGCGTGACAGAAACGGACGGCGTGTACAAAATCGGTGCCGGAACCTGTTTCATGGAGGACGGCTCGCAGATTACATTTGACTCGGACGGGTACGAAATCACACCGGAGGCAGAGGTAAAAAATTATGTTTACGTCAAGCGGAACGTGACGGAAAATACAATTGATGTCATTGTGTCGCAGACACCGGGCAGCGGAGATTTTGTGCCGCTGGCGGAAATTGCGGAGGACGGAAGCGTCAGTGATACACGCAAATTCGCGACGGCGAAGGTGGTGCTGAAATCGGGACAGAACATACCAGCGCGCAGTTTTACGGTAAAAGGACGTGTTCCGCAGAAGTCAACAATAATATTTTCGGTTAATGCCGGGTATTCCGAATGGAAATACCTTATATGGAGCTATAACGGTAATCTCTGTATAATAGATTTGTCGAGCGGTGAATCCAAAGAAGTTCCGAGCGATAACTATGTATCAACATCAGGGGTTATGATGGATGCAAAAAAAGAGGGAAATCAAATTATATTCACAGTCTGGAACAGCACAGTTTTCGAGTTTAAATTAAACGATTTTACTTTTGAATTGAGGTAAGCAGCGATGATATTTGAATTTACGGTAAACAACGATTACCTTAAATCTGCGGAAGTGTTGATGTAAACGGTTGTTTCCGGCTTCATGAGAGGGGATAGAATGATGATAGAATTAAAAACACTGCTGTGTGCGGCGGCAGGCGCTGCAGGAGGTGCGGCAGCGTGGCTTTTGGGTGGCTGGGACGCCGATATTGCAGTGCTTATTGTGTTTATGGCGGTGGATTTTGTGATGGGATTGCTGCTTGCGGCAGTTTTCGGCATAAGCAGCAAATCGGCAAACGGCGCTCTTGAAAGCCGCGCATGCTTTAAAGGACTTTGCAGAAAAATCACGGTACTGTGCTGCGTTATGATTGGCTGTCAGCTGGACAGAATGTTGGGACAGCATTACATAAGGACCGCGACAATAATCGGTTTTTCGGTCAACGAGCTGATTTCCGTAACGGAAAATGCGGGACTTATGGGAATACCTATGCCTGCGTCGCTGATAAAGGCAATAGAGATTTTAAAAAGTAAGGACGATAATAATGCGGAAAATTGAGGACCTGCACCCCGATTTGCAGGTGTTGGCGAAGGAGCTGAAAAACGTATGTGCGCAGAACGGGCTGAAAATTGCAATCGGCGAATGTCTGCGCACGGTCGCCGAACAGGGCGCACTGTATGCAAAAGGCAGGACGGCGCCGGGGAAAATAGTGACGAATGCAAAAGGCTCAAGCTATTCGAGTATGCATCAATGGGGAATTGCATTTGATTTTTACCGTGATGACGGCAAGGGTGCATATGCCGACGGCGACGGCTTTTTTGAAAAAGTCGGCAAAATCGGGCAGTCGCTCGGTCTTGAATGGGGCGGCGAATGGAAAAGCATAACCGATTTGCCGCATTTTCAGCTTGCCGGCTGGGGGAAAACTCCGGCAAAATTAAAAAAGCAGTACGGCACACCGGCAAAATTTTTTAAAGCGTGGGAGGTATCGGATATGACGGCTGAGGAAAAGAAAGCGTTTGAAAGACTCGAAAAGAAAACGGCGGAGCTGGAGGCAAGGCTGGCTACGGCGGAGGGGACGAAAGAGAAGATATATCATTATACGCAGGATTTGCCGGATTGGGCGAAAGCTACGGTACAAAAGCTTCTTGACAGGGGCTGGTACAGCGGTGCGGCAGATGATGATTTGAACCTGCCGGAAAGTCTGGCAAGGGTTTTGGTTATAAATGACCGCGCCGGTTTATACGGCTGAAAATAAATACTGTGAACGGTACGGCAGTTTTCCGCACCGTTTTTGAGAGGTAACTCATTAAAAAAAGGACAGCAGGTAAAATGATTTTATTTTACCTGCTGTCCTTTTGAGTTTCCGAATGCAGGGCGGTTACTCTGCACGGTCTGAGCACTGCTCATCGGCGTATCGGAACACATGTCCGCTGTTTGCCTGTAAATTATTTCTTCAGAAATGAGAACAGTCCGCCTCCGCCGGAATACGGCTCGCTGCTGATGCCGAGCAGCGTGTATCCTGTGGATTTTACGGCGTCCGAAAGCTTTGCCTCATCAAGCTTTTCTTCGCTGATGATAACCGTTTCGCCCTTTGAATGGGACGAGGTAACTTTTTTTACGTCAAATCCGTTGCGGATCGTGTCATTTACATGTGCTTCGCAGTGACCGCACATCATGCCGTCAATTTTGAGTGTTGTTTTAATCATAATAATTCCTCCTGTTTTTGCCGCGCTGTGCGGCGTATTTATAAAAATGGGTCATTCAGCCGAAATGAACCTATAACCCTCTTTTTCAACGGCGGTTTTCAGCGTTTTCTCATCGACGGGTTTCGATGTTGTTATAATTGCCGTGCCGTCTTTGAAACTTACCTCCGCGCGCGAAACGCCGTCAATCGATTCCAGTGCGCCTTTTACGCGTGCCTCGCAGTGACCGCACATCATGCCCTTAATTTTGAGTGTGCGCGTATTCTGCGCCGATGTATGCGCCGGTGCATGTGTGCGAACACGTTTGTCGCGCTTTGTGCTGCGGATTTTGCACAAATTGAGCCGCAGTGCGTTGGAAACAACGCAGAAGCTGGAAAGGCTCATTGCCGCCGCGCCGAACATGGGGTTCAGCGTAAGCCCGAATTTGACGAAACAGCCGGCGGCGAGCGGAATACCGATTACGTTATAGATAAACGCCCAGAACAGATTTTCGTGAATATTTCTGAGCGTTGCGCGGCTCAGGCGTATCGCAGCCGGAACATCGGAAAGACGGCTTTTCATCAGAACGACGTCTGCCGCATCGAGTGCAACGTCCGCGCCGGCGCCTATTGCGATGCCGACATCTGCGCGCGTCAGAGCAGGTGCGTCATTTATTCCGTCGCCCACCATGGCGGTTTTCCCCTGTGTGCATAGGGTGCGGATAACGCTTTCCTTTCCGTCGGGGAGAACCCCGGCTATAACTTCGTCAATGCCTGCCTGTGCGCCGATTGCGCGCGCAGTGCGCTCGTTGTCGCCGGTGAGCATGATGACGCGTATTCCCATATTGCGCAGCTCGCGGACAGCTTTCGGGCTGTCTGGCTTAATTGTATCCGCAACAGCAATTATGCCGAGCAGAACCTCGTCTTTTGCAAAGAGCAGCGGTGTTTTTCCCAGCCCGGATAATTCCTCCGCCTTTTGCCGTAACGCCGGCGGAATATCGGTATTTTCGCCGATGAATTTAAGACTGCCGCCCAAAAGTGTTTTGCCGGAAAGTTTTGCGGTCAGACCGTTTCCGGGGAGTGCGGTAAAGTCGGTTACGTCCGCGGCGGACTGACCCTGCTGCGCGCATTTTTCGATAATCGC
This sequence comes from uncultured Clostridia bacterium, assembly GCA_934501535.1. Classification (GTDB taxonomy): domain Bacteria; phylum Bacillota; class Clostridia; order UBA1381; family UBA1381; genus UBA1738. The sequence goes on from CAKSUM010000002.1 coordinate 28,925, forward strand.
CTTGGCGAGGGGGTGTTCGCTTTTTGCTTCGAGCGCAAAGGCGCATGCAAGCAGCGTATCCGCGTCGGTGCCGTCTGACGGGATTACGTCGGTAACCACAGGTTCGCCGGCGGTTACGGTTCCGGTTTTGTCAAGAGCAACGATGTCGATTTTACCGGCATTTTCAAGCGTTGACGCGGTTTTGAACAATATGCCGTTTTTTGCACCCACGCCGTTGCCGACCATGATTGCAACGGGGGTTGCAAGCCCGAGAGCGCACGGACAGCTGATTACGAGAACCGATATTGCGCGTGCCAGCGCAAAGCTGAACTCGCGCTCCAAAAGCAGCCAGACGATGAAGGTAATAATCGAGATTGATATTACCACCGGCACAAAAATGCCCGAAACCCTGTCGGCGGTTTTGGCTATCGGCGCCTTTGTCGCCGCAGCGTCGCTCACCATTTTGATTATCTGAGAGAGTGTTGTATCCTCGCCGACGCGCGACGCTTCGCAGCGAAGAAAACCGGATTGGTTTATGGTTGCGGCGGAAACCGTATTGCCGGGCGCTTTGTCAACAGGTATGCTTTCGCCGGTCAGAGCGGATTCGTTCACCGCGCCGGAGCCTTCGGTGACGATGCCGTCAACAGGTATGCTTTCGCCCGGGCGCACAACGAATATGTCGCCATTTTTGACCTCACCGACGGGGACGGTTACTTCGTCCGTACCGCGGATAATCACCGCGTTCTGCGGTGCGAGCCGCATAAGGCTTTTCAGTGCGTCGGTGGTCTTGCCCTTGGAGCGTGCCTCGAGCATTTTTCCTGCCGTGATTAACGTTAAAATCATGGCGGCGGATTCAAAGTAAAATTCGTCCATGTACCGCATTACGGCGGCACTGTCGCCGATGACCTGCGCGTGCGTCATGGCGAACAGGGCGTATACGCTCCATACAAAGGATGCGGACGCGCCGAGCGCGACGAGGGTGTCCATATTGGGAGATTTGCGCCACAGGCTTTTAAAGCCGCTTATAAAAAATTTCTGATTGATGACCATAATAATGACGGTCAGTAAAAGCTGAACAAGCCCCATTGCCGTATGGTTGCCGTCGAACCAGTGCGGCAGCGGCAGATCCATCATCATGTGTCCCATGGAAAAATACATCAGTATTATGAGGAACACGGCAGACGCGATGAGCCGTTTTTTTAACAGCGGTGTTTCGCGGTCGGTGAGCTCGTCATCGTTTTGAGTCTGCTTTTCGCCCTTTACGAATGCGCCGTAGCCTGCGTTCTTTACCGCGGCAATAATGCTTGCACTGCCGGCTGTTCCCTCAACCGCAAGGGTGTTTGTCAACAGACTGACCGTGCATGATGTTACGCCGTCAACCTTCGATACCGCTTTTTCAACCCGGGCGGAGCATGCGGCACAGCTCATGCCCGTAACGGTGTATTGCTGCATAATATATCACTCGCTTTCCGATATTTTTATAATTAAACGGTTATTTCATAAGTTTCTGAATTGTAGTAACGAGTTCGTCAACAACCTCGTCCTTTCCGTCGCGGATATCGCGCACCACGCAGCCGTGGATATGGCTTGCGAGAATTTCTTTGTTAAAGGCGTTTACGGCGGCGCTGACCGCGGCGGACTGAATTAAGATGTCATTGCAGTATGCGTCGCGTTCGAGCATTGCCTGAATACCGCGAACCTGTCCCTCGATGCGCTTTAAACGGTTTATCAGCGCTTTTTTGTGTTCCTCGGTGCGCATTGTGTGCTTTTCACAAGCGCAGCAGCATTTTTTTTCACTCATATATAAAATCCTTTCCCGTGCGTTTATTATTCCTTGAAACTGTCTTTATTATATACCCCTTAGGGGTATTTGTCAAGCATAAAATAAAAAGTTACCGCAATTTTTTTGCAGTAACCTTTTAAGACGAAAAATTCCTTTCGGCGGATTTTCGAGGTCAGATATAATTTTTCAGCTGCGATAATGCCGTAACGGTGAAATTTCCTGCGGTATCGCCGGTATTCAGCCTGTCGAACCAGCAGCAGTCCATGCCGACGCTTTCGGCAACCTTAATGTCGGTTTCGCGGCTGTCGCCCACCATAAGCACGTCGGCTGCGGACAGACCGCACCGCGACAGAGCTTCGTATAAAAATCTCGGGTCGGGCTTTTCGTAGCCCAAATCGTCCGACACGAAAATATCGGAAAAATATTGTGACAGACCGGAATTTTTAAGGCGGCTTGTCTGCATTATGAGAAATCCGTTTGACGCGGTGCAGAGCCGATAGCCCCTGCCGTGAGCATAGCGTATAATATCCTCGGCGCCGTCAATCGGTACGGCGGGGGTGCGCATCTTAATCAGGAAAATATCGCGGAACTCATCGGCACGTTCGGGAATACCCATGACCCGTGCGGTTTCGTCGGCGCGGCGGTCCATAACCTCACTGATGGTCAGAATACCGGCTTTCTGCATGTTCCAGAATTTTGTGTCGGCATGCATAAAGCCGCGGAAATATTCCTCCTTGAATTCAATACCCATGTCGGCACATGCTTCGCCCATGGCAATTCGTGCCGACGCTTCGTAGTCGAAAACGGTGTCATCAATATCGAAAAAAATTGCTTTGTATTTCATAAATCCTCCGAAAAAACAGTTATGCGGATATTGTATCATATTTTCCGCTGTAAATCAAGCGGTGCGGCGGAAAATGCGTGTTTTTCGGTCAGATATTCAAAAACAGCGGTAAAATGTGAATAAATTTGGGATATAATGTAAAAAAATTATACAATATACTTTATTATTTTAAAAATATATGGTATACTAAATAAAACGGCAGAAAAAGGGGGATTTATTTTGGCAAGCAGCAAGATTTTAATAGTAGATGATGAAAAAAACATTGTGGAATTGATACGGCTGTATCTTGAAAAAGAGGGATTTACGGTGCTTTGCGCCTATGACGGGAGCGAGGCGCTTACGGTATTTAAAGAGAATACGCCGGATATAGTAATTCTGGATATAATGCTTCCGGGAACGGACGGCTGGCAGGTGTGCAAGGAAATCCGCAAAAGCTCGGATATTCCGATAATCATGCTCACGGCGAAATCCGACACCTTTGACAAGGTGCTGGGGCTTGAGCTGGGCGCGGACGATTATATGACAAAACCGTTTGAGGCGAAGGAGCTTCTTGCGCGCGTTAAGGCGGTTCTGCGCCGTTTTGACAAGCCGGAGCAGACGGCGTCGGACAAGGAGGTAAACTATAAAAACCTGTCCATAAATATTGAAAACTATGAGCTTAGAATAAACGGCGCGCTTGTGGAGGCACCGCCGAAGGAAATAGAGCTTTTGTATTTTCTTGCGTCAAATCCGAACAGGGTTTATACGCGCGAGCAGCTTTTGGAGGAGGTCTGGGGCTTTGATTATTTCGGCGATTCGCGTACCGTGGACGTACATATAAAGCGTCTGCGCGAAAAGCTTGAGCCGGCATATGCCGACTGGCAGCTGAAAACGGTCTGGGGCGTCGGATATAAATTTGAGGTAAAGAAATAATATGTTTAAGACGATATTTCAGCGGCTGTTTTGGACAAGCACGGCGATAATAGTGTTTGTAGTATCAACGGTGTCGCTGTCGATGATATTCCTTATGAAACGGTTTGTGCTGGACGAGAAGTTCACATCGGCGATGAAAGCGTCGCGCAGTATCGAATATCTCACGACGAATTTTGTTGCCGATGATGTGGACAGCCGTTATCGGCGCGTGTATGATTCGACGCTTGCGTCCTGGTCGATAATGGTCGAGGCGGATATAACGGTAGTAAATCAAAGCGGCGCAATATTTGCGTCCACAAATTCGCGCGGGAAAGCGCAGCAGGAGCTGACGGAAAAGGTGCTGGAGGGCAAAACGGTGCGCAGTCATTCGGGCGGCGACTATATTATCGGGATACCGATACGGTATAACAGCGCGGTAATCGGCGGAATTTTCTATTATTTTCCGCCGGATATTATGAAAAATACCCTGCGTGATTTTTCGTCGATGATATTTTTGTCGCTGATAATCGCAATGATGATAGCGATGTGCCTTATAGCGTTTGAATCGCGGCATATATCGGTGCCGCTTAAACAGATAAACACGGCGGTTTTGGAGATAGCGTCCGGGAAGTTTGATAAGCGCGTAAATCTTTCGAGCAATGATGAAATTGCGCAGCTTGCGTCGAGCTTCAACTATATGGCGGACTCGCTGCAGCACCTGGAGGAGATGCGCGCAAGCTTTGTTTCGGACATATCGCACGAGCTGAGAACGCCGATGACGTCAATTTCCGGTTTCGTACAGGGTATAATCGACGGCACAATTCCAAAGGATAAGGAAACGGAGTATCTCACCATAGTGCTGGAGGAGTCCAAGCGGCTGTCGCGGCTGACGAATGAGATGTTTGAAATGACAAAAATGTCATCACCGGAGTATAAGCTGTCGGTAAAGCGCTACGATTTTGCAGAGGCGGTAAGGCTGTGTATAATCAGCGCGGAACAGAAAATCGATGAACGCAAACTTCAGCTTGACGTGTGGTTTGAAAATGAATCGATGTACGTAATTGCCGACCCCGACGCGATAAAGCGAGTTATTATCAATCTGCTGGATAATGCAATAAAATTCAGCAATGAGGGACAAACCGTAACAATCCGAGTATTTGAAAAGGGCAAGCGTGTTGTTTTTGAGATAATCAATTACGGCGAGGGGATAAGCAAGGAGGATATTCCGCATATCTTTGACCGTTTTTACAAGACGGATAAGGCGCGCAGCCGTGACCGCACGGGCGCAGGGCTGGGGCTGTCATTTGCGAAGAATATAATCAATCTTCATTCGCAGCAAATAACCGTAACCAGCGTCCCCCAAGAAGGAAATAATAATTATAAAAAGACCACCTTCACTTTCACGCTCGAAAAAGCCTGAAATTTCCGCAGCTTACCGCTTTTTGCACGGGGCAGTACCGGTGTACGGCACCCGTGCATCAAAGCCGGCAATCTGCGAAAATTTACCACAGGACGGAGTTTGCGGACCGGGTGTGTCTGAAAAGAGTGAAACGGCGGCAGGCCGCAGGGCATGGTGTGGAATGAAATTAAGCAATGCCGCGGCAGTACCACCGTACGGCATCTGTGCGTCAAAGCCGGCAATCTGCGAAAATTTACCACAGGTCGGAGTTTGCGGACCGGGTGTGTCTGAAAAGAGTGAAACGGCGGCAGGTCGCGGAGTATAGCGCGGATTGAGATTGAGCAAAACCGCGGCAGTACCGGTGTACGGCATGGGTTTGCAAAAAGCAGCACCGAAAATTAATATTAAGAATTAATAGCCTTATGTATGCAGATAATAAAGCAAAAGACATATTGCGAAAAGGAGACGGAAATGGATTTTGATGTAATAATAATCGGAGCGGGCCCGGCAGGTCTGAGTGCCGGGATATATTGTGCAAGAGCCGGAATAAGGAGTCTGATTTTATCGCCGCAGGGAGCCGGCGGACAGGTGAGCTACACAAATGAGGTAGAGAATTACCCGGGATTTTCGGGCACGGGCGCGGAGCTGGCGGAAAAAATGTATAAGCAGGCGCAGTCATCCGGCGTGATATTTGCCGGGGAGCAGGCGCAAGAAATACGCCGTACCGCCGATATGTGGGAGGTGCGCACGCGCCGCGGCAGATACCGTGCAAAGGCGGTTATTGTCGCAACAGGTGCGTCGCCGCGGAAAATCGGTGCAGAGGGCGAAGAGCGGCTGACGGGAGCCGGAGTATCTTACTGTGCGACATGTGACGGAGCGTTTTATAAAGGGAAAACGGTCATGGTAGTCGGCGGAGGAAACACGGCATTTTCGGACGCACTGTATTTGTCGCGATTTTGCAGCCGTGTGTATCTGGTGCATCGGAGTGAAAATTTCCGTGCGTCGAAAGTGCTCACCGAGCGGGTGCGCGCATGCGGAAAAATACTGATACGGACGAATGAAACGGTGGAAAAAATCCAGGGAGAAACGGCGGTTAAATCGGTAGTGCTGAAACACACGCTGTCTTCGCGCATAAGCGTTGCGGAAACGGAGGCGGTTTTTGCAGCCGTCGGCAGAGAGCCGCAGAGCGGACTTGTGCGCGGAATATGTACGCTTGACGAAAACGGGTACATTGTAACGGACGAAAAAATGCGTACCGATAAGCCGGGGCTGTACGCTGCGGGCGATGTGCGCAATACTCCGCTTCGGCAGATAATCACGGCGGCGGCGGACGGCGCGGTAGCGGCTGAAGATTTGGCGCAAAACCTGTAGGGAGAGGGCAGCAAGGGGATACCATAGTCCTCTTAAATATCAAAACGAGGGGAGAAATGAAAATGGCAGGACTAATTTTAGGAATAACAGCAAGTTTGGCACTTGCATACATCGGAGTTAGAGAACTCAAAAATATTCGAAAGGATATGAAAAAAATAAGAAAACATCATTCGATAGAAGATGTTTTAATACCTCTTGGAGATCCTATTCCAAGGAAAAGGGACAATACGGTGAAACAACCGAAGAAGAAAACACTAAATAGGAATCGATAGAGTAAATAAAAAATGAAAAAACTGTTTAAATATATGAAAGATTATCGCAAGGAGGCGTTCTTGGGGCCGCTGTTCAAGCTGCTCGAGGCGTCTTTCGAGCTTTTTGTGCCGCTTGTTGTGGCGGCGATAATCGACGGCGGAATAACGTCGGGCGATAAAGGATATGTCATCAAAATGTGCGGCATGCTGGTGCTTTTGGCGGCGGTGGGGCTTGCGAGCACGCTTACGGCGCAGTATTTCGCGGCAAAGGCGTCGGTCGGGTTCGTGACGAAAATACGTCATGCGCTGTTTTCACATATACAGTCTCTGTCGCATACGGAGCTTGACCAAACGGGCATATCGACGCTGATAACGCGCATAACGGGAGATGTAAACCAGGTGCAGACGGGTATGAATTTAACGCTGCGCCTGCTTTTGCGTTCGCCGTTTGTGGTGTTCGGGGCGATGGTAATGGCTTTCACGGTTGATGTAAAAGCGGCGCTGGTGTTCGCAGTGCTGATACCGGTTTTGGCGGTGGTGGTGTTTTCGATAATGCTGATTACGATACCGCTTTATAAAAAAGTTCAGTCGCATCTGGACGGCGTTTTGGGGATAACGCGCGAAAATCTGACCGGAAGCCGTGTAATACGCGCATTTTGCCGCGAGGACGAGGAAACGGCGGAATTTGAACGCAGAAATGATGTGCTCACGGCGGCGCAGAAGCTTGTGGGGCGTATTTCGGCGCTGATGAATCCGCTGACGTATGCGATACTCAATATAGCCGTGGCGGCGCTGATATGGAAAGGCGCACTGCGGGTTAATCTGGGAACGCTCACGCAGGGCGAGGTTGTCGCGCTGTATAACTATATGTCGCAGATTTTGGTAGAGCTTATCAAGCTTGCAAATCTGATAATCAACATCACAAAATCGATAGCGTGCGGAAACCGTATCGAGCAGGTGCTTGAAATAGAGCCGGCGCTGACGTCGGGAAAGGTGACCGAGGGCATAGCGGACGCGCCGGCGGTGGAGTTCAGGGACGTTTCGCTGAGGTATGCCGGAGCGGCGGAAAATTCGCTCGGCAATATAAGCTTTACGGCGGAAAAGGGCGAAACAATCGGAATAATCGGCGGAACGGGTTCGGGAAAAAGCTCGCTTGTGAATTTAATTCCGAGGTTTTATGACGTAACCGGCGGAGAGGTGCTGGTGGGCGGCGTAAATGTTCGGGACTGGGATTTTGACGAATTAAGAAGAAACATTGCCGCGGTGCCGCAGAAAGCGGTGCTTGTGAGCGGAACAATTCGTGATAATCTTTTGTGGGGAAACGAAAACGCAGACGAGAAAAGCTTGTGGGAGGCAGTTTCCGCGGCGCAGGCGGCGGACGTTGTTAAAGGAAAGGAAAAAGGGCTTGACAGCGTGATAGAGCAGGGCGGAAAGAACCTGTCGGGCGGACAGCGCCAGCGGCTTACGATAGCGCGTGCGCTTGTTAAGAATGCGCCGATACTTATACTTGATGACAGCGCTTCGGCGCTTGATTTTGCAACCGACGCAAAACTGCGTACGGCGATAAAAAATCTGAAAAGTCACCCGTGTACGTTCATAGTGTCGCAGAGGGCGTCATCGGTGATGCATGCGGATAAAATAATTGTTCTTGATGACGGCATGGCGGTTGGCATAGGCACACATGACGAGCTTATGAAAAACTGCGGAGTCTATGCTGAAATTTATGCAACGCAGTTCAAAAAAAGCGAGGGAGGTGCGGACAATGGCTAAAAAAGGTACGCTTTCGAGAGTGCTGCGGTATGTTGAGAAATACCGTGTGCTGATGGGGCTGTCGATAGTGCTTGCGGCGGCGACGGTGGCGCTCACCTTGTATATACCGGTGCTTGTCGGCAGGGCGATTGACTGCATTGTGGGCGCCGGAAAGGTTGATTTTGCGGCGGTAAAGCTTATTTTGGTGCGTGTTGTGATTGTTGCGGCGGTTACTGCACTGCTGCAATGGATAATGAATAATATCAATAATTATGTAACGTTCAATGTTGTGCGCGACGTGCGCGGTGACGCTTTTAAAAAACTGGAGGTGCTGCCGCTGTCTTTCATAGACACGCATCGGCCGGGTGAAATCGTGAGCCGTATTATCGCGGACGCGGACCAGTTCTCCGACGGACTTCTGATGGGATTTACGCAGCTGTTCACGGGAATAGTTACGATTTTGGGCACGCTGTTTTTCATGTTCCGGCTGAATGTGGGGATAACGCTTGCCGTGGTTGTGCTGACGCCGCTGTCGCTGTTTGCGGCGAAGTTCATAGCCGGGCGGACGTATTCAATGTTTTTGGGGCAGTCAAAGGTGCGCGGCGAACAGACGGCGTTTATTGATGAAATGATAGGAAATCAAAAGCTGTTAAAGGCGTTCGGATATGAAAATAAAGCGGTTTCGCGGTTTGATGAAATCAATTCAAGACTGGAAAAGTTTTCGCTGCGCGCGACGTTTTTTTCCTCGCTGACAAACCCGACAACGCGGTTTGTGAATGCGCTTGTTTATGCATGCGTCGCGCTTTTCGGAGCGCTGTCGGTAATCGGCGGAGGAATATCGGTAGGCGGACTGTCATGTTTTTTGAGCTACGCGAACCAGTATACAAAGCCGTTTAACGAAATTTCCGGCGTTGTAACGGAGCTGCAAAATGCGCTTGCGTGCGCGGCGCGGATTTTTGAGCTGATTGATGAGCCGGCACAGAGTGCGGACGCGCAAAAGCGGCTCGGTAAATCGGAGGGGCGCGTGGATTTGGAAAACGTAAGTTTTTCATATGTGCCGGAGCAGAAACTTATAGAAAATCTGAATTTGTCGGTAAAACCCGGTCAAAAAATAGCGATTGTAGGGCCTACCGGCTGCGGAAAGACTACGCTGATTAATCTGCTGATGCGCTTTTATGACGTAACCGGCGGAGCAGTGTGTGTGGACGGTGAGGATATACGCGGCGTAACGCGGCGCAGTCTGCGTGAAAATTACGGAATGGTGCTGCAGGAAACATGGCTCAGGAGCGGGACTGTGCGCGAAAATATAACAATCGGCAAGCCGGACGCGACCGATGAAGAGATAATTGCGGCGGCAAAGGCGGCGCACAGTCACGGATTTATAAAAAGGCTGGCGGACGGATATAATACCGTTATTTCGGATAATGACGGACTTTTGTCGCAGGGAGAAAAGCAGCTGCTGTGCATAACGCGCGTCATGCTGAGTCTGCCGCCGATGCTGATTCTCGATGAGGCGACATCGTCGATAGATACGCGTACCGAGATGAAAATTCAGGACGCATTCCGTAAAATGATGAACGGGCGTACAAGTTTTATTGTTGCGCATAGGTTATCGACGATACTTGATGCGGATTTGATTTTGGTTATGAAGGACGGAAATATTATAGAACAGGGTACACATTCAGAACTGCTTGCGCAAAAAGGATTTTACTATACCCTCTACAACAGTCAATTTGCTTAGCGCACGCAATAAGCGTCGCATTTCACACATTTTCACGGTTAGGAGTACCATTGTACGCCGTCACCGTTCAAAAGTGCAAACTGCTCGCTTCTTGCGTGCGCTTAACAGAGGAAAGCGTCGCATTTCACCCTTTTTCGTTCGGGGCGGTACCTTCGCGAGCAAGCACCCTCACTGCAAAAAGGCAAACTGCTCGTTTCTTGCGCGCGCCGGATTGAGGAAAGCGTCGCATTTCACCTAAAGACAAATTCGCATAAAAAAAGCTTGACATTTTTTTTAATATGTGATATTATAAATGGTAGGTGTTTGTCCGCAGAAAAAATTTCCGGGCACGGCGCCGATGACATTAAACACGCATACGGTAATACCTGTTGTTGTTAAATTTTTTCGGGTTTTAAGCCGTTTGCGGAAGAATAAAAACAAGGAGGATTTTTTAAAATGTCAAACGTAATTGCTATGAAGCAGCTGTTGGAAGCAGGTGTTCATTTCGGACACCAGACAAGAAGATGGAACCCTAAAATGGCGGAATACATCTTCACGGAGAGAAACGGTATCTACATTATCGACTTGCAGAAAACCGTTAAAAAGATTGAGGAAGCTTACTACTTCATCAGAGATATTGCAGCAAACGGCGAGGATATCCTGTTTGTCGGCACAAAGAAGCAGGCGCAGGATTCAATCAAAGAGGGTGCAGAGAAAGTCGGCATGTACTATGTAAATGCAAGATGGCTCGGCGGCATGATGACAAACTTCCAGACAATTCAAAAGAGAATTGACCGTCTTGCTCAGATTAACAAGATGGAAGAAGAAGGCACATTTGATCTTCTGCCGAAGAAGGAAGTTATCAAGCTGAAAGCTCAGAGAGATAAGCTTGAAAAGTACCTCGGCGGTATCAAAGATATGAAGAAACTTCCGGGCGCGCTGTTCGTTGTTGACCCGCGCAAGGAGCATATTGCCATTACAGAGGCTAAAAAGCTGGGTATTCCGGTAGTTGCGATTGTTGATACAAACTGTGATCCGGACGATGTTGATTACGTTATTCCGGGAAATGATGACGCTATCCGTGCCGTTAAGCTTATCACCGAAACAATGACTAACGCAATCATTGAAGGCAGACAGGGTGAGGACGCAGTAGCTCAGACAGAGGAAGCTGCTGAAGAAGCCACTGCAGAGGAAACAGTAGAGGAATAATCGTTGGATTTTGCGAAAACGGCAAAACTCAACCGGAAAGGAATGGTATAGGTATGAATTTTTCAGCTCAGGACGTTAAAAAATTAAGAGAAATCACAAGCTGCGGTATGATGGATTGTAAAAAAGCACTTTCCGAAACCGACGGCGATATGGATAAGGCTGTTGAATATCTGAGAGAAAAGGGTCTTGCAACAGCTGCTAAAAAGGCAGGTAGAATTGCATCGGAGGGTATCGTTAAGGTTTACATGAATGATGATAAATCCGTTGCTGTATTGCTGGAGGTTAATTCGGAAACAGACTTCGTTGCGAAGAATGACGAGTTTTTAAACTTTGTAACAAGCGTTGCAAAAGTAGTTGCAGAAAAGAATCCTGCGGACGTTGACGCGCTCAAGGCAGAAAAGCTCGGCGATGTTACGGTTGACGAAGCGCTCACCGCATTGATTGCAAAAATCGGCGAGAACATGAAAATCAGACGTTTTGCACGCTTTGAGGGAAATGTTTGCTCATATTCGCACGGCGAGGGCAGAATCGGTGTTATAGTTAAGACTGAGGGTGCTTTGAATGACGAGGCATATGAGGCTGCAAGAGATGTTGCAATGCAGGTTGCGGCAATCAATCCGCTTTATCTTTCAAAGGAAACCGTTCCGGCGGAAGATGTTGAGCATGAAAAGCATATTATCCTTGCTCAGATTAAAGAAGATCCTAAGAATGCAAGTAAGCCGGAAAACATTCTGGAAAAGATGGTTTGCGGTAAGATTAATAAGTTCTATGAGCAGAACTGTCTGCTTCAGCAGGAATTTGTTAAGGACAGCGACCAGAAAGTTGAAAAGTATCTTGCTTCAAAGGGCGTTAAGCTGATAGACTTCGTTCGTTTTGAAAAGGGCGAAGGTCTTGAAAAGAAGGAAGAAAACTTCGCTGATGAAGTTGCATCAATGATTAAATAATCAAAGATTGATAAAATGATATGTCAAACCCCTTGAATACTGCCGTAAACGGCGGTTTCAAGGGGTTTTGTTTTGAGTTAATCGGTGACGAAAATATCACAGTTACTCACATTTACGGGATATTAAAAAAGCTGTTAAAAATCCCATTCTCCGATATCTTCATCATCGAACTTGCCGCCGGATGTTTCAATTACATCGGCATTTTCAAAATCAGCTATCGTGATTTGAGGTTCTTCGTATCTTTTCTTCATTTTATTCACCTCTGTTCTGCTTGGTTTATTTTAAAAAGGTAAGCCTTTGCGTTGACAGAGTAAATCAAGGTACAAGATGCTGCCTGCGAAAATTCGCGACAGTACCTCTGTTTAAAATTCTGAATGTCATTTCTTTCCTGAATTGTAACATTATTTTTTCCGTTTGTCAGGCGGACGCAGGGAAAGAAAAAGGCTATAATCTCAATATATTGCATTTTCCGGATTAAAAGAACATAAAAACCAAAATACCGCAGACAATAATTGCATTTCCGATAATCCGTTTTTTTGTGACACATTCTTGCAGAATAATACGCGAAAGCAGCATTACAAACACTGTTGACATCGAATTTATCACTACACCGAAGCGGTAATCAACCTTTGTGTATATAAACACATTCAGCACAAGCACACCGAAATAGCATGCATACGAAAACAAAACATATGGGTTTATGTACTCCGAAAAGATGCTTTTATGCTGCCTGTTTGCGCTCTTTTTGAGAATAATCTGCGAAAAGGCAGTAATAAACGCGCTTATTATCATTAAAGCGTCAAATAAAAAATTATTCACTTTGCATCACCCAAATTCCTGTAATAATCAATGCGGTGCCCAGAATGTTCCCGATTGTGATTTTTTCGGAGAATATCAGCACCGACCATAAAAGGCTCCATATGTTGTATACAGACCTGTGCGCATATGCAATATTCACGTCAAAATGTTTCAGATTTTGCTGCCAGAATATAGCGTATATGCCGCAGTTTACAAGCATAAGCCCGGCAAAAACAAGGGTGCATACGTTAAATATTCCGTTTTTACCGATACTGTTTGCGGTGAGCTTTGAAAATATTCCCGTAAACGAAAACAGCATTATATTTATGTGAAGAATAAATAATCGCTTTGTTTTTTTCATAGCTGTTCTCCTTTAAAAAATGAATACACATTTTCCAAAACATAATCGGCGCCGCTTTTTGTCAAATCCTTGTACATCGGCAGCCTTACAAGCGTTTCCGCTGTTTTTGTCGTGTATTTATCCTCGCCGCAGAAGCGGGAACATTTTCTGCCGAACGGTGACGAATGGAGCGGAACATAGTGGAACATGCATGATATTTCTCTTTGTTTCATATATTCAATAAAATCACACCGCTGCTTTAGATTTCTTGTTTTTATGTAAAACATATGAGCATTGTGCGTGCACTCGCGGGGAACGGCAGGCAGACTGATGAGCTCTCTTTTTTCAAGCTCTTTCAAGCCGGAATAATACTGATTGTACCGCGCTAAACGGGCGTTGTTTATTTGTTCCGCCTCATTCAGCTGCGCATACAGAAAGGCAGCGCCGAGCTCGCTCGGCAGATAGGACGAACCGCAGTCCACCCATGTGTATTTATCCGTCATGCCAAGTAAAAATTCTGCGCGGTTTGTCCCCTTTTCCCGTATAATTTCGGCTTTGATGACGGCGTCGGGGGAATTCACCAGCAACGCTCCGCCTTCGCCCATTGTGTAATTTTTTGTTTCGTGAAAGCTGTAGGTACCGAAATCCCCGATTGTACCCAACGCCTTTCCCTTATAATAAGCGTTTACACCTTGTGCGGCGTCCTCAACCACTTTCAGCGAATATTCCCGTGCCACAGCCGAAATATAATCCATTTCACAGCCGACTCCGGCATAATGAACGGGAACAATTGCGCGCGTTTTGTCCGTAATCGCCGCCTCAATCAGTTTTTCGTCGATATTCTGCGTGTCGGGGCGAATATCGACAAACACAATTTTCGCTCCGCGCAGCACAAAAGCGTTTGCGGTCGATACAAATGTAAATGACGGCATAATAACCTCATCGCCGGGCTTTATTTCGCAAAGCAGCGCCGCCATCTCCAGCGCGTGGGTGCAGGACGGCGTTAAAAGCGCTTTTTCCGCACGGTATTTTTCCTCTATCAGCCTGCTACACTCTTTTGTATAGAAGTTATCTCCGCACAATTTGCGCTTGTTTATTGCGTCCTCGATAAAGGATTGTTCCGTGCCGACTACCGGCGGCAGGTTAAAAGGTATTTTCATAATCAGCACCTCACTTTTGCTTGCTTAAATCTCTGAAAGCCTCCGTCAGACTGTATCGGCACTCGAACTCAAGCTCGTTTTTTGCTTTTGACGTATCCAAATAACAAACGGAGGTATCTTCTTTTTTATCGCCGCACACCTCGATTTCCGATGCGGAACAAAATCCGTCAATGACCGCATTTGCAAGCTCTTTGTTCGTTGTTCCTATCCCCGAGCCTATGTTAAATACGCCGCACAGAGCATATTTTTGAAGCGAAAGCCATATTGCGCGGCAGGCGTCTTTGACGTAAATATAATCACGTCTGCCGACCGAATTTCCGTATATCAAAAGCGGTTTGCCTGCTGCCGCGTTATCGGTATACAGGTTCACTAAATATCCGTTCGGGTCATTTCCTATGACCTGCGAAAGCCTTAAAATCTTTATATTTGTTCCGAAATTACGGTTGTAATAATCGCAAAGCAATTCGCCCGAATACTTTGAAATTCCGTAATAATTTATGGGGGCGATGCCGCCGTTTTCACCGACAGGCGATTTTTGCGAATTGGAATATACACACCTCGATGAAAGGTACACGATATTTTTTATCCCCGATTTCATACATGCAATCAGCGTATTTTCAAGCGTTTTGACGTTATCCTCATACAGCGCAAGAGTTTGCTTTTCGTTTCGGGACACTTTTTTTGCCGCAAAAACAACAACGCTGTCACAGCCGAGTAACGCCTTTTCCAGCTGCTCGGCGGAGTATTCGCCGACTGCGCCGTTTGTCCTTGAAATCTCGGCAAGCTCGGCTTTGTTTTCATACATGCCCTGAAAGCACCGTCCGATAAAACCGCTGCCGCCGACCAAACCGATTTTTCTCGGCGACCGAAAAATTCTGTAACCGCATTTTTCCATATATCCGTTTAATTTCCTGACGGTATCTCCGGTATCATAATACATTTTTTTGTAATCAGCGGTATATTCCGCATATTTTCCGGCGTCAAACGCGGTATTCGGCGGTTCGCAGAAAAATTCCGTGTGAACCGGCACCCGACCGGGGCGGTATTCGGGAACTTTTATATTTTCCCCCAACAAATGCCGAAGCGTCATTTCCATGAGGTTTACGCCGCAGTATTCCTTTATCAGCCGCCACATATGACAGCCGTCAAGACGCGGCGTGACCTCTATCAGATAGGGATGTCCCTCCGATACCTTAATCTGGAAATAAACCGGGCCGTTTTCTATTTCAAGCGCATTTACCGTTTCGGCTGCAAGCTCGCTGATTTTTTTGTGCGTTTTCGTTCCCTCGAACACCGACGGGAGGTGATGCGCTTTTATGATACCGCCGGGCAAATCTGCGAATGACTCACGGTCTGACAGCATGGAAAAAATGATTTTTCCGTCTTTCACATAGGCATTGACCGAAACCTCGGCGCCGCAGATATATTTTTCAAGAATTACTTTTCCGCATCTCGAATAATTCATCGCACGGTCGAAATGCTGCGACAGCTCCTCAAAATTTTCCGCCTTAAAAACACCTCTTTGCCCCTGCGAGTCAACAGGCTTTATCATAAGGGGATAAAAGTCCGCATTTTTTGCTTCGCCGAGCGTTTCACAAACCGCAAAAGGCACATTGAACCGATTATCCGCGCCGAGCGCTTGGCGCATAAGATGCTTGCTGCAGCAGATTTCGGCGGTTTTGCCCGATACAAAATGAAACATGTTCAAGTGTTCCGCCACTTTGCAAAACGCGGGAACCGCAATATCGCTGCCGACGGAGTATACGTAATCTATCATGTTTTCTTTGATATAGCTTTCGATTTTTTCGGTATCCACTATGTTTATCTCGGCGAAAACATCTGCAACGGGAACACCTTTATCGGTGTTTGTGTAGCTGCAGGCATGAACTTCAAGCCCGATGCTTTTTGCATATTCTATCAAGTCAATCTGGGCGTTACCTGCGCCCAATACCAGCAATTTCTTTTTCATATATTACATCTCCCGTCAAAGTATCCCGGCTTATGATATACTGCGGTTCTTTTGTTACTGTCATGAACATTCGTATAACATATTCGCCCACTATTCCCACAGCCGACAGTATTAAGCCCGAAAATGCACTTATTTCGGCAAAAATTCTATGTTCAAAGCTGCCGCCCGATATGCACGCGGCAATCAGATATATAAGCCCGATGACAAAAATCAAAACGCCCAGTTTTAATATCAGCCTGACGGGCTTCAGTGAGTAATTTAAAAGCGACGCCCACAGACGTATCAGCTTTTTCAGGCTATATCCGCTTTTTCCGAAACGTCTGTCAAAATGTTCTATATCCGCATTTGCGATTTTTGATGATGTGCGCAGAAACAATCCCTGAAGATTGGTAAAGCTGCTTTTACTTTTTATAATTTCGTCACGCACAAAGCGGCGTATGATATACATGGGACACGCTTTTAAATCCTTCGGCTTGTCCAGAAGATAACATACGGATATATGGCTCAGCCTGCTCATGAGGTTTCGGAAAATGCCGTGATGCCGCTTCGGAAATCTTCCGTAGACGATGTCATAGCCCTCGCCGAGTTTATCGATGAGCTTTTTGATTTGCGACGGGTGCGTCTGAAAATCGTCATCCATACCGAGGATATAATCACCGCCTGCGTATTTCATTCCGGCGAGAATTGCATTATGCTGACCGCAGTTTTTGGAGAGATCTACACCGATTACAAAGCTGTATTTTCCGGCAAGCTTTTGGATTTCGCGGTACGTTCCGTCGGTCGAGCCGTCATTTACCAGAATAAATTCATAATCGCAGTATTTTTGGAGTTCTTCCGCCGTTTTTTCTACAACGTCCGCGATTGATTTTTCCGAATAGTAGCAGGGTATAATAACGGAAATTTTATAGTTATTCATCATCAATTACCATATATACATAAAGTATATCCCTTGCCGTTTGTATTTTGTCAACCTCTGTCAATTTCTTGTTATAGACATCTTTCAGTGTTTTTGCTATTCCCATTTTGGGCGGCGTGGTTGTGATAAAATAAACGTCAACGTCCGTGCTTGTCAACCCCTCTATCGCCGTTTCAAAGCCGAATTGGCGGTTACGTTCATAATACAGCGGTGAATGAGAGTTCCACGAGCCCGTGGATTCATTATTCAGCACTTTGTTTTTTTCATATGTCTTAAAAACATATCCTGTTGACGAAATAAAATCATTGGTATCGTAAAAGAAAAATGCGTCGGGATATTTTTCCGTATATTGCATAAGCGCCTCAAGCTTTGAATTTGTGGTTTGGCGAAGTGCGAGCGATTTGCTGTCCAAATCCTCCTGCATATTTAAAACGCCGGCGGTCACAAATAATGCCGCTGCACAAAATATGCCGCACAAACAAAATGCCTTTACTTTGTCTTTCTTAAAATATTGTATACAGTCTGCAAGCGAAACTGCTCTGTTATCGGCAAGACCGATAACGGCAAAACAGCCGCTGACCGACAGGGTAAGCATCATTAAATCAATTAAACGTGCCATAACTCTGCCGTTAAATTCAAGGAACGTGATTTCAAGTATCATTCCCGCCGCGATAATGGGATATATGATTTCTGACTTGCGCTTTTTTACGGACAGTGCTATACATACAAAAAACAAAACGGTCATAAAAATTGCACTGTATTTAATCGTTTGGTCGGCTGAATAATACCATTTTGAAAGCCCGTTTTTCAGCGCCGAAAATATTCTGTTAAATGTGCTTTTCCGTGCCGAGCGTATGTCTTTCATATAGGCGGAAATTGTAGTTAAAGTTTCCGTGTTTACGGTTTCGTCCACATCTAAAAATCTGCCCGATATTGAACGGTAGGTCACTTCGCTGATTTTGTTTTCCTTATAAAAAGGCATATTTTCGTAATATCCCGGAATGGAGCCGTAGTCATAGATTTCGGCACGCACCTCTTTGAATTTTTTAAATTCTGCATATTCCGGTCTGCGCCATGCTGCCGTATCGGCAATTAAAACGGCAAGGCACATGGTAAGCGTGAAAATGCCCCACAGGATATATTTTCTTTTATTCTGCTTATCCTTAAATATGCGGACGGCAATCACCCATAAAAGCGCCGGCAATATTAAATAAAATGCCTTTGAGCGGATTGAAAACGAGAGTGCTGCGAGCAAAGCGGCAAGAATAATATGCCTTTTATTGTTTATATCCGGCATTTCGTGCAGCAGAGCAAAAGTGCCGATGCCCAAAAATGCGGAGGTTAATGTAAATTGCGGCAGACAAATATATTTTTGTATAAATAGTATAAAAAGCAATAAATACAAAAGAATACCTAAAAAAACTCTGTTTTTTTCATATGTCTTTTTGATGATGTAATAGCAAAAAACACAGCTCGGAACGAACATACAAAGCATAGTGAATATGCCGTACCACGGAATATCCGTTGTAATGCGATATAACCCCGAGAGCAAAAGTCCGATAGGATAGCGCATAAAAACAATGTCCGGACTCGGTGTGCCCGAATATGCCCCCGACACAATTGTCATCATACGAAAATCGTCATTTGTGTACCAGTTGGGAGGATTGTGAGCAATCGCCGCCGCAAAGAACAGTGCATTAAAAAAAACGGATATGTAAAAAATAAGCCTTTTGTATGAGAACAGGCTGTTGCTGAATTTATACCGTTGGTAAATTTTCATTTTCAACATCTTCTATCACCTCGGCGTCCGCAAATGTCAAATCCGCCTCAAATTGCAATTTTCTTTTATGTAAAAGGTGCGCCGCAAAGAACCCGGCTGCAAACAATAAGGAGCCGAACAGCAGAATACAGATAATCAGTTGAAAAACCGAAAATTTCGGCGTGAAGAAGTTGTCATACGCAAGCCGTAATGTGTAAATGCTGAAAGTGTCCTCGCTGGGGGAGGTAACCAAAATATTCACAAATACCGGCTGACTGCCGTTCATTGATTCGGCGCCGATGACCTGCACCATATCGCTTCTGTCGGCAGGATATGCCTGAATATCGAGATTTTTTACGGATTTCGGAACTGTTATGTCATAATGTGCCTTGTGCTGCGCAAAGCCGACGTCCACTTTGCCGCCGTTTATTTTGATATTTGAAAGTATCGCGGTATCGCTGAGCGAAGATGTGATATGCGCTTTTCTGTATAGGTTAAGATAATATGTTTTTCTTTTTCCGTTTGACTCTGTTACCTTTAGCTCGAATTCTGTTCTTTTGCCCTCTTTGAGCGTCCCGTCGCCGTTTAATTCATCGCGGCATTTAATCTCGACCGTGGCATCGGGATTTATCGTTCGGTAGTTTACATCTGCTTCATCAAAACTTTTTATGTTGTTTTCCAAGATTGCATAATATGTAATTCTGTAGCGGCTGAACTGCGGTGAAAAAATTCCGTTTTCCACGTCGAGGTAGGAAAGTCCCGTCCACGGAACGGAATTAATTGCATCGTTTCCGACGTAAATGCTTAAATGATATTCGACCGTTTCATATTTGCCCAGTGTGTCATAAACGGACACGGTAACGATGTTTTCGGAATCGGAGGAGGCAGTTATTTCGTCATCGCCGCTGATTTCATATTCAAACCGCGAATCGGTAAGCTCAACCGAAACCGAAAGGTTATATGTGAACGAGGACATTATTACGTCATAGTAGTATACATCGGGTTCAAAATCATTGAGAAAATATCCGTTTTCGACGGATATTTTCTCAACCATATACGATTTTGTATCATCTTTTTGCGCTGCAGCCGCCTGTATAAACAACAGCAAAAATGACATCAGGAGCACTAATGTTCGTGCCGTGAGTTTTATTCTGTTTTGTTTCATCGGCACATACCTCCGGTTACTCATTTTCCATGAAATTTATGTTAATGTCATAATAGCGTGTTTCGCCGAGCATGGTTATTTTTGTTTTTACGGTAATCGAATTGTTGTCTTTTTTCGTGATTGTATAGGTTCGGTCTGCTGCATTGTATACTACTTTGTTTCCCATATAGCTCTTCATCCAGATTTGACCCTTTATACCGGATTTGCAGGTCTGGTCGATATAAAGCAGAATACTGTCTGCGCCTTCGGCTGTGTCGATTGTTATAACCTTGTTTTCGTGGTCGATGCTCACATTTTTAACATTTTCGGCATTCACAGCATCAAAGCCCCAGTTGACAGCAGGGAAGTCAACCGTTATCAGATACTGTTCGGTTACGCCGTTGATTGCAATATTGGTCTTAACGGAAACGCTGCTTTTTCCGTTGGCATATATTGTATACACACCGTTTGCACTGTTGTAGTTAACCTTGTTTCCGAGATAGCTTGCCATTCTCAGCTTTCCGCCGTAAACCGTGTTGTGCTGGTTTACATACAGTATAATGTTGTCAGCGCTGTCATTTGCTGTTATATGAACGGTTTTATCATCATGATTTACGGTAACATCGCTGAAGTTTTCACCCTTTAAGCTTGTAAAATTAAAGCCTGCTTTTGATGAATCAAAGTGCACGTTTACCGAATATTGCTCGGTTACGCCGTTTACGGTTATGTTTGCTTTAACCGGCACGGTGAAATTATGAACGTAATAAACACGGTAGCTTCCGTTCTTGTCATATACAACTTTGTTTCCGAGATAACTTGCCATTTTGAAAGTTCCGCCCGGAATAACGTCTTTCTGGTGGACAAAAACAGTAATATACTCCGCGTTGTCCGCCGCGTCAATGTCTATTGTTTTTGTTTCGTGATTTACGGTTATATTTTTTGTTTTAAGCGTTCTTAAACTTGTAAAATCAAATCCCGAAGGCTCAGGCTCAACAACTTGATTTTTCGTAAACTTCGCCGTGTAGGTTTTATCCGCAGTTACGTTTGTAACCACAAATTCCGCCGTATCGCAAACCTTTGTGTTGCCGTCATACCAGCCGTCAAAGGAGTAGCCGTCATTTGCCGCCGCGGTGAGCGTTATGCTGCTGCCCTCGGCTACGGTTCCGCCGCCGGAAACCGTGCCGCCGTCTGTGCCGACCTCTGCGGAAATTGTGTAATATACGATATTCTTTGTAAATTTAGCCGTGTAGGTTTTATCCGCTGTTACGTTGCTGACCACAAACGCCGCCGTATCGCAAACCTTTGTGTCGCCGTCATACCAGCCGTCGAAGGTATAGCCGTCATTTGCCGTTGCAGTAAGCGTTATGCTGCTGCCCTCGGCTGATTTGCCGCCGCCGGAAACCGTGCCGCCGTCTGTACCAACCTCTGCGAAAATTGTGTAATATACGATATTCTTTGTAAACTTCGCCGTGTAGGTTTTATCTTCCGTTACATTTGTAACCACAAATTCCGCCGTATCGCAAACCTTTGTGTTGCCGTCATACCAGCCGTCGAAGGTGTAGCCGTCATTTGCCGTTGCGGTAAGTGTTATGCTGCTGCCCTCGGCTACGGTTCCACCGCCCGAAACTTTGCCGCCGTTTCCGCTTATTGCTTTAATTTCATAGTTAACAGGGATTTTCTCCCATATTGCATAAAGTGTAATATTATTATCAATTGTAATTGTCTGAGGTGCATTTGCTGCAGTATATTTGGGCACTGCTGCGCTTCGGTCTGTATCCCAGCCGAGGAATGTATATCCGGCTCTTGTCGGAATTACAGTAAAGTCTACTGTTTCTGTAGGATAGTCTGCTCCCTCTATCATCGTTAGTTCTTTACTTTCGGGTGTTCCGTTGCCGCCGTTTGCATCATAACCGAAATACAGCGTATATGTATTATTTGCAGTTTGTGTTAATCTGATTTGGTTATTTTCCAGGCTTAGTGCCATGTCACTGTTTGTTACCTGCATTTTAGCCATATCCGCATAAGTAAGCGTATAATTGCTTCCCTCGGCTATAACGCGGTCATATGAATTATCTCCGACCGTAAATTTAATATTGCTTTGGAGTTTGGACGTAATTTTTGAATATTTGTAGGCATTATCGCTTGAAAGGTAAATATCATCTTCAACATTTGTTCCGCCGCCTATTTCAAATACTGCGGCTGTACCCTCCTTACTGCTGTGATAGATACCGTTGCCGCTTAAATTTGCGGTGTTTCCGCTTATATATCCTCCGGTAATTCTTGTTGTACCGTATGATGAGTTATATATACCTCCGCCGTTTCCGCGATAAAGTGTTGCGGCATTGTTCACAATAGAACCGCCTGTAATATTAAGCTCTGCGTCACGAACATAAAAAGCTCCGCCGCCGTATACCGAATCCGAATCCGTGTCAGGCTCTGTCTTGTTATTTTTAACCGTACCACCGTTCATGTTAAATATCGCACCGTTTTCCAAGTATACTGCGCCGCCGCGCCGATGTGAAGTATTGTTTTGCAATATACCGCCGTTCATGCTTATTTCAGCCGCGCCGACTGCACAAATAGCCGCGCCGCCGACTGTTCTGTTTATATATTTCCGTTTTATGTTATTTTCTATTACCGTTCCGTCATTTATAACAATATTTCCGCCTCTTGCTTCAATCGCGCTGTATGCTGTGACCTCCATATTGTTACCGTCTATCGAAATATCGGTAAACGTAACGTTTCCGCTGATTATGTTAAATAAATTATTTCCTGAATTAGACGCGGCACGCATAAGCTTTCCGCCGCCGGAAACCGAAACATTTCCGCCGGTTATCTTGATTGACTTTGTAACGGTTACCGTTCCTTTCACAACAATGTCGGTATCCTGACTTATTGTAATTTCGCCAACGGTATCCCCGTCATTCCACACCACACTATCTGCATTTTCCGCCGCGAATGCCAATGAAGGCAAAGCGGTGGCAAAAAGCAACGCTGTACTCAATATAAAAGAAAGCACCCTGTTACATTTTTTCATTTTCTACACCTCTTTAATATATTTTTTATATTCACCGGTTTGAATTCTTTTCACCCAATCCGGATTTTCACAATACCATTTTATTGTCCGATTAATTCCCTCCGAAAAATCAGTTGCAGGCTTCCAGCCGAGCGCGCTTTGCAGTTTTTCGGAATTTATTGCATAGCGTCTGTCATGCCCGGGTCTGTCTTTCACAAAAGTGATAAGGGAGTCGGGTTTGTCAAGCTCACCGAGTATTGTTCGGACAACCTCAATATTCGATTTTTCGCTGTTTCCGCCTATGTTGTAAATCTCGCCGATTTTTCCGCTGCGCACAATCATGTCGATCGCGCGGCAATGATCGGTAACATACAGCCAGTCGCGCACGTTTTTTCCGTCGCCGTATACCGGGAGCGGTTTGTCATTCAGCGCTTTCATAATCATAAGCGGTATCAGCTTTTCGGGGAACTGATGCGGCCCGAGATTGTTGGAACACCTCGAAACCGTAACGGGCGTACCGTAGGTTCGGAAATATGCCGTGCACAGCATATCCGCCGCGGCTTTCGATGCCGAGTACGGACTGGAGGGCTTTATCGGCGATTGTTCGTCGAATTTCAAATCGGGTCTGTCGATAGGCAAATCACCGTAAACCTCGTCGGTTGAAACCTGGTGAAACCGCTTTATGCAGAACAAATTTACCGCGTCGAGCAGAACCGATGTGCCGAGAATATTTGTTTTAAGAAATATTTCCGGGTTTTCGACAGAACGGTCAACGTGACTTTCCGCCGCAAAATTCACAATGCAGTCGGGATTGTATTTTTTCACGATTTTAAAAACTGCATCTCTGTCGCAAATATCCGTCCGTTCAAAATGAAATCTGCCGTCCGGCAGAAATTCCGAAATATTGTCATAATTTCCGGCGTAGGTCAGCTTATCCACGCAGACAACCCGGTCAAGGGGGTATTTTGCAAGTATGTACTTTATATAATTTGTGCCGATAAATCCCGCACCGCCGGTAATCAAATGTATCATGCGTTATCACCTGCCAGTCTTAAAATATATTTACCGTATTCGCTGTTTTGCAATTCTTTTCCCAATGCGAAAAACCGGTTATCGTCAATAAAATGTCTGCGCCATGCGATTTCCTCGATGCAGGATATGTAATATCCCTGCTTTTCCTGTATCATACCCACAAATTCGCCGGCTTCGTGAAGCGCGTAGGGACTGCCCGTATCGAACCATGCCATTCCGCGGCCGAATAATTTGATTTTTAAGCGATTGCGCTTTATGTATTCGTTGTTAACGGCGGTAATTTCAAGCTCGCCGCGATTTGACGGCTTGAGACTTTTTGCTATTTCAACAACGTTGTTGTCATAAAAGTAAAGTCCGGGTACGGCGTATTTTGATTTGGGTATTTTCGGTTTTTCTTCTATTGATATAACGTTTCCGTCCGTGTCAAATTCACATACGCCGAAAGCCGACGGGTTGTTTACCGGATAACCGAATATGAAGGCTCCGTCCAGTTCGCGCACGGCCGACTGTAAGGTTTTGGTAAGGTCTTGCCCGTAAAACAGGTTGTCGCCGAGGACGAGACACACACTATCGCCGCCTATAAAGCTTTCGCCGATCAGAAAGGCGTCCGCCAGACCTCTCGGGGCGTCCTGCGCCGCATACGATATGTTAAGCCCCAGCTTTTCCCCCGTACCGAAAAGCCTTTCAAAGGCATGTAAATCCTCCGGTGTGGAAATTATCAAAATATCTCTTATATCAGCGAGCATAAGCGTTGACAGCGGATAATAAATCATTGGCTTGTCATATACCGGCAGAAGCTGTTTAACCAAGGCTCTGGTTGCCGGATAAAGGCGCGTTCCGCTGCCGCCTGCTAATATTATTCCTTTCATAATTAATTACCCCGTTCCGTATTGAGCTGCATTTCGGTGTTGACGGGCTGCGCATTTCTTTCCAGCAGCAGCTGGTCTGTTTTGTTCCGCAGCAGCAGGAGCATATCCAGCTCTTTCAGCGTAATATCAAGACCTTCTTTGCCGAATAATGACAACATTCTCGACAGATACTCCGTGCCGGTTATATCGTTTCTGCATAATGCGAGATTTTTAAGCTCCTCTTTCAGTTTCTCGTTGGTATCCAATTCATAATTAAATTTTGCCACTTTATCGAATGTCACTTTTTTCTTTCTGAAAAACATTTTTTTCACCTCCGAGAAATTCTATAATATAAGTATAATAAAAAAACCGCCCTTTCGGACGGTTTTGGTCATAATTGGTCGATTTTGATACATAATTGGTATTGGTGGGATTTAAGAATTTAAAATAATGCAAGCGGTTAATATCCCGTTATCAAGACTGTATTTGATGTCGCCGTTATATTTTCGTATTGCGGAAAGCATGCCGGCAATTCCGATACCGCGGTTTTTGAGCATATTGTTTTCTATTGAAATATTCGGACGGCAGGGGTTGCTGCATACAATGACGGTTTTATCCGCGACCGTTCGTATATTCACTTTTATATCGCCGCGTGATTTACATTCGATACAGCCGTTTACGGCATTTTCCAGCAGGTTCGATAAAACGGCGACAAAATCCATGTCGGCTATCGCGGTATTTTCCGGGGTATCCGCCTCGACGAAAACCGAAATTCCGTTCTTTTGCGCTTTTGTGTAAAAACTGTTCAAAATGGCATTAACGGTAATGTTCGGGCAAAAATCGCTCAGCTTTGCCGCGTCTAAGCTGTCATTATATTGCTCCAGATAACTCAGCGCTTCTTGAATTTCCCCTTTTTTCAGCATAGACGCAATGTTTTGATTATGGTGCCTGAAATCATGACGCACGGTTTTTGCCGACAGCTCATGTTCCTTCGCGGTTTTGAGCTGCCCCTGCAAATAAGTGATGTTTTGGTTAATTAGTTCGGTATTGCTCTCATTTATCATAGATTGAATAGTGCCGAAAAAAACATACAGGATAGAGGCGTATATTACAACAGCTCCCGCAAAAAACGGAATATATTTGCCGAAGTTACCGTATTTGGAATTAAAAACCACCAAAAACGATGCAAATATCATCAGGAATAAAACCGAAACAACCGATATGGAGTTCCACGTTTTACGGCGTTTTCCGGACACGGCGCGCACCGGCGGGCGCAGAAAACGTATATAAATGAAAGCCGTCGGAATGAACAAAACGGTTCTTATGATATTTCTCGCATAATATACAGTAAGTTCCGACGCGCCCCTGAAAAATATACTGCACATTATGAGCGAGATGCAGACGAACATACTGAACACATTTGCATAGCTGATGAACAGAAAAATCTTTTTGCATAGCGCGTCCGCAGATGTCAGAACGAAAATAAAGAAAGCCATGACAATCGTACTTGAAAATGAGACGGCATAATATCCGGCACTGTCGCCGAGTACGGTATAAGCCAGCAATAGAAAGCAAACAAACGCCGCGCAGAAGCCGGAATAGATGAGTACGGTTTTTCGTACGGAGTATTTCGGTTCGGTCATTGCCCAAAAGGAAATCAGGTGCGAAATGCCGAGAAGAATCCAAGCCGCAAACATGTGTATCATTTTCTCATTGCCTCCTCACGGTAAAAATCAAAGTATTGCTCACGGACGTCATTTCGTAAACGTCTGGGAACGGGTATATTTTGCCCGTTTGTGATGATAATTTCGGTTTGCAGAATACTTTGTACGCACCTCAAGTTCACAATATATGACGCTCCGACCGATATAAAGCCTTTAACTCCGTGAAACAGGTTTTTCATATCGGCAAGCGCGGTGTGCGTTTTGATGCTTTTTCCCGATTTCAGGTATATTTCAACGTTATGATTTTTCGATTCCATGTACAGTACATCGTAAAGGTCGATGCGGTGTATTTCCCTGCCGCACGTCACCGATACGAACAGGCGGCTTTTTCTTTTTTCAATCACCTTGTCAAGCGTGCCGATAAGTCTTTCATTTGTGAACGGCTTTGTCAGGTAATCGTTCACGTGCAGCGCGAACGCCTCAACGGCAAAATCCGAGCTTGTTGTCAGAAAAATGATGTCTGTGTTGTCCTCGCTCCGGCTTTTGATTTCCTTTGCGATTTCGGTTCCCAGAACCCCGGGCATGCAGATATCGAGAAGCGCAATATCGGGAACGCCGTTTTTATTCATATCATCAAGCATGTCAAGAGGGTTTGAGAAACAGCTGACAGCAATCGGAAAATCCTGATGTGCCTGCGCATATTCGGATACAATTTGTTTGATGTTTTCAAGCTCCTTTGCCGAGTCATCACATATTGTGATATTCATTCTCAAAACCTCTTTTCAGAATGTTATTGCATATGATTATCTGTAATTATATCACAAATTTGGGACTTTGTCATCACTCGTAGGCGCGATTTTATAATTTTCGTCGCTATGCACAATTGCCGCATGACCTTATGGTGCATGCGGCAATAATTTAATTTACCCGGACACCGCGTGGCAGGACGCAGCATGGCAGGTCACCGTGTGACACATCATGGCACCGCACGGCAAGGCACAATGCAACAGGTCACGGCGTGGGATTACAGCGTCCCTTTTATCACTGCCACCTGATTGTGCTTAAGCGTAAAGCATGACGCGTCAAGCTTTGTTTTGGTGTACATATTATACCAATCGATTAAATACACATCTGCGCTGCACGTGATGTTTGCTGAGATTTGCTCGTCATGACCGGAAATATTGCATATCATTGCGGTGTACTTTTCGCCGTCCGAGGCTGATACGGCGTATATTCCGGGACAGTCGCAGCTGCAGTATGTCTGATTGCCGAGGGCGAGCATTTCACCGAATGCCGCGAAGGCGTAGTATGTGCTGTACGGCTGCGCCGTAATCGGATTGAACATGCTCCCGAATGCACCGGAGTGTATTCTTGCGTCATAAAAGCACAGAATATTTGTTTTTTTATTTTGCATGGCGCACATCATTGCAGCCGCATTTGCGCATGCCTCGGAGGAGCCGTGACGCTCGTTTCCGGGCGTGGGATTCCACTCGTTAAGCATGGTTTCGATGTTGCCGAAACCGTACTCCGTGAGCACTCTGTCCGCATAATCGGCAATTTCCTCCGCGTCAGGCACGTTGCAGTATGTGTGCCAGGAGAAAAAGTCAAGCGGCGCGTTGTGTTCTTTTATATAGGAAAGAAATCCGCGGAAAAAGTCTATGTGGTATACATGACTGATGTCCTGCGCCCATGCGTCGGTGCGTTTCGGGGCGTCGGTTCCGTATTTTTCGGGGTCGGCGAATATGCCGTAAAATCCGCATGAACCGTATCCGCCGATTTTTATTTTATCGCCGAAACGTTTTTTTAAATGTGACGCGCTCACGGCGTACAGTCTGTAAAAATCCTCCGCGCTGCCCAGCCACATCTGATTTTTTTCGGGGGCGGGCTCAAAATCAGGCTCGTTCCATATTTCCCAGTAGGTTATGTCATAATTAAATCCGTCTGCCCAGCCCTCGCGGTAGTGCATAATAATATGCTCGCATATGCGCGCCCATTTGTCATAGTCTGCCGGCGGATAAATGCGGTACGCCTTTATGCGGTGGTAGTTTTCGATTGAAACGCCCAGACGGAAAATCGGCTCACATTCAGCGTCAAACACCGCTTTGATAAGAAGGTCGGTAAACGCAAAATCATATGCGGCAGGGTCATTTTCGTCTGCGGAAAAATCATGGAAGATGTTCGGTATATCAACAAAAAGATTGTTCCCGAACATGCCGCCGACATCATGCAGGCGCGAATATGTAATGTTTGCGTCGGTGAGGTAGTGCATGTGTTCGTCCGACAGGGGTAAATACGGCGGCTGACCGACGGAATTCATCGGCTTTATTTTTCCGGTTATTCGGTTGAAATCAAAAGTAATGCTTGCCATAATAAAACGACTCCTTTGAGATAAAATGATTTTTTATGCAAACATTTTATCATGCCGCCGGAGCCGTTTTCAAGGCTTAATATGCCGGTATGTTCGGTTTATCGCCTGAAAATGAGTAAAATTCGGGCATAATGTTACAAAATTCCACCTTTATTTCTTTTTGCTGCGGTACAGTCCGCGGTACTCGCTGGGGGTAAGCCCGACCTTCAGTTTAAATGCGCGGATAAAGGTTGTGCGGTTGAAAAATCCCACCGAGCCTGCAAGTTCTTCTATTTTTATATCGGAGTTTTCAAGCAGCTCCTTGGCTTTGTCAATCCGCAGCTGTGTGAGGTAGTCTTTAAAGCTGACGTTAAGATACTGCTTTATTCTTTTTGACAGATATTTTGTGGAGGTGTTGTACTGCTGTGCCAGCTGCTCAAGATATATGTCCTCGGTAAAGTTTTCGTTGATGTAGGTCACAATTTCGCCTATATCGATTTTAGTTTTGGAAACCTGCATCGAGTCGGTTATTTTGTCCATCAGCTTTATAATGTAAGCTTTTATGTCATTTTCGGGGCGGCTCACGATGCTGTGCAGGATTTCAAATTCATCGCCCTCGGTTTCCGCCTCGAAACGTATGTTTTTCGTACGCATGACCTTGTAAAACGTCATTATTACGCTCACGTATACCTGCTGGCGGGATTTTTGCGGATTGCCCGAAACATTTTCAAAAACCTCCTCCAAAAATTCCTTTGCCTTATCGATGTATCCTGCCATGAGATAATTCGTCAGAATGCTTTCGCTGTTCATCGTAAAGGTGTATTCGTCCTCGGGTCTTGTGAACACGCGCAGGGTGTTGGAATAGAATGAATTCATCAGCCCCGACATGGACTCGTTGTGCGTTTTGCGCAGTCCGTCCGTACCCTTATAGATGTTCCCGGTGTAAAAAGATATGTTGATTTTGTCGCCGTCTGCGGCAAACAGATTTTTTACGTTTTCAATGACATCATGAACACGGTCGGAGCATGCGTCATTCTCAAGGTTCAGCAAAAGGTAGAGGGTGTTGTCCTCCACGGGCAGCGTAAAGGTCGAAAAATAGCTCGCAAATACCGAATAGATTGCGTTGTAGATTTCATTCATAAGCTGCACGCCCGAATAGTTGGGAATTGCCGCCGTAAATGCACGGTTTATCGTCACGTGCATCGATATTGACAGGAAGTAGTCATAGCGGAAAATGACCTTATTCAGCTCGTCATCGGAGGGCGGCGTGTTTCCGTTTAAAATGTCTATAAGGTACTTTTCCTGACTGAGCGGCAGCGTTATGGACAGATTGTGCTTGAGCATTTCGTTTGCGTGCGAGATGTCCGATATTGAGCTGCCGATATAATCCCACAACGTCGAGTGCGACGCGGACGGCTTGATGTTCAGCGAGTCTATCAGCGTTATAAGGCTTTTCCACGGCGTGTATATCCTGAAAGCTCCGTACACTGCGAACAAAAACAGCGCTATAAACAAAAGCAGCGCAAAAATCGTCATTACCAATGCGGTTTTGGCGACGGTGTTGTTTATGTCGGAGTACGGCACGGTCACCGTGTATATGTATCCCCAAAGGTTGGAACGCTTTGTCGAGGTTATGGAAAGATAGCGTTTTCCGCCGACTTTTATGCTGTCGGAGTTGGTGTAGGTGGAGGACTTTATCTTTTTGATAAGGTATGGCTCGAACACCTCGTTTTCTGTCACCGATTCACCGAAAGACGTGTTGTTGACAGAGTCTATCATGTAAATTTTGGTGTTGGGCGTGAATTTGTATATAAGAAACTCGTTAAAAATATTATTCACGTTTACATTTATTATAATGAGGCTTCCCGACTCTATTCCGCCTGCCGATGAGAGCACAAGCGGAACCATGATTTTCTGCGATGAATTGTCCGTGAGCTTGCTGGGGGCGAGGATTTTTTTGGAATTGAGCGGTGAACGGTAGCTTTTAAAATATGAAATCGGATAGTTTTCATAGGGGCAGATGTCGCGGAAGTATTCTTCTTCGTCATAAATGCCGGACTGCGTTATTACAAATCCGGCATTCTTGTTGTAAATTGCAATGCTGTCGATAAGCGACGATGTGTTTTTTACCGTTTTTAAAGCCGCGGCGGCGGATAACGTGTGGGTATAATCGTCGGTTTCGGGCTTTGTGCCGGTTGTCAGCATGTACTTTATGTCCGCGTTTGCCGAAAAGAAATTCGCACTGTTTATTATAAGGTTCATTTCATTTTCCGTCTGCTTGAGAAAATGGTTAAGTTCATTTGAATAATTTGCAATTATGAGAGATTTGTAATTGTTTATGTAGTATTCCTTTGACCCTGCTGCGAAAATCAGCGTTATGACAACAGGTATGCAAAGCATCAGAATGAGCTTTTGTATTGTCTTGGAGCCGAGCACTTTGAAATTGGAATAAATAGACAAAAAAACACTCCCTTTATAGTTATTTTTTATAAATATATCTTGATTATACACAAGCAAGTTAAATTTGTCAACCGTTATGGCTGAAAAGTCCACCTTTTATAACAAGGACGAAAAGTTGAACATTATTATGGTGGATAATTGGCACGGAGTAAAAATGTAAATCTTGAAAAGGGTCGGGGCGATGATTTATAATGAGTTCATCAAGGGCGTGCAGGAGCGCCGGAATAACGGAAAAGAAAGAGGAGGAAATTAATTTATGAAAGCAAGAAGAATTATTGCATGTATGCTTGCCGCAGCGATGTCGGCAGGAATGTTGAGCGGCTGCGGAGGCGATGTCGGAACAAGCTCGGGCAAGACGGAAATTTCAATCGGCAAGTGGCCGACGAAGGAGGGCTCGGAGCTTGACAACTACAACCGCGTGAAGGAAGAGTATGAAACAAAGTATCCCAATGTAACGATTTTGCCGGATAACTGGACATTTGATTTGGGCACGTTTTATCCGAAAGCGGAAGCCGGACTTTTGCCGACGCTGTTTTCTACATATGTAACCGAGGTTCAGCGAATGAAGGACAGCGGATATGTTGCGGATCTCACCGATGTTCTGAAGAAAAACGGCTATGACGGAATGTTCAATCCGAAAATGCTGGACATCATCTCGAAGAACGGAAAGATATATGCTCTGCCGTGGGCAGGTTCGGTGTTCGGGCTGGCGTTTAATACGGAAATGATGCAGGCGGCAGGACTCATGCAGGAGGACGGAACGCCGATGCAGCCCAAGGACTGGGACGAAATGGCGCAGTTTGCCGTTAAGATAAAACAGGCGACGGGAAAACCGGGCTTTGTAATTCCGACGGCAAACAATAACGGCGGCTGGGTTTTCTCGTGTCTTGCGTGGTCATACGGAGTTGACTTTATGGAACAGCAGTCCGACGGTTCGTGGAAAGCGACCTTTAATACCGATGAGGCGGCAGAGGCACTGCAGTTTGTAAAGGATTTAAAGTGGAAGTATGATGTTCTTCCGTCAAACACGCTGATTGATTACAATGAATATATGAAAGTTTACGGTACAGGCGGCGCCGGAATGGCAATTCAGGCGGGCGATATTGCGGCGAAGGTTACGCAGTACGATATGAAACCGGATCAGCTGGGCATGATGGCTCTGCCGCGCGGCCCCAAGAGATGGGTTACGCTTTTGGGCGGCATGCTCGACTGCGTATCGGCACAGGCGGACGAAGCGCAGATTGACGCAGCTGTAAAATGGTTTGAAATGTTCGGCAGAAGCTTTAAGCTGACCGACGAATCGAAAAAGAGTATTGAAAACAAGATTAACACAAGTATCGACAAGGGCGAGCTTATCGGCATAAAGTCGATGCAGGTTTGGAAAGATGACGCCGAGAGCATCAAGTTTGAGAATGAGCTGATTGATAAGAACGCAAACTCAAATCCGAACCACGTACGTCTTTACAACGAATTTGTTGCGGCGTCGGAGGTTGAGTGTCAGCCGGAGGAACCGGTTTGCGCACAGGATTTGTACGGAATTTTGGATAACTGTATACAGGAGGTTCTGACAGACAAAAATGCCGATTGCAAGGCAATTTTAGAAAAGGCAAATGCCGACTTCCAAAGAAATTACCTTGACAATCTCGACAACGAGCAGTAAAAACACGGGAGCTGCCGCGCATCGGTCATACAGCGGTGCGCGGCAATTGCCGGATTGAGAAAGGTCAGTAATATGTTGAATAAAAAATCTGTGCCGCAGGCGCGCGGCAGTATAAAAAAACAGCAGCTTTTAAAAAATCTCAGTGCATGGCTGCTGCTTTTGCCTACGGTGATAGTCCTTTACCTGATAATATGGCGGCCGATGGTTACCGGAACGGTGTGGTCATTTTTCAGCATGAAGGGTTACACCCCGACAAAATTTGTCGGACTGAAAAACTATATTGAGGTTATAAAGGATACGCAGTTTTTGCCGACTATGGCGAATACGCTTGTGTATGTTTTGTGGTCGCTGATAGTCGGCTTTGTTCCGCCGATTATCATTGCCGTTATGATAAATGAGATGGTGCATTTCAAGAACGGATTTCGCGTTTTGATATATCTTCCGGCGGTAATTCCGGGCGTGGCGGCGCTTTTGATGTGGTATTACATGTATTACCCGGACGCAGCCGGACTTTTGAACACCGTGCTGATAAAGCTGGGAATGGCACCGTATACATGGCTCAATGACGGACGGTTTACCATTTTATATATCACGATTGCCATGACGTGGTCGGGATTGCCGAGCGCAATGCTTTTGTATTATGCGTCGGTTCAGTCCATATCCGCCGAGCTGTACGAAGCGGCTATTATCGACGGCGCAGGGCTTATGCGCCGCATACGGCACATAACTTTTCCGCAGCTGCGCGGAATAATTCTGCTTAATTTTGTCCGCCAGATAATAAGCGTTTTTCAGGTAAACGAGCAGCCCATGGCAATGACGGGCGGCGGACCGAACAATGCGTCTCTCTCGCTGGGATTTCAGCTGTATAAATACGGCTTTGTCAACGGCAGAGCCGGGCATGCACTTGCGCTGGGCGTTATAATGTTTCTTATTTTAATAGTGTTTACCTGCTTTTATTTCTATCTGAACAAAAAGATAGAGGCGGATTATTAATACATGGAGGGCAGGAAAATGAAAAAATTCAGTGAAAAACCTACGGGCATACTTTGCAGCGCCGACCTTAAAACCTTTAAGGGAAAGATATTTTATTGGGTCATGTTTGCGGTTCTTGTAATCCTGTGCGCCGCTGCGATTTTGCCGACGCTGTGGGTTATTTTGACAGCTTTTAAGGATACGCAGGAAATATATCAGGGTATCAGCTTTTTCCCGAAAAATCTGACACCGGAGATTGCGGTTCAAAGGGTAAAAGAGGCATGGGGGCTTTTAAAAATTCAGCGCGTATTTGTGAACACGCTCGTTTTGTCCCTGGGCAATGTCGTGTTCACCCTGGTAGTCTGCGGATTGGGCGGATACGTTATATCAAAGCTTAAACCAAAGGGAACCAAGCTCATTTTTGCGCTTATAGTATGGACTATGATGATGCCGAGTCAGATGCGCATTGTGCCGCTTTTTATGTCATTTCTGAGCTTCCCGCTTGTGGGGAAATTCCCGTGGGAGGTAAGCCTTATCAACACATACTGGCCCATGTGGCTGAACGCGGCGGCAAATTCGTTTAATATTGTGCTGTTTAAAAACTATTTCGACTCGATACCGGTGTCCTACATAGAGGCGGCAAAGCTCGACGGCTGTAATGATATAAAGACTTTCTTTAAAATTATGCTGCCGCTGAGTATGCCGATTGTAATTTATATATCGATTATGTCCATGAGCAGCGGCTGGACGGAATTTTTCATGCCGTATCTCGTTCTCAGCGATAAAGACCTGCGGACGCTGCCGGTAATGATTTATTCGATGAAGAGCGATACGTCGGTTAAAATGAACACATACATGATGGCGCTTGTATTTTCAAGCATACCGCCGTTTGTGATATTTGTGCTGTTCCAGCGGCACATAATGGGCGGCATAAACATCGGAGGCGTAAAGGGCTGATACAGTGACGGTCTGCATTCGTGCGCAGACGGAAAGGCGGAGCATTATGCATTATAAAAAGATAATAGCCGGAATTTCGCTTGCGGCGTGTCTTGCGGCGACGGCGGAGGCGGCGGATATCCCGCGGTTTGTATGCGACGGCGGAATAGAGCTTGCCGGCGAGATACAGGGAATACGCGTCGGACAGAAAGTGACGCTCACGGTCACGAATGCCGCGTCCGATTTTCTTGACGAAAACGAATGGCGCAGCGGAAATACCGGCGGGATTGTGTATTACGGCGATATTGACGCGGATACGGAAAATAAATATGACTTCAAATTCGCGCTGGAAAACAGCGGCCGTTACAGCGCACTTATAGGCGCAGATGTTCTCGATGAGCCGCAGCAGTTTGAATTTGATTTTATTGACGGGGCGAAAAACGCCGCGGCGCTGGCGGAAATAACGGCGCCGGGGGCGGATATAGAAAATATCTTAAGGACGAAAAGTGACGATTTGGGGATTTTCGGAAATATTCGCAGCGTGACCGACATGACGGAGGCGGCAAATATTCTGCGTACGTCGCTCGCGGCGGTGCAAAATCCCGCTGCCGAAACGGTGTCGGAGCTTGCGCAAAAATCCATGCTTGCGGCGGCGCTGAATAAAAAGAAAATCTCGGACATGGACGGTTATACCGATATTTTTGAAAAGGACGCGGTATATAAGCACTACGACAAAACATATTCAAAAAATCTGGCGGCGTACATGACGGATAAGGGAATAGACAGTGTTGATAAATTTAATTCGGAGCTTGTAAATGCGGTTATTCTCTGCGCCGTGAATAATTCGGGCAGCGCGGAAAAGGTGCGCTCGGTTCTGACGGACTACAGCGCGTATCTCGGTATAAACGCGTCTAAAATCACAACCTCGCTTTGTTCTGCGGCAGCTGCGCGCGGCGGATTTGCCGATACCGCGGCAGTCACGGCTTTTGTCAACGGCTATATGGAGCCGGCAATAAATCCCGGCGGTGCCGGAGGCGGAGGCGGCGGAGGTTCAGGCTCCGGTTCGGGCGGAAATAACAGCTACGGCGGAGCGGTTATAAGCGTTCCGGAAAATCAGCCGCAGCAGAATGAGGAGTATGACGTTTTTGCCGATATAAAGGACGCGGAATGGGCAAGAGACGCAATAACCGCGCTTTACTATAAAGGCATTGTAAACGGCAGGAGCGCGGCGGAATTTTGTCCGAACGATACCGTAAAACGCGAAGAATTCGTAAAAATGCTGACCGACGCACTCAATGTGGATTTGGTCGGCGGCGATATTGATTTTGACGATATATCCACCGATGACTGGTGTTATAAATATGTAAGAACCGCAAAGCTTGCCGGGATAGCAAGCGGAATTTCCGACGCGGTGTTCGGCAGGGGAATGAATATCACGCGGCAGGATTTGTGCGTGATGGTTTATAACGGAATGCAGGCGTGCGATATAGAATGTCCCGAAAAAACGGCGGAAAAAACGTTTGCGGATTCAGAGAATATTTCGGAATATGCACGCGGTGCGGTTTCGGCGCTGCAAAAGGCAGGAATTGTTTCGGGCGATGAAAACGGATATTTTAATCCGGGCAGCAGCGCTACCAGAGCCGAGGCAGCGAGAATAATTTATGTACTGCTCGGATTTTTGGAATAAGTCCGTATATCGAAGGGAGTTAATTGTGATAGGTATGAAAAAGCATATATCATTACTTGCGGCGGCGATGCTGTTCATATGTCAGCTTCCGTGCGCAGGCCCGGCGAAAGCCGCGCCCCCGGCGCATGAAAAGGAAATTGCGGTGTTGAACCGGCTGGGGATTTTGAACATAGAGTCGGAGGAGGACTATGACGGGAGTGCCGCTGTGACGCGCGCGAAATTTGCGGACATGACGGCAAAGGCGATTTGTGCCGCGCCGTCGGAAAATGTGCGCTATTTCGCCGATGTTCCGACAGATTACTGGGCGTCGGGCAGTATAAACGCCCTGTTTGAAAAGGGAATTATAAGCCCGTCGGCGGACAGAAATTTCAACCCCGAAAGCCCGGTAACGTACGAACAGGTATGTAAAATCATTGTGTGCGCGGCGGGCTACGGAAATTTTGCGGCGTATGAGGGACAGCCTATGTCCGCGTATGTTAAAACGGCGGAGAATATGGGCGTTTCCGCAAAGGTCACCGACAGAGCGGCTGTCAGCATATCGGAGGCGGCGGAACTTTTGTATGACGGCATGTCTGCAAATGTGCTGCTTCCGTCGGGTGTGAACAAAAGCACCGTGGATAATGAAAAAACGCTGTTTTCGGTTTATCACGGCGTTTATACCGAAAAGGGCATAATAACCGCCGTTTACGGCGCAAATCTGCGCGATTATGCCGAGGTGAAAAAAGGCTGCGTGCGGATTGGTACTGCCGAAATGCTGCTTAGTGACGGATATGACGTGAGCGGAATGTTCGGCAAATATACCGAATACGTGTACCGCGAGGAAACAGACGGCACATATACGCTTTTGTATGCAGAGCCGGTGAAAAGCCGTGCAGATGAACTGGAAATACCGGGCGATTTGGTGTATAGCTTTGACGCGTCGGATTTTCGGCTGAAGTATTATAAGACGGAGGAAAAATCCTCGGTCACATACCGTGATATAAAAAGGGGAATACAGGTTGTGTATAACGGAAAGCCGTTCGGCGGCAGCCTTGCGGACGTAATGACCGATTTTGCCGAGGGCAGAATGCGCGGCAGCATACGTCTTGTCAGCAACGGCGACGGCGCGGATTACAACCTCATGATAATAAAAAGCTACTCGGTTTTTATCGCCGGGAACTTAGATAGCTACAATAATATTTTGTACAGTAACGACGCGTCGCGTGAAATTAAGCTTAACAGCTACGATATTCTGAATATCCGTGACGTATACGGCAATGAATCTCAGCTGCCGTCCGATATGCCGGCGGTGTTTAATATCGCGGAGTCGGAGGACGGACGGTGTGCGGAAATTATCGTGTGCCGCGAGAAAAAGGAAGGCAGCCTTGACAAGCTGGATTTGGAGGAGGAAACTGCCGTTATCGGCGGCGAGAGCATCAGGCTCGGGAAAAACATACTGAATGAAAT
This sequence comes from uncultured Clostridia bacterium, assembly GCA_934501535.1. Taxonomy (GTDB): domain Bacteria; phylum Bacillota; class Clostridia; order UBA1381; family UBA1381; genus UBA1738. The sequence continues at coordinate 67,219 of CAKSUM010000002.1, forward strand.
TATGCTGATAAATGTCGGCAGCAGCGTTACCGTCACGCCGGACAGCTTCGGATATGCGGTTTATGTGCAGCTCGGCGGCGAAGATATGCAGATTGTGTATGCGATAAAGGTGAAAAGCCGCGATGAGTACGGCAGTAAATTTTATATGACCGTTTATGCGCAGGATAAAGCGTTTCATACGTATGATATTGCCGACCGCGTAACGGTGGACGGCGTCGGATACCGGCTGCCCGAAGGATATAAAAAGTTTTTTGCCGCGTTTCCGGGCGAAATTGAGGTGAAAAACACGGACGATTATGTAAAGGTCAATTTTGTAAGGCAGATTTTGCGCATAAAGCTCAACGCCGGCGGTGAAATCTCGGAAATTGATACGTATAATCTTGTCAGCGGCGAGGACGAAAAAAATACGCTCACAATGCAGCATGACGGCTCGGAGGAGCTTATATATTCGTGGAATTTGAAGCGTTTCGGAATGGATACTCTGTATAGCAGCTCGCAGACAAAGCTGTTTGTTGTCCCGAGCGCAAATGCGGACGGCGAAATTCTGATAAACGGTGAACCGAGCGAAGAAACCTCCGATATGTATAACACGGCGTATACCTTTGAGCATGACTATTATTATGCGATTGAATCGTACAACTGCAACGAAAACAACAAGTATACCGATGTGATTGTATTAAAGCAAAAGCCGATAAACGATTACGCGACGGTGTTTATGTATGACAAGTGCATAGCAGCTCTGGACGAAGATAATCAGCCGATAAAGCAAATCATAGGATATGCCGGCGGAAACACGGTGAAACTTCCGGTAGACAGAACGGCGGAGACAAAGCTGACAGGTCTTACGCGCGGCGATATTCTGCGCGTGGTCACAAATTCCGCCGAAACGGCTGTGTGCGATATAATCAAGATGTTTGATGTCGGTACGATGACGTTTAACAATGACGGCGTAAATCCGAATTGGTACAGCGGACTCGGCAAGGGCAGCAGCAGTGCATGGCAGTGGAATTACCGCAATGCGAAATTTCAGCTGGCAAAGGGCTATGCGCTTGAAACGAGCGGCGGCGTTATAAAAATCACATATAACGGCGTGGATTTGCCGTACGGGATTTTTGACGAGGCGGTAGACGGCAGCGGCACAAAATACACGATATACGATGAAAATGAGTCGGAGAAAAACAGAATTCGAAGCGGCGAGGTGAGCGATATACGCAGCTATAAGCTGACGGGAAACAATTGTTCAACGGTGCTGCTGAATTTGAGGTCGGGTGCGCTTAAGCAGATTTTCGTGTATCAAAAAGCGATGAGCCGTTAGGCTTTTGGAGGTAAAAGGTGTGAAAATAAAGAAAATATTGTGTGCGGCAATTGCGGCGGCAATTGTATCGGGAGGAATACCGGCGCCGCAGGCACGGGCGGAAACGTCCGGTTATGCCGAAGCTGTGTTCGGTGCGTCGGTTGAAGCTTCGGGCTTCACGCGCGTTGAAACCGACGATGCCAAGCTGCCGCAGACATCGGTGCGCAGCGGACAGGCATGCCTGCTTATGAGCGCGGACGATAATACGCATGTGAATTTTACGTTTGAGGACAGCTTTAAAGCAGGTATTCATGACGGTTCGGTCTACGATTTTGAAATAAAGTACCATGACGCCGGAAAGGGCTTTATAGCGCTGGAATACGATTCGGAAAAGCTTGCCGCAAAATCTGCGGGGACAATATATACAACAGGAACCGACGAATGGAAAACGGCAGTGTTTTCGGTGGATGACGGATTTTTCTACAAACGTATCGGCGGAAGATACGATTTCCGTCTGGGAGTGAAAATAACCGGAATTGACGAAACGGTGTCAGGCTCGGTGATGGCGGTAAAAAGCGTTCGGGTTACGCGGCGAAAGGGCGTAAATCCCATTTATGTCACTGCGTCGGTGAACGAGTCGGGCAACACGTTCCGCTGGTATGACGAAAGCAAAATTATCAGCACAAGGCTGGAAAATGTATCGGCGCAGGACAGAACGGCGACGGTGCGGTTCAGACTGATTGACGAAAACAACCGTGTGTATTTTGATAAAACACAGACGGCGGACATTAAAACAGGTAAGAAGGCTGATATCAGCGTTGACGCGGGCGAGGTGACGCACTGCGGTATCTACCGCTATGTTGTGAATGTGAGCAGCGGCGGCACCGACTCGGAATTTAATCCGTTTAATGTTGCGATTGTCAAAACCGATGCAAACGGCATATTAAACGATGATGTTATGTTTGCGTCGCACCTTGAGTGGTACGGCGACAAAACCGTGCAGAATAACGGCATTGACATGATAAAGAAGTCAAATTCCGCCGGAATACGTTCAAATTTTGACTGGGACTCAATGGAGTCGGACGGAACACTCGATTGGAATAATCATAACATGAAAAATATCGCGGAGGAATTAAAAAGACAGGGTCTGAGCCTGCTGCCGGTTATGAGCGGGCCGAGCCTTGATTACTGTTCCGCGTGGAATGAAATGCCGAAAACGAAAAATCAGCTTGAGGGCTGGCGGAAATATATCCGTTATTCGGCGGAAATTCTGAAGGAATACGGCGTTACGGAATATGAAATCTGGAACGAACCCAATCTTGCGTCCTTCAATCTGAATGAGGACGGCGGAGATGTTTATGCAGAACTTTTCCGCTGTTCGGCGGAGGAGATAAAGGCGGCAGACCCGTCAGCAAAGGTCGGAGGTCCAGCTGTAACCGGAATAAACGGCTACTGGGGGCGCGACTACTTCACCGACGCCATGGACACCGGCATGGGTAATTATGCCGACGCGGTCACTCTTCATTCATATGCGGACGGCGCGGCGGAAAAATCCGACATGCCGCAAAGCGTCGAATGGTTTAAAAATAAATTCCGCGAATACAGCGGAAAAACTCCCGAAATCTGGAGTACCGAGTCGGGCTACAGCTCGGCGGAGGACGGTATAGATGAACGCACAAAGGGCGCTTTTAACAGCCGTGCGGCGGTGTATTACAAGGCGGCAGGCTTGTGCGATAAGGTGATTTTCTACAATTTCGAGAAAAAGGGCACGGTGAAAACCGATAAGGAACACCAATTCGGGCACGTCAGCCCCGCAAGCGCGTACGGCGACAAATCGGGGAAAAGCTTTGTTCCGGAAATCAGCTATGCTATGGTGACCGGTATGAATTATGTCATGGCGCGCACATCGGGCGGTGAGATTATAAATTCCGAAAGTGGGAATGTACGCATTTGCAGCTTTGACAGCGAGAAATTCGGGAAAAAGGTGCTCGCGCTGTACAGCCTCGGCGAGCCGGAATGTGTAACGCTTAATCTCGGAGCGGACAGAGTTACATATTATGATTCACTGGGCAACGAGGAGGAGGTTTGCGGAAAAGACGGCATTTTTACATTTAAAGCCTCGGCGGAACCGGTTTATATCGCCGGTGATATTGACAGCCCGGTTTTCCTCGAAAATAACAGCTTATTAAGTTTCGGCGCGGAAAATATCCGTGCGTCGGAAAACGGACTTATAAAAATAAGTCTGAAAAAATACACTTCGGATAATTTCAGCATTGAAACCGAGCTGCCGCAAAATGCCGTGAACATACGCAATGACGGCTTTTCGGGCAGCAGCACGGAAATTATCTTAAAGAACCGCGCCGCAGTCGGTGAAAAAGGGAGCGTTACCGTCAGGGTAAAGGATGGCGAAAAAACGGTTGCGGTATACGATGTGAATATAGAAACGGTTTATGAGGACAGCGGCACGGATCGGGTGAGCATCGATTTAATCGCGAGCAATGCGGCGAACGAGTATAATCCGGACGAAACTATGAAAGCCGACGCGGTTTTCGGCAACACAACGGACAGACAAGTGCAGTTCACCGCAGAGTACGGATTGTACAGCGGCGATGAGCTGATACGTTCATGCAGCAGAGAATATACTCTTGCGCCGTACGGCGTATGCACCGACTCGGTTATAGCCGCGGAAAGCGCGCCGGGTGAATACGAGCTGAAAATCACGGTTACATCGGAGGAATTTCCGACGGAAGAAAAAAGCATCACCCTGAGGCGGCGGTCGGAAAACGGAAACAGCATATTTACGATAAAAGGAAATATTCCGTCGGGGCGCGAGGGCTGTGCGGCGGCGCTGGCGGTTTTCGGCAGTGACGGCAGCTACGGCGCAGATGAGCCGTACCGCGGAATTTACAATGACCAGTGCGTGACGGGGATTAACGGTGCGTTTAATTTCAAAATAAGCGTTCCGCAATCCGACATAAAAGCGTATGTAATATCAGCGGACGGCGATGTTACGGAATTTGATTTTTCGTCCGACAAAAGCGAGCTTACAACGGTATATCTTGTGAAAGAGCTATTGAATGCCGACGGATTTTCCGCGGAGGAACTGATGCGGGGCGGCATAAGCTACATTGCGGAATGGAAAAATCTTGCGTCTGCGGTCAGCTATGATATATACTGCGCACTGTATAAGGACAAACGGCTGGTTTCGGTGAAAAAAATCAATGACGTGCAGGACGCGGCAAGACTGTCATATAAGCAATATGATGCGGACACGGCATGTGAGTTCGATGAAATAAAGGTTATGATATGGAAGGACGGAGGTATGCAGAATATTTCCGACAATTACGAAAAAGCGGAAAGGAGTGATTGAGCGTGTATAAAATTAAAGCGGCGGCAGCGGCTGCCGCACTGTCAATGATTTTGTCGGTAATGCCGTGCAGAGCGGCGGAAAGCGGCGCGGCAGAGGGGATTGCCGAGGCAAAGCTCAGTCAGAGCCTATCGCAGCAGGGTTTTGAAAAGGTTGAACCGGGCACGTCGCAGACGCCCGAGATTGCGGTGCGCGGCGGTTCGTACTGCTGGCTTTTGGATAAGCTGCAGGGGGACGGAAAAGCGTTTATAAATTTTAAGCTTACAAAGGATTTTAAAGGTACGCGCGACGGCTCGGAATACGAAATTGAATATGAATACTATGATTCGGGCGAAGGATTTGTGCGGTTCGTCTATGACTCGGCGGCAAAAACGGCGGAAATAGGCGATACGGTTTACACGCAGAATAAAAAGGTGTGGAAAACAAGAAAAATCGTTCTTTCGGACGCGCTGTTTGAAGGACGTCTTGACGGAAAATACGATTTTCGGCTTACGATAAAGGAAAATGGCACGGGTTCTGCCGCATCGGGCGAGTCGATAGGCATACGGCGCGTTACCGTGCGGCGGATTGCGGCGAAAAATCCGATTTTCGTTTCTGCCGATACCGACGAGCCGGGAAACAGCTTTGCATGGTATTCGGACAGCAAGATTATCCGCAATCGGTTTGAAAATCTTTCAGACCGTGAAACGGAGGTCAATATCCGCTATTATCTCATAAACGGAAGTCATAGAATTTATTTTGATAAGTCGGAAACGGCGGTTTTCGCCCCGGGAGAGGTTCGCGAAACCGAGCTTGACATAGGCGGGCTGAAGCGTTCGGATATCTATAAATACCATGTGCAGATAACCGCGGCGGACGGAAGTATCAATTCCGACCGCGAGCTGTGCAACATCGCGGTTTTAAAGACCGACCCGGACGGAATTTTGAATGATGACGTTCTGTACTGCGCACATTTTGAATGGTACGGCGACAATCAGATTAAAAAGGACGGAATAAGCCTTATAAAAATGTCAAATTCATACGGAATACGGTCGAGCTTTGACTGGAATTCTATGGAGCCGTCAAAGGGTACGCTTGACTGGAATAACCACAATATGAAATTCATTGTGGAGGAACTGTACAAAAACGGACTGCATTTAATTCCGTCGATAAGCGGGCCGAGCCTGTTCTACTGTGAATCCTGGAACGATATGCCGTACACCGATGAGCAGCTTGCCGGGTGGAAAAATTTCATTGCATATGCCGCAAAAACTCTGAAGGAATACGGCGTTACGGAATATGAAATCTGGAATGAGCCGAACATTGCAAACTTCAACAAATACTTAAATAACCGCCGCGGCGATGTGTACGCAAAGCTTTTGGAAACGGCGGCGGAGGAAATCAAAAAGGCAGACCCGGCGGCAAAGGTCGGCGGTCCGTCGGTAACCGGCATAAACGGGCATTGGGGAAAGGACTATTTTTCCGAGGCGATTGAAGCCGGAATGTACAAATATGCCGACGCAATCGTGCTGCACCCATATGAGCAAAAGGCGCCGGAAATCTGCGGAATGGACGAAAATATACAATGGTATAAGGACAAATACCGCGAAAAGGGCATAGATGACCCCGACATATGGAATACCGAGCTGGGCTACACCACGGCGGATGACAATGTTGCGGACGAGGAAACCAAGGGCGCACTCAACTGCCGCACGGTGCTTTTATACAAGTCGAAGGATTTGGGGGAGCGGTGCTGCTTATATAACTTTGAACAAAAAGGAACAATTCTGACCGACCGTGAGGACAGATTCGGCAGCGTCAGCCCGGCATCGTACAAGCTGAACCGCGAGGGCAAGCCGTTCGTTCCGACCGAGGCATTTGCAATGGTCACGGGTATGAATTATATCATGGCGCAGTCCTCGGCGGACGGGATTTTCGATTCCGCCGACGCAAATGTACGCATAAACCGCTATTCGAGCGACAAATTCGGCTCGAAAATTGTTTCGCTGTACACGGTGAACGGGAGTGAAAACGTAACGCTGCGCCTGGGAACCGACAAGGTGACGGTTTATGATTCGTACGGCAATTCGCGCGAGATGTACGGCGAAAACGGCGTGTACACCTTTCTTGCAAACAACCGTCCGATGTACATTTCGGGCGATATTAAGGAAACAAAAATTGAAAACGAAAACAGTCTGTTTGATTTCGGAGCAGCGGAGGTACAGGCGGCGGAAAACGATATTGTCAGACTGGAAATCAAAAGCCTCTGCGGCGATGACTGCGAAATTGAGGCCGAACTTCCGCAAGACGCCGAGCTTGTTTCGTGCAGCGGATTTAAAGACGGAAAAGCGGAAATTCTTCTGAAAAATCTGTGCGAAAAGGGCGAAAAAAACCGCGTAACGGTAAATATCACGCGCGGCGGCAGGCTAATCGGGAGCGCGGATTATGACATCACATCGCGTGAGGCGGTGCTGCCGAAATTATCGATAGGGCTTGCCGACGGAATAGATTTAAACCGCTGGCGTGCAAGCGCTGATATCCGGAACGTGTCGCAGTCACATGCGGCAAAGGGATATATTGAGTTTCAAAGTCCCGCAAGTTTTAAGGCTTTGGGAAAAATCGATATAGGCATTATTCCGCGCGGACAGACCGGACACGTTGAGTTTAATCTCCCCGAGATAACGCGCAAGGGTCAGTATTCGCTTGAATACAGCATATCTCTGTCGGACGGGAGCAGGACGGATTTTACCGATAATATCGATTTCACCGTCGCCGCGTATGCAAAAAATAAGCCCGTGATTGACGGAAATATCCAAAAGGGCGAGTGGAACGCGAACACATTTATGTATGCGGACGATATCGGTCAGGTCAAGAAAATAACCGACTGGCGCGGCACGGGTGATTTATCCGGAAAAACCTGCGTTATGTGGGACAATGACGGCTTTTATATGTGCGCCGAGGTGACGGACGATATTTTCTGTCAGGATAATCCGCCGTCATCGTGCTGGCAGGGCGACAGCGTGCAGGTCGGTATAATGTACGGCGACGAGGGCTTCCTGGCAATCGGTCAGGGACAGGCGACATTCCACGAAATCGGCATTGCGCTCACACCGGACGGTGCGGCGGCATATCGGTTTTTATCCCAGGATTCATGTTATCCGGAGGGGCTTTGCGAAACGGCGCAGACCGCGGTAAAGCGTGACGGAAACAAAACCTGCTATGAATTTTTCATACCGTGGAAAGACCTTTTAAGACCCGGCGACGAACCGCCGAAAGCAGGCGACAGACTCGGATTTTCGTTCCTGATAAACGATAATGACGGAAACGGACGCCGCGGATGGATTGAATATGCCGGCGGTATCGGCGAGGAAAAAAATACGGCGCTGTTTACCGGCATTGAGTTAATTCAGCCTTAAGTTTTATGAAAGGGTAAAATGGTATTAATATGAAGAAAGTCAGTATTTTAATAATTATTGCTCTTTTGGCAAGTGTTTTTTCCGCATGGACGGCGTTCGCCGACGACGGCGCGGAATTTGAATATTACTATGATTTTGAGGGCTACTCGGCAGGCTTGTCAAGCCGCGTTATGCCGGACGAAAACTGGTCATATGAAAGAACAAACGGCAGCCGTCACAAATTCGGCGCGTACGAAAATCCGCAGACGGGCGATAAATCTATGCAGATTACCTACGGCGGCGAACCGATTTTGTGGTTTAACCGAAACGTAACCGAGGGAAAACTGCACATAAGCTTTAATTTCAGCTTTACGGGCGCCGGGCGGCGCTGCCTTGTGATGCTCTATGACGGCAGAAAGGCGAATGACGCGTACACAATCGGCGTCGAGGATACGTATTATTCAAAAGCGGCATATATCAACAGCCCGGCGGGCAAGCTGCGCTGGTATCAGACAGACCCCGGCTCGGACAACGCATTCTCCATGATAGGCTGGAATGCGCAGACGAGCGACAAAGAAATCGAGGTCGGAAAGCAGTACCGCATGGACATTATCACAACCGAAATCGGCAGCTCCGACGCGTCGGCGAATTATTATCTTGACGGTCAGCCGATAAACGAAACGCCCGTATATTTTTCGCAGTCGAAAGGCTTTAAGGCGCTTGCGTTCCGCTGTGAGGGCGAAAATGATGACAGCGTAATGCTGCTTGATAACGTAAGGGTAAACCGATTTTTCGGCGAGGAGGGAATAACGGGTACGATAAAAGGTTCGAACCAAATACCTCACGAAAACGGAGAGCTGGAGATTGCGCTTTCCGAGCAGGTTGACCCGACTCTGCTGACACCGGAAAATATCACCGTAACAAACCGCGCGACAGGTGAAACCGTCAGCGGATTTGATGTGATAAACGCGTCTGCGGACGGATTTACGGTTAAATTCACCGAGGTGCTCAAGTCGGGAACATACACGCTTATGCTGTCGGACAGCGTACGCGGCGGAGTGCTGAACTCAAAAATGACAGTCCCGGTGGAATTCCGCACGGAATACCGTTCCGAAAGAAGGTATGTGGAATATCTGAAACTCAATTTTGATGATTACACATATGCGCCCGGTGCGGAAAATCCGTCGCCTGCAGGCGAGGACAACAGCTCGCTGCCGGAGGGATTCAGAAATATCGGCCGTCTTGCCGATACATATGCCGAGAGCGTTGACGGGCCGGGCGGCGGTGATGACCGCGCTTTGGGATTTGTAAATCCGCCGGCAAGCCGAATTCCGTCGCGGTTTATATACACCTTTGAAGGTGCGGTTGCGCCGCTTTCGGAGTATGAGGTAAGCTTTGACGTAAAGTACGAAAATATGTACTGGTACATGTATCTGCTTGAGCCGGGCGATGATGACGCGGACACGGAGGGCTACCGTGAAAATACCGCGATTGCGACGGTAAATTCCGGAGGAAATCTGTACTATGCGGAGCAGCGCACCGAGTCGCGGCTGAGAAAAATCTCGGAGCTTACGGTACCCAAAAATGAATGGCACACCGTAAAGCTTAAGGTTGTACCGCAGATAGGCAGCGGCGCGAAATATAAAATATCGGTTGACGGCGGCGCGGAATACACCTTTTCCGTAAGCAGACGCTTTGACGTCAACTCCACCGAGGGCATAGGCTTCGGCTATACTCCGACCGGCGACCGCACGGGTTATCTGTACATAGACAACGTCAGCGTTTCGAGCACCATGGATGTGCTGTATCCCGAAACGGAAAGCATAAGCTTTATAAATTATGACGGCACGGTTCTTTCGGGGACGTCGGTATTCACAACCCTTATGAGTAAAATATACATCGATTTCAACACCGCGGTTGACGAGGACTCGGCAAAAAGCAAAATCAGAATTTCCGGCGGCGAAAATCTGAAATACAACATTGTTTTTGAAAATATCGACGGTAAAACGAGGGCGATTGCGGAGCTTCCCGAGCTTCTGGAAAAGGCGGAGGAATACACCGTTTCCGTTTCGGAGGGAATTGCGTCGAAGTTCAGCGGCGATATTATATCGGAGGTGCCGATTACAAAAAACTTTACAACCAAACGCGACACCTCATTCAGAATTTTTGAAAACGAATTTGACGCCGCTGCCAAAACCTACACGGCAAAGTTTGTGAAAAACACGGACGATTCGGGCAAATATACCGTTGCCGCCGTAGGGTACAAAAACGTAGAAAAAATAATTAACGGCGCTGCGGTAACGGTGCCGCAGATGGTCGGCATCAGTTATAAACCGCTCGATATAACATCGGAGACCAAGGGAATTACAGAGGTTATTTTAAGCGTCGATTTCGGGACGGACTGCGACAGCTGCAAGGCGTTTTTGCAGACATATCCGCAGCTGCACAATGTTTATCCCGGCGAAAATAATTCAATTAAGTAAAACAATGTCTTATCGTATAAGATGTTGAAATATAAGGAGGAAAAAACATGAAAAAATTAGTATCACTGCTGGTCGCAGCAGGCATGCTTGCGGCATCTGCCGCAAATGTAATGGGTGCGGAATTTGTTCAGGCGGATTTGTTTTCCGTCTTTGATTCCATGTTTGGTTACACAAGCACTTCCGCAGATTCAAATTTGCCGCAGGGCTGGACAACTCTGCGCAGCAATCCGGGCAAAGGCGAAAGCAGAGCCGCCCTGGCAGACAGCGAAACTGTCGGAACAACCAACACCCTGAAGCTGACGGGTACAGGTACAGACGCCGGCGCGGCAATGCGTTTTCCGTTCAGTGAGGTGGCGAAAACAGGCAAAATTCATGTCGGCTTTGACATGAAAGCCGACGGCAAAATAAGACTCGGCGGACATTATGTACGCGGCGGAAATTATAATCCCGAGGATTATGTAGGCGCAGACGGCGCCGGCTGGTATGTAAACAATACCTACTTTGTCTACGATGCCGGTGCACTGAACACCTATCAGCCGACGGATATTCCGGAAAATCAAAACATTAAGGCAGTGTCGGCCGTGAGTGCGGCGGCATGGCACAGATATGATGTGTATATCGATATTGACGCGCACAGCTACAGCATTTACGTTGACGGCGAAAAGCAGGGCGATGACTATAGTCTCGCAATGTATGAGCTTAAATCGTTCTGGATTCAGTGCGATACCGGAACGGCGTATATTGATAACGTGTACCTGAACCATTATCAGACAGAAAATGCTTTCGACGGTATGAAAGTAACTGCCGACAGCGTACAGAACGGCATTGTTAACGTGACGTTCTCGGAGCCTATCGCATCCGGCGCTGTATTTACCGATGATTTTTCGGCAGTAAACACGGCGACAAACGTAAAATATGAACCGACAGAGGCAGAAGAGGCAAACGATAATCCGGGATATAACCTCATGTTTGAAGATTTGCCGATGGGTGAATATGAAATCACGGTTTCAAACGCATATACCGGCAAAATAAGCAGAACAGCGGCTGCGAACACGGCGAAATTTACAGTAAAAGCAGATTTGGAAAATGAGCCGCATTATTTCATGAACAAGGATTTTGACGATTATGCAGGCGGTATGCCGATTGGCTGGGAGCTTAACTCGGCATGGTATGACTACGGATACAGTGACGATGTGAATGCTCTGTATAAATCTGCTGAGCATGACGGCGGAAAAGCGCTTAATATAACTTCTAAGGAAACGGCGGAGAACACGATAGAATACAAGTTCCCGACAACCGTTTACGACGGAAAATTCACGGTTGAATTTGACGCTTACCGCGGCACGGGCGAGAAGTGGGCAATAGGACTTTTAACGCCGGCTGAATATTCAAACGAGCTTGTGAGCGATAGCGTAAAGACTGAAAACAGTGACAAAGACGCGGATTGGTGGGCAGGCGAGGAAGGAATGAAGGTTCGCCGCGACGAGCTGCAAAGCAGAAGAATAAAGACCATTCTCTTTGCGACATGGAACGGTGAAAAGCTTTGCTATCAGACGGATCTTGACACATGGTTCAACGGCACGGTTTCGGATGTCACAATTCCGGAAAATCAATGGACGCACGTAAAGGCGGTTATTGACGCAGACGCATGTGAATACCGCGTGAGCGTGGACGGCAGCGCGGAGAAAAAGGTTACCGGTGTTACACGTCTTAAAAGACGTCAGCTTTACAATGTCATTACAGGCAAGAATGAAAACATCATGGGCATTTCGGGACTCAGACTGCACACAAATTCAAACAGCAAAGATGTGAAATTCGATAATATCAAGGTGTATTCGGGCGGAAGCGCGGCATACAATTTGTATGAGGATTTCAATACAATAGGCAGCCCGGTTCAGCCGTATAACAGCCTGTATATAAACCAGGCAGGCGCAAAAGACTGTAATTCGACGAGTGCGTGGTCGGTAGTTGCGGGCGAAACGGGACGCAGCGGCGAAGCATCGGACAAGGCTATGAAAATCAAGTTTGAACAGAACCAGGATTTTGCGTACTACAGACCTATCTCTGTTCCGGTAAAGGCAGGACATTCATTTGATGTTGAATTTGATATAAAGAACACATCGGATGACGGAAGATGGGAACTGATACTTGCAGATGATGATTATAAAATCAGCTCGATAGATGCCGCAAGCTGCAAAAACTTTATGTTTAATAACTGGGTTATAGGAAAAAGAGCCGCTGAAAATATCTATGCCGGAACAGGCGCGGTAAATTCTTTGAACAGCGACACCGGAATACAGTGGAAAACAGGCGAATGGCACCATATCAAGCTGTCGGTTATTGCGGGAGCAGAACCGAGATTTGAGCTTTCGGTGACCTATCAGGACGGAACACAGGCAGCAAAATGGACAGGCGCCGCATCGGAAAAATTCAATAATAAAGACACAAGCCTGCTCGGTATAGAGAGCGCATGGAGCAAGAGTTATCCCATAATAATAGATAATCTGACGGTAAAAGAGCATGACGCATATTCGGCAGGAATTACCTCGGTAAAGGCTGTTGATTTTGAAGGCGCAAAGACCGTTGTAAACGGAACCGTTTCAGGCAATGCAGAGGGTCTTGAAATTAAGCTGAGCAACCCGATTGCCGACACCGACGCCGTAAAGCTTTACTATGCGGATAAGGGAAACAAAGTATCGGCAGAAAGATACATCGTATGCACAAAGACGCTTTCCGATGACGGATGCACGGTAAATATCGTATTTAATGAATTGCCGGAGGCAGGAAGAGACATCATTTTGGGCATTGCGCAGAACAATGCATTTACCGACGGCTATCTGAATAACTTTACAGGTGCGGAAAAGTCATTCCGCATTGTGAATGAAGGAAAGTTTGTTGTTAAAGAATTCCGTGCATACACATACGTTGCAGGCAGAAAAGACGCGCACGGTCAGGAATATCCGGATGCATGGGTTCCGTACACGGGCGAAAGCTTTGCCGGACTTACCGATTTGTCGCAGATCAAGCTTGTAGCAAAGGGATACAATACCGACGCGGACGCAAAAATATTCCTTTCCGGAAACGATTACAAAGTCAGCACCGACGGCGTAACGCAGCTTATTGACGGAAATATCACAACACGCACGGTAGGACGCGGAAACTTTGAACAGGTGCTTGATAATCTTCCGCTCGATTCCGAGACGGAAACATTTAAGGGAATGTTATGGACATACCCCGGCATGGTTCCGCTGGAAAATGCGCTGGAATACAGCGTAAAATAATGCATAAAGCATTTTGCGGAAATTTTCGCAAAAACCGCTTATCAATGATTTTAGCAGCGTTTGTAATTTACACGCTTGCAGGCGGAAATTTATGTATAGGTTAAAGATAACCCCCGAAACGGCTCTGAGCGGCTGCTTTCGGGGGTTTTGCCGTGCGGTTTTCGGTACGTCCGTCGGATACGCGCTTGGGTTAGCCCGGGTTAATGGAAAATACGGGTTGTTTCATAAAAATTAATAAAAAATTTGCAATTTCGGGGTGTAATTGCTGTTGACAAATTCGCAAAATAGAAGTAAAATATAGATAATCGGACAGACCGATAATACAAAAGTAATGATTAACATAAACTAACTGCGAACCCCGGCGGCGCGGGTGCGCTTTCGTGAGCGAATGCACATTTTGCGCAGACGGACAAGCTTTCATGTTGGTCACGTACCGTTTTTAACGGAGGAATGGAGGATTTTATTATGAAGCTTTTGGATTACCTGAAAAATGAGAAACTGTTATGCTTTGCCGGCGGAATTTTTGCCGCAACCTACGGCGTTAAGGCTTTGAAGAGCGACAAAACAAGAAAAGCCTGTGTGAACGGTCTTGCGAAGTGCATGAAGCTTCAGAACGAAGCAAAAGCGACCTTCCAGACGATGAAGGACGAGGCAGAGGATATTTGCTACGATGCAAAACAGGCGGCTGAGGAGAACTGATTGCGAGGAAGTGATAGACCGTGAGATGCAAAGTAGTATATGATTCTCCCGGCAGATTAAGGGTCAGATGCGGCAGCGGAGTGTTTTCCAAGCTTCAGGCGACAAGCCTGGAGGCGATGCTGTGCGGCGTGCCGGGGGTTATTTCGGTGCGCGCGGCGTATGCAAACGGCGGTATTCTGCTGACATATCACGGAGAAATCCGGGATGTTCTGCTGGAAAAAATCCGCGGCATTAATGCAGGAAAACTGGAGTCTGCGCCGCTTACGCCCGTGCAGGAAACCAATGAGGAATTTAAGCGCGATTTTGTAAAAATTCTTGCAAAACGGGCGCTTACAAAGCTGTTGCTTCCGTCATTTTTGGTTGCGCCGGTAACGGTTATACGAGCAATTCCTTTTATAAAATCCGGGTTGTCGGGGCTGGCTGAAGGCAAGCTGAATGTTGCCGTATTGGACGCTGTTTCCATTTCGGCGTCGGTGCTGAACGGTTCTTACGGCACGGCGTCATCGGTAATGACGCTGCTGAATATTTCCGCACTGCTGGAAAGCTACACGCGTAAAAAGGCGAAAAATACCCTTTCGGACAGCCTTGCCATCAACATCGACAAAGTATGGAAGATTGAAAACGGCGAACCGGTGCATGTTGCACTTAAAAATATTGTCCCGGGTGATGTTGTGCGCGTGCAGCAGGGCAGTATGATACCCATAGACGGAACGGTTATATCGGGTGAAGCCGGCGTTAATGAGGCTGCAATGACGGGTGAGGCGATGCTCAGCCATAAGTCGCAGGGCGCCAGCGTATATGCCGGAACCGTTATCGAGGAAGGCTCGGTTGATATTGAGGTAACTCAGCTGCCGGATAACAGCCGGATAAACAAGGTTGTAGAGCTTATAGAAACCTCGGAGGACTTAAAATCGACGGTTCAGACGAAGGCGGAAAGCTTTGCGGACAGCCTCGTGCCGGTAAGCTTGCTTGCGTGCGCGGCGACATATTTGCTCACCGGAAACGTAACGCGTGCGCTGTCGGTGCTGATGGTTGACTATTCGTGCGCGATTAAGCTGTCAACGCCTATATGCGTAATATCTGCCATGCGCGAAGCGGCGGAATATAATATAATGGTAAAGGGCGGCAGATTTTTGGAGAACTATGCCCATGCGGATACGATTATGTTTGATAAAACGGGTACGCTGACGGTATCCTGTCCCGACCTTGCCGAAATTATGGTGTTTGAGGGATACTCCGAGGAGGAAATACTGCGCATAGCGGCATGCCTTGAGGAGCATTTTCCGCACAGTGTGGCGAAAGCTATCGTTCACGCGGCGGAAAAGAGAGATTTGAAACATTCCGAGGAGCATGCAGAGGTGGAATATATTGTTGCACACGGTATAGCGACCAAGCTGCACGGCGAAAAGGCGCTAATCGGCAGTGCTCATTTCATTTTCGATGACGAGGGAATAACGGTTACCGAAGAACAGCACCGAAAAATCAAGGCTCTCGGCGAGAAGTATTCGCTGGTTTACCTGGCGATAGGCGGAAAGCTTTGCGGTGTGCTCTGCATCACCGACCCGATACGCGAGGACGCGGCGACAGCCATTGCGGAGCTGCGCGGCAGAGGGTTTGATAACATAGTCATGATTACGGGTGACGGCGAATCCACCGCAAAAAGCGTTTGCAATGCGCTGTCGATTGATAAATACCACGCGCGTGTCCTTCCGGAGGACAAGCTGAATATTATCAATGAGATGAAAGCAAAAGGACATAAAGTTGTCATGGTCGGTGACGGAATTAATGATTCACCGGCACTTGCCGCAGCAGATGTGTCGGTCGCGATGAAAGACGCGTCCGATATTGCGCGCGAGGTGGCGGATATAACTCTGCTTACATCGGATTTGGAAAGGCTTGCGGTTCTGCGCGATTTGAGTGAAAATCTGTTTAAGCGGATTTACAATAACTACAGGTTTACGTCTGTATTTAACAGCGCGCTGATACTGTCCGGAATTTTAGGAATAATTTCACCGGTAACGTCTGCGCTGCTGCATAATATCTCTACGATGGGAATGTGCGCGAACAGCATGAAGCCGTTTCTTGATGAAAAGAACGTAAAGTAAACAGGTAAATTTAAAGGGCGTGCAGCAGGATAATTCTGCTGCACGCCCGATTTTTATATGCAGTTACATTCTTTTTAATACTGTCCCCTCGGGCAGATTAGCATGTACAGCCTTTATTCCCTCGGGGCAGGTCAGGGTAAAGGTTTTATTTTTATATCCGACGGTTATATTCCCGAGCGGTGTCGGGATAACCGCGTCAAAAGACTCAAGACTGCCGGGACGCGGACATAATGATATTTCTTCAAAACCGGGTTTTGACGGTTTTATGCCGCAGACGTATGCGCGCATGAGATATGCCGTGCCTGCCGACCATGCGTGGCAGGTGAGATTCCAAGGTTTTTCGGCGTCATTCCATGCGTATTCCCAAAAAGTTTTTGCGCCTTTTTTCAGCATGCCGCCCCAGGTTCGGCGAATAAGCTCAAGTGCGTCATCGGGAGAGCCGTATTTGAAATGAGCCTCCGCTTCATATGTATTCATGAGCGGCGAAATCACTTCGCTGCCTTTAAAATTACTGTATTCCATATCTTCGGTATCGATGGCGCGGTCTGCCATTGCAGAGCCGTATTCCGACCACATGCTGTTTTTCAGATAAAGCAATGCAGAGTGTTTCTGCTCGGGTGACGCCGCACCGAAAAGTACGGCGAGCGCGTTTCCGTCCTGAGAAACATACGGTTTTCCCTTGTCGCGGAATGTATGCAGGTCATTATCCCACAAAAGACTTGAAACGGCACCGCGGGTTTTGTCCGCAAGCGAATTAAAGCGGTCGGATTTTTTCTGTTTTCCGAGCAGCTCGGCAAGCTGTGCCGCCGCATGAAATGTCTCGCCGGCAAGTGCATTTAAGAATACCTTGTAGCCCGTGCGGTTTCCCGAACAGGTGTAATCGACTATGGAAAATCCGCGGCGGTGGTCATCATGGAGCAGCGGCTGATATATCAGTCCGTCGGGATTTAGCTTGTCTGCATACCAGTCCGCGTTCATTTCAACGCTGTTCCAAAGCTTCTTTGCGGTGCGCAAATCGCCCGTCCAATACACGTAATCGAGGACCATAATTACATACCATGCAGGGTAATCCCATAAACCGCGCTCTTCGGAACGCGAATATACATGCCCCGGAGTAAGAATGGCGTTCATGCCGTGTTTTATTGTAAAGAAAGCCTTTGCCAAAGCGGTATCGCCGTAGAGACATGCCGCAAGCAGACCGCACATACGGACATCGCCCGAAAAACCGAGCATTTCCCACCGCGGACAGCTTTCAAATTCTTGATGCATATTAACGCGGAGTGTATATTCGGCTGTTTCGTCAATTTTATTCAGCAGCTCGTCGCTGCAATGAAATTTGCCTATAAAGTCCGCCGGATATGTGCTCTGATGTACGCCGATATATGACGGAACAAGCCCGGTATCCGACACAACGCGCAGATACCGCATCGCTCGGCGGCGATATATGCGAACCTTTCCGTCGGGCGGAATAACCGCCTCCACAGTAAGATTTTGAATGACGGTTTTTGAATTTTCAAGTTCTTTTGTTGTTTCGTACAAATCAAAATAGAGTATTATTTTTTCGCCGAAACCGCTTTTAAAGTGCAGTTCGGGGTAGCCCACAACCGTTTTGCCGAAATCATATATGTTCATGTGCAGCTTTTTTTCAGGAACGAGTATTTTTTCGGGCTGCAACTTCCAAACGGGAGCAGGTTTCCAGCAATTTGCAATGTCCTCGCTGCCGACGTGCATTATCGGCTCCGCATTAACCCAGCTGCTGTCATCAAAATCCGTGCCGCACCAATTATCGCTGCGTGAAGTGCTGCAAAGCACGCTGCTGTCGGAATTGATGCGCTTTCTTCCGAGGTCAAGAGAAAATGCGAGCATGGAGTTACTTTCTTTTATCAGCTTGCGTGCGGATTTTTCAAATGTCTGAAAATAGTCGCCCCCGAGCTTGAACGCAAGCACATTTTTGCCGCGTTTAATATACGGCAGAATGTCAAATGCGGCAACGCGCCCGGGGTGTCTGCCCTGACAACATTCGACAAATTTTCCGTTCACAAAAAGAGCGCTGTGCCCCTCGGAAAGCATGCGGATAACCGCAGTTTTCGGCAGATTGCCGACGGTAAAGCTTTTTCGGAAATATACAAATTCGTCTGCGGAAACAGCAGGCGGCATTAAGAAAAATATATCGTTCATATGAGTACCCCTCCGTAATCAAAATGATACTGTAATTATATCATAAAGCTGATTAAAGTCAACCCGTAAAAGTGAAAATAACCGGCTGATTAAGGTCAATCCGTAAAAGTGAAAATAACCGGCTGATTAAAGTCAACCCCTAAAGTGAAAAGAACCGCAGCAATAATTTGCTACAGTTCTTTTCGGAGTACATATGAACAATGTGACTAACTATTTATCAAGCGCCGCCTTTATAAATCCGGAGAAAAGCGGGTGCGCTTTGTTCGGGCGTGACTTAAATTCCGGGTGGAACTGTACGCCGATGTAGAAATCATTTTCGGGAATTTCAACCGTTTCAACGATGTGTCCGTCGGGCGATGTGCCGCTCAAAACAAGTCCGTGCGCTTTCATTGCGTCGCGGTAATCGTTGTTAAATTCGTATCTGTGACGGTGTCTTTCGGAAATCAGCGTGCTGCCGTAGCAGGAATACATCTGCGTATTTTCGGCAACTTTGCACGGATATGCGCCAAGACGGAGCGTGCCGCCTTTTGCGATTTCGTCGTTTTGGTCGGGCATAAAGTCAATGACCTTATTCTCTGTCTCCGCGTCAAATTCGCCGGAATTGGCGTCCGCGATTTTGCAGACATGGCGTGCGTATTCGATAACCGCAATCTGCATACCCAGGCAAATGCCGAGGTACGGAATGTTGTTTTCACGCGCGTACTGCGCTGCGGTAATCATTCCCTCTATACCGCGGTTTCCGAAGCCTCCGGGGACGATTATGCCGCCGCAGCCTTGCAGGGCTTCGGCAACGTTCTCCGGTGTAATCAGCTCGGAATCAATCCATTCTATTTCAACCTTTGCGTCATGCTCATAGCCGGCATGACGGAGCGCCTCGGCGACCGACAGGTATGCGTCATGCAGCTGAACATATTTTCCGACAAGCGCGATTTTGACGCTCTTGCTGCGTGACGATATGCGCGAAAGCATTTCGTTCCATTCTTTCAGGTTGGGTTCGGGCGCATCTATGCCGAGTTCACGGCAGACAATCTGTGAGAAATTATTCTTTTCAAGCATAAGCGGTGCTTCGTAAAGTACCGGTATAGTCATGTTTTCAATTACGCAGTCGGGCTTAACGTTACAGAAAAGCGAAATTTTGCGGAAGATGGACTCTTCAAGGTGCTCATCGCAGCGGAGCACGATGATGTCGGGAAGAATACCCATGCCGCGCAGCTCTTTTACCGAGTGCTGTGTAGGCTTTGATTTATGTTCCTCCGAGCCGTGCAGATACGGTACGAGCGTAACATGTATGTAGAGCGAGTTTTCCTGTCCTACTTCAAGCCCTACCTGACGGATTGCCTCCAAAAACGGCTGACTTTCTATATCGCCGGTTGTGCCGCCGATTTCAGTGATAACAACGTCTGCGCTGGTCTTTTTGCCTACCGAGTAGATAAAATTCTTGATTTCGTTCGTGATATGCGGAATAACCTGAACCGTTTCGCCGAGATATTCGCCGTTGCGTTCTTTATTTAAAACATTCTGATAAACCTTGCCGGTTGTCAGATTGGAAAATTTATTGAGGTTTTCGTCAATGAACCGTTCGTAATGACCGAGGTCAAGGTCGGTTTCTGCGCCGTCCTCGGTTACAAAAACTTCGCCGTGCTGATACGGACTCATCGTGCCGGGGTCAACATTAACATAAGGGTCCAGCTTCTGTGCCGCAACCTTAAGCCCCCTCGCTTTAAGCAATCTTCCCAGGGACGCCGCCGTTATGCCCTTTCCCAGTCCGGAAACCACGCCGCCCGTAACAAAAATATATTTTGTCATCTTTAATATTCTCCTTCTTCAATAATAACAAAACAGTAAAAGCACCGGATCGGGTGCTTTTATTTTCGCGAAAAAACGCATTTTTTTCATATCAGAAGGAGCATATCCCTCTAATATCAAGAATTTTACCGACATAGCCGGTATCTATAAAAAAGGGGTACTCATCAGACCTAAATGAACACCCTTGTTTTAATTATTATATCACTTTATACTGCGGCTG
Organism: uncultured Clostridia bacterium; assembly: GCA_934501535.1. Lineage (GTDB taxonomy): Bacteria > Bacillota > Clostridia > UBA1381 > UBA1381 > UBA1738. The sequence continues at coordinate 88,026 of CAKSUM010000002.1, forward strand.
TCAACAATTTTTGACGATTAAAAAAACTTTTTGTATTTTTTTAGCGTTATATACAAAACCGAGCCGAAAACTCCGCATGAAATTAATTCGCCGGCGCCGACGGTAAGCATAAAATACGGTATGCCGCCGGTAAGACCGTAGCCGTATGCGAGCACGAACGGCACGATTACGGTATTTGCGATTATGGGTGCGGCAATTGCGGCGGGCGGCATGTGCCGGAGCTTATATGTGCCGACTGCGCCGATAAGCGTCGCAAGGCTGCCGAAAATTACGTCCCATACAATTCCGCCGGCGAGCAGATTGGAAAGTATGCAGCCGACGAACAGCCCCATGATTGCCGCCGGTGAGAACATCGGCAGTATGCACAGCGCTTCGGAAAAACGCAGCTGAACCGCGCCGCTGTCCAGACCGAACGCGTGCGAAAGCATGGTGAGGACAACGTACAGTGCCGCTGTCATCGCTCCCTGAGTGAGACATGTTGTTTGTTTTTTCATAATATTTCTCCTTTAGTTTTGTTTTAAGTGAGGAAGGTCTCGAACTCACTGATTTATTACCTATATAATATCACAAATTTTGTACCGTGTCAAATCATATGCCGGAAACGGGCGGAAGTCTTTTCACAAGCAGCGCTGCAAGAAAGAGCTTGACGGCGTCGGGGAGGATAAACGGTGTCACACATGTCAGCAACGCGTACATCAAGCCTTTTTCGGCATAGATGTGAACGTACCATGCCGTGCCGAGCGCATAGCAGACAACAAGCCCCAAGAACATGCCGGCGAATGTGACGGGGATTTTTTTTGCGGAACGCTTTGCGAAAAATCCCGCAATTGCTGCAAATGGTATCAGCCCAATGATATATCCGCCGGTTCCTCCGAGCAGTACCGGAAAGCCTGCGCGGAATCCGGCAAACACCGGTATTCCGGCGATGCCGAGCAATATGTAGACGAGAACGGCGCCGACGCCCCTTTTTACACCGAAATATCCGCCTATGAACGCCGCCGCAAAGGTTTGTAGCGTGAACGGAATTGTCCCCGGTATGCTTATCTGCGAGCAGATTGCGAGTATTGCGGCGCTAATTGCCATATATACAATATCTTGTGTTTTTAATCGTGTTTTTGTCATTTCAACCACAACTCCTTTTTATTTGCAAAAATATTATATCACAAAACAACGGTATTGTCAACCTTAAAAATAAATAGGGTTGACAACGTGAAAGCCTTGTGGTATCATAGAAATACGGCAATGTCAAAAAAATAACGGCTTTGAAATAATTTTGTAATATAAGTTATTTGGTAAAAATATCACGTTTTCTATTGCAAAAATAACAATATGTGGTATAATAGAAAATGCATTCGGAAACACGGTACAAGATATTGATGCATATATTTTTTATTGGGACGAAAGAAGGAGAAAGGAAAAATCATGAAAATCATTAAGAGAAACGGTACAGAGGTAGTATTTGACCTCGAGAAAATCAAAAACGCGATAAAGAAAGCAAATGCAGGCGTTCTGGAAAGTGAGCGCATGACCGACGATCAGATTGAGATAATCGCGGAGAATGTGGAAAATGCGTGTGCGAACGTAAAGCGTTCGCTGAGCGTTGAGGAAATACAGGACAGGGTCGAGGACCAGATTATGAATCAGAAAGCGTTTGACGTGGCGCGTAACTATATTACGTACCGCTATACGCGTTCTCTCGTGCGCAAATCGAACACAACCGATGAGCAGATTTTGACCCTGATTGAGTGTAACAATGAGGAAGTAAAACAGGAAAATTCAAATAAAAATCCGACTGTAAACAGCGTACAGCGCGACTACATGGCAGGCGAGGTCAGCAAGGATATTACAAAGAGAATACTGCTGCCGCAGGAGGTGGTTGACGCACATGAAAACGGACTTATTCATTTTCATGACGCGGACTATTTCGCGCAGCATATGCATAACTGCGACCTTGTAAACCTTGAAGATATGCTGCAGAACGGCACCGTTATTTCGGGCACGATGATAGAAAAGCCGCACAGCTTTTCCACCGCGTGCAATATTTCAACGCAGATTATCGCGCAGGTTGCGTCGAGTCAGTACGGCGGTCAGAGTATATCGCTGACGCACCTGGCACCGTTCGTTGACGTGAGCCGCAAAAAAATCCGCCGCGATGTTGAGGCGGAGGTTCGTGAGCTCGGTGCGGCACCGAACGAAGATGCGATAAGCGATATTGTTGAAAAGCGCCTGCGCGAAGAAATCAAAAAAGGCTGCCAGATGATACAGTATCAGGTTGTAACGCTGATGACAACCAACGGACAGGCGCCGTTTGTGACGGTATTTATGTACCTCAACGAGGCAAAGGAACCGCAACTCAAACATGACCTTGCCATGATTATAGAGGAAATGCTCGAACAGCGCATAACGGGCGTTAAAAATGAGTCGGGCGTGTGGATAACTCCGGCGTTCCCGAAGCTGATATACGTTCTTGAAGAGGACAATATAAGTGAAAATTCACCGTATTATTATCTGACAAAGCTCGCGGCAAAATGCACCGCAAAGCGTATGGTTCCCGACTATATTTCGGAAAAAATGATGCTTAAACTGAAGGTGGATAAAAACGGCGAGGGACATTGCTATACATGCATGGGCTGCCGGTCATTCCTTACGCCGTATGTTGATGAAAACGGCAAACCTAAGTATTACGGACGCTTTAACCAGGGTGTTGTTACGCTGAATTTGGTGGATATTGCACTGTCGTCCGGCAGGGATTTGGATAAGTTCTGGAGGATATTCGACGAACGTCTGGAGCTGTGCTATAAGGCGCTGATGTGCCGTCACAATCGGCTGAAAGGCACTCTTTCCGACGCTGCACCGATTTTGTGGCAGTACGGTGCGCTGGCGCGTCTTAAAAAGGGTGAAACGATAGATAAGCTTCTTTACGGCGGCTACTCCACTATTTCGCTGGGATATGCGGGGCTGTACGAATGTGTTAAGTACATGACCGGAAAATCGCATACCGATTTGTCGGCGACGCCGTTTGCGCTGGAGGTTATGCAGTATCTGAATGCGGCTACAAAGCGCTGGAAGGAAAAAGAAAATATCGACTTCAGCATTTACGGCACGCCGCTTGAAAGCACAACATATAAATTTGCGAAGTGCCTGCAGAAACGTTTCGGAATAATCGAGGGTGTTACCGATAAAAACTATATAACAAACAGCTATCACGTGCATGTAACGGAGGAAATTAACGCGTTTGACAAGCTCGCGTTTGAGTCGCAGTTCCAGCAGCTTTCGCCGGGCGGCGCAATCAGCTACGTGGAGGTTCCGAATATGCAGAACAATCTTGAGGCTGTTTTAGATGTCATGAAATTCATATATGACAACATTATGTATGCGGAGCTGAACACCAAGTCGGATTACTGCCAGGAGTGCGGATTTGACGGAGAAATAGAAATCCGTGAGGACGAGGACGGAAAGCTTATCTGGACCTGCCCGAAATGCGGAAATACAGATGAAACAAAGCTGAATGTTGCAAGACGTACCTGCGGATATATCGGTACGCAGTTCTGGAATCAGGGCAGAACACAAGAAATCAAGGAAAGAGTATTGCATCTGTAATTCATGCGCCGCATGGCACATGGTGCGGACAGTGCGGAAAACGGTGAATGAAATGAATTACTGCGGTATAAAAAAATGTGATATTGCAAACGGACTCGGTGTGCGTGTAAGCCTGTTTGTTTCGGGCTGCACGCACCACTGCAAGGGCTGTTTTCAGCCGGAAACATGGGATTTTTCGTATGGCAGCGAATTTACTGCGGAGGTTCGCGGCGAGATTTTATCGGCGCTTGCTCCGGGATATATTCACGGGCTTACCCTCCTCGGCGGCGAACCGTTTGAGCCGGAAAATCAGCGTGAGCTGGTCGGATTTCTGAAAGAAGTAAAGCAGAAATATCCCGAAAAAAACATCTGGTGCTATACGGGGTATCTGCTCGATGAAGAGCTTTTAAAGCCGTCGCGCGCGCGGTGCGAGGTCACCGATGAAATGCTGTCTATGATTGATGTGCTGGTGGACGGCGAGTTTCAGATTGATAAAAAAAATATCAGTCTGCAATTCTGCGGTTCGGAAAATCAGCGGATTATAGACCTGAAGAAATCCCTTGCGCAAAAAGAGATTGTACTATGGAAAAATTAGCGTGAAAGGACGCCTGTTCATGCCGTATCCGAATTTCGGGTTTACATCTGACGGAAATTTCGGCATGACCGGTGTTTTTTCGCAATTGCTTATGCTGCCGTACGGCGGCGGAATGGAGATAATATGCAGATAAAAGTAAAAAAATTGAGAGAAGATGCAAAAATACCCTCGAGGGGTTCGGCGGCGGCAGCGGGATATGACCTGTACGCGGCAATCCCGGAGACGGTCGCGATAAAGCCGCACACCACCGAAAAAATCGGCACGGGACTGGCAATCGCCGTGCCGGACGGATATTTCGGCGCGATTTTTGCGCGGAGCGGACTTGCGGCAAAACAGGGACTTCGCCCGGCGAACTGCGTCGGAGTTGCGGACAGCGACTATCGCGGCGAATACATTGTCGCGCTGCATAACGATACCGATGAGGAACGGGTTATCGAGCCGCAGGAGCGCATAGCGCAGCTGGTTGTTATGCCGTATCTGCCGGTGGAATTTGAAGAAACCGATGAGCTTTCGGAAACAGAACGCGGCTCGGGCGGCTTCGGAAGCACGGGGAAATAATTCTCTGCTACATATTCATAAACCATATTGCGAAATTCAAATATCCGGCAAAGGTCACCCATATAAGGTACGGAATTTGCAAATATGCCGCCTTTTTGTTTATGCGGTAAAATTCCGCAATCATGGAGATAATCAAAATCCATAGCAGAACAAGCCAGATAAATGCAAACAGGTACGCTTTCATACCGAAGAAAATAATCGGCCAGAGAATGTTGACAAAAAGCTGCAGCCAATAAATGAACGGTATACGGTTTTCGGTTTGTGAAATCAGACCGGCACTTATACCCATCAGAATGTACAGCAGTGACCAGACTATCGGAAATGCGGCGGAGGGCGGAGTGAGAAACGGCTTTGAAATTTTGTCAAAGGATTCAAAGTCGCTTCTGATGAAGAATGCGGAAATCCCTCCGGCGGCAAGTGCGATGATTATTTGGATAATGTACGGTTTATATTTTTTCAGCATAACATTCACCTCATGGGTAGTATATGTGAAAAAAATACGGTTTATGCGGAATAATATGGGCATAATGTACATATATTGTATTGATAGCAGTATAAAATATTTAAATAATACAATATTTGTGAAAAAAACTGTTGATTTTTGACGTATCTTATGATATAATGTAAAATGTAGAAGGAGATTGCTTTTTCTACCCTTTTATCCTATACATATCAAGCCTGAAAGCATCGCCAATCGGTGCTTTTTCGCTTTGCGGTCAAAAATGTTGAAAGATGTTAAACCTGTTTGAAAAAATGCGGGGTTGCGGCAAAATAATTTTATTTTGCCGCAACCCTTTACAAATACATATTTTTTATTCACATTCTCCGTATCCGTAGCCGGAGTATTCGTCGAGGAATGCCTCGGCATGCTTTTCCATATAAACGCCGAGTTCGGAGTCTTTATAGCTGAGGGTGATATTCAGGTTGCCGAAATAATCATCGATAATCTGCACCTTAATAAACAGTTTTTGCGGTTCTGCCCATGCTGCGGAGGCACAGCAGCGGTATTTATGCCCCGGACATGCGACCGCGCCCGTTTCGTCGGAATATCCGTCTTGGGGGAAGATACCGAATTTGTTTTCGCACATACCGAAATCGATGGTTTTCTGCCCCTGAGCGTTGGTGTAGGTCATGCGTCCGCCGTCGCCGTCAAAATTGAGCGTTATGTCGGTTATGCCCATGGGATTGGGGCGCAGCGTATATTTTTTGCCGCTGATTTGCGCGGAAAACGGCGAATGAGCCTCTCCGTGCGACGCAGCGAGCGTGAGAGTGTTCGCATATTCATCGAGTGCCTTTGTTCCGTTCGGATTTTCCGGCAGAGCGCAGTCTGCCATCGGGTTCGCAATAAGCTCAAAAAATCCGTCCATTATTATTTTCTGCGCATTGGGCTTCCCCTGATTGTCGCTGTTTATTATCATAATCAAGTCCTTGTCCGGCACGCATATCGCGAACTGTGCTCCCATTCCGTTGAAAAAGAAGGAATTATTTACGGTGCGCCAGATAAGATAACCGTAGCCGCAGCTTTCGTAGTCATAAAGACCGGAGACGTTGCTGTCAATCTGACTTGAGCATGCGTCGGTCAGATATTTTTCGTCAAGAATTTGCTCGCCGTTCCATGAGCCCTTGTTCATCACGAAACGCGCAATTTTCAACAGGTCGCGCGGCGTGCACAGTACCGCGGAATCGCCCCAGGAATGTCCGCCCGGACATTTCAGGCAGCGAGCACCGGAGGATACGCCGATTTTGTCGAACAGCTTTACGCGCAGATAGTCCATAAACGGCATTCCGCATAGCCGCTCAACCATCGCGCAGAGAATGAACGAGCCGGTACTGTCATATTCAAACACGGTGCCCGACGGGCGCACGCTTTCATCATAATAGTTTTTAAAATAATACTTCACACGGTCATCGCATAGCTCGGCAAACCAGTTTTTCGGCGAACGCGCCGTAGACATCATGAGCATATGGCGCACCGTCTGATTTTTAAGCTCCTCGCAGTCGCAGCCGGCACATTCCTCCGGGAAATACCTGCAAATCGGGTCATCGAGCGACAAAAGTCCGTCCTGCACGGCAAAGCCTACGGCAATCGACACAATGCTCTTGCTCACCGAATACATTCTGTGCGTCATATCGGCAGAAAACGGCTTCCAATATGCCTCGAAGAAAATCCCGTTTCCGCGGGCAAGTATCACATCGTGCGTGGACAGACTGCTGTTTTCGAGCCTTTCTATGAATTTTTTTATATTTTCTGCCGGAATACCGGCGCTGTACGGAGTGATTTTATGCATTTCCGCCACCGTCCTTTTTCTGATATTATTACTATTAAAACATATTTTCGGGCATTTGTCCATAATTTTTTTGACAGCATGATTTTTTTGATAATTTACGAATTTTTTTCGTAAAAAAAGGGGTTGAAATAGCGGAATGATTGGGGTATAATTGATAATGATGTAAATGCCGCACGGCGGCAGGACGGAGTTTGGTATGACGCACAGAGAAATTGCAAAGCTTGCAAACGTTTCGGTTTCGACCGTTTCCAAGGCGCTGTCGGACAGCAGGGAAATAAGCAGCGAAACCGCGGAAAAAATAAAACGTATTGCTCTTGAAATGGGGTATTTCAAGGAAAAAAGCAAGCGGAAAATAGAATATAAAAAAGGTAAAAATCCTGTTATTGCGGTGCTTTGCCCCGAGATTATCAGTATAGCGTATTCGATAATGGTTACGCACATCAAGGAGTATGCCGAGCAGCGCGGCGGACGGGTTTCGGTATACATATATGATTTCAGCAACGATAAAATATCGCATGGAATTGACAGTATTGTTTTAAGCGATGAGGCGGACGGAATTGTTGTTATCGGCGGCAAGGTGGGGGATATGCCCGATTTGCCGATGGTATACCTCGGGGAAACGGATGACGTCAGGTTTGACAGCGTTTTCCATGATAATGACGCGGTGATGGACACAGCGGTAGAGCATCTGATGCGGCTGGGGCATAAAAAAATAGGGCATGTGGGAGAAACGCTCACTCTCGGACAGCTTACGGAGTTTCGTGAAACACTTGAAAAGTACGGACTTCCGTTTCACCGGGATTGGTGCTACATAATAAATAAGCGGTTTGAGGAAATCGGCTACGAGGCGGCGGAAAAGTTTGCGGCGCAGAAAGACCGCCCCACGGCGCTTGTCTGCGCATATGACGAGGTCGCGCTTGCGATGATATACAGGCTCGGAAAACTCGGTATTTCCGTGCCGGAGGACGTATCGGTCATAGGAAAAAACGATATACCGTTTGCCGCATATTCGGCAAAGCCGCTCACCACAATCCGAATGGATTATGAAAAGCAGTGCAGAACCTGCATCGATTTGCTGTTTGACAGAATTTACGGAGATGACGGCCCTGCAAGAAATATTAAAATAGAACATAAGCTTGTTATTCGCGAAACAACGGCTGAATATAAGGAGAAGAAAAATGCAGAAAACTGAAAACATTTACGAAAGTGCGGAATATAAGCGCTCGCGCATTGCATATATGGTGCAGTGTTCTTTTGAATATTTTGTGGCGATACTGGTCGGAGACGCATTTTTGGCAAAGCTACTGACCGAAATGGGGATAAATGACGCGACAATCGGCGTTATATCTTCATTTATATCCGCGGCATTTTTGTTCCAGCTTGCCGCATTATTTTTGGTTCAGAAGATTAAAAATGTAAAAAGGACGTCCACATTTTTTAATACACTCAGCTCGCTGCTGTTTATGTGCCTGTATCTTCTGCCGTTTATCCCCATGGGCGTAAACGGAAAGACGGCAGTTGTTATGGCGGTAATTCTTGCGGCGTATTTTTCTAATTACCTTGTTACTTCGGTAATATATAAGTGGGGAAATTCTTATGTTTGCCCGACAAAACGCGGTACGTTTTCGGCAGCGAAGGAAATGCTGTCGCTTGTGAGCGGAATTGCGGTTACACTCATTGCCGGTAATGTTTTTGACCGGTTTGAAAAAAGCGGCAATATCAAGGGCGGATTTATATTTATGGCGGCAACAATTTTTGTTATCACACTCATGAATTTTATCAGTCTGCTGCTGATAAAGGAGAATGAGGATTTAGAGCATCACAAAACGGTGCCGTTTAAAGAAGTTCTTGACAACACGCTGCGCAACAAAAACTTTGTAAACGTTGTGATAATGAGCGCGGCGGTAGGCATTGCCCAATATATGACAATCGGATTTTTGGGAGTATATAAAACAAAAGACCTTATGATTTCGGTGGGAATGGTGCAGGTTATCAACATGGCTGCAAACCTTGCAAGATTTTCCGTGTCGCTTCCATTCGGCAAATTCGCGAATAAACATGGATTTGCAAAAGGCATTGAGCTAGGGTATATCATAGTGGCTGCGGCATTTTTGGTGAATATCTTCTGCACGCCGCAGACGTGGTGGTGCATAGTCATATACACCGTTATGTATAATGTCGGGATTGCAAGCGTAAACCAAAATTCTATGAATATTGTTTACAGCTATGTTAAAAGCGATTATTTTGTTCAGGCGTCGGCTATAAAGGGCTGTATTACCGGAATTTCCGGATTTACAGCGTCGCTTATAGGCAGCCGGATTTTATCGGCGGTTCAGGCAGGCGGAAACAGCATTTTCGGAATACATATGTACGGTCAGCAGCTGTTGTCGGTTATTTCTTTTGTTATATTGATAGGCGTCATTGCATTTGTGCATTTTGTGGTTTCAAAGCAGAAAGTGATGATTCAGTAAAAGTAATCAACGGAGGGTAAAATTATGGAGAAAATAACGGTAAACACGGGAAAGGCGACGGGGAAGATAAAGCCCATGCATGCGGTGAACAACAATCCGCTGAAGCCGAGAAGCGACCAGACAAAGAGTTTTTTTAATGATTACAAGGCGGCAGGGATACCGTATGCGCGAAATCATGACGCGTCGCATTGGGCGGGCGCCGGGCGCGAGCATGTGGTTGACGTAAACTGCATATTTACCGACTTTGACAGAGATGTGAATGACCCGTCGGCGTATGATTTCACGCTGACCGACGTCTATGTGAATACGTGTTTTGAGGCGGGCAGCAAGATGTACTACAGGCTCGGCGCATCGATTGAGCATTGGGTGAAGAAGTATAACACCGTTCCTCCGAGGGACAATCTTAAGTGGGCAAAAATCTGCGAGCATATCATCATGCATTACAATGAAGGCTGGGCGGACGGATTTAAGCTCGGAATAGAATACTGGGAAATATGGAACGAGCCGGATCTCGGCGATAAATGCTGGGGCGGAACACCGGAGGAATTTTATGAACTGTTTGCTGTTTCGGTAAGTTATCTGAAAGAGCGTTTTCCGCATCTGAAAATAGGCGGCCCGGCGGTATGCGGAGTCGGCGACCCGACATTCACGAGGGGGCTTCTTGCACGCCTTAAAAAGGACAATATTCCGCTCGATTTCTTTTCTTGGCATCTGTACGGTTATGATACGGAATGGTTTGTAAATGATATAAATAAGGTGCGCGGTATTTTGGACGAATACGGCTATACCGAAACGGAGAGCATATTGAATGAGTGGAATTATGTTAAAGACTGGAGCGAGCATTTCGTATACAGCATCGAGCAGATTATAGGCATGAAAGGTGCGGCTTTTACCGGTGCGGTCATGCTTATCGGGCAGGAAAATCCGCTTGATATGCTTATGTATTATGACGCGCGCCCGAGTGCATTCAACGGCATGTTTGACTTTTACACCGACCGTCCGCTTAAGGGCTATTATCCGTTTAAGATGTTCAATAACCTGCACAAAAAGGGTACGGCTGTCGAAACGGTGTGTCCGGGCGGCGGCGTGCACGCGGCTGCGGCTGTTGATGGAAACGGCGGAACGGCGGTTATGGTCGCGTATTTTACAGATAATGATGAGCTGAAAGAGAAAAAAGAGATTGAAATTTGTTTTGACAGGGAGGTCAATGCGAATATATTTCTGCTTGATAATGAGCATAATGCTGAAAAGACAGTCGGTTTCCGCGGCACTGCCGTGCGGTTTGCCGTTGAGCCGAACAGCGTGGTGCTGATTTCGGACGATTATGAATAGCAGGCAAGGCTTTACTTGCGGTGCTTGGCTTTGTAAAAAAATATCGGGGTTCAACCCCGATATTTTTTGATTTGCGTCATAAGGTATAGAAATAACGTGATTATATTACAGTAATACCCGTTTTTACTGCAATGCAAACCATACTGCTTTTCCGTAAGTTTCCTTTCCGAAAGAAAGACCATAAACCAATTTAGGAGATTTATCATCGGTTTTTACCTGACCGACAACATATCCCTCGGCAGTTCCGCCGGCATAAATATTTTGGCTTAATGCTCCGTCCATAGATACATACACACTGTCATATTCTTCATTATTACCGGAATAAAAATCAAAGTTAACATATGAAACATTTATAGAGGAATCATTCTGTACGCTGAGTGCTGAAAAAGCAACCTTTGCGATTATAAATTCATATCCTTCTTTTGGTTTGTAATCAGAATAACTGTCGGAATTAATCATGTTCAATGCCTCATCGCCGCGAAACGTTTCAAGGACGCGAATGTTTGCCGTATAATCCGGATTTGTTGCGGAAAAATCAATTATGTCGCTATATGGATATTTATGGGTATATTCCTGCACCGTATTAATCGGGGCCGGATTGTTGCGTGAATATTGATTTGTGTCCGCTTTTGGCGCTGAATTTCCGACTTCAGCCTGATTTAATTCGCTGTTCCACTCGACAGGTACTCCCAATGCGCCGCCCATTGCCCTCAAAGGCAAATATGTACTTCCGTTAATAACCATTGCCGGAGGATCTGATGTAAATTCCTGCCCGTTGACCAAAACTTTAAAGCTTGCCGGCTCGGCTGTATAAACAGCAGCGAGGGCAACAGAACCCGAAAGGATTGCACCCAAGATACCCGAAGCCAACATTTTTGTAGTTTCTCTTTTCATGATAACCACTCCTTAATAGAATAAATATAGTAGATTTTGGAGTTCCCATTTAAAAACTCCGGTTCAATTGTTTAAACTACATATAACATCATATCATAAAATTTCTCAAAAGTCAACTCAATTGAGGTAATTTTTTAAACTCAAAAAGGTTAAAATAATGTAAGGTGATATGTATGAATATAGGCGAAGCAACGAAACTGCGGATTATTGAGCTTTGCAGTGAAAATAACATAACGGTTAATAAGCTTGCCACTATATGTGGCATAACACAGTCCACTCTGAGCAACATTATCGGAGGCAGGAATAACAGTACCACTATATCGACAATAAAGAAAATATGTGATGGGCTGGATATTAGTATACAGGATTTTTTCAATTCAGTATTATTTACGGATTTAGAGCAGGAAATTAAATAAGTTATTCAGGATTTATATATAAAGAATGTTTTTGTTATAATCGGCACCGATTTGACTGTCGGTTATCGGGTAAACAGTCGGCGCAGGAACTCAACGGCAAGAGGTGCGGCAAGATGATTTCATTTTGCTGCATTTTTTATTATATGAAAAAAACACGTATACCGCTGCTTTTATGTGGTATACGTGTTTCTTTTTCGGTTATTGGCAGATAGAGGTAATTTCTTATCACTATCCGCCGAAACCGTAATATTTTTTGATTATTCAGCCATTTTTACGAGCTTATCGTACTTAGCCTTTGCGTCAGCCTCAGCCTTTGCAAACAGCTCTTTTGCTCTTTCCGGATTGGAACGTGCAAGTGAGTTGTAACGAACTTCGCCCATGATGAAGTCTTCGTAATTAGCCTTCGGTGCCTTTGAGTCAAGCTGGAACGGATTCTTGCCCTCAAGAGTACGTCTCGGGTCAAATCTGAACAAGTGCCAGTAACCTGCCTCAACAGCTTTCTTCTCCTCGGTCTGAGCGATGCTCATGCCGCCCTTGATACCGTGGTTGATACACGGAGCGTATGCGATGATGATTGACGGACCGTGGTAGCTTTCTGCCTCAAGCATAGCCTTTAAGCACTGGTTGTAATCAGCGCCCTGAGCGATCTGTGCAACATAAATGTAGCCGTAGCTCATTGCGATTGCAGCAAGGTCTTTCTTCTTAACAGCCTTACCTGCAGCTGCAAACTGTGCGATTGCGCCTGTAGGTGTTGATTTTGATGACTGTCCGCCTGTATTTGAGTAAACTTCGGTATCGAATACCATGATGTTTACGTCTTCGCCCGATGCGAGAACATGGTCAACGCCGCCGAAGCCGATATCATATGCCCAGCCGTCGCCGCCGAAGATCCATACTGACTTCTTGTTCAGGTAATCCTTGTCGGCAAGAACGTCTTTTGCTTCCTGCGAGTTCAGGTTTGCAATTGCTTTCAGCAATTCTTCTGTTGCAACTTTGTTTGCCGTACCGCAGTCTTTTGTTTCGAGATATTTGTCAACAGCCGGCTTAACCGAAGGTTCGTCAGCAGCAATCTTTTCAAGCTTTTCGATGTTCTTTTCGCGGATTGCTTTCTGACCCAGGAACATACCGTAGCCGTATTCAGCGTTATCCTCGAACAGCGAGTTAGCCCATGCCGGACCCTTGCCCTCTGCGTCGGTTGTGTACGGTGTTGAAGGTGATGAACCGCCCCAGATTGATGAACAGCCTGTTGCATTTGCAATGTACATTCTGCTGCCGAACAGCTGAGTTATAAGCTTAGCGTAAGGTGTTTCGCCGCAGCCTGCGCATGCGCCCGAGAATTCAAGATACGGTGCGCGGAACTGTGAACCCTTTACTGTGTTAATCGGGAACTTTTCAAGTACGGACGGCTTTGTTGCAAGCTTAATACCGTAGTCGAAGCCCTTTTGTTCGTCGAGATTGTTGTCAAGCGGAGACATTGACAGTGCTTTTGTACCCTTAACTTCCGGACACACGTTTACACATGAGCCGCAGCCTGTACAGTCAAGAACTGAAATTGCCATGCCGTAGTAGTAGCCGTCCAGCTGCTTCATCTTAACGTATTTAATTCCCTCCGGAGCATTTTTCAGCTCTTCTTCTGTCAGAACAACCGGTCTGATACAGCCGTGAGGACATACATATGAACAGAGTCCGCACTGCAGACAAGCGTCGCCGTTCCATGTCGGAACATCGATTGCGATGCCGCGTTTTTCAAATGCAGATGAACCCAGAGGAACTTCGCCGTTTGCATAAGGAACAAATGTCGAAACCGGCAGCTGCATTCCGCGGAAACCGTTAATCGGAACAAGTACGTCATTAACGTAATCAATCAGCTTGCCCTCGCCGTCATGCTTAACAGAGAGGTCTTCGTCCTTTGCGTCCTTCCATGAAGCCGGAACGTCAACCTTAACGATTGCTTTTGCACCCGCGTCGATTGCGTCATGGTTCATCTTAACGATAGCGTCACCCTTCTTTGAGTAAGAAGCGGTAGCTGCGTCTTTCATGTACTTGATAGCGTCATCAGCCGGGATAATGTCGGCAAGCTTGAAGAAAGCGGATTGCAGAACAGTGTTAATTCTGTTTCCGAGGCCGATTTCCTTACCGATTTTAACGCCGTCGATTGTATAGAACTGAATGTTGTTTTCAGCGATGTATCTCTTAACCTGACCGGGGAGGTGAGTTTCAAGCTCTTCGGCGTTCCATGAGCAGTTTAAAAGGAATACGCCGCCCGGCTTAACGTCCTGAACCATATCGTACTGTCTGATGTACGAAGCCTTATGGCAGGCAACGAAGTCAGCCTTGTTGATAAGGTAGGTTGAAGTAATCTTTGCGTGACCGAAACGCAGGTGAGAAACTGTCAGACCGCCCGACTTCTTTGAGTCATAATCGAAGTATGCCTGAACGTTCATATCTGTGTGGTCACCGATAATTTTAACGGAGTTCTTGTTTGCACCAACGGTACCGTCAGCACCCAGACCCCAGAATTTACAGCTCTTGATACCTTTTGGAGTTGTATCCGGATTTTCGGAAATTTCAAGCGACAGATTTGTAACATCGTCTTTGATACCGATTGTGAAGTGTTTCTTTTCGGTGTTTTTGAAAGCAGCGATAATCTGTGCCGGAGTTGTGTCCTTTGAACCGAGACCGAAACGTCCGCCGAAAATCGGTGTGCCTGCAAATTTTGAATTTTCAACAGCGGCAACAACGTCGAGGTAAAGCGGTTCGCCGATAGCGCCCGATTCCTTTGTTCTGTCGAGAACAACGATTTTCTTAACGCTGTCCGGAATAGCTGCGATAAAGTGGTCAACGGAGAACGGTCTGTAAAGACGAACTTTAATCATGCCGACTTTTTCGCCGTTTGCGTTCATGTAGTCAACGGTTTCAGCGATAGTGTCATTTACCGAACCCATTGCGATGATAACCGTTTCTGCGTCAGCGGCGCCGTAGTAGTTGAACAGCTTGTAGTCCGTGCCGATTTTAGCGTTAACCTTGTCCATGTATTCCTGAGTAAGAGCAGGAATTGCCTCGTAATATTTGTTTGCAGCTTCCTTTGCCTGGAAGAATACGTCCGGGTTCTGTGCAGTACCGCGCTGTGCCGGATGTTCGGGGTTCAGAGCGCTGTGTCTGAAGTCTGCGATAGCATCCCAGTCAACCATTTCCGCAAGGTCTGCATAATCCCAGCAGGCAACCTTCTGGTATTCGTGTGAGGTTCTGAAACCGTCGAAGAAGTGAAGGAACGGAACCTTACCCTTGATTGTTGTGAGGTGAGCAACGGCGCCCAAATCCATAGCTTCCTGCGGATTTGTCGAAGCGAGCATTGCAAAGCCTGTCTGACGGCATGCCATAACGTCCTGATGGTCGCCGAAAATTGACAGAGCGTGTGACGCAAGCGCACGTGCCGATACGTTGAATACGCACGGAAGAAGTTCGCCGGCAATTTTATACATGTTAGGTATCATCAGAAGCAGACCCTGTGACGCTGTGTATGTAGTGGTGAGCGCGCCTGCTGCGAGCGAACCGTGTACAGTACCCGAAGCGCCTGCCTCCGACTGCATCTCGGTAACCTGAACGGTTCTGCCGAAGATGTTTTTCTGACCTGCGGTAGCCCATTTGTCGGTTACTTCCGCCATGGTTGATGACGGTGTGATAGGATAGATAGCAGCGACGTCGGTGAATGCGTAGGACGCATATGCGGCGGCGTTGTTACCGTCCATGGTTTTCATTTTTCTTCCCATAAAAGATTGTCCTCCTTTTTATAGTTCCGGGCTGTAAAACCCTGTTTTACGGAATTAAAAATTCATACTATTATATAATAACACTTTTTTGCCGCAAAATCAATAACATTTTGCGTTAAATTTACAATTATTTTATTTTTTTATGCAGAATGTCGAAAAAGGCGTGTATTATACAGACTTTTGACAATGTTTTTGCAGAAAAACCATGCCGCCGATACCTGCGATTATGCCTATTGCCGCCACAACCTGGGAAATGCCCAAAACTCCGGGGATAACGTAGAGAATATATTCGCTCTGCCGCATGCCCTCAAGGAAGAGGCGTCCCAGCCCGTACCAGAATACGTAGAAAAAGAACGGCTGACCGTCGGCACGCTTTTTGTCACGGAAAATCAGGAGCAGAACAAGCCCTGCAAGGTTCCATATTCCCTCATACAGAAACAGCGGGTGAACGCCGCTGCCGCCGTTTATGGTCATGCGCAGGAGGCTGTCGGTTTCGCGCCCGTACACCTCGGCGTTGAAGAAGTTGCCCCATCTGCCGATAATCTGACCGATAAAAAGTCCCGGCACGCATACGTCGAATACGCGCAGAATATTCAGCTTTTTTTTGCGGCAGTAAATGTATGCGGCGGAAATCGCGCCGATAAGCGCGCCGTAAATGGCAATTCCGCCCTCCCATATTTTGAATATGCCCCAAAATCCGCCGATGGATTTCCAGTCGAATATGCAATAGTAAATCCGTGCGCCGATAAGCCCGAAAATCAGTCCGTACAGGCATATGTCAAAAACGTTGTCGGGGTCAATGCCGCGCTTTTTACAGGTGGCGGAAACAAAAGCAAGTCCGGTAAGATAGCCCGTGAGTATGCAGAGTGCATACCAGTAAATATCCTTGCCGAAAACGCTGAACGCCGTGCGGTTCACGGTAAGCGTTATCCCAAGCCCGGGAAAGCCGATTATGTTAGTCATGGTTATACCTCCTTCATGGTAAGGGAAATGCGGTTTTTCTTTAAATCGACGTCAAGTATTTTAACCTTTACGATGTCGCCCACCGAAAGAACGTCGAGAGGGTGCTTTATATAGCGGTCGCAAATCTGCGAAATGTGCACAAGCCCGTCCTGATGTACGCCTATATCCACAAATGCGCCGAAGTCGATAACGTTGCGGACGGTTCCTTTCATAACCATGCCGGGCTTTAAGTCCTCAATGCTCAAGACGTCGGACATCAAAATCGGCTGAGGCAGCTCCTCACGCGGGTCACGGCCCTTTTTCATAAGTCCGTCCGCTATGTCGCGCAGGGTCGGCAGACCGATTTGCAGCTCGTCCGCCAGCTTTGCGTTATCCAGTTTTTTCAGTCTGTCCTTGAGGTCGGAGATTTTTCCGTCCGCCACATCGTCCGCTGTATAGCCGAGCTTTTGCAAAAGACCGCTTGCTGCGGCATAGCTTTCCGGGTGAACCGAGGTGTTGTCGAAAACATTGTCACCGTCGGTGATGCGCAGGAAGCCGGCGCACTGTTCAAATGCTTTTTTACCGAGTTTTGCGACCTTTAACAGCTGCTTTCTGTCGGTAAATTTGCCGTTTTCCTCACGGTAGGCGGTGATGTTTTTTGCGATGCCGGAATTTATGCCCGAAACGTATGAGAGAAGTGACGGTGACGCGGTGTTAAGGTCAACACCGACGCTGTTTACGCAGTCCTCTACAACACCGCCGAGCGCCTCGCCGAGCTGCTTTTGGTTCATATCGTGCTGATATTGTCCTACGCCGATTGCTTTCGGGTCGATTTTGACAAGCTCTGCCAGCGGGTCCTGGAGTCTGCGCGCGATAGACACCGCGCTGCGCAGGGATACGTCAAATTCGGGAAATTCCTCCGCGGCAAGTTTTGACGCGGAATATACCGACGCGCCCGCCTCGCTTACAACCATATAATAAACCTCACGGTCAAGTTCTCTGATAAGCTCCGCCGCGACCTGCTCCGTTTCCTTGGACGCGGTTCCGTTGCCGATGGAAATGAGATTGACATTGTGTTTTTCAATTAAATTTTTGAGTATTTTCTTCGCCTTTTCGCGGTCATGATGCGGAAGGGTGCAGTAGACCACATCGGTTGCCAGTACCTTGCCGGT
Source organism: uncultured Clostridia bacterium (assembly GCA_934501535.1). Lineage (GTDB taxonomy): Bacteria > Bacillota > Clostridia > UBA1381 > UBA1381 > UBA1738. The sequence goes on from CAKSUM010000002.1 coordinate 106,043, forward strand.
ATCGTCCACAACGGCAACCTTGCAGCCTGTGCGGTAGCCGGGGTCAAGCCCGAGGACGGTTCTGCCTTTAATCGGCGGCTGCAAAAGCAGTCCCGACAGATTTTTTGCGAATACCTTGATTGCAGCGTCGCCGGCACGCTCGGTGAGAATATTGCGTATTTCGTTTTCAATCGACGGCGCGATAAGCCGTTTGTAGCTGTCATCGGCGGCCGCGGATATGATTTCACGGAAAATATTCGGCTTTTTTGTCAGTATCTTTGATTTGATGTAATCGGTGCAGAGCGCGTCTTCAACGCTGAGCTTTACTGATAAATACCCCTCTTTTTCGCCGCGGTTTATTGCGAGGATACGGTGGTTGGCGAGCCGTTTTACCGGTTCGGAGAAGTCATAATACATACTGTAAACGCTGTCCTCGTCCTTGGCGGATTTTGTGCAGACGCTGCCGTTTGCAAGCGATATTTCACGGATTTTCTTGCGGTAATCGGCGTTGTCGGAGATTGCCTCGGCTATGATGTCGGCGGCGCCGGACAGCGCGTCCGCGGCGGTTTCCACGCCTTTTTCCGCGTCGATATATTCGGCGGCAAGGCTCTCCGGGGTGCCGGAGGACTGCTCTTGCGCCATAATTAATTCCGCAAGCGGCTCCAAGCCCTTTTCTTTCGCGATTGTCGCGCGCGTGCGGCGTTTCGGACGGTACGGACGGTAAATATCATCAAGTTCCGTCACTGTTTTGGCATTTTCGATTGCCGCCGACAGTTCGCCGGTCAGCTTGCCCTGCTCGTCTATAAGGCGTGTTATTTCCGCCTTTTTCGCCTCGATGCTGCGCAGATATTCAAGCCGCGCCGACAGCTCGCGCAGTACCTCGTCCGACAGCTCGCCCGTGACCTCCTTGCGGTAACGCGCGATAAAAGGTATCGTGCAGCCCTCGTCTATCAGCTTGAGTGTATTTTCAACCTGGAATTGCTTAAGACCAAATTCCTCGGTCAGTATTTTTGTTATTTTATCCATTCCAAAGCCCCTTCCGTTTTTTCGGTTATACGGTAATTATACCGCTTTTCTTCATATATTACAATGATTTAGTAACATTTGTAATATAAAACCAAAAAAAATTTAAAATTTTTTAAGAAAACTCTTGCTATTTTGGAAGGAATGATATATAATGGGTATGTAATGGGTCGAAATGGTAGATTTGGGAGTAAGAAATCACCAAAAGGAATAAAAAATGAAAGGACGGTGTCATGATGGTAAACTTTGTCGGCGAATATCCCAGACAATTGGATGACCGCGGCAGATTTGTGCTGCCGGCAAAAATCCGCGAAAAGCTGTCGGGCACTGTTTTCATCACCCGATCTCCTATTGACAAATGCCTGAACCTGTACTGCGAAGAGGAATGGGAAATGATAGCCGCGAAAATCCGCGAGCTGCCGACCGTAACCGACCGCAATGCAGCCGCGTTTCAGCGCCGTCTGTTCGGCAAGGCAATCTCGTGCGAGGTGGACAAGCAGGGCAGAATACCGCTGACGGCGGAATTTATCGAATATGCCGGAATGAAAAAGGACATAGTTTTAGTGGGCGTAAATTCCAAGCTGGAAATCTGGGACAGCGAAAACTGGAAAGCTATTGATGACGCTATCGATACCGATATGATTATCAACGGAATAGCGCAGTACGGAATCAATATATGAGGCGGCTATGGAATTTAAACATTATTCTGTAATGCTGAAGGAAACGGTGGACGCTCTTGAGGTAAAGCCCGGAGGCATTTATGCGGACGGAACCCTGGGCGGCGGCGGACATTCGCTCGAAATTCTGTCGCGTGCCGAAAACGTTCGGCTCATAGGCATTGACCAAGATACCGACGCTCTTGCTGCAGCAAAGCTGCGGCTTTCCGCTTTTGAGGGACAGGTTACATATGTTCATAATAATTTCAGCAATATAAATGCCGTTTTGGACGGACTGGGAATTGACAAGATAGACGGCATGGTATTGGATTTGGGCGTTTCCTCGTATCAGCTTGATAATGCGGAAAGAGGATTTTCATATATGCATGACGCACCGCTCGATATGCGCATGAACCGCGAAAACGGCATGACGGCGTATGATGTGGTGAACGGTTATTCCGAAGATGAGCTTGCGGAAATTTTTTACGGCTACGGTGAGGAAAAATGGTCACGGCGCATTGCAAAATTTATTGTTGACAAAAGAAAAATAAAGCCCGTCGGCACAACGTTCGAGCTGGCGGAGCTTGTAAGGGCGGCGGTACCGCAGGGGGCGAGAAAAGATGTCGCGCACCCGGAAAAGCGGGTTTTTCAAGCCGTCAGAATAGAGGTAAACGGCGAGCTGAAAATTTTAAAAAACGCAGTCTGCGACATCACGCAGCGGCTGAACGAAGGCGGCAGACTGGCAATTATAACTTTTCATTCGCTTGAGGACAGGATTGTGAAACAGACATTTGCGCAGCTTGCAAAGGGCTGTACCTGTCCGCCGGATTTCCCCGTGTGCGTTTGCGGCGGAAAACCGAAAATTAAGGTGATAACGCGCAAGCCGATTATTCCGTGTGATGCGGAACTGTCGGAAAATTCACGTTCAAAAAGCGCGAAACTTCGCATTTGCGAAAAACTGCGGTGACAGCCGTAAATTACGGAATTATTCGGAAAGGATTGTATGTGCTGATGAGATACGACGGAAATCTGGCTTATGATTTAAGCTTTGAGGAACACTCCGCGCAGCTTGAGAATAAAGTCAGAGAAGAAAAAATTAAGGCGAGAAAGACGGCAAGAGCCGTATCGGTAAAAAACCATAAGATAATTGCATGCTGCGCGCTTGTATTTGCTCTTTGCGCAGGGTTCATGATTTCCCGCAACGTGACCGCGTACGAAAGCCAAAACGAGGTTAAAAAGCTGCAAAAGGAGCTTAACGGTCTGAAAGAATACTCCAGTCAGAAATCCTTTGAGCTTGATAAAAGCGTGGACCTTGAAAGCGTTGAGGAAATTGCAAAAAACAAGCTGAACATGGTTCGTCCGGAAAAATATCAGACGGTATACGTTAACATCAGACAGGACGATGTAACAGAGGTTACGGCTGACCAGGTTGAGGGGATAAAGAATATTTTCGGAATATTCAAGAAAGAAAAATAATAAATATAGGTAGATAACAGCAAGATAGGAATGGTACGAGATGACATTAGGCAAAATTAAGAAGCGCGCGCTTGTTTTGTTTGTTCTGATGACTGCTGCTCTCGCTTTGCTCATTCTGCGGCTCGGATACTGGCAGGTTGTGCGCGGAAACGAGATGAAAGACGCGGTTATAAGGCAGCAAACGGGCAAAACCGCCGTTAATGCCGGCAGAGGTACTATTTATGACAGGAACCGGAAGGTGCTGGCAGAAAGCGCAACGGTAAAAACGGTTGTGTGCAATCCGCAGCAGGTCGCCAAGGACTGCAAAAGCGAAAGCGGCGGCACGGACAGTACAAAGCTTAAAATAATATCGTCAAAACTCGCGGAAATCCTGAATATGGACGAGGACGATATTTCGGATAAAATAACAAAAAACAATCAGTTTCAATACATAAAGAAAAGAATTACAGTTGAAGAAGCGGATCAGATAAAAAGTTTAAAGGACAGCTCAGCCGATAAAGAAATGGCTAAGCTTTTTTCGGGTATTTATTTTGAAGAGGATTCAAAGAGATACTATCAGTACAATATCGCCTCAAATATTATCGGATTTACGGGGTATGATAATAACGGAATACAGGGAATTGAGCTGACGTTCGACAATTATCTGGCAGGACGTATGGGAAGTATACTCTCGGCGAAAACCGCGTCCGGAAGTACAACCGCGTACCAGTACGAGGAGGACACAGCCGCTCAAAAGGGCGATGATATTGTGCTGACGATTGATGAATCCATTCAGTCAATTCTGGAAAAGCACTTAGAGCAGGCGTGCATCGAAAATGAGCTGAAAGAGGGCGCTGCCGGGATTATAATGAATCCGAAAACCGGCGAGATTTACGCGATGGCGTCAAAACCCGATTTTGATTTGAACAACCCCACCGACCTGTCGCAGTTTGAAAAATACGCGATAGGCATGGACGATGTGATTAAGGATACCGAATCGGACAACGAGGAAACGCAAAACAGCGCGGTTGCACAGATACGAAACAAAATGTGGCGTAATAAGGCGATTTCCGATACCTACGAGCCGGGTTCGACATTTAAAATACTGACGGCTGCTGCTGCTTTAGAGGAGGGCGTTGCCGGGCTTAATTCTCAGTATTACTGCAGCGGAGGAAAACAGGTTGCCGACCACTTTATTCACTGCCATAAATCCGGCGGACACGGCGCGGAGGATTTTGCGCGCGGCGTTATAAACTCATGCAACGTTGTGTTCATGGAATTGGGTATGAAACTCGGCAGCGATAAGTTCCGGGAATACTTCAAGGCGTTCGGTCTTACCGAAAAGACGGGCATTGAGCTTATCGGCGAATCGGGCAGCGTTTTCTACCGCGGAAAGATGTCGGAAAGTGACCTTGCGACAAGTTCGTTCGGTCAGGGCTTCAGCATTACGCCGCTGCAGCTGATTACGGCAATTTCCTCCGTTATAAACGGCGGAAACCTCATGAAACCACAGATTGTAAAGGAAATCAGAAATTCCGGCGGAATAGTAAAGAGTTTTTATCCGCAGGTTGTAAATAAAGTAATTTCGGAGGAAACCTCGGCAACTATGCGCGGTATTTTGGAATCGGTTGTGTCCGACCCCAAGGGTACCGGTAAAAATGCGTATATCCGCGGCTACCGCCTGGGCGGAAAGACAGGTACATCGGAAAAGGGAAGAAAAAACAATAAGCGTATTGCGTCCTTTGTCGGCTTTGCACCGGCGGACGATCCGCAGATAATCTGCCTTGTTATGCTCGATGAGCCGCAGGTTGCAAATAAATACGGCGGAACGATTGCCGCACCGGTGGTAGGTTCTATTATAGAAGAAACTCTGGAGTACATGGGCGTGGACCGCCAGTACACCGAGGAGGAGGCAAAATCCATTTCCATAACCGTGCCCGATGTGCGTGAGCTTGCGGTTAATGTCGCAAAAGAAAGCATCGCCGCAAAGAAACTGAACATAAAGGTTGTCGGCGACGGAGATACCGTTTTGGATCAGCTTCCGAAACCGGGCGTCGGCATAAGGGAAAATTCAACGGTGATTGTTTATACGCAGGAGCGTGACGCGGCGAAGAAGGTTGCCGTGCCTAACCTTGAGGGTCTGACGCCGGCACAGGCGAAAAAACGTCTTGAGGATTTGGGACTCAACTTTGAAATCGCAGGAGCCGGACTTTTGAGCACCGAGGGCGCGTATGCGTTTAAGCAAAGCATACAGCCGGGCACCATGGTGGAACCGGCGACGGTAATAAGCGTTGAATTCAGGCACAGCGCGTCTGACTGATATAAATTTACATAGGGTGTCGCAAAATGAAAAGCGTTTTGCCGCACCCTTTTAAGGCTTATACGGGAATTTGCATATTACGGAGGTATTTATTATGTTGGCAAGTAAGCTGTTCGGAAATAAATGGCAGGGCGAAGATATTGAAATTACGGGGATTACCATGGATTCGCGCAAGGCGGAGCCGGGGTATGCGTTCATATGTATACGCGGCATGGAAAGCGACGGACATGATTTTGCGGCGGCTGCTGCAAAAAACGGTGCGGCGGTAATAGTTGCCGAGCATGAAACGGACACGGCGGTGCCGAACGTTATTTATGACGATACGCGCATAGCGACAGCGGAGCTTGCCGCAAAATTTTACGGTGAGCCGGAAAAAAAGCTGAAGCTTGTGGGAATAACCGGAACAAACGGCAAAACTACAGTAAGCTATTTAATAAAGAAGATACTCGAAACCGCCGGCAAAACCGTCGGAGTAATCGGAACGAATGAAATTCTCGTCGGGAACGAAGATGTCGGCATAAAATCCTCTACGCCGACAACGCCGAACTCGCTCGAACTGCATCAGATTTTTGCAAAGATGCTGGAAATGGGCGCGGAATACGTTGTTATGGAGGTATCCTCGCACGCGCTTGACCTGTACAGAGTGTACGGACTTAATTATGACGTCGGCGTGTTTACAAATCTGACGCGCGACCATCTGGATTATCATAAAACGATGGAAAACTATTATCTTGCAAAAAAGAAACTGTTTGATATTTCAAATATCGGTGTTATAAATGCCGATGATGATTACGGCGCAAGACTTTTGCAGGAGTTGCCGTGCACTGCGCTGAGCGTGGGCACGGGCGAATGTGCGCTCAGGGCGTCGGATATTGAAATTGACGCAAAAGGCGTGAGCTTTACGGCGGAATACGGCGGCGGAAAATATCCCGTTCGGCTCGGAATTTCCGGCATGTTCAGCGTGTATAACGCGATCTGTGCAATGGGAGCGGCGCTGTCGCTGGGAATAGATATGCAGACAATAATCGAGGGTCTGGGACATGAAAAGGGCGTGAAAGGCAGATTTGAACGCGTACCGACCGACACCGGGTATTCGGTTATCATAGATTATGCGCACACGCCGGACGGACTGGAAAATGTGTTGAATGCGGTAAATTCCTTCAAAAAGGGGCGCTGTATAGCGGTGTTCGGCTGCGGCGGCGACCGTGACAGAACCAAGCGTCCGATTATGGGCGAGATAGGAACGCGGCTGGCGGATTTGGCGATAATAACCTCGGATAATCCGCGCACCGAAGACCCCGAACGCATTGTTGCAGACGTTGTTGCCGGTGTAAAGCAGGGAGATTACAAGGTGATAGTAAATCGGCGCGAGGCAATAGGATATGCGCTTTCGGTTGCCCAAAAAGACGATATAGTGCTGCTTTTGGGAAAAGGACAGGAAACTTATCAGATAATCGGCAAAGAAAAAACGCATTTTGACGAAAGAGAAGTTGTCAGAGAATTTTTGGAACAGTGACATAAAATATATGCTGCGCATTTCATTTTTCGGCATCGGGGGCATACGCATGCGCCGTTTCCGTGAATGAACCCGGAGGATTTTCCGAGTTGTGATTTGCGCCGCAGTAAGGCAGCAGAATGGAGAGTAATATGCAGAAATTGAATGTAAATGATATTGTAAAGGCGACCGGCGGAAGGCTGATTTGCGGAACGGGGGATTTTGAAATCTCGGAAATTACCACCGATTCGCGCAAGGCGGGCGCAAACATGCTTTTTGTGCCCATTGCCGGTGAAAATAATGACGGTCATGACTATATCGGCGGAGCATTTGCAAACGGTGCGGACGCGGTTATTACGCATAAGGACATTCCGCCGGCTGCGGGAAAGAATATCGTGCGCGTTAAGGACACGCGGATTGCGCTCGGCGATATTGCACGTTATTATAAGGAAAAATACAATCTGCCGACGGTTGCAATTACGGGCAGCGTGGGCAAAACAACCACCAAGGATATGGTTTCGGCGGTTCTTGCCATGAAGTACAACACACTGAAAACTCAGGGCAATTTCAATAATGACATCGGCTTGCCGCTGACGCTTTTCCGACTGGAACACAAGCATGAAACCGCGGTGGTGGAAATGGGCATGTCGCATATGGGCGAAATTCACTATCTTGCGTCAATCGCAAAGCCCGATACGGCGATAATTACCAATGTCGGCATGTCGCATATAGAAAATCTCGGTTCTCAGGAAAATATTTATAAGTCTAAAATGCAGATTTGCGATTTTTTCACAAAAGATAATCTGCTCATATTAAACGGCGATGACCCGTTTTTGCGCCGCGGCTGCGACAAATGCCGCACGGTGCTGTACGGAATTGAAAACAAAGACTGCGATTTGGTTGCGGAAAATATCGTAAACATGGGAATTGACGGCACAAAATTCACGGTGCGCATCGACGGTGCGGAACATGAATTTTATGTAAAAATCCCCGGCGTGCACAATGTATATAATGCGCTTGCTGCGATTGCCGCGGGGCGGAATTACGGAATTTCCGCCGAGGATATAGCAGAGGGCATACGTGAATTTCAGCTGACCGATATGCGCATGGAAATCGGCAAACACGGCGGAGTCACCGTAATTAACGACTGCTATAACGCATCTCCCGATTCAATCCGGGCGGCGCTCAAGGTGCTGGGCGATATAAAAGCGGCACGCAAAATTGCGGTGCTCGGCGATGTTCTTGAAATGGGCACGTTTGCGGAAAAAGAGTTGTATGAGGTAGGACTGTCAATGGGAAATGTTGACGCGCTTATAACCGTCGGCGATAATTCGCGGTATATCGCAAAGGGCGCGCAGCTTGCCGGCGTTGAAACCGTTCACAGCTTCAAGGCGACCGATGACGCGACGGCATTTTTGGGAGAATTTTTGTCCGAGGGCGACGCGGTTTTGGTAAAGGCGTCGCGCGGTATGCATTTTGAATATATTGTTGCGGCTATCAAATCGCGCTGAGCAGCGTGCGGCGATAGTTTCCGGCATACACGAAAAGATTTTAATGCTGCGGCGGTTTTTGCGGCGCTGTGCGGCGGAACGGAGAATGAGATGAATTGGTTTATTGATATGACGGAACAAACGGCAGGTACGCTTTGGAGCGCCTTTTTGCCGCTTGTTATAGCATTTGCGGTTACGGTGGTTTTGGGCCCGGTTATAATTCCGTGGCTGGCAAAGCTTAAATTCGGTCAGCAGATTTTGGAAATAGGCCCCAACTGGCACAAAAAGAAAGCCGGAACCCCAACGATGGGCGGTATGATGTTCATTGCCGGAGTCGCGGCTGCAATGATTGTGCGGCTTATAATAAAATTTGACGTAACGCTTTTAATGATGCTGATAATTTCGTGCGGTTTCGGGCTTATCGGGTTTATCGATGACTACGTAAAGGTTGTAAAAAAGAGAAATCTCGGACTGACGGCAAAACAAAAATTTGCGCTGCAGGCAATACTTGCGGCAATTTATGTAATCGTGCTTAAGGAAACGGGGAATTTGGATACGCATATAATTATCCCGTTTGCTGCAAAGTCTGTTGCTTTGCCGTGGTGGCTTTACATAATTTTTATACTTTTTGTTGTGTGCGGAACGGTTAACGCGGTTAACCTGACCGACGGACTGGACGGACTTGCTGCGAGCATAACATGCGTTGTTGCGCTGTTTTTCGGCGTATGCTCGGTTTTGGCCGTCAATACCGAGGGACTGTATTTTTCGATGGCGGTTCTGGGCGGCTGTCTGGCATTTCTGATATTTAATCATTATCCGGCAAAAGTGTTCATGGGCGATACCGGCTCGCTGTTTTTGGGCGGCTGCATATCGGTTTTGGCGGTCGGAATGAAAATGCCGCTGATTTTAATAATTGCCGGATTTGTATACTTGTTTGAAACGTTATCTGTTATACTCCAGGTCGCAAGCTTTAAACTTACGGGAAAACGTATATTCAAGATGGCGCCGATACATCATCATTTTGAAATGTGCGGCTGGAAAGAAAAGAAAATTGTTGCCGTATTTACTGCCGTAACGCTTGTGCTGTGCGTGATAGGAGTGCTTGCGGCGGCGCCGTATTTCGGAATTTGACGGCGATTATATGAACAAGCCGGAGCAAATCCGCGCTTGATATTCTGCGAAGGGAGTTAGTTGTATTTATGGTAAAGGCTGTTCATGGCAATTCACAAAAGAAAAGAACGCGGCAAAAAGCCGCAGACAGCCGGAACACGGTGCAAAAGCGGCAAAGCAGGCGCACGGTAAAAGCGTCGGAGCCTGCACATCGCAGGAGCACCGCAGGCAATGCGGCACGCAGAACGGCGAATAAAAAGCCGGCATATATGCAGAGTGCGGCAAAACGCCGTCCGCCGGTGAAAAGCCAATCCAAAAGAAACGGCTTTATACGCGATTTGTTTGTGTTTGAAAACGGTAGCGGCGATATTGATTTTACATTCCTTCTTTTGGTCGGTGTTCTCACGGTTTTCGGACTTATAATGCTTTTGTCGGCATCTGCGCCTACGGCAGATGTCAAATTCTCAAAAAGCTACTACTTTTTTATAAGGCAGTTTGCGTTTGCGGCTGTCGGCGCCGGAATGATGTTTTTTGTTTCGCGCATGAATTATAAAAAGCTCAAAAAATTCGCGGTTCCGCTTATGATTTTCTGTATCGTGCTTTTGGCTATGGTTTTCCTGCCGGGCATAGGCGTTAACCATAACGGTTCGCGGCGGTGGATAAATCTGGTCGCGTTTGAATTTCAGCCGTCCGAGCTTACAAAGCTGGCAATTTCAATGTTTTTTGCGGCTATGATTGACGATAAACGCTATGATGTCACAACATTCAAGGGCTTGATGCAGTTTGCCGCATGGATGGGCGTCATCGTGCTTTTGATGATGCTTGAAACTCATGTGAGCGGTACTTTGGTGCTATGCTCAATCGCGCTGTGCATTATGATTGCCGCCGGAGCAAATCTGAAACTGATATTCGGCGGAGGAGCAGCGCTGGGCGCATGCGGACTTATATATCTGCGATCGAATGCGGTGCGCTGGGCGCGTGTGGCAAACTTTCTGAACGACCCGCTTTCGGGCGATAAGCAGTCGACGGGTTACCAGGTAATTCAGTCGCTGTACGCGGTCGGTTCGGGCGGCATTTTCGGCAAGGGCTTGGGACAGAGTGTGCAGAAATTTTCGTACCTGCCCGAACCGTACAATGATTTTATTTTTGCGATAGTATGTGAGGAGCTGGGCTTAATCGGCGCGTCATTTATTATATGCCTGTTTGTCGGACTGATAGTGCGCGGTATCCGTATTGCGCTTGAGGCGCCCGACGCATTCGGAACGGTGCTGGTAATAGGAATTATGGCGCAGGTTGCCGTACAGACGATTTTGAATATCGCCGTTGTTACGTCAACGCTGCCGAATACGGGCGTGCCACTGCCGTTTTTCAGCTACGGCGGAACGGCGATTATGATACTGCTGACCGAAATGGGCGTGGTGCTCAGCGTATCGCGGCAGTCGAAAAGGAATACCGGCGGAAAGGAATAGCTTATGAGGATTTTATTTGCAGGCGGCGGAACTGCAGGACACATTAATCCTGCATTGTCCGTTGCGGATTACATGAAAGAAAATAACAGCGATTTTGAGGCGCTGTTCATCGGCACGGAGAGAGGGCTGGAAAAAAGGCTTGTTCCTGCCGGCGGATACAAAATCAGGTACATAGATATACGCGGCTTTGACCGAAAGCATTTGCTTAAAAATTTTGCGGTACTTTATAAACTGTGGAAATCGGAGCATGACTGCCGCAGAATTATACGTGAATTTAAGCCGGACGCGGTTGTATGTACGGGCGGCTATGTATCGGGGCCCGTGAGTATGGCGGCGCACAAGGAGGGAGTACCCTCAATTATCCATGAACAGAACGTATATCCCGGGCTTACCGTTAAGGGCGCGGAAGGATATGTAAACTATGTTGCCACAAGCTTTGCGGAAACGAAGGAGCACATGAAAAAGCCCGAAAAATGCGTACTGACGGGAAATCCTATCCGCAGCGAAATCCTGCATGCCGACAAAGCGGCGGCAAGGGCGGAGCTGGGACTTTCGGATAAGCCGTTTGTACTCGTGTTCGGGGGAAGCCTGGGCGCACAGAAAATAAACGAAACCATGGTCGGCGTGCTGAAAAAGCTGATACGCGACAACGAAGTCAGCCTGCTTTTCGGAACGGGCGACAGAAACTATGCCGAATACATAAAGCGGCTTAAAGACGAGGGAATAGAACTTACCGATGATATTAAGGTTGTGCCGTACATAAATAACATGAGCACGGCAATGGCGGCGGCAGATGTGGTTGTATCGCGTGCGGGTGCAATCACCGTTTCGGAGATTGCCGCGCTTAAAAAACCGGCAATACTTATTCCGTCGCCGAATGTGGTAAGAAACCACCAGGAGCAAAACGCGCGTGAACTGGAAAAAAATAATGCGGCGGTTGTTCTTACCGAGGATATTCTGACGTCGGATATTCTCTATGATAAAATCATAGAGATGACGCTGGATAAGGAAAGGCTTGCGGACATGAGCAGAAATGCCGGCAAGCTCGCCGTTACCGACGCGCTCGAAAGAATTGCGGCGCTCGTTGAGAAGATAATAAAGGAAAAATAAACGCTGCAGATGCGGCATAGGGGAAGTAACGTGAGAACCGGGCGGAATATAGCCTTTTGAGCGTGGGGTATAAACATACGCCGCTATCCGTTGGGAAAAACCATCCGAAAACTTTTTCACGTTAAAATCTGTGCTGCCGTGCGGCGGAACGGAGGAAAATATGATAAAAAAGGTATTTGCATTTATTCTCATGGCGGCAATGTTTGTGCAGCCGCTCACAGGTGCGCATGCGCAAAGCGTTCCTGCGCTTGATTATCCCACCGGCGGCATGTCACCGCTTGTATGCGGCGAGCCGCAGAGAGTTATGCAGCGCCCGGGTGTTTCGGCATATGCTTCTCAAACGGCTGCTGACGTTGATGAACAGCTGTATGAAAGGTTCTGCAGCACAATTAAAAACCGCGGTAAAAAAGTAAATATTTATGATCTGAGAATATCCGCAGATGATTTCAGAAAAACGGTATTTACGCAATATCAGCGCGCAGCGCTTGCATGTCCTGCGTATCTTGCAATTACCTCATGCTCATATTCATGCACAAATGCCGGAGTTATATATGAGGTTGACCTTAAGTACCTGACCAATGACGAAAGCGTGTATAACCGATATGCGGCGGAAATGCGGCAGCGTGTGGATTATTACATAAGTCTTGCCGAGGATATTCCGGATAATGATATTGTCGGCAAAATGCTGGTAATACATGACGCATTTGTGAATGAAAACGTTTATGCGCATGCCGAACTGAACGAATTTAATCCGGATGTAACAAGCGAATGGGTGATTTACACGGCGTACGGCGCGCTTGTAAACAAAAGAGCCGTATGTCAGGGGAATACGCTTGCGCTTAACATGATATATGAGGAACTGAACGAAAGGCTTAAAGCCAAGCTCGGGACAGATGAGGATTTAATAGGAACGGGTATGTGTCTGAGTGAAGCAATCAATCATATATGGAACTGCGCCAGAATTGACGGCGAATGGTATTTTATAGATGAAACATGGAATGACGCTATATCCGACCGCTATGACGGCGGCGGAACGCACAATTTCTTTTTATCGTCTGCCGATTGGTTTGAAAACACCGATTTGTCAACGTCGGATACACACGGAAGTCCGAGTGACTGGGAGATTTACAGCATAAATGTGTCCGAGCCTGTTGAATGTACGAGTAAAAAGTATGAGTCCGGATATATTTTTAACAGTAAATCGCTGTATACGGGCTCGGACGGGACAACTCTCAATTGCGGCACATATTTCGGAACGGTAAGCTATGACGGCAAATATATTATCGATGTAACCTACTATTATACAAACGGTGGTTTGTATGAGTACACCAATATGAAGAACAGATACATATCGTCCGGGATAAAATCTTACGGTATACTGCTCGGAGAAAATTACCGTGAAAACAATCTGAATCATATAGAGTATTTCGTGACGGAGGAATTTGAAAATCCGATTTATCTGATTGCGCTGGGATTTGACGGCAGCAAAATGACAGAAGTCAGCAGCAGGGAATTTACCGCAGCTTCGCAAGGTGCGGGAAATAACGGAATTTTGACGTTCGGGGCAGCCATGACGGGAAAGAAACTTCTGATGCGGTATTCCGGCTTTGCAGAGCCGGCATCCGAGGCTCGCACAATTGAATAGCACTAAAATCGGCATTGTCTGTTTTATTTAGCGGCAATGCCGTTTTTTTTGTTTCCATAAATTTCAAAAACATAGTATAAAAAATCATATGGAAAGTTTTTTCGGGTTATGTTAAAATTAATATAGATAAAAACATGAAAGGATTGATGGTAATGATAAAAAAGATTATTTCGCTTATCGCGGCGGCAGGAATTACGGCGTCTGTCGGTATGCCGTCGGCTTATGCGAAAGTCGGACTTGTACGGCATGAGGTATCGGACAATTTCGAGAGCTATGACATCACGGAGGGTGCTCCGTTCACGGGAACGGGGACGAGGATAAATGATAACTGGAGCATCTTAAATGGCGGCTATAACAATAATATGCGTGTGTCCGTCAAGGATTATTCCGGCAATAAAAAGCTTGCGGTTAACGGTTCGGGCGGCGAAGGCGTGATAATTTATACCGGTGACACAAGCGGCATAACCGGTGACGCAGTTATGGAGGCAGATATGAAAGTGACCGACTGGAACGGAAGAACCGGACTGCGCTTTCTGATGTCATCGGACGGAAAATCATATTATCAGCTGTATGCCAAAGAGGGAGAGAACGTAATTCTTTCAAAGCATGTAAACGGAACTCAGCAAAGCAGCGTTGTTGTAAAAGAAGGCTGGGGCACAGAGGGCTGGGCGCATATCAAAATGGAGATGAAAGACTCCAAGCTGACTCTGTACTATACCAAAGGCGCGACAACGATAGAGAAAAGCATTGAAGACGATACACCGCTGACCGCGCAGGGCAGCCTGACAACATGTGCATTTTTGGACGGTCATAATGAAAGCGTATTTGATAACTTCAAGTATTATTCCGAGGCAATGGATTATGATGACAGCATTGATGTAGCCATCAGCGACAATTTTGAGGGATATGAGCTTTCTTCCGAAGCCGTAACGGGCAGCTCCGAAGATAAGACGGTTGCAGGCAATTGGGCTATGTCATCAAATTTCAAAGGCGGAAACAACGGCGGAACCGCAGCGATTGCCGAAGATCCATCGAATGAAGGACAAAAGTTGCTTAAAATAACCGGAAAATGGAATAATGAATGGGACGCCGTATGCGTAAACTATGTCGGCGACAGAAGTGACATCGTGGGTGATGCGACGCTTGAAACCGACGTGCGTTATACGGGCGATGCCAACGGACGCGTCGGAGTGCGGTTCATGGTATCGGCTGATGAAAAATCGTATTATCAGCTGGTTACAAGTCCCTGGGGCGGAAACCCGGTGCTTAAACAAATTGTTAACAACAAAGAGGTAAAGGCTGTTGCGTTCTCCGACTGGTGGCAATTTGCAAACACGGTATTCCATATTAAAATGGAACTTAAAGACGGAAAAATGACTGCGACGGTCACCAAGGGACAAACAACCAAAACTCTTGTAATTGATGACCAAACGCCGCTCACTGCAAACGGCAATGCGACCAATTATTCGATGACGGTAATCGGCGACGACACAACAGCATATTTTGACAACTTTAAGCTGACAGGCACAAAGGAAAAGCACTACAGCGAGAACACCA
The DNA here is from genome assembly GCA_934501535.1 of uncultured Clostridia bacterium. Lineage (GTDB taxonomy): Bacteria > Bacillota > Clostridia > UBA1381 > UBA1381 > UBA1738. The sequence continues at coordinate 121,352 of CAKSUM010000002.1, forward strand.
AGGCGTCGGTATCGGACGATTTTGAGGCGCATGAACTGACCGAAGAGGTGAGCGGAAAAGGCACTCAGATTACAGACGGCTGGGCAATTTCAAGCACGAAAAACGGCTGGGACGGAAACGGCGCCAAGGGAACACAGGGTGCAATTGCAAAGGATATTAAAAATACAACAAAAAAAGTGCTGAAGATGATCGGTACCGGCAACATGGACAACGCAATCAGCTACATAGGCGACCGTACCGGAATAACGGGCGACAAGGTTGCGGTTGAAACCGATATGTATTATGCGACAACGAATAACAGCAGTGCGGCTGCCGGAATACGTTTTCTTGTTTCAAAAGATGAAAATACATTCTATCAGGTTATGTTCGGCGAGTACGGTGCGGCGCCGACGCTAAAGAAGGTGATCGACGGCGCTGTTGAAGAAACGGTAAGCTTTACACCGAACGCCGCCGCGAGAACCTTTGACGGCAACAGGAGAAATCACATCACTATCGAGCTTGACGGAAATAATCTGACGGCGGTTGTTCTAAATCAGGGAAATACATATACTGCAAGCCTGACGGTGGGCGAGGAAATCTTAGCAGACGGAAACAATACAACCTGCCAGTTTGTTACCTGGGGCGACAATATAACGGCATATTACGATAATTTCAAATATTACTGCTCCGATACGTTTGCGGGCAGAGATGCCGAACCGTCCGACATTATGTACATTGATGTTTTCGCAAACAAAAAGGTTGCGGCTGCCGATAATGCGGCTGCGATAAATAACGGAAATGACGCAAATCCGGCTACGGTTTACAGCGGAACGAGCTACACCGCGGATTTGGGAGAGGCGAAAATCATACGCAAAGCGGTTTTGGTAAATCCGGAAGTTACGGGCAAAGTGAGAATACTTGCATCGGCAGACGGAAATGACTGGGAATACCTCGGAAGCTTTAAGGACGGCGTGAACGAATTTGTAAATCTGTACACAAATGTCAAATTCAGATACGTACAGCTTTTGGCGGACAGCAGCTTCTCGTTCGGCGACCTGAGAATACTTACCGACAGCGCGTCGGAAATATTCGAGTCAAGACTTAATACAAGCCTGTATCTGTATCCGCGGGCAGGCGGCGTGAACCTCGAAACCCCGGAATGGACATATTCAAATGCAGGATTTGTCAGCGTATCGGGTAATAAGGCGACTCCGATAAATGTTCCGGCGGACGGAACCGTAACGGTAACGGCGGACGGAAAGGTATCTGCGCAAATCAGAGTGCTGCCGGCGTACAGGGCGGTGAAAAATGAGGACGGAACGGTAACATTCAATATGGGATTTAACTTCCGCACCGCTGCGACAAAGCTTATTGCCGTATATTACGACGGGGACGGCAGTGTTTTGAAGGTAGACGAAATCACACCGGAATTTGAAACGAACACAAATCTTGACGAAATTGAACTCACGGTTACACCTCCGGCAGAATACGATTCGGCAAAGCTTCTTTGCTGGGACGGCGGATTTATCGGCATGACGCCGGTTGTGGAGGCAATGGAATATTAATCGGACATATGCGATGAGCGCCGTCTTTGGACGGCGCCGCGCGTGCCGAAAGGGAAAATAAATTTAAGCGGCGGAAATTGCCGCGTAAAACGAGCCGCATGTGCGGCAGAAAGGCATGGAGTATTATATGAAAAAAATAATTACAAAAACAGCGTCAGCGGCAATGGCGGCGGTTATGCTTGCAATGGCGGGCGGATGCGCGTCGAAAACAACGTCGGACGCAACCACAATTTCTATCTGGACGGGTGACAGTCATTCAAAGGCGTGCGTAAGCCAACTGGTTGCGGACTGGAATAAGACAACCGGCAAGGAAAAAGGTATTTACATAGACTACCAGGTTAAAGAGGGTAGTCAGAACGATATTATAGAGATGGCGATTGCGTCAAAAACCGAACCGGTGCTGTTTACCTGCACGGATACCAAAAAGTATTCCGAGGCGGGATACATTGAGGCGCTTGAGGATATGCCGGGCGGCGCGGAATTTGCGGCAACGTATGACAAATCGGATATGACGGAGGGAACTCATACATGGCAGGGAAAAACCTATAAGGTACCGTTTTATATAACCACTTTCGGATTGGTATATAATAAGGACATGTTCAAAAAATACGGAATTGTGGATGAAAACGGTGAGGCAAAGCCGCCGAAAACTCTTGCTGAAATGCGTGAGGACGCAAAAGTTCTGACGCATCCGGAAAATCAGGAATACGGCATCATTCTGCCGCTTAAAAATCAGTGGTTTTTCGGATCGGACATTGAGTATCCGGTAATGAGAAACCGCGGATATATGGCGTATAATCCGACCAACGGAACGTATGATTTTTCGGGCTATAAGGATATATTCAACTTGTATCTGGGATTTAAAGAAGATAAAACGTACTTCCCCGGTGCCGAGGGTATTGATGATGATCAGGCGCGGGCACAGTTCTCAACCGGAAATATAGGAATGAAGTTTGCCGGCTCGTACGATGTGGGCGTATACAGCGAGCAGTTCCCGGCTAAATGTGACTGGGACGTTGCGCCGTACCCCGTATCGGAGGAGGGCACGTCATACTATACGAGAATTGCGTCGGACGGATATCTCGCGATAAGCAAGCGTCAGGCAGAGCTTATTGATAAAGAAAAGATAATGGAAGTATATAAGTGGTTCCACGGTGAGGATATGCTTCGTGCGCTGTATAAGGAAGGCATGGCAATCCCGTATGACTGGGATATTGTTTCGGACGTAACATTGGAAAATCCGGCAAAGGGCTGGGAATCCTTCTGCAAACTTGCGGAGGAAAGCAGAGTTGCGCCGCGTGAACCGGGTGTTGATATAAGCGGCGAAAAGGGCGCAAAGGCGGTATTCCTTGATGAAATCTGGACGGGACAGACAAGTGTTGACGATGCATGCGCAGCACTGACGGAAAGATATAATAAGGGATTGGAGCGCAAACTGGCGCAGAATACAAATATTGACCTCAACGATTATATCGTTAAGGATTGGTTTGATAAATAAAGATATATCGGTATTGGAGGAATTTTAAATGGCGCAGCTTGCCAAAACAGATAATATGGGAAAGGCAAAGAAAAAGTATTGGGGTTCTGCGCAGGCGAAGCACGACGCAAGTGCATACCTGCTCATATCCCCCATGCTGATCGGGTTTTTCGTGTTCACGCTGTATCCGATTTTGTGGGTAATTCGGCTTGCGTGGTATAATTATACGGGAGTCCCGTCGCAGACATCATTTATAGGCTGGGAAAATTTTATACGGCTGTTTACGGTTGACACTACATATTGGAGGGCGCTTTTAAATACTTTTCTGCTTGTTATCTGCAAGCTGCCCATTGAGCTTCCGTTAGCGCTTATCCTTGCGGTTTTGCTGAATAAAAAGACCGTCGGAAGTAACTTTTTCAGAATTATGTACTATCTGCCGTCCGTTATCAGTATGGCGATTGTGGGAATTGTGTTTTCAAGTCTGTTCGGGTATTTCGGGTACATTAACGGACTTTTCACGAAACTCGGACTCATGAATATGCCGGTGGAATGGTTTTCGCAGAAATCTACGGCGATGGTTGTAATAATTGTGGCGTCGATATGGAACACATTCGGCATAAATGTGCTGTATTTCCTGGCGGCACTGCAGAATGTGCCGCAGGAGCTTTATGAAAGCGCCGCTCTGGACGGTGCCGGAAGATGGCAGCAGTTTACGAATGTGACTCTTCCCATGATTTTTCCGGTATTGCGTATAATTGTTCTCATGGCGCTCAACGGTACTATGCAGACATCGGAATTTATTCTTATGCTGACCAACGGTGCGCCGGGGGGACAGACAGATGTGCTGATGACGCATTTGCTGAAGAACGTAACGCCGGGGTTTGTATTATCGGGAGCAAATTTGGGGTACGGTTCGGCGATGGCGTGTATTACAGCCATTATACTGGCTTGTGTATCAATGATGTATATGCGGCTAAGCAAAAAGGAGCTATATTAGGGGCGGATAAATTTCCGCATCTCGGGTCCTTTCGTATGGGGCGGTACACGAGTACAGCACCCATACATCAAAAACCCAATCTGCGAAAATTTCTCTCGCCCCTGGGCATGGAGGAAAATTTGCACATTTCGGGTGTTTTATATGTGGAGGAGCACGAGTGCGGCACTCACACAACAAAAACCTAATCTGCAAGAGTTTCTCTCGCCCCTAAGTGTGGCGGAGAATTTGCACATCTCGGGTGTTTTGAATGTGGAGGTACACGGGTACAGCACTCACACAACAAAAACCTAATCTGCAAGAATTTCTCTCGCCCCTAAGTGTGGCAGAGAATTTGCACATCTCGGGTGTTTTGAATGTGGAGGTACACGGGTACAGCACTCACACAACAAAAACCTAATCTGCAAGAATTTCTCTCGCCCCTAAGTATGGTGGAGAATTTCCGCATCTCGGGTCTTTTCGTATGGGGCGGTACACGGGTACAGCACTCACACAACAAAAACCTAATCTGCGAAAATTTCTCTCGCCCCTAAGTGTGACAGAGAATTTTGCACAGTAAACGTTTGAAAGGAGATAATTGTGAAAAAGTCGGGTAATATATTGATATTTCTCATTTTACTTACAGTATGCGTTCTGACCGTGTTTCCGCTGATATACACGGTATGTGCGTCATTCAAGAGTAATGCGGAAATCATGACGTCGGCGGCGTCGCTGTTTCCGAAAAAATTTACTCTGGATAATTACAGTCAGGCGCTGAAGTCGGACAGCTTTCCGCTGCCGCTTCTGACGTTCAACAGTACATATTACACGGTCATATGTGTAATACTTGCGCTGCTGAATTCATCAATCGGAGGATATGTATTTTCGAGAGGACATTTTACGGGTCAGAAAGTGATATTCGGCATATTTACATCGCTGATGTTTGTAAATCTCGGCGGAGCAACAACAATTCCGCTGCTGAAAATCATAAACGGAGTAGGACTTTCGGGATCGCTGTTCGGACTGCTGATTGTAAAGGTATTCGGCATAAACATTGTATCGATATACCTTGTGCGGAGTTATGTTGAAACGATACCGAAAGAAATAGACGAAGCGGCGACGATAGACGGCTGCGGATTTATAAAAATTCTGTTTACCATGATAGCGCCGCTGTTAAAGCCGGTGCTGGCAACGGTTGCGCTGCTGTCATTTCAGGGCTCGTGGAACGAAACCATCATGCCGGTAGTTTTCACGCTGTCAAATCCGGCGCAGAGAACGCTGAGTGCCGGATTATATGCTCTTAAAAGCTCGGGCGGTGCCGCGGCGCAGACAAATCTTATGATGGCAGGCTCGGTTGTATCCATGATTCCCGTAATTATCGTATACGCCTTTGCCAACAAATATTTTGTATCGGGATTGGCAAGCGGTGCGGTTAAAGGGTAACAGGACAGACTATCGCTCAATATTGCGCATAGAATCAGGGCTGCTTTGGGGCAGCGGAAAGGATAATATATGAAAAAGAAATTAATTGCAGCATTAATCGCGCTTTCATGTCTGCCGGCAATTCCGCCGGCGATGGCTGCCGCGGCTGACGCTGTTTTTGACGATTTTGAAAGCTATGACATCACGGAGGGTGCTCCGTTCACGGGAACGGGGACGAGGATAAATGATAACTGGAGCATCTTAAATGGCGGCTATAACAATAATATGCGTGTGTCCGTCAAGGATTATTCCGGCAATAAAAAGCTTGCGGTTAACGGTTCGGGCGGCGAAGGCGTGATAATTTATACCGGTGACACAAGCGGCATAACCGGTGACGCAGTTATGGAGGCAGATATGAAAGTGACCGACTGGAACGGAAGAACCGGACTGCGCTTTCTGATGTCATCGGACGGAAAATCATATTATCAGCTGTATGCGAAAGAGGGAGCAAACGTAATTCTTTCAAAGCATGTAAACGGAACTCAGCAAAGCAGCGTTGTCGTAAAAGAAGGCTGGGGCACAGAGGGCTGGGCGCATATCAAAATGGAAATGAAAGACTCCAAGCTGACTCTGTACTATACCAAAGGTACAACAACAAAAGTAAAAACCATTGAGGACGATACACCGCTGACCGCGCAGGGCAGCCTGACAACATGTGCATTTTTGGACGGTCAGAATGAGAGTGTATTTGATAATTTTTCATATAAAAAGTATGACAGCTACATTGACGGACAAACCGAACCGAATTCGGTATTTTACCGCAATGCGGCATACGGCGCCGCGGCGTCGGGCGGAGAGTACGCTCTCGATACCGCATGCCGCGTAAGAAAAGTGCAGCTGTATTCCGATGCCCCGTCATCGCTTGCCGGCGCGCAGATTATACTGAAAAACGCCGATGGCGCTGTAAATATGGCTGATGTGGCGGCGGAAAATATAACCGCATTCGGCGCGGAGCTGCTGAATACGGCAACCAAGGACGAATACACTGCCGTTGAGGTGCGGACTTCGGCGGAAATTACGCAGCTTAAGGCATTTACCGATATTGAAAATAATGCGGAATTTACATATGCGCCGGGCGCAAACGAATATTTGGCGGAGTTTGGTGCGCATTTTAAGGACGGTACGGCGGTGTGGTCAAGCTCGGACGATACAATTCTGTCGGTTAATGACGGTGCGCTGATACCTCACGCAAAGGGTAATGCCGATATAAGCGTGACGGACGGCACAACAACCTACACTGCAAAAATCACGGTTCTCGGTGAGATAGATACCGCAATCGAACAGGGCAGGATTGACGAATATATTCTTGCCAAAAAACCGATTGTTGACGGAATAAATAATGCAATCCGCAGCAAAAATGTTCAGGATATTGAAACGGCGCTGGGTACGCTGTCCCAAATATTCGATTTCAGCTACGAAAGAGTGCGTGCGCTGTCTTCCGAACAGCTGACAAAGCTTGCCGCAAGAATGGCGGAATACGCACCGTTCTGTGCAGAGGACGGCTCGTATACCGTTGACGATTTGCTCGCGCTGATGGATACCGTCTATCTTGAAATCAAGGTGGGGGATATGTGCGGAAAAACCGCACAGGAAATTGAAGAGGCAATACTTGCCGGGAATGAAGAGTATTATAAGTTAAACCTGACAAAAACGGCGTGGAAAACCTACAAGGCGAACATTTGCGCGGCGCTTGCGAACAGGGAGTACAAAAGTCATGCCGATTTGACAAAGATATTTAACGATACTTCGGTAATGACGGTTTATGCAAATACGATTTCAGCCGACCTCATAGGGGCAATGCTGACGGAATATGCGGCGGAAATAGGCTACAATACGGCGCACTATAATTCGATAACAAACAAAGTCGCGCTGAATGAGGCGCTTGTGCAAAATAAAGCGGCTCTCACTTCGGCAGAATTAATCAGAAATTACATTGATACCTACACAGCCCCGGCACCTACACCGGTTCCCGTAAACCCGGGCGGAGGCGGCGGAGGCAGCGGCGGCGGAAAGGTAAGCACGCCGGGCGGAGCAATCGGGTCAAAGGTGACGGTGCCGAACCCTACGCAAAAGCCTGCGGAGGAAATTGAAGAAGAAAAGAACAATACCTATCTCTATACCGACTTAAACGGAACGCACTGGGCATATGACGCGGTAAAGGCTTTGTCGGTGCTCGGCGTTATCAAAGGCTATGAGGACGGGAGCTTTATGCCGGAAAAAACGGTAACACGCGGAGAATTTGCGAGAATGTTAGCGTCTATGTTCAGGCTTGAGGCAAATGCGCCGCAGGAGGGAGAGGAACAAAAGTTCCCCGATGTGGATAAAAACGCATGGTATTGCGCGAGTGTTGACGCAGTTTATGATAACGGAATTGCATGCGGCGACGCAAACGGCAATTTCAACCCGGAGAGTGAAATTTTGCGTGAGGAAATGGCTGTTATGATAAACCGTATTATTGAAAATAAAGGTCTTAATGTCAGCGAAAAGAACACCGCGCCGGTATTCGGCGACAGCGCCGATATTTCGGACTGGGCATACCGCGCAGTAATAAAGCTCGGGACGTACGGCATAATTTCCGGCGATGACAGCGGCAATTTCCGCCCTCATGCCGGCGTGACGCGCGCGGAGGCGGCACAGGCGCTGTCGCTCGTAATGCAGCAAAAACAATAAAGAAAGGAATTTTTCGTGAATGAAAAAAATATTGGCTTTTATTCTGTCTGCCGCAATGCTGACGGCGATCCCGGCATATGCGGAAACGGAGCAGCAGGTTCCGCAGATTAAAAATGAAGAGGACAGCCACGAATCGGATAAAGATATATATGACGTAAAAATGATAATAAATCCGGGGAATGTTATCCGCGAGGCGGATCACGGACTTTTGGGAATGGGCAGCGGATGGAGTGTCGAAAATTCATATCTCATGGAAAGTACAAGCAGCACGGAATTTAATTCTCAGTTTAAAAATCTGATGAAGAAAATCACCTGCTATGATTCCACGAGAACCTCCGGCGCGGAGCTTTCGCATTTTAACTGGAAGGCGTGCATCGGCAAATACGGGGACAGAAAGAATGCAAACATCGAAGGACACAACTATTACAGCTTGCAGGGCAGTCTGAACTTCGGACCGATAGAGTGGTTTAAGTCGGGAATGGCGATGAATCCGGACTGCAAGTTTATAGTGGGTCTGAACGTAACCGACGATACGCTGCAGAATAACCTGGATTATGTTGAATTTTGCCTTGGCGACGCGTCAACCGAATGGGGCAAAAAGAGGATTGAGCAGGGACTTCCCGACCCGATAAACGTTGCCGCGTTTGAACTGGGCAATGAGGTTGACTGGAAGGGGGTGCACAAAGAGCCTGATTACGAATTGCTGAACAGCTATCTTGATAAAGCGGAGGCGATTATTGACGGGGCAAAGGAAAAGTTCCCGGAGGCGAAGTTTATTGTCTGCGGCAAGACCTATCCGCTTGAGGACGATATAGACTTTATGGGCTGGAAATACTGGCACATAGGTATCGCGGAAAGGCTCGGACACAAGGTGGATTATATATCCCATCACGCATATTATGACGGTCAAAGACTTGCTCATATCGAGAAATATCTTGATAAAATGCAGGAGGAAATGCAGGAAATTATCGGTGATGACCACATTAAATTCTGTTTTACCGAGCAGGCGAAATGGCCCGACCAAGGGGATGTCAGCGGCTGGAATGCCGATTCCTTTGCGCTTTCGGGCTGTCTTTCCACGGCGGAATTTTTAAACAGAATGTATCAGCGCACCGACACAGCATATGCAAGCTATTTCAACTTTGTTGACGCCGGAGCGTGGGCTGTTATCAAGCAAAAAGACGGTAAACTGTACCTTTTGGGACCGCAATACATGTATAATATGTATCAGGATTGTCTGGGCGAGCGAGTTGTTGAAAGCTCGGTTGAAAGCGACACGGTTTTTGCAACTAAAACGGAAAATGATTGTAAGTTTACGGCTCTGGCAACCGTCAGCGGCGACAGGGAGCTGAAACTGATTTTGGTAAACAAGTCCGATAAAATGAAATTTAACATTAACTTTGATTTCGGAGGAAACAGCTTCACGTTAAAGGAAGAAACGGTTTTCACCGCGCCGGATTTGTATTCGAGAGTGCTCGATGACAGCACCGAGGATATTTTCACCACAACCACTGCCGAGAAGAATGAACCGGGCGTTACAAGTTATGTCATGCCGGAAAAAAGCGTTGTGGGTCTGACGCTTGTTTCGGACAGGAAAATCGGTTCCGGCTCGCAGAATACCAAGGTTACGTATGACGGCGAGGAAAACTTCAGCGATTTGGACTTTAAGTGGTACGCGAACGAAGTCAATCTGCTTGCAAAGGACGGCGTAATAAGCGGCTTCGGCGACGGAACTTTCCGCCCCGAAAACGGTATCACAAGAGCCGAATTTGCGTCGCTTTTATGCAATGCGCTCGTAAAGGAAAAAAGGGACGGACAAAAGATTTTTGATGACGTAAATCCCGGCGACTGGTATTATGACGCGGTGTATAATCTGTATGCGGAGGGGTATATCCGCGGAAAAAGTGCGCACATGTTTGCGCCGCAGGACAATATTACGCTTGAGGAAATGTTTGCCGTCATTGCAGGGATAAACATGGCAGGCGGCACATACGAGCCGGCGGAGGCTGAATATTTAAGCGGCTTTGCGTATGCCGATAAAATTTCGGACTGGGCGAAAAGTGCGGTGTGCTTTGCGGTAAAGAACGGTTATGCGGACAGAATGTATGAAAACGGTCAGCTTGATGTAACAAGGAATGCAACGCGCGCGGAGGCAGCCGTCATTCTTTACAGACTGATTGAGAACGCAGGTTAAATTCCGCGGAATTTTGAATTTGTGAAAGGAGTTAAGTAATACCGATATGACACATTTTAAAAAGCTTACAAGCCTTTTTATTGCAGTAATCATGCTTTTGCAGATTAACGCCGTTTTTGCCGAAAATGAAGCGGACGGACAGACTGCGGAGGAAACGGAAATCGTCTATACCGATAAACAAAATCAAATCATGGGGCTGATGCAAAAGCTGGGCGCTGCGGACAGCGGCGTATCGCTTGAGGCGGAGGTCACAAGAGCGCAGTTTGCGTCAGTTCTGATGAGTGCTCTCGGACAGGAGGGCGCAGATGAGGCGGTTACGTTCTGGGATTTGCCGGAAATGCACGAATATCACAGCGGCGTAGGTGCAGCTGCGTCACGCGGATTTGTGGAGGGCTACGGGGAGAAGGTTTTCCTCCCCGATAAGCCTATAGATTCCGATGAGGCGCTCGCTATCCTGTTAAATGCGATGGGATTTAAAGAGATTGCGGATTTATCGGGCAAATATCCCGGAAACTACCGCACGCTTGCGCACGATACCGGAATGAGCAAGTCGGTAACAACTTATAAGTCAGCGCTTACCGGCATGCAGATGTACGAGCTTTTATATGAAGCTTTTGACGCAAATGTATGTATCCGTTCAAGCTACAAAATCGGCAGCGGCGGATACACGATATCCGATAATAAGACTTTGCTGTCCGAATACCGCAGCATATATAAAACTCACGGAATTATGAACAGCAGCACCAAAACCGCACTGCGCGGATTTGAATGGGGTTCAAGGCGTATCAATGTCGGCGGAACATACTATATCGCAGAAAGCGGAGAATTTGACGAATATCTGGGGTATGACACCAACCTGTATTATTACAGCGGCGACGGCATGGAAACGGTGTTTTACATAATGCCGCGCAGCCGCGTTGAGGAAATTGTAATTAACGCCCGCGACATAGATAAGCTCGACGGGGAATACCTTAAATACACAGAGGACGGCAGAAGTAAAAAGGCAAAAATCCCTGCGGTGCACAACCTGATTTTCAACGGAAAATACAAGGGAGATTATGACAGCGCCGTGTTTAAGCAGCCAAACGGTACGGTGCGGCTGGTTTCGGCGGAGGGCAACGATGAATACAGCGTAATTTTTATTGAAACGCATATCAATACGCGCGTTAAACGCATTGATGTGGGTGAGGACAAAATTAAGCTTATCGGTGCAAGAGGCAACATGAAAGACTATGAATTCAGACGTGACGAGAGCTATACGTATGAATTTTTTACGGCGGACGGCACCCCGGCAGCTGTTGAAGATTTATCTTCGGTTAAGGCAAATACCACGGTCAGCATAGAGCCGTCCGAATTTGACGAATCAAGCGGAGTGCGGCAAATCAAGGATAAATGCGAATATATAAAATTTGTTATCTGCACCGATACGGCTGAGGGACGCGCGGACTCGGTATATGACGAGGACGGCAGAAACTACGTACACATTAACGGCGAAAAATACCCCGTATCACGGTACGGCACCTTTGACGGCGGCAAGGTCAAAATCGGCGACGAGGGAATATTCTATTTGGACTATACCGGCGAAATTGTGGATTTTGACGTTCCTTCGGGAACTAAATCCGGCTTGCAGTGGGGATATTTGATAGACGCAAAGCTGTATTATGAGGACGAGGAAAGGTTCAGATTTAAAATTCTCAACAACGACGGAGAAGTACAATGGATTGACGAGGCGAAGAAGTTCCGCATAAACGACGCGAAAAAGAACACGGTTAATTTTAAATCCGACCTTTTATCTTCGGCAAGAATGATAGACTCTGCGGCGAATGCCGTATCGCAGCCCATTCGGTACGAGTTGAATGATGAAGGAGAAATAAAGAGCATACAGACGGTGCTGACCGATATACCCGGTAAGGTAATAGGCGGTGACGAGGAACACATCAGGCGCGATACGGTGCGTGAAAGACTTTATACGAAATGGCAGGCGGGCGGTAATTTTTTTGCAGACCCGTGGGGCAGTGCAGCCGGTAAGAATGTTTTTGCAAGACCGAAAATTACGTTCAGCGTACCGACCGCTTTATCGGGCGACGAATATTACAGCGTAGTAAAGACGTTCAATGAATCTGACACGTATAATATAGAGGCATACAATCTGTCCGACGGACTTGTGCCGGAAATGGCTGTCTGCTATGTAAACAGCGCAACCGACAGTCTTGGTCTGAGAATGATTACCAAAACGGAATACAAACTCGATGAGGATAATCAGGCGGCGATGTATGTAAGCTGTACCGACGGAAATTCCAACTATGAATATAAGGCGGAAACCGCGTCGGCGGCTTCGGGACTGAAGCGCGGAGATCTTGTCACGATGTACGGTATAAAAAGTCAGAACATTTTAACCAGATACACCCCTGTTCTGAAAGTCGGCAATCTGCCGTCAACCGCAAATTCAAACCTTTCAATCAATGGTGTAAACAGGTATGATTTCGGTGAAGTTTACTTTAATGAAAACAGAAATCTTGTTATTCAGAACGGACCGATTTCAACCGGATTGAAAAGAAATAATATGTATGCCGCATTTTTCCCGAGCGATTCATCTATAACGAAGGTTTGTATCGTATATGACAACACCGAAAACAGTAAGGGTGACATACGTAAGGCAAATATAGACGATATTAAGACGGTATACCAGAACGGAAAATCCGCAAGCCTTGTATATTCCATTCTGAGATACGGTGAGCTGCAGACGGTAGTTATTTATAATTTGGCAAGATAAGGAACGGTTTTATGAAGATTAAAGCTTTTGCGATAATTATAGCTGCCGCGTCATTTTTGTGTGCGGCAGCTGCGGCGCAGACCCTTGACGCGTCGCTCAGTGTGTATGAGGATAGTGTTATTAAAGCGGCAGATAAACGGTTTTTGGGCGTCGGCGAGGACTGGCAGGCTACCACCGACAGTATTCATGTCGGAAACAAGGGCAGCAATGACCTTGCAGAGGATTTCCCGGCTGCCGCAAAGAACACCGGCTTTGATATTCCGTACATGCGTATGGCAGGCGGCTCGGCAAATTCGTTTTACTGGAAGGACGGCGCGGATAAATTTGAAAACCGCGGCTATACCTACTATAAAAAGCCGACATATTACGGTATTGCGGAATGGATAAAAAACGCACAGCAAATAAATCCCGGGGTTGAACTGACATTTGTCGTAAACTTAAGCGACACGCTTGAGAACAGCAAGGACCTCGTGCGTTTTCTCACGCTCATGCCGGACGATGAAAACGCCGTCGGATCCGACGGGATAAACTGGGCACAGCACAGAATTGACTGCGGCATAAAGGAGCCGGTCAACATAAAAACCTTTGAACTGGGCAATGAGCTTGATAAATTCAGTCCATGCTACCCGTCGGACGCGGAGTGCCGGTCGGCGGCGGACGAATATACGCAGAAATGTGCCGCGGTGATTGAGGCGATGAGCAGCGTGAATACCGAAATTCGGTTTGCCGCGCATGCAAAGACATATCCGGCGGAAAAGCCGGCAATCGCAGCGGTATGGAATGACCGCGTGATACATAATTTAGCCGGAAAAATCTCATATATTGCGCTGCATGATTATTATTACCCGAGCAGCTTTTTCTGGTTTAAATATGCGCGCATCAAAGATGAAATAGTCACAAAGACGTACGATTTGCCGGAGGAACAGCGGCCGCATGTACTGGTTACCGAGCATGCCGTCTGGGCAAATCCCGAGGGGGAGAATGACCCGAAACGGCTTGTAACATCGCTCAGCGGTGCGCTTGCGACCGGTGCGTTTATAAATCTTGCGTCGCAAATCGGGGAAATTGACGGCATAAATTATTACGGCTTAACGGCGGGCACAGCCTCGCAGGAGGATTACGGCGGAATGTCTATGGGAATTTTCCGGCGCTTTTATGACGGAAAGATATATCTGACAGGTATCGGCGAGGCATATAAAACTCTTTCGGCAGGCTGGGGCGATAATATCGTAAGCTCGTCTGTAAGCGGAAATAATTATTTGGGGGACAACGCCGACGGACTTGCAATGATTTCATCTGCGCACACCGTCAATGACGGAAGTCTGTACCTGATTTTTGTAAATCAGAGTACGCAGTATGCACAGCGCGTTTCGGTGTCGGCGCAGGGCAGCTACAAGCTGTACAAGGAGTATATTCTGACGGGCGACAGTCTGTATTCGGACAATAATCCCGAAACGCCCGAGGGACTTTTTATGAAAACAAGACTGATAAAATCGCAGACGCGGCTGACATCATACACCGTGCCGGAAAAAACAATGGCGGTTCTGCACCTTGTGCCGGAGGACAGAGTGTATGAGGAGGACAAAAATGCGGAATTTGCGGTAAATCAGGAAAAGAACGGCGTTCTTGACGTGCAGTGTACGCTGTATGATAACAAGCCGCTTGCAAATTACAGGCACTTCGCGGTGTTTGCGGTAAAAAGCGGCGATGAGCATGCGATAAAGAATGCGGTGTGGTTCGGACAGGCAGAGGCGGAAAGACAACGCGCGTGCTTTAAGGTGAACATGCCGAAAGCATGCATGCCGGGGAGTTATGATATTGTGCTTGCGGCAGGCGGAAATTATGCATATACCACGGTGGAATACGGCGGAGCGGAATCCGTCAGCATTGAAAAACTGTCCGCGTCTACAATCGGTGACTGGCTCACCGTGAATATAGGTTTTTCGGATAAATTCCCGTCTGCGAAAAAATACCGTATTGCCGTCTGCCGGGAAAGCGAAAGTCTTGCGGCAGCGTTTGAAAGCGGCAGCGTGGTATATCTGGGAGAGTTTTCAAAGAGTGACGGAGATGTAAAGGAAATACAAATGCCGGGGCTTGCGGATAACGGCAGATACACGGTTTATCTGACGTATGAACCGCTGTACGGCGAAAAAACCGACACCCAAGCGGCGAATTTTGATTACAGCGGCTCGGTATTGCCGCTGACTTCGTCGGGAAAAATAACGAACCAAAGCGGCGATGCGGTGACATACGAAAATCTTGCCGAAACGGATACCGTTAATTTCAGCGTGACGAATACCGCCGATAACGATATTAAAGGCAAAATAATCGTGTGCGGTTATGACGCGTCGGGCAGACTTATATACTCAAAAACATCGGAGGAAGTAACCTTTAAACAAGGCACTGAAACGGCGTCGGTCGGTACTGATTTTACCGGTCTTGAAATCGGCAGCCTGAAGATATACATATGGGAAAGCGTCGGCGGAGCAAAGCCGCTTTCAAGAAATATTATATTAAGCGGCGGAACGGAGGAGCAGCATGCGAAGAATAATTAAAATATTAACGGCGGCGGTTATTTTCGCTGCTGTTCCGGCAAATGCATATGCATACAAAGCATGCGGAGAGCTGATTGCGGAAAATCGGTTCGAGGGCTGGAATACCCATGTCATAACGGGAAATGCGTTAAACGCTGCGGAAAGCACCTCTCAAAGAAGTCACGGCGGAGATTATTCAATCGTGATACACCGTGAGAAGGCGTCAATTCCGGTGAAGATATACAATAATATATCCCTGTCCGATTACGGTGTGGGCATGGAGCTTTACGTATCGGAAGATGACAGCAATCTGCGGCTGTATTTCTGTGATGATCTGGGTGCGGTGTACTATCCGCGGACGGAATGTGAATACAGCGGCGGCTGGTACCGGCTGACGGCTGTCGGGTATGCGAATTCCGGCAGAACGATTGTACGCGCCGGAGCGGAATATACAAATAATTCCGCGGCTTCGGGCGACATATATCTGGACGATTTGCTGGTAAAAATTGCACCCGTGAAAACAGAGGCGCAGATTCCCGTGCTGAAGAATACAACGTGTATAGCGCTTGACAATATAAGGGTTTATGCTTATAATATTTTTGGAGAGAAAACAAGAGTCACCAATGATAACGGTACAGAATGGACGGCAATTTCCGGGAGCATTGAAAACGGTGTTGCCTGCGCGGACGAGCAAACGGGCAAATTAAAGCTCAGATACACCGTAGGCGGCGTATCGGGCGAATGTTCGGCGGAGGTGCGGCGTGATTTAACGCTTATTTCGACCGAAAACGGCGTGCGTGTTTTGAACAGCTCCGCCGCCGAAGTCACATGCACAACAGTGGCAGCGGCGGTTTCGGACGGCAGAATTTGCGCGTTTGACGCAAAAAAATGCACGGTCGCAGCAGGCGGTTCGGTCGATTTGGATTTTTCGGGTATTGCGGCGGACGGTTCGGAAATGAGGTATTTCATTGTAAAGTGATTTGCGGACGGGAGCGGAATTTTTTATGATAATTGTGATACTTATACTGTCGGTGTTCATGATGTTTTTATTCATGGGGCACAGCAAGACGCGCCCGATGCTGATTTATCTGCTGGCGTCGGCGAGTCTTATTGTAATTGCGCTATCTATGCTCCTGTACCTTGTAAGAATTTGGAATTATACCGGTATATTTGAATTTGAATATAATCTTTACAGATATATAAACAGGCTGTCCGCGATGTATTATTATACAATAATAAACGTTATAAGCGTAAGTATAGGGCTGTATATGGCGTCGATGTGGGCGGCAGGCTGGTTTTTTATAAAACGCACATATGATTTTAAAACGGGATTTAAATGCGCGGTTTCGCTGCTGCCGGCAATTTTGCACATTGTCACCAATTTGCAGTTTTTTACGCTGCGTCTGCATTTGTGGCTTTGCGAAAGACCATATTTATCAAAAAGCGCCGCAATATGGTTCAACACGCAGAATATACTGATAATGCTGTTTTATGTAATATTTCCGTTCGCGGAAATATACAGGTACAACAAAAGGACAAAAATAGTATACAGAAAAAAAGTAAACAATATCTTTGCGGCGACAATTTTAATGACAAGTGTATTTTTCCTGTTTTACTACAAAATGGCGATGTTTGATTTTAAAATCATCGACTTCGGAAACCTTATGCGGTATTCCGCGTCATTTACCGGCGGATTTTCGGGCGGATTTTATATTACCGCTATTCTGATGACATTTTTTGCCGCCGGTGCGACATACTACCTGTTCATAAAATATCATGTGTTTTACGATATGATAGCCGTGTACCAAAGACGGAACCTGAAAAATCTGACTGTTTCGCTCAATGACGCAAGACCCATGCTTCATTCCTGCAAGAACAATTTTTTAAGTTCGGGCTTTATGATAAGGGATATTATTGACGATGTCGAAAAAAATAAACTTGATACAGAGGAGCTTATAGCGCGCCTTCATGAGATTGACCGCCATATGACCGATTCCATGAATGACATAGGCGCGGTGCTGAACGTGGCGAAAAACAAGAGCATAAGCTACGAAAGCGTGGATTTGTACGATTGCATTAACGCGGCGGAGAGCATGGTTTTTGCGGACGGAATTAGGATTGAAAATTCCGTAGAGCGCGGTGAATATATTGTTCTCGGCGACCGGCGTGAAATTACGCACGTAATCAAAAATATACTGTGTAACGCCGCGGAGGCGCTCAGCGGACAGAGCCGCGGCAAAATTCAGATATCAGGATACATCGACAAAGGCTGGATATACATTTTTGTACACGATAACGGCTGCGGAATAGAGCGCCGCGATCTCAAAAAAGTGTTTATGCCGCTGTTTTCCACCAAAAAGACGAAAACAAACTGGGGAATAGGGCTGTCATATGTGAATAATATGATGCGCACGCATCACGGCATGGTATTTATAGACAGCAAGCCGGGTGAATATACGGAGGTGCAGCTGCAGTTTCCGAGAATCAGAGAAAGGGGAATACAGGACCGATGATTAAGGTTGTAATTTGCGACGATATACCGCAGGTGACGCGGCATCTTGCCCAGGTTATAGGAAAAAGTGAGGATATGCAGGTGGTCGGCACTGCCAACAGCGGAAAAAGCGCGGTTGAGCTTGTAAAAAATACATCGCCGGACGTTGTGCTGATGGATATACAGATGGAAACCGAGGAGGCAGGCATTGAGGCAACGCGCAAAATCGTCGGGAATAACAGCGGCGTGAAGGTCATAATTATAACCGTGCACGAGGAGGACGATCTCATGTTCAAGGCGTATGCAAGCGGCGCGGTGGGGTATGTGCTCAAAACCGACGACGAGGAGCTGATAGTGGAATCAATCCGCGAGGTGAACGATAATGACGCGTTTATACGTCCCTATGTGGCAAAGAAAATAATTGAAGAATTTTCAAAGCTGCAAAAGCATCAGAACAGTATTATGTTTATAATCACAATGATGTCGCGGCTGACAAAATCCGAGCTGGAGATACTCAGAATGGTTTATGACGGCGTGCCGCGCAAAACCATTGCCCAGAAAAGGTATGTTGAGCTGACCACGATTAATACGCAGATACGCAATATTTTAAACAAGCTGGGTTATCACAGCGTTTTGCAGATGCGCGCCGAGCTTCGTCAGCTGCAAATTTTTGAAATATTGCCCAAATAAACTACGGAACACAAGGAGAAATCATATGCTGATAAAGATAAAGGAAAACGAATACTGGTGGGGAGGCATCGTAAACGAGGGCGTGAATATGCCGTACGGCGCCGAGGACACCGCCGTTATCGATACTGCCGATATAACAAAAACGGCGGATCAGGCGGCGGGAATTTTTTTGTCCTCCGCCGGCAGATATATTTGGAGCAGCTCGCCGCTTAAAGCGATTTTTTGGCATGGGGAAATACGCGTCGAGTCCGACGGTGAAATCCATTTCGGCTGCGGCGGAAAGGGACTTAAGGGTGCGTACAAGAAAGTGTGTGCCGAAAAAATGCGCTTTACGAAAATTCCGCCGGAAATATATTTCGGCGCACCGCAGTACAACACGTGGATTGAGCTGGGATATAATCAAAATCAGAAATCGGTGCTTCAATATGCGCGCGCTATAAAAAATAACGGTTTGTCTGCCGGTATATTTATGATTGACGATACGTGGCAGAAAGGCATAGGTACGTGGGATTTTAATAAGGAACGTTTTCCCGAGCCAAAAAAAATGGTGGACGAACTGCATGAAATGGGATTTACCGTGATGCTGTGGCTGGCGCCGATTCTGCGCGGAAGCGAAACGGAAAATTACGAGCAGCTTAAAAATCTGCTGCTTAAAGACGGTACGGGAAATCCTGCGCTGCGCTGGTGGTGGGAGGGCTTTGATACCGTGCTGGATTTGTCAAATCCCGACGCGGTTTCATGGTTCTGCGAAAGACTTGAATACCTCAGGAGTGAATATAACATTGACGGCTTTAAGCTTGATGCCGGCGATTTGTATTTTTACAGCGATGATGACGATACCGAAGTCCGCGGATATGAAATGACAAAAGCGTTCAATAAAATAGGGGCTGGGTATCCGTTTAACGAATTTCGCGCAGGATATGACTGCGGCGGAGAACCGATCGTTTTCAGATTGCAGGATAAACGGCATGCGTGGAGCGGCGACGGGATAAACTGCATTATTCCGAACTCGCTTATGCAGGGAATGATCGGTCATATTTTTCACTGCCCGGATATGATAGGCGGAGGACTTTTGGACGACAGCTTTGAAAAAACCTTTGATCCGGAGCTTTTCATACGCTGGACGGAAGCGTCGGCTTTGTGCCCGATGATGCAGTTTTCGCTTGCGCCGTGGCGCGTCTTGAGCAGCGAGCATTTTGAAATTGTGAAAGACATGGTCAGGCTGCATGAAAAATATGCGGAATACATAACCGCGCTTGCGAAGGAGGCGTTAAATTCGGGCGAGCCTGTGATGCGCCATATGGCATATGAATTTCCGGACGAAGATTTTGAAAAATGTTCGGACCAGTTTATGCTCGGAGAAAAGGTGCTTGTTGCGCCGGTGCTGGAAAAGGGTGTGCAAAAGCGCTGCGTAAGACTGCCGAAAGGAAAATGGAAATACTGCGGCGGAACGGTTTACGAGGGCGGAAAGGAAGTCTGCGTTGCCGCGCCGCTTGATGTCCTGCCGTATTTTGAAAAGGTGTAATATTGCGGAGCTTTTAAGAATAATATAAAATCGGCATGGTTTAATGCTGTGTCATAAAATCGCAATTCTATCGGTACAATCGGCACGGTTTTGTGTCTGCTGTACCGTTTTTTGCGGCAAGCGGCAAAAAAATGTTGTTTTTCTGCCATGAGTATGATATAATGTATCGGATAGTTTATCAAAAGAAAGAGGGACGGTAAATGAAGAAAAAATTTTTTCTTACGGTCTTGCTTGCGTGCATAAGCGTCCTTGCGTTGTGCTCGCTAAACGTTTCCGCGGAGGTATACAATAATATTAAATATGAAGTGACCGATACAAAAACAGTGACGGTTACCGGTTTGGTTAGTTATCGGGACGAGGTTGTAATACCTTCAAAAATCGGCGGTTACCCGGTAACAAGTATCGGCGAGCAGGCTTTTAAGGGCATGAATCCGGTAAGTGTAACGTTGCCGAATACTGTGACAAGCATCGGCAGTTATGCGTTTGCCGACTGCGAGGATTTGTGCGGCATAACTATTCCCGGGAGTGTAACAAGCATCGGCAGCGGTGCGTTTTCACGCTGTCAGAGCTTATCGGAAATAACGCTGCCGCGCGGTATAACAAGAATTGAGAGTGACACATTTTATGATTGTGAAAGCCTGACATATATAGAGATACCGGACAGCGTAACGGGTATCGGCAAAAGCGCATTTTCACGCAGTGCTTTGATGAACATAGACATACCCGACAGCGTGAAGGATATAGGCGATTTCGCCTTTAATTATTGCAGCTATTTAGAAAGTGCGACTATCCCTGATACTGTGACGAGCATCGGAGAAAACGTATTTTCATATTGCGTCAGCTTAAAAACCGTTAATATTCCGGACAGCGTAACAAGTATCGGTAAACAGGCATTTATGTACTGCGAAAAATTGACGGCAGTGACAGGGCTGCAGGGAGTTACAAGTATCGGTGAAAATGCATTTATCGGCTGCATAGAACTGGCTTGCATCAATATTCCCGACGGTGTAACAACTATCGGCAACAGTGCATTTTTAAGATGCAGCAGCCTGACAGAAATAAATATACCGGGCAGTGTGACGGAGCTTGGCAGCGGTGTATTTAATAAGTGTGCAGGCTTGACGAATATAATCATACCCGACAGCGTAACGAGTATCGGGGAACGGACATTTGCCAATTGCACGGGCTTAACCGAAATAATCATACCCGACAGTGTGACAAGTATCGGCGATACTGTATTTTTCGGCTGCAGCAATCTTGAAACGGTGTATTACAACGGCACGGAGGAAGAATGGAACAGAATTAAGGAAGGGTCCGCCGTGAATGCGGAAAGAAAAAATTTCGGGTATGTTACAATCCTCAATGAGGACGGGAAACAGCTGAAAAAAGATTTTTATGCCGCCGATTCGCTGCTCGATGCTGCCGGCATTGCGGAGTCGCTCGGATACATACCGGTTTTCTATACAGATGAAAAGCTGACGGATAAATTTGATGTTTCGACCCCGATAACGGGGAGCATTACGCTGTACACGGCAAATCCTCGTATAAAGCCGGGCGGAATATCAGCCTCGGGAGACGGAAAAAATGCCGAAGTTATACCGATAAATATTCCGGTCAATTCAACTGTGATTTTTGCTTGCTACAGTGACGGAAAATTGGTAGAGCTGAAATTTGACATAAGCGAAAATAAAACGATAAATTTTCAAACCGATACGGATTTTGACACGGCGAAGGTTATGGTGTGGGATAAGCTCACTCGCATGGAGCCGATCTGCGGTGCCGAAAAGGCCGAATAACGGGTAAACAAACATTCACCCGTACAGGACGTTTGTATAAACAAAAGGACAGATTAATGTACATCTGTCCTTTTACCGTGTTCCGATTATGTGAAAATACACCCGGCTCCGTTTGCCGGCGCAATCGCGTGCGGACCGGATTTGTACAGTAAAAAACCGAGGCTTTTGCCTCGGTTTTATCAGTTTGCGTTCAGTATACAAAGAACCACAGTTGTAATCAGGAACAGAACGGCAAGGAACGCCGTCATCTTGGAATACATTGAAGCTTTTGTTCTTCCGGAATTTTTATTAAAGAATGAATCGCCGCTGTCCGGCGTAGTTCCTGCAATACCCTTTAAGCCCGGATCCTTGCCCTCTTGGAGCAGAACGACAACTATCAGCGCTATGGTCACAATTAAATGCAGAACCAAAAATACTGTATTCATCTGCTGTAAACCTCCTAAAAAAATAATATATAACAGATACATTATATCATCTTTATACGGATTTTACAAGTATTTTTCGGAAGTTTTTTATAATATTTGAAGTTTTTTTCAAAAATAGCCGCAAAATACAGCTGAAATCATGCCCTCAAATACAAAATTTTCCCGCTGTTTTACGGAATTTTATTCACGGTACGTTATTTTTTTCGGCATACATGCTCTTTTTTTGTAAAATTAGCAGAAATTTCTGATAATGTATGGACTTTTTGCAAAAAATGTAGTATTATATAATTTGGATAATTAGTATAAAAATTAAACAGATGGGAGTTTTTCAATGGACAGGCTGAAGATTATCGTAAAGGCGCTCGACGATAAGCGCGCGGCGGATATTGACGTATTGAATATTTCGGAGCTGACGTCGCTCGGCGATTATTTTATAATATGTTCATGCGGCTCGGGAGTACAGGTTCGCGCATGTGCCGATGAGGTTGAAGAAAAAATGAAAGAAAACGGCTTTGCGCCGCTGCACGTTGAGGGTTATCGCGGCGGCAGCTGGATTTTGCTGGATTTTGACGATATTATCGTGCATATTATGGATCGCGAAACGCGCAGTTTTTATGCACTTGAGCATTTATGGAACGATGCGGAAAAAATAGAAGTTAACATAGAGGAGCAAAAATAATGGAAAAGTATGATTACAAAGGCATTGAAAAAAAATGGCAGGACAAATGGGAGGAAAAGGGCTGTTTTCATGCGGAAAACGGCAGCGATAAGAAAAAATATTACGCGCTTATCGAATTTCCCTACCCCTCCGGACAGGGTCTGCATGTAGGTCACCCCAGAAGCTACACCGCTTTGGATATTCTTGCGAGAAAGCGCAGAATGCAGGGGTACAACGTGCTTTATCCGATAGGATGGGACGCATTCGGTCTGCCTACCGAAAATTTCGCGATAAAAAACAAGGTTCACCCGAAAATTGTAACCAAAAACAATATTGCAAACTTCACAAGACAGCTTAAAATGCTGGGATTTTCATTCGACTGGTCAAGGGAAGTGAACACGACCGACCCGTCATATTACAAATGGACGCAGTGGATTTTTCTTCAGCTGTTCAAAAAAGGACTCGCATACAAGCAGGAAATGCCCATTAACTGGTGCACCGGCTGCAAGGTAGGACTTTCAAACGAAGAAGTCGTAAACGGCGTTTGCGAACGCTGCGGCAGCGAGGTTGTGCAAAAAAGAAAGAGTCAGTGGATGCTCAAAATTACCGAATATGCACAGCGCTTAATTGATGATTTGGACGATGTTGACTATATTGACCGCGTTAAAACTCAGCAGAAGAACTGGATTGGCAGAAGCGAGGGCGCGGAGGTGACATTCCGCCTTACGTCGGGCGACGATGTTGTGGTTTACACCACAAGATGCGACACGCTTTTCGGCGCAACTTATATGGTTCTTTCGCCCGAGCATGAGCTGGTTAAAAAGCTTATGCCTACTCTTGAAAACGCCGATGAGGTCAAGGCGTATATCGCCGAGGCGGCAAAAAAATCCGAGTTTGAGCGTACCGAGCTTGCAAAAGAAAAAACAGGCGCGCAGCTAAAGGGCGTAAATGCGATAAATCCCGTTACCGGCAAGGAAATTCCGGTGTTCATATCCGATTATGTCCTCGTCACCTACGGAACGGGCGCAATCATGGCGGTTCCCGCGCATGACAGCCGTGACTGGGATTTTGCAAAAAAATTCAATCTGCCCATAATCGAAGTCGTCGGCGGCGGAGCGGACGTTCAGAAAGAGGCTTATACCGATGTCGCAAGCGGCACTATGGTAAATTCGGGCTTCCTGGACGGAATGAGCGTTAAGGAAGCAATTCCGGCTATGATAAAATATCTTGAAGAAAAGGGTATAGGCAAACGCAAGGTTAACTTTAAGCTGCGCGACTGGGTATTCTCGCGTCAGCGTTACTGGGGCGAGCCTATTCCGCTGGTACACTGCGACAAGTGCGGCTGGGTTCCCGTTCCGGAAAGCGAGCTGCCGCTTGAACTGCCGGAAATTGAAACCTTTGAGCCGGGCGAGAACGGCGAATCGCCGCTTGCAAAAGCAACCGACTGGATTAACACAACCTGTCCGCACTGCGGAGGTCATGCGGTTCGCGAAACCGATACAATGCCTCAGTGGGCAGGCTCAAGCTGGTACTTCCTGCGCTATATGGATCCGCACAATGATGACGCGCTTGCGTCAAAGGAGGCGCTTGAATACTGGTCGCCGGTTGACTGGTACAACGGCGGCATGGAGCATACAACGCTGCACCTTCTCTACTCGCGTTTCTGGCATAAGTTCCTCTATGACATCGGCGTTGTGCCGACTAAGGAACCGTACTGCAAGCGTACTTCGCACGGCATGATTTTGGGCGAAAACGGCGAAAAAATGTCCAAATCACGCGGCAATGTTGTAAATCCGGACGATGTGGTAAATGAATACGGCGCAGACGCAGTCCGCACTTTTGAAATGTTTATCGGCGCGTTTGACCAATCTACGCCGTGGTCGGAAAAGGGACTCAAGGGCTGTTACAAATTCCTGGAGAGAGTATGGAATTTGCAGCCGATGGTAAATGATGACGAAAATTATTCGGCAGACCTTGAAAAGAACGTCCACAAGGCAATCAAAAAGGTCAGCGACGATTATGAAAAAATGAAGTATAACACGGCGATTGCAACGCTCATGAGCCTTGTAAACGATTTCTATAAAAAAGGCAGCGTGACAAAAGGCGAATACCGCATACTTCTGACACTGCTGAACCCGGTTGCACCGCATATTACGGAGGAGCTTTGGGAAAAATACGGCAATACGGAGCTTTTGGCGCTTACGCCGTGGCCGCAGTACGATGAAACAAAAACCGTTGATGACGAAGTGGAAATCGTTGTTCAGATTAACGGTAAAATCAAGGATAAAATGACGGTGCCGGCAGATGCTGATAAGGCTGCGCTCGAGAAGCTTGTTCTCGAAAGCGACAGGGTAAAGGAACTGACAGACGGCAAAAATATTGTCAAGGTTATCTGCGTTCCGGGCAAACTGGTAAATATTGTTGTTAAATGATTTTTGGGACGGACGTCCCGGGAAAAGAGGTAATTTTTAATGTCAAAGGGTAATATTTCGGTAAATTCGGAGAATATTTTTCCGGTTATAAAGAAGTGGCTGTATTCGGATAAGGATATATTCCTGCGCGAGCTGGTTTCCAACGCGTGCGACGCTGTGACCAAACTCAAAAAGCTGGCAGGTATCGGTGAGGCGAAACTTGCCGATGACGAAAAATTCCGCATAGACGTGGTAATTGACAAGGACAAAAATCAGCTTATAATCGAGGACAACGGTATAGGCATGACAAAGGAAGAAGTAGAGAAGTATATCACCGATATTGCTTTTTCGGGTGCTGCCGACTTTTTGGAAAAGTATAAAGATAAGGATGATAAAGGCGCACAGATTATCGGACATTTCGGACTGGGATTTTACTCCGCATTTATGCCGAGCGAAAAGGTGGAAATCGAAACCTTGTCATACCAAGACGGCGCAAAGGCTGTAAAATGGTCATGCGACGGCGGAATGACATACGATATTGACGAGTGTGACAAGACCGCGCGCGGTACAAAAATCACGCTGACAATTGCCGAGGATTCAAAAGAATTTCTGGAGGAGCACACGGTAAGAAGCGTACTTTCCAAATACTGCTCATTCATTCCGGTTGAGATATACCTGACGGTTGCCGGAAAGGAGCCGGAAAAGGACAAGGACGGCAATGTTATCGAGCCTAAGCCGATTAATGACACAACGCCGCTTTGGATGAAGCCGCCCAAGGACTGTACGGACGAAGAATACAAGGAATTTTACACAAAGGTGTTTATGGACTTCAATGAACCTCTGTTCTGGATTCATCTGAATGTGGACTTCCCGTTCAACCTGAAAGGAATTTTGTACTTCCCGAAAATCAATCATGAGTTTGCGGCGAACGAGGGACAGATAAAGCTGTTTAACAATCAGGTTTTCGTTGCGGACAATGTCAAGGAGGTTATTCCGGACTTTTTGATGCTTTTGAAGGGCGTAATCGACTGCCCGGATTTGCCGCTTAATGTTTCGCGCAGCTTTTTGCAGAATGACGGATATGTTAAGAAAATTTCGGCGCACATCACCAAAAAGGTTGCGGATAAGCTGAAAGAAATCTACACAAAGCAGCGTGAGGATTACAACCGCTACTGGGAGGATATTAACGTATTTATAAAATACGGCTGCATGCGCGATGAGAAATTCTATGAAAAGGTAAAAGATTTCATTATATATAAAAATCTGGACGGAAAGTACCTGACGCTCAGCGAGTATCTGGAC
The DNA here is from genome assembly GCA_934501535.1 of uncultured Clostridia bacterium. Taxonomy (GTDB): domain Bacteria; phylum Bacillota; class Clostridia; order UBA1381; family UBA1381; genus UBA1738. The sequence continues at coordinate 148,297 of CAKSUM010000002.1, forward strand.
GGCAAGGAAAAGAAGGACGTATACTACGTTTCGGACGAGAATTTGCAGTCGCAGTACATCAATATGTTCCGTGAACAGGGGCTTGACGCGGTAATTCTGCCGACGATGATGGACACGCACTTTATTTCGTTCATCGAAATGAAAGAGGAGGGCGTTAAATTCAAGAGAATAGACTCATCGGTGGAGGAAACCGCCTCGGACAGCGGTCTGGCGGAAGAAGATAAAACCAAGCTGACCGATGAATTTAAAACGGCGGTCGGTGACGAAAACTTAAAAATAGAGGTTCAGGCGCTTAAGAACGAAGCAACGCCGGCGGTTATTCTGCTGTCGGAGCAGTCACGCAGAATGAAAGAAATGTATCGCTCATACGGACAGCAGATTGCCGGAATGGGAGATATGTTTAAAGATGAGTTCACTCTCGTGCTCAACTCGAACAATAAACTGATAAAGAGCATCGACGGAATGGACGAGGACAGCAGAAAGGTTCTGTGCGAGCATATTTACGATTTGGCGATGCTCTGCCATAAGCCGCTCTCGCCCGAACAGATGACAAAGTTTGTCGAAAGATCTAATAAATTAATGGAGAAGCTGATTTAATGGATATTATTACCGCGGCGTCATACTTTATAATATATGCATTTTTGGGGTGGTGCACCGAGGTCGCGTATGCGGCGGTGGTGCACGGCACCTTTGTAAACCGGGGATTTTTAAACGGTCCCGTCTGTCCGATTTACGGGTTCGGCATGCTGATAATAATTACCGCACTGGAGCCGGTGAAAGACAATATTTTTGTGCTGTTTTTGGCGGCGGTGCTGCTCACGAGCGCACTGGAATGGATTACCGGATTTATCCTGGAGCGGCTGTTTCACGAAAAATGGTGGGATTATTCAAATATGCCCTGCAATCTGAACGGGTATGTTTGTCTGGGATTTTCGCTGTTGTGGGGGCTTGCCGGCGTGTTCGTAATAAAGCTGATACACCCCATGATTGCGGCGGTGGTGAAGTTTTTGCCGAAACCGCTCACGATTGTATTGCTTGCGGCTTGCTTTTTAACGCTTTTGACCGATATTGTTCTGACGGTTATGGCTATTATGCAGATAAAGCGGCATGCAAAACGCGTCGATGAGCTTGAAAAGCGCATGCGCGGACTGTCCGACGGCATCGGCGAGCATATTTCGGACGGTGTGGTAAGCGTGATGAAGAAAAAGCCCGAATGGGAGGAAACCTTGGAGGAGCTTAAGGCAAGCTATAAGCGCAGCTCCGAACGTATTTTGAACAAACGTCTTTTGAAGGCATATCCTAATCTGAAAAAGCTTAATAAGACGGAGTCGCTGGAGCGCATAAAGCGAATGATAGCGTCGGTCAGTGACAGGCTCGGCAAATAATTTTCTGAAAATAAGGAGAGATATAAAAGGATGCGGAAAACTAAAATTATATGCACCATAGGTCCGGCAAGCAGCGACGAGAAAACCTTTGCCGAAATGTGCAGGGCGGGACTCAATGTTGCAAGACTTAATTTTTCTCACGGTACTCATGCAGAGCATCAGGAAAAAATTGACATGATAAAAAAAGTAAGGGAAGAGCTTAATCTTCCGATAGCGATAATGCTGGATACAAAAGGGCCGGAGTACCGAATAGCAACCTTTAAAAACGGTAAGATAGAGCTTGCGGACGGCGATACTTTCACTTTTACAACGCGCAGTGTTGAGGGCGACAGCACGCAAGTCAGCGTAAATTATGACGGCTTGGCACAGGATTTGGATATCGGGGACAAAATTCTCGTAAATAACGGTCTTGTGATTTTCAAAGTCACCGAAAAAACGGATACCGATTTGATATGCACGGTTATTGCAGGCGGAGAACTGTCAAACCGCAAAAGCATGAGCTTCCCCGGCAAGGTTCTGAAAAAACAGTATTTGTCGGAGCAGGATAAGGAAGATATTCTGTTCGGTATTAAAAATGACGTCGATTTTATTGCTGCGTCATTCGTGTCGAACAGAGATGACATCAGCAGTCTGCGCAGCTTTGTGCGCGAAAACGGCGGTGAAAATATCGATATAATCGCAAAAATCGAGAACCGTGACGGCGTTAACAATATTGATGAAATATGCAAGGAATGTGACGGTATTATGATTGCGCGCGGCGATTTGGGCGTTGAGGTTCCGTTTGCGGAACTGCCGTCAATTCAGAAGTATCTGATTACAAAGTGCCGCATGCTCGGTAAACGCGTTATTACCGCGACCGAGATGCTGGAGTCGATGATACAAAATCCGCGCCCGACCCGTGCGGAAATCTCCGACGTGGCGAATGCCGTCTATGACGGTACGAGCGTGGTTATGCTGTCGGGCGAGTCGGCTGCCGGGAAATATCCGGTTGAAACGGTGCGCACCATGGCGGAAATCGTGGAAGAAACAGAGCAGCATATTCATTATGAAAAGCGCTATTCGAGCGGAGATTTCAAGATAAAAAATCAGCTGGACGCAATTTCACACGCGACCTGCGGCATGGCGATTGACATTAAGGCAAAGGCGATCGTGGTCAGCTCGATGTCGGGAATTACGGTGCGCATGGTATCGCGTTTTCGTGCACCGGTTGATATAATCGGCATGGCAATCAGCAAAAAAGTCTGGTATAAGCTGGCACTTTCATGGGGTGTTACGCCGGTGCTGAGCCAACGGTTCGATTCAACAGATGTGCTGTTTTATCATGCATGCAAACAGGCTCAGGAAGTATTCGGACTGAAAAAGGGCGACAGCATCGTCATGACCGGCGGACGAACCGACGGTAATTCCGGAAATACCAATATAATTAAAATAGAAACAATATCATAAAGAGTACGCAAAAACGGCCGCACTGTTCGGGGCACACATATACCCTGAGCGGTGCGGCTGATTTTTTGAGAAAAATTTTAAAATTCGGCTGAGATTGACGCGCTTTTGCCTGATGTAAGGCTACTCAATATTAATCTGACACATTTTCATTGCAGAGAGCGCATTCTCGTGACTTTGCGGCGTTACACCGGCGCAACATGACGCGTTCACCGAAATTTTTACCTCGGGAAGATATGCTTTCAGCAAAAGTGCGTTTGAAATTACGCATATATCGGTGCAAAGTCCTATCAGTTCAATTTCTTTGTAATCGCCGTCTGCTATGTAGTTCGCAAGCGCAATGCTGCCGAAGGTCGGCTTTTCAAAAATTCTGCGGTATTTGGAAAGCGGCTCGATGCGGCTGTCCAGCTTCCAGCCGTCCGTGCCTTTTATGCAATGCGGCACGGGCAGATTTTTGCCCTCCTGCGTATCAAGATAAATTCCGGCATGCGTGTCCATAGTGAAAACAACCTCGCCGTCAAAGCTGTCAATACGGCTGATGACATTATCAACTATACTTTCTGCCTCGGGCGTTCCCAAAGCGCCGTCAATAAAGTCTTTCTGCATATCCACCACTACCAGTATTTTGTTCATCATAATCCTCCGTTCTGCCGCCGGAGCGGCGCCGGCTCAGCGAAAAACATACGGCAGCCGCCGCGGTTTCTGCGCTGATGCACTTTAAAATATTTATATATATTATATAACATAAATTATTTTGAATTTCAAGTCTTGACTTTTTGTTCATTTTGTGCTTGCGGCAATTTTCGGTATAAAAAAATGAATTGCTGAGAAAAATAATAAAAAACAAAAAGGAGAGATTACGCATGTTCAGAGGAAAGGTTGTAATAGTTGGGGCAGGCGCAGTGGGCGCGACAACGGCATTTACATTGATGCTCGGCGGCTTGTTCCAGGAAATAGTTCTTATAGACATAAACCGCGACAAGGCGGAGGGTGACGCGCTCGATATCGCGCACGGCGTATCGCTTGTAAAGCCGGTGACGATAAAGGCGGGGGATTACAGCGAGTGCCGCGAGGCGGATATTGTGATTATAACCGCCGGTGTGCCGCAAAAGGGCGTTCAGACAAGATTGGATTTATTAAAGGACAACGCCGCGCTGTTTAAGAAAATAGTGAAAAGCATCATGGAATTTGCGCCGTCCGACGTCATTCTGATGACCGTTTCCAACCCTGTCGATATTCTGACATATATTACGTACAAGCTGTCGGGTCTGCCGAAAAATCAGGTGCTCGGTTCGGGTACGGTGCTCGACACATCAAGGCTGAAGTATATGATAAGCCGAAAGACCGGGGTGGACGCAAGGAACTGTCACACATATATTATCGGAGAACACGGCGACAGCGAGGTTGCGGCATGGAGTGTAACCAACATCGGCGGAATGACCATGCAGGAATTTTGCAAATACACCGGCAAATGTGACCTTAATGACCTTGATAAGATGTATAATGAAGTGAAGAATTCCGCATACGAAATTATTGAAAAGAAGGGCGCGACTTTCTATGCAATAGCGGTTGCGGTTGCGAGGATATGCGAGTGTATCGCGGGTGATGAAAACTCAATTCTGACTGTTTCGGGTATTTTTGAGGGAGAGTACGGGATAAAGGACGTTGCTCTCTCGGTGCCGACGATGGTGGGCGGCAACGGTGTAGAGAGAATTTTTGAGGTTCCGTTTTCAAAGGAAGAAATGAAGGGACTGCACGATTCCGCAACAACGCTGTCCGATTTGCTGAGAGAGATTAAAATGTAATAAAAAGCCGGTCGAACGTAAATATCGGGTTCGACCGGCTTTTTGCCGACTTTGAATATATATTCCGGATTGACCGGACATTTGCGGTATGCTGCCGCATAATTCATGCCGCGGCGGTTTTTCCGAGATTTTTGCAAGCCTCAACCGCGTCATCGTCGGGCGAGTCGTTTGCGATAACGCTGTCGCAGACAAGCTTTGCTCCTGCACTTATAACGCGTTCCTCCCAGCTGCGCATCCATTCGCCGTCGCCCCAGCCGTAGGAACCGAACAATGCGACGTTTTTGCCGCTTATTTTTCCCTCAAGCTCGGTGAAAAACGGTTCAAATTCAGTTTCTTCCAAAACCTCTGCGCCCATTGCCGGACAGCCCAGAATGAGTGTGTCAAACTGCGCCGCCTCGTCAGCCGATATCTCGGAAACGTTAAACATGTTTGTTTCCGCATTTACTTCCTTTGCACCGTCCAGAACTGCCTGTGCCATTGCCTCCGTGTTTCCTGTACCGCTCCAATAAATTATTGCTGTCTTACTCATGTGTAAAACCCTCCTTTGAAATTTCTCCGGCAAATTTATGCCGAAACCGTCAGTTTTTCTATATCTGTGCCGCTTGTGTATGTTTTCGTGTAAATGTCAACGCATTTTTTGTACCGCTTGAAGGTTTGCATTGCTTCCGTTTCGTTGCAGTATACCTTCCAGTAGCCCAAAAGTTTGAAATCCTGCCCTTTATGCTCAATAAAACCGCGGACGTCCTCCGGCGGATAGCCGAGAAAAAGTCCGATTTCATGCGGAAATGCGCTGCACTTATGAATGCGCCTGCAAAGACGGCATATGCATTCGTCTACATTGCAGCAGCTGTATCCGTACTGCTTCAGAATTGACGTGCACCCATGTTTTTTCAAATCATTTTCAAGCCGCTTGCGTCTGAAAACATAAATCAGCACGCCGTTTTTGCTTTTGCTTAAAATTCTCATTTCTACGCCTTTGGCGGCAAGAATTTTTTTACAGCGCTTAAAATCTGCCGCGCGCAGTTCGCAGTTGAGCAAATTTGCGGTTTTAAGATTTGCGAGAGTGGGCGCGCAGTGCTGCACAAGCATCTTTTCCATGGCTTTACGCGTCCTTTCTGGTTTCGAGCAGACCCGAAAGTGCGGCAGCGCTGCTTGAATGTATGCGTTCAATCGGTATGTTATTTTTCTTTGCCTCGCTTACGGCGCTTAAAATCATCTTGTGTGATACGGTGTTCGTGAAAAGCACCATAAGGTCGGGATTGCCGAGATTTTTTTTCAGCATGCCGCTCTTCTTGGCAAAAACCTTTGCCTTATACCCATAGCTTTTGCAGATATTTTCATACTGACAGACCATGTGTTCGTTTCCGCCGATAATTACTATACTCATATGTTCTACCTCCGTATAAGTTAGCCAAGACTAACCACATGTTGAAAAAAATACGGATATACTATCCGAGAACTGACCGGTTAAGATCCGTTTATTTCAGTTAGTGTTAACTAACTATCATTATAATAACATATAAAAGTGCGTCTGTCAATAGTTTTTATAAAAAAATTATGAGGTCAGCGAATAATGTCAAGAAGAAAAATAATGCTTACGGCGGTCAGCACGATGTGGAGGTATATGAGCAGGTTTATTTTGCCGAAATTTTCTTCGCTGCGCAGACGTTCTGCGGTCTTGAATATAACAAGAGCCGCACCGCAGACAATCGCCGGCAGGAAGAAAAAGCCCAAAAGCATACCGCCGTTCGGCGAATATTTCATGATGAAGCTAAGAATTATTATATAATATGCGGCTCCGCAAATAAGCGAAAAAATAAGTCCGCCGAGTTTTGTGTCAAAAATTTTACCTATTCCGTGCATGTTTTTCCTCCGGTATTTTATTTAAGAAAAGTATATCATATTGCGGCGGTAAAATCAAGAAAAATATAAATATTAAAAAAGCAATTGTCAAATGCTGACGAAAATTATAGAATTTTTATAAATTTAGGTAATAGTTATCATAATCCGTTGTTAAAATTGTATAAATTTTTGCTTGACAATTTTTATATATAATGGTATAATCTTATTATGTTCAGTATAGCGGAGGGGTACATGGTGGATAATGTGAAAAAAAATTCATTGTGCAGCCTGTCCGATGAAGAAGTTGCCGTTATGGCGCAAAACGGAAGTGCGGCGGCGTTCGACCATATTATAGCACGTTACCGCAATTGTGTTTACGGCAAGGCGAATACATATTTTCTGGCAGGCGCGGAGAAAGAGGACGTTATACAGGAGGGTATGATCGGACTCTACAAAGCGGTGAAGGAATTTAAAAAGGACGGCGGAAGTTCGTTTGCGCATTTTGCAAATGTGTGTATTTCGCGCCAGATTATTTCCGCGGTAAAGGCGGCGGCGAGAAAAAAGCACAGCCCGCTTAATTCGTACATATCGCTTAATAAAGAGGACGAAACCGAAACCGACGCTTTTTCGCACGTGTTCGAGGATAACGAGCATAATCCGGAGGAAATTATTATCAATCGGGAAAGTCTTTGCGGTATCGAAAGGGAAATAAACCGCGTGCTGAGCAAGCTTGAATTGCAGGTATTTATGTATTATACCGAGGGTATGTCATATGACGATATTGCGGAAATTCTGGGAAAACCGGCAAAGAGCGTGGATAATGCGCTGCAGCGCGTGAAAAAAAAGCTTTCGGGCGCGCTGGAGAAAAATAACCGTTTGTAGCTTAAAGAAAAGCGGCACAATAGTGATTATGGGGGTGCGAGTCCCTTCGGACGGAGAAAGAAAAAATTTTTTAGTAATTCAAAAGTGAGGGAATTAACAATGTACGAAGACAAAACTCTAATTTGTAAGGACTGCGGTCAGGAATTCATTTTCTCTGCAGGAGAACAGGAATTCTACGCGGAAAAGGGTTTCCAGAATGAGCCTATCCGCTGCAAAGATTGCAGGGTTGCAAGAAAGAACAGCATAAGACAGAATAAAGAAATGTATGAAATTACTTGTGCTGACTGCGGCAAGGTGGACAAGGTTCCGTTTATGCCGAAGAATGACAGACCTGTTTATTGCAGTGAGTGCTTTGAAAAGCACAGAGGCTGATTAATCCTGCTTTTGAATTAATCGTGGGAAGAATGCTGTGAACGCGGAGTAAGACCGTAAAAAATGCATACACCTTTTAAGGTGTATGCATTTTTGGGTGTGCGGATAAAAGACCCGAAAACTCAGTCGAAATTCAAAGTTACTCTATCTGTGCTTAAAAGTACGTCTGAAAAATTATCACTGTTTCTCAGAGTGATTTTAAATTCCATTTTTTTAATATCTTCAATGCTGCTTATTCCGGTATTTGCATATCCGAATGTAAATGCACATACTGATTTTTTCCCCGGAGCAGTTCCGTCAAAATCGGCATTTCCTCCTAAAAATGTTATTTTAGAGTCATTCATATAGGCGTCATCCAGCGTTATTAATACTTTTTTGTCGGAATTATTTTCGAGCTTCAAATTCATATTATACATTGTTATTCCGGATTTCATATCTACAAGATTAACGAATGTAATTTTAAAATTATCGTCACTGTAAAGCAGTTTGCCTTTTTCGGCATTATTTTGCTTGTTTTCTTCGGTTGCCTGCTCGGACGTGGTTACGGTATCGGGTTCTATAGCTTTCCAAAATACTTGTGAAGAAATAAACCCTATTATGAATATGATAATTAAAAACGTGAGGCAACCGCCTAAACAACCGTTTGTCTTTTTTTGTTCCTGTTTTATATCGGTGAGTGTTTTGTTGATTTCATTGAAAACTGCATTCCACTTAATAATAATTTTTGCCATATCTTTCTTCTCCTTTGTAATAAAAAATGCGCCTACCGAAGCAGACGCATAAAAACGCAAACTCCGATAGTCGCCAAACCAGTTTTATATAGCATGAGATATTTTCGCACACACATAAAAATGGAATTTGCATTTTATCAAATCCAAAAATGCATGTGCGAAAATAAAGCATATAAAAAAATATACCTCAACACTACATAAATATTAAACTGATTTGGCAAATTTATTATATCACATTTTTTTTAAAATTACAATATTTTTTTGATAAAATATGGTGTGAAAAATATTTGAAGAATGACAGATATGAAATTTTAGGTTATAAAAAACTGCGGTAAATGAAGTTTACCGCAGCTCATTTGCGTGATTAATATTCTTTATAAATGCGTTCGATTGAAGAAACCGTCATCGTATTATCATCAATATCGAAAATCGCCGCACAGAATTGTCCGCGGCTGTTTGCAACGGTGAATTTCTGCGGCATGCCGTTCAAAAAGCGGTCAATAATTGTCTGTTTTTCAAGCCCCAGAACAGATACTGCCGGACCGGTCATACCCAAATCGGAAATATATCCGCTGCCTTTGGGCAAAATTTTGCTGTCCGCCGTCTGCACGTGCGTATGCGTACCGAAAACCGCGGTTACGCGGCCGTCCAGATAATAGCCGAGCGCAATTTTTTCACTTGTGGCTTCGGCATGGAAGTCAACGAATATCAAATCCGTATCCGATTTGATGCGGCTGATTTCCTTATCCGCGGAAAAAAATGGGGAGGACGCACAGCATTGCATATATGTCCTGCCGATAAGGTTAATTACGCCTATTCTGACGCCGTTTTTTGCGGTAATCACCGTACTGCCGCAGCCGGGGACGTCGCCCTCAAAGTTTGCCGGACGCACAACGTTGCTGTTATATCTCATGACCGCCGCAACATCGGGGCAGCCCCATGTATGATTGCCGAGAGTGAACGCGTCTATGCCGGCTGCAGACAGCTGCTCGTAAACCGGCTTGGTCATACCTCTGCCGTGCGACGCATTTTCCGCATTCGCAATGACAAAATCATATTTTCCGCGCATGCGTTCAAGCTCTTCCTCGACGGCGTTTCTGCCGATCTGTCCGAAAATATCTCCGATTGTAAGGATTTTCATAAAATTCGCCTTTCGTACAAAAACGGTTATCAAAATTATGATAACCGTTTTCTGTTTTTATTATTTTGCAAAGTCAACAGCGCGTGTTTCGCGGATAAGACTTACCTTAATCTGTCCCGGATATTCAAGCTCGGATTCGATTTTCTTTACAATATCCTTTGCAACCAAAATCATGCTTGCGTCATCGACAACGTCGGGCTTAACCATAATTCTGATTTCACGTCCTGCCTGAATTGCGTATGATTTTTCGACACCGTTAAATTCATTTGCAATTGCTTCAAGACGTTCAAGACGTTTGATGTAGGTTTCAATATTTTCACGGCGTGCACCCGGTCTTGCGGCGCTTATCGCGTCAGCCGCCTGTACCAGCTGCGCAACAACGGTCTGCGCCTCGACGTCACCGTGGTGAGCCATAATTGCGTGAATTACTCCGCTGTTTTCTTTATATTTCTTGGCAATGTCGGCGCCGATTGTAACGTGTGAACCTTCGATTTCGTGGTCAACCGCCTTGCCTATATCGTGCAGCAGTCCGGCGCGCTTTGCGAGTGTGATGTCAACGCCCAGCTCACCTGCCATAACTCCGGCAAGATACGATACTTCAACCGAGTGACGAAGCACGTTCTGACCGTAGCTGGTACGGAAACGCAGTCTGCCCAAAAGCTTGATAAGCTCGGGGTGAAGTCCGTGAACTCCCGTTTCAAATGCAGCTGCCTCGCCCTCCTGCTTGATTGTGGCGTCAACTTCTTTTTTTGATTTTTCTACAATTTCTTCAATTCTTGCCGGGTGAATACGCCCGTCAACAATAAGCTTTTCAAGCGCCAGTCTTGCCACTTCGCGGCGTACCGGGTCAAAGCTTGAAAGTATAACCGCCTCCGGAGTATCGTCGATGATTAAATCAACGCCCGTGAGTGTTTCCAGTGTGCGGATATTGCGTCCTTCGCGGCCTATAATTCTGCCCTTCATCTCGTCGGACGGAAGGGCAACTACGGAAACGGTTGTTTCCGCAACGTGATCGGCTGCAATCTTCTGGATTGAGGTTGCAACAATATTTTTTGCCTTCTGCTCTGCTGTGTCTTTTGCTTCCTGCTCAATTTCCTTAACCTTGACCGCGGCCTCATGCCTTGCCTCCTGCTCCAAATCCCGAATGAGGATATCCTTTGCCTCCTGCTGCGTCATTCCCGAAATTCTTTCAAGCTCCGTAACCTGTCTGTTTTTAAGCTCTTCAACCTCAAGGGATTTTTTCTCATAGTCCTTGATTTTCTGGTTCAGGGATTGCTCTTTTCTTTCAAGCGTTTCGGTTTTTTTGTCAAGATTTTCTTCTTTTTGGTTAATTCGTTTTTCCTGAATAGATAATTCACGTCTGCGGTCTTTGATTTCCGCATCCAAAACCGCGCGCAGCTTTTGGTTTTCTTCTTTAGCCTCAAGCGTTATTTCGCGCGCTTTCGATTTTGCGCTCTTTTTTGCGTCCTCCACGATACTTTTTGCTTTTTCCTCAGCGGAACCGAATTCAGCCTCCGCTATTTTCTTTCTGTATGAAATTCCAAGCTTGAACGAGAGAACGTTAAGTGCGGCAAAAATTACCGCAAGTATTGTCAGTAAAAGTTCTAATGTGTTTATCTTGTCCACCCCCGTTTTAAATTTTTTAAAAATTGGGGATATTGAATATATGTTATGTATATTATAAAATATTTATTTTCATAAACTACTATCAAAAATTCAACATTCCCAATAGCATAGTTTAAAGAAACAACAAGCATATAAATATTTTATCGTATTTTTGCCCCGATGTCAAGGGGGTATGCAAAACAAATTTATATTTGCGCTAAAATCCGCGCCGGAACATGAGCCGGAGTAAATTTTTTTTTCGCAAAAACGGCTATATTAACAGTGAAATTTCTTTGATTTTGTTTAAAAATATAAAAAATAGTAAAATTTTGTCATAATAAACAAAAAATTTAACATAAAATTTACAGAATTAGTATTTACTGCATAAAAGAAATGTGTTATAATGAAATAAAAGCATGGGCGGGGGCGGAGAAATCCGAAATGCCCGTGCGTATTATATCATAAATCGGAGGGTGCATTTATGTGCATGTTTTATGATATACCGGACGAAGGAAAAGGGAGGAAAAAACCGATGTCATCAGGCGATGAAAAAAACTGGGCGGGGATTGACGAATTCCAGCTCTATTTATATAATGAGGGGACGAATTTTCAATCATATGAAATGCTCGGCCCGCATAAAATAGATAAAGGGTGGAGGTTCGCCGTATGGGCGCCGAATGCCGCGCATGTTGCGCTTGCCGGCGATTTTGACGGCTGGCGCGGTGAGAAACCGCTTGAACGTATCGGAACAACCGGCGTATGGTACGGCTGTTTTGAGGACATTAAGGAGGGTATGCTGTACAAGTATGCCGTTACTGACCGCAGCGGAAACACGGTGTTAAAAGCCGACCCGGTGGCGTTCCGCGACGAAATCAGACCAAATACGGCGTCTGTTGTCTATGACATTCCGCGATACCGCTGGAATGATGAAAAGTGGCTCAAAAAGCGTGAAAACGAGCTGATATATGACAAACCGATGAATATATACGAGGTTCATGCGGCGTCATGGAAGATGCATGAGGACGGCAGTCTCTACACGTACCGAGAGCTTGCCGACGAGCTTGTGCCGTACGTGAAGGATATGGGCTACACGCACATTGAAGTAATGCCGCTTTCGGAATATCCGTTTGACGGCTCGTGGGGCTATCAGGTGACGGGATATTTTGCCGCGACCTCACGTTTCGGTGCGCCCGAGGATTTGATGTACCTTGTGGACAAGTGCCATGAAAACGGCATCGGCATAATTATGGACTGGGTTCCGGCGCATTTCCCAAAAGATTTGCACGGCTTATATAAATTCGACGGTACGGCTGCGTACGAATATGCCGACCCGAGATTGGGCGAACACAAAGACTGGGGCACAATGGTGTTTGATTACTCAAAGAGCGAGGTTGTATCGTTTCTTTTGTCATCGGCATTTTTCTGGGTGAAGGAGTACCATTTTGACGGACTGCGCGTAGACGCCGTTTCGTCCATGCTTTACCGCGACTACAGCCGCAATTACGGAGAGTGGATTGCAAACAAATACGGCGGAAATCAAAATCTTGAGGCGATAAGCTTTATACAAAATCTGAATAAAATCATGTTCGCGAAATTCCCGAATATTCTGATGATTGCGGAGGAATCGACGGCATGGAGCATGGTTACCGGTTCCGTTGACAACGGCGGACTCGGATTTAACTACAAATGGAACATGGGCTGGATGAACGATACGCTGCGATATATGTCCATGGATCCGTATTTCCGCAAGCCGAACCATGACTTGCTGACTTTCGTGATGTGTTATGCATATTCCGAGAATTTCATATTGCCGCTGTCGCACGATGAAGTGGTGCACGGCAAAAAATCGCTTATAGATAAAATGTACGGTTCGTATGAGGAAAAATTCAGCAGCTACCGTACGCTTTTGGCGTACTATCTGTCGCTGCCGGGGAAAAAGCTAATGTTCATGGGCGGCGAAATCGGACAGTTTATCGAATGGCGCTATGACGAGGGACTCGAATGGCATCTTTTAAAGCTGGATAAGCATAAAAAGCTGCACGAATATGTCCGCGAGCTGAACGCGTTCTATCTTGAAAATCCGCCGATGTGGCAGATTGACCAAAGCTGGGACGGATTTAAGTGGATAAACGAACAGGACAGAGATAATTCCGTGCTGTCATACATGCGAATGTCGAAGGACGGGGAAAAAGTGATTGTTTGCGCCAACTTCACGCCGGTTGACCGGGAAAAATACAGGATAAATGTTCCGCAGCCGGGCAAATATGAGGTGGTAATGAACACCGACTGGAAACGGTTCGGCGGAGAAACCGCGGCACGCCGCAAAAAGTACAGGGCGGTGCGCGGAGGCGGCGGTGAACTTCCGTATGCGATTGAGGCGGACGTAAAAGGCTTGTCCTGCATATACCTGAAGCCGTGTGAAAAAGAAAAACAAATTTCAGACTGTAAAAAATGAATGTGCCGCCGCTGTACGGCACGATGTTAATAAGCTTTATGCCGCCGGGTGCGGCAGAATGGAGGAATAAAATGAATGTAAAGGACTGTGTAGCGATGATTTTGGCAGGCGGTCAGGGCAGCCGCTTGGGCGCGCTTACCAAGAACGTTGCAAAGCCGGCTGTGCCGTTTGGGGGTAAGTACAGAATTATTGACTTTCCGCTATCCAACTGTGTACATTCGGGAATTGATACGGTAGGCGTACTGACGCAGTACCAGCCGCTGGAACTAAATACTTATATAGGTAACGGAAGTCCGTGGGATTTGGACAGAAACCATGGCGGCGTATATGTTCTGCCGCCGTACCAGAGCGCGAAAACGGGCGAATGGTATAAAGGCACGGCAAATGCAATTTATCAGAACATCAGTTTTCTGGAGCGGTTCAATCCGGAAAACGTGCTGATTTTATCGGGAGACCATATCTACAAAATGCACTACGGCGAGATGCTGGACGTGCATGAAAAATCGGGCGCGGCGGTTACGATTGCCGTTATGCCGGTTCCGTGGGAGGAGGCGAGCCGGTTCGGTATCATGAACGTTGACGAAACCGGCGCGATTACCGAATTTGAAGAAAAGCCGGCAAATCCGAAAAGCAACCTCGCGTCAATGGGAATTTACATTTTCGACTACAAGGTGCTGAAAAAATATCTTGAGGACGATGAACGCAATCCGGAATCGGCAAATGACTTCGGCAAAAACATCATTCCGGAGATGCTTAAAAATAAGGAAAAGATGGTTACTTACCGCTTTGAGGGCTACTGGAAGGACGTGGGCACGGTTCAGAGTCTGTGGGAGGCGAACATGGATTTGATAGATACGCCGCCGAAGTTTGAAATAAACGATAATAAATGGAGCATATATTCGCGCAACACCGCGCTTGCGCCGCAGTATGCCGGCAGAAATGCGAAGATAATAAACAGCACGGTAACGCAGGGCTGTATGGTTTACGGCGAGGTCGCACATTCGGTTATTTTCTCTAACGTGGAAATAGGCGACGGAACAAAGGTGACCGATTCCGTGATAATGCCGGACGTTAAAATAGGTAAAAACGTTATCATAAACAAGGCGGTAATCGGAACGGGCGCAGTGATTGAGGACGGCGCGGTTATCGGCATGAACGAGGATCCGGACAGCAAATTTATTTCCGGAATGTGCGCGCAGGGTATCGTGCTTATCGAAAGCGGCGCAGTTATCGAAAGCGGCGCGGATATACCAAAAGGCTCAATGATTGAAACGAACTGACATCGGAAAGGGAGGATAGAAATGATAGATACAATGGGAATTATAGTTGCCAGCAACATAAGCATACCGCCGCTTACCGATGTGCGCAGTGCAACGGCGCTGCCGATTGCCGGCGGCTACAGAATTATCGACTTCGTGCTGTCGAATATGGCAAATGCGGGAATACAGAACGTGGGCGTTGCAACCGAGGCGAATTATTCATCGCTTATGGATCACATTAAATCGGGTGCGCCGTGGGATTTGAACAGAAAAAATCACGGATTGAACATTCTTCCGCCGAATATCGGCAAGAAAAACGGTTATGAGGTGATACGCGGCGATTTGGACATTCTTGCCGGGATAAAGCAGTATATCCACCGCAGCCGCGAAACATACGTGATTTTGTCGCTGGGCAACAATATCTATAACATGGATTTCAAGAAGGTGTTAAAAGCACATATCGATAATCAGGCGGACATCACCATCGTGTATAAGGACATGAAAACGGTCGATCAGAAAGAACTGTCGCGGTATACGCTTTTGGAAGTTGATGACCGTCACAATATCACCGATATTGAGGTTTGCCCGTATTATCCCAAGTCCACCTGCGCAAGCACCGACGTGTTTGTTATGGAAAAGGCACTTTTGGAAAGCATTGTCGACGAGTGCGAGGCGAGAGGCAATCACGATTTTATCAAAGACGCGATTGCGAAAAAAATGTCGGGGCTGCGGCTGTTCGGATTTGAGCATGACGGATACACCGACAAGATTGACAGCATGAAATCCTACTATAATAATAATATGAAGTTTCTCAGTGAGGAAATGCAAAAAGAAATGCTTCATTCCAAGCTGCCGGTTTACACCAAAAACCGCGATTTGCCGCCGTCACGCTACGGCGATGAAGCGGTTGTCATTAATTCCTATATAACCGACGGCTGCATTATCGAGGGAACGGTTATCGACAGCGTTGTTTCGGGTAACGTGACCGTCAAAAAAGGCGCGGTGGTTAAAAATTCGATACTTATGCAGGGCGACATTATAGAAGAAAATGTACAGCTTGAATACGTTGTTTTGGATAAAGAGGTAAAAATTACCGCCGACAGAAAGCTCATCGGTCAGGAAAATTATCCGCTTCCCGTAGCAAAGGGGATAGTGATATAAATATTACAATTATTAGTCATTTTTGTTAAAATATTTGTTGACTTTTATGTATATTTGATATATAATAAGAGAGAAATAATACAAAAAGACGGAAAAGGCATGCCTTTTCTATGCTATGTAATAGCATAGAATCCCGATGTAATCACCGGGAAATTCTGCACCAATTCCGGCGGTCGCATGAGGATTTACGCCTTTTTGTAAAAATAATGGAGGGAAAAAAGTGAAGAACAGGAAATTTATTTCCGCTCTTCTGTCGCTGTCTATGCTTGCTTCGGCATTCAGTATTACGGCGGCAGTTCACGCGGAAGAAACACGCAACTGGCAGACCTGGACTGATGATTTCAGCACCGATGCCGAAAGAGTCACCTATAAAACAGGTGAGCTTAATGAAAACTGGACTATTAACGAAAGCGGCTTTACCGATAACTTTGCTGAAATAAGCAATGGTATGCTCAAAATCCATGGAGCAGGGGCAAGCATCGAAAAAGTTTCTCCCAAGTCATATATTGCTCAATATATATCGACAGAGAACACAATAAGCTTTGATCTTGCGCATTACAAAAATTCAGATGTAGTGGAAAACTGGGGTCTGTTCGGTAATTCGACAGTAAGATTTGCCGAATCGGCAGACAAGAAATCGTTCTATGAAATAGGTAAAACCGGAAGCGGTACGGCAGTTGAAAATGTCGCATTTCCGAATGCCGGCGCAGACGGAGTTCCGTTCAGTGTAACAGTTAACGGCACGGCGCTTAAGTATGCTGTTGACGTTATTAAAACGAACAAGGCAGACAGCACTACAGAAACAATCACGCCGACCGCGGACAACTGCACATTTACAAATAGCGATGAGGCAACCTATACCTCTTCGGCTAAAAATTATCAGTACCGTGCATTTTTCCGCAAGGTAGAAAACGGAACTACGGTATACTTCCGCTGGGAAGACGCGGACGGAGGATTGTATAATAAGACAATAACTCCTAATGACGGAGTATATACAAGATATGCCAACACAATTGTTACAAATGCGACGAGCAATCCGTCAAACAAAATGGCGCATGTAAGCGTAACCACGACCAAAACCGGTGCAGAATGGTCATATACGCCTGCAGGAACATCATATGCCGCATGGACAGGTTCATACACAGACGCAACTCCGCTTGCAAGAGTGGGCGCAGGTATAGAATTCCTCAGATCCGGACATGAGTACGGCGCTGCAATGGATAATTTCACTATCACATATGACGCAGACGAAATCGGCACAGAACCTGATTTTGAAGATAAATTCAATACATATGAATCAGACAAAATCGTAACAGACTCATATAACTTTATGAACGGGCAGGCAACCCTGGCAGAACACCCGAGCGGTGCTAAGTGGGTTTCATCAAATGTATATAAGATTATGTACAATGCAGTTAGTGCAACGGGTAAATTTGACACAACTAACAAGGGCGTTGCGATTAAAGCCGCAGGAACCAACTGGACAGCGGGCTGGTTTGACATGTCCGCACAGGATATAAAGGCAGTTAAGAAGCTGCAGGTTGTAGTAAGCGACCCGGGCAACTTCCACAGACTGGCAGGTATGACCGCGTTTGGTTCCAAGTCGGAAAATAACTTCCTCATTTTCGGTACAAAAATAGAGAATAACTCATTTAGCGGCGAGAACCCGGCACAGCGCGGAAATATTCCGTTTGCTGCAATTCAGAGCGGTTCTGCAAGCCAGTCGAATCTGAAAATCCTTTCTCAGCCGGAACCGACAGGAACTTTTGTAAATAATGATACGATTACATACACTATTGAAGTTCTTGATAAAAAGACAATTAAATGGACTGCCGTAGGCTCATCAAGCGGTGCGGTAACGGGAGGTATCATTACTTCTGACGAAACACGCACAGGCGATGATGTTGTTTATAACAGTGCAATTTCAAAGATGATTACAGGCGGAACGGTTTACCCGGTCGGCGCAATTCACGGCGGTGACGCAGGTTTAACCGTTATAAAGACCGTAAGAGTATGGTATGACGGCTTCGACGCTACGGGTACACCGGAATATTTCGATGATTTCTCGGGATATACGGCTGACAATGCGGCAACAACCGCAACGGTAATAGACACCACAGCACACACAATCGCTAAGGTTGGCGGAATTGAGTGGAAAACTTCAACGGTGCATAACGGTTTGGGTCAAGGTGTTGCACACGCTTATGTTGACACAGATGCACAGAACCTGAAAGTAAGAGGCTGGGGTATACACTGGATGGGTGCTGTAAATCTTGATCTCGGAAAAACAGAGAGCTTGTCAAGAATGAAATTTACAACTGTCCCGCAGGGCAGAGGCGGCGGCGCTATGCTGTTCAAAAACAGCAATGAAAGCAGATACCTTGTTTTGGGTCAGCAGAGAGAACAGCACAGCTCAACTATAGCAAATATTACAGCTAATGAACTTTGCAATCCGGTTGTTGCATATGCAAATAAGAGTAATAAGGACGATGCAAGAACAATCACCAGCCTTACAAAGCTTGCAATCGGCGAAGGCTGGAGCGCAAGCAATACTTCGATTGAGTGGAACGTTGTAATTAATGCGGATAATTCGCTTTCAATCACCGCAAGAGGCAACGCCGGCGGTTATTCGGAATTTGAAATTACCGATGACGTTGTAAAACAGATGGTTGCCGATTATGCATATCCGCTCGGTGCATTTGGTGCGGATAATGTGGGTATATCAGCAATCGATAATGTATCGATATGGTACACACCGTATGAAGAACCGATAATTGATTTTGATTTCAGAACTTTGGACGCTGCACAGCCTGTTGCCGCAGGAACAATTACATATGACTACGGCAATAAACAGCTGCTGGCAACCGACGCTGCAACCGGCGCGAAGTGGTACACTTCGGAAGCTGACTGCGGCTGGGGTGATACTAAAGTTTACAGCGCAGATAAGGACGGAAATCCGAGCTTATCACCGCTGAACGGTACGGCAAAGGCAAATTCAAGCGGATTGAAGCTTTTATCAAAATATCAGCTTGATGTTGCGGCTAATATGGATTATAAGCTTAAAGATGTAAGCAAGATTACGGCAGTAACGGGAGGCCCCGGAAACCAGACAGGTGTTCGTTTCCTCGTAAGCGAAGATGAAAAATCATATTATGAACTTCGTTTCGGACGTTCAAACGATAATCAGGATACATCAAAAGCAGGCTCAACAATCACATTCGGTTCGCCGAGATTCATTAAGGTTGTAAACGGAACTGAAGCTGCATCTGCATTCTGTGATGCGGTATGGGGTTCAACAGGCTCGGATTACACATGGAATATTGATTTTGACGGAAACAAGATTAACATTAACGTTGTATCGGGCACTAAGAGCTGGGATTACACATACACAGATACTGACATCGCATCTATGATGTCTGAAAGCAAGTACCCTGTTTCGTGGGTAGTAAAAGGCGACGGCGACTCTACATTTAAGGACGTAGCAATTTGGGGTACACCGGTTTATGACGCTGTTAAGGATAACGGCGACGGTACCGCTACCGCAACTATTCAGGACGGTATTTATGACAGCAGCAATATAACAGAAGTTGTTGCATTCTATAACGCAGCAGGCAATATGATTAACAGTAAGATTTTGACATCGGACGGCAAGACGCTTGTTCAAAAGACATTTGATATGGGTACGGCAGCTAGCGTAAAGGCATTTGTATTTGACGGTGCTCCGTCAGAGGGCAAGCTCCTCAACGCTGTAAGCTATACAGACGAGATTTCGGAGGAAAGCACAAATCCGATTAAGGTTGCTTGCGTAGGCGATAGCCTGACAGAGGGCAACGGTTCATCGAATAACAATAAGATGTCATATCCGGCACAGCTTCAGCGCATGCTCGGAAGAGGCTATCTTGTTCAGAACTTCGGTGTCGGCTCAAGAACAGTTTGCTCGGGCAGCTTGCAGTATACTCAGTACAACAACTATCGCTCAGAAAGATTGTTCAACACAACTACATCTGTTAAACAGGATGACGGTACATCAATAACCTACACATATCCTGCCGTCAACGTTTACGATGCAAGTAAGGATTTTGCTCCGGACATCGTTGTAATCCAGTTGGGTACAAATGACCGCGCAACCATTAACGATGCAGATAAACAGGCTGAATTTGCAGATGTTTACGGCAGCATGATTGATGAGTATAAGGCACTCGGAGCAGATGTTTACGTTGTTGTTCCGCCTATAGCGGACGGCTCGGTAAGCAGCGCAAACAATCAGAACATTGTAAATTACATCAAGCCTATCCTTGAAGGATTTGTTAAGACTAAGGGTGTTAAGATGGTTAACATGCAGTACGGCCCGACAACAGCAATGTTTAAAGACGGATTGCACTTCAATGACACAGGCTACAATGTAATGGCAAGAACAATTTATGACGCTATTATGGATAAGATTGAATATTCATACAGCGGCAATACAATCAGCATTAAGCCGGCAGCGTCGGTTTACGGCGGCATTGCAGCAGCAGCGTATGATAACAGCGGACTTTCAGGTCTTGTAATGTTGGATAATGGAGATAAGACAATTGTACAGCCGAATGTTGCAACTGAAATCAATACAGCTGACATTGTAAACGACGCAAATACAATTAAGGTAATGGCTTGGGACGGCTTTGATACTATGAAACCTATCGCAAAAATCGGTGAAAAGACAGCGGAAGGCTTCAGCGTATCGGGCGACGTTACAACTGTTACGGGTAAAGCTGCACCGAACAGCAGCGTTGTAATCGCTGCATATGATGCAGACGGAAATCTGATTTATGTGAATAACGTATTGTCGGATTACGATTCAGATTACAGCTTTAGCTTTGCAGGCAACAGCGCGAGCGTTTATGTAAACGGCACAGCTGTTTCGGCAAAATAATGAAATAATTCCGGGCGGCAGCGACTGTCGCGGAGGAAGAAAAACAGGCATATCACCAACGTGATGTGCCTGTTTTTGTATGTAATTTTGTATATAAAATCCCCGGAGTTTTGGTAACTCCGGGGGGGTGTCGCGCATATAGGGGTAATTTTAACCGTTATTTTTCCGTATAGTCAATCCACCAATGGTATACGTTGGTTCTGTTTTGGTCATATGCGTGGGAGGCTTGATATAAAAGTCTTTCGTGACCGTTTGTTCCGGTAACAACCAATGTATTTGAGTATGCTCCGATACCGTGCTCACGCATTTTTAAGTAATGACCCTCGTCCCACGAAACGGCATCGGGAGAGCAATATACAATTATGTTACCGTTTACATACTCTCCCTGCTGTACGTCATCTCCGAATGTTCCGCTTCTGCCGAACATAAAATATGTATTCTTGAATTTTACAAGCTGCATATTGCGTATTCTGTGCTTAAAATATGCCTGTTTAATTCCCGACCATGTTTTTCCGCCGTCATAGCTTATGGTATAATCGCAATAATATTCGTTGGGTTCTTCGCGATAAGAATAAACTATTAAACCGCCGTCATTAAGCCATTCCATTGTCCCGTACAGACGTCCCCATTTGACCGTTGAAAAAAGCGGCAGACATGACAGATCATTAAACGTTTTGCCGTTATCGTCACTTACAAAAATGTGATATTCCGTTACGGTTCGATAATATTTTGCTCCGTACTCTAATAAAACGTATATTCTTCCGTCTTTCACGCAGGCGTCATAAACTCTGCCGCGCTCATCTCCGATTTGGACGGCTTTATCCCATGTTTTTGCTTTATCATGACTGATTACGTATGTAGGGATTCCGTAAGGTTCCCATGCGCCGCCGTGACTGTCTATTAAGTCGCAAATAAGATTGAATACAATGATGTCACCGTTAGGTGCGGTAACCGCTTTTTCGCACATTGCAAATATCCCGATATTCAAATCGTACAGAGCTTTTGAATAGGGAAAAAATTCTTTTTCACTCCATGTTTTTCCGCCGTCAAGACTTCTTTTAAATTCCATCCAGCCGTCGCCGCTGTGACCGTTATTCGGTTCGCCGTTGCAATTTGCGTAAAAGCAAAGAATTTTGCCCGGCTCATATTCAACCATTGCATGTCCGAGATGTCCTCCGCGGCGGTCTTTTGAATGATCTGCAAATAATATATCTGTGCTGGATTTATCATCTGCGGCAATGTTGAACTCAATTCCGTTATTTTGATATAACATATTTAGCTCCCTCCTGTACTTCGTCATTTCTGTGTTTCAACAAGCAGCATTATCAGGGCTGAACGCTGACAAAATCCTGCGGCTGCTTAAATAAACGGATATTGATTGCGGTAAGATGAACAGCTGACAATCCCGGAAAATTGTTATATAATTTCGTAAATCCTAACCGTTTTATCAATTATTTTATGCATGATAGTAATTTTGCTGCATAAAATTTTGTCCGTTCATTAATGACGGAAATATATCAAAATTGACGATACATGCAAACGTATACTTGCATAAATGCATATTTTAAATTATACATTTTCCGGTATACGATAACTATATCGCGTTTTTCATTATACCACATTTTAGAAAAACAGTCAACATAAAAACTTATTGACTTACGAAAAAGGTTAAAAAAGTACAATGCAAAATAGGGATAGGATGCCCTATCCCCATTTATGAATTTTGTGTTATCGAATGTCAGAGAGCGTGTTTGAAAGCTTTGTAAAAAGAGCGATATGCTTACTTCTGATGCGTTCAAAGATTTTATCTGCCTCGTCCTCGTCATAGATATGTGAGGTTGCATTGCGGTCATTTAAAATCTGAATCCAGCCGTCCTCGTCATCTACAAGATTTGCGGCAAAGGCTGCTTTCATGACGGATTTGGGTGTATTGATTTCAGCAATACCCTCGTCAATTAAGTATTCTCTCACCGTTTTCCATGCAAGCTCGGCGGTAAATTCAAATCGCTGAATCACGCCGTCACGAACCGATAAAAGAGCGGTTTTATCAAAGTCCGAAACAGCCTCTTTCAAGGCAGCAAGTGCATTTTTAAAGTTATTAAACTTTGTTTGAAATTTATCCATAAGAACAATTCCGTCCTTTCGTATGTTCTTTGTCAGCTCGTCATCGCCGTCAAGGCTTTCGAGAAACACCGCGTCAATTTTATAGAGCGTGTCAATATCCTCTAATTCATTCAGAATTTTATTTTTTGTATCGTCTGTCATGCCGGGCAGAATGAAAGCAATGTCATAATCGCTTTTTTGTGTGCTGTCACCACGGGCGCGTGAACCGAACAGAACAGCTTTTCCCGCGCCGTATTGGTTTGCAACAGCTATAATCTTTTTTAAAACCGCGTCCATGTATTCACCGCTCCTTTTGCTTTATAATAAACAAAAATACACGGTGATATGCACCGTGTATTTGACATATGCAATTGTGCATATGGGTGGCGGAGAAGGAGGGATTTGAACCCTCGCGCCGGTTTCCCGACCTACACCCTTAGCAGGGGCGCCTCTTCGGCCTCTTGAGTACTTCTCCTTAGATAAAAACAGCATACAAACACCATTGCTTCCGACACAATTTTATCAGTATGCCATACTCATTATTAAAATGTGGAGGAGAGCGTGGGATTCGAACCCACGGACGCTTTCACGTCACCGGTTTTCAAGACCGGCTCTTTCGACCGCTCAGACAGCTCTCCGTGTATCAACAACATTATTTATTATACCAAAAAAAACATGCTTTGTCAATACTTTTTCTGAATTATTTTTTACTTATACTTAAATATTTTTCATACTCTTTCTGCCAGTCATCATCACTGCGGACTTTGCCTTTAAAGTATTCCGCCGTATTTACAAAATATTCCGAGAATTTCTCCGCACCCCACACATTAAGATGTGTTGCGTCAAAAAAATCATGCTTTAAATCAAGCCCTATCGCATCATAATGCAGATTATAGTCAGCGTATGTTATTCCCTCACGCGCCGCAATCTCTTTCACCGCATTGTAATACCGCTTTTCCTCCGCGGTACTGTTTGACGGCGCTTTTACCAACATCAGCTCAACGTTGTTATTCCTGCAAAGTTCTATGATTTTATACAAATACTCAAGATTTTTTTCACTGATATCCGCCGCGTCCGTAACCGCCGATGTGTCGGTGCGTACGGCATTATCACATGCCGAATCAAGCACATAATACCCCTTGGAGTAATCGCTCATTTCCGACCGTCTGTAGGCAAAATCTCCCTCATTCAAATCGTTCCAGCGCGAATGGTACTTCACAAACCGGCACAAAAGTCCAAATCTTTTTCCTTTCGGCGCCGACACGCGTGCAAGCTCAATCTTATTCCGCGACAGCGGCATATTATCGCAAAAAGTATAATTTACACCGTCATCATAATATTCCTCATTTTTTGAAAACATAAGTATATCCATAACGGCAACGTCGGGCTTTTGTCTTTTGAAAGCGTCAGCCATATAGTGGTATGTCGCCCAGACCGGCTGCTGCTGAGTAGCAAAAACATAGGACTTTACGCCTGTCTTTTCCCATATCACCAGCGGATTGAAGCTGCAGTAGGTATTGGACGAGCCAAAGTAAATCACGTCATATTCTTCCTCGGGACTGTTATAAAATCCGTCAATTTTTGCGGTGACATTCCACCAGCCCGTAAGTTCCTTGCGGCACAAAACCCGGTCGCTCAGCAAAAAGAGCACGGCAAAAATAAGCAGAAATACCGTGACGCCGATAAATCTTCTTATGTTTTTCATATTCGTGCCCCCTTCTTTTTAAAACTGAAAATATATAAACTGCGCCGCCGAAAACTGCGGTCCGTAAATGCCGAAAATCAAGACGGAAAACAACAGTCCGAAATATATCGGCCATCTCGCAAAAACATGCATGCCCTCTATATATTCCGTTATTTCGCCGCGGCTTTTTGCAAGACTCACGCAAAACAAAACCGCCGCTGACGCAAAAAGTACGGCTATATTCGCTATATCAAGCCCCATTGCACTGAGTCCGCCGTGATATATCGACCACGGCGCAAAATTTGTGAATATGGATTTGATAACGGCGACGGACTGCGTCAGATTTGCGCTGCGGAAGAATATCCACGCGAACGTGACCAGCGCCGATGTTATAATCCGCTGAAACCACCTGTACTGCGGCGTATCTCTGTTGATGTCAAGCACTGCGCAGACGAACCTCCGGAAATTCGCGGTAAGTCCTCCGACAACCTGATACATACCGTGCACCGCGCCCCATATTACGAAATTCCAGCTTGCGCCGTGCCAAAGACCGCTCACCAGGAATACAATCATCAAATTCATGTATTTGCGCACGCTTCCCTTGCGGTTGCCGCCGAGCGGAATATACAGATAATCTTTAAACCAGGTTGAAAGCGATATATGCCAGTTACGCCAAAACTCCGCAATAGAGCACGAAAAATACGGCTGATGAAAATTATCCATAAGCTCAAAGCCCATAACCCGAGCCGCGCCCTTTGCTATGGTAGAATACGATTCAAAGTCGCAGTAAATCTGCACCGCAAAGCAGACAGTTGCCGCCGCAAGCTGTATGCCGGTGAAACTTGACATATCATTATAGACGGTGTTTACCACAATTGCTGCGCGGTCGGCAATGACAAGCTTAAGGAAAAATCCCCAAAGCATTACCAAAAGACCGCATCTTGCGCGGTTATAGTCAAAGTGATGCTCCGCATTGACCTGTGAAAGCAAATTCTTTGAACGCTCAATAGGTCCTGCCACAAGCTGCGGAAAAAATGACACAAACAGCGCATATTTGAGCGGATTTTTTTCCGGCTCGACATCGCCGCGGTACACGTCAACGGTGTAGGAGAGTGCCTGGAATGTGTAGAACGATATTCCGACAGGCAGTATTACGTCAAATCTCGGCTTAAGCGCGTCCAGGTGCATGAGTGCACGCAGCGCGTTGATGTTGTCCATTGTAAAATAGAAATATTTAAAATAAAACAGTATCGCAAGATTAATCGTAAAGCTTGCCGCAACCGTCAGCTTGCGCGCAAGAGGAGTTTTTCCCTTATCTATGAAAATTCCGCTGAGCCATGTGATTACCGTCGATATTGCAATCAAAATCGCATATTCGGGGTTCCAGCACATATAGAAATAGTAGCTGGCGGCAAGCAGCCACAGATACTTCACGCGCTGCGGTATCAGAAAGTATACCAGCGTGACAACCGGAAAAAATATTAAAAATTTAAGCGAGTTAAAAAGCAACGCTGTATACCTCCCTTTGTGTGTTTATCGACTTTCAAGCCATATTATAAGCACCGAAACGTCGCTCGGCGACACGCCGGAAATTCTCGATGCCTGCCCCAGGGACTTCGGCTTGATTTTGTTCAGCTTCTGGCGTGCTTCCAGGCGCAGCCCGTGGATTTGCGAATAATCGCAGCCCTCCGGAAGAAGGCGTTCCTCCATTTTTGCAAACTGCTCCGCCTGCTGCAGCTGACGTTTGATATATCCCTCATATTTCAGGCGGATTTCCGCCTCCTCGCGGACATCATACGGCAGCTCGGGACGGCTTTCGTCGATTTCGGCGAGCATCTCGTACGTTATCTGCGGACGTTTAAGCGCGTCGGACAGATGTATTCCGGTACATACCGGCGTAGTCCCGTTCTTTTCAAACACCGGATTTACCGTCTGCGGAGAAACCGTTGTGTGTTCAAGGCGCTTAACCTCCGTGTTAATCATGTCCATTTTAGTAAGGAATTTTTTGTACCGCTCCTCGGAAATAAGACCTGCGCGGTAGCCTATCGGCATCAGACGCTCGTCCGCGTTGTCCTGACGCAAAAGCAGGCGGTATTCGCTGCGTGATGTCATCATGCGGTACGGCTCGTTGGTGCCCTTGGTCACGAGGTCATCGATAAGAGTTCCGATATAACCGTCATTTCGGCGCAGTATCACCGGTTCCTCGCCTTTCAGCTTAAGCGCGGCATTTATCCCTGCGATAAGCCCCTGTGCGCCTGCCTCCTCATATCCGCTTGTCCCGTTAAACTGACCGGCACCGTACAGACCGTGCTTTGTTTTAAATTCAAGCGTTGCATAAAGCTGCGTGGGGTCACAACAGTCATATTCTATCGCATATGCCGGACGCATTATTTCAACATGTTCAAGACCATTTATCGTGCGCAGCATTGCAAGCTGAATATCCTCCGGCAGTCCGGTGGATATTCCCTGTGCGTACATTTCGCGCGTATCAAGCCCGAGCGGCTCTATAAAAAGCTGATGCCGCGGCTTGTCCTTAAACCGTACCACTTTGTCCTCGATGGACGGGCAGTAGCGTGCGCCGACGCCCTCTACTCTGCCGCTGTAGGTGGGGGTGCGGTCAAGATTATCGGTGATGATTTTATGCGTCTGCGCATTTGTGTAGGTGAGCCAGCAATCCGCTTTATTTTCGCCCGGCTGCTCCGTTTCAAAGGAAAACGGCACGATGTGCTCATCTCCCGATTCGCGCTCCATTTCTTCGT
The DNA here is from genome assembly GCA_934501535.1 of uncultured Clostridia bacterium. Taxonomy (GTDB): domain Bacteria; phylum Bacillota; class Clostridia; order UBA1381; family UBA1381; genus UBA1738. The sequence continues at coordinate 175,836 of CAKSUM010000002.1, forward strand.
AATTAAGCGTATCTCCGTGTATGCGCGCCGGAGTTCCGGTTTTAAAACGGCGGATTTCAATACCTTTTTGCTTGAGGTTTGCCGACAGCCCGTTTGCAGGGAACATTCCGTCCGGACCGGATTCGCGCTCATATTCGCCTATCATGATTTTGCCGCGCAGATATGTGCCGGTCGCTATTATGACGGCGCGCGCACCGTATTTTGTGCCGAGGTGAGTTACCACGCCGCGGACATTTTGTTCGTTATCAAAAAGAACATCTACGATTTCCGCCTGCTTGATTTGCAGATTAGGCTGCGTTTCAACGGCATTTTTCATTACTCTGTGATAGCTTTTGCGGTCAATCTGACAGCGCAGCGAGTGTACCGCAGGCCCCTTTCCGACATTCAGCATTTTAGACTGAATAAAGGTCTTGTCGGCAGCGCGTCCCATTTCGCCGCCGAGAGCGTCAATTTCGCGCACCAGATGTCCTTTTGCCGTTCCGCCTATACTCGGATTGCACGGCAGATTGCCTATTGCGTCAAGGCTGATTGAAAACATAACCGTTTTAAGCCCGAGCCGTGCCGCAGCAAGTCCTGCCTCAATTCCGGCATGACCGGCGCCTATAACTGCTATATCATAACTTTCCAAAAATTCTGTATTTTCGCACATGTTAATCCCCATTCTGATTTGTCTGAATATTATTAATAAGCTTGCGCTTTATCACACGTGCCGCGTAGAAGTCAATCGGGAAACGCATTAAGCTTATCCAGAAAAACAGCGATAAAAATACTATGGCGATAGGCGTGAAAAAGCCGAACGCAAGATATGTTACCAAGGACACAAACAGCGTCAGGAATAAATTCATCGGCATAGACGCTGCCGCCATAATGAACGAATTTTTAATTGTATCGAGAGCTTTGTTTTCAAATGTAACCGCAAATTCGTATACATAATAATGCATGAATGTGTAGAACATTGCCGCGATTATCAGTATGCAGATTATATATTTTGCGAAAACCTGACCGTTTTTGTAAAGCTGCATATAAAACCGCAGCGAAACGGTGCCGGTGAAAAGCACGGCGATGTCGGCGGCTAACATGATAATGCCGAGCTTGAAGTTTTCCTTGATTTTTTCAAAGAAATCCGATGTTAAAAACACGTGTTCTTCTCTTGCAAAATTGCGCATGAGATACGCATATCCGCAGGATACCGGCCCGGTGCCCCAAAGCACGGTGAGCAGAACCGCGGAAATTAAAATCATGTGCTGCGACGGATTTCCGCTGCGTGTAAGATTGGCAAGCGCGAACCAGCTTGCGAAGTGGTAGATAAGTATAACAGGAATACTCACCAAAAAATAGAGAATATTGCTTTTTATCAAAAGTCCGAGCTTTCGCCACAGAAGCTCAAAGTAAAGAAATATTCCTTTTTTCTTCGGTGCGTCCTTGTCGATGCCCTTTCCGGGCTTATCGTAATTATTAAAAAGTCCCATTTTTTTATTCCTCTCTAAAAAAACATAGCTAATGGTATTGTATCATACTTTATTATATGTTACAATATATTTGTGACGAATTTTTACAAAAAATTCAAAAAAACGATGGGAGAAATAAATTTGAAGGAAGTAACTGTAAACGCAAATGACGCAGGACAGCGGCTGGACAGGTTTCTGACAAAGCTTATGCCGAATATGCCGCAGGGCATGCTGTATAAAAGCCTGCGCAAGGATTGCGTGAAAATAAACGGAAAGCATATAAAGGACGGGGCGTTTCGGCTCAGCGAGGGCGATGAGCTGAAGCTGTACATGAAGGACGAATTTTTTGAAAGACCCGACCCCGATACGGCGTTTTTGTCAATAACGCCGCAGCTCGATATAGTGTATGAGGACGAAAATATTATTCTTGCCGACAAAAAGCAGGGAATGTGCGTTCATGCCGATGACAGCGGCGACACAAACACCCTTATCGAGCATATAAAGGCGTATCTGTACCGCAGCGGCGAGTTTAAGCCGGAGGAGGAAAATACGTTTGTTCCGGCGCTTGCAAATCGAATAGACCGCAACACCGGGGGGATTGTGATTGCGGCAAAAAATGCGGAAACGCTGCGGATTTTAAATCAAAAAATAAAGGACAGAGAAATTGAAAAAAAGTATCTGTGCATGGTATACGGACACCCGTATCCCGAGAACGGCGAAATCCGCGGGTATTTGTTCAAGGACGAGGTGAAAAAGCAGGTTTATGTATATGATGAGCCGCGCAAAGGCACAAAAACCATGCTGACAAAATACCGTGTTCTGGAAAAATACAAGGAGTCGGCGCTTGTCGAAGCAAAGCTGGAAACGGGGAGGACGCATCAGATACGCGCCGGGTTTGCGCATATAGGTCACCCACTGCTCGGGGACGGAAAATACGGCACAAATGAAATAAACAGACGTTTTCCGTACAGCTGCCAGGCGCTTTATTCCTACAAACTGAAGTTTGCTTTTGTTACGGACGGCGGAATTTTGGAGTATTTAAATAATTGTGAATTTGAAATAAAAAACGTGCATTTTGCAAAGAAGTAAAAGACTGCCGACACTTTTCGGCAGTCTTTTTTACGGCGCACTTTTCATGTGCCGTCCTTTTGGGTTTTTCACCTTTTCAAAATTGTTCACCTGCTCAGGTATGACGTAAATATCACCGTAAGCCTCCGCCTCGTCTTCATTTGTCGGCGGAATTTGCATCAGCCCGGTGCACTCGGTTACCGACGCAACCGTATTTAGCTCGTCCATTATATCATGTTCAAAATTTTCTTTTTTGTCCATTTCGCCGCAAATCCTTTCCGTGCGTTTTCGCACAGATTTATTATTTGTATTTTGCCGAAAAAAACAGCTTGAAAATTTTGAAAAATTACATTAGCCGCGAAAACAGTGATAAATCCGGACAGCCGCCGCATGTAAATCAACGCTCCGCAGATATGAAAAAACGGCGCGCCGCTGTCGGCTGCACCGCTTTTCCATATGTCTGATGTTTAGGAATTACCGTTTTAAGATGTCGGGGATATTGTCCCACTTCGTATTGTACTGAAGATAGGTTGACTCGCCGGATTTGTACTCAATGTGCATTTCCGCGTCATAGTTATTTCCGATTCTGCCGCTGTAGAGCGTACCCAGACTGTTGAAAATTTCCGCAATCTGCTCGGGTTCTTCAATATTTTTTGTTCCTCCGTCATATTCCGATTCTGCGGAGGCGTCATATTTGTAAAAATCAAGCCATATGCATTCAACGTCCTCCGCCGTGCTCAAGGTATCGAAAAATCCAAGCTCGGTGAGCAATGCAGAGGTGTTTTTATAATCCTTGTGAACCTGATAGTTTTCGACTATGAGCGGAACTTTATCCGCCGGAACCGGTTTTCCGCTTTGGGCATATACCGCGTCGGGGCGCTCAAACTGAATTTTGATGTCCGTAAGCTCGTTTGCGCGTCTTGCGTAGCTGTCATATGTACTGTTTTGCGCGTCCATCTTCAAAGCGCCGATGATTTTGTTAATCGTGTCGGTATCGGCAGGGTAAAAAATCATTGCGTCTTTTGCCCTGACATCATTGATTTCCACGCTTATAATGTTGCGCTTGATGTCCTTCAGAATGGGCAGGTACGCCTTTCGCACCGGTTCGCTCTCTACAATCGGCTCAAGCAGCGCTTTCTGCTCGGTCATGTTTACATGATATGCGCGTGTCATTTTTTTGCCGTTTGCAAGGTTGTAGGTAATTTGAAAATAATCGTCGGCTTCATAGTCGCGGTGTTTTGTCAAATCCTTGTGCAGCTCAATTATATTTTTAATATCGTTCTCGTCTGTCAGCACCGCCGCGTAGCTGTCGCCGTTAAAGGTTAGCTCATCTCCGTCCGAGGAGAAATATCTTCTTGCGGAATTTATGCTGATTGCATTGTTGGTAAGCTCGACCGATTTGACGGAATTTACGCTCGGAACACGTTTTTCAAAGCCGGAGATGTCAACTTTAAATCCGAGCCATACAAGGCAGATTGCCGCGCAGAATATAACTGCCGGTTTTATTGCGCTTTTTACGCGCAGGCTCTTTTTCATAAGCATCTCTGCGGCAACTATGCCCACAACGCCCAGCGGAATGAACAGGAATATATTTGTCAGACTCCACATTTCGCCGAGATATATGTAACCGAAACCGCCGATATACAGCGCCGCACAGTACACGAAAACGGGGCGCAGCTTGGGGAATGCGAGAACTTCGTTGTTGTTTTCAATCTTCCTTATGCGGTAAAGCCACATTGCCGCCGCGAGCAGCAGTACGGAAAATACAAGGTATTTCACGATATTCCACGGTCCCGACCAGAATGTGCGGGGCAGGACATACAAAAAATCCGAAATGTTCATGCTTGCATTGCCGCAGTAGCCGTAAAGCTGCTGATTAAGAAAGTAGTACACAAATTCTTCGGTCACGGCGGGGACTGCGGCAATAACGCCGGTCAGTACGAGCGCCGCAACATTGTTTCCGGTGAGCATGGTAACCGCTGCCGTGCCGCTGAATGCGATGAGCGAATACACCAGGCACATAACCGTGAACATCAGAAGATGCAAAAGCCGGAATGTGACCGCAGCGGTGCTTGCCGCGTGGTAAATCAGCAGAATTGCCGAGTTTACGATTACCGGCAGGGTAAACAGCGTCAGCCCTGACAAGAGATGCGTCAAGAAGAATGTGCTGCGCTTTATCGGAAGTCCGTGCATCGTTGCCGCGGCTTTTGACGAATTGAGGTAAGAAAACAGGAATATCGCCAGCGCAGCCGGAATTACCGTCGCAAAAAATACGGGTACGTAGGTGTAGCTCATAATTATGGAGTTATTAAAAGCCGTGCTCGGAGGATAACCTGCCGGATTTTTTGATATATATTCCATTATGGGGAATGGCCAGCTCAGGAAAATGAATATTGCTTCAATTGCGGAAATCCACCACAAACGTTTCATATCCGAGCGGTAAATGCTTTTATTAAAGAATGATGTTTTCAAATTCATTGCCCAAACCTCCCAGTTCATAAATAAATATTTCTTCGAGCGTAAGCGGAAGAATATCGCAGATAAGCGGCTTTGCATAACCAATTTTTTCAATTATTTCCTCGGGCTGTCCGCGCACAATCAGCGTACATACGCTGCCGAACTGCTCCTTATGCAGAATGTTTATCTGTGATTCAAGCGCCTCCGGTAATCCGCCCTCGAACGCCGTCTGCACCTTATGTATATTGCCTTTAACATCGTCAAGAGCACTTTCCAAAACCAGTTTTCCGCCGTGCATTATGCCGACATGGTCGCATATATCCTCAAGCTCGCGCAGATTGTGGCTCGATATAAGCACGGTTGTGCCGCGCTCCGCAACGTCCTGCAGAATGAGCTTCCACACATTGCGGCGCATTATCGGGTCAAGTCCGTCCACCGGCTCGTCCAAAAGCATTACGTCAGGCATGGAGGATATTGCAAGCCAGAATGCAACCTGCTTCTGCATGCCCTTTGACAGTCTGCGCACTCTGCGGTTTAAGTCTATGCGAAAAATGTATTTCATGCTGTTAAATCTGTCCCAGCTCCAGTCCGGGTATATCCCGGCATAGAATTTCGCCGTATCCATTATCGAGTACGTCGGATAGAAAAATAAATCGTCGCTTATAAATGTAACTTTCTTTTTAATCTGTGTGTTTTCAAAAATCGGCTCGCCCTTGACCAGAACTTCACCGCTGTCCTGCGTGTAAATCCCGGCAATGTGCTTTAATATTGTGGTTTTGCCGGCACCGTTCGGTCCCACAAGCCCGTACACGCTGCCTTTTCCTACGTGAATGTTAAGATTGTCAAGCGCTTTGAAATTGCCGAAACTTTTGCTGACATTGTTAACCTGTATCATATTTTCATTCCTTTCTGTTCATATATTTTATCAACGCGCGCCTTGATTTCCTCCGCGCTTGCGCCAAGAAACATAAGCTCTTTCAAAACCGTGTCGAGCGTGTTCATTGCCGCCGTGCGGCCGGCGCTGTTCTCCGAAACGTCCGCATGCTTTGCAACAAAGCTGCCGCGCGCCTGAAGGGAATATATGTACCCCTCATTTTCCAGCTCCTTGTACGCTTTTTGAATTGTGTTCGGGTTTATGGCAAGCGTCATCGCCAGCTCCCGTACCGACGGGATTTTGTCATTTTCCTTTAAAATTCCGCCGATAATCAGCTCCTTGAACCGTCCCTTAATCTGTTCATACAGCGGTCTGCGGTCACTCATATCAAGCTGAAACATATTATGCACCTCCTTTGCACTAACTGTACTAACACATATAATACAGTATAAAACAATATTTGTCAATAGTTTTTTCAAAAAAAATAAAAAAAGTGAGTGCGGCAAAACAATTTCATTTTGCTGCACTCACTGTGAGGCATGGTAAAACCGGCGGAAAACGGGCACGCCGCAGCAAAGCAAAGGCAGAATTTTACATTTGCATAAATCCTGCGCAAATGTTCAAAAAAGCTTTATACGGACTGCGTTTCTGCCGCTGCGCCGGAAGCTATGTTAATTGCCGTCGGTCAGCTCGCCGTATTTTGCCTTGTATTTTTCAAGCTCCGCCGTGAGCTTTTCGACTTCGTTCTGCAATGATGTAATCTGCTGCTTAAGCTGTGTTGTTTCGGACGGAGTATATGCCGCCGGAGTTGAATTGTCCTCGATATCTATGCCGGTGTAGTACACAACGGAGAACATAATGCCGAAAACTATCACACAAAACAGTACGCGTGACGAAATAACGGCATATTTGCTGCGCCGTTTGTTTTTCTGCGAGTTTGCAAATTTTGACAGTTTTTTCTGCGACGAAATACGGCTTGTGGGCAGGGAGCGCAAAATCCATTCCTTCAAAGACACATCTTTTCGGCTGAGCTTGTATTTATGGCTGCCGCCGTATTTGTGATGGTGATGCGAATGGTGATGACTGCCCGATGAGCGGCGTTCGTCATGCGAGCCGTGGTGATGGTGGTGATGATGGTGATGATGCTCACCGCTCTGTACGGCGTCTTCGGACTGCTTCGCCTGAGTATCATAATTGTCCTGCATAATATTTCTCCTTTTAGACAAATTTCAGTTTTTATAAGTATAACACAGAATTATCAAAAAATAAATAGATATATTTATTTTTAACGGTTTTTTTCGTAATTTTCTCTAACGCGTAGGCATATAATTCCACCTGCAGCGCGTATTTGCGGCGGATTTCTTCGGTATCGCGGAAAGAGTCGGTCTTGTAGTCGAGCAGCACTATGCCGTCATCTTCTTCAAACCAGCAGTCTATTACGCCCTGAAGAAGAATATTTTCGTCATCGGGAGCGCCCGAGCCGGGGAAGAGATAGGCTGCCGGTGCGGATACCTCGAAGGTCTGCTCGCGCATGACTTTTTTTGAATTTAACAGGCGTACGCCGATTTCTGAGCGGTAGAAGTCCAGTATTTTCCGCGGATTTATCATTTCAAGCTCGGCCTCTGTCAGCAAGCCGGAGGCGGCAAGCCGTGAAAGCTCGGAGCGTGCGTATTCTTCGTCCATTCCGGCGGAGGGGACAAAATTCTGCATCGCGCTGTGCATGGCGCTACCGTAATATGCGCCGTCGGTTCGGCTGCCGCTCAAAAATTCCGGCATGGGAACGAGCGTTGTTTCGTGGCGCGCTTTAAGTTCGGATACCGATACCTTTGTCGGAAGCCCGGACGCCGCGGCGTGTGCATATTTGAAGTCCATAATCCGCGATATATCTATGTCGCACTCCGCCTCGGGCGCCTCCTTTTCGGCGGAGGTTCCTGCCGTGATAAGGTCTGCGCCGTCATCGGTGCGGAAAATCCAGTTTTCCGAATGAAGCGCAACCGGTGCAACCCAGTCGGCGAAACAGCTTGAGGATAACACCTCTTTCGGGGCAATGGTTCCGCCGGAGAGCGCGTCCTGTTTATCCGCGATGAATTTGTCAATATTGCCTGCGGACGCGACAAAGTACAGCTTTTCTCTCGCACGGGTGACGGCAACGTACAGCTTGCGTATTTCTTCGGAAATCTGCTCGGAGCAAATTACCGACTTGAAAATTGCCTTTGCCGGAGTTTCATACCGTACGCTTTCTTCAAAATCAATCCATGACGCGGCGATGCCGAGGTCTTTATGCAGAATAATGTCGCCCTTTCCGCCGCTCATGCGAAAACGCTTGCTGCCGCCGGCGATGAACACAACGGGAAATTCCAGACCCTTGCTTTTATGTATAGTCATTAGGCGGACAACGTTGTGACCCTCGCCGACAAGATTTGCCGATGACATGTCTTTTTCGGATTTTTTCATGCGCTCGATGTATTTTATAAAGCTGAAAAGCCCCTGAAATCCGTTGTTTTCAAATTCTTTTGCACGCTCGAACAGCAGGCGCATATTTGCCTGAGTTTCCTCGCCGTTCTGCATTGCGCCGGCAAATGCGTAAAAATCGGATTCTTCATACAGCGTCCATATCAGCCTGTCCGCCGGCATATAACGCGAATATTCGCGCCAGCGTGTGAGCTTTACAAGAAAGTCCGCCGATTTTTTTGCCGCCGCAAGCTGCTCGGTGTCGAGAGTTTCGCCATTTTGAAGTTTTTCCGCGGCTGCGCATACCGCACTGTAAAAGCTGTCGTCCGAAAATGCGCGGATAAGCGCAAGCTCGTCATCGGTAAATGACGCAATCGGAGAACGCATTACGCCGATTAGCGGTATGTCGCTGCAGGGGTTCAGTATCGTTTTCAAAAGCGCGATAATGAGCCGTATTTCACTTCGTTCAAAATAGCTTTGGCTCTCCGCGAAACATTCTATGCCCGCGTCGCTGAAAACCGAGGTGTAAATATCCGCGGCAGATTTGTATGAGGACATCAGTATTACGATGTCGCGGTTTTCTATTGTGCGCGTTGAACCGTCCTTTTCGGTCACCTGAAAACGGTTCATCTTCAGGCGGTTGATTTCGCGCGCGATAAATGCCGCCTCCAGCTCGGGCGAAGTTATGTCATCGTCATCATCTTCCTTTTCGGGCTGACCGATTATGCAGCATTCGGGAAGATAGCTGCTGCCGGGAAGTTTAAAGCTTTCGTTGCCGGGATAGAGCATCTGGTCGCTGTCATAGTTCATCTCGCCGGCTTCCTCGCTCATTACGGCGGCGAACAGGTCATTTACCGCCGATAAAACTTCTTTTCTGCTGCGGAAATTCCGCGACAGAATTATTTTGCGGTTCTTTGCGCCCTTTTCGTTCAGATACAGGTCGCTTTTCGCCTTGAATATGGACGGGTCGCTGCTGCGGAAACGGTATATGCTTTGCTTCATATCGCCTACGGCAAACAGGTTGCTGCCGTCGGTAATATAGCTGAAAATACGCTCTTGCAGAGGACTGGTATCCTGGTATTCGTCCATGAGGATTTCATCGTAGCGCGACTGCAAATCCGCGGCAATGTCGGGATTTTTGCGCAGCAGCTGCTCGGTGAGCTGTTCTATGTCGGAAAATTCCAAAAGCTTGCGCTGAAGTTTCTTTTCGGTGAATTTTGCGTCAAATTTTTTCACCAGCTCGCTCAAGGCGTGCACCTGCGGATAAATGTCCTCTCTTGAGCGGCGCTGCGCGTCCTCCGGCGATACGAAAAGAAAGGTCTTAATTGAGGATACAGACGCTTTTGCACGGTCGCGGAGTGCGGTGAGCGGCGCTTTGTCCTCCGGAGTTTTGGAGGGGAGGGCGTAAAATCGCGGAAATTCCAGTGCGGATATGCCGCGCCGCAGTTCGTCCGCGGACTTGCCTGCAAGCGGTGCAAGTGCCTCATGCAGCTGATAAAAAAGATTATAGTAGCTTTTCCATTCATCGTATATATCAACGCCCTTTTCGGGAGGGTTGAGCCTGCAGAAATCGCCGTGACATTCCGCACCGTTCATGTATGAAAGCGCGTCATTGACGCATTTTAAGGCATAGTCGAAGTCATTCAGACAGTCGCGCATGCCGCGGCGGTACCATACGGTGTTTTCAATTCCGTCGGGACATAAAAGTTCATTCGTTTTTTCGTCGAGCCAGCCGATTGGGTCGGGTATTGAGCGGATAAAGTCATAAATTTGGCGTACCGTATCGGCAAGGGGTTCGTCGCTGCGGCCGGTGCCGTAAAGGCATAAAAGCCGTATAAAATCATCGTCGCCGGCATCGTAGAGGTCGGAAAAAAGCTCCTCCATGGTTTCGTCGGCAAGTATGGACGCCTGTGCGCTGTCGGCAATCGAGAAATCGGGGTCTATGCCGAGATGATTGAAATTTTCGCGGACGAGCTTCATGCAGAAAGCGTCGATTGTGGTGATGTCGGCGGACGGCAAAAGCATCTGCTGACGCTTTATTGTCTTTTTTCGTGAGGCGTCGCCGTTTGCGTTCGCGTCCTCAAAAGCGGCAGCAAGTGCCGAGGCTATACGCGTTTCCATTTCGCGCGCGGCGGCATTGGTGAAGGTGACAACCAAAAGCCGGTCAACTCCGATGCCTTTTTCGGTATCCGGCGGGATAAGCTTTTCGATTATCCGCTGAACCAGTACCGCGGTTTTACCGCTGCCTGCGGCGGCGCTCACGAGCAAATTACAGCTTTCGCCGTTATCGAGATATTTTGTATGTATTGCCTCGAGCTGCGCGTCTGTCCATTTATTTTTGCTCATCGTCCCCGACCTCCTTTTTTATAAATTCCATCGCTTTGGCGCTGTTTGTAAAGATTTTGCGCACGCTGTCAAATCCGCTGTCGAACATGCATGCCTCGCGGAATTTGCAGTATGCACATGCGGTTGAGTTGCCGTTCTGACACGGGCGTATGCTTATATTTCCGGATTTTATCTGCCTGTCCGTATCCACCGCGGTTTTTGCGGCATATTTTTCGAGCACGTCAAAATCGGCGCGGTTTGTAACCTGGGAATACCTGTACAGCTTGCCGGATTTGAACGAGATGTTCAGATAATCGCTGCTGCCCTTTGCCGACAGCCCCGAGTCCATTTCCGCAAGGACTTCGTTGTCGGGGGTAAGCCCGTCGCAGGTATCGTCTCCGTCCAGAATGACAAGTCCGTCAAGTTTTTGACGGCGTTCCTTTTCGGCAGCCGTTTTGGCGGAACCGTCAATTTCTTCCGCTATCATATCGTCATTTATGCGGTTATAAAGTATGGCGGAAACCTGCGGCGAAAGAGAGGTGTTTGCTTTGTCAATTCCGCCTTTTCGTGCAAGCTTCACCACAGCGAGTGCATATAAAACGAGCTGCATGTCGATTTTGCCGGCGATTGCGGCTATGCTGAATTTTTTGTGACCCGATTTGTAGTCTATGATACGTATGCCGAGCCTGTTTTTTGCAATATTTTCTATGACGTCGATACGGTCGATTGTGCCGGTTAAGATTATGCTGTCATCTTTCCAGTTTACCGAAACCTCAAAGCCCTTTTCGTGGCACACCGAGGTATATCCTCCGGCGGAAAGGCTTTTGCATATCGTTTCCGCGGATTTTTTCAGTGTGCGGCGGCAGCGCGACAGCAGATATTCAAGCCGCTTGTCCTTCCCGCCTGCGCGCGAAAGAATGTCGGCTTTCATTTCATTTATGACCGAATCGATTATCGCGTCGCTGCGTTCGTCATCGAGCGCCGCCCAGCGTTCGTGAATTTCCGGCACCATTTCGGCACCGTCCTCAACCTGCGTGCAGAAAGCGCGCACCGCGGCGTGAATAAGGCTGCCGATGTGGGATTTTTCGACGCGTTTTTCCTCCTGCGGCTGAGCTTTCAGACCGCGTTCCATATAATAGGAGAAAGGACATGAGGCAAATTTTTCGAGCGCCGTAATGCTGTATCTTTTGCCGTTTGAGTACAGTGCCTCCGCCCGGCGCGGTGACAGCCGCGGCGGAATACGCTTGTATGCGGCGGCGGTCTGTATTATCGAAAGTTTATCCTGATAATCGGGATTTTGCGCGTATTTTTCAAATACCGATTTCCACAGCGCGGACGGCTTTTCGCGGTAGTATTCCGAAAGTCTGTTGAGCATATAGTAAAATCCGCGCTTTGACGATGCCAAAAGCTCCGCGTCCGAGGGCTTTGAGATAATGTTGTCGCCGATTTTTATATCGGGGAACATTTTGCAAAGTTCGTCTATGAAACGTGACGGAGCGATTGCCGAGCCGTCCGACGCAGCCGCCGGGCAGCTTACCGAAAGTTTTTCCTCGGCGCAGCTGATAACGCGGTATAGCTTAAGCTCTTCAAGAATACTGCGCCCGGAGTTTTCAGGGGCGATTTCCTTGCCGAGGGATAAAAGCGCTTCGTTTAAAGTGCATCTGTCAGGGTCGGACAGCAGGCTGCCGCCCGATGATTCTGCCGGAATTGCACCGTGTTCCGCGCCGATAATGAACAGGTGTTTAACGCGCGACGGTGAGTTGCGCGACACTGTGCCGACCGATACGCGGTCAAGCCCGGGGGGGATAATCGACAGGCTGCACTGCGACAATCCGAGCCTGCAGTAATCGGCAAAATCTTTGCGGCTTATTGCGCCCTTGCCGAGCGTGAGCACCATTTGGTCGAGCGTTTGGATAACCGAATTCCAGACCTGCTTAAACTGTTCTGCCTCATCGCGTCTGCCGCATGCGATAAAGCGCTCGCATTCGTACAGAATGCCGTCATACAGATTTATGTCGCACAAAAAGTCAAATACGGCAGAGGCAAGCGCTGTGACCGTTCTGCCTTTGTTTTCGAGAAATTTTTCAAAGGGCGCCGTGATTTGTGCGCGCAGAGCATTGAGTTTTTCCAGGTCGGTATCGTCTTTGCGGTAATTTTCGATTACTCCGTCAAAAACGGTTTCACTCCGCAGAGTCCACTCCGAAAACCATGCTTTTTTGCCTTTTATGCCGTGCTTTAAGACATAGTTTTCCAAAATATCAATATCATCGCGGCTTATCGGCTGTACGCCCGAATCGGTTCTTTCATATATATATCCTGCGCGAAGATAATCGAATACGGTGCGGTAGCTCCAGTTTTCGTCGATGATGCCGAAAAGAGACAGGACGGTTTTTGCAATAGGGTGAAGCGATACGGGCAGTTTTTCATCGGTAAAGAAAGGTATGCCGTAATCGGCAAACACCGCGTTTATGATATGCAGATATTTGCCGGTATCGCCGCAAATCACGCCTATATTGCGGAAACGGTAATTTTCGTCGCGGACAAGACGGATTATCTCCGCTGCCGTATGCTCAACCTCGGAGGATAAATCGCGCGCGCGGAAAACTGCGATATTTTCGCAGCTGCCGTTATATTCGGGCTTTTCCTCCCAATTTTCCAGAAGATGGCGTATGTCGGGAGCGGCTATGTATTCGGGCGGTGCGGACAGGAATTTTGTGTACGGCTGCACACCCTCCGAAAGGGCAATTGCAATAAGCTTTTTCTTTGTTTTTATAATCGGCGCAAATAATTCGCCGCCGTTTTCGCCGTCGGGACCGAGCGCTATATGCACGCCGCGCGAAACACGCAGCAGTGCGCGTATTACGTCAATGTGACCGGGGAGAAAATCGCTGTAATCATCTATAAAAAAGAAAGTGTTTTCAAACAGTCCGCCGCCGGATATTTTTTCGGCAAACAGCCCGAGTGCGTCATCGCCGTCGGTCAGCTCGTCCGGAAATAAATCAAGATAGCGTTTGTATATTTCATTTATTGAAGTTATTTTTTTCTCGGTATGAATGTTTTCACATGAAATACCGTCTAAATCCGAGGGCATTATGCCGTACCGTTTGAATTCCGAAAAAAGCTCCGAGCATGAATTTATAAAACCGCTGCGCCCGGCGCATGAGCAGAAAACGTTATCCTCAGAAAGCTCCGATGCGGCTTTTGCGGCAAGCATCATTTTTCCGGAGGACAGAATGTTCCTGCCGGAGTCGGTATATCGGTGCACAAGACGGGAAAACGTCAGGACTTCAATCCTGTTCAGCCCCAGACCGCCCATATCCTCCGCCAGTGACTTTTCGGCGGTGTACGAAAACTGCTCCGGGACAATAAGAACGGCGTTTGTACCGGGATTGTTTTTCAGATTTTCTTCGATAAGACGGCGCAGACAGCTGCTTTTTCCGCTGCCGATGCCGCCCGTTATTATATTTAAAAGCATTAAATCACTCCCTGCTGCTTATATAATAACACATTTTGCGCGCAAAAAAAAGTACTATTCCGAAAAAATATTTGCGCCCAGTCCGGAAAGCTTGCCGCATAGATTTTCGTAACCGCGCTCAAGGTGTTCAACGCCGCTTATTTCGGTTTCGCCCGCGGCACAGAGCCCGGCAAGAACAAGTGACGCACCGCCGCGCAGGTCAAATGCGGTAACCTTGGAGCCGCTCAGTTTTTTGCTGCCCTCGATAACCGAGCTGCGGCCGTCAATGCGGATATTTGCGCCCATGCGGTTAAGCTCGCCTATGTGGAGAAATCGGTTTTCAAATACGGTTTCGACAATAATGCCGGTTCCCTCGGTTTCGCATAAAAGCGCGGAAAACTGCGCCTGCATGTCTGTCGGAAAGCCGGGGAATGGGAGGGTTTTGATATTTGCCGATGAAAGCGGACGCTGTGCGTCCACCAGTATTGAATTTTCGCGTTCCGTGACAATTGCGCCCATTTCGGTCAGCTTTGCGGTCACGGGCTTCACGTGCACGGGATTTACGTTCAGTATTTCGCCTTTGCCGCCCGTTATCGAGATTGCTGTCATAAAGGTGCCTGCTTCTATTCGGTCGGAAATAACCGCGTGCGAGCACGGCGTGAGGCTGTGAACGCCGTTTACGGTTATAGTGTCGCTGCCCGTGCCGGAAATACGGGCGCCCTGTTTGTTTAAAAAATCGGCAAGGTCGGTGATTTCGGGTTCTGCGGCGGCATTTTCGATAACGGTTTCGCCGTCAGCGAGAACCGCTGCCATAATCAGGTTCTCCGTTGCGCCGACGCTCGGAAAATCAAGGTAAATTTTTGCTCCTTTTAAGCGGCGGCAGGAAAGGTCGACAAATCCGTGACCGTTTTCGATTTCCGCGCCCAGGGCGGCAAAGCCTTTCAGGTGCAAATCTATGGGACGGTTGCCTATCGGACAGCCGCCGGGCATGGAAATGCGCGCTCTGCCCATACGCGCGAGCAGCGGACCGGCAAGAAGAAACGAACCGCGGAATTTGCTTACCGGCTCGTACGGCGCACAGTAGCCGCTGCAGTCGGTGAAATCGATGCTGACGCAGTCGCCGCTGCGCGTGTATCTTCCGCCCAGGTCGAAAAGTATTTCCAGCATATTTTCTATATCGCTCAGCTGCGGCACGTTTGAAAGCTGCGTCCGTCCTTTTGTAAGTATTGTGGCGGCAAGAATGGGCAGAGCTGCGTTTTTGGAGCCGGAGCACGAAACGCTGCCCGACAGCGGAGCGGATTTTTGAATAATTATTTTTTGCATATTTTTAACCTGCCTTGTGTATAATAAAAATTTGTTCGGCTGTGAATATTGTTTCAGAGCGCACTTTTATTATGTTCAGCAAGCACGGTTTTTAATGCAAAATATAAAAAGAATTTATTTCAAAAAACAGGGAATATGAGGTCGGGTTCGGACGGAATTTGAAAAAAGCGGCGGAAAATTCCGCCGTTTGTGCCGGCTTTTCTTTCTATATTAATATTATTTCAATAAAATGTTAAAAAAAGCTTGACAAATACGCCCGGTAATGATATAATAACCACGTTGAGAAGCAGGTTCTTTTTTTTTGCATGTTAAATTTATGCATTAAAAACCTTGCTTAGCAGATTTGACGAGTACAGACGGAGGTGTAACCATGAGAGTAAAAATAACATTGGCTTGTTCGGAATGTAAGCAGAGAAATTACAATACTATGAAAAACAAAAAGAACGACCCGGACAGACTGGAAATGAACAAGTATTGCAAATTCTGCAGAAAGCACACTTTGCATAAAGAAACAAAGTAGTAAAAGGAGATTTTGTTATGGCTGAAAATAAAAACGCGTCTGCGTCAAAAAACAAGGCCGTTAAGTTTTTCAAAGAAACGAAAGCGGAAATGAAAAAAGTATCTTGGCCGAGCAGAGAACAGCTGCTGCACAATACTCTTATTATTTTGGTGTTCATAATTATTGCAACGGCTTTTCTGTCCATTGTTGACGTAGGATTTCAAAAGGGTCTGTCATTTATTTTGAATATTTTGAAATAACAGATAAAGTTAGTTTAAAAGGAGTTTATTATGGCAGATGAGGCAAAGTGGTATGTGGCACACACATACTCCGGTTACGAAAATAAAGTAAAAGCGAATATCGAAAAATCAGTTGAAAACCGCGGAATGGGCGACTGTATTCAGGCTGTTGAAGTGCCCATGGAGGACGTTATAGAAGAAAAAAACGGCGAGGAAAAAACCGTTAAACGCAAAGTCTTTCCCGGATATGTTGTAATCAAAATGATTATGAATGATGAAAGCTGGTATGTTGTTCGCAATACACGCGGCGTTACCGGTTTTGTGGGCCCCGGATCTAAGCCGGTGCCTCTTTCCGATGAAGAAGTCGAAAAAATGGGCGTCGAACACGTTCGCAGAGCAGATATTGATTTCAGTGTCGGCGACAGCGTAAACGTAAAATCCGGGCCTCTTGAAGGCTTTTCCGGCAAGATTGAAAAAATCGATAACGAAAGCCGCAAAATTACAGTTAAAGTTTCCATGTTCGGCCGCGAAACCCCGATTGAGGTTGAACCCGGTCAGCTTGAGAAACTTACAGACTAAGCTTTTAAACGGCAATATGCCGTTTGAAATATCCCTCTGGTGTACAGTGGGAGGGCAAATCAGCCCGCATTTACCACAATGGGACATGTTCCCTAATTTTAGGAGGTGGCCGATATGGCACAAAAAATCGCAGGTTATATTAAATTACAGATTCCGGCAGGAAAAGCAAGTCCTGCACCCCCGGTTGGTCCTGCACTGGGTCAGCATGGTGTTAACATCATGCAGTTTACTAAGGAATTTAACGAAAAAACGGCTAAAGACGCAGGTCTTATAATCCCGGTTGTTATCACCGTTTATGCAGACCGTTCCTTTACGTTCGTTACAAAGACTCCGCCGGCAGCGGTTCTTCTCAAGAAAGCTTGCAAAATTCAGAGCGGCTCGGGCGTTCCCAACAAGACGAAGGTTGCTACTGTTTCCAAGGCAGATCTGCAGGCTATTGCTGAACAGAAAATGCCCGATTTGAACGCAGCATCTTTGGAGGCGGCTATGAGCATGATCGCCGGTACTGCAAGAAGTATGGGTATCGTAGTCGGAGATTAATTACTAATTTAAAGCAATTAATAAGTGGGAGAGGCGCACTGCCTTGCTTGACCACATAAGGAGGATAATAATTATGTTTAGAGGAAAGAAATATCAGGACAGCGCAAAGCTGATTGACAGATCAAAGCTGTATGATGCAGATGAAGCTTTGGATCTTGCAGTTAAGACCGCAAAGGCTAAATTTGATGAAACCGTTGAGCTGCACGCTAAGCTCGGCGTTGACTCAAGACACGCAGACCAGCAGGTAAGAGGCGCTATCGTATTGCCGCACGGTACAGGTAAAACCGCTAAGGTTTTGGTTTTCGCTAAAGGCCCCAAGGCTGATGAGGCACTTGCAGCAGGCGCTGATTATGTAGGCGAAATGGATCTTTGCCAGAAAATCCAGAGCGAAAACTGGTTCGATTTTGACGTTGTTGTTGCAACTCCCGACATGATGGGCGTTGTAGGCCGTTTGGGTAAGGTTCTCGGTCCTAAGGGATTGATGCCGTCACCTAAGGCAGGCACCGTTACTATGGACGTTACCAAGGCTGTTAATGAAATTAAGGCAGGTAAAATTGAATACAGAGTTGACAAGAACAACATTATTCACTGCCCGATCGGTAAAGCTTCTTTCGGTAAGGAAAAGCTTTCGGAAAACTTTAACGCTTTAATGGGCGCTATCATCAAGGCTAAGCCGGCAGCTGCTAAGGGTCAGTATCTGAGAAGCGTTGTTGTTTCTACAACAATGGGCCCCGGCATCAAGGTTAACGGTTCTAAATTGGGTTAATGTTTTACATGCGGAAAAACTTTTCCGCATGTAAATATTGATTTTTGTCTTGACAAAAAATGATTTCTGTGCTATAATATTATAGTTGGAAATAAATCCGTAGACAGCAGGCACAAACGTAAGCCCTGCCGAGGGTGTTATTTAGTTTGATTACTAATGGCTCTTTTCGTCTGCGAGAAAGAGCCTTTCTTTATTGAAAGGCATAAAATCTTATAGGAGGTGACATTATGCCAAACGAAAAAGTATTAGAAGCTAAAAAGGCACAGGTTGCTCAGGTTGTTGAAGCTATCAACGGCGCTGCAACAGGCGTTTTGGTTGACTATCGCGGTCTTACCGTTGATGAAGATACAAAGCTCAGAAATGACCTTCGTGCAGCCGGCGTTAAATACTTCGTTGTTAAAAACACATTACTTCGTTTAGCAGCAAACCAAGTTGGTCTTGAAGAGCTTGACAGCACACTTCACGGCCCGACAGCATTGGCATTATCGGAAGACCCTGTTGCTCCCGCAAAAATTCTTTTTGATTTTGCTAAGGACAATGATAAGGTTGAAATCAAAACAGGTTTCATGGACGGCAAAGTTCTGTCTATGGACGAGCTTACATCACTTGCAAAGACTCCGTCAAAGGATACTCTTATCGCAAAAATTATGGGCAGCTTGAACGCACCTGTTTCAAACCTTGTAAGATTGCTTGACACAATCGCAAAGGGTGAGGAAGAAATTTCCGAACTTATTGCAAAGAAAAATGCTGAGGCAGCTCCGGAAGAAGCAGCTGAAGCCGCAGCAGAGGCTCCCGCTGAGGCAGCACCTGCAGCAGAAGAAACAACTGCGGACGCAGAATAATTAAAAAAAATTATTTAATATCAGGAGGAAATAAAAATGGCAGACATTCAGAAGATTTTAGATGATATCAAAGAATTGAAATTGTTGGAAGTAGCAGAGCTTGTAAAGCTTATGGAAGAAGAATTCGGTGTATCGGCAGCAGCTCCGGTTATGGTAGCAGGCGCAGTAGCTGAAGGCGGCGCAGCAGCAGCTGAACAGACAGAATTTGACGTTGTACTTGCTGAAGCAGGCGCATCAAAGCTGAACGTTATCAAGGTCGTAAGAGAAATTACAGGTCTTGGTCTTAAGGAAGCAAAGGCTTTGGTTGACGAAGCTCCTAAGACAGTTAAAGAAGGCGTAAGCAAGGAAGATGCTGAAGCTATGAAGGCTAAGCTGGAAGAAGCAGGCGCTAAGATCGAACTTAAGTAATCATGCTTATAGACCTAACCGACATCATTAAAGATTACGGCGGCAAGTTAGAACTTTTTAAAGAGTTTGATATGCCCGAAACACATTTTTTGGGTGAAGATTTTGTTTTTGCGGATAAGTGCGTACTTGAAGGGTATATATTTAATAATACCAAAATGCTGGAGCTTGAGGCTAAGGTTTCGGGCAAGGCGACGGTGCATTGTGCACGATGCGGAAAACCGATTTCCATTGATGTGGATTTTCCGATTTCCGAGGTTCTTGTACGCGAGGATACTTCTTATTCCGAGGAGGAAGAGGCAGTAACCTATTCCGGCAATGAAATCGAGCTTGATGAAGTGATAGCGAACAGCTTTTTAATGAGTGTGTCAGGAAAATATCTATGCAGCGAAGATTGCCGGGGACTTTGTCCGAAATGCGGAAAAAATCTCAATGACGGTGACTGCGGCTGCGATAGGGATATTATTGATCCTCGGTGGGAAAAATTAGCCGAAATTATGAAAAATATGTCTGATACTGAATAGGAGGTGCGATTAAGATGGCAGTACCTAAGGGTAAAGTATCTAAATCAAGAAGAGATAAAAGAAGAGCTAATTGGAAGCTTGAAATTCCCGGCATGGTGGAGTGTCCTCATTGCCATGAATATAAACTTCCTCATAAGGTTTGTAAGGCTTGCGGCTATTACAACGGCAAAGAGGTTGTTAAGGTTTCTGAATAAGTTACAATCAAAAGCGGCGTTTGGCAGTCATTGATAAAACAGTATTCAACAGACCGGCAAACAGAGCTGAAAAACACGCATATCACTTTTTAGGGTGGTATGCGTGCTTTTATTTTCTATGAATATCTGTGAGCATTTAAGTGTAAAAAAGCCTTGTTTTACGCGGTTTTTAAGGACTGAAATCGGTGGGGTAATATAATATCATTACTATGCTCAAAAATGGGGGTTTATTTTTTACGCGCATACGAATATTTACACTTGATGTTTTGCGCCAAACTCGTTTTGATACAAAACATTAAGTCTGCAAAATGGGTATGTGGAAAATGCCTTTTCCACATAATGACAAGAGTAACCGATTTTATACGATTACTCTTGTGATTTTATCTGTCCATATTAAATTTTAATACGGCTTTCATCAGAGTTGCTTTGATTTCTTCTGAAAAAATATAATTATCTTTTGCTAATTATCATTTGTATTATTTTATAAGTCCTGTGGCATTTTTTTATTTTTAAAATAATACTCCCTGTCGCGCTCATTGACTTTCCGCAATATACTGCACGGATTACCTACGGCCACAACACCGGACGGCAGATTTTTTGTCACTACGCTTCCGGCACCGACTACAACATTATCGCCAATCGTGATTCCGGGAAGTATGATTGCGCCTGCGCCAATCCAACAGTTCTTTCCGATGTGAACAGGTGCATTATACTGATATGCTTTCTCGCGCAGCTCCGGCAGAATCGGATGCCCTGCGGTTGCAATGGTAACATTCGGACCGAACATTGTATAGTCGCCCACATAAATATGCGTATCATCTACACAGGTCAGGTTAAAGTTTGCATAAATGTTATTTCCGAAATGTACATGAGCACCGCCGAAATTGGAGTGAAGAGGCGGCTCAATATAACAGTTTTCGCCAACTTCCGCAAACATTTCTTTCATCAAAGCCTGCCGCTTTTCCATTTCTGTCGGACGGGTCTGGTTGAAGTCATAAAGACGGTCAAGGCATTTTATCTGCCACTGCATAATCTCGTCGTCACCGGGAAGGTATAATTCTCCTGTGTGCATTTTTTCTTTCATTGTACTCATTATATATTCTCCTTTAATAGTTAGGTCAAAATGGCAGTCACTCTATATTGTAAAATTATAGCACATATTATTCTGAAAAGCACTATATTTGAATATTTTCGCAAATTTTCGCTGTACTCAGTCGGGCAGATAGTGTGACGGAGAAAATCCAGTGTGCTGCTTTACAAAACTGCTGAAATAATATACGTTTTCAAAGCCACACTTAACGGATACCTCGCTGACGGTATAATATCCCGAACTCAGCAGCTCCGTTGCATGCGACAGCTTTAAATCATTAATATATTTAAGCGGCGTGACGGAAAATCTTTTATAAAACAGCCTTCGGAAATATGTATCGCTCATACCGCACATTTTTGACAGATTATCAATCGTAATATTCTCGGAAAAATAGTTGTCATGAATATACTCAACAGCCTCATCTATCTTATTTATTAGCTGCTGCGGTTTTGTTTCGGCATAATCTGCCTCAATCTTCATCAATATTTTATATAGAATTGACTTACAGCAATATTCATAGCCGATTTGCTTTTTCAGCCATGCGTCATACATATCACGGAATTTTCGCTCGAAATAATCCGGGTCGGACGGCGTGATTTTTTTTATGGACGGCGGAAGAGTATCCCCTGATGTGAAGTGAACAACAAAAAGGTCTTCATACCCTTGTGTGAACTGGTGAAATTCATAAAATGCGGGGACAAAAACAATATCGCCGGATTTTGCCGTTGTTGAGCCGTTTTGATGTGTAAATTCGGAATTTCCCGTGCAGCGAAAGGATAATGCCGAATATGGTCTTACTCCCGAACGGTCATCGCGATTTCCCCAGCTCAGATGCAAAACCGAAGATATATCAGCCGTAATATTCGCGGAATTAAAAAACATATTATCACCTCAGAACGAGTTTATCACACAAGCGGAGAAAAATCAAGTATATTTGTTCGGAAATTTATAAAAAACATTATGAAAATCAAATTGCCGCAGATGTTTTTGTGTGATATGATTATACCGAAAATAAAATTATCGGAGGCGAAGATATGGCAATAAAACATACGTCGGTCAGCTACTACGGTTTTAATTACGTAGAGCACGCCGAAAAAGATTTTGCGGAGATGCTGGAGCATGGCTGCGACACCGTCATTCTTGCAATAACGGAGTTTGACATGGATTTCTGGTTCCCGAACATCAACAATATTATAAAGCTTGCACACAGCATGGGACTGCGTGTAATTGCGGATACATGGGGTATCGGCAAGTATTTCGGCGGTGAACAGGTCAGCCTGTTTCTGCAAAATAATATTCATCACCGACAGGTTTCGGCATATACCGGTGAGGTGCTGAACGCCGCATGCTTTAACACAAACTCTTTCCGCGACTATTTCACGGGCTTATGCATGAAATTGGCACGCGAAACGGAAATTGACGGATTTTTCTGGGACGAACCGCACTATGCTTACCCCAAAGCATATGCTTCAATTACGGGCGGAGCAGGCGATGACTGGGCTTGCCGCTGCCCCGAATGTATGAAAAAATTCGAGGAATATTACGGTTACGAAATGCCTAAATTCATGAATGATGATGTTAAACAGTTTCGCTGGCGTGAAGCTCTAAAAACGCTTGCAGACTGCTCGAAGGCGCTTAAGGAATACAATCCCAATCTTGAAATTACCTGCTGCGTTCATGCTACGCTCAACACATACTATGTGACCGAGCTAAGAGGCTACGATAATTGGGAGATGGTGGCGGCATGCCCGTATTTTGATGTATTTTCGACAACGATTATCAAATGGACACTGCCGGAAAGCTTTTTCCGCGACATTACCGAACGCACGGTGGCAATGGCAAAAAAATACGGAAAACAGTCGGAACGCTGGATAATGGGATACAATGAACGCCCCGAGGATTTTTCGCAAATCGACAAGGTAGTCGATTTATATGACGGTCTGGGCGTTGACAGACTTGCGGTATGGACTTATCGCGGCGGCTTGGGAACGAGCGTTGCGGCAAAAGACCCGATAGAGCTTTGGGACAATATCGGCAGAAACTTTAAACGCGTGCTTAAAAAGCAGTAAATATTTTTTGGAGGGAGCCTTATATTTAAGAAAGGAATGTTAAAATTATGAACGATTTCGGTTATTTTGAAAAATTAACGGAGAATTTCAGACAGGTAAATGAAACTCAGGAGGAAAACATAAAAAAAGCAGCCGCGCTTATGGCGGACGCAATTGCGGACGATCGCTTAATCAGCGTATACGGCGGAGGCGGTCACACAACGCTGTGCATGGGAGAAATGTTTTTCCGCGCCGGCGGATTGTCATGCATAAATCCGATTATGGAAACCGGTCTTTCGGTTTTCAATCAGGCGCTGAAATATCTTGAGCTTGAAAGAACGGTGAATTACGGAAGCGCTATAATGAAATATTATGATTTAAAGAAAGATGATGTACTTATAATTTTTCATAATATCGGCATTAACCCGGCAACGATTGACGCGGCGATGGAGGCGAAGAAAAACGGCGTGAAGATAATTGCCGTTTCGAGCAGCGAATGGCAGGAAAAAATGCCGGAAGATCATTTTATACGTCACCCGAACAAAAAGAATTTGTTCGACTATGCCGATGTCTGCATTGAGGATTTCAACCCTGTCGGCGACGCGGTTGTAAATGTACCGGGACTGGATACGCCGATTGCGCCGGTTTCAAATATAATAGATTTTTATATCGCGCATTTACTTGAAATTGAAACGGTTAAACAATGTATCGACCGCGGCATAACACCGCCGGTATGGTCAAGCGCGAACACGCCCGGCGGCGACGAAAAAAATGCCGCATATCTCGAAAAATACAAGCCGAGAATAAAAATGCTGTAAGTCGGAGGGATAAATGATGAAAAGTGTAAAAGAAGGAATTGATTTTCTGCTTGATAAGTACAATGTGAACAAGTGCGTTGAGCAGGCAGACGGCGAAACAGCCGTAATTGACGGAAAGAAATGCGCGCTTTTGCCCTGGCGGTGTGAAAGGCGGTTTATCGAACTGAAATCTCTCGCTGCCGATTCGCTGAAAGGGATAAGCGCAATCAGGGTCGGCAGAATTGATAAAAAGGACGCCGACATAATGAAAATGTTCCGCCGCGAGGCAGATATATGCGAATTTATTTCGGGCAGTGCCGTTAAGGAAATATTTGCGGTTGCAAACGGCAGCAAAGCCATGAATGTAATTATGAAACTGGATAACGGAATAATCTGCACACTTGAGCTTGCCGCCGTATTGAATGACGGTGAGCACACGGTTGACAAGCATGAAATCATCGCACAAAAGGGCGTTGCATGCGACAGAGCGGTGGACACGCAGGTGCCGCAAAGCTCGATTTACGTTTTTACCGGAGATGACAAAGAAGAATATCTTGATGTTGATGCCGAGCTTTACGGACTGTCGGCTGATGAGGCTGCCGCGGCAAGACAGTGCTTTGAAATGGCGCGTGACGGATATTGCCTGTGCGGTCAGGCTGCTCATCTGGACGAGATTGTGTCGGCTTGCAGACGTTCTGCCGATACGGAAGAAAATGTTATACTGTAACGGAGGTAATACAATGAAACCAATCAAAATTGCGATGATGTCAATGACGCACGGACACACAAGAAAATATTATCAGACGCTTAAGGATAATCCCAAGCTTGACTGGGTTGCGGTGTGCACGGCAAATGATGAGGTTAAGGAAGTATTTTTAAACAGCGTTCAGGGGATAGACTGCTATGACAGCGAAGAGGAAATGCTTGAGGCGCACCCGGAAATAGAGGCAGTGGTTCTGGCGAGCGAAAACTCGGAGCATTTAAGGCAGATGAAATTATGTGCGGAACGCGGCATACATATTCTGTCAATGAAGATTCCGAGCTTCGACATGGCGGAATATGACGAGATGATAAAGGTTTGCGAGGACGCCGGCATCGTTTGTCAGGTGGAGCTGGAGCTGCACTACAACCCTGTCGTAAAACGCCTGAAAGAAGTAAATGCAAGCGGCAGACTGGGCAAGCGGCTTTCGTTCAACGCCACGAATATCACACTTTCGCCGGTGTGGGCATTCCCGTGGCAGGGTGTGCCGGAACTGAGCTACGGCAAGCGTGTTCCGCTTAAAGCGGGCGACACACGTTTTCGCGGCGGTGCACTTTGCGACCACCCGCATATTTTCGATTTGATACGGGAAATGACCGACAGCGAATTTGACATGATTTTCGCTCAGGCTGCGCCCAATATAAGACCCGACATCGAGGAGGAAGATATGCTGTCGGTTGTCGGCAGAATGAAAGACGGAACTATTTTCTCGCTTGACCCGTCATGGTCAAGAATGGAAAACCGTTTAAAGGTTCCCGGGCCGGGTTGGGAAAAGTTTCCGAAACGCATGGAGGTAAACGTGACAATTAACGGCGAAAACGGCAGCGTTTTGTGCGACTGCTTTGGCCCGAACACTTACCACAACGCGACTCCGGACGACGGATATGTTGTAAGATACACATACTTTGACGAATGGGTGGGACTTATCGACGAATTTGTTGACTGCATCAGAAACGGAAAGACTCCGACAATAAATTTGAGGCGGCACAGGAACACCATTAAGGCAATGAATGCCGTATACGAAAGCATTTCGACCGGTAAGCCGGTAAAACTTTAATAAATTAGAGCCGATATTGCACAGAATTTTGCAATACCGGCTCTTTTGCTGTAATTAATTTGGTATTTTAAGTGCAGACAAATTAAATTCGCTTGCCTTTTTCATCATTTCATGCTCGGCAATCATGTGGTCGATGCCGTCAAAAAAGCTTTGCGGCAGCGTAACATAAGACGTGGACTGAAAAATTTTCGGGCTGCGTCCTTTTATATTGTTCAAAAGCTCCAGCATGCCCTCGTTGAGCGGCTTGAACTTGGCGAGAATACCGTTCAGAATTGCCGGCGTCATTGTGTTTCTTTGCGATGTGAGGGAATAATCCAGCGCATTAAAGCTGTTTGTATAATCGGTAAGCGTTTTTTTGACTTCGGGTGAGGTAACGTGTATAAACTGTTTGTTGTGCAGCAGCGTGCCGGCATGCAGTGCGGCGATTATAGCAAAAAAATACAGATTATTATACAGCAGATATGTTTTGGACAGCTTCGGCTCGGCGTTGAACTTTGTCGTTATCAGGACGTTATAGCTGTTTTGCGTGTCGAGAAAAAGCAGCTTAAAATACCGCTGCTCATATAAGTAATGAAATGTGGTTTGCAGCAGCGAGGGGTAGCCGTTAAAGCTTTCAAATTTTATCCGTTCAAGCAGATTGATAAGTGCATCGTTGGACGAAAGAAAATTACGCGTAAGCTGAGGATTTCCCGTGCCTGCAAGCGCCTGTGAATAGATATTCTGCATATCCGCGTTAACCTTGCGCAGCGCGTTTTCGAATGATGAATTCAGTTCGGCGCCCGTCCCGGTATAGGAGTCGAGCAGCGTATTTATATGCTGATATGAATTTTGGGAGCAGAAAACAAGCATTTGCTGCACTACCTGCGGCGTAAAAAGAAAATTGGGATTGACAATATTCATAAAAAACTACTTCCTTATTGATAATATATAGAATTATATTATCGAAGGCGCAATAAAATGCAGAATTTACAGCATAAACTGTCCCAAACGGCGGTATTCGCGAGGCGTTTTGCCCGTGAAGCGGCGGAACGTGCGGCGGAAATAACCGGCGGACGCAAATCCGCACGCATCACTTATCTGTTCTATACTCATTTGCGGATTATCGGAAAGCATTGCGGCAGCAGCGCTGATACAAAGCCGGTTTTTATATTGAACGGGTGTTGTCCCGGTCTGCTGTTTAAACAGCCGGTACAAATTCGGGACGCTCATGTGCGATACCTCCGCAAGTGTTTCAGCGGAAATCGCAGAGGTGAAATTACGGCGGATATAATCTGCGGCAAGCCGTATTCTTTCATCGGGCACGGGTACGGCGGAATATGTCATGCCGCCGAGCAGTTGTTCGCACAGGCAATAAAATCTGCCCACGGAGGACAGCGGCTTGTCCGTGCGGTTTGCATAGATGTACTCAAATTCCGGCATGGTGTCGGCGGCGGTGCATACTTTTTGCAAATCATAGCATCTTTCGGAAAAAATGCCGCTGTTCGGCGCAGTATAAAAAAACAGCGAAATCCAATCTATATCCGGAGTGCCCCTCCATTTTGACCGATAGGTTGTGCCCTTGGGGATATATATAATATCGTTGCTGTTTGCGTGCACCGATTTATTGTCGGTAATAAATTCCGCACTGCCGTTTATAAGGTACGCAAAGACATGATGCGGACGCGGAAAACCGCTGAAATCACTGTATGCTTCGACGGTGTCATGATATTTTCCCGTATGCAGATAAATTATATCCGTATTGTAATCATTCATGGCTGTATTCCTCGCGTGATAGAATTGTTCTCTTTTTTTATAATATCATATCTTTAAATGCCGTGTCAATATGTTATACTGAAAAAAAGGAGAGTGATTTATATGATGTTCAAAGATAAAACCGTATTAATTACCGGAGGAGCAAGCGGAATAGGCGCACTTTTGGGAGAATGCTGCGCAAAAGAGGGCGCGAATGTTGTTCTGGTTGATAAAAATGCGGAAGCGCTTGAGAAAATAAAGGATAAGTATGAGCCGGAGAAAATTTTGTGTGTTTCCGCCGACGTCACCGATTACAAACAGGCGGAAAAGGCATGCGCCGACGCGGCGGATAAATTCGGCGGTATAGACGTTGTTGTTCCTTGCGCCGGCGGAGCGGAGGGCAGACTTTTGGGTTTAAACGGTAATTTTAAAGATTATCCGATTGAGGCGTTTGACTTCAGTATAGACCTGAATTTAAAGGCGGCGGTATATTATGCACACGCCGCAGTGAAGTATATGATAAAACAAAAAAGCGGTGTTATCGTGTTTTTAGGCTCAATTACGGGAGCGGAGGGCAGTGATTCAAGCATCGGCTATGCGACATCAAAAAGTGCGCTGATGAACGGTGTTGTTAAATCTTTCGCTCAAGGCGGCGCGCCGTATAACATAAGAGCGTGCTGTGTGGCACCCGGACCGGTTCTGACAAGACCGGCAATGGCGGGAATGAAGACGCTTATCGGCCGTGCCGCGGAAACGCAGGAAATCGTAGACATGATAATGTATCTCGCGTCGGACAAGGGTGCGTTTGTGACAGGCACAACCGTGCTGATTGACGGCGGCAGATATGTTATGTGGAACAAAAATTAAGCGCTTATTTTTTACGAAAAATGCTCGGCGCGGAGCCTGTTTGATTTTTAAACACGCGTCGGAAATAATTCGATGAGGAAAATCCCAGCGCCGATGATATTTCTTCGATTGACATATCGGTGGTATTGAGCATGTCGAGCGCGTGCTGAATAAGTATGTTATGCTTGTATTCTATGGGCGTAACGCCGGTTACGCGGCGGAATGCGGAAAAAAGCCCGGATTCGCTGCAGTTGCAAAGTGAAGCAAGGTATTCCGAGGAAAAGTTTTCGGCATAGTGCGTTTCTATGTGTTCGATTGCCGGGGTTATTATCGACGATTGCTTGTGCGGCGATTTAATCATTCGCGGATACATTTGCGACAGTATTTCCAAAAAGCACGCTGCGGACATGAGCGGATTTTCGTCATGATATTCGTACATTTTATCAAAAAGCGTGCACGGAAAATCATGTACAATCTGAAAGCGGTAATCGTAAAAGCTGTTCTTTGACGCGAAAGAAAAACGGATTGAATAAAATTCGATTTCCGGCGAACCTGTCCAGACCGAGTAGTATCGGCTGTCTGCGGCGATATAGAGAATATCGCCCTCTGCGGCATTATATGTTTTGCCTTTGTACAGAAAATTTCCGTGCCCCTTTTTTAGGTACCCTATGCACGGAGAAGAAAATGCGTTAATGGTTCCGGAGGTGTAGCTGTTTTTGAATTTAAGAAGGCTCGGCTCAAATGTGTTTAAAAGCAGTTTTTTATCCATGGTTATACCTCGTTTGTGTAATATAGTGGTGGTTTTGTGTATTATATCACATTGCAGAACAAAAAGCAATAGATTATAATGTAATTAGTAAATGCATTGACTGCAATGCACGGGAGGAATTAATTATGAAATGTAAGCAAATAACCTTCACAGGCATGAACCGGGCGGAGCTGACCGAGGTTGACTGCGGCGCTCCGGCTGAAAATGAAATTAAGGTAAAAACTGCGGTAAGCTCAGTAAGCGCAGGAACGGAAAAGGCAAATATCATGGGTGATAAGAGCCTCAGTCCTTATTCGGGAGAAACGGTTGCAACCTTTCCGCGCGTTCTGGGATATTCATGTGCCGGCGTTGTTGAGCAAACAGGCAGCGCGGTAACGGGCTTTAAGCCGGGCGACAGAGTTGCGATGTCATGGACTGTACATCAGGAATATAACTACGTAACAGCTGAAAATGCGGTCAAAATGCCTGACAATGTTTCGTTTGAGGAGGGCGCGCTGTGTCATATCGCGACATTCCCGATGGCTGCAATCAGAAAAACACGGCTTGAATTGGGCGAGTCTATGCTCATAATGGGATTGGGCGTTCTGGGACTTTTGGGCGTGCAGCTTGCGAAGGCTGCCGGAGCGGTTCCGGTAATTGCGGCAGACCCGAATCCGGCACGCCGCGAAAAGGCGCTGGCTATGGGTGCGGATTATGCGCTTGATCCTATGGAGGAAGGATTTGCCGACAAGGTAAAAGAGCTTACAGACGGCGGAGTTAATACGGCGGTCGAAGTTACGGGCTGCGGCGCCGGACTTAACGAAACGCTTGACTGTATGGCAAAGTTCGGACGTGTTGCGCTTTTGGGCTGCACGCGCGATAAGAATTTCACGGTGGACTACTACCGCAAAGTGCACGGCCCCGGAATAACGCTTATAGGTGCGCACACTCTGGCAAGACCGGATTATGAATCGCATCCGGGATTTTTTACAAGAGTCGATGACATGAAAACGGCGCTTAAGCTGTGCAGTATGGGCAGAATTGACTTCAAAAGTATTATAGATGAAACTCATTCTCCGTCGGAGTGTACCGATGTGTATACAAGACTGGTATCGGATAAGGAGTTTCCTCCGATTGTGCAGTTCGACTGGAACAGACTGTAGGAGGGTAAATCATGAAAAAATTAAAGGTTGTTCAGATAGGTATAGGGCATGACCACGGACCGCTGATTTTGCAGACGCTTTTGCGCCATACGGAACGTTTTGAGGTTGCCGGACTGGTTCTTCCGGAAAACGAGGCGGAGGATTTTCGCGAAACATTAAAGCAGTTTGAAGATGTACCGAAGCTATCGCTTGAAGAAGCGTTTGCACTGCCGGGACTTGACGCTGTTACGGTTGAAACGGAAGAAAAAAATCTTAATAAATACGCATTAAAAGCCCTTGAGGCAGGCTATCCGGTACATATGGACAAACCCGGCGGCATGGATTTGGCAGAATTTGAAAAAACAGTCAAAACCGCCGAGAAGAAAAAGCTTGAATTTCATTTGGGGTATATGTACCGATATAATCCGGCGGTCATTGACGCGATAAATAAGGTTAAAAGCGGAGAAATCGGCGAAGTTTACAGTGTTGAGGCGCATATGGACTGTCACCATATCCGGGAAAAAAGAGAATGGCTTTCTGCCTTTCCGGGGGGAATGATGTTCTATCTCGGCTGTCACTTGGTTGATTTGATTATGCTGATACAGGGCGTTCCGGAGGAGGTAATTCCGGTAAACTGCGCGTCGGCGTCCGATACCTCGGCAGAGGACTTGGGTTTTGCGGTGTTTAAGTATAAGAAAGGATTGTCATTTGCGAAAACCTGCGCAAACGAGGCAGGCGGATTTATGCGCCGTCAGCTGGTGATATGCGGAACGAAAGGCACTATTGAAATACGTCCGCTGGAGGGATTTGATTCATCGGTACCGGATGGCGTATACAGCCGCGTACGGTATGTTTCGCCGGAAGATGCACATGATTGGGGAAAGGATATTCCGTTTGAAAAATCACCTGTGCTCGGCAGATATGACGCGATGATGCTTGACTTTGCGGACATTGCGGAGGGAAAGAAAGGCGTTTCGGATTATGCATATGAGCTGGAGCTTTATAAGACACTTTTAAAAGCCTGCGGCAGATAGAAAGGAGAAATTTATATGAAAGCAATTTTAATAAATGATGACAAATCACTGTCATGGAGCGATGTAGAAAACCCGGTGATAAAATCGGACGAGGTACTGGTGAAGATAGGTGCAGCGGCGCTCAACCGTGCGGATTTGATGCAGCGCGAGGGCGATTATCCGCCGCCTCCGGGCTGTCCGGAATGGATGGGACTGGAGATTGCCGGCGAAATCGTTGAGCTTGGCGAAGAAGCGAAAAAGCATTGGAAAATCGGGGATAAGGTTTGCGCGCTTTTGGGCGGCGGCGGATATGCGGAATATGCAGCGGTCAAGTATGACATGTGCATGCCGGTTCCGAAAAACTGCTCGCTGATTGAGGCGGCGGCAATACCCGAGGCTTTTGCGACGGCTTATCTGAACCTGTTTATAGAGGGTAAAATCAAAGAGGGAAATACACTTTTGATGCATGCCGGTGCGTCCGGTCTTGCGAGCGTGGTCATTCCGATGGCAAAAGCGTTCGGCGTTCGTGTAATCACGTCGGTTCTGAGCGATGAAAAAGCAAAGGAAATCGAGCATTTGGGCGCTGATGTTGTAATAAATACATCAAAGCAAAAAACTGACGATGTGTTAAAGGCGGAGCTTGAATCGGGAAGAAGCGTTGATGTGGCGATTGACTGCCTGGGCGGCGAGCATATGGGCGAGTGTCTGCCGTATCTGACGCACGGCGCGAGGTGGATAATGATTGCGGCGCTTGCAGGCACAAAAACGGAAATCGATTTAAAGAACATCTATGTTCGCAATGTGCGCATAATCGGAAGTACGCTGCGTTCGCGCACGCCGGAGGTAAAGGCACAGATATTGGCGGAGCTTGTTAAAAACGTATTCCCGAAGATTGAACAGGGACTTGTAAAGCCGACAATTTATAAAGTACTGCCGATAACCGAAGCAGAGGAAGCACATGCGATTTTGCAGCGCGGCGAGAATGTCGGGAAAGTCGTTTTGACGGTCGGTGAATAAAAAAATAAAAAAATTTTAGAATTTTTTGCAGCTTTTTGCGCATCTCGATAGTATTACAGATGAGGGGACAATACATAAAACAATAATAAAGGAGAGATGAGTTATGAAGAAAATTTTGAGTTTAGCTATTGCTTGCGCGTTGTCGGCAGGTGCAGCCGTATGTGCGGAAAGTAATTTCCCGGAGGCCGATTACCTGGTAGAAAAAGGTTATCTGTACGGTACGGGGAACGGTCTTGAAACAGAGAGGAACGCAACAAATGCGGAGGCGCTTACGATGCTGTACCGTATTTCGGGTAAAGAAATTCCTCAAAATACCGCAAGAGGTGCCGCACACTGGGCTGAACCGATTATCGAGGACGCAAAAGAAAAAGGCTATATAGGCAGCAGTGAGCAGGCGATTACAATAAACGGAACACTGCAGGTTGACGGCGGTGAGTTACTGATAAAGGACGCCGACGGTCAGACATATTCGCTTAAAGATGACAACACCGTTGCATTTGTCGGCAATAATAACGGCACTGCGCTGTCAGAGGTGCAGAAAGACCTTGACGGAAAACTTGCAACAGCGGTTATTTCGCCGGTTATGACAAAAAGTTTGCCGCCGCAGACAAATGCGTACTATATTCTTGCCGAGGGTGACGGTCATATGCCGACATTCTTTGAGGTAGGAGAGGTTACGAATAATGACGGTCAGGTTGAGGCGCTGAGCGCTGACGGCAATTACAGAATTGCGGTTGATGAAATGACAAATGTAAGCCCGTACTTTACGAAAAATATTGTAAAGGCGGTAGATTTGAAAAAGGGTGACCAAATTCTGGTATACAGCGACATTGCAACAATGAGCATACCTGCGCTTTTGCAGCCGCAGAAAATGACGCTCTTAAGTCAGGCTGAAGAATTTATTCCCGATGCGGACGTAAATGCGGACGAGCTGAACGATATGGCAACTAAGATATTGCCGGAGCTTTCCGAAACAAAGCCGGTAGTTACCGGTGATGAAGTATCGCGTGCGGATTTGATTAAATTCTGCTACGCTCAGCTTAAAAAATAAGTCTGACGCTGTGAAAATAAACGGGTTGCGGTAAAGCCGCAGCCCGTTTTAAAATGTTATTTTTTGTTTTTAAGCCTGAAAAACACTTATTTTCAGCACGTACATAACTTGTGTCAGGGTGCGGCTTGTTAAAAATCAAAAACCGCACGTCCGTTTTCAAGCTTAAGCTGAGCCGAAAATTTATTCCCGGTGCGCTTGGAAACAAATCCGTCAATTTTTGCGGTTTTTCCCTCCGACAGCAGCCTGCGGACATTATTAATCGAGATTGTTCTGCCGAGGATAACGTTGCTGACAGTGAATTTGCAGCCGTCTTTGTATCCCGTGCAGCCGTAGCCGAAACGGGTTCGCACAACATCGCGTCCGCACAGCGGACACTTGCCGGCAATATCGCCTATAAATCCGTCATCACTGTCTGTTTCCGGCGGCTGATTTGTGCGGACAAACACCGCCGATATTTCTTTTTGTGCGAGCGCTACGCTGTCGGCAATCTGCATTTCGCCGCGGAATACTTTTTTTAATGATTTTCCGAGCTCCGCCGTTTTGTATTTATCCATGCTGATATTCATTCGCGAAAGCGACTCAATCAGAAATTCGCCTCCGGGAAGCAGGTAGTACACATCTTTTTTCAGCTGAATATATCCGCTTTTGACGGCATTGTCGATAATGCCGGTGCGCGTTGCCTCGGTGCCCAGCTCCAGACCCTCGAATACGGCGCGGTATTCTTCCGCGTCATCATCGGTTTCTATATTTTGCTTGTCCTCGCGAAACGGATTTTTCAGGTAATTATTCAGCGTTTCGATGGTGTAATGCTTGGGCGGCGAAGTTTCTTTTTCGCAAGGTTTAAAATCAGTGTTTATTTCATCTCCGATTTCAAGGGGCGGCAGAATTTTGTCTTTTTTTGTGTAGTCATCATATTTTGTCCAGCCCTTTTGCACGATTACCGTGCCTTTCAATGTAAATTCCTCGCGGTCGCCGACCTTTATTTTTATTTCATTTTTTTCGGCAATGCAGTCCTCACTGCAGAATACGGCGGCAAAACGCCGCATGACGGTACTGTAAACGCGGTATTCGTCCTCGGAGAGAGCGTCCTTGGACGGGATTTTGTATGTAGGCGTAAGCGCCGAGTGCGACTCGATTTTGCTGTCGTCAAAGATGGTTTTGCCGGACTTGAAAATCACCGGATACCCCAGCTTTGCAACCTCTGCGATAATCTGCTTTATCTTGTCCTGTTCGGCTTTGGCAAGATATTCGGAATTTGTTCTGGGGTATGTGACATAACCTTTTTCATAAAGCCCTTGCAGTATTTTCAGACTTTCCTCCATCGGCATCTTATATTTCTTGCCGAGCACATTCTGCAGCTTGGTAAGTGAAAAAAGTTTTCCCGGCTTTAGTGTGTCTTTCTTCTTTTTTTTGGAGATTACTACTGCTTTTTCCGAATTATATTCATCACAGAGTTTCTGCGCTTTTGCAAGCTCGTTCCTGCCGAATTTTTCCTTGCTGACAAGCTCGATTTCCTCACCTTTGGTTTCTGCTTTGCTTGTAATAGTATAATAAATTTCCGGCTTAAAATTGCGTATTGACATATCGCGGTCATATATCGCCTTAACAATGGGCACGATAACGCGCCCGACGCGCAGCAGCGTGCCGGTTTTTAATGTGGCAAAGCGCGTAAGGTTTACGCCGTAAAGCCAGTCGATATACGTGCGCGCAAAGCCCTCGTTTGCAAGATTTTGATATTCCGATTCATCTTTCATTTCCGAAAGCGCCTTATTTATCGTTTGCGGTGTCTGGTCGGGCAGCCACAAGCGCTTGAAGGGTTTTTCGGGAACTTCTGATTTTTCCACGCATATGCGTATTATAATTTCACCCTCGCGGTCCGAGTCGCCGGCATTTACAATAGTGTCGACGTCATCGCGGCAGCAGAGAGTTTTTATTGTTTCAAATTGAGTTTTTATGCCCGGGTCGGCTGACTTGCCGCGTCCGTGCTTCAGCGTGAATTTAAATTCTGCGGGAAAGCAGGGAATATTTTTCATCGTCCATCTTCCGTCCGGATTGGGGTTATAGTCCTCGATATCGGCAAGCGAAAACAAATGCCCGAATGCCCATGTTACTATATATTTTTCGTTGTAAAGAAAACCGGAGGATTTTTTCATTTTTCCTATTGCGGAGGCAATATTCCGCGCAAGGCTTGGTTTTTCTGCAATGATTAATATAATCTTAATCGACTCCTTTTTTCTATTCCGCCGGCGCTGCCGATGCGGCAGGTGCCGTCGGTGCGGTTTCCGGCTGCGCCGTTACGTGAGGCACAAGAGTCGGCATCGGAGTCGGTACGGCAGAGCCGACCGCCACTTTCGACGGAACTGATTTATACACGCTTCTGCCCATCTTTTCCGACTTGGTTTCGACACCGTTTTCATACACCGTTCGGATTGTTTCCACGGTATAGCCTGTTTTTCCGGCAGACAGAACTTTTTTGCTGCCGGTCATAAGTGACGGATCGGACACCTCCTCCACCTTCGGCGCTTTTGTTTCTATAACATTATTTGTGATTTTAACTTTCTTTTCGGCATCGGGCTTTGTTCCCGCAACCGAAACAGAAACCCTGCCGGCGGCAGCCGACGCAAGAATTTTAACCGGGTAGGCGGTATTGTTTTTAAACTGAAAATCAATGCTGCCGTAAGCCACGGTCGCGTCCTGACCCTTGGGAACATATGCGACCGTCAGAGAGTGATTTCTTCTGGTGACGATTTGCAGGTCGGCGTACAAAACGGCGCAGTAAAGCGTACTGCTTACCTGGCACACGCCTCCGCCGATGCCCTGTACGGTTTCGCCGTTTTCAAATACCGGGGCGTCAAGAAAGCCGTTTGCGCGTGTGCGCTCGCCGACAACCTTATTATAGGAAAAATCTTCGCCGGGCGCTAAAATTGTGCCGTTTATCTTGCTTGCGGCAAGCTCGACGTTTTTGCAGCGGTTCTTGACCGAAGTTGAATACTGCGTCGAATACTCGCCGAGCGTATGATTGAAAAGCTTGCCGTTAAGCGATGCAAGGGTAACCTCCGGTGTCAGTGTAACAACCTTTAAAGTGATTGTTTCGCCGTTTTTCAGACGTTCAAGCTGTGTCCCGGCTTCGATTTTGTCAATCTGACGCCCGTTTTGTTCGGCGAACATCTGCACGCTGCCGCCGGTGATTTCATAGCGTGCGTCAACCGGTGCGATGTACACGGCGTCATACAGAGAGTCTATGTCCGGAACCGGAGGCTCGCTTTTTTCAAATTCCGCCGAAACGGTGAAATTGTCATGCGCCGCCGCGTCAAGAACGGCATTGCGCACCTTGGAAACATCGCGGCTCTGACCGGGTTTTCCGCGCGATACATTGACGTAATCGCCGTTAAAATCAAGAATATAGTTTTGCAGCTCGCCGTTTTGCTCCGCACCGAAATTGTATAAAAGCTCATCAAGCCTGCCTGTGTCGGCGTCACATTCAAAAGGCAAATCGGTGTGTGAAAAATATAGCTGTATGCGCTTTATCACGCGTTCGGCAGCATTTCCCGTCCGGGACAGCTCATATGCCTTTTTTGCGGTTTCCTCCGCATTGTGCGCAAGCTGTATATCCTCTGCCGAAAATGATGTCTGCGCACCCTCGGGCGTACGCACAGTTATAATCTGTCCCTCGGGTATTTTATCCTCCGACAGAATACGTATCGCGTCTTGGGTGCTTTTGCCGCCGATATAAGTTCCGTTAACGCTTATTCCTTTTGCGATTTTATTGCCTGTTTGTATTGCGGCGGCATAGAATATTACAAGCAGCAAAATAACAGCCGCGGCGGCAATTATGATTTTTGCCGCGGTTGTGTTTAAAAATCCGGTTTTGGTTTTATTGTTTTCCATATGCCTCACTCTTTAAAAAATCCTTTGTATTCGTCAATATATTCGGAATACTTGTTCATGTATTCCTTAATTTCTGCATTTTTCATCAATAAAATAAATGTTTTTTTTATGTTATTTATGAATTTTTTGTCAAACTGCTCCAATTTCAGTTCGGTCGAGAGAGGACAGACCGATTTTGCGCGCGGGTCTATGATTATTTCGAGCCGTCCGTCACTGCCTACATAGGGCGTGAGCGGAAAAATCCGGCATGCGAGCGGCCGCTGATAGCGGTCGCATTCGCCGCGGCAGAAAAGTATAGGCACGTGTTTAGTTTTGCCGCCGTACTCATATGTGAAATCCGAGGTTTCCGTGCTGCACCAGTCCGGATTTAAAAGGCGGTAAACGCTTTCCTCACCCGGGAAAAGATACATGCCGCAGTCATCGCCGCGGCAGCAGGCACGGCGGCAAAGCTCGCCGCAGTCGGTGGGCAGCGGTGTGGAATTGTCGAACAGTCTGTAAAGCTGCAGATAAATATATGTAATTTTCATTTCATAATCCTTTCGGTAAAGGGTAACGGGAAAAACATGCGGCGTCTTTTGACAGCCTCCGGATAACGCGTATGAGCATACGCCGCATTGCGCAAAGCCTGTCCCGCACATTTTTCATGCACTGATTTGTCCGCTCTCCGGCGGAGAAATAAATATTAATGCAAATATATGAATATTTTAACACAAATCTCCCATAAATACAATAGTGTAAGTTAAATTTGACAAAATTCTATTAATATTGTATAATAAAAGATATGTGAAATTTTGATTTTGAGAAAGGATAGCATTATGCCAAAGAAAAAGGAAGAATACGGTAATCAGAGCATAACCAGCTTAAAGGGCGCAGACCGTGTACGCAAGCGTCCGGCGGTTATATTCGGCTCGGACGGACTTGAAGGCTGTGAACATTCCTTCTTTGAAATTCTGTCCAATTCGATTGACGAGGCAAGAGAGGGATACGGCAATATTATAGAAATAACCCGTTTTGCCGACGGCAGCATAGAAGTGCGCGACCATGGCCGCGGTATACCGCTTGACTACAACGAAAAGGAACAGAGATATAACTGGGAGCTTGTTTTCTGCGAGCTTTATGCCGGCGGAAAATACAACAATAACAGCGGCGGTATGTATGAATACAGTCTGGGTCTTAACGGACTGGGCGCGTGCGCCACGCAATATTCTTCGGAATATATGGACGTGGAGGTTGTGCGCGACAAGACAAAATATACGTTGCATTTTGAAAAAGGCGAAAATATAGGCGGACTTACGAAAACGCCGGTGTCATCAGCGAAAACGGGGTCGGTGACAAAATGGCGCCCCGACCGCGAGGTTTTTACCGATATTGACATACCGATTGAATTTTACAAGGATACCCTGCAAAAACAGGCGATGACGAATGCCGGGATACGTTTTGTTCTTTACAACGAAACGGAGGAGGGTACCGAGCTTTTTGAATATTACTACGAAAACGGCATAGTTGACTACCTGAAAGAAACGGTGGGCGAAAACAGCTTCACCATGCCGGAGGTGTGGGAGGCGGAACGCGTAGGCCGCGACCGTGAGGACAAGCCGGAATACAAGGTTAAAATGCAGATTGCATTTTGTTTTTCGCAGTCGGTGAACCTTTTGGAATATTACCATAATTCCAGCTGGCTGGAGCATGGCGGTTCGCCCGACAAGGCGGTAAAAAATGCGTTCGTCTATGCGATTGACCAATACATGAAGCAAAACGGAAAGTACAACAAAAACGAAAGCAAAATCAACTTTACCGATATAGCCGACTGTCTGGCGCTTGTGATTAATTCTTTTTCGACGCAGACAAGCTACGAAAATCAGACTAAAAAGGCAATCAACAATAAGTTTATACAGGAGGCGATGACCGAATTTTTGCGGCATCAGCTCGAAGTGTATTTTATTGAAAACAAGAATGACGCGGAAAAGATTGCAAATCAGGTGCTTGTGAACAAGCGCAGCCGCGAAAATGCGGAAAAGGTGCGCATCGATACCAAGAGAAAGCTTACCGGCACCATGGACATTACAAACCGCGTGGAAAAATTCGTTGACTGCCGAAGCAAGGATATTTCAAAACGCGAGGTTTATATAGTGGAGGGCGACTCGGCACTCGGCTCGTGCAAGCTTGCGCGTGACCCGTCTTTTCAGGCAATCATGCCTATACGCGGTAAAATCCTGAACTGCCTTAAAGCGGACTACGGCAAGATTTTCAAAAGCGACGTTATTCTTGATTTGGTTAAGGTTCTCGGCTGCGGAATTGAGATAAAGTCCAAGCACGTCAAGGGCGTGGAGGAGTTTAACATCGACAATCTGCGCTGGGACAAGGTTATAATCTGCACCGATGCGGACGTGGACGGATTTCAGATACGCACGCTCGTGCTGACCATGATTTATCGGCTCATGCCCACTCTTATCGATATGGGTAAGGTATATATTGCAGAGTCGCCGCTTTATGAAATAACTGTTGAAAAAACAAAAAGAAAGGGCGAAAAGCTCTTTGCATACACCGACGGCGACAAGGAGAAAATTCTGTCGCAGCTTGAAAGCGAGGGCATTGCGCGCACCGATACCGACATAAAGCGCAGCAAGGGTCTGGGCGAAAATCAGCCGGAAATGATGAGCCTTACCACCATGCACCCGGCGACAAGACGGCTTATCCGCGTAACAGCGGAAAACGTTGAACGCACGGCGCAGGTTTTTGACATACTTCTGGGCGACAAGCTGCAGGAACGCAAGGAGCATATTGCTCAAAACGGGCATTTATATATGGAAATGCTCGATATTAGCTGAGGGAGGCGCGGAAAATGGCGAGAAAAAAGAAAACAACCGAAGAAGAATATATTCCGGCGCCCATAAGCGAGCAGCTTATAACAGAAACGCTGGAAACCAACTACATGCCGTACGCCATGAGCGTAATTGTTTCGCGTGCAATCCCGGAGATTGACGGACTTAAGCCGGCGCACCGCAAGCTTTTGTATACAATGTATAAAATGGGGCTTTTGGGCGGAAAGCTGACAAAGTCGGCAAACGTTGTCGGGCAGACGATGAAGCTGAATCCGCACGGCGACAGCGCGATATATGAAACCATGGTGCGCCTGACGCGCGGCAACGAGGCGCTTTTGCATCCGCTTATCGAGTCGCAGGGAAACTTTGGTAAACAGTATTCGCGCGATATGGCATATGCCGCGTCGCGTTATACCGAGGTGCGGCTTGACCCGATTTGTCAGGAATTTTTCGGCGATATAAACAAGAACACGGTGAAGTTTGTAGATAACTATGACGGTGAACTGAAAGAGCCGACGCTGCTGCCGGTGGCGTTTCCGAACATACTCGTAAATCCGAATCAGGGCATCGCGGTCGGCATGGCGAGCAATATATGCTCGTTCAATCTGCGTGAGGTCTGCAATGCCGCGATTGCGTACATGAAGAACCCGGACTGCGATATTATGGAGTACATGCCGGCGCCTGATTTTCCGCTCGGAGCGGAACTGCTTTATGACAAGGCGCAGATGCGCTCGATTTACGAAACGGGCAGAGGCAGCTTTAAAATGCGCGCGGTTTATGATTATGACAAGGCGAACAACTGCATTGAAATAAAGGCAATTCCGTACACCACAACGGTTGAGGCAATTCTTTCAAAAATCATGGAGCTTGTCAAGGCGAACAAGCTTAAGGAAATTTCGGACGCGCGCGATGAAACGGGACTGCAGGGCTTTAAGCTGACGCTTGACTTAAAGCGCGGCACCGACCCGGACGCGCTTATGCTGAAACTTTACAAGCTCACGCCGCTCGAGGACAGTTTTGCCTGCAATTTCAATCTGCTGATTGACAATGTGCCGATGGTTCTCGGTGTGCGCCGGATTTTGGACGAATGGATAAAATTCCGTTCGGGCTGCATCAAAAATTCACTGAGGTTTGATATTGATAAAAAGTCGGAAAAGCTGCATTTGCTGACCGGTCTTAAAAAAATTCTGCTCGATATTGACAAGGCGGTGTCAATAATCCGTCATACCGAAAAGGAGGCGGATGTTGTACCCAACCTGATGTCGGGATTCGGTATTGACAAGGTTCAGGCGGAGTACATTGCAGAAATCAAGCTGCGTAATCTTAATAAGGAATATATTTTAAACCGCACAGCGGAGATTGAGCGGCTGCTGGAGGAAATAGACGAGCTGAACAGAATTTTGAGCAGCGACAAAGAGGTTAAAAAGCTTATTTCCAAGCAGCTGACCGAAATTGCCAAAAAATACGGCAGGGACAGAAAGACCGTCCTGACGGAAAGCGGTGAGGCGGAGGAATACAATGCCGATGACTTTATTGACGATTATCCGCTGACGCTGTTTGTCACGCGTGACGGATACGCGAAAAAGGTTTCTGCGGTATCGCTGCGCTCGACAACCTCCGAGCATAAGCTGAAAGAAAATGATGAGGTTGCGCAGACTATTGAAACAACCAACAAGTGCGAAATAATGTTCTTTACGGATAAATGCACGGTTTACAAAGCGCATCTTTATGATATTCCGGACGGCAAGGTAAGCAGTCTGGGCGAGTATCTGCCAAGCCTTTTGGGGCTTGATGACGGCGAAAGGATAATTTACACCGTTTTGTGCGGAGATTATTCGGGATATATGCTGTTTGCGTTTGCCAACGGAAAAATGGCGAAGGTAGAATTGAAAAATTACGAAACCAAGTCGAACAGAAAGCGACTCGTAAACGCATATTCCGACAAATCGGAAATCCGCGGCATAATGTATCTTGCGGAGGATACGGAAATTGTGTGCTTTACCGACAATAACAAGGTTCTTGCGGTTGACACGGCAAATATTCCGCTTAAATCGACCAAATCCACGCAGGGAGTGCAGGTGATGAAGCTGACCAAAAAAGGCGCGTCGCTTGTGAAAACGGTGCTTGCGGCGGAGAGCGGACTTGAGGACGTGAAGCATTACCGCACGAAGAATATCCCGGCGGCAGGCTCATTCCTGCGCAAGGATGATTCGCAGATTTCGATGTTCTGATAAAAAAACCGCCTGTTTTCGGGCGGAAGGGAGTATATTATGGATAAGGTAAATATTTTGGGGGTCAATGTAGATAAGGTGACGCATGACGAGGCGGTGGACAAAGTTATGTCCATGCTCGGCGAAAACGGAAATCATGCTGTTTTTACGCCCAATTCGGAAATTATTCTGGCGGCGTATCATGACCCGGAATTTTGTGCGCTGCTTAATTCCGCGGAGCTTTTGACGGCCGACGGAATAGGCGTTGTTTATGCGTCGCGGATTTTGAAAAATCCCGTGCCGGAGCGTGTTGCCGGATATGACGTCGCATGCGGCGTGATTGACAAAATAGCGCAGACGGGTCACAGACTGTATATGTTCGGCGGAAAACCCGGCGTTGCGGAAAAGGCAAAGGAAAATCTTGCGGCAAAATATCCGTTCCTTAACATTGTGGGCATGCACAACGGATATTTCGGCCCCGAGGAGGTTGACGGAATTGTTGAGGACATCAACAACAGCGGAGCGGATTTGCTGTTTGTGTGCC
Source organism: uncultured Clostridia bacterium (assembly GCA_934501535.1). Classification (GTDB taxonomy): domain Bacteria; phylum Bacillota; class Clostridia; order UBA1381; family UBA1381; genus UBA1738. The sequence goes on from CAKSUM010000002.1 coordinate 218,588, forward strand.
TCGGTGCGCCGACGCAGGAAAAATGGATTTGCGCAAACCGCGACAGGCTGAACTGTCATGTTATGATGGGTATAGGCGGAAGTCTTGACGTATTTGCCGGCACGGCAGAACGTGCGCCGGAATTTTGGTGTAAATACGGACTGGAATGGCTGTACAGGCTGATAAAAGAGCCGTGGCGGTTCAAGCGCATGATGGCGCTGCCGAAATTCGGTTTTACGGTTCTGTTCAAGGGAAAGAGATATAAGAAAGGGCAAAACTGATGGGAAAGCTTATTGCAATTGACGGTGTGGACGCAAGCGGAAAACAGACGCACACGGAGCTTTTGGCGGAATATTTGACCGAATGCGGCATGAAGGTGCGGCGGCTGTCTTTTCCTGCATATGACAGCCCGAGTTCAGAGCCTGTTAAAATGTATCTTTCCGGCAAGCTGGGCACTCATGCCGATGATGTGGATGCATACTGCGCGTCAACGCTGTTTGCTGCCGACCGCTTTGTTACATACCGCGCCGACTGGCATACCGATTACGAGAACCCCGATACGGTCATTATTGCGGACAGATATGTTTCTTCCAATATGATTCACCAGGCAGGGAAGATAGACAATCCGGCGGAAAAGAATAAATTTCTCGAGTGGCTTTTCGATTTTGAGTTTAGGCTGTACAAGCTGCCGGAACCGGATTTGACGCTGTTTCTTGACATGCCGCCGGAATACGGAAGAAAGCTCATGCAAAACCGTGACAACAAGTTTTCGGGAAGCAGGGAGCTTGATATTCATGAACGCGACGCGGATTATCTTGAAAAAAGCTATGCAAATGCGAAGTATGTGGCGGATAAATTCGGGTGGCAGCACGTCTTGTGCGTTAATGACGGCTGCATACGCTCGGTTGAAGATATTCAAAAAGAAATACGCGCCGCCGTCGGCAAAATTTTATAATTCGGCTTATGCTTAACATAAATTGCCTCCGACTTGCACAAAATAGCAGTGTGGGTGCATTAACGTGAAAAATGTGCGGCGTATCCCTACTGTTTTTCGGGACGTGAGCTATTCGCATAAACAAATCCCGTCGAAGGAAACTGCCTGTGCCTTTTTCACTTTTAAATTTTCGCCGCCGTGCGGCGGAACGGAGGATTAATATGAAAAGAGCAGCGGCAATTATAATTTTAACGGCATTGATATGCGCGCTTTCGGCGTGCGGAAAGAAACCGATTTCCGCGGATTATGTAAAATTTACGCAATTTTCGGTATTTGCGTCGGCGAAACTTTGATGAAACAGGTAAAACCTATTCCCCAAAAATAAAAAAATTATACATGCATATTTCACAAATATTTTATGGAAAAACCGTAAAAGTTTGTGAAATTTTTTGTGTAACAAATTTTATGTAAAGTATTGAAAAAGCATGAATATTGTAGTATAATAGTAGTGTTGTGACACTTGACAAACGATGAAACGGGAGGTTGCGGATCTATAGAATCCGGTTTTTCCGCGGAGAATGTCCGATTCATGAAATCGGGCGGCAGGTCACGCTGCATAAGTATTAAGCGTTACGGGACAGCTATGTCCGGTAATAAGCTTGAGTTGTGTACTTTTGCGGCTGAAAGTCCCCGAATGTCCGAGTTTTCGGCAGTTCGGGTTTTATTTTGGGGTGATAAGGAAACACCCGGCAATGTTGTTTTGACATTGCAGCTGTCGTGCAAGTGTTGAGCGTCCGGCAAAACGGGCGCCCGCAAGCCAATATTAATTATAGGAGGTAGAAAAAAACATGGCAGCAACTCAGAAAATCAGAATCAAGCTAAAAGCTTATGACCACGCTATCCTGGATCAGTCCGCTGAGAAGATAGTTGAGATTGCAAAGAGAACAGGCGCGAAGGTTTCGGGTCCTATTCCGCTTCCGACAGACAAGGAAGTTATCACAATCTTAAGAGCGGTTCATAAGTACAAGGATTCTCGTGAGCAGTTCGAAAGAAGAACTCACAAAAGATTGATTGACATAGTTGTTCCGGGTGCAAAAACCATGGAAGCACTATTCAAGATTGATTTACCTGCAGGCGTTGAATTTGACGTTGTCCAGAAGTAAATCAAGACCTGAAATGCAGTAGCCGCAGGCTATGATGCAGGTCAAGTTCCCGTCTTGCTTTTTGCGGGAACCAATAACTGAAAGAAAGGATGAATAATATGAAAAAAGCAATTTTAGGCACAAAGCTGGGTATGACTCAGATTTTTGCTGAAGATGGAAAAGTAATCCCCGTTACCGTTATCAATGCCGGACCGTGTGTTGTGGTTCAGTCGAAAACGGTTGAAAACGACGGTTACAATTCTGTTGTGGTAGGCTTCGGCGATGTAAAGGAAAAGTCGCTCAATAAGCCGCAGAAGGGCATCTTTGCAAAAGCAAACGTTGCAGCTAAGAAATATTTGAGAGAGTTCAGACTCGAGGACACATCAGCGCTTAACATCGGTGACGAAATTAAGGCAGACACCTTTGAAGCCGGCGAGAAAATCGACGTTTCCGGTATCTCAAAGGGTAAAGGATTTGCAGGTCCTATGAAGAGATGGGGACTGCACAGAGGTCCTATGGCTCACGGTTCGGGCTATCACAGAGGCTCTGGTTCAATGGGCGCGTGCTCAAACCCCGGCCGAGTAATGAAGGGTAAAAAGCTTCCCGGACATATGGGCGTTGTAAAAGTTACCGTTCAGAACCTTGAAATCGTTAAGGTTGATACAGAAAACAATCTTATTCTCGTTAAGGGCGCTGTCCCGGGAAATAAGGGCGGTCTTGTTACAATAAGAAACAGCGTAAAAGCGTAAGAGATCGGAAAGGAGGAATAAAATATGGCAACAGTTGCTGTATATAACATGGAAGGCGTTAAGACAGGTTCTATGGAAGTTTCCGATAGCATCTTCTGCGCTGAAGTGAATAAATCGGTATTGCATACGGTTATTACAAATTACCTTGCAAACCAAAGACAAGGCACACAGAGCACCAAAACCCGTACTGAAGTACGCGGCGGCGGAATCAAGCCTTGGAGACAGAAGGGCACAGGCCGTGCAAGACAGGGTTCAATCCGCGCTCCGCAATGGACAGGCGGCGGTGTTGCACTCGGACCTAAGCCCCGTGATTACAGATATAGCATTAACAAAAAGCTGAAGAAGATTGCACTTAAGTCTGCTTTGGCTGCTAAATATGAGGCTTATGAAATTTATGTGGTTGAGGACTTGAAGATGGAAGAAATCAAGACCGCAGCTATAGCTAAAATGCTTAAAGGCATGGAAATTGCCGGCAAAGCGTTGATCGTAACAGCTGAATGTGACGAGAAGGTTTACAAATCGGCAAGAAACATCAAGGGCGTTACTCCTACTTACGTAGATGTTCTGAACTCCTATGAGGTTTTGAAGCATGATAAGTTCATCATCTCCAAAGAAGCTGTCGCAAAGATTGAGGAGGTGCTTGCATAATGAAATTCGCACACGATATTATCAGAAAGCCAATCATCTCTGAGCGCAGCATGGAGGTTACTTTCGACAAAGAAGGAAACGAAATTAAAAAGTATTCTTTTGAAGTCGCTCCGTGCGCTAACAAAGTAGAGATTAAAAAAGCCGTTGAAGAAGTTTTCGGCGTTAAGGTTGCTGACGTTAACACAATGAACGTTACCGGCAAGCTTAAGAGAATGGGCCGCTACGAAGGCAGAAGAGCTTCTTATAAAAAGGCTATCGTTACCCTGGCTAAGGGTTCAAAGACAATTGAGTTCTTTGATATGTAATTATTAAAATAGGAGGAAAGTAAAATGGCTATCAGAAATTATAAGCCTACCTCTCCTGCAAGAAGACATATGACGGTTTCCGATTTTGCTGAAATTACTAAGTTTGAGCCGGAACGTTCATTGTTGGCTTCTAAGAAAAAGAACGCAGGCAGAAATTCATATGGCAGAATTACTGTTCGTCACAGAGGCGGCGGTAACAAAAAGAAATACAGAATTATCGACTTCAAAAGACAGAAGGACGGTATGAATGCAACTGTTATCGGTATCGAATACGATCCGAACCGTTCTGCAAATATCGCGCTTATTCAGTATGAAGACGGTACTAAGGCATATATCATAGCTCCGCAGGGTCTGACAGACGGCGACGTTGTAGTTTCGGGCGAAGGCGCAGATATTAAGCCGGGTAACGCATTATTCTTAAAGGACATTCCTGTCGGTACGCTTATCCACAATATTGAGCTTTATCCCGGAAAGGGCGCACAGCTTGTTCGCTCCGCCGGCACATCTGCTCAGCTTATGGCTAAGGAAGGCAAGTATGCGCAGGTTAGACTTCCTTCGGGCGAAGTAAGAATGGTTCGTCTGGAATGTAAGGCATCAATCGGTATTATAGGAAATCAGCAGCATGAAAATGTTTCTATCGGTAAAGCCGGCAGAAAACGTCACATGGGCTGGAGACCTACGGTCCGCGGTGTTGTAATGAACCCGAACGATCACCCGCACGGCGGTGGTGAAGGTAAATCTCCTATCGGCCGTCCTGCTCCTGTTACTCCTTGGGGTAAGCCTGCTCTCGGTCTTAAGACCAGAAAGCACAGAAACAAAACCGATAAGTTTATCGTAAAGAGAAGAAACGCTAAATAATAAAGGAGGAATTCATAATGGGTAGATCACTTAAAAAAGGACCTTTCGTTGAAGAACGCTTGATGAAGCGCATCGACGCTATGAATGCTGCCAACGAAAAAAAGGTTGTTAAAACCTGGTCAAGAGCTTCTACAATCTTCCCTGAGATGGTTGGACATACAATCGCTGTTCATGACGGCAGAAAGCATGTTCCGGTTTTCATCAGCGAGGATATGGTAGGCCACAGACTTGGTGAATTTGCTCCTACAAGAACATTTAAAGGTCATGTCGGAGCCAAGACATCGGCGGCGAGATAAAACAGTTTGATTTTCGGATTTTCTGTACGAACTCCTCGTGCAGAACCGTATTTTGGATATGTTTTACGAACTTATATTTTGAAAATATAAATCCTAAAACTTGAAAGGAGGATTCCATTTATGGAAGCACGTGCAAGTGTAAAATACGCTCGTATATCACCCAGAAAGGTGAAAATAGTTCTCGACCTTATAAGAGGTAAGGACGCAAATTATGCAATGGGTATCATTAAAAATACTCCCAAGGCTGCAAGCGAGCATCTTGAAAAATTGTTAAAATCAGCTATGGCTAATGCGACAAATAACTTCGGTATGGACGCATCAAAGCTTTACGTAGCAGAGTGTTATGCAACTCAGGGCCCGACTCTTAAGAGAATTCAGCCGAGAGCTCAGGGCAGAGCATTCAAGATTTTGAAGAGAACAAGCCATATCACTTTGGTATTGAAAGAAAAAGAATAATCGAAAAAGGAGGTTAATCCTATGGGACAAAAAGTTAATCCGCACGGTCTTAGAGTCGGTGTTATTAAAGACTGGGATTCTAAGTGGTTTGCCGGCAAAAAGGAATTCGGAGACCAGTTGGTTGAAGATTACAATATAAGAAAGTTTGTCAAAAAGGCTTGCTTTGACGCAGGAGTTTCAAAAATCGTTGTTGAAAGAAAGCAGAACAAGGTTTATGTTACTCTGTACGTTGCAAAGCCCGGTATTGTTATCGGTAAGGGCGGCGCTGAAATTGACAAGCTCAAGGCTCAGCTTGAAAAACTGACAGGAAGAAGCGTAAACGTTAATATCATGGAAGTTAAAAATCCGGATACAAACGCTCAGCTTGTCGCTGAAAATATCGCAGCTCAGCTCGAAAAGAGAATTTCGTTCAGACGTGCTATGAAGCAGGTTATGGGCAGAGCTATGAGATGTGGAATTAAAGGTATAAAAACTGCTGTTTCGGGTCGTGTAGGCGGCGCTGAAATCGCAAGAACCGAACAATATCATGAAGGAACTATTCCTCTGCAGACATTAAGAGCCGATATCGATTACGGTTTTGCAGAAGCTGCAACAACCTACGGTATCCTCGGCGTTAAGGTTTGGATTTACAAGGGCGAAATTCTTGCAGAATCTCCCGCAAGAAGAGAAGAAAGACAGCCCAGAAAACCCAGACCCGATCGCAAAGCGAAGGGAGGCAATAAATAATGTTATTACCTAAGAGAGTTAAATACAGAAAAGTAATGCGCGGCAGAATGAAAGGTAAGGCAACACGCGGCAACGTTGTATCAAACGGTGAATACGGTTTGCAGGCGCTTGAGCCGGCTTGGATTACTTCAAGACAGATTGAAGCAGCCCGTATTGCAATGACAAGATATACAAAGCGTGGCGGTCAGGTTTGGATTAAGATTTTCCCCGATAAGCCAATTACACAGAAGCCTGCCGAAACTCGAATGGGTTCCGGTAAAGGTTCTCCCGAATACTGGGTAGCTGTTGTAAAGCCCGGCAGAGTTATGTTTGAAATCGGCGGCGTTTCGGAAGAAATTGCCAAAGAAGCTCTCCGTCTTGCTATGCACAAGCTTCCGGTTAAGTGCAAATTCGTAAAACGTGAAGCGAAGGATGGTGAATAAGAATGAAAGTAACCGAGCTGAGAGAACTCGCTACAGAAGAACTGCAGACTAAACTCGCAGACTGTAAGCAGGAGTTGTTTAACTTAAGATTTCAACATGCGATTAACCAACTGGATAATCCTAAAAAGATTACCGAGGTTAAAAAGACTATCGCACGTATAAAGACCATCATTCATGAAAGAGAATTAGAGGATTCTGCAATATAATGGACGGTCAGTACAGTTAAATTGTATGAAGGGAGGACTACTTCGTGGAAAGAAATAACCGTAAAACTAAAATCGGTAAGGTTGTCAGCGATAAGATGGATAAAACTATCGTTGTGGCTATAGAAGAAAGTGTAAAGCACCCGCTTTACGGCAAAGTTGTAAAAAGAACCTACAAGCTGAAGGCTCATGATGAGGAAAATACATGCGGTATCGGCGATAAGGTTAAGGTTATGGAAACAAGACCTCTGTCAAAGGATAAGAGATGGAGATTGGTTGAAATTGTTGAAAAGGCAAAATAATCTTTTTGCCGAAAGGAGGAAAGAACATGATACAACAGCAGACACGCTTAAAGGTTGCTGATAACACAGGCGCTAAAGAAGTTATGTGTATTCGTGTTATGGGCGGTTCTAAGAAAAGATACGCGGCAGTAGGCGATGAAATCATCTGTTCTGTTAAAAAGGCAACACCGGGCGGCGTTGTTAAGAAGGGTGACGTTGTTAAAGCTGTCGTAGTAAGAACAGTTAAAGAGTCAAGACGCAGTGACGGTTCATATATCAGATTTGACGAAAATGCAGCAGTTATCGTAAAAGATGACAAAAATCCGAGAGGTACCCGTATTTTCGGGCCGGTTGCAAGAGAGCTCCGCGATAAGGATTATATGAAGATTTTGTCATTGGCTCCGGAAGTTCTGTAATGGGAGGTAAAATACGATGAAAAAAATGCATGTAAAACGCGGTGATATCGTAAAGGTTATCTCCGGAAAAGATAAGGGCAAGGAAGGCAAAATTCTTACAGCTTTCCCGGAAACGGGCAAGGTTATCGTTGAGGGTGTTGCCATTGCCAAAAAACATCAGAAAGCAAGAATGCAGGGTCAGGAAAGCGGCATTATCCATAAGGAAGCTGCAATCGACGCATCAAATGTTCTGAGAGTTTGCTCAAAGTGCGGTAAGGCTGCAAGAACCGGCGTTAAGGTTTTGGAAGATGGTTCAAAAGTAAGATACTGCAAAAAATGTAACGAAACATTTAATGACTAATACGGAAGGAGGCAAAAAGAACAATGTCGAGAATGCATGAAAAATATAAAAACGAAGTTGCTCCGGCACTTATGACAAAGTTCGGCTACAAGAGCGTAATGCAGATTCCGAAGCTTGAAAAAATTGTTATAAATATCGGTATGTCCGACGCAAAGGAAAATCCGAAGGTTATCGACGCGGCTATGAACGATTTGGCACTTATCACAGGTCAGAAGCCTATCGTAACCAAGGCAAGAAAATCAGTCGCTAACTTCAAGCTCAGAGAAGGCATGAACATCGGCTGCAAGGTAACTTTAAGAGCTGAAAAAATGTACGAATTTTTAGACAGACTGTTTTCAATAGCACTACCTCGTGTACGTGACTTTAAGGGAATTAATCCTAATTCATTTGACGGCAGAGGAAACTACTCCTTGGGTATCAAGGAACAGCTCATCTTCCCGGAAATTGATTACGATAAGATTGATAAAATCAGAGGTATGGATATTATCATGGTAACGACTGCAAACACCGATGAGGAGGCACGCGAGCTTTTGAGCTTGATGGGTGCTCCGTTTGTTCGCAGCTGATAAGGAGGAAAAGAATAATGGCAAAAAGATCTATGGTTGTTAAACAACAGAGAAAGCCTAAACATTCAACTCAAGCTTATTCAAGATGCAAAATCTGCGGCAGACCTCATGCTTATTTGAGAAAATTCGGTATTTGCCGTATCTGCTTCAGAGAACTGGCTTACAAGGGTCAGATTCCCGGCGTTAAAAAAGCAAGTTGGTAAAATTGCGGCGCAAGCCACGATTATTAGGTAAAACAATCGATTCCCGATATATTTCGGAAGGAGGTAAATATAATGCAAATAACTGATCCAATCGCAGATATGCTTACACGTATCAGAAATGCAAACACTGCAAAGCATGAAACTGTAGATATTCCTGCGTCAAATATGAAAAAAGCTATTGCTGAAATCCTGAACAATGAAGGCTACATCAAGAGCTATCAGATTATTGAAGACGGAAAGCAGGGCGTAATCAGAGTAACCCTGAAGTACAGCGGCAAGGAAAAGGTTATCAGCGGTATTAAGAGAGTTTCTAAGCCCGGTCTTAGAATGTACGCTCCGGCTGATGAGCTTCCCAGAGTTTTGAAGGGCTTGGGTATTGCGATAATCTCAACTTCAAAGGGTATTATGACCGACAAAGAGGCTCGCAAGCAGCACATCGGCGGCGAAGTTCTCGCTTTTGTATGGTAAATAAATCGGCTTGTGTTATTTCCTGAAAGCACACGCTACGTAAATTTTTAAGGAGGATAAAGACTTATGTCAAGAATAGGAAAAATGCCTATACCGGTTCCTGCCGGCGTAAACGTTACAATAGGCAATGATAATGAAGTTACTGTCAAGGGTCCAAACGGAACACTTTCAAGAAAACTTCATTCCGATATGATTATCAAAATGGAGGCTAATGAAATTATCGTTGAGCGTCCGTCAGAGGATAAAATGCACAAATCACTGCACGGTCTGACAAGAACTCTTGTGAACAACATGGTTGTCGGCGTAACCGACGGCTTCACAAAAGAACTTGAAATCAACGGTGTAGGTTACCGTGCACAGATGCAGGGCAAGAAGCTCGTACTGAGCCTTGGCTACTCGCACCCGGTTGAGTATGAAGCAATGGAAGGCATCACTTTGGAAGTTCCGGCTCCTAACAAAATTCTTGTTAAGGGCGCGAACAAAGAGGACGTTGGTGCAACCGCTGCTAAAATCAGAGAGTACAGACAGCCTGAACCGTACAAGGGCAAGGGTATCAAGTACGTTGATGAGGTTATCATACGCAAAGAAGGTAAAGCGGGAGCTAAGAAGAAATAATAGAAAGGAGTGTTCTTAAATGATAAACAAGAAAAATAGCAATGCTGCAAGACTTAAACGTCACAGAAGAGTCAGAAAGAACATCTCCGGTACAGCGGAGAGACCTCGTCTGAACGTTTTCAGAAGCTTAAATCATATTTATGCACAGATTATTGATGACACAAAGGGTATTACCTTGGTTAGTGCTTCAAGCATGGACAAAGACTTTGAGGGCAAAGGCGGAAACATCGAAGGCGCAAAGGCTGTAGGTAACGCAGTTGCTAAAAAAGCTTTGGAGAAGGGTATAAAAGCAGTCGTATTCGACAGAGGCGGATATATCTATCACGGTAGAGTTGCTGCTCTTGCAGAAGGCGCAAGAGAAGGCGGCTTGGAATTCTAATTAAAGGAGGAAAAACTTGTGGCTGAAAGAATAGATGCAAAAACGCTTGACCTGCAGGAAAAGCTGGTTGAGATTAATCGTGTTGCTAAAACGGTTAAGGGCGGCAGAACAATGCGTTTCTCCGCACTGATGGTTGTCGGCGACGGAAACGGTCATGTTGGCTGCGGAACAGGTAAAGCAACTGAAATCCCCGATGCAATCAGAAAGGGTATTGAAGACGCTAAGAAAAACATGGTTACCGTTCCTCTGCAGAACACAACCATAACACATGAAACTATCGGTGAGTTCGGCGCGGGCAGAGTACTGTTAAAGCCTGCTAAAGAAGGTACCGGTGTTATCGCAGGCGGCGCAGTCAGAGCTGTTGTTGAGCTTGCGGGTATCAAGGATATCAGAACAAAATGCCTGCGTTCAAACAACAAGAAAAATGTTGTAAAGGCTACAATTGCAGGTCTTGCAAACCTTAAGGAAGCTGAAGAAGTTGCTAAGCTTCGCGGTAAGGATGTTGACCAAATCGTAGGTTAAGGAGGTAGCGCATAATGTTAAAGGTTACGTTGGTTAAAAGCACAATCGGCTGCAAAAAAGATCAGATTGCTACGGTTGCCGCTTTGGGACTGAAAAAAATCAGAGATGTTAAAGAACACAAGGACACACCTCAAATCAGAGGTATGATCAATAAGGTGACACATCTTGTAAAGGTTGAAGAAAACTAAAATAAACTAAACTAAAAGGAGGTGTAGCAAATGAGATTGGACGAACTACAACCCACAGAAGGTTCAAGGTTTGCAGCTAAGAGAGTAGGCAGAGGTATCGGTTCGGGTACAGGTAAAACCTCGGGAAAAGGTCATAAGGGTCAGAATGCACGTTCGGGCGGCGGTGTAAGACCGGGCTTTGAAGGTGGTCAGATGCCGCTTTACAGACGTCTTCCCAAGAGAGGATTTAAAAATATATTTGCTAAAAAGTATGTTACGGTTAACGTTGAAGTTTTGGAAAAGTTTGAAAACGGCGCAGAAGTAACTGCTGAAGCTTTAAAGGAAGCAGGCATCATTTCCAAAAAGCTTGACGGTGTTAAGATTTTGGGAAGAGGCGAGCTTACAAAGAAGCTTGACGTTAAGGTAGCAGGCTTCACCGCATCTGCAAAGGAAAAGATTGAAAAGGCCGGTGGAAAGGCAGAGGTGATCTAATATGTTTAATACAATTAGAAATGCTTTCAAAATCCCCGACCTTAGAAAAAGATTGTGGTTCACTATTCTGATGATGATAATTTTCAGATTCGGTGCTCACATTCCGGTGCCGTTTTTATCAAAGGACGCTATGCAGGCGTTCTTAAGCGGCGGAACAGATTTGTTCTCTCTGTTTGATGTATTTACCGGCGGTGCGTTCTCTAATGCAACCGTTATGGCGATGGGTGTTTCACCGTATATCAACGCATCAATTATCGTTCAGCTTCTTGCTGTTGCGATACCATCTCTTGAAAGACTTTCAAAAGAAGGTCTTGAAGGCAGAAAGAAACTTAACAAAATTACAAGATACCTCGGTATCGCACTCGCGTTCATTCAGGGCGCAGGCTTGTATGTAACACTTCACAATATCGGTGTTACAAATAATATTGAAGCAATCCGCAACGAAGGTGTACTTACATTTTTCGTAATAACCCTCACTTTTACAGCCGGTACGGCATTTATCGTTTGGCTGGGTGAGCTTATCACCGAAAAAGGTATCGGAAACGGTGTTTCACTCATCATCTTCGCAGGTATCGTATCAAGAATACCTACAGCGGCGGTTTCAATCTATAAAAGCTATCTTGCACACGGCGTAAGAAACCTTATGAATGTTTCACTCGCCATTGCAATTTTGGTAATCGCTATTGCTGCAATCGTACTTGTTGTTCTGTTCGATTCAGCGGAACGCAGAATACCGGTGCAGTATGCTAAAAGAGTAGTCGGCAGAAAGATGTACGGCGGTCAGAGCACTAACATACCCGTAAAGGTTGTTATGGGCGGTGTTATGCCTATCATCTTCGCATCGAGCATCATGGCTTTCCCGGCTACTATAGTAAGACTTGCATCGGGCAACAGTCTGCCTCAGTCGGGCATTTGGTACAGAGTGCTTGGCTGTCTGTCAGCCGGATACGGTCCTGCATGGACTGATGCCGTTTACTCGGTACTGTACTTCCTGCTGATAATATTCTTCACATATTTCTATTCGGCAATTCAGTTCAATCCGATTGAAATGGCGAATAATATGAAGAAGTCGGGCGGTTATATTCCGGGTTACAGACCGGGTAAGCCGACCAGTGATTATATCGCAAAGGTTGCATCAAGACTTAACCTGACCGGTGCAGTCTTCCTGGGAATTATCGCAGTTTTGCCGGTTGTTGTCGGCGCTGTATTCAATATCACAGGTATGCAGATAGGCGGTACATCACTTCTGATTATGGAAGGTGTTGCGCTTGAATCTGTAAGACAGATAGAATCACAGATGGTAATGAGAAACTACAAGGGATTTTTGGAGTAATAACGGAAAGGCGGCAAAAATATGAAGCTTATACTACTTGGACCACCCGGTGCGGGAAAAGGAACACAAGCAGAAGTTTTGACAAAACAGCTCGGAGTTGAAACTATTTCAACCGGTGTAATGTTGAGGGCTGCCATGAGGGACGGTACCGAGCTTGGCAAGCTTGCAAAGCAGTATATTGATGAAGGCAAGCTCGTTCCGGACGAAGTTGTTGTCGGTATTGTAAAGGAAAGACTGTCGCAGGATGACTGCAAAAAAGGGTTTATCCTGGACGGCTTTCCGCGTACTATCGCACAGGCTGAGGCTCTTGAGGCTGCCGGAATTGAAATCGACAAGGTATTGTCGCTTGAGGTTTCGGATGACGTCATCATAAAGCGTCTGGCAGGAAGAAGAGAATGTAAGGCATGCGGTACGCCGTATCATGTTGTTAACAAGCCGGTTCCCGAGGACGGAAAATGTGTCTGCGGCGGCGAAGTTATTCAGCGTCCCGACGATAATGAAGAAACGATTAAAAATCGACTTGCGGTTTATCATGAACAAACAGAGCCAATTAAGGCATATTACGAGTCACGCGGTAAGGTAATCAGCGTTGACAGCTCTCATTCGGTTGAACGTACCAACGAGGCTGCGCTCAAGGCGCTTGGTTTGGTAAAGTAGGAGATATGATTAGCAGATGATTACGATTAAATCAAAATCTGAAATTGAAAAGATGCGTGTTGCCGGCAGACTGACCGGTGAAGCATTAAAATTGGTTGAGCAGCATATCCGCCCCGGGATTTCGACCCTGGAGCTTGATAAAATTGCTTATGACTTTATCAAAAAACACGGCGCAACCCCTTCATTTTTACACTACAACGGCTTTCCGGCGAGTATATGCGCGTCGCCGAACAGCTGGGTAGTGCACGGTATTCCCTCAAAAGATGTAATCTTAAAAGAGGGTGACATTATAAGCATTGACATGGGCGTCTGCAAGGACGGCTACCATGGTGACGCCGCAAGAACTTTTCCTGTCGGAAAGATTTCGGCTGAAGCTCAAAGACTTATTGATGTTACCAAACAGAGTTTTTTTGAGGGTATCAAGCATGCAACTCACGGTGCAAAGCTGGGTGACTTGTCTGCTGCAATCCAGGAATACGTGGAGGATCACGGATACTCGGTTGTACGCGATTTAGTCGGTCACGGCATCGGGAAGAATATGCATGAAGACCCTAATGTCCCGAATTACGGACACAAGGGCAAGGGGCTTAAACTCGCGCAGGGCATGACTATTGCCGTTGAGCCAATGGTTAATGCCGGTGATTGGGGCGTGGTAGTGCTTGATGATGACTGGACTGTTGAGTCTGAAGACGGCAGCTTGTCGGCACACTATGAAAATACTATCCTTATCACAAAGGGCGAATGTGAAATTTTGACACTGTAGAGGTGCAAAAGATGGATATTTGCAAAGGAAGTCTTGTGTATTCGCGTGCCGGACGGGACAAGGGCGGTTTATTCCTTGTTTTGTCGGCAGAGGAAAATTACGCATATATTGCGGACGGAAACACGAGAAAGGTTTCGGCGCCGAAAAGAAAAAATATTCGGCACCTTAATAAAACCAATACGGTTTTGAATATGGATTTTGATAATATATCCGATTCACAGGTACGCAAAGCGCTGGAAAAGTTTTAAACCGAATTTGTATATGGGAGGTAGCAGTTTGGCTAAGGAAGATGTTTTGGAATTAGAGGGCACGGTTGTTGAAACTCTGCCTAATGCTATGTTTAAGGTTGAGCTTGAGAACGGACATCAGATTCTCGCTCACATTTCAGGCAAATTGAGAATGAACTTCATTAAAATTCTCCCCGGGGATAAGGTTACCATTGAAATGTCCCCGTATGATTTGACCAGAGGCAGAATTACGTGGAGATCTAAATAAGGAGGTAACGGAAATGAAAGTACGTCCATCAGTAAAACCTATTTGCGAAAAATGTAAGGTTATTAAAAGAAAAGGCAAAATAATGGTTATTTGTGAAAACCCGAAGCATAAACAAAAACAAGGCTGATTTCAATTTAAAAATCCATTTATAACCCGTTTGCGGTTATTATCCATGCTTTTAAATGAAATCAAATGTATATGTTTGGTTATCACAATGCGCGGCAGCAAATGCCGCATGAAAGGTTTGTTATCGGCGCCGGGAACGCGGCCGGCATTATTTGCCGCCTTGGCGCCCGTAATATAAAAATTGTGAGATTTATACTATGGAGGTGTAATAATGGCTAGAATAGCAGGTGTTGACTTACCAAGAGAAAAAAGAGTTGAAATCGGTTTGACTTATATCTACGGTATCGGTCTTAAGACATCACAGAAACTGTTAAAAGAAACAGGAGTAAATCCCGACACAAGAGTTAAGGATTTGACAGAGGAAGACGTTGCAAAACTGAGAGAAGCCATCAGCGAATATACTGTTGAGGGTGAACTCAAAACACAGATTTCTCTGGACATTAAGAGACTTATGGAAATTGGTTGTTACAGAGGTGTAAGACACAGAAAGGGTCTTCCCGTAAGAGGTCAGAACACCAAAAACAACGCAAGAACAAGAAAAGGTCCCGCCAGAACAATGGCTAATAAAAAGAAGTAAAGGAGGTACTAAGCAATGGCAAAAGTGGCAAAGAGAACTACACGTACAAAGCGTGTTAAGAAAAATATTGAAAAGGGCGCAGCTCATATCCGCTCTTCCTTTAATAACACAATCGTTACTATTACAGATGTTAACGGAAACGCACTTTCTTGGGCAAGTGCCGGCGGCTTAGGCTTCCGTGGCTCAAAGAAGAGTACTCCGTTCGCTGCTCAGACAGCAGCAGAAACAGCAGCAAAAGCTGCTATGGAGCATGGGCTCAAAACCGTTGAGGTTTACGTTAAGGGTCCGGGCGCAGGCCGTGAAGCGGCTATCCGTGCACTTCAGGCTGCAGGTCTTGAGGTTACAATGATTAAAGATGTAACTCCGATTCCTCACAACGGCTGCAGACCGCCTAAGAGAAGAAGAGTTTGATTTATCATTGTAATATATAGTAAAAGGAGGAAATTAACATGGCTAGAAATATGCAACCGGTTCTGAAAAGATGCAGAACACTGGGTATAGAGCCTGCATGCATGGGTATTCATAAAAGCTCAAACAAAAACCCCGCCAAGGGCAGAAAAAAGCAGTCTGAATACAGCTTGCAGCTAAACGAAAAGCAGAAGGTTAAGTTTATTTACGGCGTTTTGGAAAAGCAGTTCAGAAAATATTATGTACTCGCTACCAAAAAGCGCGGTATCACAGGTGAAGAACTCTTATCAATTCTTGAATCAAGACTTGATAATGTAGTGTTCAGATTAGGCTTGGCTAATACAAGAAGAGAAGCAAGACAGATTGTAAATCACGGTCACATTCTTGTTAACGGTAAGAAGGTAGATATTCCTTCATACATCGTTAAGGTGGGCGATACAATCGCACTTCGTGAAAAGAGCAAGGCTTCACAGAGAATGAAGGATATAGCGGAAGCAAATGCTTCAAGAGCTGTACCAAAGTGGTTGGACATGGATAAGAATACTTCACAAGGCAAGGTTATTGCATACCCCGCTCGTGACGATATCGATTACGAGGTTGAGGAACACCTTATCGTCGAGTTGTATTCTAAGTAATAATGTTTTTACCCTCGGTAAGCGGATAAGTTACTTTGAATTTGTGAAGGAGGGTTCGATACGATGATAGAAATGGAAAAGCCCAATATAGAATGTAAGGAATTAACTGCAAATTACGGTGTTTTTGAAGTCACTCCGCTTGAGCGCGGATACGCAACAACAATCGGTAATTCTCTTCGCAGAATATTGCTGTCATCACTCCCGGGTGCTGCTGCGACATCAATTAAAATTGAAGGCGTACAGCATGAGTTTTCTACGGTTCCCGGAGTGAAAGAAGATGTTACCGAGATAATTCTTAACATCAAAAAGCTTGCAATTAAGCTTCATTCTGACTCACCGAAAACGGTTTATATCGAAGCAAAAGGCGCATGCGAAATTACTGCGGCAGATATTACGGCGGACGCTGATGTGGAAATCTTTAATCCCGATTTGCACATTGCGACGCTTAATGAAGATGCACGGCTGTATATGGAGATAACAATTGCTAAGGGACGCGGTTATATCTCCGCCGATAAAAATAAGCAGATGATGCAGCTTCCTGTCGGCGTCATTCCCGTCGATTCGATTTTTACGCCCGTTAAAAAGGTGAACTACACCGTTGAAAATACAAGAGTAGGCAGTAACATCGACAGGGAAACGCTGACTGTTGAGGTTACTACCAACAGCACAACAAAGCCCGATGAGGCTGTTAGTTTGGCTGCTAAGATTATGAATGACCTGCTGACACTGTTCGTTGACCTTTCCGAGGACGCAAAGAATACGGAAATTGTCAAGGAAAAAGAAGAAAGCAAAAAGGAAAAGGTTCTGGAAATGTCCATTGAGGACTTGGATCTGTCCGTACGTTCATACAATTGCTTGAAGCGCGCAGGAATTAACACTGTTGAGGATTTGGCAAATAAATCCGAAGAAGATATGATGAAAGTCAGAAATCTCGGAAGAAAATCTCTTGATGAAGTTAAGTATAAGCTGCATGCTTTGGGTCTGTCGTTAAGTGAAGAAGAAGACTAATAGAGCCTAATGAAAAGGAGGAATTGTTAATGGGAACAAGAAAATTAAATCTTCCTACCGACCAGAGAATGGCGCTTCTGCGTAACCTGGTAACAAGTTTTCTGGAAACCGGAAGAGTTGAAACAACATTAACAAGAGCTAAAGAAGCTCAGAGTTTGGCTGAAAAGATGATTACTCTCGGTAAGACAAACACATTGCACACTCGCCGTCAGGCTTTGGAGTTTATCACAAAAGAAGACGTTGTAACAAAGGTCTTTAACGAGATTGCTCCAAAATATGCTGACAGAAACGGCGGATATACAAGAATTATTCAAGCAGGTCCGCGTCGCGGCGATGCAGCTCCCATGGCTGTTCTTGAGCTTGTGTGATTAATAAACATACTGAACCGAAAACAGCGGTATTCCATGCCGTTGTTTCGGTTTCGGCAGCGTACGCAAAACAATTATGTTTTACGTACGCTGTTCTGTTTTGTCCATTTTTATGCAGAAAACTATCGGTAAATTAAATGAAGAATTTGTAATTATAAATCATTATGTAAAGAGATATAAAATTTGGAGGGCAAATATGAATAAGACGGATATTGTATCAATGCTTGCAGAGGAATCGAAAATAACATATGTAACGGTAGAGCGCATGACGAATATGCTGTTTAACGGAATTATTGAATCGGTCAAAGAGGGTGAAAAAGTTCATATATCCGGATTTGGCACTTTTGAAAAGAAGGTAAGAGCCGGACATAAATGCCGAAATCCGCGCACGGGGGAGGAAATGACGGTAAATTCGTACACAACCGCTGTTTTCAGACCGTCGAGCGCATTCAAAAGAAAAATGACAGAAGCATCGGGGGAAGAAAATGAATTATAATAAAAGTTATTTGGCGGGTGCACTTATAGGAATAGGCGGTTTTGTGTTTCTGAGCACTGAAAACCGTGTTGTGGGTGCAGCGCTGTTTTCACTGGGATTATTGGCTGTGATAATCCTTGAATGTAATTTATACACCGGGAAGGTCGGATATATCAGCGACAAATCCGAAATAGGTACGCTTGCAATTATGTGCCTTCATAATTTTATCGGTGCCGCTGCGGTAGGCGCATCAGCGTACATATTATTCAGAGGCAACCAAACGGCTGCGGCACTTGCGGGAAAAAAGCTGGCGCTGCCGCTGATTGATGTATGCATCAGGGCAATTTTGTGCGGAGTAATGATATATCTTGCGGTTGAACTTTATAAACGCAGCAAACAGATTTTATTGGTTGTAATGCCGGTTATGATTTTTATTTTGTGCGGATTTGAACACTGCGTTGCCGATGTTTTCTATTTTGCAGCGGCAGGTGAAATCAGCGTCCGTGCGATATTGTTTATCGTGATATGCGTTTTGGGCAATGCTGCCGGTTCTCTTGCGGTCAGCCTTTTAATGAAATGCAAATGAAAGGGAGGAAAAAATGATAGCGCACCCTTTTCCGCCGCTTTATAACGGCAATTCAAAAATTCTGATACTCGGAAGTTTCCCATCGGTGAAGTCCAGGGAGGAAATGTTCTTTTACGGGCATAAACAAAACCGATTTTGGAAAGTAATTTCTGCTGTTTTAAAAGTCAAAACTCCCGAAACGGTTGAGGAAAAGCGAAAGATGCTGCTTGAACACGGCATTGCACTGTGGGACGTGATTGCGTCATGCGACATTACCGGCAGCTCAGACAGCAGTATTAAAAATGTTATCGCAAATGATTTGTCGCCTATTTTTGAATCTGCACAAATACGCGGAATTTTCGTGAACGGAAAAACTGCGGAAAAATATTATAAAAAATATACTTTTCCGCAGATTAAACGCAGCGCAATTTGTCTTGCGTCAACATCTCCGGCAAATGCTGCATGGACACTTGACGCACTGATAAGTCAGTGGGGAGATGAACTGAAAAAATATCTGTAATTTTTTGGGCTGCAATTTTAATTCCGATTAAATTTATATTTGCCGGACGGAATTTGCTTTTTTAAAAAACCAGAAATTTGCCGCAAAGATAATTTAAAATTATCAGAATAGGCGTTACTATTATTTTGGAAACCATTCCTTCCGTACCGAATAACGGACGGTTCAGCCCGATTGCGGCAAGTGCCGGAACGAGAATGATTTCAACAAGCCCGACTGCAAAGCGCGTTGAAAAAAACTTTGCCAGCTCGGGGAAAACAGTTTTAATTTCCCAGCTTTCACTTCTGAAAACGCGTATCTTATTCACTATGAACGAAAAAGCTACGGCGACAATCCATGAAAGAGTGTTCGCGGTGAAAATATTTGCATTTTCACCGGCTGCTCCGATTTTCTTCAAGGCGGTCATGAACAGGCTGTATGCAATCCAATTGACAACGGTTGTTAGGACGGAATAAAACAGGTAAACCGCCGCTTGTTTAATATTTTGAGCTGATTTCATGATACTGCCTCCGTCACTTCAGATAATTTTCCGCGCTGAATTTTGACAGGCGTATATGCTTGCGGTCCACTGTATAGGAGATGTACGCGTCGCTGCCGTAAATGTCGGTATACGGATAGAAAAAGCTGCTTTTCATATCGGCAACCAAAACGGGTTTGCTTTTTGACAGGTCATCGCGGTTTACTTTTATAATACCGAATCCCTCGCGGTTTATCGGCGCATGTATCAGGTACAGCTCATTTTTATAGAAAACGAAGTCCGAGCGTGATTGAGTATCCTTGATGAGAAACGGCGTTGCCCATGTTTTATCATTTAGGTCATAGCAGGTTAAAAATCCCTGTTCGCACTCATTCTGACGCACAAAGTAGTAGCATTTGTCGCCGATTACGTATGTCGCGTTTTCCCAAAGCGCAAGACTTACAAAATCCGGCGCGGCAACATACTCCCATGTAATAAAATCACGGCTTTTTATTATGCAGTTGAAATACCCGGAGTACGCGCCGGTGTAATAATAGGTTTCGCCGTTTTCAACACGTGTTGTGATTTTCTGCATAATTCCGATGTCAACAAACATCTTTCTGATCGGAAGATTGTTTACTGCAAGCGCACTTGTAATGCCGCTTGTACTGAAATCATTCGTTGTTTCCCCTGCCTTAAATCGGTTAGGGCGTATTTCGCTGATTATTCCGGTTTTGATATTGTATGTACTGTACAGACGGTAATACATGCCGTCGGCAGAGGCAGTCCACATAAGAAATATCTCATCGCCGCCTTTGTACATAAGGATCGTATCGTAAAGCATATCGATTTTCTTTCCGTCCAGCATATCGCCGACTTTTTGTATGCGCACGATTGTCATATCCGCCGGATTGTCAAGAGGACAAAACGCAAAACGCGCTTCCTGCTTTGAGGGGTCCTCGCTGTCGGACGCAGTATTTGCGTAATATGTCATGTAAACAATGCCGTCAATAATTTTAAAGGTGGATACGTGCACCATTAAATCAACATCTTCACCGGCATGCGTTTTGCAGTATTCGGGTGTTTTTTCAAAATCGGCAATTATGTTGCTTTTTATTTCATCGGCACATTTTGTGCCTATTTCTTTAGCATCTTCAAATTCCTGCGGACGGATAAATCCGTTGTAATTCATAATCGGTGCAAACGGCGTTACCGGCGATTTTTTATCTGTTTCGATGTCTTTAGTAAAAATATTTTCACCGGGTGGAGCAAAGGTGATTTTTTTATCCATAATTTTTTTCCTTTCTTTTTTCATTTTACACTTGTATTATAGGACAATTTATGCTATAATACAAGACAAAAAGTGCATATAATAAGACAAAAATATCCTTATAACAAAAGAGGTGCGCAGTATGGATTATTACTATCAGTATAATACGGGGCCGCAGATAATACATAACCGGAGGATTTGCTATGAACCGCATTTGCACCGGGAAACGGAAATAATCGCGATGTTTCGCGGAAAAGCGAGTATTATTGCCGACGGCAGCAGCTATGATGCGGAAGCGGGCGACTTTATCTTTATTTTTCCGAACACTGTCCACAGCTACAGTTCGGACAACAATGTGGAGGTAGGTAAATTTATTTTTGATACGGAAAGTGTACCGGAGATAAGTAAATTTTTGGAAAACAAGCGCCCGGAAACCCCGATAATAAAGAAAGAAAAGGCAGAGGCGGCAGGGCTGCACCGGCTGGCACGGGAAATCCTCAGTGAGTATAAAACCGCATCTCCGGCAGTGAAAAAAGCATATCTCATGCTGCTTTCAGGGAAAATGCTGGAGCAGTGCAGCGTAGAGGACAGAACGGCGGACAGCGATATGATACGTGCAATTCTTGATTACTGCAGCAAGAATTACAGGCAAAATCTTACTTTGGAAACCACTGCCGACGCGCTGTTTATAAGCAGGAGCTATTTGTCGCACATTTTCTGCGAAAAGATTAAAATTAATTTCCGTGATTATATTAACATGCTCAGAATAAATGAGGCATGTGTTTTGCTCGGAAACGGGGGCATAACTGCCACCGGTGCGGCGGAAAAAAGCGGTTTCGGGAGCATACGCAGTTTCAACCGCGCATTTTTAAAGCATCGGGGAATGAGTCCGCGCGATTACATAAGGCAGCAAAATCAGCACTGAATAAGCTCGCCGTTTTCTGTGCGGAAGTATTTATTTTGCGCGGACGGAATTATCTCAGAAAATTGCTCGCTGTCAATAAGCTTTATTTCCTTTATATTTTTTCCGAAATGCAGAATAAAACGGGTGTCCCCGGGTTCAAATCCGTTATAGTCAATGCTGCATGCGCACCGGACGCCGCGCCCGTAAAAGCCCCCGAGCGAGGTTATCGGTTTGCCGTTATAGCTGTCGGGCACCGTTATGTCGGCGGTTTTTCCGTCCCAGCGGTATTCGGCGGCATAGCAGTCAAATACGCCCTCGTAAATCCGAAAGCCGTCCGCCTCTCCGGACGGGTGATAGGCAAGGCAACTGAACGAATAGGCACGAAAAATCAATGCGCAGGCAGCCGCAAAAATGACAGCAGCAAGCACGCCGGCAATTCGCCGCGCGGTCATGACAAAGTTTTCCGCACTTCACGGCGCAGGCGTGCGGCCTCCCAGTCACTGCGTTCCTTTTCGGTTTTGAGAATAAGACCAGGAACCTCGGTGGGACGGTCATTTTCGTCAAGTGCAACCATGACAAGATGCGCAGTGTTTATCAAAGTTTTTTCGCCAATCAGCTCCTCGATATATGTGTTCACGCAGACCTCCATTGACGTGCGCCCGACATATTCGACATGCCCCGTGAGCAGAATTGTATCATTCGCTTTTGCCGGCTTTTTAAATTCCAGCCTGTCCACCAGCACCGTTGTGACGTTATGCTCGCTGTGCCGGCGTGCAGTTACCGCCGCCACAATATCAATCCACTGCATAAGCTGTCCGCCGAACAGACGCTTGAAACCGTTTATATTCGATTGGTTCAGTATTTGTACCTGCTCCGTATAGGAAGCGGAAATTTCTTTTTTCACTTGTATCACCTCATTTGTATTGTAACATATTTTTGTGAAAAAAGATACTGATTATTTTATTTTTTTGCAAAAATTTGTTTTTCTTTTGAATTTCTCTTGACTAACATATAAATAACTGATAAAATTATGTAAGACACAGGAGGAAAAAAGTATGCATACTATTAAATATGAAGAATTTTTAGATAAAATACACGGCTGCTGGTACGGAAAGTGCCTGGGCGGCGCGGCAGGCGCACCGGTTGAAGGTATTAAGAAAATTATTGAGGTTAACGATTTTGCGGAAATTTTCAATCCGGATTTGCCGAATGATGACCTTGATTTGCAGCTTTTGTGGATTGATGTGCTGCAGAACAAGGGCACCGTTATAAATTCATGCGATTTGGCGGACGCGTGGGTGGAAAAATGCTGGTATCCGTTTTCGGAGTACGGTTATTTTCTGAAAAACTATATGCGCGGAATTAAGCCGCCGTACAGCGGTATCATAAACAACAGCTTTTTCAAGGAAGGAATGGGCTGCCCGATACGCAGTGAAATCTGGGGCATTATAAGCGCCGGAAATCCAGATTTGGCAGCGGATTATGCGTACATGGACGCATGCCTCGACCATGCGGATAACTCGGTTTATGCGGAGCAGTTTCTTGCCGCCGTCGAGAGTATGGCATTTTTTGAGAGCGACATGGATAAGCTTATAGAAATCGGCATGAAATACGTGCCGTCGGACAGCAAGCTCGCAAAATGCTTCGGGCGGATTATCGGAGTATACGAAAGCGGTGCGGACTGGCTCAGCGCAAGGCGCATCGTGCTGAATGAATATTCTCACCCCGATTTCACGAATGTTGTGCAAAATCTCGGATTTACGCTTATTGCGCTCTTGTGGGGCAAGGGCGATATGCGCGACACAATTAATATTGCGCTGAAATGCGGATATGACACCGACTGCACATGTGCGTCGGCAGCTTCGATTGTAGGTATAATCAAGGGATACAATGGACTCGGAACCGAAATTACCGACTTGATTAAAGATTACTTTATCTGCGGAATAGATATTGAAAGAAAGTCCGACAGTATACGTGATTTGGCTGCGGAAACGGCGGAAATTGCCATGAAGACGCCAAATTATGAGCTTGACGTGATTGATGCGCCGTTTGCGGCGGAAAGACCGCAGAATTTTGACGGTTTCAATACGGAATATCCTACGGAAGAAGGACTCAGGGCAGCGATGGAAAGCATACGTCCGCTTAAGTGGACGGTATGCGGCCCGTTCTTTGACCAGCTCAACAAGCCGGACGAAGACGGCAAACCAAGTCCGCACGGCGAAGGGTGTGTTTTGCCGTCGCTTGAATGTATGGTAAACAGCGAAGTTTTTCTTGATAAGGAGTACATAACCGATTTTGACAGGGAAATCCCGGCATGCACAATTGACGCATACGAAGATTTTATAGATATTGACAGCCATTTAACGCTTGAAGGACAAATGTGCTGTTACGCAAAAGCAACTCTCCGTGCGGACAAGGACATGAAGGTATGGGCTGTTATCGGCAATAATGACGGCTTCCGCCTGAGCGTGAACGGTGAAAATGTGCTTGAACGCGATGAAATACGGCTTTGGACTCCGTACAACAATGATGTACTCATTGACCTGAAAAAAGGCGATAATGAAATTATGCTGAAGCTTCTTCGCCGTACCGAGCATTTAAAATTCGGGATAGGGTTCAGAATTTACAACGGCGGACACTGGCACGGTGCAAAATGGCACATCGACTTATATTGATTTTATACCGATTTATGCGGCATGGAGGTTTGAATGGAAAACTATATAACAGTAACGGGTTCGCCGGATAAGCCGGAAACTTGGATATATAAAAATGAAAGCGGAATGTACATACGCCGTGCGGAATTTACGGGCAGAAAGCCGGGTACCGCACCGATAAAAATACTGCATTTTACCGACGTTCACTTAAACTGCACCAATGCGGAGGACGAAAAAAACGAGGAAATTATGTATACAAAAAAGTTCCGTCACTGGAATGAAAATGCCGCCTCGGTAAAAGCGCTTGTGAAGGCAATGGATTATGCGGAAAATTTCGACAAGACCGTTATAACCGGAGATGTTTTGGATTTTATGTCATACGGCGCAATGGAGCTTATGGACAAATACATTTGGGAACGCGACCCGAACATTACGGTCACTCTCGGAAATCATGAGTATGTGCGACAGATGGAAACGGACAGGCAGGACGCGACGCCGCTTGAAAGCCGTCTTGAAATTTTAAAAAAATTCTGGCGTCATGATATGTTCTATACGTCGGAGGTGCTCGGGGATAAGGTCATGATTATAAATCTTGACAACAGCTTGGAGCGGTATTGGGACTTCCAGGCGGAAAAGCTTAAAAAGGATATAGAACGCGCAAAACGTGAAAAGCTGATTATACTCATATTTCAGCATGAGGCAATTTCAACGGGAAAGCCGGAGGACGCATGCGTTAAGGCGCTTATCACGTGTGACGGGGCGCAGGATGATTTTTATAACATCGCAGGCTCGCCGAAAAATACCGATTCGGCAACCGCGGCTGTTTATGAGCTTATCACAAAAAATGCCGACGTCATAAAAGGACTGTTCTGCGGACATTATCACAGCGGCTATTACACCGAGGTCAAAGCGGAGTTTTCCGACGAAAACGGCACGCATGACGCGGTAATTCCGCAGTATATCGAAGAGGGGCTGGTGTATAATGATTATGCCGGTCATGTTATGGAAATAACGGTTAAATAATATTGCCGGGAAAATTTACGTGCAAATTTTCCCGGTTTTGTTGTTTTTATCAGTAAAATATGATACAATAATTTATGAAATGTAATTTTGCAATTCATGCAGAAAATAAAGGTGGTTATTGATATGTGGAAAACAAAATTAGCATTGGGAACAAGCGAACAATTCAAAATTTCAGTTGAAGAACAGATAAAATTATTTTGTAAAACCGGGTTTGAGGGATTTTTTACCGATATGCAATGCAGGAGCAATATTGCGGATTACAGAAAGCTTGCCGACGAACTTGGCATGATTTATCAGTCAATTCATGCTCCGTTCGGGAAAGCTGCCGATTTTTGGGCTGAAGGCGATGCGGCGGAGGCAGCCGTCGCCGAACTTACGGAATGTGTACGGTGCTGTGCGGAATTTGGCGTGCCTATCATGGTTGCACATGTGTTTATCGGCTTTGACAAGCATGAACCGAATGACATCGGCGTGAAAAATTATGAAAGAGTTGTAAAGGAAGCTGAAAAATACGGCGTGAAGATTGCATTTGAAAACACAGAGGGAGAAGAATATCTCGCAGCCGTTATGAAAGGATTGTCGCATTACAAGAATGTCGGATTTTGCTGGGATACGGGACATGAAATGTGCTATAATCACAGCCGTGATATGATGGCGCTGTACGGTGACAGGATAATCGCGACACACATAAACGATAACCTCGGGATAAAGGATTTTAACGGCAAAATCACATGGACCGACGATTTGCATTTACTTCCGTTTGACGGAATTGCGGATTGGGAGAGTGTCGCCGGCAGGCTGAATAAATACGGCTATAACGGCATACTGACATTTGAATTGGTCAAGGAAAGCAAGCCCGACAGATTTGAAAATAACATCTATGCAAAAATGCCTATAGAAGAATACATTGCGGAGGCGTACAAGCGTGCGTGCCGGTTCGCTGCATTAAAGCAAAGATGTACACTATAAACAGATATTACGGAGAATTTTATGTTTGAAAGATTTTACCCCGATTATAAATTCGGGTCAATTCATGATATACCGGAGAATTTTTTTGAAAACTGCGGTATAAAATATGCGCTGCTCGATATTGATAATACGCTTGTAAGCTACACAAGGTCAACAGCAGATGACGGCGCACGGAAATTTCTCGGCAGTTTGACGGAAAGAAATATACAATATGCGTTTGTTTCGAACAATCACCGTGAAAGGGTGGAGGATTTTGCGCGCGAATTTGGTGCGGTATACGTGAATGACGCCGCAAAGCCGCTGCGGTTCGGTATAAAAAAGGCTATGCGGCTTCTGGGTGCGGACAGGGAACAAACCGTAATAATCGGCGACCAGCTGTTCACAGATGTGTGGGCAGGAAAGCGCACCGGGATTATGACGGTGCTGGTAGACCCTATCGACGCAAAGGAAACACCGTTTTTCGGCTTAAAACGTCGTCTGGAAAAAATTGTGTTAAAGGACTGTAAAATATGAAAAAACTTGCAATTATCGGCAGCCCGGTGGCGCACAGCCATTCGCCTGCAATGCATAACTTTATATCGGAACGAATAGGCGCGGATTATCGGTACGGCGCGATTGAGGTGCCGCCGGAGGAACTGGAAAATGCCGTAAGAGTGCTCAAAGAGGATGGCTATGCCGGATTTAACGTAACTGCGCCGCACAAGCAGAAAATAATGCAGTACCTTGATGAAATTTCAAAGGAGGCGCGTGATTTCGGTGCGGTGAATACGGTTGTAAACAAAAACGGGAGGCTGTGCGGCTTCAACACCGATGCGGAGGGGTTTTATATGTCGCTGCTGCATGACGGTATCAATCCTGTCGGCGCGGACATTCTGATTTTCGGCGCAGGCGGCGCTGCGCAACCCGTGATAATGTATCTTGCGTCACACGGAGCAAAGTCGGTTACGGTGATAAACCGCAGCCCGGAACGTGCCAGGGCGGCGGCGGAACGAACCGAGCAGCTGTACGGCATTAAAATCGAAACGCAAATTACAAAACCGCATTATGACATTGCGGTTAACTGCACAACTCTCGGAATGGGGAAATATGCCGGGATGTCGCCGATGAGCGATTTGTCGGTAATTGACGCGGAGTCCGCTGCGGTCGATATGATTTACAATCCTCCCGAAACACAGTTTTTAAAATCGGCAAAGGAAACCGGGGCGAAAACGGCAAACGGCTTGGGAATGCTTGTGTATCAGGGAATTTTGGCGTACGAACTGTTCACGGACACGGCTTTGCCGAAAGATATGGCGGATATGATTTTTGCGGAGGTGTTCGGATTATGAACGTAGTGCTGACCGGATTTATGGCGACCGGCAAAACCACGGTCGGAAAAGCGCTTGCCCGGAAATTGGGCATGGATTTTGCCGATACCGATGAAATGATTGAACGTGAGCACGGGAAAATTTCCGATATATTTGAAAAGTACGGCGAACCGGAATTCAGGCGCATGGAAACGGAGACGGCGACAATTGCGGCGCATTTTGACAATACGGTTATAGCAACCGGCGGCGGAATTGTTCTGAACACGAGAAATATCAGGATTTTGTCGGAAAACGGCATTGTGGTAAATCTGGAGCCTGACAGAGCGGTTATCGAGGAGCGTCTGGGGCGAGGCGACAATTCCAGACCGCTGTCCGCCGGAGGAGCTGACAAGCTGTGGGCGCGCTTTGAGGAGAGGCGGAAATACTATGATTTGTGTGATTTTAAGGTAGCGGTAACATCGGGCAGGAGCGTCGCGGAAATCGCCGCGGAAATAGCGGAAAGACTGCATGAGTTCAGCCGCTGACAGGAAAGGACGTGGAAATATGGAAGCAAAATTCGGAGCCGCAGGCAACAGTGACAGCTTTTATGCCGAGGGGCATAAGGCGTCGGAGGATATGCCGAAATGGCTTAAAGACAGAGGTTTGGACGCATACGAATATCAGTGCGGCAACGGCGTACGCTGCGGTGAGGCGACGGCAAGAAAGATTGCCGCAAAGGCAAAGGAAAATCAAATTGCACTCAGCGTTCATTCGCCGTATTATATTAATCTTGCCACGGAGGATGATGAAAAACGCTTGGGCGGTATAAATTATATTTTGCAGTCATCGCAATTGGTGAAATATTTTGAGGGTGAGCGCGTGGTAGTACACTGCGGCGCGCTGTGCAAGCTTACCCGTGAACAGGCGCTTGAATATGCGAAGAAAACACTGACCCTTGCGCGTGCAGCGATGGTGGAAAACGGACTGGAAAATGTTCGGCTGTGCATTGAAACGATGGGAAAAATCAATCAGCTCGGCGATTTGAACGAGGTCATGGAATTGTGTGCGCTTGATGAAAGTTTTCTTCCGTGCATCGATTTCGGGCATCTGAACGCGCGCACGCTCGGTGCGTTTAAAGAAAAAAAGGATTTTGAAATAATTTTTGACAGCATCGAAAACAAGTTGGGTAAGGACAGGCTGAATTGTTTTCACAGCCATTTCAGCAAAATCGAGTACACCAAAGGCGGCGAGAAAAAGCATCTGACCTTTGATGATACAGTGTACGGTCCGGAGTTTGAGCCGGTTGCGCAGATTTTGGCGGAACGCGGTATTGCTCCCACGATAATATGCGAATCGAGCGGAACTCAAGCCGAGGACGCACTTATTATGAAAAAAATATATCAGGCAAAATTGTAAAAAAATGTTGACAAATGACCTGATTGGTGTTATAATATTTAGGTATCCGCATGAGTGCATGGTTATAAATCCGAAATAACGGTACCGGCATCAGCGTGACTTCATATTAATAAGGAGGTGTATCGGAATGTATGCAATTTTTGAAACCGGCGGAAAGCAGTACAAGGTTGAAGAAGGCAGCGTAGTTTTTGTTGAAAAGCTGGAAACGGCTGAGGGCGAAACAGTTACTTTTGACAAGGTTCTTGCAGTTGCAGACGGTGAAAAGATGACAGTAGGCGCACCGACAGTTGACGGTGCTACGGTAACCGCAAAGGTTGCTAAACAGGGTAAGGCTAAAAAGATTTATGTCTTCAAAATGAAGAGAAAAAAGAACGAACGTTCCAAAAAAGGTCACAGACAGCCTTATACAAAGATTGTTGTTGAATCAATCAATGCTTAATCAGCATATTAAATTGAAATCGAAAGCTGAGGTGTTTTAAATGGCTCATAAAAAAGGTATGGGTTCCACCAAGAACGGTCGCGACAGCGAAAGTAAACGTCTTGGTGTGAAAAGAGCAGACGGTCAGTTTGTACTTGCAGGTAACATTCTCGTAAGACAAAGAGGAACCAAAATCCATCCGGGCAATAACGTAGGTATCGGCAGTGATGATACACTGTTCGCACTTGTTGACGGTAAGGTTAAGTTCGAGAGAAAAGGCAAGGATAAGAAACAGTGCAGCGTATATTCTGCATAAGTTTTTGACCGATTAACAATGTTTAATAAAAAGAGCGCGGTAAAATGATAACATTTCACTGCGCTTTTTTGTTGCCGTTTTATTTCATTAAACATTCACCGCTCTTAATTTTTCCGATTTCCATGCACCCGTAAAATATACTGTGACCGAATACAAACATTCGATAATCCATGAAACAACCCAGCCGATAAATATGCCGTTCATTTCAAAATATTTTACGGCGATATACGAAACGATAATTCTTGACGCTGCGCCGATAAAGGTTGCCGTTATAAGAAAACGCATTGCAACTATGCCGCGGAAAAACGCATGAAATAGATTATTTACTACATTAAATACAATAAACGGCATAAAGTATCTTATAAAGATTACAGACATGTCGAGTACCTCTCCCGTGCTTCCGGACGGCAGAAACATGCGGCAAAAATTTTCGGCATATATAACCGATACCATAAGCAGCGGCGCGAGGAACAGTAAGCCCTGTACAAATCCGACCCTAAGACCCTTTTTTATATTTTCATACTGACCTGCACCGATGCTCTGTGACACGTAGTTGCTTAAAGTTTTTGAAGAATTCCAGTATATTATTGAATTTATGTCAAAAGCTTTAAGACAGATTATGTACACAGCCGATGCGGTGCTTCCTATTCCGTTCACAATCGGCGAAATTACCAGCGAAGCGAGATACATAACCATTTGCTGAAGCATCGTCGGAACAGCATATTTTACCGAAGATTTAACCGTACGCATTGAAAAAGCGACTTTATATTTATCAACGCCCAGTTCTTTAAAACATTTTCTTATTTTCATAAAATAACATACGTCAACCACTAAGGCGGAAAATACCGTTGATACGGCTATTCCTCCTATGCCCATATTAAGCACTTTTACGGCAAATAAGTTGCCGCCTATATGCAGAACGGTTGATACAGCCGACATGACAAGAGGATACATACTGCTTCCGAAGGCATTCATCAGATATACACCGTAGTTATTTCCGATAAGAAAAGCGCTTCCTATCATGTATATGCTGAAATATATGCCCGAATCTTTTTGTATAGACGGGTCGATGGAGAGCAGGTTAAATAAAGGATATTTTAATATGACTGCTATGATGCTCAGTGTAAATATAACAGCTGCGATAAATATATAATTCATATAGATTACGGTTTTTAGCCTTTTATATTCCTTTGCGCCGAAAAGTCTGGCAACATAAATTGAAAAGCCGACTCCGTATCCGCAGAATGTCGAGGAAAAAAACTGTATGAATGCAGAAGTTGACCCGATTGCGGCAAGCCCCGAATAGTCGAGTATTTTTCCCGCTATCATCGTGTCAATAATGCTGTATGCCTGCGAAAGAAATCCGGCAAGTATCAGCGGTATTGCAAACAGAAGAAATGTCTTGTAAATATTCCCTTTTGTTAAGTCTTTCATTTTTCGCTCCTTGACTTTATTGATAATTTACTATATAATGACATTATATTCATTTTATCAACATTTTTCAAGAATGGCTAAAAATATGAATAATTCTCAACATTTATCAAAAGGAGTTTAATATGTATCAAAAAGAAAGAATAGATACCATCATGAATATCCTTAAGGAAAACGGATATGTTACCGTTAAGTATCTGACGAGGGCGCTTGATTACAGCAATGCAACAATAAACCGTGATTTGAATATTATGGAAAAACAAAAATTGATTACGCGAACCTACGGCGGTGTTGAAATGCGAGAAAATCTATCGGTGCCGCTGGAATTCAGGTATCATAAGGAACGGATACAAAAAAGAAAAATTTCAAAATGTGCGGCTGATTTTATATGTGAGGGAGATACTGTATTAATAGACGCGTCAACAACAACGGAAAAAATGGGCGATTTTGTAACGGATATGAAGGATATTACCGTCATCACAAATAATATGGCGCTTGCGGCGCACCTGAGCGAGAATATCTCACATGTAATCTGCACCGGGGGGAGAGTGATCGAGGCACCATATATGCTGGGCGGCGATGCGACAATCCGGACGATACTCAGATACAATTTTGACAAGGCATTTTTCTCTACCGGCGGAGCCGGCAGCGATGGTATCGTAAAATCGAGAAATGCGGCGGCAGGACTGTTTTTTGAAGCAATACGCAAAAATACAAAAAAATTATTCTTTTTAACCGACCACAGTAAAATAGATGTTGATTTAGAATATAATATTGCGGATTTTTCGGAGATTGATGCAGTGATAAGCGATTATCATTTTCCGGAAGAAGTGAAAAAGCGATACAATAATGTTGAGTTTTGTGAGGTATGATTTATGTAATATAAGAAAGATTTCATTTTGCCGGTGTCGGTTATGAGCAGCACCTGAAATATTTTCACATGTGCGCGGGAGTAAAAAAGCTGCTGCACAAATAACGGGCGGTCGATGCGAACATAACCCTTTGCAAAAATGGGGAAAAGCCCTGATGTGTGACTGAAATTTTGCATATAAAAATCGGAACGGAGCAAAGTCCGTTCCGATGTGGAGCTGTTGAGCGGGCTTGAACCGCCGACCTCATCCTTACCAAGGATGTACTCTGCCTACTGAGCTACAACAGCATAACATAACTATTATAATATATTTATTTTGTATTGTCAAGTCTTTTTATAAATAAATAAAAATTTTACTGGAAAAATCTTATAGTAATAATTTGCGTGTTATGTCACAAAATATGATTGTAGCCGAAAGAAAAAGGCTGCTTTAAATAGAAAAAAAGTATAAAAAAGTATGGAGGAAGAAAAAATGAGCAAATCAAAAATTTCAGTACCCGAAGCAAAGCAGGCAATGGAAAACTTCAAGATGGAAGCTGCTAACGAAGTAGGCGTTAATCTTAAGCAGGGCTATAACGGTGACCTTACAGCAAGACAGGCAGGTTCAATCGGCGGTCAAATGGTTAAGAAGATGATTGAAGATTACGAGAACAAGATTAAATAACAAATGATTCATGTAGTCAGCTTATTTTCAATTTTAAACAATGATTTTAAGACAGAGGAAGGGGATATAATTTTTGTACCGAGCCTCTACGGCGGTGTATTTAATCCCATGGATTTGAGCGGCGTGAATTATATGCCCATATTAATTATTAAAAAGTATCCTGAAATTTAATCATTGTTTAAGAAAGTAAGCAAAATCATTCGGTGCATATCGGTGCATCGGGACAAAGGGAATACAAAATTTGTGTTCCGGATAAACAAAAGCTTTAAGAAACGGCATAGAATTTCTATGCCGTTTCTGTCTGCGCAAAAATGCGGACAATTCTGTGCCGTTTTCTGTTGTGCGTATTTTTGCTTCCGCGATTAAACGGTACGGAACTACCGTATACTTCTGATGTATTCAATTGCCGCCGCGAGGGAGTCGCCTATCTGCATATACCCGGTGCGGTTGGGGTGCACCCAGTTTGCATGGCGCATTATGTACGCATCCGAGTAAATATTTGCCTTGTACGGCTGCAAATCAAACCCGTAAACCGGGTCGAGATTGAGCAATGACGATGACAGATATATTCCGCTGCGGTTTTCAAAATTATCGATAATCGCCTGCGCCGCATGTATCACATTATAGCGGTATTGCTTTGATGTGCAGGTACATTTCATACGCTTGCCCCAGGCGAATTGCTCCGCGCCGATTACCGGCAGGTTTATGATTATTTTGATTTTATCATCATATTTTTTTATGCTGTCTGTAACCTTTTGTATGTTTTCGATAAAATGCGCAATAACTTTTTCGCTTTCTTCGTACTCGACAATCTGGAGGTCGTTTCCTCCCATAAAAAGTGAAACCGCGTCGATGTGACCAATCCGGTTTTTCGCCATGTACTTGCCGAAGTTAAATTCCCATTCGGGTTTTTTATTGACCGGCTCGGCGGTTCCGAATTTGTACAGCATGCCGTCTTTGTGATAAATCTGCCCCTCGTGCGGTTCGGCTGCGGCAAAGCCGTCATATGAATATGCGGGTTTATTGTCGCTTTTCTTCATATTTTCAAAGTCGATGTCCCCGTAGTAATCGTCAACTCCCTTGGGGAATAAAAACGGAGATACGCCGCCCCAGCATATTGTGTTATTCAAAAAGTATGCGTCATAAGTCCAGCCGCCGCGTCCTTCGGTAAACAGCTGACCGTCAAAACTTCTGGTGCCTTTAAAATGAAGGTTTTCGAGCTTGTGCATAACATGCGCCGGATATACGCAGGCATGAGTCATGCTGTCGCCGATTGCCATAATATCATAATTTTCGGCTTGATTTTTTTCCGTCATGATAATTGTTGTTTCTTTTTCTGCGATGCATGTGCCGCCGGCATCATATACCGAGATTTTGAGCGGAAAAGAATCAGTATCATAGGGAAATTCTTCTATTCTCCAAAATTCACCGTAATTTGCCCCGTAATCACATTTGATTTTGATGTCATATTCGTCCTTAAACGGCAGAATTACATTTCTGAAGTAAATGTTGTACTGTTCACCGCCGATGCCCCCGACAACGGCATAATCCTTCTTCGGACGCATGATGTAGACTTTGGACGGAATTGCAATAATCATTCTGAAATTCCTCCGTTTACAAGATATTCAGCGGCATTATGCTGGTATTTCAGAAAATCGATCATTGACGGTTCGGGTATGGTTCCGTAAACACATTCAAAGGTAAATGCACCGGGATAGTTAATTTCGCGCAGGTATTCGATATGTGATTTCCAGTCGATTTTCCCGAGGAAAAGGGGAAGATGCAGGTCATCATACAGATAATTGTCATGAACATGCGTGCAGGTTACGTATTTGCCGACCTTTTTCAGCTCGCCGAGCATATTTTCCTTAAACGCAACGGCCGCATGACCGAAATCCCAGCAACAGGTCACAATCGGGTCATTGAACAGCTCCAAAATCCGCA
Source organism: uncultured Clostridia bacterium (assembly GCA_934501535.1). Lineage (GTDB taxonomy): Bacteria > Bacillota > Clostridia > UBA1381 > UBA1381 > UBA1738. Next base: position 253,305 of record CAKSUM010000002.1, read on the forward strand.
GAATTTCTTCCGTTGTTGATGTGCAGCGGCTGCGGTATTTTCCGCCCATTCCGTCCTCAAACAGGTTCTCCACGGCAACGCCTATACCAAGTTTTGACGCAAGCTCGACAAGGGGCGCAAAATAATCGTACGCAAAGCGGCATGCGTCTTCGCTGACATATTCGCCAGCCGGCACCGAGTATTCATCGGCGTGAATTACTATTCTTTTTGCGCCGATAATTGACGCTATGATAAATGAGCGGCTAAGTTTTTCTTTGAATATTTCGGCAGGTTCGCGGTCATAACGGTTAAAGGGCGCATGCGACTGCTCGACCGTTATGCCTTCTTCTTTAAAAGCCTGTGCCAGCGCCTCTGCCTTTTCCTGCCAGTTGTCATCGGTAAGATAGTCCGGCGAACAGTCTAAAAGTGAAAATCCGCCTTTTTTGCACAGCCGTGCCGTTTCAAGCTCATCGCGCTGCACGTCTGATTCGTACCTCTTTTTAAAATATCCGTTGTTAATTGCTATGTTCATAAAAAAATCCCTCCAAACACTGCTATTTTAGCACATTATTGCGCGGTTTGCAACAGTTTTGGAGGGAATTTACAAATGTTTTTCTAAATTAAGGCACCAATTTCATTGCCCGGTAATTTTTGGGGCTCAGACCGGTCTGTTTTTTGAAAACGCGGTCAAAATAATTCACATCGTCAAAGCCGACCTCCATCGCAATGCAGGATATGCTTTCGGACGTGTTTTCAAGCAGCAGGGATGCCTTTTCTATGCGCAGGTCATTGATGTATCCGATTATGGTCTTGCCGGACGCTTTTTTAAACATGTGACACATGTAGCTTTCGCTCAGATACCATTTTTTTGCAAGCATCGCGGTTGATAGGTTCTCACTGTAGTGTTCGTGTATGTAATCGAGTATTCCGTTGATTTTTTTCAGCTTTGCCATTCGCAGACCGTATTCGTAATCGGACAGATGAGCTTTGGTATAAAAGCGTCTGAGATGCGCCATAAGCAGATATGCCGTGCCCTTGATTATCATGTCCGAAGCTGCTTTGCCGCTGCCCGCTTCGTTCAGCATGGCTGAAATATACCGATGAATTTCGTCATCGGGCGGAATTTTTGACATCAGGAGTATATTTTCAAAATCAACATCGTTGAAAAATGAAAAATTTATAATTACGCATATGTATTTTATTTTTCCGTCAGCGGTGAAGGTGTGCAGCTCGTTGCTGTTTACGGCGACAGTATCGCCGGCATCTGCGCGGAATGTGTCGGAACCGCAGGTGAATGACGCACTGCCCGAAAGTATGTGCAAAAGCTCTATATGCTCGTGCCAGTGCGGCATAAGGTTTGTCGAACATTGACCGAAAACCTTAATCGGGAAATTCTGTTCGACCTCCGGGATATTTTCATATAATGTTATATCATTCATACCGTTACCTCAAAATTGTGCTAATAAAAAGCAAAATCATTTATTGATACCCTTATAATAAAAGTATATAATATAAGCAGAGAAATGTCAATCATTTTATCAAACTGTTTTTGAAAAAGGATATATAAATGCATACCGGTATATGTGCGGAAAAACAAATTTGAACAATTTATGCCGTACGGTCAGGCTTCGGTGTGAGCCTTGCGGTATTTTGTCGGCGACGTGCCGATATGTTTTTTGAAGGATTTTATAAAGTGCACGTCATCATTAAAGCCTACGGAATACGCGATTTCCTTTACGCTCAGATTTGTTGAACACAGCAGGCGGCACGCCTCGCTTATCCGTATATCGATTATATGCTGCATAAGCGATTTGCCGGTTTCGCGGCGGAACAGGCGGCACAGGTATGAATGGCTTATTCTGAAATCGCGGCAGATGTTTTCCGCTGTCAGCCCGGGCGTCTGGTAGTGGCAGAGCAGATAGGAAATGACTGCTTCGGAAAAGCTCTCGGGTCTTTTAATTTCACTTGCCGCGTTTGTGTCCAGAAGTCTGTAAAATGATGAGAGTACCTCATAATATCCGACGCAGCCGTTGTGCTCCAATTTCTTGAAAATGCTGTAAAGTCCGTAAAATGCGGTGTTGTAATCGTTGCATGCCTTTATCGGATTTTCCGCCGAAAGCCCCATATGCTCCGCGTATATTTCCGAATTGGCGCCGACAAATTCAAACCATATGTACTGCCACTTGTTTCCGGGGTCGGGGTAATATGAAAGCGTCACGTCGGGCGGTATGAAAAAAATGTCATGGGATTTTACGTGATAGGTTTTTTTGCCCAGATTGAGCGTGCCGCTGCCGGCAAGCACAAGATGAAGCGTGTTTATGTGCTGTATTCTGCCGGTTGTCCGCGGCTCAATATATTTAAAATTATTGTAGCCGATACCCGTAATAAAAAAATCATGTTCCGGGCATCTGCTGAAGCCTGCATACAGTGCAGGGCGTGAAAATATATTTTCCATAAAGAACACCTCAACAATATCATAACCGAAAAAACGGTGCGTGTCAATAAAAAGGATAAAAAAACACAGCTATTATGTAAAAAAAACCATGTTCATGAAAATGTGCACATGATAATATTTATAAGGGAGAAAAAATATGAGAACCTGTATCATTGTAGGTGCCGGCGGACGCGGCAAGGACGATTATTCGCCGTACATAAGAAAAACGGGAATAATGAAAATAGTCGGGGTTGCCGAGCCGGACGATAAAAAAAGAATGGAATTTTGCCGCGACAACAATATTGCGGAGGATATGGCGTTTGCGGATTACCGTGAGCTTTTTGCGCGGGGACGGCTCGCCGACGCGGTTTTAATATGCACGCAGGACAGACTGCACCTTGAGCCTACGCTCATGGCAATCAAATGCGGATATCATATCATGCTTGAAAAGCCGATTTCGCCGGTCAGGGAGGAAATCGATGAGATTGAAAAGGCGCTTGACGGTTATGACAAAGTCTTTATGACCGGATTTGTGCTGCGGTATACGCCGTTCTTTTCAAAGCTGAAAGAGCTTATTGACGGCGGAGCAATAGGCAGTGTTATGAATATGCAGCTGAACGAAAACGAAGGTTTTTGGCATCATGCGCACAGCTACGTGCGCGGTCCGTGGAGCAGAGAGAAGTATTCGTCGCCGATGATTGTTGCAAAATCGTGCCACGATTTTGATATGATGACATATCTGCTGGGCAGCGATATAGTAAAGGTCAGCTCGTATGGCTCAAACGGATACTTTACGCCGGAAAATGCGCCGGGCGATGTTCCTTTGCGTTGTACCGACGGCTGCCCATTTTCGGAAAAATGCAAATATAATGCCGTAAAACTGTACACACAGGGTGAGGCGGCATATTTTGTGCATCTTTTCGGCTGCGAAAACAGCCGCGAAAAGATTATTGAGGCGCTTAAAACCAATCCTTATGGCAGATGTGTCTACCGATGCGGAAACGATGTGTGCGACCATCAGGTGGCGTCGCTTGAATTTGCAAACGGAGCATGTGCGGTGTTCACCGTTTCGGCATTTTCTCTGCGCAATACGCGCACGGTAAAGCTTATGGGCACCGAGGGTGAAATCGGCGGCTGTTTTGAGGACGGAGTAATGGTGCTCAAGCGGTTTGCGGACGGCAGCGAGCAGCGCATAACCGTAACGCATGACGGAACAAAGCACTGCGGCGGCGACGGCGGAATAATGCGGCATTTTGCCGCGGCGATGGAGGATAAAAATTTCAAAATCGACAGGCATATGTTCGCGGCGCACCGTGCGGTCATAGAGGCGGACAGAATAAGGGTAATTAACAATTTACGGGAGGAAACGGAATGAGAGTTATTATTTGTGAAAATTACGAGGAAATGTCAAAGGCGGCGGCAAAACTTGTGTCAAGCCAGCTGACGGTTAAGCCGGAGAGTGTTTTGGGACTTGCGACCGGTTCGACCCCGATAGGTATGTACAATCTTCTTGCGGATATGTGCAAAAACGGTGATGTGGATTTCTCCGAGGCGAAATCTTTCAATCTTGACGAATACTACCCGATTACCGCGGATAATTCACAGAGCTATCATTATTTTATGCAGGAAAATCTTTTTTCAAAAATTAATATTAAGCCCGAGAATACGCATATTCTTGACGGTACCTGCGCCGATACCGACGCGGAATGTGATAAATTTGAAAAGATGATAGTGCAGAGCGGCGGAATTGATTTGCAGATTTTGGGCATAGGTCAGAACGGTCATATCGGCTTTAATGAGCCGGACGCAAATCTTAATCCGAACACGCATCTGACTGACCTGACAGAAAACACAATTAACGCAAATTCACGCTTTTTCGATAACATCGACGAGGTGCCGAAACAGGCAATCACCATGGGAATAGGAACAATTTTAAAGGCGAAAAAAATAATTCTTATGGCGAGCGGAGCGGAAAAACATAAGGTTGTAAAGCAGCTGATTGAGGGCAAAATAACCACCGATATTCCGGCGTCCATGCTCAAGGTTCATTCCGATACGGTGCTGATATGCGATAAGGCGGCATACAGCAGCGAGCGCATCGGCGTTGACATCGGCGGAACGGACATTAAGTTCGGGGTTTTGAATGACAACAACGAGCTTATTCATAAAGAATCAATCCCGACAGACGCGTCGAGCGAAGAAAACCTGATTAACGAAATTGCCGATAAGTGCAGAGAGCTTGCGGACAAATTTTCCATTAACGGAATAGGCGTCGGCACACCGGGACTGATTTCGGGAGGGCTTGTTTCGGCGTCGAATATTCCTTTTGATAACACGCCGCTTGCAAAGCGGCTTGAAGAAAAGCTTGGTATTTCGGTGCGTGTTGCAAATGACGCAAACTGTGCCGCGCTTGGCGAATCGACGGCAGGAGCCGGACGTAAGGCAAAAAATATTGTTATGATTACTCTCGGCACGGGAGTCGGCGGCGGAATTATCATAAAGAACAAGCTGTATGAGGGAAAAGGCTCGGCGGGTGAAATAGGTCATATTGTTATTGAGCACGGCGGCAGACCGTGCGACTGCGGACAATGCGGCTGCCTTGAACAGTATGCGTCTGCGTCTGCGCTTTCCGCCCTTGCGGAACATAAGGCAAAAGAATTGCCGCAAAGTATCCTCGGAAAACTGTATGCCGAAAAAGGAAAAATGAACGGAAAGATATTTTTTGAGGCGATAAACGGCGGCTGTGATGCGGCAAAGACTGTGCTTGACGAATATACAAACTACCTTGCCGACGGAATAAACAGCATTGAGAACATTTTTGAGCCGGATTTGATAATTCTTTCGGGCGGAATAACCAATGCCGGCGAAAGTCTGCTTGAGCCGCTCAGTAAAAAAGTTAAAACAAAAATACACATTGCTCAGCTGAAAAACGACGCAGGAATAGTGGGTGCGGCGATGCTGCAGTAATCAGGAATTTAAGCGGCGTTTTCGGTATTCGCGCGGCGGCTCGCCGCACAGTGAGCCGAAAACTCTGTTGAAATTACGTACGCACTGAAAACCGCTTTCCATTGCGATTTCCGTTAAAGACAGGTTGTGATTTTCCAAAAGTTCGCACGCTTTTTCAACGCGGAAAATATTTAAAAATTCGCAAAAACCCATTGAAAAATTCTTGTGAAACAGCTGCGAAAAATAATGATATTCGTAGCCAAGAGCGTCGGCGGTGCTTTTCATCGTCAGATTTTCGGTGTAATTTTCATAAATATGTATCAGAATGGCATGCATGACATTATTGTCGGCATGCCTTTTGAGTATTTCGGCATTTTTTCTGCATTGGGCGCAGACCGCATACAGACACGCGCTGCGGCAGTAGATGTCATCACTGTCGGCGGCAATCAGGCAGTGGCGGAAAAATTCCTCTGTACCCGGCTCGCAGCGGAATACGGAAAATGTTACGCTGCCGAAGTCGTTTGCGAACATGGGAATATAATCATCGGAAAAAACGCCTACCCATATCTCGGAATTTTCATCACTTTCAAATGAGTGCGGCGCGTAGGGAGGTATCAGCAGGAAATCGCCGGCGTTCATTACCATGTCAATTGAATTGGTTTTTACCGAAACGGTATTTTTTATCACGTATATTAACTCGTAATTTTTATGGAAATGCATTTGCCATGAGGTTTTTTTGTATATTGTCGCATTGTAATTGTAGTTGCCTTTTGAATTACTTGACTGATGTATCAATTTCAATTCTCCTATCTTAACTTTTGTCTATAATTCTATAACAAATTTCTTGAATTGTCAATGCGTATTATATAAAATATTTATAGGACGGAAAATATTCCTGCAAGATGGAAGGAGGGTGCGTTATGACAGGAACGGCGTTTGCGATTGAGGAATTTTCGATATATGACGGACCGGGGATAAGAACTACGGTTTTTCTGAAAGGCTGTCCGCTGCGCTGCAGCTGGTGTCATAATCCGGAAGGACAAAAAAGAGAGCCTGAAGTGATAAAAAGTCCTAACGGCTGCACAGGCTGCGGAAATTGTATAAAATATGCCGCCGTATCGGAGGGCAAAACGGTTTTTGGTGAAGAGAGTATTAAAAATTGTCCGAATAATCTTCTGCGGCGCTGCGGCACGGAATACAGTTCGGAGGAGTTGTGCGAAATTATTTTAAAAAACGAAAAAATCTTAAATCACGGCGGCGGAGTGACGTTTTCGGGCGGCGAGCCGCTTTGGCAGCATGATTTTCTGACGGAATGTCTGGTGCGTCTTAACGGGAGGATAAACACAGCCGTTCAGACAAGCGGATATTGCGCCCCCGATAAGTTTGACAGGGTACTTGATGCAGCTGATATGTTTCTGTTTGATTTGAAGCTTGCCGACAATCGGCAGCATATAAAATATACAGGCATGCCGAATTTGGATATTAAAGAAAATTACAGACGGCTTGCCGCATCGGGGAAACCTCTGATAACGCGTATTCCGCTCATTCCGGGCGTTACGGATACGGAGGAAAATATAAATGCGATTGCGGCGTTCATGGCGGAAAACAATGTTTTCTATGCGGAGCTTATGCCGTACAATAAACTGGCAGGCAGCAAGTATAAGGCGGCGGGGAGAGAGTATAGACCGGATTTCGACCCGGAAACCGAGCCGCAGCCGCGCAGGGAAATTTTTGGAAAAGCAGGTATTGAAATTAAAATTTTGTGATTGCAGACGCGGAAATATCAAGGGCGTAGCACGGAAAGGAAGATAAGATATGACGGAAAGAGTTGAAAAATTATTAAAGCTTTTTAAATCAAAGGAGTACAGAAAACAGCGGCGGCATGCGGAAGTGAAGGACTACGGTCAAATTAAATCGGCAAAGCAAATGATCGACTGCTTTGAAGAATTTGTATCGGAGGAAACGCCTGTGCTGATTGAGGGCGACAGAATGGGCTTTTATCACAGTACCGACAGAAAACTGCCGGGATATGCAGGCAATGTGACCCCGGATTACGGCAAAGTCATGGCATGCGGCTTTGACAAAATTCTTGAGGACATAGAATACAGCATGAAAAATACCGATGATGCGGATAAAACGGAGTACGGACGTCAGATGAAAAGGGCAATAGAAATTGTGCTTGATGTATCGGACAAACACCGTGAGCTTGCGAAGAAAGCCGGTAATCACGAACTTTATAACGCGCTTTTAAAGGTGCCGCATAAGGGTGCGGAAAGCTTTTACGAGGCTTGTGTTTTTATGAAAATTATTATTTTCTTTCTTCGTCTGGAGTTTATGTGTCATATCACGCTCGGTCGGTTTGACCGATACATGTATCCGTATTATCTTGCGGACAGGGAACGCGGCGTCGGCAAAGAGGAGCTTTTTGAGCTTACGGAAGAATTTTTTATCTCACTGAATTTTGACAGTGATTTATACAGCGGAATACAGACGGGAGATAACGGACAGAGCATGGTTTTGGGCGGATTTGACGCCGACGGTGAGGATATGTTTAACGAACTGTCGAAAATGTGCATGGACGCGTCGCTGGAGCTGTGTGTTATTGACCCGAAAATTAATTTGCGGGTGGGTAAAAATACGCCGTTTGAGCGATATGAATATGCTACGCACCTGACTAAGGCAGGATTGGGTTTTCCGCAGTATTGTAATGATGACGTTGTGGTAGAAGGATTGGTGAAGCTGGGTTATGACCGCGCAGACGCATTTGATTATTCCGTTGCGGCGTGCTGGGAGTTTATTATCCCGGGCAAGGGAGCGGACGCGCCGAACATTGAAACAATGGATTTTCCCAAGCTCGTAAATGATGTAATACATGAGAGCTTGCAGGATTGCGGCAGCTTTGATGAGCTGCTCGAAAAAACAAAAGCGAAAATAAAAAAATGCTGCGAGGAAAAAGCGGCGCGGCTTGCAGGCTGTCAATTTACTCCGTCACCGCTTTTGTCGGTTTTCTTTGACGGCTGCACGGAAAATCTCACCGACATGTGGAGCGGCGGAACGAAATACCATAATTTCGGCTGTCACGGAGCAGGGATAGCCAATGCCGCAGACGCGCTTGCAGCTGTGAAAAAAACGGTTTTCGACGATGGGAGCGTAACGAAAGCGGCATTGCTGCATGCGCTGGATAATGACTTTGACGGTAATGCGGAGCTGCGAAACTTATTGAGGGCGTGCCCGAAAATGGGGAATAACGATGATTATGCGGACAGTATTGCGTGCTTTATAATGTCGGCTTTTTCGGAGAGCATGAATAATAGGGATAACGGCTGTGGTGGAATATGGCGTGCCGGCACCGGGAGTGCGCAGGAATACATTTTCAGGGGGAATAAGTGCCCGGCGACTGCGGACGGAAGAAAGGCATATACACCGTATGCCTCCAGCTTTTCTCCGTCGCTTGATGTTAAAACCGCCGGACTGCTGTCGGTAATTCAGTCTTTTACAAAGTATGATTTGAAAAATATAATAAACGGAGGTCCGCTGACAATAGAAATTCACGATACCGTACTGCGGAATGATGACGGGATAAAAAAGACGGCTATGCTTGTTAGGGAGTATATACATCTCGGAGGACATCAGCTGCAGCTTAATTCGGTGAACCGCGAACGGCTTCTGGACGCACAGAAACACCCGGAGAACTATAAGGATCTGATTGTGCGCGTGTGGGGTTGGAGCGGATATTTTAACGAGCTTGATAAAAAATTTCAAGATCATATTATCAGAAGGTGTGAATATAATATGTAACTCTTTTTAAGCGCGCAAAAAATGACTTTAATCGGCACGGGAAAGGAGGTGTAACAGAAAGCCCGGGAGCGTATGCCGGTGAGTAAGCTGTGAGGTTCGGCATTTGCTGAAAATATGCGGTATTTTGCAAAAAAATACAAAAAAACAATAAACATCAATATTAATAGAAAAACCGAGATATTTAACGAAAATAAGAGATATAATGACGTAAATTTAAATAAACGTCGAAATTTGGGGTTGCGAATTGACAAGCTATATGGTAATATATATAAGTCGCTGACAAACGGGCATAGCGATACCGAGAAATCGGGATGTAGCGCAGTTTGGTAGCGCATCTGGTTTGGGACCAGAGGGCCGCAGGTTCAAATCCTGTCATCCCGACCAGAAGCAAAAAAATGGGAGTATAGCTCAGCTGGGAGAGCGTCTGCCTTACAAGCAGGATGTCACAGGTTCGAGCCCTGTTACTCCCACCATAAATGCTGGTGTAGCTCAATTGGTAGAGCAGCTGATTTGTAATCAGCAGGTCGCGGGTTCGAGTCCCATCACCAGCTCCATCGGGCAAGCAATAGCTTGCCCTTGAATAAGGGAGAGTTCCCGAGTGGCCAAAGGGGACAGACTGTAAATCTGCTGCTTATAGCTTCGGTGGTTCGAATCCACCCTCTCCCACCAAAACGGCCCTGCAAATGCAGGACCGTTTTTGACTAATCGACAAAAAAATTTAAAGCAGGAAATCTGCATATAAAATTTTATATAAATCGGGGTGTAGCGCAGTTGGTAGCGCGCGCGTCTGGGGGGCGCGGTGCCGCAGGTTCAAGTCCTGTCACTCCGACCATACCGAGAGTTCTTATAGGATTTGAGATGTTCTATAAACACTCTCGGTTTTTTATTGCCTTTAATCAGTATGCGGATAGCTTTCACAGCTCAACGTCCATACTGATTATTTTTTTATTATTCTTTTTTGCAGTATTCAAAATGTCCTGTGTTACGAGTATATTCCGTGAAAGACTGCATAAATTAGGTGTTAAAATCGTTTTTACGGATTGATTATGTAAAAGTCCGTACAGAGTTTTACTGCAAGCGGCTAAGCCGCTTCGCTGTTCAACTATGAAATCCGAAATTTCATAACCGTTTTTATCCGCAAATTCTTTCATTTGACTTGTCCTGTCGTCTACCTGCTCAAAAGTGGCAACACGCATATAAACGGCAGCTTTTATGTTTTTGTTCACACGCTCACCCCCTTAACTTGCACAAGCGGCAAAATGAACATCTACGCCCTGTCTTGTATGTACCGAAACATTGTTTTCGGGTAGCTTTTCAAGGTCGGGTATTTCAATATTGCCTATGCAATTATAGTGAATTGTGAGCTGTTGAACGGTTTTACCGTCAATTTTTTCGGACTGGTGTACTTCAATTTTTTCAATCAGTTCGTTTAACATTCTCGGAGTAAGTTTTCTTGCTCTGGTATA
>CAKSUM010000003.1 GCA_934501535.1 uncultured Clostridia bacterium
TACCGTCGTGCTTTAGGTATACATCATTGTAATTCTTGCTGATTTTTGCTGCTGCATCAAGAGCATTGCCTTTGTCAACTTCAAGCTCAACGCCTATGTATAACCCGTCATTGCTGTTGCCTAAAAATTCAGGTTCGGGCTTGTAATAATAGTAATACACATATGTGCTCAAATCGTCACAAATGTCCTCATAACAGCCATTGCAGTAGTAATTGCCGTCATGATAGTTGGAATTGTCTTGGCTGATAATTTCATTGCATGAGGCGCAGAGGTAATAGAAATCCGAGCAGTGTTTGCATATGACGTATTCGCTGTCCTCTGCCCATAAATAGTGATTTGCAAAGTAATCATCACAGTGCGTGCATTGAAAATATCCTTGAGATAAACAATCATCACATACATAGCCTTCATCATCAAATCCGCTGTTTACAAAGTTTGCAGACGATTTAGGGATAACAGCACCGCAGTCACGGCAGACTGTAAACAGTTCGTCATAACACTCCTCACAATAGAAATTGCCGTCATACGCATTCATAGCATCAGCAGACAGAATTTCATCACAATTGGTACATTTCATTAGTTTTTTCATAAAAATTCTTCCTTTCAAAGTTATTGCATAAAAAAAGCACCGTTATTCGGTGCATGTGTGCAGATATGTATTTCCGGTATTCCCGCCTCCTTCGGAAGTACATAAATTTGAGTTTACATATTTGCACATGTTTGCATTTTGGTATATATACCACCCCAGTATGGGTAGGTCACCATGAAATATTGATGTACTTTTCTTCTGAAATATTATTATATTCGCGTAAAATTACATGAATATTTTATAAAAATGTGTTGTTTTTTACATCTAAATGTGATATAATATAAATAAGTTAAATAATGGCGGTGAAAACAATGCAAAGAAAGATAATGAAATTTTTAAAGGAGTGGAAAGATAATCCACATAGAAAGCCCTTGATTTTACAAGGTGCAAGACAGGTGGGGAAAACGTATTCTCTGCTGGAGTTTGGGCGGAATTATTATGAAAATGTTGCGTATTTCAATTTTGAGAGTTCTCCTAAACTTGAATCAGTATTTGAAGGCGACATAACTCCTAATTATTTAATACCGTTACTTTCTCACATTGCGGGGCAGACTATTATTAAGGAAAAAACGCTCATAATTTTCGATGAAATACAAAAATGCGAAAGAGCGCTTACTTCGCTTAAATATTTTTATGAGGAAGCACCTGAATATCATATAGCCGTGGCGGGCAGTCTGCTTGGAGTTGCCGTGAACAGGGAAAAATATTCATTTCCTGTAGGCAAGGTTGATATAAAAACAATGTATCCCATGGACATTGAGGAGTTCATGACCGCGATGGAAAAGGAAGATTTGGTTAATTGCATAAGGGATTGTTATAAAAATAATAAGCCAATGCCGCAGATACTTCATGATGAAGCTATGAATTTATACAGACAATATCTTGTTGTAGGCGGAATGCCGGAATGTGTAATGAAGTATGCGGAAACAAAAGATTATATCCTTATCCGGCATACACAAAACATGATTTTGGAAGGCTATCTTGATGACATGAGTAAGTATAACAGCAAGAATGAAATAAAGAAAACAAGGCTTGCTTATGACAATATCACGGTGCAGCTTTCAAAGAAAAATACAAGATTTCAATATAAAATGATAAAAAAAGGAGCACGGGCTGCAGAGTTTGAAAATGCCATCGAATGGCTTGCGCTTTCGGGAATAGTATCGCGTATTTATAAGGTGGAAAAAATAAAAAAACCATTGGAAAACTACCGTGATATAGATTCCTTCAAAGTCTATGTGTCCGATGTTGGTTTGCTGTGTGCAAAAAAAGACCTTATGGCACAGGATATTCTGTATATGTCTGACGAGATAAATGATTTTAAAGGCGGAATGACAGAAAATTACGTAAATACGCAGCTTGTAACTAATGGACATAAAACGTATTACTGGATGACAGATAGAGGTGCGGAAGTGGATTTTGTCATTCAGCTTGAAGGTGATATTATACCGATTGAGGTTAAGAGTGCAGATAATACAAGGGCAAAGAGTTTGAATGTTTATATTCAAACAAATAATCCGGAGTATGCAATAAAGCTTTCATCTAAGAATTTTGGATATGAAAATGGTAAGAAAACGATCCCGCTTTATGCAGCATTTTGCATTTAAATAAAAACAGCTTTAAAACAGTAGAATTTTTAAGGTTATTTTTGCTTTTTTATGGCATATTAAATAAAAATTTTGTGTTGCAAATGTTCTTCTGACGGCAATGTTTTCTGACTGATTTATGACTGACCTGACTGATTTTTTGCTGTATGAATATAACCTGCCGCCGGGAACTGCTGATATATCATAAATGGCATAGGTAAGCCAAATATTACAAAATATTATAGAAAAAACAGCAAAATAATAAAAGTGCTGTAGAGAGACTCTTAATCAGGGTGTCCACGGTTCGAGCCCGTGATGGTGTACCATATCGGAACGGACTTAGCTTCGTTCCGATTTTTCTTTTGCAGAAAAATCAGTCACACGCGCCGTCATTCCCCCTTTATCGCAAAAATGCACGTTCAACTGCTCACTTGTAAACTTGTTCGCAACGTTTTGCTGTCGCTGTCACCTTTTTTCGAGGAAATCGACTTCGGCGCAGTTTATATCTAAAAGGTTTACTTCGTCCGGTAAAAACAGCTTAAACACTACGTTTAAGCTGTTTTTTTGCATTATTTTCTCATGCAATCCCTTTCCAAATATCAGCATGGTTTGTACATATTTCAAAATACATATATAATTATACTCAAAAATTCACCCTATTGTTATATTTAGTCGGCAGCCCTTCCGCATATATATGCGAATCATTTGACAGCTCCAAAACCCTTGGGATAGCAATTCCTTTATCTGCTTGAAATTCTATCACAGTCATACTGCTGTGACATAAATTGAACCTTGTACAAAATTCCGGGTACGGAATATCCAAAACACAGCTTAGAAATGCCATTCCAAATCCTTGATGCGCAAACAATGCTATTCTTCTATTATCTTCTTCCCCATCATAATAGTAACAACCGTTGTCTGCATCGTGAACATATCCGAGTTTTGCAAAAAAAGCGTTTGTTTCATCACTTATACGTTTTATTCCTTTTTCAAATCTTGAAAGTTTAGGGTGATTTATCCAATTGCTGCCCATAGAGCGTACCTCTGCTGACACAAACAACCGACGATAATCCTGCTTTTGAAAAGGCCAGCTCACTTGATCATTTTCATCTTCTTTGAAACTAAGCTCATCCCATGCATATCCTTCATTACACCAATCCATAGAAATAATTTCCTTATTCAGCAATTGAGCTGTCGGCAGTGCAGTCTGCTGTGCCCGCGTCGATGTTGATGCATATATCTCATCTATTCCGAACCGGGCAAGCCTTTTTGCAAGCGCCTGCGCCTGAAGATGTCCGAGCGGTGTTAAACTGTCCGGATCATATATTGGATCACCGTGTCTGATATAAAAAAACAACATTTAAATTTACCCTTCCTCCGACATAATATCGTTTATACACGTCATATATTTTAATTATATCATACATTTTTTATCTTTGCAACAAACGAAATTTCATTTTTTCACCCTTAACTGTGCAATTGCCGCATAATGCAAAACATCAAATTCCGCCGGAGCAATTTCCGACAGCAGCTTCATGTGCTCTCTTTCCCATGAATTAATTTCCTCCTGCGTAAGCGATGCACCGATGCCGCGGCAGGATTTCATTCTGCCGTTCCAGCTCTCACGTGTAAAATGCACTTTCAGACGATATTCCGAATGATATTCCCGTTCAAAATACTCATCATATACCGGAGGAATTTCTATAGGCTGCACCGTCGCATCTTTTCCGCTCCAATCCGGATTGTACTTTAATACAAGCTTTTCGCTTGCCCCGGCAATTTTATCCTCAAACGGCAGCCATTCCATGCACAGCACAAGAAGATGCCCGTTCGGCTTTAAAACTTTGCAGAGCTTCGATGCAAGCTCAATGTGATTAAAATACCAAAAACACTGGCATGACGTAACCGCATCAAATGAATTGTCCGGAAAATCGATTTTTTCCGCCGGTAAAACGAAATAGTCAATATCCATGCCCTCCGACAGCTTTTCGGCATACTTAATCTGGTTTTCGGATATATCCGTGCCTGTCCAATGCGCACCGTACCGATGCATATTCCTCGGCAATACGCCCGTACCTGTACCAATATCAAGCACACTCTGATTTTCGGTACAAAATCCGCGCTCTGTTATCTTTTCATAAAATTCCCGGGGGTAAATATCCCGAAATACCGCGTATTCCGCCGATGTTCTTCCCCAGTCAAAAGCTTTGCCGCCGTCTAAATTTTTATTCGATATATCCATATGCCGCACACTCCTCTCGGACAGCTTACGTTCTCATACCTATTATACATATTTCTGCCCGAAATTGTCAAGAATTTTATCCGACATTCCCTATAAATACCCAAATAAATGAGCAAAATCCAATTTTTTAATTATATAAAATATTCCTTGACTTTTAAAATTTATAGTGGTATAATGTATAATTATTATATACGGTCAGTGTTGTGATAAGAAGGGTTAATGATGGAATTAAAAGACATATATTACACACGAAATAACATACCGGAACAGACACTTGATGTTTTTTTGCCGGATAATGCAAAGGGTGAGATACCCGTGTTTATATATTTTCACGGCGGTGGTCTGGAGTCCGGCAAAAAGGAAGAACTTTTGCCGCAGCATTTTGTTGAAAATAACGTGGGAGTAGTATCGGTTAACTACCGTATGTATCCCGATTACTGTGGAGGATAATATATGAAGATTTTATCAATAGGAAACAGTTTTTCCGAGGACGCACAGAGGTATCTGCACAGAATTGCGGAAACCAACGGTAAAAAACTGACGTGCGCCAATCTGTATATCGGGGGCTGTTCATTAAAACAGCATTACATAAATCTGTCGGACAATGAAAAAAGCTACGATTTTCAATTTAACGGCGAGAATACAAATATTAAAATTTCAATCAAAGATGCAGTAAAAAGCAACACATGGGATTACATAACACTGCAGCAGGCAAGTCATGAGAGCTTTGATATTAATAACTATATGCCATACATCGAGAGCATCACAAAATGGTTGAGATTGAGATGTCCGGACACGAAAATACTGCTGCACCAGACATGGGCATATCCGCAAAACAGGGAAAGACTTTCGGAAATGGGCTTTAAAACTACCGAAGATATGTTCGCGGCAGTTAAGGACGCGTATAGTAAAGCCGAAAAGTTGATAAATGCTGATGATATGATAAAAAGCGGCGAGGCTATGATTAAAGCATACAGACTTAATCCTGACATAGTTTACCGCGATGCTATTCATGCAAGCTATGGCTTTGGCAGATACCTCATAGGCTGTGTTTGGTATAAGGCATTATTCAATGAAAAGCCGACAATTCAAATCGGCAATTTTGATGAAAATATAACAGATGAGGGGTTAAATCTGATAACCGATATTATACGGTAAACTCAGACAATTAAAATTTACTATGACAAAACGGATTTGCCATGTCCGTAAAACAGCATAAATTCTATATCTTCGGGATTTTTGCACATGGCTGATTTTTATTTATTATATTCTAAAGGAGTGTTATTAATGCGTGAAATAATTATATGTGAGGTCATCTATTTTATGCGGCTTGTTCTTGCATGCATCTGCGGCGGAGTTATCGGATATGAGCGAAAAAACCGCGGCAAGGGGGCAGGCATACGTACACATATTATCGTTGCTCTTGCGTCCGCGCTGATGATGCTCGTTTCAAAGTACGGATTCACCGATATTGCCCCCGGAGTTGAGGGTGCGCGCGGTGCGGATAACTCGCGCATTGCGGCACAGGTAGTAAGCGGAGTCGGATTTTTGGGTGCCGGCATGATTTATTTCAACCGCCACGCCGTCAAGGGACTGACAACCGCCGCCGGCATATGGGCAACCTCCGGCGTGGGTCTTGCAATAGGTGCCGGTATGTACACCATGGGAATTTCCGCAACACTGCTGATAGTCCTGTTTCAGATTGTCCTGCACAAAAATCTGAAATTCCTGCACATGCCCAATGAAGAAGAAATTTCCTTCACTATAGATGACACCCCCGAGGCGCGCGAATTTCTGAACAGTATTTTCAGTGAACACAACATCAGCGTAGACAGTCTTAAATGCGCAAGAAACAGCGGCAAGCTTGATATGACCATAGTCGCCAATCTGCCGCCGGACTTTAATGCGGAAAGTATGATGAACATTTTCCAGGACAATACTTTCATACAATCCATTGACATTTAAAAAAAAGAGAACTGTGGCATGTTTATGCGTACAGTTCTTTTTTTACGATTATTTTTTCCAAACCGGAGCTTCAGCAAAATGCCTTTTCATTATCTGCCCATTCTGCCGCCTGCTCTACCCACTTTTCGATACTTTTATCAACCCACTTTTCACAGCCGCACTCCGTTATGGCATTGCCGAGCGCAACGCCGTGAGGTGCGTCCGGATAGATATGCAGTTCAAATTTTTTGCCTGCCTTTGCGTATGCTTCGCCGAGTGTGAGAGAGTTGCGAACATTAACCAAATCGTCGGTCGCGGTATGTACGATAAATGCCGGAGAAGACTCCGCATCTACATGCTTTTCAAGACTTACCGTATCCAGCTGCTGCTTTGTCGGCGCGTCACTTCCGAGAAGGTTTTTAAAAGAGTCAATATGTCCGAATTCTTCACCCGACACAACCGGATAAATCATCATTACGCCCTTTGGCTTATTGTAACCGTACGGCATATCAATACTTTTTTGAACCTCATCATTCTTCCATAGTATTCCAAGACTTCCGCAGAGGTGTCCGCCGGCGGAAAACCCTACCGCAAATACCTCGCTCGGGTCAATGTTGTATCTTTCGGCATTGTCCTTGATATGTTTAATTGCAAGTGATGCCTCTGTAAGCTGTTTCGGGAAATTGTTTTCTTTCCCGACCGAATAATGCAGCACGAATGCGCTGTATCCGTATTTCAGAAATGCAAGCGCAATAGGCTCTCCCTCGCGTTCTGAGCAAACACAGCCGTATCCGCCGCCGGGAATAACAAGAATTGCTTTTCCCTTATAGCCGTCAACCTTATCCGGCGCATAAGTTTCAAGATAAACTTCTTTATCGTCTGTAAGTGTTATCTTTTCATGAATCATTTTTTATCTTCTCCTTTTTTCGGGCATCAACCCGTTATTTTACGTTGTTTCACGGAATCCCCGTCCGCACACGTCGCTTGTATTGCTTATAATCATAAATGTACGGCTGTCAAGGTCTTTTATATACCTTTTCAGCATTACCGCCTGCTTGCGCTTGAGCGCCACAAGAAATACCGCCTTTTTATCGTTTTTGTACGCACCCTCGTATGCCTCGCTCACCGTAGCGGTTTTGTGCAGTGTGTCAGTAATAAATTTTCGGACATCTTCCTCATTCTCCGGGGATACGATTACTGTGCAGTATTTTGACAGGTTGATACTTTCAAGCAGATTGTTAACCAAAAATACTTTTGACAGAAAACCCAGCAGCGAAAAAAGCCACGTTTCTATACCGAATACAAAAGCGGTTGACATCACGATTACAATATCCGAAATGAACAGCGCTTTTGAAATATTGATTTTTGCGTATTTTTTAATCACCATCGCCACAATATCCGTACCGCCCGTGGACGCGTCTGCGTTAAACAAAATCGCACTTCCGCACGCCGGCAGCAATATTGCAAAAACAAGCTCCAGAACCGGCTGAGTCGTAAGCGGCCGCGACATCGGGCATATGCGTTCAAGCACATATATCAGCAGCGACATAAGCATGCTGCAATATACCGTCTTTATACCGAAGCTTTTTCCGATAATTATAAACCCGATTATCAACAGCGATACGTTTATAATCATCACAAACGTACCGGGTGAAAGTCCGGGTACAAGCGCACCCAGCACTACGGAAATACCGCTGACTCCGCCCGTCGAAAAGTTGTTCGGAAACTTAAAAAAGTATATTCCGACCGACATAATAACCGCGCCGAGCGTCAGCACCATAAATTCCTTAAGCTTTTCTTTCATCTTCATTCAGACCGTTCGCCCCCATCTGCTATATATCCCGCCAGCTTTTCCACCGCACGCAGCGGAGCGTCTTTTGCATCTCCCCACTCCATATCCCGATTGCGGTAGTCAAACTTCAGCGTAAACCTGTGAACGTCTTCCTTGATTTTTTCAAAAGCCGCCGCCTCTGTTTCGGCAATCGCCGCAAGAAATTCAGCATCGTCCGAAAGTCCGTACAGCTTTTCAAAATGCGGCAGGCAAAATCCTTTCGATTTTGCAACCTTTTCCCTAAAATCCTTATCGTCCTTCCACATCTCAATAAGGACGCGGCAGTATCTGTCCATAGTGCCGTTTACCTTGCCGCAAACCATGCAGGAGGACACAAGCTCTGCACATGACGGTTTTGACGAAGCTTTTCTGAACAGTCCCTTTGCCTTTTCCGGTTTTTGCATCTGTGATATTTTTGCACGAACCGTATCAAGATGAGTGTCAAGAACCAATGCCAGCGGCAGTTTGTTCTGCGCGGCAAACAGCATATTATAATGCTTATTGCAAAATCCCTTTTCGTTCGACTGTTCCCTGTGGTCCGGCTCCATCATTGCGGCGCCGAGTTCATATTCGACTGCTTCTTTTTCAAGCTTTTTTTCAATAAGGCACAGCGGACATTCACATTCGGTTTCATACGCCTCGTTTATCGGTATTGTATAAATCTTTTCTTTCATCATTCGTTATCCAGCTTTGCATAAACGGTTTTTGACGTTACGCCGGGCAGCATGCCTATTTTTCCCGACAGCGTACTTATTGTATCGCTCGGAGCGTCAATAGCTATGCTTATGACCGATACGCTGCGTTTTTTGTACGGAACACCCATTCTGCCGATGATGTAGTCAGCATAATTATGCAAAAGAGCGTTAAGCTCCGCAACCGATTCCGAGTTCTCTACAACAATTCCTATAAGTGCTACTCTGCTATCCATAAAATTCCTCCTGTTCACCGCTGTGCAGCGGAATTAATTTACATAGTTTCTACCGTTTCAATTCCCAAAAGTCCGAGCGCGGATTTAATAACCTCGCAGCTTGCTTTTACAAGTGCAAGACGTGCGCTGCGTACCTCCGGCGCAACATCGTCCTTTAAAATCGGACAATTATTGTAGAATTTATTAAACAGCCGCGCAAGATTGGTCACATATCTGTTTACATAGAACGGCTCATTTTTATCCGCCGCATCTATAATAGCGTCCTGATATGCATTCAATTGGGTTACAAGTGCGTATTCCTCGTCGGAGGTAACCTGTGCAAAGTCAATTTCGCCGGCACTTTCGCCGCTTCTGCGAAGAATACTTCTGCCGCGTGCATAGCTGTACTGTACATACGGTGCCGATTCGCCCTCAAAGTCAAGCATGCTCTCCCAGCTGAAAACAATGTCCTTTTCGCGTGAATTTTTAAGAAACGCATACAAAATTGCGCCTATACCTATTTTCTTTGCAACATCTTCCTTGTTTTCCATTTCCGGGCTGTTCTTTGTTATAATTTCAAGAGTCTTTGAAATCGCTTCGTTAAGTACATCTTCCAGGAAAACAACATCTCCGTGACGTGTTGACAGCTTTTTATCCGGGAATTTCACAAGACCGAAACCGACATGTTCGCAGCCGTCCGCCCATTCCCAGCCGGCTTTCTTCATAACCGCAAAAATCTGTTTGAAGTGAAGTGCCTGCGGCATGCCGACAACATAAATATTCTTATAAAAATCATATGTGCGTTTTCTGTAAAGAGCCGCGGCAATATCACGCGTTGCATAAATCGTTGCACCGTCCGATTTCAGAATAATGCACGGCGGAATATTCAGTTCGGACAAATCCACAACCTGCGCGCCGTTGCTTTCAACAAGCAAGCCCTTTTCTTTCAGAATATCGACAACCTCCGGCATTTTATCGGAGTAAAAACTCTCGCCGGCATATGAATCAAAGCTTACGCCGAGCATATCGTATACACGCTTAAATTCAACCAAGCTGAGGTCACGGAATTGCTGCCATAACGCCGTTGTTTCCGGTTCGCCGTCCTCCAGCATTCTGAAATACTCCCTTGCCTCGTCCTCAAGCTCCGGATGCTTTTCAGCCTCCTCGTGAAACTTTACGTAAATTTTCAAAAGCTCGTTAATCGGGTCTTTTTCGATAACATCCTTATCGCCCCACCGCTTGTACGCGCAAATCAGCTTGCCGAACTGCGTTCCCCAGTCGCCGAGATGATTTAGCTTTACTGTTTTATAACCAAGACTGCCGTAAATCCTTTCAAGCGAATTTCCCAACGCCGTTGAAAACAGGTGACCGATATGGAACGGCTTTGCAATATTCGGCGAAGAATATTCAACAAGTACGGTCTTGCCGTCGCCTATTGACGATTTTCCGTAATCCGCGCCCTTTTCTTCAATTTCGGATATAACCGACTTCGTAAATTCCGCACGGTTGTAGAAAAAGTTCAAATATCCGCCCACAGCCTCTGCCTTTGCGATATATGAGTCCTGCGAGAATTTTTCGGCAAGATTTTTTGCAATGACAGGCGGCGCCATACGCATGGTCTTTGCAAGCACAAAGCACGGGAATGCCAAATCGCCCAGCTTCTGTTCCGGCGGAATTTCCACCGCTCCTTCAACCTGATTTCTGTCAAGCTCCGTAATTTCCGCAATTTTGTCAATCGTATATTCTTTAAAATTCATACCTTATACATTTTCTCCCTTCTTATTTTTGCTTACTCCGGTTTGTTAAGCGTGCCTTCTATTGCGCTTCTGAGTTTGTCATGGTCGCTCGTCTTATATAAAAAACTGTCTATATCGCCGTTTTCATCAAGCATTATAAGCGCCGGTGTGTTGTCCTTTACCGGGAAATCGGAAAGAAGCTTTGTGTTTTCGTCCACATTGCGCACGTCAAATTCAACTTTTCCGATATACTCCTTTTCAAGCCGTGAAATCGTATCCGAAACCGACTTATCCGACAAATCCGCATTAGTTACAAAATACATAAATACCGGAATGCTTCCGGAATTGACGCCCTTGGGCGCCGCCTTGTTCACGTTCGGCACAATTACCGCCCAAATTATCAGAACCGACGCAGCAGCGGCGGCTGCCAGAGATGCAATAGCTTTTTTATTAATCATCACTCATCACCTGTTCTTTCACAATTTCCAGAGCGCGTCTTGCAATCGCGCCGTATCTTTCCTGTTTGTTTTTTATCCTTGTATCGAGCGGTGCTATTATCCCGAAATTTACATTCATGGGCTGAAGCTTTTCAATCGACTCGTTTGAAATGTACAGCGGCAGCGACCCGATTGCCGTCTTTGAACTTGGCTCATACATAGGCTTGTCCGCCAGCAGTCTTGACATATTATATCCGGCTAAAATTCCCGACGACGCGGATTCAACATATCCCTCAACACCGGTGATCTGTCCGGCAAAAAACACCTTCGGGTATTTTTTCATCTGATAATACCTGTTCAGCACTCTCGGTGCGTCGATGTATGTATTGCGGTGCATTACGCCGTAACGCACAAATTCCGCATGTTCAAGTCCCGGAATCATTGAAAATACCCGTTTTTGTTCGCCCCACTTAAGATTGGTCTGAAATCCGACCAAATTGTAAATCGACGCTTCTTTGTTGTCCTGTCTGAGCTGCACTACCGCATATGCATCGTCCCTGCCGGTTTTCGGATTTTTCAGTCCCACCGGTTTGAGCGGACCGAACAGCAGCGTTTGTCTGCCGCGCTTTGCCATTACTTCAACCGGCATGCAGCCTTCAAAAACACTGCTGTTTTCAAAGTCTTTTAAAGGTGCCGTTTCGGCCGATATAAGCTCATCGTAAAATGCGTCATATTCGTCCCGGGTCATGGGACAGTTGATGTAATCCGCGCTGCCGCGGTCATATCTCGCGGCGTAAAACACCTTGCTCATATCAATGCTGTCCTTTGCAACTACCGGCGCCGCGGCGTCAAAGAAATAAAGTCCGTCGCCGCCGCAAAGCTCCGAAATCGCCCCGGACAGTCCCTCCGAGGTCAGCGGACCGGTTGCAATAATTGTATACCGGTCTGTATCAATATCGGTTATTTCACCGCTGTTTATGCTGATTAGGGGATTTTCGCGTATAAGCCTCGTCACATAATCCGCAAAAATCTCGCGGTCTACAGCCAACGCTCCGCCTGCCGGCACACGCGATACATCTGCGGCACGCATAATTACCGAATCAAACATACGCATTTCTTCCTTCAGCAATCCGCATGCATTTTCTATTCTGTCTGCTTTAAGAGAATTTGAGCAGACAAGCTCGCAAAATTTTTCACTGTGATGCGCAGGCGAAAATTTTTGAGGTTTCATTTCGCACAGTTCAACCGCAATTCCGTGTTTTGCGAGCTGCCATGCCGCCTCGCAGCCGGCAAGACCGGCGCCTATCACTCTTACCGTCATTTATTTCTTTTTCCTTTCGGGTTTACGCTCATATTTGCAATTTTCGTTAGAGCAGTATATTTTCGCATTCCGTCCGGTGCGCTTAAACAAAATACTTCCGCATTCCGGGCATTTTTCTTTCTTAACAGGTTCGTCCCATGCCATAAAGTCGCATTTCGGGTTATTTTCGCAGCCGTAGTATGTCTTGCCTTTTTTCGATTTTTTGGCAAGAATTTCACCGCCGCACTTGGGACATTTCACTCCCGTTTCATGGCGTATTGCTTTTGTATTCTTACATTCGGGATACCCCGGACATGCAAGAAATTTACCGAATTTACTTATTTTATACACCATTTTTCTGCCGCATTTTTCACATACAACATCAGATTCTTCATCTTTTATCTTTACCTTTTCAATTGCCTTTTGCGCCTTTTCAAGGTTATCTGCAAATTCCGGATAAAAGTCCTCCAAAACCTGCTCCCACGTCATCTTACCGTCCTCAACGCTGTCAAGCTCCTGTTCCATTCCGGCAGTGAAATCAATATCCACAATATCCTTAAAATGCTTTTTCATAATGTCGGTTGTGATTATACCAAGTTCCGTCGGAACAAGCTGTTTCTTTATTCTGCGTACATAACCGCGCGAAATAATGGTAGTAATCGTGGGCGCGTAGGTACTCGGTCTGCCGATACCGTTTTCCTCAAGCGCATGCACCAGAGCCGCTTCGGTATAGCGTGCCGGCGGTTTTGTGAAATGCTGCGCGGAATCAATGCTGTGTACTTCAAGAGTTTCGCCCTCTTCCAAAACCGGCAGGGCTTTATCCTTTTCCTTAGCCGCGTCGGTACCTTCAACGTACACCGTCATGTATCCCTTGAATTTCACCTCCGAACCGTTCGCACGGAAAGTGTGAGTTCCCGATGTCAGCGTTGCTGTTTCACTCGCGTAAACCGCAGCCGACATCTGACATGCTGCAAATCTTTCCCATATGAGCTTATATAACTTAAACTGGTCATTCGTCAGCTTATCTTTAATATCTTCGGGGCGGATATTAATGCTGGTCGGGCGGATCGCCTCATGTGCGTCCTGCGAATTTTTCCCCGATTTATATTGGCGCGGACGAACATATTCTTTTCCGTACGTGCCGGTGAGAAATCCTATTGCCTCACGCTGTGCCTCCGTTGAAATTCTCAGCGAGTCGGTTCTCATGTAGGTTATAAGACCCACCGTGCCCAGCTTGCCGCCGATATTGACGCCTTCATAAAGCGTCTGAGCGGTCTGCATGGTTTTCTGTGTCGAAAAGCCGATTTTCCGCGATGCGTCCTGCTGCAGCGTGCTTGTAGTAAACGGCGGAGGCGGATTTTTTGTTATATCGCCTTTTTTAATATTGGAAACAATCAGCTGTTTTACGTCCGCTGCTATTTTATCTGCATCCTCACGGCATAAAAGTTCGGTTTCCTTGCCGTTTTCACCGAAATACTTTACGCCGAATTCCTTTTTCCCTTTTTTGCACACGGCGTCAACCGTCCAAAATTCCTTTGGTACAAAGTTTTCTATTTCCTCCTCACGGTCGCATATCATTCTTGTTGCAACTGACTGCACACGTCCTGCCGAAAGTCCGCGTTTAACCTTATCCCATAAAATCGGGCTTATTTTATATCCCACAACACGGTCTAAAATACGCCGAGCCTGCTGTGCATTCACAAGGTTCATATTTACCGGACGCGGCTCCTTTATAGCGTTCTTTACCGCAGCCTTGGTAATTTCATTAAAGGTCACGCGGCAATCGGACTTTGAGTCGATATTAAGCGCGTGTGCCAAATGCCAGCTTATAGCCTCTCCCTCGCGGTCCGGGTCGGTAGCAAGGTATACGGTATCCGCGTTTTTAGCCTGCTTTTTCAGCTTTGTCAAAAGCTCGCCCTTGCCGCGGATTGTTATATATTTCGGTTCAAAATTATGTTCTACGTCAACGCCCAGCTGGCTTTTCGGCAAGTCAATAATGTGTCCCATGGACGCAGTTACTTCATAATCCTTGCCGAGATATTTTTTAATCGTCCCTGCCTTTGCAGGTGACTCAACAATTAAAAGCTTCTTTGCCATATAATCCTCCGTTTTAGATATTTATTTTGTAACAGTTACCCGGGATTTTCTGTATAAATCCGCCGAATTCAAGCATAGACAATACCGACATAAGCTCAGAAACATCTACGCCGCTCCTTCTTTTAATATCATCAATATGCATGTTTCCTTCATTCAATAACATCATTACGGCTTTTTCGTTCTCGGAAAGTGCAGCGTACTTTTTATCGGTCAGTGAAATTTTAATTTCATTGTTCACGTCACCGCACGGTTCCTCATGCGTTTTCCCGAAAATTTTTCCAACCGCGGTCTTTTCCGGTTTTTCAAGTTTCATATGCGTAATTTCATACGAATATTCCGCAAGAATATCTCCTGAGCATGTAGCAGGCTTTGCCATATTGCACAAAAGCGCGTTTGTTCCGGCGGAATTTTCCTTAAAGATACTGCCGGGCACGGCAAAGACATCTTTACCCTGTTCAAGCGCATATTTTGCGGTAATCAGCGCACCGCTGCCTTTGGGTGCTTCAGCTACCAGCACTCCGCGCGACAGTCCGCTTATTATTCTGTTTCTCTGAGGGAAGTTGCCGCGTTTCGGCTCGGTCCCGGGCGGATATTCCGATATAATGGCGCCGTGTTCTTTTATATCTTTCATAATATCGGCATTTTCGGGCGGATATGCAATATCCAGTCCGCAGCCCAAAACCGCAATGGTCTTGGCACCGGCATTCAGCGCGGAAATAGCTGCGACGGTATCAATTCCACGTGCCAGACCGCTGACAATGGTCACGCCGTTTTCCGCCAATCCGGGGCAGATATGTTTCGTTGCCGCAATGCCGTAATCAGTGCACGAGCGCGTTCCGACAACTCCTATAGTCAGCAGCCTGTCCCACTTCATAATTTCACCGCTGACGTACAATACGTACGGCGGATTGTCAATCTGCCTCAGCAAATCCGGAAAACGCGGATTGTCAAATGTCAGTATCTCCGCACCGATTTGCTGAGTTCTGTTTAATATACTTTCTACCGTTTTAAGACTTTTATTCTTAAGTTCCGTCTTAATAATAGGTTTCAGCCCCGGTATTCCGGAAAAATCATTTGCGGCAAAAACATCGTCTACCGTATCAAAATGCTCCATAATCGCATTGATGTCTGTATTTTTAATTCCGGGAATATTCGTCAGCCATAGCCAATGAAGCATACGTTCCATAAAATCCTCCAGCAAATATAAAATTCCACA
The DNA here is from genome assembly GCA_934501535.1 of uncultured Clostridia bacterium. GTDB lineage: Bacteria > Bacillota > Clostridia > UBA1381 > UBA1381 > UBA1738. The sequence continues at coordinate 15,886 of CAKSUM010000003.1, forward strand.
ATTAATACATTACTACAAAATTGTCCGTTTGTCAAAGGTTTTTTTATATTTTCTATTTAATAAGTAGAAAAAAATCAAATATTACATTTTTTTCCGCCATAAAACAGCATAATTTATGCATATCGGAAAAAATTGCAGCACTACCGGCTGTACCGTTTCGTGTACGCAGTCTTTAGCATTACTCCGACTTTGTGCCCGATAAATTTCGTATACACTCTTAATCCGTCCAAACAAGAAGCTCTGCCGTCATTTGCTCACAAAAGCGGCGCCAAAACATTTTTGTACAAAAAAGCAGTATCAAAATCATGCAAAATGCACGATAATAATACTGCTGTTTTTTTATTCCAGTTCAAATGCGCCCGTGTAAAGCTGATAATACTTACCTTTTTTCGCAATCAGCTCATCATGGTTGCCGCTTTCAATAATTCTTCCCTGTTCCAAAACCATTATCTTATCGGCATTGCGCACCGTTGAAAGCCTGTGCGCAATTACGAACACCGTTCTGCCCTTCATCAGGCTGTCCATGCCTTTCTGAACAATAGCCTCCGTTCGCGTATCTATACTCGACGTTGCCTCGTCCAAAATCATAACCGGAGGATCGGCAACCGCCGCACGCGCAATTGCAATCAGCTGACGCTGTCCCTGTGACAGATTTGAGCCGTTATTTGCAAGCTCGGTATCATATCCGTCGGGCAGTCTGGTTATGAAATCGTCCGCACCGGCAAGCTGAGCCGCCTTGATACATTCTTCATCGGTTGCGTCGAGATTGCCGTAGCGTATATTTTCCATAACAGTTCCGGAAAACAGATTTGTTTCCTGTAAAACTATACCAAGTGAACGCCTTAGGTCGGATTTTTTGATTTTGTTTATATTTATCCCGTCATAGCGTATTTTTCCGTCGGCAATATCATAAAACCGGTTAATAAGATTTGTAATAGTTGTTTTTCCGGCTCCCGTCGCGCCGACAAATGCCACCTTCTGTCCCGGCTCGGCACAAACTGTCACACCGTGTAGCACGGTTTTATCTTCGGTATAGCCGAAATCAACATCAAACATGCGCACATCTCCGCAAAGCGGCGTATACGTTATGCTGCCGTCGCCGTGAGGGTGTTTCCACGCCCATTCGCCGGTATGTTTTTTGCTCTCGGTAACCGTTCCGTCTGCGGCAATTTTAGCGTTGACAAGCGTAACATAACCTTCGTCATCCTCCGGCTTTTCGTCCATCAGCGAGAAAATACGGTCTGCACCTGCCATACCCATTACAATCGCATTAATCTGCTGAGTAAGCTGATTTATATTACCCGTAAACTGCTTTGTCATATTCAAAAACGGTACAACTATACTGATGTTAAACGCCATACGCGAAAAACTTATATTCGGCATGCCGGACACAAGGAATATTCCGCCTGCGATAGCAATAATAACGTAAAGCACGTTACCTATGTTCTGAATAATCGGCCCGAGGACGTTCGCATATGCATTTGCGCGGAAACTGTCCTCAAAAAGAGCGTCATTTACCTTATCGAAATCTTTTTTACATTCTTCCTCATGGCAGAAAACCTTAATTACCTTTTGTCCGTTCATCATTTCCTGAACAAAACCTTCTTCTCTGCCGAGAGATTTCTGCTGACGGATAAAATACTTCGCCGAACCGCCGCCTATTTTTTTCGTGACCTTCATCATAACGGCAACTCCGACAAGCAGCACCACCGTCATCGGAATACTGTAATACAGCATTACGCCGAACACGCATATTACTACCGTACCTGCACGCAGAAGTGACGGAAATGACTGAGAAACCATCTGTCTGAGTGTGTCAATATCGTTTGTGTAATAGCTCATTATGTCGCCGTGTTTGTGCGTATCAAAATATTTAATCGGCAAATTCTGCATGCCGTTAAACATAGAACATCTGAGCTTTTTCAAAAATCCCTGAGTTATCACAGCCATCAGCTGGGCATAGAGCGTTGTAGCCGAAAGCGACAGAACATACACTACGGCAAGCGTTATTATCTGCGGCAAAATCTCTGCGTATGCACCGTTCCAATCACCTGCGGCAAAATACTTTTCGATTACCGCAATTACCTTTTGAATAAAAATATCCGGCACTGCAGCCGCCGCAGACGAAAACAGTATACAAAACAGCGTCAGCGGCACAAGCCTCGGGTAGTATGATACGAGCAGCTTCACGATGCGCAGCAGCACGTCTTTTTTAGGCTTTTTCATATTATTCTTCATCGCTGTCGCCTCCGTTTCTCTGCTGCTCATACACCTCGCGGTAAATTTCGCTTCTTTCCAAAAGCTCACCGTGCGTTCCCATATCGGCAACATGTCCGCCGTCCATGACAATAATCATGTCCGCTTCTTCTACCGACGATATTCGCTGAGCAATTATTATCTTTGTCGTATCGGGAATAAAGTCTTTAAATCCCTTTCGTATAAGCGCGTCGGTTTTGGTGTCAACCGCACTGGTAGAGTCGTCCAAAATCAGTATCTTGGGCTTCTTTAAAAGCGCACGGGCTATACAAAGCCGCTGCTTCTGTCCGCCCGAAACGTTCGTTCCGCCCTGTTCTATGTGCGTATCATATCCGTCCGGGAAAGTATTTACAAATTCGTCCGCCTGTGCAAGACGGCATGCCTCGGCAATTTCTTCGTCGGTGGCATTTTCGTTTCCCCATTTCAGGTTATCCTTGATTGTACCCGAAAACAGCAAATTTTTCTGAAGTACCATTGCAACTGCGTCGCGCAGGGTTTTAATGTCATAGTCCTTTACATCGACGCCCCCGACTTTCGCCGTGCCCGACGTTGTATCATAAAGGCGCGGAATAAGTTGTACGAGTGAAGATTTACTCGAACCGGTTCCGCCGATGATGCCGACCGTCATGCCCGATTTAATATGCAAATCAATATCGGACAGTGCATTTTTCTTTGCTTTTTTTGAGTATTTAAAGCTTACGCCTTCGAAATCAACCGAACCGTCCTTAACGCTCATAACCGGGTTTTGCGGTTCGGTAAGCGCCGGAACCTCCTCCAAAACTTCGCATATACGCTTTGCGGATTCTGCCGACATGGTAATCATTACGTAAATCATTGACAGCATCATCAATGACATTAAAATCTGTACACCGTAGGTTATCATAGCGGAAAGCTGTCCGACATCGACCAGCGCACCGCGGCTTTGCACGATAAGCTTAGAGCCGACGAGCAATATAAATAACGTGTTGAAATTCATGCAAAGAGTCATAAGCGGTGCGTTGAATGCAACTATGCGTTCCGCACGGGTGAAGTCGCCGCAAATATCCTCAGCTGCCGCACCGAATTTTTTCTTTTCGTATTCTTCGCGCGAAAATCCCTTTACAACGCGCATTGCACGAACATTTTCTTCAATCGACTCATTCAGTTTGTCATACTTTTTAAACACACGGCGGAATGCAGGCATAGCCTTGCGGCTTATCAGAAAAAGACCGAATGCGAGCACCGGCACAACAATAACAAATGCCGTTGCCAGACTTCCTCCCATATAGTATGCCATAAAAATCGAGAAAATCATCATCAAAGGGCTTCTGATTGCCGTACGAATAATCATCATAAATGCCATCTGTACATTTGCTACATCGGTTGTCATACGCGTCACAAGCGATGATGAAGAAAACTTATCAATATTTTCAAAGGTGTATGACTGGATTTTATGGAGCATATCGCGCCGCAAGTTTTTCGCAAAGCCGGCAGAAGATTTCGCACAGGTAAAGCCTGCCAATCCGCCGCATGCCAGCGAAAGACATGCCAGCAGTACCAGAACAAGACCGATTTTTAAAATAGTGCTTACTTCCGTTCCCGCTTTTACAAGGTTTACAAGGTCAGCGGTTACAAACGGAATAATCGTTTCAATAACTGCTTCACCCAGAATAAGTATCAGCGTCCAGATTGCCGGTTTTTTATATTCGCGCACGCTTTCCGCAAGTTTTTTAAGCATAATATTATCCGTCCTTTCTTATGTATTTCACTTAAAAAAAGAGCATATTAAAAAGGTCACACGCCCTTTACAATATGCATTCGATGCATTAAAAGTATGCTCCGAACCGTTTTTCGCGCATACATTTTAATCCAAAAAGACGAACGGCACATGCGCCGCCCAACATCTTTATTCATTTTAGCATAATATCCGGCATTTGTCAAGGCTGTCAAAAATTGTTTACACTTAGTTAATATTTCCTCCGCCCGGGCATTATTCATATTATAACCGCATCGGATATTTGCATACATTTTGCAGAAAATAGCCGCAGCAAAATAATTTCATTCTGCTGCGGCATACTGTTATTCATTTTCTTCCGGGGTAACTTCCTCCGCATTGACTTCCTCTGCGGTAATTTCCTGTTCCGGATTTTCCTGTTTGGATTTTTCCTCGCGTATTTCGTTTAAAATGTTCATAAACTGTTCGCCCGTGATTGTTTCGCGTTCAATCAAAAACTCCGCAATTCTGTTCAGCGCGTCCATGTTCGCACTCAGCAGTCCGACAGCCTTTTCATGAGCGTCTTTTAAAACCTTGATAATTTCGTTATCAAGCTGAGTCTGAGTTTCCTCCGAGCAGTTCGGGACATTTCTGCCGTCAAGATATTTACTCTGTGTTTTTTCAAGCGCCGTCATGCCGAATTTATCGCTCATTCCGTACTGCGCAATCATCGAGCGTGCCAAATCGTTTGCTCGTTCAATATCGTTCGCCGCGCCGGTTGTTTTGGTATTGAACACAATTTCTTCTGCGGCTCTTCCGGCAAGCAGAACGGTAATCTCATCAAGGATTTCGTCCTTGCTCATGAGGTACTTTTCCTCCTCCGGCATTTGCATCGTATAGCCCAGCGCACCCATTGTACGCGGAACAATTGTAATCTTCTGAACAGGGTCGGTATTTTTTTGAAGCGCGGTCGCAAGCGCGTGACCGACTTCGTGGTACGCCACAATTCTCTTTTCCTTATCGGATAAAATTCTGTCCTTTTTCTCCTTACCGGCAATGATTATTTCAACTGCCTCCATTAAATCCTCCTGGATTACAACGTTGCGTTTCATGCGAACTGCGCGCAATGCTGCTTCATTAACCATGTTAGCAAGGTCTGCGCCCACTGCACCGCTCGTTGCGAGCGCAATTTCATGCAAATCTATGTCGGGCGACATCTTCACGTTCTTAATATGAACCTTCAGAATATCTTCTCTTCCCTTCAAATCGGGCTTTTCGACAATAATGCGTCTGTCAAAGCGCCCGGGACGCAAAAGCGCTTTATCCAGAATTTCCGGTCGGTTTGTCGCCGCAAGGATAACAACGCCCCTTGACGAATCAAATCCGTCCATTTCGGACAGCAGCTGGTTTAAGGTTTGTTCTCTTTCATCATTTCCGCCGCCGTACTGACTGTCGCGGCTTTTTCCGATCGCGTCAATTTCATCGATAAATATTATACACGGAGCTTTTGCAGATGCCTGCTTAAACAAATCGCGCACGCGCGACGCTCCGACGCCGACAAACATCTCCACAAAATCCGAGCCTGAAATTGAAAAGAACGGCACATTTGCTTCTCCGGCAACCGCCTTGGCAAGCAACGTTTTTCCGGTACCGGGAGGTCCCACAAGCAGCGCACCCTTCGGTTGCTTTGCGCCGATTGCCATATATTTTGCAGGGTTATGCAGGAAATCCACAATTTCATCGAGTGACTCCTTAGCCTCCGCCTGTCCGGCAACGTCCGCAAAGGTTACTCCCGTTTTGTTTTCCATATACATCTTGGCGTTGGACTGACCTATTCCCATAATACCTCCGCCGCCCATCTTCTTGCCCATCGAGCGCATCAGTATACCGAAAAATCCGTATAAAAGCGCTATCGGCAATATCCAGCTCACCAAAAAATCGACAAACACATTGTTTTCATTCAGGCTGCGCTTAAATTTGACGTTGTGCTGTTCGAGCATAGCTTTTAAGTCGGGGTCATTTACATATCCCGTATAATACATAGCTTGCTGCGGCTCGGTCAGACCGTCGATTAAGGTACTGTTTTTTGTATCCTTTTTTTCATAAATTATAATTCTGTCCGACTTTATCTCTACCCTGTCAACCTTATCCGCTTCCACCATCTGAACAAATTCATTGTAAAAAATCTCACGTTTCTGCGGGCTAACGAGAAAATTTAAAAGGTAGTTGAGTCCTATTGTTGCCGCAAGCGACAGTATTATAAAATACAGCATCGGCGATTTATTCTGCCGATTTTTATTATTATCATTCATGACAAATTCCTTTCATTATCCAAAAAATCCCTTGTGTTAATAATATCACAAATAAACCGCAGTGTCAACGTTAAATTTGCTGTACCTATGTAATATCGGCAAATATTCACACTTTATTCATACCGTTAATAATGCTTTCATAAATACAGCGCCGCACGAAAAAAGGAAATACGCAAAAAACGAATTTCCCTGAAATTTATTCTGCAAGATTTCGTACTTTTTTAATGCATGACGGACAGATAAATTTTCCGCCTATTTCCGTCAAATCATCTTTCATGCCGCACAGCGCGCATGCATTATCCTCTTTTTCGAGAATAATTCTGTTATCCTCGGTATAAATATTCAATGCGTCACGCGTGCCGATATTTAAGCCCTTTCTTATATCCTTTGGTATAACTACGCGTCCGAGCTCATCAATTGTTCTTTTTACTCCTGCCGATTTCATTACAATTCCTCCGTTTATGTATTTTATTACCTGTATGACAGTGTTTTCTGAGGCTTCTTCTCCCAATAAACAACAGGGTACACAGCAAGTCCCAGAACCACTGCCGCCGCAATATCAATTACCGAATGTTGCTTTAAAAACACCGTCGAAACGCTTATCAGAACGGTCATCACAAAAAAAGCAATACGCCATGGAAGACTGCCGAAAACACGGCTTTTTCTCGCCGCAAAGTATACCGCCATGGAACCGATAACATGCAGCGACGGACAGACATTCGTGTTTGTGTCGAACTGATACAAGCCTTTAACCGCTGCGGTAAAAATATTGTTTCTTGCAAATGCAACCGGGCGAAGCTCCTGCGACGTTGGGTATATGATATATATAAGCAGCGTCAGAGTATACGAAATAATCGTATATCTTATATACCTTTTAAATGTCGGCACATCAAAGAAAAACGAATAAATCTGTATGCCGATTAAAAACACAAACCAAAACCAATACGGTATCAGAAAATATTCGCAAAACGGAATTTTATCGTCGAGAGCGCAGTAAACAACATGATAATTCATATTAAATACCCTCTCAAGGCAATAAAACGCTATGCCGAAAAGCGGCCAAAAAAGCAGCAGCTTAATGTGTTCAAATTCCGGCGTATTAATCTTATTTAAACGAAATGAACGGTAATCAACCATTTGCATTTCTCTCCTCTCTTATCTTCAGCCTGTCTCTGAGTGAAATAAAATTCGGACGGTTGTACCTTTGTATGATTATATACGGTACATTTCCAAAAAGTACGTAAAGAACCGCAAGTACAATTCCGGTTCCGTCCTCCCAGATATTGTATATTCCTATGGAAAATACGCACAGCAAATAATGAATAAGCTCCGCAACGCACGATTCCTTAACGAGCTTGTCCACATCAGCCGCCGTAATATGAAGGTTTACCTTCTTTGGCATAAGCTTGTTTGGCAGCGTACTCATATCCGGAACACGTGATTTCCATTTCTTAACATGTACTATATTATAAAGCTTTCCGCCTTTTTCCCATGAATAGGTTTTATACGGAAAACGGTTTTCATTAAACTTTTCCCGCGGAAGCGATAATCCGAAGAAAAAACATACCTGCCCTATGACTGCCATATATAAAACCGTCAGTAATATTTTCATGCTTTTCCTCCTTTGCAAATATAAAAACTCACCGATATATTATAACACAGCCTGTCCGAAAACTCAATAAAAATAATAAAATTATTTTTTCCCGAAAAGGAATATTCTGTAACTTTCCGGCAAACAAAGCAGAGCCGCAAAAGAATTACAGCTCTGTTTTGTCTGAGTTTTATTTATGTTCATCAGCAGCACGGGTCACAGCATGGGTCGCAGCAGTTGTTGTTATTTCCGCCCAGGAAATTACCGTCACCGCAGCAGCAAAGTATCAGTACAATGATAATGAGCACCCAAATCCAGCCGCCGTCACCGTTTCCGCAGCCGTTACCTCCAAACAGTCCCATAATAACAAATTCCTCCTTTCAGCTTTATACTATACATTACGCTGAAACGAAAAATTTGTGCTTAATTATATTTTCTTTTCCCAAAAAACAAACGTGCCGCCGTCCGTTTCGGTCAGGTGGAGCACATGTCTGCCCGAAGGTGTTGTGACAATACATGACCACCCTGTTTCGGTTTTGCATATTCCCGAATAAAATGCTTTGGGATAATGTGCGTCTATATACGCTGCAACAGCCTCATGCTGTCTTTTAAAGCGCATACCGTTAAAAATCCCTCTGCCCATATAAAATCTGTACGCTTCAAGCGCCGCAAGCCCTATAAGAACCGGCGCCTTGCCGATTTTTCTGCGCATAATATCCCTCCGTTCCTACGCTGATGTGAACCTCCGTATAACCGTGCCCTGCGGCAGTTTTAGCTATTATCATCACCATTATCATCATTGTCATCATTATCAAATGATGAATACATTCTTTTTCTGAATTCATCAAGCAAAGCGGTTTCTCTTGTTTCTCCGCACATCGCCAGAATTTCATCAACCGACTTATTGCTGCGTTCGGCTAAAAATTCAATATCGTCCGGATCGTCCTTCAGACTGCCGTTTATCAGGTATGAGAACGAAACTTCAAACATGCTGGAAATATCAGAAAGTACCCTCAAATCCGGCACTCGTTTACCGTCTTCATACGCGGCAACAGTCGCGCCGCTTTTGCCTATTATATCACCGAATTGCTGCTGTGTCATTCTGTATCTGCAGCGTATTTTTTTAATTCTTTTTCCAATTTCATTATCATCATGCATAAGTCTAATCCCTCTTTTTCCGCATAATGGCGCCTTTTTTAACCGGTTTTGACATCTTCATGAAGAATGTCATTTCAGCATGATTGGCAACTTCTATATCATTGCCTTCCTCATCTTTCATGTCTGCTTTCTGAACAAAAAAATGTTCACCCGGCTGTATTACTTCAATTTCATCGCCTTTAAAAATTCTGTTTCTTTGTGTAATTTCGGCAATGCCGGTTTCTCCATCATAGTTCGTTACAATCCCGACCAAGTCATATTCGCGTATATACGAGCTTGTAGTGTATACCTGCGCGTCGCTGCCGGGTTTCCCGAAATAAAATCCCGTATAATACGGACGGTGACTTACCTTACAAAGCTCCTCCGCATTTGTTTTATCGGGCTTATATTCCGACGGATTATCAAAATATCTGTCAATCTCATCGCGGTAAGCCTTAACAACGGTTGCAACATAATATGATGTTTTAACCCGTCCTTCAAGCTTAAAGCTTGTTATACCGCTTTCAATAAGTTCCGGAATATGCTCTATCATGCATAAATCCTTCGAGTTAAATATAAAGCTGCCGCGTTCGTTTTCATAAACCGGCATGTATTCGCCCGGCCGTGTTTCCTCGGTAAGGCTGTAATTCCAGCGGCACGGGTGTGCGCATGCGCCTTGGTTTGCATCTCTTGCCGTCATGTAATTCGACAGCAGACACCGACCGGAATACGATATACACATCGCCCCGTGAACGAACGCTTCAAGCTCCAGCTGCGGCGGTGCTTTATCTCGTATTTCGCGAATTTCCGTCAGGGACATTTCCCGTGCCAGAACAACTCTTTTTGCCCCCTGTCTGTACCAAAATTCCGCGCTTTTGTAATTAACGTTATTCGCCTGTGTGCTTATATGTATCGGCAAATCGGGCGCATTTTCCTTTACAATCTCCATCATTCCCGGGTCGGCAACCAAGACCGCGTCAAACCCGAGAGGTTCGATCTCTTTTATATACTTGCGGAATTCATCAATATCCGCATTGTGCGGCAAAATATTTGCCGTAAGATATACCTTTTTCCCCCGTTCGTGTGCAAATTCAAGACCCTCTTTTAGCTGTTCCAAAGAAAAATTCTCTGCAGCAACTCTCAGGCTGAATGCCTCGCCGCCCACATATACTGCGTCTGCACCGTAGTCTATAGCTGTTTTCAGCTTTTCAAGACTGCCTCCCGGCGCTAAAAGCTCCGGCTTTTGCATAGATAATCTTCCTTTCCTGCTGCAGGCTCGTACTCCTGCATGATGTTTTAATCTCATTTTTTCACCGCCACGGTTACACCGTCGCCCAGCGGCAGAATTACTGTTTCCAGTTCCGCCCTTTGCATCTGAGCGGAAATAAATCTTCTCAGCCGCTTTACAATTGTAATTTTTCTGCGGATTACATGCCCGTCATCAGCAACCATTCCCTTATACAGAATGTTGTCCGCAATAAGCATTCCCCCTTTTTTCAAAAGTCTTATACAGTCATTCATCATATATATGTAATGCGCTTTCGGTCCGTCAAGAAAAATCATGTCATATTCACCCGTCAGCGACGGCAGCACCTCTTTTGCATCATTGTGAATGACTGTGATTTTGTCGGACAGCCCTGCCTTGTCAATATTGGCGCGTGCAATCTCTGTCATATCCGCGTCCCACTCCACCGTGGTTATGCTTCCGCCGTCGGCAAGATACTGCGACATTAAAATTGCCGAATATCCTATGGCACAGCCGACCTCCAAAATACGCAAAGGTCTTTTTATGCAGGTGAGCGCCTCCAGCAGCTTTGCTGTTTCCGGCTGAACAATCGGCACGGATTTTTCCGCGGCATATTCCTCAAGCTCTTTTAAAAAGCCCTGTCTTTCGGGGATTTCACCGCGTATATATGACGTTATGTACGGGTAAACAATGGCGTCCTTGTCATATTCAACCATTTAATGCCACCTCGCATGCCTCGATAATCTTTTCTTTAACCTCCGCAACGGTTTTGTTCGTCTGCGAAAATCCTGCCGCACGTGCATGACCTCCGCCCCCGAACTGTGCTGCTATTTCCGCAGCGGATATATCGCCGTTTGAACGCAGACTGACTTTTATTTTCTCCGGCGTTTCGCGCACACTCACTGCAATTTCGCAGCCGCGGCACATTCTCGGTATATTAACGATATCGCCTATGTCGCGTTCGCTCACTCCGAAACGTTTCAGCAGCGTACCGTCAGCGCAGAATATGCATATTTTTCCGCCGCAAAAGCTCTCGATATTGCTCATGACATAGCCGTTAAAGCGCATAACCTCGGGCGATACCGTATCGTAGAGCAAACGTGCTATCTCTGCATGATTAATGTTGTATCTGAGCAGCTGCGCGGCAATTTCCATCGTTTCGGGGCTTACGTTGCTGTATTTAAAGCTGCCGGTATCGGTGCTTATACCGATATATAAATTTCTCGCGATTTCCGGTGTCATGACAATATTCATCTTCATGAACAGCTTGTATAAAATCTCCGCAGCAGCGGCGGCGTACGGCTCAATGTAATCCGCGTCTGTAAAGCCCCCGTTTGTTTCATGGTGGTCGATACATGCGGTGTGCGCCGCTTTATCAAAAATCGCCGCTCTTTTGCCGATGCGCTTTATATCACCGCAGTCTATGCACAGACATAAATCATATTCCGGGACATCGGTACCGTCAAAAACGGTATAATCTCTGCCCACGAATGCGATATACGGCGCAATTTCGTCGGAAAACCAGCAATCCGCCTTTTTCCCCATGGAAACAAGTGCAGCTTTCATGGCATAGCAGCTGCCCACCGAATCGCCGTCTTCGCTTTCATGACCGAGAACGGCGACCGTTTCGGCATTTCTGATGAGTTCGATAACCTTATTCATCATCGCTACCCCGCTTGATTTCATTCAAAACCTCATTTATATGCGCGCCGTGTTCAATAGACTTGTCAAGCTCGAAAATCAATTCGGGTGTGTGCCGCAAGTCTATTCTGTGTCCCAGCTCTCGCCGCACATATCCAGCTGCCGACTTAAGCCCGCGGAGTGCGTTTTTCTGCGTTTCTTCATCACCCATAACGCTTATATAGCACTTGGCATAGCTCAGGTCATTGGTGACATGCACCGCAACAACGCTTGTCATCATCGGTATACGGCTGTCTTTCAGCTCGCGGATAATCGCGGCAAGTTCACGGTGCACCTCTCCGTTTATTTTGTTAATTCTGTTATTTGGCATATTATCTTTCAACTTCCTCCATAATGAAGCATTCCATAACGTCGCCCTCTTTTATATCGTTGTAACCTTCAATGCTCATTCCGCATTCAAAGCTTTCGGCAACTTCTTTGACATCATCTTTAAAGCGCTTAAGACTGCCTATTTTGCCCTCATGAAGAACGATGCCGTCGCGAACAAGACGAATTTCGGCATTGCGGATAATTTTACCGTCGGTTACATATGCACCTGCAATCGTTCCGACGCCCGATACCTTAAATGTCTGGCGGATTTCCGCATGACCGAGCACGTTTTCTTTGAATTTCGGGTCAAGCATACCTTTCATAGCCGCTTCAATTTCTTCGATAGCCTGATAAATTACGCGGTAGAGTCTGATGTCAACGTCCTGTGTTGCCGCTGCCGCGAGCGCACCCGAGTCAGGACGTACGTTAAAGCCGACGATAATTGCGTTTGACGCATTTGCAAGCATAACGTCCGACTCATTGATTGCGCCGACGCCGCCGTGAATTGCACGAACGCGTACCTCGTCATTTGACAGCTTTTCAAGTGACTGACGAACCGCCTCAACCGAGCCTTGAACATCGGCTTTTATGATTACGTCAAGCTCTTTCATGTTACCTTCGTCAATCTGGTCAAACAGATTGTCAAGAGAAACTTTAACCGTCTGATTAAATCTGTTTTCTTTCTGTTCACGCTTTCTTGCCTCCGCAACGTCGCGGGCAAGTTTTTCATCTTTGACAGCCATGATGTGCTCGCCGCCCATCGGAGCCTCGGATAGACCCTGGATTTCAACAGGGGTTGACGGGCCTGCCGTCTTTAAGCGTCTGCCCTTGTCATTTACCATTGCGCGGACGTGACCTACAGCTGTGCCGGCAATTACCACATCGCCCACATGCAGCGTACCCTCCTGAACCAGTACGGTCGCAACCGGGCCCTTGCCCTTATCGACGCGTGATTCTATAACGGTGCCCTTTGCCGCTTTGTTCGGATTGGCTTTGAGTTCTTTCATGTCTGCAATAAGCAGTACCATTTCCAAAAGACCGTCAATGTTGATGTGCTGTTTTGCAGAAACCTCAACGCAGACAGTATCTCCGCCCCATTCCTCCGGAACAAGCTCGTGTTCCATGAGCATCTGCTTAACACGCTCCACATTTGCATTTTCCTTATCGATTTTGTTTATTGCAACAACGATTGTTACACCGGCTGCCTTTGCATGGTTGATTGCCTCAACCGTCTGCGGCATGATACCGTCATCTGCCGCTACAACAAGAATGGCGACGTCGGTTACCTGCGCACCTCTTGCACGCATTGTTGTAAATGCCTCATGACCCGGAGTATCAAGGAAAGTTATAACTCTGTCATTTAATGTTACGCTGTACGCACCGATATGCTGCGTAATTCCGCCTGCCTCGGTATTTGTAACCGAAGTGTGTCGGATTGCGTCAAGAAGCGATGTCTTGCCGTGGTCAACGTGTCCCATAACTACCACGACCGGAGGACGCGGAACCAAATCTTCCGGTTTGTCTTCCTCCTCCGCAAACAGTATATCCTCTTTTGTCAAAATTATTTCCGGTTTTGCGTCAATGCCGAAATCCGACGCAATAAGTGCTGCCGTGTCATAGTCAATCGACTGAGTAATTGTTGCCATCACTCCCAGCATCATGAGCTTTTTAACAACCTCCGCAGCACCCTTGCCCAGCTTTTGTGCAAGCTCGCCGACCGTAATTGTTTCAGGAATTTCTATTTCCGTCGGTGCCGCCTTTTCCTTTTTCTTCGGCGCGTTATTCTGCTGTTTTATTTCCTTTTCTTTATTATTCTGCTGTTTTTTGCCGTGCTGCTTTTTGCCGCCTCTGCTGTTTTCCAGCTTGGAAACGTCATCGTCGGTCACCATGTCCTCGAGTCTTTCACGCGTTTCAATCTTATCAAGCTCCACCGTGTCGGTTCTCGTATCGACATAACGAACCTTTTTCGCATCATCAGCCTTAATCACATATTCCTTTTCGTTATCCTGCGGAATTTCAACAACCTTTTCCTCCGCCTTACGGCTCTTTTTCGGATTTTTATGCTGATTATTTTTGTGCTTCTCCCGTTTTTCCGCTGGTTTTTCAGCCTGTTTTTCTGTTTTCACAGGCTGCTGCGCAGGCTTTTCTTCCGCCTGCTTTTCTGCCGCAGGGATTTCCTTTGCCGGGATTTCTTTTGATTTTTCCTCCGGCTTTTCCTGTGCCTTTTCAGGCTCTTTTTCCTCGGCAAGCGGAGGCTTTACAATAGGCGTATCGCCCATATCATAAAGCTGCGTATAAATATCCATAACAATGCCGAGCTGTTCTTCTGTCAGCACACTTGTACTTTTAACTTCAATTCCGACTGCCGCAAGTCTTTCCGTAACGTCTTTAGCGCTGACCTTTAATTCCTTGGCAATCTGACTAACTTTAACTCCGTTTTCTGCCATATTATTCATCAATCCTTTCTATTTTGGATAAAATTGCATTTTTAAAATTATCGTCATTTATCGAAACAACGCATCTTTGGTCTGCACCGGTTATTTTTCCGAGTTCGTCCGCGGTGCCGTATTCAATCCATTCAACACCGTAGTACCGGCATGCGTCGCAGACCGCTTTTCTGCCGTTTTCCGAAATGTCCCGAGCAATTATTATCAAACGGGATTGTCCGTTTTTTATGGCCTTATCGCACAAAAATTCGCCTGACGCGACCTTTCCCGCGCGTTTTGCAAGACCAAGCATACCCAAAGCCTTATCCATATCCGCACCCCCTGTAATATAATCAAAAATCAAACCGTTTATGATTTTAATTTATCTGTAAGGGCGTTATACAGTTCATCATTCACCCGACCCTTGAAATGGCGCGAAAAAGCCTTTTTTTTCCTCGCCGTTTCAATGCAGCCGGCATCTTTGCACACATATGCGCCTCTGCCGGATTTATTTTGTTTTTCGTCAAGCTCCGCGCCCGTGCCGGTTCTGACCACCTTGAAAAGTTCTGCTTTCGGCTTCATTTTTCTGCACGCCACGCACATTCTCTCCGGTATATGCATTATCAATCACCCTTAAATATAATCCTATTCAGCCGAAATATCTATTTTCCAGCCCGTCAGTCTTGCTGCAAGACGAACATTCTGACCGGATTTTCCAATTGCCAGTGAAAGCTGATTTTCCGGCACAATGACTTTTGCGCTCTTTTCATCTTCATCAACCGTCACGCTCAGTACCTTGGACGGACTGAGTGCGGCCGAAATATATTCTACGGGATCCTCGCTCCACTTAACGATGTCGATTTTCTCCATGTTAAGCTCCTCCGACACCGCCTGAACTCTTGTTCCTTTCGGCCCGATGCATGAACCCTGCGCATCGATATCGGGATCCTCGGAATAGACTGCAATTTTTGTTCTTGAACCTGCCTCACGCGAAACAGATTTGATTTCAACCAAACCGTCCTGTATTTCCGGCACTTCTCTGAAGAACAGCTTCTTCACCAGACCCGGGTGAGTACGTGACAGAATTATCTGCGTGCCGCGCGTCGCATTCTTGACTTCGCTGACGTAACATTTAATCATATCACCCACGTTGTAAAATTCGCCGTCGGTCTGCTCATTTTTCGGCAAAATTGCTTCTGCCTTGCCTATGTCCACATAAATTGTTTCATGCTCAATCCGTTCAACTTTTCCGGTTACGATGTCATTTTCCTTTTGAGTGTACTCGCTGAAGATGATACCGCGCTCCGCCTCACGGATACGCTGCGTAACCACCTGTTTTGCGGTCATTGCGGCAATTCTTCCGAAATCTCTCGGCGTCACCTCAATATTAACTACGTCGCCCTGTTCATATGTGCCGCTCAGTTTTTTTGCGTCCTCAACCGAAATTTCCTGCTGAGGGTCGGTAACCTCTTCAACCACGGTTTTCTGCGCATAAACGCTTATTTTTCCCGTTTCACGGTCAAGCTCCACACAAACATTCTGCGCAGATGCAAAATTACGCTTATATGCCGCAATCAGCGCCGCCTCAAGCGCGTCCAGTATTACCTCTTTTTCTATACCCTTTTCCTTGCACAAGTCGGTAAGAGCATTAAGTAAATCTTCGTTCATTTTCCCTATCAATCCTTTCATTATTACATCTGCGGCTGTGCGCAGACCACGTTAAATTTCAAAGTGAAGTCTGATATATGCGGCGTCTTTCGGGCATATATCTATACTCCTGTCCCCCAAATCAATTGTTACGGTATCCTTTGCGTAATCCGCAAGCACGCCGCAAAATTCCTTTCCGGCATCCGATTGCTTATACAGCTTTACATCAACTTCGCGCCCGATATAGTACCTGAATTCCCGTTCGGTACGTAGCTTTCTGTCAAGTCCGGGCGAGGATACCTCAAGGATATATTCTCCCTCAATCGGGTCTGCCTCATCAAATTCCTTTTCAAACGCACGCGAGAATACCTCACAGTCATCGATGCCTATTCCTCCGTCCTTGTCTATAAACAGACGCAGGTATTTGTTTTTGCCTTCTTTGACGAACTGAGCGTCCACAACGGTATATCCCATGCTCTCCGCAAGTCTGTCCCCGATTTCAAAAGCAGCTGTTTCCGCAGCATTTGCCAACCAAATCACCTCTCAAAACTAAAGAGTGGGTTTGTAACCCACTCTCCGTCAATTGCTATTCTTCTAACATTATACCACACATATTCGTAAAATGCAAGCCTTTTTTTAATATTTTTATTCCTCGTCGAAAATTTCTTCGAGAGAATCCTGCTGAACTGGCTTTTTTGTAACCGCAGGAGCCTTTGTCGGCTCGGGCGTCGGCGTGGATGACGCCTTGGGCTGCGCCGTTGTTTTCTTGCTGTTTGATGAATTGCTTCCGGTATTCTTATCGTTGTTTTCGGGCGCTGTTGTTGCAGCCGTGCTGCTGTTTTTCTTGTTTTTCTTCGTAAGATTGCCGCCCTTCAAAATTTGCTGCGAATGTTTTTCCGAAAGAGTAATCTTGTCAGTCAGCTCCGCGTCATAGCCGAAAGTATCGTTCATCAAGACCTTCGTTTCCTCAAGATTGCAGATAAAGTACGAGCCGCCGCGGATTGTTTTTGTTTCCCCGGGCAGACTGTAGCTGTGGATACTTTCGCCCGTCAGTTTTTTCAGATAGCGTAGGTATCTCGCAACATCTCCAGCCGAAATATTTGTCTTTATTTCTTTTGAGAGCTGTGCAAAAATTCCCGGAAGCTTAGGTATAAGAGTACCATTCACTTTTTGGTCAACAACCGCTTTTACAAACTCCTGCTGACGCGCAACACGGTCGGTATCGCTGCCGCTGCCGGCGCCGCTGTTACTCTTTCGATAACGCACGAACTGCTGAACCTCGTTGCCCGTAAGCTGCTGCAATCCGGGTTTTAAGTGAATATGCAGATTTTGAACGGGGTCATCATAATTCATGCCCCTGCCCTTTCCCTCGACATCGGGAACATCAAACTCAACCGGGCCGAGAGCGTCAAACAGATTGTCAATTGCCGAGAAAGAAAACTCAACATAATAGTTTATCGGTATTCCGGTAAGCTGCGATACAGCCTCCGCCGTTGCCTCCGCGCCGAGAATTTCACCCGACTTTTGCTTGCTGCTCATCGCGTGCACTTCATTTATCTTCCTTGTCACGTCACGGTTTGTAACATAGACTTTGGTATCTCTCGGCACCGAAAGCATATTGACCTGCGCCTCGTTAGCGTCATATGATGCAATCATTATCGCGTCGGTTCTCAGACCTTCTTCGTCAACGCCGAGCATCAGGACGTTTATCTTCCCGTTTTCCAGTGGCGTAAGCACGTCCGAATCGTCAAAAATATCAAGTCCCATTGTAATGAAGCCAAGCGCAACAAAAACCACCAAAACCGTAAGTATAATCTTAAGCGCACGGTGTTTTTTCTTTTTCTTCTTTCCTTTAACCGGCTTTCCCTTTGCGCCGCTTTGTGCGCTGACCGCCGGCTGCGAATATCTCGGGCGCGGCTCTTCGGGACTCACGCTCCCCGTTTCGGCGCGTTCGTGCTGAATTTCTTCAATAATGTTTTCGTATTTATTTACATTTTGCGGCTGAGTTTCAGGCTCGGTATATTCGTCTGTATTTTCCGGTTCATCATAATGCTGCGCGCTGCGCGCCGCTCTCTCCTGCTCATAAAATTCACGTTCACGCTTAATAGCCGCCTTTTTGTTTTTCGGTCTTGCTCTTTTCACGGTTCAATCCTCTCTATTCTTCAGTAACATCGTCCGACACATTTGACGGACTTGCCTCCGACGGTTTTTCGGTCTGACGCGGAGTTTCCGTTTCGCTCGGTTTTTCCGTATGCTTCGGTTCCTCCGTCGCACTCGGCTGCGCGGTATGCTTGGGTTCTTCCGCAGCCGGTTTAGCCGTATGCGTCGGTCTTTCCGGCACCGGTGTACTGCTTGACGGCTTAGGCGTCGTCTTGGTTTCCGATTTAGCCGGTGTTTTTGTTTTCTTTATATCCTTCGTCTTGCTCAAGCCGTCCGCGGAATGAATTGTAATTTTGCTTGCGTCTGACCCGAAATGTTCCTCCAGCAGCGTACCGAGCTGCGTCATGTCCGCAATCCAGTATGATGAACCGTAGTCGGTTCCGTTTGCCACACCGGGAACAGAGTACATAGTTACATTTTCGCTTGACAAATCATTCACGTTAAGTGCGTATTTTGCCGCGTCCGCAAGCGTGAAGTTAGTACGTATTTCCTTTGTCAGCACCTTGTAAAGTTCCGGAATTTTCGTAATAATTTCCGCATTTATTTTCTGCGAGGTAACCGCCTTTAAGAAACTCTGCTGTACCGCAACACGGTCAATATCACCCATGGGATAGCGTCTGAAACGTACGAGCTGTTCCGCCTTGTCACCGTCGAGATGCTGCATTCCTTTTGTCAGATGAATATGCAAATCCTGAACCGGGTCATCGTAATTCATATTCTGCGGAACGTCAAAATCAACTCCGCCGAGCGCGTCAATCGTTTCACGGAATGCCGCGCAGGTAAATTCAATATAATAATTTATCGGTATACCCGTAAGGCGGTTAACCGCTTCGATTGTGCCGTTAATACCGTTCTTTTTTCCGTTCTTCGATACGGAATATGCCGAGTTTATTTTCTGGTAGCGGCTGCCTATATACATTCTCGTATCCCGCGGAATTGAAAGTATGTCTACTTTTTCGTTATCCAAATCATATCTTGCCACCATAATGGTGTCGGTCAGTCCCTCGCTGCGGTCAAGCCCGACAACAAGGACATTTATAACTCCGGTTTCCTTGCTCACCGGTTCGATATATTCTTCTTCCACGGACGAGCCGAAAAATCCGCCCAGCCACATAACCGCCGCAAACGCCGCAAGGAGAACCGCAAGAGATATTCCGAACACGGCAGCTTGTTTTTTATTTATACCTTTATTTTTTCTTTTTCTTCTACGTTTCAATTCTCTACCTCTGCTTTCACATGCACAAATATAAAATCACCGACTTTTATTATAACCTAATTATTCCGTTCTGTCAATAATATTATTTATTGTGTTGCATTTTTTCCGAATTAATATTATAATAATCATGACATGAAAAAAGCTGCACTGTGCAAATGCAGCTTTTCCATAAAAATATTAAGGGGAAGGTATTTTGTAAGTTTTTCAACTTACGAGTACATAATAACACGTTATTATGTCATGCGTATGAACTAATTGTGAAAAAATTGTAAATAAAACAGGAGTTTTGCAGAATGAGCAGAAAAGATGTCATATTTATCGCCGCCGTGCTTGCGTTTTCGGCGATAATGTATCCGTTTTTCAGCGCAAAAAAAAGCGCCGATACGGTAATAATCAAAAAAGCCGGAAAACTATACGGCAGCTATCCTTTACACACCGACCGCACAGCCGATATTGACGGCAAAAATACGGTTGTGATAAAAAACGGCGAAGTATATATGGAATATGCCGACTGCCCGGACAAGCTGTGCATAAAGCAGGGTAAAATCAGCGGCAGCGAAAAAAAAATAATATGTCTTCCCAACAAAGTGACGGTTGAGGTCACAAAAAAATCCGGCATAGATGCGGTGGTGAGATAATGAAAAATTTCGATATTGCAAAAATTTCGCTGCTGACGGCGCTTGCTCTGATTTTCGGCTATATTGAGTCGCTTTTTCCTTTGCCCGTTTCGGTTCCGGGAATTAAACTCGGTTTATCCAATATCGTAATACTTTTTGCGCTGCAGCGCATAGGAGCAAAAAAAACTTTTCTTATATTAACATTAAAAGTTTTTGTATCGTCCCTTCTGTTTTCGGGAATTTCCGCGCTTATATACTCGCTTGCCGGCGGACTGTGCGCATATTTTGCGATGCTTGCCGCACGAAAATGCGGTCTTAGCGTCATCGGCACAAGCGCAGCCGGCGCTGTTTTTCACAACCTCGGTCAGGTTGCTGCAGCCTCTGCGGTGCTCGGTTCCTCCGCACCTTTTTACTACCTTTCCTTTCTGCTGCCAGCAGGCATCCTGACAGGTATAATATCCGGAATTGTATGTAATTCTGTCATGAAATCTCTGTAATTTTATATTTATTACAGTTTACAAATTATTTACACTTTGTATAAACATTGAAAATATTTGTATGATAGAATTAATACAGTTATTAAAGGATAAGGAGGAATTTTTTTGAAAAGAGCAAAAATTAATTTCAGCAAGGAAAAGCTGAAGCAGTACATAAAGCCAAGCAAGAAAAAAATCATAATTGCAGCCGGTGCGATAATAGTAATCGCAGGTGCTGTCAAACTCACCGGCGGAAAAAACGCAGCTCCGGCAGTTTCCGCACGCGAAACCGACACCGTATCGCGCGGAGATGTGGAGGTTACAATCACCGGCAGCGCGTCCATAGAACCCTATGAGCGATACGAAATAATTCCGAAAGTAAGCGGCGATATTATCTATTGCCCGTACGAGGTCGGCGACACGGTCAACAAGGGTGACCGCCTGTACGGCTTCGACACATCAAGCAGCGACCTCAATGTTGAGCGTCAGAAAATCTCGCTGCAACAGAGCAAAAACAACTATAACAGCGCTCTTGAGGACGGCAGCAAGCTCACTCTTACAGCCGGCAGCAGCGGAGTTGTTTCCGACTTATCCGTAAAAGAAGGACAGGATATTAACGCCGGAACAAAAGTCGCAACAATCGCCGACACCTCCAACCTTGAGGTTGTTCTTCCGTTTACGCAGGCGCAGATTGATTCCATTCACACAGGCGACGCGGCGGAAATAACCAGCTCAAAGCATATGAGCTCGGTACAGGGAACGGTCACGCACAAATCGACCGCTTCGTACGCCGGCAGCGACGGCTCCACGTTATATAATGTAACTATCTCGTTCACAAACCCCGGCGCATTTTATGAAGGTCTTACCGTCGGCGGTTCGGTTGGTTCGGCAGTCAGCCCCGGCAGCGGCAAGGTTGAAAATTCATCACAGAACACCGTAACTGCCGAAACAAGCGGCACGGTTTCCAAGGTATACTGCAAAAACGGTGATTACGTGAAAAAAGGCGCAGTCATCGCAACACTCACAAGCGATACCGTTTCCGACAAGATAACCGACAGCACTCTCTCCTACCGCAGCGCCGAGCTTCAGATGCAGCAGACAGAGAAAGATATGGAGGATTACAACATCACCTCCCCGATAAGCGGCACGGTTATTACAAAAAATTCAAAAGCCGGAGATACCATAGACAAAACCAACGCCTCGACAACCATGATGGTTGTAGCGGACATATCCAGGCTGAAATTTGATTTGCCGATAGATGAACTTGACGTAAGCAAAGTCAGCGAGGGTCAGGAGGTTTCCGTAACCTGCGACGCACTCCCCGATGAAACCTTCACGGGATACATCGACTCCATATCGGTTGAAGGCTCAGCCCAAAACGGTGTTACCACATACTCAGCCAAGGTTATTATAAATGAACCCGGAAATCTTCGCCCGAGCATGAACATAGACGCAAACATTATTGTTGAATCCGCACAAAATGTGCTCACGTTACCCGCAGAGGATATAAAAACCGTAGGCGGAAAAAGCTTCGTATTTGTAAAAGATGACAATGCAGGCAGCAAAAAGGATAAGAGCGGCGATAAAAAGAACCCCGGCAAACCGCAGGACGCCGACTCCGAAAGCGGTAGTGCTCCCCAAGCTCCGGGCGGTGCGGATAATTCGTCCGGCAAAGCTCCGGGCGGTGCCAAAGATTTGACTCCCGAAGCTCCCGACGGCTACAAAACCGTTGAGATACAGGTCGGAATTTCGAGCGATGACACGGCGGAGGTAATCTCCGGTCTTACCGAGGGTCAGGAGGTATACCGTTTCTCAACCGGTTCAAGTAACTCCTCAATCAACATGACGATGCCCGGCGGAGGAGCCGGCGGCGGCATGGGCGGCGGAGCCGGTGGCGGCGGTATGGGCGGACACCCCGGCGGCGGCATGGGCGGCGGCCCGATGTAAGCAGGTGACCGCACATGATCAGACTTGAAAACATTACCAAAACCTACAAAATGGGCGACACCGAAGTTCATGCACTCGACGGTGTAAGCCTTCATATAAAGCCGCATGAATTTGTATCGATTATAGGTCCGTCCGGTTCGGGAAAATCAACACTCATGAACATGATAGGCTGCCTTGATGTCCCCACAAGCGGACGTTACTGGATTGACGGAGTTGAGGGAAGCAAAATGACCGATAATCAGCTTGCCGACCTGCGCAATCAGAAGCTGGGATTTATATTTCAGCAGTACAATCTGCTTACCAAGCTTTCCGCGCTTGAAAACGTCGAGCTGCCGCTCATTTACCGCGGTATCCCGACGGCAAAACGCGAAGAGCTTGCAAAAAAAGCGCTTGAGCGCGTCGGACTGGGTGATAAAATTCACCACAAACCGACCGAGCTTTCCGGCGGTCAGCAGCAGCGGGTTTCAATTGCGCGCGCACTGTCCGCAAATCCGTCGCTTATCCTTGCCGATGAACCTACCGGTGCACTTGATTCAAAATCCGGCATCGAGATAATGCAGATGATGCATGACCTGCATGACGAGGGCAATACAATCGTCATAATCACACATGACCTTAACATTGCAAAGCAGGCAGAACGCATTATCACTATCCGTGACGGCAAAATCACAAGCGATATAGATAACCGCAACGATATGGCAGGTGCCGATAACGCTAAAGGCTCGGACATCGGCGACAACGAGCACGGCAAATCCGCCGACCTCGACGCGGATTTAAAGCATGCATTAAACGGAGGTGACGTTCAATGAACTTTTTAAAAATGTCACAGTCCTTTAAAATGTCGATAAAAAGCATAATGGGCAACAAAGGGCGTTCGGCACTTACAACTCTCGGAATAATAATCGGCGTTGCGTCGGTTATCATTCTGACAGGTCTTGGAAACGGCACCACCTCGTCCATTACCGATGAGCTGTCCTCCATGGGTACAAAGCTTATCACCGTATCCATGTCGCGCGGCGGCTGGGGCGGTTCCACCAGAAGCATCAGCCTCAGCAGCATGCAGAAATTTCTCGACGATAACCCGGATTTGGTAAGCGCTATGTCGCCGTCCATATCCGGCATGACAACGCTTAAATACGGCAACGAAAATACAACCACATCGCTGAGCGCATATGACTCCACATATGCCGATATTAAGGATACCAAAATTCAGGCCGGCAGGTTTATTTCGGAACATGATATAAACAGCCGTTCGTATGTTTGCATCGTGGGAACATACATTGTTTCGGAATACTTCGGCGGTGCAAATCCAATCGGTCAGACAATCAAGCTCAACGGCAGACAGTTTAAAATTGTCGGCGTATATGAGGAGCAGGACGATTCGACCGAAAGCTCGTCCGACAATACCGTAACCATACCGTACACAACCGCAATGCGGTTTTTGAACAACAAAAATATATCCACATACTATTTTTCGGCAACAACAGAGGACACGGTAGAAGCAGCGGTAAATGAGCTTAAATCATACATAACTACGCAGCTCGGCACCGATGACGGCTTCAATGTAAACAGTGTTGCGGAAATCCTCGACACTCTGAACCAGATTACCGGAACAATGACTACGATGCTCGCCGGAATTGCTGCAATTTCACTTGTTGTCGGCGGTATAGGTATTATGAATATCATGACCGTTTCGGTCAGCGAGCGTACACGTGAAATCGGTATCAGAAAGGCTATCGGCGCACGTACTACGGATATATTGATGCAGTTCCTTATAGAATCGACAATTTTAAGTGCGATGGGCGGCATAATCGGGATACTGTTCGGCATAGGGGTCGGCAATGTCATATGCAGCTTTTTAAGTATCGACTTTGTTTCTCTGCCGAGCATGATATTGCTGTCATTCGGATTTTCGCTTTTCATCGGCATATTCTTCGGAATAGCGCCGGCTAAAAAGGCAGCAAAGCTTCACCCGATAGACGCGCTGCGTTCGGAATAAATTTATTTTGGAAAGGACAATATTATTATGAAAAAAATATTAAGCCTGTTTCTTGCGGTTTTCATAGCCGCAGCGGCAATTCCGCCGGCATTTGCGGCGTACAGCGACATAGATATGAGTGCCGATTACAGCCAATCCGCGCAGGCTTCAGGATTTGGGTATTATCAACGGCTATGATGACGGCACTTTTCGCCCCGAAAATCAGATTACCCGTGCGGAATTTACCAAAATTGTTGTGTGCATGATGGACAAAGACACGGAGGCACGTGCCGCCGCGTCTACCTCCTCGTTCTTTGACAGTCCCTCGGGCAGCTGGTTTGCGCCGTATATCAATTATGCGGTCACACAGGATATTCTGTCCGGTTATTCGGACGGTTCTTTCGGTCCGTACAAAACAATCAGTCTTGCGGAGGCAGTTACAATCCTCATGCGCACCCTCGGCTACAGTGAGGACAGCGTAGGCTACTACTGGCCCGATAATTACATGTCCGCAGCGGCATCACTCGGCATAACCGATGGCATATATGCCGACAGCAACGCACCTCTTGCCCGTGCGACCGCGGCAGTTTTGGTTGACCGTGCACTGTTCACAAAGCCCGCGGAAAGCAAACAGGCTCAATCTGCCGATACATACCTTGAAACACTCGGTTTCAGCGTACTTGATGACGCGCTTATTCTCGATAATGACAGTTCAAGCAATAACGTTACGGTTCTTGCAGGAAATATGAAGCTGAACAACGCGCAGACATATCTTCTGACAAGTCAGGCCGACATCAGCGAGGGCGATATTTACGAGCACGCCGTAATTGACAAAAACGGTTATCTCACTGCAGTGCGCGAATACCGTTCGGAAGGAAACATTGCGTCACAGACAGCAATCGTAAATAAAGTTACCGAAAGCAATATCGAATACACAACAACCGACGGCCGCAAGGGCACATACAAAGCTGACGGAAACTTTATAATTTATTCCGACGGAAACAAAATGACATTTTCATCCGCAAAAAGCCTGTTTACAAACGGTACGGACATAACCTTCTACGGAAACAGCTACGGCGTATGGAATATTGCCGTTATCGGCAGCAGCAGTGACATTGATCCGGTTCTTGCAAGTAAAAATTATACTGCCGACGATACCTCCATGGAGGGCATTGATATAAACAAAAACAATCTTGTTGTATACAGAAACGGCGAGGCGGCGGTTCTTGCGGACATCAAAGCAAGCGATGTTGTTTACTACAACACACGCACCAATGTTATGGATGTATATTCCAAAAAAATAACCGGCTCGTATTACTCTGCCTCCCCGTCGAAAGCATACGTGGAAAGCGTTACGGTGGGCGGAAAATCATATGAAATCGGCTATTCTGCCGCCACATCAAAGCTCGACGCCTCAAGCGGCGCTTTCGCAATAGGCGACAAAATCACGCTGCTCCTCGGCAAGAACGATAAAATAGCCTTTGTAACCGACAATTCATCGAGCTTTGACTATTTTGAATACGGCGTTGTGCTGTCAACATCGACGCGCACCGCGACAGAGGGCGCGAATGAGGGAAGCTCCGAATTTATAGCAACAATGTTTATGACGGACGGCGAGCAGCATGACATCGTAACCGACAAACTGTACAAGGACTATATCGGAAAATTCATGCGCATAACCTATTCCGGCGGAACAGCTTCTCTTGCGTCGCAGAACACATCAACCTCCAAAAACTATGTCGGTGACATAAGCCTTGAAAACAGAACTATCGGCGACAGATACGTGCTCAAAGACGCTGCAATAATCCAGCTCACATCAGACAGTGACGTAAACCCGGCATCATGCGAGCTTTTGGATTTCGATAAGCTTACTTCAAAATCCATAAACAGCTCTCAGCTTATTAACATTGTCACGGCAAACAAATTCGGCGACATCGCAATTATGTTTGTCAAGGATTTGGAGAGCTCATCTCAGTTCGGCGTAATCAACGGCTTTATGAAGTCCGGCGACTCCACAACGGGTTATAAAATATTCTCGGGCGGCAGCACGGAAAATTATATGCTCGGAAACATCGGCTCAATAAATACATCGGTTGGCGCCGGAGTTTCTTTCCGCGTAACAAACGGTTCAATTACGTCTATTACACCGCTTTATAAAATCGCGTCGGCAGGCGGAATTAACGCTGTCGAGGGCGGAAGAATAATGCTTGCCGATTCAATATACAAGCTTGCCTCAGAGGTTCAGATAGTTGATTCGACCAACAGCGCAAAGATGAAAGAGTATTCCATCGATGACCTTGCAAAGCTTGCCAACATATCCTCGGTAACGCTTTATTCGGATAAGAGCCTTGCAAACGGCGGAGTAGTCAGAGTCATAACCGTAACAACCTCAACCAAATAAAACAATTATCAAAAAATGCGTCGGCTGCGAAAAACCGGCGCATTTTTTTACATTTGCATTGATTTTATTTTCAAGATATGATAAAATTCTATCAGACAATACGGAAGGAACATAACCGATATGATAACAATTAATTCCGATATTAATATTGAATATGAATATTCGGGGCTTTTCCGCACCGAGGAAAGCTGGATTCACCGCGAGCGCATAATAAATAACTACGAAATTATTTTTATGTTAAACGGAACCGCTTACATTGCCGAGGAAACTTTGAAATATACCGTAAATCCCGGGGATTTCCTTATCCTCAATCCGGGCAGACGGCACTACGGGTACAAAGAAACTCTCGGCGGAATTTCATTTTACTGGCTACATTTCAACACCTGCGAAAAATATATGGCGGAGTTCCCGAAATACGGCAATCCGTCTATGTCGGGCACACTGAAAAATCTTTTTTCTCAGCTTTTGCATACCGCCAACACTCCGGGATATACTCCCGAGTGCTGCGACCTTTTAACAGCGCTTATCGCGGAGGAAATCCGCCGCCAATCCGGCTCCGATTCAAATGTTCTCCGTCCGATTGCCGCCCGGATAAAGGAATGGGTACGCATCAACATCAGCAGCGCACCCACCGTAAAACGCGCCTCCGCCCATTTCGGCTACCATGAAAATTATATCGGCAAGGTTTTTCGCGAGGCATACGGAATAGGCTTCAAGGAGTATATAAATCAAATGCAGCTTGAAAACATTAAAGGCTATCTTGCAGCAACCGACTATACCGTCAAACAGATAGCGCACCTCTGCGGTTTTGAGAGCGAAAATGTATGTATTAAATTTTTTAAATATCATACCGGCATGACGCCCACGGAATACCGCAGCATGAATTTTAATACACACATGAACAAGAAATAATCTGTCTGCGCGAAAAATAAGTTTGAAAAAAATTGTTGACAAATGTCAGATTTTGTGATACAATTATCTCGTTATTTTAAATATGACCCGCAGAAACTTTCAGGATAACAACTGAAAGTGTAGGGAACTTCGGAGAACCTCATTAAATTGAGTGCCGAAGGGGCAAGGCGAAAGCCGAAACTCTCAGGCAAAAGGACGAAGACTGCATATACGCTTTCTTACTTTGGAGTTGCCGTTTTTGGGTCGGCAGCTTTTTTTTGCGTTTTAAGACGTTAATTTCGCAAAAGAGCAATATTAAAAATTCGGGAGGAAGAAAATGAATGCAGAAATGAGTTTAATGGACTCAATCAACAACGTTTTAAGCACAATTGACGGCTGGGTATGGGGCATACCGCTTATCGTACTTATACTGGCAGTAGGACTGGTTTTATCGCTTCGCACAGGCTTTGTGCAAGTGCTTCATCTGCCGAAAGCTCTGAAATATATGTTTCAGAATGAGAAAGACGGTGACGGTGATGTTACAAGCTTCGGCGCTTTATGTACGGCACTTTCGGCAACAATCGGTACCGGTAATATCGTCGGCGTTGCAACCGCAATAGCAGGCGGCGGACCGGGTGCACTGTTCTGGATGGAATTTGCCGCATTTTTGGGAATGGCGACAAAATATTCCGAGGGTCTGCTTGCCGTAAAATACCGCGAAATCGATTCAAACGGCAAGGTTCTCGGCGGCCCGTTCTACTACATAGAAAAAGGCATGGGCGCAAATTGGAAATGGCTTGCAAAGCTGTTCGCAATATTCGGCATGATGGTAGGTATCCTCGGAATAGGTACCATGACGCAGATTAACGGTATTACCGCTGCCGTACAGAACTTTTTCGACCCCGACAAAGCTATGGTAGCTTTCAGCATCGGAGAATACTCCTACGCATGGCCCACCGTACTTTCGGGCATTATCGTATCGCTGTTTGCAGCGCTTGTTATAATCGGCGGAATTAAGAGAATAGCAAAAGTATCGGAGATTGTTGTTCCGTTTATGGCGGTTTTGTACTTCCTGTGCGGAATTATACTTATCGTTACACATATACCCGAAATACCCGCAGCAATAGCGCTCATAGTTAAGAGTGCATTCTGCCCCAAGGCAGTGCTTGGCGCTACTTTCGGTATCACGATAAAATCGGCAATGCAAAGCGGTATCGCACGCGGAATTTTCTCAAACGAATCCGGCATAGGCTCCGCTCCTATCGCTGCGGCTGCCGCTAAAACAAAAGAACCGGTAAGACAAGGTCTCGTATGCATGACAGGAACATTTTTCGATACAATTATTATTTGTACGATAACCGGTCTTGCAATCGTACTTACAGGTTCATATCAGCAGGCAATGGACGGCTCTCTCGAGGGTGTTGCGATTACTACACGCGCTTTTACGGAAGGACTTCCCTTCTCAAGCAGCGTTTGTGCATTTCTTCTTATGATTTGCCTGGTATTTTTCGCATTTACCACCATTTTGGGCTGGGACTACTACTCGGAAAAATGTCTGCAGTATTTAGTCGGAAATAAAAAACCGGCAATTCTGACATACCGCGTTCTGTACATTTTGGCGGTATTCATGGGACCGTACCTAAACGTCTCTTTCGTATGGACACTTGCCGACATAGTAAACGCACTTATGGCTTTCCCGAACCTTGTGGCACTGTTCTCCCTGAGCGGAGTTGTCGCGGCGGAAACCAAAGCATATATACAAAAAATTAAGGCTGCAAACGATTAATTGCAGTATCCGTGCGGGCGGCGTGAAAATGCGCCGCCTTTTTATTGCTCAAAAAATTGACCGGATTGTCTGAGTGACGGTAGTATCATTCTAAAAATAACAAAACACCGGCAGTAAAATTCTATTGGGCAGAAGCATTTTATCATGCTCGGCAGCTCAACATTATTTTACAGCCGGTTTTGTTTATCAGATATATATTGTGTATCTGTAATCCTTAAATTCCATCGTATCGGACGCAGCGGCAAAATCGCACATCATCAGCGTAAATTCTCCGTCATCGGTTTTAAAAAATATGTCAAATACAGCGCTTGCACCATCTTTCGGTGCCGCTTCAGCCCGTGCGCACGCATCGGCTGTGCAAAGACCGTGATTTTTCTTTATCTCCGCAATATCCGCACCGAAATCACGCGACAGCGCAAGCATGCTTGCACCTATGCAAACGCGTGCTCTGTTATCGCTTGCGACGGTATCACGGTTCATTTCGTCTGCAAAAATCTCCTCACCCGAAAAATATCTCAAAAGCATGTACGGCGTTATCGGGAAGAAATTGAAGTTGTAATCCCCTTTCAGTATTCTGACCGATTTATCAAAATCTACATTTATACTGCTTTTCCCGTCCGGAATTTCCGTTTCAAAATAAGTACCGGGTTCGGCATCAAAGTTCTTTCCGTTTACCGTAACAACGGTTTTTCTGCTCCATGACGGTATTCTGAGCATGATTTTCCGTGCGCCGTCCGACTCTATTTCCATACCCACATTCATGTACTGCTGATACCCGTCCGAAATGCAAATCTTTACACCGTCTGTCGAAACAGCTGCCTCATTGAAGAAATTTATGTATATATTTCTCCCCGACCGGCACACAGCCAACTCTGCCATATTCACAAATCCGCGCGCCATATTGTTTACGCAGCAATGACTGTATCTCAATCCGACCTGTCCCACATCATACATATGCGCCTCGGTTCCGCGCACTCCGCGCGCAGCCCATGAACCATCACGCGTTACGCCTGCCGAAAACGGATTATAAAATGCCATTTCAAAATAATCAAGATACGTGCAGTCCGCAGTCAGTTTATACAGCTCGCCTGCAAGACGCATAAAGTGAACCACATCGCAAAGCTCGGTAATCGCGCTTTCGTAATTTGACGCATGAATAAATATATCGTTAAATCCAACCGAAAACAATGTATTGTATTCATACTTAATAAGGATATTCCAGAAATTTTCCGCTGCGGTAAAATATGTTCTATCGCCGGTTATGCGATACAGCTCGCACAGACCGTCAAAGCATGACATCATTTCATACGCCTTGTGCGAATCTTCATATCTGCGCGGCTCCGAAAGACCTTCTCCCGCATTTTCAGAGCTTGGCGGAATATCGCTTGTTTCATAATTCCACAGGTGTATCGGCATTTTCGCAAGTGCACATTTTATAATCTTGCAGCAGCGCGTTGTATCATCTTGCCATTCATTTGCAATTTCCAGCGCAAAATCAAGATATTTTTTATTTTCCGTCAGCCTGTACAAAATTAAAACGGGCTTTAAAACCGAGCCTGACGGCAATCCCCAAAACGTGCCTGTTTCACATATTTTTGCCCCCATATCATTCAGCATGTCAATCAGTTGGTCGGTGAATGATATGCACGCTGACAGAATTTTTTCGTCATGCAGAAGCTCATATGCCTCCAGCATAGCCCACAGCGTATACTTTCTGCACCAAATATTCCACGTCCAGTCGCAGGGCCAGTCATAGCCGGTAATCCTCTGAACCTCTTTTACCGGCGCCTTAAAAATCTGCCGCTCATTTTTATATGAACCCAGATAGCCGTCCTGACGCTGATATTCAAGCACGCGATAAACGCTGCCGCGTATAAATTCCTTCAAATTTTCATCTTTGGTGTATCGGCAGCCGCGGCATGCGCTGATTATAACTTTGCCCCAAAATTCCCCCTGCCATAATCCCACCGGCGGATTTTCGTCATCTATACAATTTTTAAATGCCGCTTCAGTTTCGGGAAATATCTCCTTTTGCGCCTTCTCCGAGGTCATGCGCTCAAATATGACTTTTCGGAATTTCTCCCCGATTTTTCCGCCGAGCTGCGCCTCGCCTATCGGAAGCGCATCGGCTGCATCATTTACTCGATATTCTATCATGTTTTCCC
The DNA here is from genome assembly GCA_934501535.1 of uncultured Clostridia bacterium. Lineage (GTDB taxonomy): Bacteria > Bacillota > Clostridia > UBA1381 > UBA1381 > UBA1738. The sequence continues at coordinate 47,841 of CAKSUM010000003.1, forward strand.
TCCGTTCATTTCTTGCTTATGTAATCCGTAAATCTCCCGACGGCGTCCTGCATACCGTAACCGTATGTTGTATCCGGCTCAAGGTAGTTTCCCTCTGTCCACTCATTCCATGAGGTTATCGTCATCATATTTGTACCGTTTTTCTTCATTAATTCATAAAACTCACGCAGCGAACGTTCCAAAAGCTCCGGAGTTGCATTTATGCCGATAGGCGTAAACGGGTATTTCCCGACAGTATAGACCTCCGACTGAACCGTTCTCGGACTTGGATCCCAGCCGTTGACAACCGTAGGTATAACGGGAACTTTAACGGCACAATCCTCGATGTATGTCTTTTTTGAAAGCTCCAGCGCATCTGCCCAGTCAACCGTCAGCGGTTTTTGGTCAAAATCCCAGTTGTATTTTGAAACAGAGTCCGCGCCCAAAAGGTCAATCAGGGCGTTGCGTTCATCAATCGACATCCCGTTCGGCTTTTCCCACCACGTCGAGCAGATATTAAGATGCAACCCTGCAAAGCCTGCCTTTACCGTTCTTTCGCGAAAATCGTCCATTGCCGCCTTTGCCTCCGTTTCGCCCAGCTGATTTACGAAAGATATTGGCAGATACAGCGAAAAATACGGTTTTCCGTTTAATTTTATGTAATTATCGCAGCCAAAATAATTATCTATGCAGTATTGCGTAATCTCAAAAAATAACTCCCGCGTCGCTGTGCTGTGCGCCGTCGGCACACCTATCGGCGTGAGAGCCGTCGGGTGAAGCTGTCCCGCCGTGTGGTTGCACCACATCACGGCAAATTCAAAATCTCTGTTATTTTCTGCCTTTAAAAATCCGTTTTCAAGACATTTTTTGCGATACGGTCCGTCGGTGTGCCAATACCAGTCAAATATAAATCCGTCAATACCGCTCTTTTTCGCAGCGGCAATCTTCTTCGCCATAATGCCGGGATCGGATTCGTCCTCATATCCCCAAAGCGGTATTTTCGGCTGGTCATGTCCTTCAAACCGCGGCGTTGCGTATTGCGCAACACGCCATTCCGTCCAGCCCGGTCCGTGCCATTTCTCATTTTTTTCGTCCACATGCCAATTAGGGAAATAATATGCGTACAATTTGCTGTCTTTCATAGCATTTCCTCCTTATTTTCACTTTTCTTTATTCTACCACGTACACCACTGTAGAGACAATAGCAAATATCCACCTCTTTTTGCACAAAATGTTGTCAGGTTTGATGTAAAACACGGTTAGATTTTGTATTTCTGCCGTGCTTTTACCGTTACGGCATTATTTTTCTGCTTTTTTACGGCGAAATAATACACAAATTGTTGTAAAAACTGCAAAGAAATCTGTATTTTGTGCAAATAAAATGTTTATATCCATGCGGATATTATTTCCGCACCCAGTTCATATAAAATTTACAGCATATTTGTTTGCTTCCGTTTCAAAACCTGTTTTACATATTCGTTTTCAAAGTCTATATGTTTTTAATATTGCTCATTTTCTACACTCAATTCTTTATAAATTTCTTTTAGGTATTGTATTTTATCATAAAGCATTTACTTTTACGAATGTGCTGATAAAAAAGAAAAGCCAAAAACCCATTTTACTGAGTTTTCAGCTTTAAATTTTGCTTTTGCTGCGCCGTTTCGGCTACTTCTTCATTTTTTTAAAATTATTTCCTTATCCGGCCGTTATCTTTTAAACCCGGCATCAGCTGTATATCGGGAATTTTTCGCAAAGCTCCTGTACTTCTTTTGAAATTCTATCCTTTGAATTATCAAAATCAACAACGGTGTCATAAATCCAGCCCGCAATTTTGACCATCTCCGGCTCTTTAAATCCTCTGCTTGTAACAGCCGGTGTTCCCACACGGATACCGCTTGTTATAAACGGACTTTGCGGATCATTGGGAATAGCGTTTTTATTTACGGTAATATGCACCTCGTCAAGACGCTTTTCCAATTCTTTTCCTGTAATATCAAATCCCGTCAGGTTAAGCAGCATCAGATGGTTGTCCGTGCCGCCGGAAACAAGTTTAAATCCCTTTGCAAGCAATGCTTCGCTGAGCGCCTTTGCGTTTAAAACAATCTGCTTTTGATATTGTTTGAACTCGTCCGTCATAGCCTCGCCAAAAGCCACCGCTTTGGCTGCAATTATGTGCATAAGCGGACCGCCCTGTGTTCCGGGGAAAACCGCCTTATCGATTTGTTTTGCCAGCTCTTCACGGCACAAAATCAGTCCGCCTCTCGGTCCGCGCAGCGTCTTGTGCGTTGTGCTTGTCACCACATCGGCGTACGGAACCGGGCTTGGGTGCAGTCCTGCCGCAACCAATCCTGCAATGTGCGCAATATCTATCATCATATATGCGCCGACTTCATCACAGATTTCTCTTATTTTCTTAAAATCAATAACTCTTGAATACGCGCTTGCGCCTGATACAATCATCTTGGGCTTGCATTCCAACGCTTTTGCACGCATTGCCTCATAGTCTATCGTTTCCGTATCGTCTGAGACCTCATACGGGACTACGTTAAAATATTTTCCCGAAATATTCACCGGCGAGCCGTGAGAGAGATGTCCGCCGTGCGCAAGACTGAGTCCCATAACGGTATCTCCCGGCTGCAGCAGCGCAAAAAATACCGCAAGATTGGCATTTGCACCGCTGTGCGGCTGAACATTCGCATGCTCTGCCCCAAACAGCTTTTTTGCACGTTCGCGCGCAATATTTTCAACAATGTCAACATACTGACAGCCGCCGTAATAACGCTTTCCCGGATAACCCTCGGCATATTTGTTCGTTAATATGCTTCCTGCTGCAAGCAATACCGCTTTTGAAACAATATTTTCCGATGCAATCAGTTCAATATTGTGCTGCTGACGTTTCAGCTCCAAATCGCAGGCGTCATACACTTCGCGGTCATAATTTGCAAGTTCTTCAAAAAAATTACTCATCTTTTCCTCCATCTGAATGACAAACGGCGTACCTGTTTCTATGGGAAACAGGTATGCCGAAACATTCCGTTATTGTATAGTTTAAGCGGCATATCATTACCTTAAAACTGCTGCCCTTATGTAGAATTTTAGCATATTCCGCCGCCTTTGTCAAGTACAAATCAAGTTAATTCATTTTCAAAACCGTTTTTAAAATTCCCGACAAAAATTTAGGCATTTTCACAACTACAACCTTCATGATACAAACTCCTTTCAGCCCCTAAAATCTGAACAGACATAAGTACGCTATCATGAGTATCAGCGCCGTTTCCACAACCGCCACCATATATATTGGAAACAGCAGACCGCATATCATTCCGACGCAAAAAGTAAGCGCGGCCAGCCCCACCGCCTTACAGCCCAGTTTCAGCATACCTATGCTCCTCCTTTCAGGGATATATTGTATACTATGAAATTGCCGCGATTTTGTGCCCGTAAAACAAAAAAGAGCGGAAAAAGGTACGTCCTTTCCGCGCCCTTTTCCGCCGCTGTCATTATTTTTTCCGTTTAAATATTCTTATGCCGTACGGCGGCATGACAAAACTGCCGCTGACGTTTTCACCCGTTTCCATATCGATATACTCTGCGTCCGGCACCACCGTTTTATCCGTATCGGAATAATTGCCGTAAAATGCAAACTCCATACTGCCGTTTTCGCGCGAGTGTCTTGTGACGCCCTCCGGAAGGTCATATTTTTCTACACCCGACTCATTAATAATCTGTGTATAAAAATCATTCAGGAAATCACCTTCATCGCGGAAACCGATGTAATACGCCGTTCCTTTACCGTACGTATTCTTAAGCACACATGGTTTTCCGGCATAAAAATCCTTTCCGTATTTTCCCTGTATCTCTGCGCCGTCCGCCGTAATAAGCTCACAGTAGTCAACCGCCTTATATTCTTTTGCACCATAGCTCACAATGTTACTGTCACATTCATACAGCGAATCTATTTCGTCGGCTGTCAGACCGAAAACATTCTTTAGCTTTCCTCCCGGAAATCCGCCGGTATAACACAAATCATTCTCATTGACATACCCTGTCATATATGTGGCAATTACCGTTCCGCCGTTTTTCACATATTCTTCGATTTTGTCAATAAATTCGTCCGTTATCAGGTACAGCATCGGAATAATTACAAGTCTGTACCGTGACAAATCATCATTCATACCGATTACGTCGGTATTTATTCCGCGCTTCCAAAGCTCTTTATAATGCTGTTTGCAGGTATGAGAATACTCACGGTCATCACCGCCGTTTTTAAATCCCCACACAGTACGCAGCGCCCAGCGATTTTGAAATTCATAAACTATTGCCGCCTCGGATATTGTGTCGCTGCCCAAAATTTCGTCAAGCTTTTCAAGCGTGATACCGAGATTTTTCACATCATCAAAAACTCTGCCCTCACCCTTGCCGTTGTGGTCAATCATGGCTCCATGGAATTTTTCCGAACCGCCGCGTCCCTTGCGCCATTGAAAATACTGAACAGTATCGCTGCCGTGAGCAATCGCCTGAATTGATGAAAGCTTGTGCATGCCGGGTTTTTTCAGTTTGCAGACAGGTTTCCAATTCGTCAGGCTTGGCGTACTTTCCATAAGCATGAACGGCTTATGCTTTAAGCTGCGGTGCAAATCATGATTGAACGCAATATATGCCGCCTCGTTTATATTGCCGCGGTCGCTGTGCCAGTCGGGATACGCGTCCCACGAAATAACATCGACATAATCTTTCATATAATGATAATCAAGGAACGGCTGATACGAACCCATAAAATTCGCCGTTACCGGAATATCAGGCGACGCTTCTCTCACCGCCGCAATCTCCGCACGCATAAAATCCGTTGTCTGATATGTAACAAATCTGTACCAGTCAAGGGTAAGCCCCGGTATTATTTCAGTTTCATCGCCAATCGGTGACGGCGGCTCAATCTGCTGCCAGTCCGTAACGGTGTGACTCCAAAAGCCCGTCCACCATTGCTTATTAAGCATGCTTAAATCGTTGCGGTATTTCTTTTTCAGCCACTCACGAAACGCCGCACGGCATTTTTCGCAGTGACATTCACCGCCGTATTCATTTGATATGTGCCACATAATCACATTCGGATTTTTTCCGTAGCGCTCTGCAAGTCTGCGGTTGATATTTGCTGTTTTTTCCCTGTATACCGGCGATGTATAGCAGTGATTGTGACGCATACCGTACAGCATCTGCTTTCTGTCCGCGCTCACGCGCAGCACCTCGGGATATTTTTCCGCCAGCCACCTGGGTTTTGCTCCGCTCGGCGTGGCAAGAATTATCTTTATTCCGTTGTCACTCAGCCGTTTTATTATTTCATCAAGATACTCAAAATTATATACGCCCTCTTGAGGCTCCAGAAATGACCACGAAAAAATCCCAATTGACATTGCGTTGCAATGCGCCTTTTTCATCATTTCTACGTCTTTTTCAAGTATTTCGGGACAGTCCAGCCATTGTTCCGGGTTATAATCGCCTCCGTGAATAATGTGCGGATAGCTCGTAATGTTCTTCGACATAAGTTCACCTCTTAAACAGTTGTTTCATACATTGTATCACACAAAATCCGTTAAGTAAATATATTTTTTTATTTTCATACAAAAATCATAGACAGTCGATTATTCGGCAACAAAAAAATATCGGACGGTTTATATATTTGCCGCCCGATATTTTCCTTTACCTTAAAGTACTTTTTACTCTTTTTCAGCGTCCGCACCGGTTTTGCTGTCCGCCTTGTTTTCGGTCTTTTCCGTTTGTGCACCGGCTTTATCGGTTTCCGCTTTCTCAGATGTTTCGGTCTCCGGCGCTCCGCCGTTATCCGCAACGGAACCGCAGCCCGCCAATACGCACGCGCCCATCAACGCCGCCAATGCCAATGCCGAAATCTTAATCAAATATTTTTTCATAATATAACCTCCCGAAATTAACAGAAGCTTTGCCGCTCCTTACTACATCAATATATGACGCATATAATGAATTAATTCCGTTTCGGGTATATTTTGCTACAGTATTTTGCTCAAAAAGCTCTTTGTGCGTTCATTTTTGGGAGAAGTGAATATTTCCTCCGGCGTACCTTCTTCGATTATCCGTCCGGAATCCATAAATAATATTCTGTTTGCAACCTCACGCGCAAATCCCATTTCATGAGTTACAACCACCATCGTCATTCCGTCCTCGGCAAGCTCTTTCATAACGTCGAGAACCTCGCCGACCATTTCCGGGTCAAGCGCCGATGTCGGCTCATCAAACAGCATTACGTCCGGTTTCATGCACAAGGCGCGCACGATTGCAATACGCTGTTTCTGTCCGCCCGAAAGCTGTGACGGATACGCGTCTTTTCGGTCAGCCAGTCCGACCATGTTCAAAAGCCGCATAGCCTCTTTTTCCGCGTCGGCTTTGCTCATTTTTCCCAGTTTTATAGGTGCAAAAGTAATATTCTGCATGACTGTCAGATGCGGAAAAAGGTTAAAGTTCTGGAAAACCATTCCCATTTTCTGACGGTGAACATTAATATTAACCTTCGGGTCTGTTATGTCAACGCCCTCAAAAAACACCTTGCCGCTTGTTGCATGCTCCAAAAGATTAAGCGAGCGCAAAAAGGTTGACTTACCCGAACCCGACGGCCCGATTATAACCACAACCTCACCTTTTTTTATTTCCGTGGAAACATTGTGCAGTGCATGAATATCCGTGCCGAAGCATTTGCACAGATTTTCCGTTTTTATAATTACATTACCGTTCACTGCTCCTCAGCCTCCTTTCCAGCTTACCTACAAGATGCGTAAAGAATATAACCATAACCAAATAAATTGCGGCAACGGTCAAAAGCGGCATATAAGTTTTGTAAGTCGCGCTGCGTATAATATCTCCGCCTTTTGTCAAATCCTGGATTGCGACATAACCTGCAACCGAGGTCTCTTTCAGCAGCACAATAAATTCGTTTGCCAAAGCCGGCAAAACACTTTTAAACGCCTGCGGAATGACAATATACTGCATGGTTTTAATATAACTGAAGCCAAGACTTCTGCCCGCCTCAAACTGTCCGTTATCAACCGACATGATGCCCGAGCGGAAAATTTCCGCAACATATGCACCGGAATTAATACCGAATGCGGTAATTGCACAAACTATTCCGTTACTTGCACTTGCAAATATAATGTAATACATTATCATAAGCTGAACAAGCATAGGTGTACCGCGGATAACCGTCAGATACAATTTCGCAATTCCGTTCAAAACTGCCAGCAGCGTTTTCCCCACACCGCTGCGCATATCTTTATAATTCTTTTCATACGTGCTTCTGACAATTGCCATTATCACGCCTATCAGTATGCCCAAAATACACGCAAAAAACGTTATCACCAGCGTTGCGCCGAGACCGTCGGTTATAAATCTCCATCTGTTTTTCGTCAGAAAACAGGTTATAAAATCCGACTTCAGATTACTCACAAATTTCGCCATTGTAAACCCCCGTTAAGTAATTTAAGGGAGCGGTACCTCCACTCCCTTAAACAAATATTAATTGCGTCAAGAATAATTATTTACTTGTAATATATTTATCAACAATTTTCTGGAATGTGCCGTCAGCTTTCATCTCGGAAAGTGCTGTGTTCAGCTTTTCAAGCAGCTCTGTGTTATCCTTAGCAACCGCGATTGCGTAATCTTCATCAGCATATGCGGTATCCAAAATCTTCAGGCCCTCATTTTCTGCAACGAATGCCTTTGCCGGCTCATTATCGATTACTACACAGTCAACTTTGCCTATTTTCAGTGCTTCAACGGCGTCTGCGCCCTTATTGAAACGTGAAATTGTTCCAAGACCTGCGCTCTCTATGTCATCAGTTGTGTAAACGTCACCGGTTGTACCTGTCTGAACGCCTACAGTGTGCTTTGCACCCTCTGCAAGCAAATCATCTACGCTCTTAATGTCCGAGTCTTCTTTAACAATTACAACCTGCACACCCTTTGCATAAGTATCGGTGAAGCTGACCTCCTGCAAACGCTCTTCGTTTACCGTCATGCCTGCCATACCCATATCATACTTCTTTGACTGAACGCCCGGGATAATCGAATCGAAAGCTGTATCAACAATTTCAAGCTTCATGCCGAGTTTATCTGCAATTGCCTGCGCAACCTCTGCGTCGATACCTACAATCTTGTCGCCGTCATAGTATTCATACGGCGGAAATTCCGCATTTGTAACCATTGTCAGAGTTTTTGTGCTGTCCTGTGCGTCTTCTTTCTTTGCACCGCATGATGCCAGCGCCGATACTGCTAAAACCGATGCAACAGTTAATGCTGCAATTTTAAGTAAATTCTTTTTCATTATAACTTCCTCCAAAATCAATAAAATTAAATAACATAATACATTATAACAACATGTTTATAAATATGCAAGCATTTTTATTAAAAAACTGTAGTTTTTTGTATATTTATACAAAATGCTCTATTTACCAACGCAAAAATTATGAAAAATTTCGGTAACTATGTCCTCCGACACGGTATCACCGGTAATTTCACCCAGGCATGCGACAGCGTCATGAATATCAAGCGCCGCAAAATCCTGCGGCATACCGTTTTCCATTGCGGAAAGTGCACGCGCTGCCGCTTCCTTAGCCGATATAAGCGCCGCAAGATGCCGCATATTGGTCACGATTGTACCGCTGTCCGCATCAAGCTCTCCCAAATTGTACATGGTGCGTATTCTGTCAGCAAGTACGTCAACTCCGTCACCGGTAAGCGCCGATATTTCTATTGCACCGTCGGCCGAAACCGTCTTTTTATCCGATTTATTACCCACAATAATGCGTTTTCTGTCCTTTGTCAGCTCGAGAAGCAGTTCGTCCTCTTCATCTGTGCTCCGGCTCAAATCCAGCATGAGTATAATCAAATCTGCCTCGTCCGCGGCGCGCTTGGAGCGCTCAACTCCGATTTTTTCGACCGTATCCTGCGTTTCATGTATACCCGCCGTATCCAAAAGTCTCAGCGGAACTCCGTCAAGATTGACAAATTCTTCAATTACATCACGCGTGGTTCCGGCGACATCGGTTACAATTGCTCTTTCTCCACGCACAAGACAGTTTAGCAGTGATGATTTCCCCACATTCGGTTTGCCGATAATTGCGGTTTTTATTCCCTCGGATATAATCCTGCCGCTGTCTGCCGTTTTTATCAGCCGCTCCATGTGTGAAAGCACATCGGCAAGGGTGTCCGATATATCCTCCGCCGTTACGTCCTCCAGCTCCTCATCGGGATAGTCTATCGCCACCTGCATTTGCGCCGCAAGGTGCACAAGCTCCGAACGTATACCGTTTATCTCCCGCGATAAGCCGCCCTCCGCCTGGGAAAGCGCATTTTTCTGGGAAAGCGCCGTTTTTGAATTAATAATGTCGATAACGCCCTCCGCCTGAGATAAATCTATGCGCCCGTTAAGAAATGCGCGTTTTGTAAATTCTCCCGGCTCTGCCGGAAACACTCCGACGGAAATAAGCCGCTGCATGACTCTTTTTGACACCATCATACCGCCGTGCGTGCTTATTTCGACAACGTCCTCACGGGTGTATGTACGCGGTGCGCGCATCACCGTAACCAGAACCTCATCAATATGTTTTCCGTGTTCATCGGTTATATATCCGTAATGAACCGTGTGGCTCGGCACATCGGAAAGGGCGGCGCTGCCTTTAAAAATTTTGTCGGCATATCCGACTGCGCCGCTGCCGCTTATCCGTATTACCGCAATTCCTCCCGTGCCGGCAGGCGTTGAAATTGCAGCTATGGTTTTTTCATTCATATCCTTATCCGTTCCGCCGCATTCCGCTGCGGCTAATCCATAAAAAAGAAGCAATCAATTCCGTTTTGCGCAGGTATGCGGACAAAACACGGAATATCCTGCTTGTTTTGTTTCTATCTTTCCTTTAAAAGCTCCTGAAGTGCAGTCATAAAAGAATAAATATCAGAGAAATGCTTATGTACCGAAGCAAAGCGCACATATGCAACCTCATCAAGCTCTTTTAAGTGCGCCATAACCTTCTCCCCGATTTCGGTTGAGGTTATCTCTCTTGACATCATCTGATACAGTTCACTTTCTATTTTATCAGCCAGCTCCGTCATCTGCGCATAGGTTATCGGGCGCTTTTCGCAAGCGCGTATAATTCCACGCAGAATTTTCTCGCGGTCATACGGCTGACGTGAATTATCCTGTTTCACAACAATAAGCGAAATTGTTTCCAGCTTTTCATAAGTAGTAAAGCGTTTCTGACACTTTAAACATTCACGCCGTCTGCGAATTGATGCGCCGTCATCGGCAGGACGCGAGTCTATTACCTTACTTTCCGAAAATCCGCAATATGGACATTTCATATTTTCTTCCTCCGTTTACAGCGTGCGTACACACGCAAATACCTTTTATCCCAATATTTTCATCAAATTTCGGCTTAAGGCTTTTTACCGGCATTTTTCGGGTTGACAATATCACGCCAATCCATATCGCCGCGGTCAAGACCGTGGATAAGCACTTCTGCCGTTGCGAGATTGGTCGCTATCGGAATATTATGCATATCGCACAGCTTTAAAAGCCCGGTAACGTCAGGCTCATAAGATTCCGGTGTAATAGGATCCCGAAAGAACAAGACGAGATCAATTTCATTATATGCAACACGCGCGCCGATTTGCTGATCGCCGCCCTGTGTACCCGACAAGAATCTGTAAACACTCATTCCTGTGTTTTCCGCAATAAGCTTGCCGGTATTATCGGTAGCATAAAGTGAATGTTTTTCCAAGATGCCCTTATACGCAATGCAAAACTGAACCATCAGCTCTTTCTTTTTATCGTGTGCAATACATGCGATGTTCAATTCTATTACCTCCAACACTCCGAATTTGTTTTTATTATATCAAAAAAATACAAATTTGTAAATATATTTTTTAAAATTTATGGCAACAATTCACTAATGATGTTATTTTCTGCCGGATTTTCGTTTGGATTTTCTGTTTCCGCGTTCTCATTTTTATTGTTAAATCCGAAATATTCATCATAAATATCTCTTGCAACATATGCAGCGTTCGCGCCGCGGAAACCGTGCTCAATCACTACCGCAACGGCAATTTCGGGATTTTCAAACGGGGCAAAGGAAACGAAAAGCGCATTATTTGATGTTTTTTTGCTTATCTGCGCCGTACCGGTTTTGCCGCCTACCTCTATCGGGTATCCGGCAAATATCTGCTTTGCCGAACCTTCATCGGTAACGCCCCTCATTCCCTGTCTCACCGTATTTAAAATATCTTCGGAAACCTCAGCATTCTGCGCCGCAGACGGCTTGCTCTCATACACCATGCTTCCGTCAACCGAGGAATGAACGCTTTTTATTATATGTGTGCGGTAACGTGTGCCACCGTTTGCAATCGTTGCAACATAATTTGCAAGTTCAATCGGCGTGAATGACGAATATGACTGTCCTATCGCCGTCTGAATGGTATCGCCGGCAACCCATTTTTTATCCGACGCTTTTTCATAAAGCGTCTTTTTATACTCCGGGCTCGAAACATTACCGCTGACTTCCTCGGTCAGCTCAATTCCCGTCTTATCATTAAGTCCGAATTTCTGCGCATATTCATCTAGGGCATTTATCCCGGTTCTTCTGCCGGCTTCATAGAAAAAATAGTTGCACGAATCGACAATTGCCTGAGCCGCATTTATTGAACCGTGCGTTCTGTGCTGCTCGCTCCAAATCCAGCATTTAGGCTGATAATCCTCGTAAAATTTATAAACGCCCTCACAGGTTATGTGCTCATTTATTGAAATTGCGCCCGTAGACAGCGCCGCTATCGCCGTGAGCGGCTTAAATGTCGAGCCGGGCGTATATGTGCCGCTTATCGCCCTGTTCCACAGCGGCTTTGCCTTATCGGCAAGAAGCTCGTTATACTTTTCCGTATAAGTCTGAGGGTCATACGTCGGGTAAGTTGCCAGCGCCAAAACATCACCGTTTTTTATATCGATTACCACCGCGGCACCCGAATCCGCGTCGGCGCCCTTGCGTTCCTTATCTCTTCCCGATTCGGAAATTTCCTTTATATTTTTTGCAAGCGACTCCTCCGCCGCTTTCTGCAGATTTGCGTCAACCGTAAGAACTACATAATTCCCCGGAACCGCCGGAATATTGTTTTCATCGCCGACAAGCTCGCTGTCCTTACCGTAGTAAACATTTCTGCTCCCGTCGGTACCGCGCAGATAATCCTCGCAGATTTTCTCAACACCCTGTTTGCCCACAAGGTCATTCATGCCGTACCCTTTCTGCGACAGCTCTTCGTATTCCTCCGAATATATCTTCCCTATTCTTCCCAGAATGTGCGCCGCCGTGGTGCCGCTCGTGTACTTTCTGAAATAGTCCTGCGTCACCGTTATTCCGCCGAATTCATTCTGTCTTTCCTTTATCTTTGACACAACCGCCGCGGAAACATCATCTGCCAAAACATATGGGGAATTAATGGAAAATCCCGAATGTTTTATATCATATCTGAGTCCGGCAAGCCGCCTTGCCGTATTTTGGTCAAGGTCATTTTCTATGCCGTAGGCGGTTTTGTAATATTCCAGCACACTCTCCGCCGGCATATCGGCAATGAGTTTTTTATCTTCTTCAAACCATTTTAACTTTTCATTTTCGTCCTTGAACGTAAATTCAAAAGGCGCCGTGCGCGTTATGGGCAGACTGTCCGCCGTTTCGCAGCCGTCCTCGTCAAGAATATTAAAAAGCTTCAAAAGCATTGCATTAAAATCCGCGTCCGCAATTCCCGTTTTTTGAAGCTTTATGGAATATCCCTTTCTGTTTGTAACCAGCACTTTTCCGTTTCTGTCGGTTATCTCTCCGCGCGGCGCTTTTTCCGTAATATTTGCGGATACCCTTTGGTCGGACAAATTTTTATAGCCCTTTCCGTTGACAATCTGCATATCATAAAGCCGCCATACAAGCGCGCCGATCATAACTATAACCACCAGTTTAATAAACAACAATCTCTGCTTTGACACCGCACAATCACCTCCAGTCCGCAAAAATCCGCTTGGACAGCGGATAAAAAACCGCGCATATTACGGTATTATAAGCCGCTGACGTCAGTATAACCGACGTAAACAAAATCCCGAACGAGCTTCCCGCGTCCGTTATATGGAAAAGATAATATACCGTCTGTGAAAGCACCGTCAGAATAAACGCGTCCAAAATCAAAAACAAAAATCCTGACGAAAACAGCTTATCCTTAACGGCATATGTCGCCATGGCGGACATTGCAAAGGTGAACGTATATGTACCGAAGCCGTGACCGGACAGAACATCTGCCGCCGCCCCTGCCGCTATTGCAGCAGCAGCCGCACGCGTCATATCTTTTTCACGCAGCGAAGCCAAAATGCAAAAACAAAACATAAACTGCGGCATGCCTCCGACGACAGCAATATATTTTGATACAGTAAAATCAAGCAGCAATGCCGCAAAAGCTGCCAAAAAATATTTAATTCCAATCAATAATTTCACCTTGCGACCGCTCCCCGATTACAATTAATTTTCCGTTTTATCGTATGTAATAACAAGCACTTCATAAATGGAAGAAAAGTCAACGCTCGGCTCAACAACGCCGTATTCCAGATTGCCGGCGCTGTCCTTTTTAATGTCCACAACCTTGCCCACAACCAAATCCGCCGGATATACTCCGCCCAGACCCGATGTAATCAGAATATCTCCCTTAATCAAATTTTTATCGTTGGACAGATATTCAAGACGGCACTGCTTGTCCTCCGCGAGGCTTGCGTCACCGCTTACAACACCTACATCTCCCGTACGCGCAAGCTTTACGCCTACCGCGCCGGCGGTGTTCAGGATTGTTGAAACCTTCGACCAGTTCACTCCGGTTTCCACAATTCTGCCGGCAGCGCCGAGATTTGTAATTACAATATCGCCGCTTTTTATTCCGCTTGATGTTCCTTTATTCAGCATAAAAGTATCGTACCAGCTGTTCGGCTCATACGATACCGCCCTCGCCGTGACCGTTTCATATCCGGACAAACTTTCTTTCAGGTCAAGCAGCTCTTTGAGCCTTTTATTTTCCGTGATTATGTCATCGCGGCTTTTATTTTCAACCTTCAGCGCCGTATTTTCCTTTTTCAGAGTTTCGATTTCTTCCTCATATGACGGCACCTTTTTCACGTATCCGGCAAACTTTCTCACCGGCGCGATAACCCTGTCCGCCCAGCCGTAAACCGGTGAAAGCACTGTATTGAGCGCATTTGACACCGGGTTTCCGCCCAAATTCACAAGCAGCGTCATAACGCATATCACGGCGGCAAGTACAGCTATAATTTTCACAAATCTGTTTTTAAAAAAAGACATTTAAAAAACCTCTCGTTTATCTTCTCGCAATCGGCGAGCGCATAAGTATATCCGCGTTTTCCGACGCCATATCCGTGCCCAGGACAACACAGTCAAGCGGCTCGTCCGCAATCCGCACCGGCACGCCTATTGCCGTTTCTATCGCTTTATCGATATTTTTTATCAGCGCTCCGCCGCCGGTGATTATAATTCCGTTTTCGAGAATATCTGCCGTAAGCTCCGCCGGCGTAATTTCCAGCGTATCACGGATTTCTTCTATAATATATCCGATATTTGCAGCCATCGCCTCACGCACCTCACCGGCTGTGATTTTAACATTTTTCGGCAGTCCGGTAACAACATCGCGTCCGCGTACCTCGTAGCAGCCCTCGTCCGCGTACGGCAGCGCCGAACCAAGCTCCAGCTTGATTTCCTCAGCTGTTTTATCGCCTATGGTGAGGTTGTATTTTCTTTTTACGTAATTAATGATAGAATCGTTAAGCGCACAGCCGGCAACACGCATCGAGCGCGACGCCACAACGCCGCCGAGTGCCACAACCGCCACTTCGCAGGTTCCTCCGCCGATGTCCACAATCATATTCCCCAGAGGTTTCATGACATCAACCCCCGCACCGAGCGCCGCTGCCATCGATTCCTCAATCAGAGTTACCGACTTTGCCCCGGCAAGCGTAAGCGACTGTACCACCGCGCGTTTTTCCACATTTGTAACGCCCGACGGAACACATACCGTAACTTTCGGCTTGAACAGGCTGCCTCTTTTGCCGAGCGCAAGATGCAAAAGCCTTTTCATCATCGCCTCGGTGATTTCAAAATCCGCTATAACGCCGTCCTGCACGGGGCGGATAGCAACAATATTTTCGGGCGTTCTGCCGAGCATTTCGTCCGCGTCATTCCCGACAGCCAGAACCTTTTGGTTGTACTTATCAATCGCCACCACCGACGGCTCGCGCACCACAATCCCTTTTCCCTTTATATAGACCAATGTATTGGCAGTCCCCAAATCGATACATACATTGCTGCCAAAGTCAAAAGCTCTGAATTTCATCGCCTATTCTCCTTTAAACACATCAAAATCAAATTCTTCCTCCAAAATTTCGGAAAGCTTTGCGGCAGGCAGACCCACCACATTGAAATAATCGCCGTCAATTTTGTCAACCAAAAGCGCACCGAGTCCCTGTATTCCGTATGCTCCTGCCTTGTCCATGGGTTCTCCGCTTTTTATGTATGAGCGGATTTTTTCATCGGATAAATTTTTGAAATACACCTTTGTTTCAACACTTTTGCATACTCCGGTCATGTCGCTGCGGCGCATAACGCATATCCCGGTAAAAACGCTGTGACAGCGGCCGGAAAGGCTTTTAAGCATATCAAAAGCATCGTCCTTGTCACGTGGCTTGCCCATAATTTCCCCGTCGGAATACACTACCGTGTCTGCCGCAATAATAAGCGCGTCATTATCGGTTATATGCTCCGCCGCGTCATTTGCCTTTAAAAGAGCCAGCTCCTGCACGTAAATATTTACCGGCACTGATTTTTTATCAACGCTGCTCTCATCAGCCTCCGAAACAAATACGCTGAAATCAAGTCCCATATTTTCAAGAATTTCCCTGCGCCTCGGTGAACCCGACGCCAAAATTATTTTCATCATTTTCCAATCCTTATTATATACAATTCGGCGTAATTTAATCAACACCCCGGTAAAAATGTCCGCGCGTGAATGAATTTTCACGCATCGGTTTTGCCGCTTCGCCGTTTACTGCTTTTTTATATTCACTTATTATTTTACCACATTCTGCAAAATTTTCAACAGTAAATAACAATCTTATTGAAGAAATTTTTAATTTTTTAAAAATTTCGGGCTTGTCCGCAAGGTAAATCGGCTTTGAATTGAGTATTTCCAAAGCGCAGCCCTCGTTGCACTTAAGCGGAAATTTTTCATTTTTTCTGTCGGTCAGATAACCGTCGCCGCCTGCCCTGCGGCATTTCCCGAGCGCGCGCAGCGGACAGTTCTCGGTTATCATAAGCGGCAGTCTGCCGTATCCTATTATTTCGCAGCCGGCACTTATCGGCTGAAGCTCTCTCATATTCAGCTCCGGCGACAGCGTTATGCGCTCCAATCCGGAATAAAATGCAGCGCTCTCCCGATTCGTTATATTAAGTCTGAAATCGCCGAAACATTTTTTGTCCGCGTCAAACTGACCGATATTCGATATCAGCACACTGTCGGTCAGCGGCGGTTCGTATACTCTGTCATCGCGCGGAACGGGCGCAAGCCGCGCAATTATATGCACATTTTTAAATTCTTTGCACAATCGGTTTGCAAGCGGCGTATCGGCATAGATTTCGGTGATACCGTTCTCAATGCACGCTTTTGCCTGTTCATAATCCGCCACCTGCGCCGTGAGTATCGGTTTTTCGTAATAATCCGGCACAGCCGACGGAATGTATTCAAAAGAACGCCTTTCCGGCATTTTGCAAATTTCTTTTTCGAGCAGTTCCGCTGCACGGCGGCGCACATCATTTATCTCCGATATGGGAACTGTAACCCCGCCGTCCGTTTTCGTGCTGATATTTTCCGCATAAAACGGAGTGTTTCCCAGCTTTGCAAGCTGCTGTTCAAGTCGAGCTGCATCAAGCGGACGTTTTATCGCCGTTTCTGCGCGGACTGTTCCTGAAACGGATATGCAATGACCCGATTTATCACTCATTTCAACCGTAAGCGGCTTTCCCAAGGCAATTTCTGCGGAAATATCAATTGCCGTTTTGCGCATATCGGCATCTTCTCTGCACCGATTTTTTACATCTGCGGAAAAAGTGTTTTCCGCAATATTGGACGGATTTTCATAGCTCATCATATTTTTTCCGAGTGCGCCGTCATAATATCCGCTTGTAAATCCGCTGCGGTTAAACGCATTTTTAAGCTCGTCAATATCGCTGCCGTCCGGTTTTTTTCCGTCCATGCAGCGCCTGTATACGCCGCACACCGCCGCAACATATTCTTTTCGTTTCAGTCTGCCTTCTATTTTAAGAGAGGTTACTCCGATTTTTTCCAGCTCACCCAGCCGGTCTATCATGCACAAATCTTTAGGGCTTAACAGATAGCCTTTTTTGCCGTCCAGCTCATACGGCAGCCTGCACGGCTGTGCACACATGCCGCGGTTTCCGCTGCGGCCGCCTATAATACTGCTCATCAGGCACTGTCCCGAATATCCCATGCAAATCGCACCGTGCGCAAAAATTTCGACCTCTATATCAACCTCGCTGCATATTCTTTGTATTGCCTCTTTTGAAAGCTCACGCGCAAGAACAACGCGCGAAAAGCCCATCTCCTTCATTTTCCGCGCGGCGGCAACGCTTGATACCGTCATCTGCGTGCTGGCATGAAGCGGCAAATCCGGAAGAATTTTCCGGCATACCGCCGCCATTCCGATATCCTGGATTATGACCGCATCAACGCCGTATTCCGACAGCCTCGTCATGTATCTCACGAACGCGTCACGTTCGCCGTCCTTTATCAGTATATTGGCGGCAACATGCAATGATACGCCGCGCACATGGCAGTAATCCGCCGCCGCCTTTATTTCATCATCAGTGAAATTCACCGCACTGCGGCGCGCCGAAAATTCACTTCCGCCTATATAAACCGCATCCGCTCCGCTTTGAACCGCAGCCCTCAGCGCCTCAAACGAACCTGCAGGTGCAAGAAGCTCCATACCAATTTCTCCTTTAAGCACAAAAACGGGTATCCGCTAAATACCCAGTATATTACTATTATATATTATTTTTCATAAAAATCAAGACGATTTATGTTTCATTTTGTCAACAATTTTTTTACAGTCGCACCGATTTGTATTTTTTTCATATTTTATTTGACAATTGCGGATAAATCTGATATAATTGAAATGTTGTGTTATGCACCCGTAGCTCAGCTGGATAGAGCAATAGCCTCCGACGCTATGTGCCGCCGGTTCAAATCCGGCCGGGTGTACCATGTCAGAGCAAGCTTTATATCGCTTGCTCTGATTTTTTATGCAAAAATCAGAACTCACTCATGCCGCCGCTCCTGCTTTATCGCAAAGGGAAGTATCTGTTTTATCGATGTAAAGAGAAAAGCCCCTGTTTGGGGGCTTTTCTCCTGTTTTTTCAACCGACACAAACCTGTCGGTTTTAGTGGTTATTAATATTGCGTATAGAATGTAATTAGGAAGAACAGATTGGTATAGGTTACTTCAGCTGTAATCGTATTCGGTCCGCTACCATGGCAATAAATTCCGAATTTGTCGGTTTACCTTTGCCGGTATCGATTGTATATCCGAATATTCGATTCATAGTTTCAGGCCTTCCCCTGCTCCATGCAACCTCGATGGAATGTCTTATCGCACGTTCAACCCTTGAGGATGTCGTGCTATACTTTTTTGCAATGACCGGATAAAGCTGCTTCGTGATATAATTGAGAAGTTCCATGTTCTCGACTACCATCATTATGGCGGTTCTGACGTACTGATAGCCCTTTATATGAGCAGGTACGCCGAGTTCATGAATAAACTCAGTCACCAGCGATTCCAAATCGTATGACTTGGATTCTTCCGAAGATACCACTTCGAACTCAGTCCTTCCGGCTCTGGTTCCGAAGCTGCGGATAGTGTCATAAACAGCTTCTTCGCTTTGCGGTTTGAGCAGAAAATATTCCGCTCCCGCCTCCTGTGCAGCCTGCATGATTCTTTCACTTCCCGTTACGGAAACAGCAATGCACATAGGCTTCTTTGCAAGATGCGAATTGAACAGTTTCTGCATAACGCTCAGACCGTCACGCTTTGGCATGATTATGTCAACAAGCACAATATCAGGCTTGGTTTCCATTATCATGGCGTAAGCTTCCTCACCGTCATAAGCAGTTTCCACTGTCGCAATATCCTCTCTGGTGCGAAGATACTCCTTCAGGTTATCCGCGAACACCTTGTTGTCATCTGCAATAAGTACAGAAAACTTTTCCATCGTATATCCTCCTCTACACGTTTATACGAAAGAGATATACTCTATACTTAAATTATTTTATTCAGTTGTCTTACCAATTTAATTCGGTCATCTCACCAAATTACTTTAAAAAAATATAAAGACACCTCTTTTCTTCATTATTCTACCACAATTTTTGTCAAAATGCAATAGATTTTTATAGAATTTTTGTATTTTTTTGTGTAATACCAACATTCGACAAATTTCTATTTTTTTCCTCACCGCAAATATACGGCTGCATCGCAAAAACAATTATCGGAAATATTTTGCTTTTTCGTACGTGAAATATGCCCGTACTATTCTATTTTAAAAGTCATATCAAGCATATTTTCCGCAAAAATTCCGTAGCCTTTTTTTGCGTCGCTGACAAACACGTGGGTAACCGCACCCACAAGCATATCATTCTGAAGAATAGGGCTGCCGCTCATTCCGCGGATAATACCGCCCGTCTTTTCTATCAGCACCGGGTCCTTAACCGTAATGACAAAATTTTTATTTGAAGCACCCGGCAGTTTTGAAATTTTTGTAATCTCGATGTCATAAGCTTTCGGACCGCACCCGTCAATATCACATATCACCTGAGCCGCGCCCTGCTTCACCTGAAATCTCGAAGCAACCGGAACGGCGCTGTTTTTCGGGATACTCCGGGCATGTCCGTAAATTCCTATATCACAGTTTTCGGTTATTCCGCCGAGAATTTCGCTGCCGAAATCACCGAAAAGCTCACCCGGCTCACCGTTTTCCGCCTTATATGACCCCTTTACCCTGCAAGGGCTGACTGTTCCTCTGCCAACCGTCAGAATAGTTTTGGTATCGCTGTCACATATGGCATGCCCGAGCGCCCCGAAGGTGGAATTTTCGGGATTGTAAAAGGTAAGCGTTCCGATGCCGGCTGTAGAATCCTTTACCCACATGCCGACCTTGTAACAGCCGCTTTCCTCCGAATATGCCGCGTTCACGCTGACATTCATGCCGGTTCCGTCCCGGATAATTTTAAGTTCTGCTTCTCCGTCACATTCGTTTATGCGTTTTGCGAATACGCTTGTATCCGACACCGCCTCTCCGTTTACCGATACAATTCTGTCACCCTCACGGATACCTGCTTTAGCGGCAGGGCGGCTTTTTTTGCCGTCTTTTCCCGTAACATCTCCCACGCCGACCACCAGTACGCCGTCGGTGTGAACCTTAACACCGATCGCCTCGCCCGAAGGTACGACGAAGAATTTCGGGGTGACCGAAACGTTAACTGTTTTTATAGGAATAAAATTTAATAATTTTGCACAGCAATCAAACTCTCCGGTCTGTTCCGTGCTTGCTTCTCCCGTAATTCCCCATCTGAAATCCAGCCGCTGTCCCTGCGTCACCGTAACATTTTCAGGAACGGCATTATATGCGGCTAAAAATATTAAAATCGGTAATACTAATAAAAATTTTTTTGTTCGCTGCTTCAATTTTTTAACCATTCCCTTCTGTGTCGGTTATAACTTCTTGCCTCAAACTCGAAATTACTCTATTAACTTAACCCGCACACGATTTAAAATACTGCAAAAGAAATTCTTGTTTTGGTTTAAGTTTGAAAAAAATATAGCTTTTTCTCGCAAAGTGTGTTATACTGTAGTAAACTGATTACTTTTGGAGGCAGACATGGCAGATTTAAGCAAATTAAACAAAATGCAGCAGGAGGCGGCACTGCAGGTTGACGGCCCCGTTCTTATCCTTGCCGGCGCAGGCAGCGGAAAAACCACCGTTTTGGTAAACCGCATTGCTCACATGATAGAAGACGAACATATAGAACCATACCGCATTATGGCTATCACTTTTACAAATAAAGCCGCAAATGAAATGAAAGAACGCGTGACAAATGTCATCGGCAACATCGCGGAGGATATGTGGCTGTGCACATTCCATTCGGCATGCGTGCGTATTCTGCGCAGCAGCATTTCACTGCTCGGCTTTAATTCAAGCTTCGTTATTTACGATACATCGGACTCAAAAACCGTAATGAAAGAGTGCTACAAGGAACTTGACATCGATGAAAAAACACTGCCCATACGCGCGGTTCTGTCAATAATTTCCAAAGCAAAGGACAACATGTTAGACCCGGAAACGTACCTGGCGGTAAACAAGGACGAATATGCCGCACGCCGGATTGCCGAAATTTACGGACTGTATCAGAAAAAGCTCAAAGCCAACAATGCGCTTGATTTTGATGATATTCTTTTTTTCACCGTAAAGCTTCTTTCGGAAAATCCCGATGTGCTTGAAAAATATCAGAACCGTTTTCAATATATAATGGTAGACGAATATCAGGATACCAACAATTCGCAGTATATGCTCATCAGCATGCTGGCTGCGGTTCACCGCAATATCTGCGTTGTAGGCGACGATGACCAGAGTATCTATAAATTCCGCGGCGCAAATATTCAGAACATCCTGAATTTCGAGGACACATTCACCGATACCAAGGTAATAAAACTGGAACAGAATTACCGTTCGACGCAAACGATACTTAATGCGGCAAATGCCGTCATTCACAACAACCGCGAACGCAAAAACAAAGCTCTTTGGACAGAAAATCCGAGCGGTGAGAAAATACGCGTATTTGACGCGGAAACCGAACGCGAAGAAGCCGCATATGTGGCGCATGAGATTTCCGCAGCGCGCGGCCGCGGTGCGGATTATTCCGATTTTGCCGTACTTTACCGCACAAATGCGCAGTCGCGTGTGATAGAAGATGTATTCCTGCGAAACTCAATTCCGTATAAGGTTGTGGGCAGTCTGCGCTTTTATGACCGCAAAGAAATCAAGGATATAATCGCATACATGCGCCTGGTACATAATCCCGATGACAGCCTGAGTTTTCAGAGGATAGTCAACGAGCCGAAGCGCGGCATCGGTGCAACAACCGTCGAAAAAGTCAGCCGCATCGCATCATCGCGCGGAACAAGCTGTTTTGAAATCGCAAAAAAAGCTAATGTATTCAGCGAGCTGTCAGGCGCCGCAAATAAACTGATTGACTTTTGCGAAATGATTGACTGTTTCAAAAAAATCTCCGAAACGGAATCCGTAAAAGTCCTTGCCGAGAGAATACTCGGTGATTCCGGTTACACGGCGGCTCTTGTTGCCGAAAACAGCATCGAGGCAAAAACGCGGATTGACAACCTCGGCGAATTTCTTTCTGCCGTTGCGGAATATGAAAAATCGGAAGACGCTCCGACTCTTTCGGGATTTTTGGAAAGCGTTTCCCTTGTTTCCGACCTGGATTCGTACGATGACAGCAATGACGCATGCGTCCTTATGACAATTCACTCGGCAAAGGGACTCGAATTTCCGACCGTGTTCCTCATAGGTATGGAAGAAACTCTGTTCCCATCCCTGCGTTCCATGGAAAAGGACGAGGATTTGGAGGAGGAACGCCGACTTTGCTACGTTGCGATTACGCGCGCACGCAATCTCCTGTATATGACGGACGCTCAGACGCGCACGCAGTACGGAAAGACCACTCATCAGGTGAAATCCCGTTTTCTGAAAGAAATTCCGGAACAATACCTCGAGGATCGTTCACCGAAAAAAACAGCGGACACATGGCATTCAATACCCGGATTCACCCGTCCGCTCAATACTGCAAAAAGCGAAATTCTGCGCCGCGTTTCCTCCGCTGCCTCAGCGCCGAGCGTCAATATCGACTTCACGCCCGGAATGAGAGTACGGCACAAAAAATTCGGCGACGGCACCGTATCCGCCGTTCAGCGCTTTGAAAAAGACGCGCTTTTAGAAATTAAATTCGACAGCGGCGAGGTCAAGCGTTTAATGGCTGTAATGGCTAAACTGGAAAAAATTTAATCTTTTATAAAAAAACTCTTGCAGTTTTTGAAAAAGTATAGTATAATGTTATAGTTGATATTTTAAATATCGGGCGATGATAACCGAGTCCTGTACGGCACCGCACTGTGAACCTTGTCAGACGGGGAACCGAGCAGCAATAAGCAGACCGCTGTGCGCGATACAGATTAACTCGGTTTGAGCCTTACTGTGAATATTACGCCCCTGCGTGCAGGGGTTTTTAACTTTACCGCGAAAGGAGTATGACATATGGCATATCAGGCCCTTTACCGAAAATGGCGCCCGACGGTTTTTGAAGATGTTGTCGGTCAGGAACACATTACCCGTACTCTGCAAAATCAGATTGAAACCGGCAAAATATCTCATGCATATCTTTTCTGCGGAACACGCGGAACAGGCAAAACCACCGCTGCAAAAATATTTTCGCGCGCGGTTAACTGTCTTAATCCGAAAAACGGTTCGCCGTGCAACGAATGTGCCGTATGCAAAGGCATTTCCGACGGCAGCATTATGGATGTGTATGAAATCGACGCTGCATCCAACAACGGCGTTGACAATATCCGCGAGATTATTGACGATTCAAAATATGTGGCTACGGAGGCAAAATACCGCGTTTATATTATAGACGAGGTTCATATGCTCTCGGGCGGCGCCTTTAACGCGCTTCTCAAAACGCTTGAAGAACCTCCCGAACACGTAATTTTTATACTTGCGACAACCGAGGCTCACAAGGTTCCGCAGACAATCTTGTCGCGCTGCCAGAGATTTGACTTTAAGCGCATAAAGCCCGACGATATTATACGCCGCATGCGTGAAATCGCTATGGGCGACGGGCTTTCCTTAACCGATGACGCATACCGCCTTTTGGCGCAGCTTGCCGACGGTTCGATGCGTGACGGGCTTTCCATACTTGAGCGCTGCATTGCCGCCTCGGGGACAAGCCTGACGTACGATTCGGTAACCGCTGCTTTGGGCATTGCCGGCAACGGTCCGCTTTTCCGTATGGCAGACTGCATTAATGCGCAGGATTCTCAGGGCATACTCGAAATAGTATCCGACCTTATGAATGACGGCAAGGATTTGCATGTTTTCATCGATAATTTAACCGAACACTACCGCAATCTGCTCGTATGCAAGGTTTCAAAAAATCCCGAAACTCTGTTAAACCGTGACGCAGAGGAAATTATCAAACTGAAGGCTCAGGCAGAAAAGACTTCATATGAAAAGCTGTCAAATGCCGCCGCTGCACTTTCAAAAGCGCGCAGTGAGGCAAAATGGGTAAAAGAACCGCGCATAATATATGAACTGGCTCTTTTAAAACTCACCAAGCCGGAGCTTGACGCGTCCTATGACGCTATTTTGGACAGGCTCTCCGAATGTGAGGAAAAAATCAAGGAAGGCATCACCGTAAATGTTGCCGCCCCTACCGAGCCTGCACCCGAAAAAAAGCCGGAGCCGAAGAAAAAACAACCCTCGGCACGTCTTTTCGTACCGGTTGACGTGTCCTCTCTCACAGCGGACACACCTGTTGTTTCGGTGGCAAGACGCTGGGACAAAATCGCGCAGGCAATCGCGAAAAAATATCCGCATGTCGCTGCAGCGGTTGTCGGCAGACAGCTCACCATCGACGGCGAGGGTATAATCCTGATTTACAGAAAAAACGAAATGATGCTAAAGCGCATTGCCGCAACCTTCGCAAAACAGATTGCGGACGTTGTACGTCAGGCGTCAGGCACCGATTTTGTTATAAAAACGGCATTTCTTGAAGATATTGAAGATAACATAATAGACTTCTGGAAAATCGACGGCAGTCAGCAGAATGAAAACACCGGTTCCGATGACCCGATTGACGTATTGCAGCAGAAATTTCCGGAAATAGTCGAAATAACGGACGAATCGGAATTTGTCGGCTACAATCCGTCGGACGATAATTTTACTCAGTCCGAAATGAGCGGCGAAAACGCCGCCGAGGAAGATGAAGAAAACGGCGAGGAAGAATTTCTGGACGATGAGGAAAAAAACTCTGAGCAATAATCAAGCAAAATTGCAGTAATCTGCATGCATATAAAAAATAACAAATCAAAAGGAGAATTTAACATGGGAAAGTATAAGGGCTTCGGCGGAAGCGGAATGAATCAGAACAAAAAGGTATCAAACGTGGTAAGACAGGCACAGATTATGCAGGAGCGTATGGAAGCCGTTCAGAATGAAGTAGAACAGCAAACCGTAGAGGCAACTGCGGGCGGCGGAGCCGTTACCGTTGTAGTAAGCGGGAAAAAGGAAGTTCAGTCAATCAAAATAAAGCCCGAGGCGGTTGACCCGGAGGACGTTGAAACTCTCGAGGATTTAATTATGGTAGCCGTAAACGACGCAATTAAAAAGGCGGAGGATTTGATGGCGGAGGGCATGAGCGAAATCACCGGCGGAATAAATATTCCGGGACTTTTCTAAGGAGCATGCCATGTATTCACCGACCATAGAAGAGCTTATCGAGCAATTTGCCCAGTTTCCCGGCATCGGCAGAAAAAGCGCGGAAAGAATTGCGTTTTATATTCTCGATATTATGTCTGAACAGGACGCAGAAAATATGGCAAAAACAATTGCATCGGCAAAAAAATCGGTTGCGTTCTGCGAAATTTGCCAGAACCTTACCGATACCTCTCCGTGCCCGATTTGTTCTTCCGATAAACGCGACAAATCCGTAATATGTGTTGTCGAAGAACCCAAGGACGTTGCCGCAATCGAAAAAACGGGACGCTACAGCGGTATGTATCATGTCCTGCACGGCGCAATTTCGCCGATTGACGATATTTCACCCGATGATATAAAAATCAGGGAACTTCTTGTCCGTCTGTCCTCGGGAGATGTCAAAGAAGTCATTATGGCGACCAACCCGACCGTAAACGGCACCGCAACCGCTGTGTATATCCGCAGGCTGTTAAAGCCCATGGGCATCAAGGTTACGCGAATAGCGCACGGTATTCCGATAGGATCGGATCTTGAGTATGCCGATGAGCTTACAATATCAAAAGCTCTTGAGGGCAGAACCGAAATGAATTAAAAAAATGTTTAAAAAACACTTGCAAAATGCAATAATATGTGATATACTGATAAATGGTGTGTTATTGCATCAATTTTTGAAGAAGGAGGAATACCGATGAAGGAAGGAATTCATCCCGAGTACAAGCAGACTACTATCAGATGCGCTTGCGGCGAGGTAATTGAAATCGGTTCAACAAAGGAAAACATCCAGGTTGAAATCTGTTCAAAATGCCACCCGTTCTACACAGGTAAGCAGAAGCTTGTTGATACCGGCGGACGCGTTGAGAAATTCAACAGAAGATTTAACCGCAAATAATTTTATTTGCAGCAAAATTATTAAATTTAAGCCAAACCTGCACTTGGATAACCGAATCACCAACGGTTTCTCAGTGTACGGCGATTATTTGAATTATAGGAGGTGAAACCATGACAAAGGAACGTAAACAGGAAATTATTGCCGCTTACGCTACTCACGAGGGCGATACAGGTTCTCCCGAGGTACAGATTGCTCTTCTTACGGAAAGAATTAACCACTTGAATGACGAGCACCTGAACTTCCACAAAAAGGATAACCATTCAAGACGCGGTCTTCTGATGATGGTTGGTAAGAGAAGAAATCTTATGAACTACTTAAAGACTCAGGATATCGAAAGATATCGTGCACTCGTAGCTAAGCTCGGTCTTAGAAAATAATTTGATATGTTTATGGGCAGGCAATTTTTGTTTGCCCATATTTGCATATACGGAGGTATTTATTTAGCACATAAACGGAGCGTACAAAGCTTTTTGCTCTCTGCGTTTATTTGCTAATACTTATCTCCGGAAAATATAAATTTATAAGGAGAAAAATCATGTTCAGAAAATTTGAAACAGAACTTGCAGGCAGACCCCTCGTTATTGAAACAGGCAAAATGTGCTGTCTTGCAAACGGACATTGTCTTGTCCGTTACGGCGATACTGCCGTTATGGTAAACGTTACCGCATCAAGAACACCGAGAGAAGGCATAGACTTCTTCCCTCTTTCGGTTGATTACGAAGAAAAGCTGTACTCGGTAGGTAAAATCCCCGGCGGCTACATCAAGCGTGAATCAAAGCCGTCGGAAAAAGCAATCCTTACCTCGCGCTGCATTGACAGACCCATAAGACCGCTTTTCCCGTCAGACCTCAGAAATGACTGCACGGTTGTTGCAACGGTTCTTTCGGTTGAACAGGACAACCCCCCCGAAGTTGCTGCAATGATTGGTACTTCCATAGCACTGTCTATTTCGGACATTCCTTGGAACGGTCCTATAGGCGCCGTTTGGCTCGGTCTTGTTGACGGCGAATATGTTATCAACCCCACGGTTGAGCAGCGTGAAAGGTCAGAAATGCACGTAACCCTCGCCGGCACTAAAGAAAAGATAGTTATGATTGAAGCCGGCGCAAACGAAGTTGACGAGCAGGTTATGCTCGACGGTATTAAATTCGCACACAAAGAAATTATTAAAATATGTGAATTTATCGATTCAATCAAATCGGAAATCGGCAAGCCGAAATTCGCATATGAGCCGCACACAATCGACAAAGATTTGTGGAACGCCGTAAAAGAGCTTGAATATGAAAACATCAAGCACGCTCTCGATACAGATGACAAAAATGTACGCGACGAACGTATGGGCGTAATCGAAGATGAAATAAACGAAAAACTGTCGGAACAATTCCCGAATTTGTCCGAAACTCTCGGAGAGCTGCTGTATAAAATGCAAAAGGAAATCGTTCGTGCATGGCTCGTTGAGGGCAAGCGCGTAGACGGCAGAGGTTTGGACGAAATCCGTCCCCTTTCCGCCGAGGTTGACCTTCTCGCAAGAACACACGGCTCAGGTCTGTTCACAAGAGGTCAGACACAGGTAATGACCGTGGCAACACTGGCTCCCCTTGCCGAAATGCAGCGTCTGGACGGCATCGACACAGAAGAAACAAAGCGCTACATGCACCACTACAACTTCCCGTCCTACTCTGTCGGCGAAACCAAACCTTCACGCGGACCCGGCAGACGTGAAATCGGTCACGGTGCACTTGCCGAGCGTTCTCTCGTCCCGGTACTTCCCTCCGAGGAGGAATTTCCGTATGCAATCAGAACCGTTTCCGAAGTTCTGTCATCAAACGGCTCAACATCACAGGGTTCGGTATGCGGCTCCACACTCGCACTGATGGCTGCCGGCGTTCCGATTAAAGCACCGGTAGCAGGTATTTCCTGTGGTCTGATTACAACCGACAGCGGCTTTACCACAATGGTTGATATTCAGGGTCTTGAAGACTTCTACGGCGAAATGGACTTCAAGGTAGCCGGCACAAAGAAGGGTATTACATCAATCCAGGTTGATATTAAAAATGACGGTCTGCCGTATGACGTTATCTGGGAAGCATTCCAAAAGACGAAAAAAGCAAGAGCTTATATCATAGATAACGTTCTTTTGAAAGCAATCCCCGCAGTACGCGACCATCTTTCGCCATATGCACCGAAGGTATCCACAATGCATATTGACGTCGAAAAAATCCGTGACGTTATCGGTCAGGGCGGAAAAGTCATTCAGAAAATCGTTGCCGACACCGGTGCAAAGATTGATATTGAAGAAGACGGAACAATTCACATCTTCGCTGTTGACCAGGAATCGGGTGACGCAGCACGCGCAGCAATTGAGCTTATAGTGAAAGAACCCGAAGTCGGAGAAATTTATGAAGGTACCGTAAAGACCATAACGGACTTTGGTGCGTTCGTTGAAATTCTGCCCGGAAAAGACGGATTATGCCATGTTTCCAAGCTTGATTACAGCCGCGTTGAAAACGTTGAGGATTATGTTCACGTAGGTGACAAGCTGACGGTTAAGGTTATGGAAATTGACAGCAAAACAGGTAAAATCAGTCTTTCTCATAAAGATACCATGCCCAAACCCGAGGGGTATGAAGAACGTCCGATGCGCCGTGAGCCAAGACGCGATGGAAACCGTGACGGCGGCAATCGCGGCGGAAACCGCGGCAGACGTCCGGAACATTCTTACGGTCATTCACAGCAGCGCGGTGATTTTAAAAAGCCCGAACAGGCTGCCGTAAAGCAGGACACCCCCAAAGAAGAAGCTCCGAAAACGGAATCCAAACCAAATCCGGAACCGAGCTTTGAGCCGGCTCCTGTCGAAAAACACGAGGACAAAGGCGGATTTTTCAGTAAAATATTCAAATAAATCGGTTAAATTACCGCAAAATTAAAAAAACACACCGGATAATTGCGTTTTACGCTTTCGTCCGGCTGTGTTTTTTTCTATTTTATAGAAAAACCGCATTTTTACAAACAATGCGACATAATTTTACCGTATTCCGCGGCAAAATAACAAAAAGAACAAAACAATCCGTATAATTATTTTTTTCCTTATTAATTATTTTTTTATCACGTTTTTCCCTTTGATTTTCTATATTATTACGTAAAAAAAGCACAGAAAATTCTCATTTTTTTTCTAATACCGACGATACATACACTAATTTGTAACATATAGTCGAATAATGGTATACGAATGTTTGCAAATATTGTAATTTTTTCTTGACACCGTGAATAAAATGTGGTAAATTGTATTTACAGGAGGAAAGGGAGGGAAAAATGATGAATGATAAAGAAACATTACGTAAATTAAGGTCAGAATTTGATGAACTCGTCAGCAATGTCAATTTATCAGACCTATGCGCTCCTGTTCTCATTCAAAAAGCCTTAAAACTTGAGGCTTTATTGAGCGCAAATAAATAATAGTCCACAAAAATCCCCATACACAATTCGGTCGGATTGACCGAAGTGTATGGGAGTTTTCTTTATTATGCTCTTTTATAAAGCTTAGTCAGGTGCGCAATGTTATACGCAATTCCGTCATGCAGTGCGCCTTTGGTTATCCTGTAGCTCCAGTTTTCCTCGTTCGCCGTTGACGGTGTATTCATTCGCCTTCCGCTGCCAAGATAGTCCTGAATTGGAATTATCGCCGTTTTTGCACGGCTTGCCAATACAGTACGTATCATCGCAGCCGGCACCCATTCATCTGTCGCGACATTCAGGTAGTCACGTATAAATTCCTTGTTCGTTTCATTCGCATACCAACCGATAAGCGTATCGTTATCATGCGTACCCGTGTATGCAACGCAGTTTTCACAATAATTATACGGAAGATACGGGTTATCATTGTATGGATCAAACGCAAACTGCAAGATTTTCATTCCCGGAAATCCGCACTCATCAAGCAAATCATACACCTCGTCGGTCAAATGTCCTAAATCCTCCGCAATAATTCGTACCCCCGGCACATGCTTTTTCACCGCCTTGAAAAATGCCGCACCCGGTCCTTTTTCCCATACGCCGTTTTTTGCATTTTCGTCCTCCGCCGGAATAGCATAATATGACTCAAATCCGCGGAAATGGTCAAGACGTATGACATCATACAGCTTTCTGCTTTCCTTAATTCTGTGAATCCACCATACATATCCGCTTTGTTTGATCGCTTTCCAATCATACAGCGGATTTCCCCATAATTGCCCGTCCATACAGAACGCGTCGGGCGGACAGCCGGCAACATTTTTCGGTTTTTTATCCTTATCCAGCTGAAAATAGTTCATGTTTGTCCATACGTCTGCCGAATCCAGCGCAACATAAATCGGAATATCTCCTATAATTTCCACGCCGTTCTCATTCGCATAAGTTTTCAGCCTGTTCCACTGGCGGAAAAATATGTATTGTCCGAATTTATGAAACTCAATTTTGTCCCACAATGCAGCAGAATATTTTTTCACTGCGTCCGGCTTGCAATTTTTGATGTCCTCCTCCCATTCATACCACGGTTTGCCCTCAAAATGCTCTTTAAGCGCCATATAAAGCGCATATCCCGCAAGCCAGTAATCATTCTCCGTTGTAAACTTTGTGTACTCCGAATTAATGTGAAAGCGCGCGAACGCCTTTTTCAAAAGCTCCGGCTTGTACGCTCGGACAGCAGAATAATCCACCTTTTCCGCGTCTGCGCCGAAAAAAATTCCGTTCAGCTCCTCACGGTACAAAAGCCCGTCCGCTATCAGTTCATCAAGGTCAATCAAAAGTGTATTCCCGGCAAATACACTCGGACTTTGATACGGTGAATTTCCGAATTCCGTCGGATTGAGCGGAAGTATCTGCCAGTATCGCTGTTCCGACCTTTTCAGAAAATCCACAAATTCATACGCCTCTTTACCTATGGTGCCAATTCCGTAATCCGATGCGAGGCTTGATACATGCATTAATATACCTGCTTTTCTCATAAAAAATCCTCCATTCCGCTGCTTTCGGCAGCACATATACACGAAAAGAAGCAAGCGTTTCTCCCGTTTGTTAAATCATCTGTATATATTTTAACATATTATTCTGAAAAAAGCAAAAATATGTTGCAATTTTTTTTAAAATATTGTAAAATATGTTGTAGAAATATTTACATAGCCTCATATTATAAATAAAGCGCGTAAATATTAATATTGATACGGAAAGGTGATTTTATGAATATTTGTGTATACGGTGCTGCGAGCAGCCTGATTGATAAATGTTTTATTGACGCAGCGGAGCAGCTCGGCCGCGAAATGGCAAAACGAGGACATTCGCTGGTTTACGGCGGAGGCGGCGACGGAGTTATGGGCGGCGTTGCGCGCGGCGTTCACGAATGCGGCGGAACGGTTATCGGCATTGCGCCGTCATTCTTCAATGTTGACGGCATGCTTTTTGATAACTGCACCGAGCTCGTGCGCACCGAAACAATGCGCAGCAGAAAAGAACTTATGGAAAAGCGCGCCGACGCTTTCATTATGGCTCCCGGCGGCATAGGCACGTTTGATGAATTTTTTGAAATGCTGACCTTAAAGCAGCTCTCACGCCACACCAAGGCAATCGCCATTTACAACATTAACGGCTATTTTGACGATTTGCTGAAATTTATAAACCATGCAATGGACGAAAAATTTATAAAGCGCGAATGTGAGGAGCTGTACAGCGTATATGACAGCCCTGCGGATATTCTGACATATCTCGAAGAATACAAGCCTGTTGACATTAATATGTTCAAGTTCCGCGGTGTCTGAAAATAATTTTTGCGGACATAAACGGGGTGAAAATGCAGATTTTGCAAGCTGATACAGCTAATAGCTTTTGCATTATTCTGTGACCGGTATTGCAGACGGCATGTCTGCAGTGCAATTATTTTCACCCTCTTATTTTATTTCCCGAAATTTGTCAAATATGATTGCAAAACAGCAAAAAGTGTGCTATTATATTATTATAGAACTATTTGATATTGAGGTGTTATTGTGAAAAGAATGTTATTTACCTCGGAATCGGTTACAGAGGGTCATTCCGACAAAATCTGCGACTGCATTTCCGATGCAATTTTAGACGAAATCCTGAAACAGGATCCCATGGCACGCGTTGCGTGTGAAACCACGTGTACAACCGGTGTGATTTCCATTATGGGTGAAATATCCACAAGCTGCTATGTTGACTTCCCGAAGGTAGCACGCCGTGCCGTTCTGGACATCGGCTATGACCGTGCAAAATACGGTTTTGACGGCAATACATGCGCTGTTATTACCTCCATTGATGAGCAGTCACCCGACATAGCAATGGGCGTTGACCAAGGTCTGGAAAACAAAGTCGGTTCTGACGACATCGAAAACTCTACCGGCGCCGGCGACCAGGGCATGATGTTCGGCTACGCATGCAACGAAACTCCGGAGCTTATGCCGCTGCCAATCTCGCTTGCTCACAAGCTTGCAAAAAAACTGACAGAGGTGCGCAAGTCACATCATCTTGATTATCTCCGTCCCGACGGCAAGACGCAGGTAACCGTTGAATACATCGACGGCAAGCCCGTTTCGGTAGACACGATTGTTATTTCAACGCAGCATTCGCCCGATGTTTCACTTGATAAAATCAAGGACGATTTAATCCGCGAAGTTATAAAGACCACCGTACCGGCAAATCTTCTCACGGAAAATACAAAATATTTTATAAATCCCACAGGGCGGTTTGTTGTCGGCGGGCCGCAGGGCGATTCCGGACTTACCGGGCGTAAAATCATTGTTGACACCTACGGCGGATATGCGCGTCACGGCGGCGGAGCCTTTTCCGGCAAAGACCCGACAAAGGTTGACCGCAGCGCGGCATATGCGGCTCGCTGGGTTGCGAAAAACATCGTTGCCGCAGGTCTTGCCGACAAATGCGAAGTCGAGCTTGCATACGCAATCGGCGTTGCTCACCCGGTATCCGTCATGATTGATACTTACGGAACAGGCAAGGTAGACGAGGACAAGCTTTCCGAGGCTGTAAGCAAGGTATTCGACCTTCGTCCGCATGCTATTATTAAGGCTCTCGACTTAAGAAAGCCTATATATAAGCAGCTTTCCGCTTACGGTCACATGGGGCGCGAGGACTTAGGCGTTTCGTGGGAAAAAACAAACAAAACCGAAGAACTGAAAAAAGCACTTATGTAAACAAATCAACGCTTGGTCATACCGACCGGGCGTTTTTTTTTCAGGTTATTTCCAAATTTTTAATTTGATACAATTAAAGTATAAGCCTTGCACAAAATGAAGATAATAACAGTAATACCTTCAGAAAGGAAGAAATTCTATGAGTAACAAAAACGGTGAAAACAAAGTCTTCGGCGTACTGCAGCGCGTAGGCCGAAGCTTTATGTTTCCTATAGCGCTGCTTCCCGTAGCCGGACTTATGCTGGGAATAGGCTCGTCCTTTTCCAATCAGACTACCGTTGCAAAATACGGACTTGAATGGCTTTTGGGTGAGAATACATTTTTATACGGCTTGCTTACAATATTTTCCGATGTCGGAAATGTCATATTCGGTAACCTGCCGCTGATTTTTGCAATGGGCGTCGCGCTCGGCATGGCGAAAAAGGAAAAAGAAATTGCCACTCTGTCAGCCGCAATCGCCTTTCTTGTAATGAACGTCACAATCTCGTCACTTCTTGCGATAACCGGTATTGCCGACTCACTCGCCGATGGCGCGGTCGCGGACGTTCTCGGTATACAAACTCTGCAAATGGGTGTTTTCGGCGGAATAGTTGTAGGGCTCGGCGTTGCCGCACTGCACAACAAGTTTTACAAAATTGAACTTCCGCAGATGCTGTCATTCTTCGGCGGAACAAGATTTATTCCCATTATTTCAACCCTGGTATTTACACTTGTCGGAGTAATCATGTATTATCTGTGGCCGATTATCCAAAACGGAATTTATGCACTCGGTAACCTCGTCACCGGCGCAGGATATTTCGGTACGCTGATTTACGGCTTTATAGAACGTGCACTTATCCCGTTCGGACTTCACCACGTTTTCTATCTGCCGTTCTGGCAGACAGGACTCGGCGGTACACAAATTATCGACGGCGTTAGTGTTTCCGGTGCACAGAATATCTTTTTTGCCGAACTCGCTTCGCCCAATACCACACGGTTCACAGTTGATGCGGCGCGGTTCATGACAGGAAAATTCCCGTTCATGATGTTCGGACTTCCGGGCGCTGCTCTTGCGATGTATCAGTGCGCCAAACCCGAAAAGAAAAAGGTTGTCGGCTCGCTGCTGTTTTCCGCAGCGCTGACAAGCTTTCTGACCGGTATTACCGAGCCGCTTGAATTTACTTTCCTGTTCGTTGCGCCCGTGCTGTACTACGGCATACACTGCGTTCTGGCAGGTCTGTCTTTCATGCTTATGCACGTTTTCGGCGTTGCAATCGGTATGACATTTTCCGGCGGACTTATCGACTTTTTTCTGTTCGGAATATTGCAGGGCGAGGCAAAAACTCACTGGATTTACGCGGTATTTGTAGGAATTGCCTATTTCTTTATATACTACATTTTGTTCCGCGTTGCAATCCAGAAACTAAACCTTAAAACCCCCGGCCGAGAGAATGATAATGAGGAAACAAAACTTTATACTAAGAGCGATTACAAAGAAAAAAAATTGCACGGAAATAATTCTCAGGCTGAAATGATTTTGGACGGTTTGGGCGGCAGAGATAATATCGCCGACCTTGACTGCTGTGCCACAAGACTGCGCGTGACTGTCAAGGATTTGTCCAAGGTGACTGAGGCGACCTTAAAGCGCAGCGGCGCGTCGGGCGTCATTAAGCACGGCAACGGCGTCCAGGTTATTTACGGCCCGAAAGTTACGGTTATCAAATCGCAAATTGAGGACATACTGTAACCGCAAACGGCAGATTTCCCCGTCTGCCGCGTACATATTTTAATAAAAGGGGTTATCAATTATGAATAAAGTTGAAATTTGCGGAGTAAACACATCTAAGCTGCCGACATTAAGCCGTGAAGAAAAAGAACAGCTGTTTATTAAAATAAAAGACGGAGATGAACAAGCCCGCGAAACATTTATACACGGTAATCTGCGCCTTGTCCTGAGCGTTATACAGCGGTTTTCCAACCGCGGCGAAAATGCCGACGATTTATTCCAGGTGGGCTGCGTCGGGCTTATAAAAGCTATTGACAATTTTGATTTATCTCAAAATGTTCAGTTTTCAACTTATGCCGTCCCCATGATAATAGGCGAAATCCGCCGTTATCTGCGCGATAACAACTCTATACGCGTAAGCCGCTCCCTAAAAGACATTGCATATAAGGCGCTTTATACAAAAGAAAATCTTATGAACAAAAATTCCAAAGAACCTACCCTTGCCGAAATAGCTCAAAAGCTTGATATTCCGAAAGAAGATATAGTCTTTGCGCTTGACGCAATTGCGGAACCGGTCAGCCTCTATGAGCCTGTGTATCATGACGGAGGAGAAGCGATATATGTTATGGATCAGGTGCGCGACTCCAAAAATACAGATGAAAACTGGCTCCGGAACATTGCCGTTTCCGAGGCGATGAAGCATCTCGGAGAGCGCGAAAAGCACATACTGAACCTGCGTTTTTTTCAGGGGAAAACGCAAATGGAGGTTGCAGATGAGATTGGCATATCGCAGGCGCAGGTATCCCGTCTCGAAAAAAGCGCGCTCAAACACATGCGCAAATATATCTGACCGGCTGCATTTTTGCCGCAGCATAAAGAAATCGCCCGTTTCTGCCATTGCGGGCAATTTTTTTATATCACATAGTCATTTACGTAGTCTTTTCTTTGCTTATCCAAAATATCTTTCAAGGTTATTCCGTCAAGATATTCGTTTATGCAGTCATACAGTCCCTGCCACACAAATAAAGTGGGACATTCATCGCTCCGTTCGCATCGGTTCGGCGAATGTTCCAGGCACGAAACCGGAGCAAGGCTGCCCTCCGTAAGCCGCAAAATCATTCCAACCGTGTAATTTTCCGGGCTTTTGGCAAGCTTATATCCCCCCTGAAAACCGCGGTTCGTCAGCAGAATATCCGATTTGTTAAGCGCCGGAACAATCTGTTCCAGATACTTTTTGGATATATTCTGCCGTTTTGCAATATCTTTAAGGGCAACATATCCACCGTTTCCGTGTTCTGCCAAATCTATAAGCATGCGAATGGCATATCGCCCCTTTGTTGAAATTTTCATTTATATGCACCTCTTTTATAATACTATAATACCATAGATTTTGTAGGTTTTCAAGATACTTTTTGAAAATTTCACAAAAAATAAGGATATATCCCCCATTTAAGGTTATCATTGCAGGGGATATATCCGAATTTCATCATACGGTCTGTTAAAAAATGTCCTTTTTATTTTTGATGTACCGCTTGATAATTATGCCTATGGACAGCAGCACGCAGGCAAGCAGGAACAGCGGCACAAGCCATTTATTCCCCGTATCCTCCTGGGTTGATTTCATGTCTGTCCACAAATTCTGCATCAGCAAATTTGCCCCGTCCGACATATTTACAAATACTTCGGTCTTTTCATCAAGAAATTCATTGTCAAGATACGAAATTCCGTCATTTTTCACTTCATCGTCAAGCATTTCGTATGCGGCGCTGTTCGGCGTAGAGTATCCTATATATGAAGTTGTCGCGTATGCAACATCAGGCTCACACATAAAATTGATATACAGTTCCGCCGCCTCTTTCTGCTTAGCTGACACAGGAATACACATTGCGTCAAAAAACAAATTCGTACCGCTTTTCGGAGTAACAAAGCTCAAATGGTCATATTCGTCCATCAGTGTTACCGCGTCTCCGGCATAGTACGGCGCCACTGCCGCCTCTCCGGCGCCCATTTTATCAAACACCTCGTCCATAACATACGATTGCACAAGCGGTTTCTGCTCTTTCAGCTTTTCCGCAGCCGCCGCAAGCTCCTCCGGATTTTCGGTGTTCATGGAATACCCGAGCAGTTTCTCCGCGATTGCAAACGCATCACGCGGGTTATCAAACATCAGTATTCTGTCCTTGTAATCCTCATTCCAGAGAATATCCCAGTCGATGTCCTCCTCCGGAATGTCTATTGCACTGTTATCATAGATAATTCCTACCGTTCCCCACGTATACGGAACGGAATATTCATTTTTCGGGTCATACAGCTTTCCCTTAAAATTATCCATGATATTTTTAAAGTTCGGAATATTGTTAAAATCCAATTTCTGAACCATGCCTTCTTTTATCATTCTCGCAATCATGTAATCGGAGGGAATAATAATATCATAGTTTGAGCCGCCGCCCTTCAGCTTTGCGTACAGTTCTTCG
Organism: uncultured Clostridia bacterium; assembly: GCA_934501535.1. Classification (GTDB taxonomy): domain Bacteria; phylum Bacillota; class Clostridia; order UBA1381; family UBA1381; genus UBA1738. The sequence goes on from CAKSUM010000003.1 coordinate 85,799, forward strand.
TTGTTGGCATAGGTCGAATAATTCACCTGTATTCCCGTAAGAGCGGTAAATTCCGCATTAACGTCAATAAGTCCGTCACTGCCGTCGGAAATGTATTCGCCCCAGTTATAGACATTGATTGATATTCCCTTATCCTTAAATCTGCCGTAAAATTCCGGATTTTCCACCGTCAGAACCTGCTGCTCGGTTTCCTCATCATCGCCGAGATGCTGATAACGGCAGCTGCACAGCGACGTCAAAATCAAAACCGCCGTCAAAAGAGAAATTATTTTTTTCATTTTGCCTCCTCCTTTGTCGCCTTGTTTTCAACAATGTTCTTGACTATCAGCACCGCCACCACAATTACGAAAATTATTGTTGACAGCGCATTAATTTCCGGGCTTACCTTTCGCCGCGTCATCGAATAAATAGTAATCGGCAGCGTCTGCGAAGTTGCGCCGGACGTAAAGTAACTTATGATAAAATCGTCCAGCGAGAATGTAAAGCTCATCAAAAATCCTGACACGATACCCGGCATTATCTCCGGCAATACAACCTTAAAGAACGCCATGACGGAATTACAGCCCAAATCCTGTGCCGCCTCGTACAAATTCGGGTTCATCTGCCGGAATTTCGGCATTACGTTCAGCACAACATAAGGCACATCAAAGGTAATGTGCGCGATTAAGAGCGTGCCGAAACCGAAACTGAAATTCATTCGCGCCGCAAAAAACACGAACAGCAGCATAAGAGATACGCCCGTAACAATTTCCGGATTTATAATCGGAATGTTGTTAATATTCATGATTACCGCTTTCGGGAACTTTCGCATATTGTTAATGCCTATCGCTGCCGCGGTTCCCAAAATTGTCGATATTACAGCTGCGCATACCGAAATAATCAGCGTATTCCGGAGCGACGTCAAAATCAGCTCATTCTGAAACAGGCGCACATACCAGTCAAAGGTAAAGCCCTCAAAAACCGTGCGGCTTTTTGTTGTGTTGAAAGAGTAGACAATCAGCACAAATATCGGCAGATACAAAAACAGCAGCACCAGCGCCATATAAACTTTGGATACTTTTTTCATATGCACGCCCTCCCTATATCAGCACGCGGTCGCTGTCATCGCTGTCAAACTGATTCATGATGGTCATAATCAGCAGAACGATAACCATTAGAACGAGCGAAATACCTGCGCCGAGATTCGGATTATATGAATTTCCCAAAAACTGCATCTCTATCAAATCACCGACAAGAAGGTTTCCGCCGCCGCCGAGCATACGTGAAATGATAAACGTGCTTATTGCGGGCACAAAAACCATGGTGATACCCGACGTCACCCCCGGAAGGCTGAGCGGCAAAACAACCTTAAACAGTACCTTGTTGCTGTTGCAGCCCAAGTCCTGCGCCGCCTCCAGAAGCATTTTATCTATTTTTACCATAACCGAATAAAGCGGCAAAATCATGTACGGAATATAGTTGTACACCATTCCCAGAACCACCGCCCCCTGCGTATTAAGCAGCTTATACGGTCCCATTCCGAACAGTCCGAGAAAGGAATTGATAATTCCGTTGTTGCCCAAAATTGTCATCCATGCGTATGTTCTCAGCAAAAAGTTCATCCACATCGGCAGCATGACAATCATAAGCATCGTTCCCTGATGCCGCTTTTTCATTGTGGACAGTATAAACGCCACGGGATAGGCTATCACAAGACATACGGCGGTTGCGATTGCCGCAAGCCATATTGAGCGCACGAATATATTGGAATACTGCGCAACTTCGGAGATATAATCCAGCGTGAAATTTCCGCTGCTGTCGGTGAAAGCAAAATACGCCACCATAGCAAGAGGAACAACTATAAACACCACCGTCCACACAATATACGGCGCTGAAATCATTTTTTTGTTCATGACTTGTCCCTCATCTTTCTCATAATGTGAATGTCATACGGGTCAAATGTCAATCCCACGGCGCTGCCCAATTCTGCCGCTTTCGTGGAATGAACAAGCCATGAATAATCATATGCCTCAATTACCATTTCGTAGTGAACACCCTTAAACGTCACCGTTTCTACGACTCCGGTAATCTTAGCGTCATTTACATCAATAATGCGCACGTCCTCCGGGCGGATAACAACGTCAACCGGCGTATTCTCACCGAAGCCCTTGTCCACACATTCAAACTCGCGTCCGCATATTTCCACAAGCAAGTCCTTACGCATAATTCCGTCCAGGATATTGCTCTCACCGATAAAGTCCGCCACAAACGCGTTTATCGGCTCATTATATATGTCAACAGGAGTGCCGATTTGCTGTATATCGCCGTTATTCATAACAACAACGGTGTCGCTCATAGTGAGCGCCTCCTCCTGGTCATGCGTTACATAAATAAATGTAATTTCAAGCCGCTGCTGTATCGCTTTAAGCTCTGTCTGCATTTCCTTGCGCAGCTTCAGATCAAGCGCGCCGAGCGGCTCGTCCAAAAGAAGAATTTTCGGCTTGTTCACCAGCGCGCGCGCAATCGCCACACGCTGCTGCTGACCTCCGGAAAGTCTGTTTACCTTCCGCTTTTCAAATCCGCGCAGGTTGACCAGTTCAAGCATTTCGGCAACATTCTTCTGTATTTCCTTTTCCGGCAGCTTTTTAACGCGCAGTCCGAATGCAATATTGTCATACACATTCAGGTGCGGAAAAAGCGCATATCGCTGAAAAACCGTATTAACGTTTCGCTTGTGCGGCGGAACATTGTTTATGATTTTTCCGTCAAAGCTTATTGTGCCGCTGTCCGGCGTCAAAAATCCGCCGATGAGCCGCAGCGTGGTGGTTTTTCCGCATCCGGACGGCCCCAGAAGTGTTACGAACTCCTTGTCCTTAATATCAAGACTGATATTGTTTAAAATTGTTTCTCCATCGAAGGCTACATTTATGTCCTTCAGGCTGATAATATTTTGCATTTATCTACCCCCAATCATAAAATTTCACTTTTTATTTTACGGCAAAATCCGCCGAAAATCAACCGTTTTTTACTAAAATTGTATTATTTTTTGTAAATACCCCGATAATGCTTTATTTACGGTTGATTTTTGTGCATTTCCTCTAAATTTTTGCCGTAAAACAAAAAAATAACGGCTTGTACCGCCGTTATTTTTCATCATTATTGAAGCAGACTCGATACGTTTGACATGTCAACCATTTTAGAATAATTTACATCTAATCCGGCATTTGAAAGAACTTCATTTGCCTCGGTCGAACCGGTTGATGTTGTCAGAATGTCCTCAGTTTCAAATTTGCTTATATTAAATTCAGGTTTAACGTATTTCATGATATATCCTCCTTATCTTGCTACGGAAATTACCGGTGCGCCGATTGTGATGCCCTCGGGTACGTTATAGAATACAACGCCGAACGCTGCACTGCCGCCGATTTCTGCATTTCCCAAATCAAAGTCAACATCTACGGTTCCGTCCTTTTCACCGTCTGATACATTGTATGTTGCTCTTACAAGATATGCAGCCGCCAAATCAGAAAGGCTGAATGTTTCTATTTTTTCGGTTGTGTTTTCATTAAGGCTGACTTTTTCATTCAGACCCTCTTTAACAGCTTTCTTTGTTGTTTCTTCCGTTACTTCAGTTACTTCTGTTTCTTTTACTTCCGCAACGCCGTACTTATCGCCGATTTTGATTGCCTTAAATCCTGTCGGCACATATGAAGATATATCATTTACATAGCTTCCGCCATTGATTTCAAGCGTTGAATTTACCTCAACACCCTCCGGAACATCATTCAAACCTACATATCCGTTAAAGGTACCGCCGTTAACAACAACATCTGCACCCTGATATGCCTTGTGAGCAAGCACCGCTAATGCATATCCCTCGGAAGATGAACCATTACCGTTGTATTCAAGCTTCTGCTTATCCGATGCGTTTGTAAAGGTACCGCCGTTTATTGTCAGTGTACCGCCTTTTATTTCCACAGTTGTATCTGAAGCTTCGGTGAAAGTACCTCCGTTTATCTCATATGTTGAACCATAACCTGCCGCAAGATAAAACTGCTTTGTAAAAGTACCTTTATTGATTACAAAATGACTGTCCTTGTAAGCACCGTTACTGTAAAAATAGCCGTTGAAAGCGCCATCATTAACGGTTACATATGAATAATTACCGGCAAAAACAGAATAACCTGCGTTATAGCTTCCGCCGTTAATCGTTACCGTTGATCTGTTATTTTCATCAACACCGCTGCATTCTACAGATACCTGTCCTGCATTTATTTCACCGTTGTTTCCGTTAATGATGAGGTCTGCACCATTTCCTACATAAACAGCGCGCGAACCGGTTCCCGAAATACTAATCTTTTTTCCGTTCAAATCCAGCGTTGCTGTCTTTGTAAAGAATTTAGCAGTTTTAGTAAGAGTAACATCATCTTGCAGGACAATTGTTCCGTTATCAACCGCGTCAAAAGCCTCCTGTAATGTACTGTACCCCTTGTCTCCGATTGTCGCAACAACCGTGTCCTCTGCCGAAACTGCGGTAACACCGGATAGCAGCATTACTGCAGAAATCAGTACGGACAACATTCTTTTTGTGTTCATATTTTTTGTCCTCCTTTTGCAACATAATTTATATTATGTTGCATATTTATTATTGCAGGTAAATTATAACATTTTTTTAGAGACATGTCAATATTACAAAAATATTTATGTATTTTTTTACCAAAAAAAACAAAATAAACACATGAAAATTCAACAATTCTGCTCCTTTTGCAACATAATATAAATTATGTCGTATCAAAATATGTCAAAAAAGCGCGAAAAAAGGGGACTGCAAAAGCATTTTTACAGTCCCTTTTATAACGCTTGTATGTAGCCAAAAGCTACATCACAGTTTATACATAACAACCTCCTAAAATCTTCTCTATACTTTAAAAGGCTAAATATTTTCCAGTCCAAAGCTTACTGCCAATGCGTCATTGACATTCTGCATCAGCTTTTTATCCAAATGCGCCACCTTTTCCCTTAACCGTTTTTTGTCTATAGTTCTGATTTGCTCCAATAATATCACAGAATCCTTATAAAGTCCATACTCGGAAGCAGATAATTCGATATGAGTCGGCATCTTCGCCTTGTTAATCTGCGACGTTATAGCCGCCGCAATTACGGTCGGGCTGTATTTATTGCCAACGTCGTTCTGGATTATCAAAACAGGCCGAATACCGCCTTGCTCGCTGCCTACAACAGGACTCAGATCGGCGTAATAAATATCTCCTCGTTTTACAATCACCACTATTCACACTCCGTCAGTTTTTCCTCACAGACTGACAGCGCCTCGCTGTCAGCTTCAAAACACATCCGGGCTAACGAAAGATTTAAAGAAGCCATTTCCCTGTAGCCTCGCTTGAGTTGATTATCCCTTTTTACATTTTGGTATATTTCGTGAAGGGATTTGTTTTTAACCTTATCAAACTTCAGGCCGGACATGACCTTTTTTAATTGTGACAAAGCAATCAGGCCCCCTGTTATTAATTTTTACGACATCATAATTTTTCCAAATAGTTAAGCGCGGTTCTCTCCCTCCCGTTCTCTTTGTAAATTCTCGGAATTCGCTTTGATACCAGACACAAAACCTCATAATTAATTGTGTTCATCCACTCCGCGATGTTATCCGCCGTTATTTGTCCGTCGCCGAATATGATTACTTCGTCACCTATACTGATATTATTGACATTTGTGACGTCAATCATACATTGATCCATACAAATTCTTCCGATAACGCTGCAAAGCTTTCCACCTATCTCCATTTTTGCCTTCTGTGAAAGGCATCGCAAATATCCGTCTGCATAACCGACCGGCACTGTAGCAATCTTTGTTTTCCTGTCGGTTATGTACATTGTTCCGTAGCTCACTCCCACTCCGTCTTTGACCGTTTTTAAAAAGCTGACGCGTGCTTTAAGCGTCATCACGGGTTCTAACGCAAGTCTTGTCTTGTCTACTTCCTCTGACGGGTAATATCCGTATAAAATCACACCGGCACGCACCATATCAAGGTGCATTTCGGGGTACATCATGATTGCTGCACTGTTTGCAATATGCTTGCACGGAATGTTCAGTCCGGCAGCCTCCAGCTCGCCGGTAAGTTTTTGAAATCTGTTAAACTGGAAATAGGTATAATCCGGATTTTCCTCATCGGCACACGCGAAGTGCGAGAAAATACCGTCAATTTCAATGCCGGGCAAGTGTGAAATTTCCAGAATTTCCGAAACAAGCGCCGAATTATCATCGCTCGCCACAAATCCCACACGCGACATTCCGGTATCTATTTTCAGATGAATTTTCACCTTTTTCCCAAGACGCACCGCACTTTCGGACAAGGTTTTTGCAAAATCCGAATCGGATACATTCGGCATAATATCATATTTGACAATTTCGTCCGCTTCTTCCTTTGACGAAATGCCGAGAATTAAAACAGGCGTATCCATGCCGGCACGGCGAATTTCCTTAGCCTCGTCAAGCATCGCCACGGCAAAAGCGTCCACGCCGACCTCAGTCATTACGCGGCAGCATTCGCGGTATCCGTGACCGTAAGCGTCGGCTTTCACCACCGCCATAAGCCTTGAGCTGCCGATAATACCTTTAATATTTCTGATATTGTTTTTCAGTGCGTCAATATTTATTTCTGCCCATGTTCTGTTCATTATACTTATTTCCCTCTTATTTTATCATATTTCATGCTGATTTTCCACAGGTAATTTCTGAGAAATACAAGAAATAATATCCCGTGCCGTGAGCGACTCCTCCGACCAAATCATTTTTGCCGCGTCCCCTGCCGCTCCGTGCAGATATACCGCCAATTCTGCGGCATGATACGGCGGCAGTCCTCTTGCCGCAAGCGCAGCCGTCATTCCTGCAAGCACATCTCCGCTGCCGGCTGTAGCCATGCCGGCATTGCCTGTCATATTTACCGACTGCTCCCCGTCCGGTGCTGTTATTATACTATGATTTCCCTTCAAAACAAGTGTCAGTCTATATTCCGAAACTAAGCCGCAGGCAGCCGAAAATCTGTCATTTTCCACCGTCTTTGCGTCTTTTCCCGTAAGCCGCGCCATTTCCATAGTATGCGGCGTTAATATCACATCGGATTTGCACCGTTTAAGAATTTGCATGTTTCCGGCAAGCGCAAACAAGCCGTCCGCGTCGATAACCACCGGCACATCAGCGCTTTCCAGAATTTTTTCAAGCAGTGCCGGCACATATTTTCCGCGCCCTATTCCGTTACCGAATAAAATCGTGTCAAACCCTGCCATTTTCTCAACAATTTTTTCCGCATCTTTTTCAAAATCGACCGGAAATGTCATCGCCTGAGCAAGCGAGGTCTGAACAATATCGTTTATTTCCGACGGGACACACGCCGTAACAATACCGGCTCCTGTTCTGAATGCCGCCTCGCATGCCATTATCACCGCGCCTGCCATTCCCACGCTTCCGCCTATAACAAAAATTTTTCCGTAATCGCCTTTATGCGAATTTGCACGGCGTTTCGGCATTATTTCCGCTAAGTATTCTTCCGTCAGCACCTTTACTCTGACATTTTCCGTGTCAAATGCCTGCTCCGGCACAGATATATCGGAGCAAACAACTTCTCCGGCATAATCCGCCCCCGGAAAAAGCAGCAATCCTCGCTTATATGCCGCAAATGTAACGGTTTTATCCGCTTTCACGGCAATATCCGCCTCACCCGTGTCCGAGTTCACTCCCGACGGCACATCGACCGACAGCACATACTTTGCACGGCGATTTATTTTCTCAATCACATCACGTGCCGCTCCCGTGATTTCTCCGTGTATGCCCGTACCGAAAAGTGCGTCCACGGTGTAGTCACAAAGCCGCAAATCCGTTTCAAGCTCCGAAAAATCCGTATTGAACGGTACACCCATGCTTTTCAGAATATTATAATTCGTCAGCGCGTCGCCCGAAAAATTTTCTCCTAGAACAAGATATATCTTTACCGTTTTTCCCATGTTTATAAGATGCCGCGCAATCGCCAGTCCGTCGCCGCCGTTATTGCCCTTTCCGCATATGACGGCAAAGCTGTTGTATCCGGAAATCTCTCGCACGCATGCCAAAGCGGCATTTTCCATAAGGACAATGCCGGGAATATTAAATTTCTGCGCCGCAATTTTGTCGATTTCCCTCATCTGCGCCGCAGTGCAAACATGTTTAACCATATACTTCACCGCCGCCCGTTACGCTATGTCCTGAGGATTTACGGTGACTGCATGGGGGTTTTCCATTTTGATATTTTTCAGCATTTTTGCGTTCGGCTGAAAATAAATTCTGGTTTTTTCGCCGTTTTTGTTAAAATCCACATAATACACCGATTTATCGGTAATATCGCCGGAATAATCAAACACCTTCATTCCCGGCTCCTGTGGAATCTGCTCGCCGTTTGTCGGCGCACATCCGGTAATTTCTTTAAAATTCAGATTTTTTACAACACGTTTGCGCGCTTTTTTGCTCATTATTTTATCAATGTCAAGCATGCTGTTGGTGAGAATATACTCGTACTCAACATCGGTTCCGCGTATGAGATATGCGGCTCCGTACCAAATTCCGACAACAAGCAAAAATGCAATCGCTCCGATAAAACGCGTAAGAAACAGCAATACCGCTGCCGATAAAATCACGCCCAAAACAATGCTCCCGATAACCGTAACGTTATCCTTCGGAGTTTTTTTGTGCTTTACCATATGTTCGCAGAAAATATCCATTTATTCAACCTCTTTCTTTAAAATTTCGCAAAGACTGCGAAGCGCCTTTCCGCGGTGACTCACCGCATTTTTTTCCTCGGGCGACGCAAGCCCGAAGCATTTGTTTATCTCGGTGCAGTAGAACAGCGGGTCATAGCCGAATCCGCCGTTTCCGTGCTCCTCGGTCAAAATTTCTCCTTCAACCTTACCCTCTGCGGTAATCTCTCTGCCGTCCGGAAAAATGAACGCAATACATGCCACATATTCCGCATGCCTGTTCTTTTCTCCGTCCATCGCCGCAAGAAGTTTCTCGTTCCTGTCTTTATCGGTTGCTCCGTCCCCCGCAAATCTGGCGGAATACAGCCCCGGAGCACCGTCAAGCGCGTCTACGCACAGCCCCGAATCATCTGCCATTACGGCACTGTCACACAAAAGCGCAACTGCGCGCGCCTTTATCAGTGCATTTTCCCTGTACGTTGAACCGGTTTCTTCAATTTCAAGGTCCAGTCCCTCGTCCTGCATCGAAACAATCTCACAGCCGATTTCTCCCAGAACCTCGCGAAATTCCCGGATTTTACCCGGATTTGTGGTTGCTGCAACTATTTTCATGTATATTACCGTCCGTTTCCTTAATTAACTCTTTTAATTATATCACTCAAAAGCCTTGCCGTCAACAAAAAATTGTGATATAATGTTATTAATTATAAATATATGCTTTGGGAACAGATACAATGGACGAAAATATTACAATAAGCGGAACCGTGTTTGAAATTATATATCAAAATTCGGAAAACGGCTATACAGTGTGTGAAATAGACTCGCCGAGCGACGGTCTTTTCACGGCAACGGGGTATATGCCGTATCTTTGCGTGAATGAAAATATCTCGGTAACGGGCACATGGACAGTCCACCCCGATTACGGCGAGCAGCTGCGCGTGACATATTACGAAACTATCATGCCGAGCGATGAACAGTCCATAATTGACTATCTTTCCTCGGGCGCAGTTTACGGCATCCGCGAAGCCACTGCGAAAAAAATTGTCGGACACTTCGGGACGGATACCCTTAATATAATGCTTACCGACCCTATTCGCCTCAGTGAAATCAAGGGCATATCCGCGTCAAGGGCTGAAAAAATCGGAAAATCCTATCTCGAGCTGCAATCTATGCAGAGCATAATGATGTTTATGCAGCAATACGGCATATCTGTAAACCTTGCGGTAAAGGTGCACCAGGCTCTCGGCAGCGAAGCGGTAAACAAAATCAAGGAAAACCCCTATATTCTTTCCGACGCCGTAGACGGAATAAGCTTTAAAACCGCCGACAATATTGCACATCTGCGCGGCATACCGAAAAATTCACCCGAGCGTATTCAGTCCTGCCTGAAATATATTCTCAATAATGCAGCCTACAGCGGAGGCCATACGTTTCTGCCGCGGAATATACTGATTAAAGATGCCGGCACATACTTAGCTGTTGAGGAAAATGAAATAGAAAACGGAATTACGGCGCTTGAACTGAAGAAAGACCTATTCTGCGCAAAAACGGACGGAAATGACGCCTGCTACCTCGCATTATTTTATAACGCGGAGGTTTACACCGCAAGGCGGCTTGCCTCGCTTGCCGCAGCGGAACCGTCATACATATTGTCCGACGATGAGGTGTCCGAAATAATCGGCAAAAAGGAAAAACGCGATAATATCGAGCTTGACGCCGAGCAGAAAAAAGCAGTGTTTGCAGCAGTACACTACGGCTGCACGGTAGTCACCGGCGGCCCCGGAACCGGCAAAACCACCACAATAAACACAATACTTGAGGTTATCGGTGCAATGCAGCTGTCGGTCGCTCTCGCCGCCCCCACCGGACGTGCGGCAAAACGCATGAGCCAGGTGACAGGCATAGAGGCAAAAACAATCCATCGGCTTTTGGGCATGCAGCCCGGAAATGATGATTCACAGGCACGTTTTTTATACAACGAGAGCAACGTCCTTCCCTTTGACGTAATAATACTTGACGAAGTAAGCATGGTTGATTTGCTGCTGATGAACTCTTTTTTAAAAGCGGTCAAACGCGGCGCAAAAGTGATTTTCTGCGGCGACAGCGACCAGCTGCCGTCGGTCGGCGCCGGGAACGTTCTCAAGGACATCATAGACAGCGAGCTGATACCCGTCATTCACCTGACGCACATTTTTCGTCAGGCGCAGGAAAGCCTTATAGTAATGAATGCGCACAAAATCAACTGCGGAGAAATGCCGGATTTATCCGCGCATAACAAGGACTTCTTTTTCCTGAGCCGCTCCTCCGGCGATGTTGCCGCCGCGACCGTTATTGATTTGTACCGCAACCGTCTGCCGCGCAGCTACGGGCTTAATCCGCTGACCTCCATACAGGTACTTTCGCCGTCAAAAAAAGGTGACGCAGGTTCCGTGCGGCTCAATCACGAGCTGCAAAAAAGCCTTAATCCGCCCGACATGCTCAAGCAGGAATACGTTTACGGTAAAACGGTATTCCGTACGGGCGACAAGGTTATGCAGGTAAAAAATAACTATGATATTATCTGGGCTCGCCCCGACGGCGAAACCGGTTCGGGAATATTCAACGGTGACATGGGAATTATCGACAGTATTTCCGTCAGGGACAGGCAAATGACGATAATTTTTGATGATGACAAGGAAACGGAATACAGTTTCAGTGACCTTGACTGTCTGGATCTTGCCTATGCCATTACAGTCCACAAAAGCCAGGGAAGCGAATTTCCGGTAGTCATAATACCGCTGTGCCGTTTTGCGCCCATGCTCATGTGCCGCAATCTGCTTTATACCGCGGTTACACGCGCCAAAAATATGGTGATACTTGTCGGCTCGCGTTCGGCATGCGCCGCTATGGTGCAGAACAACGATGAAAAAAAGCGATATACCGGTCTTTGCCGGAAACTTAAAAATATTGCAGCTTTTACGGAGGAAAACAATGAATAACTTACAAAAAAGATTACCCGAACTGTCCATTTTGCTTGCAGGCAGCCTTTGGGGGCTTACAGGCATATTTGTACGAACGCTGAATACCGTCGGACTTGATAATTTTCAGCTCATGTTTTTCCGCAGCATAATCACTGCGGTGAGCGTCAGCGTGTTTTTACTTATCACCGACCGCGATAAAATGAAAATCAATCCGAAAGATTTATGGTATTTTTTCGGCTCCGGCATATTGAGCTTTTTCATATTTTCCTTATGCTATTTTTACACAATAAGCAATGCCTCGATGTCGGTTGCCGCAATACTCTTGTATACCGCTCCTTTTTTTGTGATGATAATGTCGGCTGTATTTTTCAAGGAAAAAATAACGGCAGCCAAAATCATCGCTCTGATTATGGCTGCCGCCGGTTGTTTTATGATTTGCGGTACCGAAAAAAACGTGAAGCTCACACCCGTCATTATATTAATCGGTATCTGTTCCGGCTTTTGTTATGCCCTGTACAGCATTTTCGGCAGAGTTGCGCTGAAAAAATATTCGTCCGGCACGGTAACTGCCTACACTTTTATTTTTTCCACAATAGGCAGCCTGTTTGTTGTTGATTTCGGACAGATTGCAAAGGTTGCCGCCGTCAGCCCGGACAGTATTTTTTTCGCCGTCATTTTTGCAGTGGTAAGCTCGCTGCTGCCGTATATTTTTTACACTTACGGTCTTAAGTATGTCGAGTCCGGAAAAGCGTCAATTATGGCAACAATAGAAACCGTTGTCGCGTCGCTTGCCGGCATAATCGCTTTCGGCGAAAAGCTTTCTCTGACCGGATTTTCGGGAATGGTTCTTGTTCTTTCCGCCGTTGTTCTGCTCAACCTCAAAAGCTCATCGTGATACCGTTTCAATCGCTTTTTGGAGCTGAACATCTTCTTCGGCGGTCAGCTCAGATATTGCCTTATCGGTATCCATTTCAACAGTAATATCCGGCTCAATGCCAATCTGATGTATACAAATTCCGTTCGGAGTATAGTATTTCGCTGTGGTTATCGATATTCCCGAACCGTCGGTAAACGGATAAACCGTCTGCACAATGCCTTTTCCGTAGGTTTTTGTGCCGATTACGGTTGCTTTGCCGTAATCTTTCAGCGCACCGGTCAAAACCTCGGACGCAGACGCGCTTCCGCCGTTGACCAGAATTGCCATCGGCATATCTATTTCTTTTCTGTCCGAATACACAGTGGAACGTTTACCGTTCTTATCCTCCGTATAAGTAATAATTCCTTTCGGTAAAATCATATCCGCAATCTTGCAGACAACATTCAAATCACCGCCCGGATTGTCGCGTACGTCTATTATCATTTTTTCCATTCCGGCTGACATAAGCGCGTCTACATTTTCTTTAAATTCATCATACGTGCTCTGCGAACCCGGGTCACCGCTCGACTCAAAACCGGTTATTCTTACATATCCTATATTATCAGCCAGCATTTTTGTTTTAACACTGATTTTTTCCACCTTTTCACGCGTCACCGTAATATCGACGTTTCCCGTTCCCTCACGTTCCAGCGTAAATTCAACCGATGTACCCTCATCGCCGTTTTTCAGGTATGTAGCCGCATCAGAAAGCTCATCTGCTCCATAATACCTTCCGTCAATCGTTACAATAGCATCACCCGAACGCATGCCTGCTTTTTCTGCCGGGCTGTCCTCCATGGGCGCTACCACAACAAGTCTGTTTTTTTCCTCATCTGCTCCGAGCGTTGCGCCTATTCCCACATATGTTGACGTGACATTGCTTTTGTACGAAGTAAAATCTTCCGGCGGATAATAATTCGTATACGGATCGTCAACCGCCGCAGCCATAGCCATTGCGGCATAATCCGCCATTTTATCTTCATCAACCTCAAAAAGCGAATAATCTGACAGCATTTTCTTTACAGCCGTAATCTTCTGCAACGCCTTTCCGTCACCGGTTACATAGGAAACATCACGCACAACATTGGTTACCAGGCATACAATAAACGCAGTTAACGCAATCGTTATAACAAAGCTTTTTTTGCTGTTCATTCTCCAAACCTCCAAATCATATATACTTTATCTTATGCATTTTTTTCGGTAATATTATAAGAGCCGCGGCAAAATATCACTTATGCCGCAGCCCATTAAAACAAATATTACAGATATCCTGCCGGATTTACCGCGCTTCCTCCGGTACGTACCTCAAAATGCAGGTGGTTTCCGGTGGAATTTCCCGTAGAACCGACTTTAGCGATAGCCTGTCCGCGTTTAACCGACTGACCGGCGCTTACAGACAAACTGCTGCAATGTCCGTACAGCGTTACGTATCCGCCGCCGTGGTTCACCGTTACGCAGTATCCGTAGCCCCCGTTCCAGCCGGCTGTAAGCACAACGCCGTCCTCCGCGGCAAGTATGGAAGTCCCGTAAGGCGCCGCATAGTCAATTCCGCTGTGCAGTTTCCGTGTTTTTGTTATCGGGTGTATTCTCCAGCCATACGGAGAACTTATCTTCGAGTAGCTTGTCAGCGGAAAACCGAATTTACCGTTGCCGCTGTATGTCACGGTTTTTTGGCTTGCCGCTTTGAGTGCGGAAGCAATTTGTGCGTTAAGCTGTTTTTCCGCTTTTTCAGCCTCTTCCTCCTGCTTTTTCAGCTCATTAATGTCATTGTTAAGCGCGCTGATAATTTTTTCTTTTTCAGCCTTTTTACTCTCGATTGCACTTTGTTTGCTCTCAAGAATTTTACGCGCCTCAACCTGTTCGTTCTTTTCCGTTTCAACAGCTTTTTTAGCCTCGGACAGCTGCGTAATCTGCGCCTCAAAGCCATCCATCATCTCATTATCATGCTTTAAAATGGATTCCACGACAGAAATGCGCGTAAACAAATCCGATATGCCGTCCGCCTGCAAAATCAAATCAAGATATGATGTGGTTCCGCTTTCGTATATTACCTTCATGCGCTTTTTCAGCTGCTTATCCGTCTTTTTCAGCTCGTTGTCCAGGTTGGTTATTTCCTTGCTCTTTGCCTGTATTTCGGCATTTTTTTCGTCAATAACCGACTGAACATCATCAATATCGTCCTGCAAGCTTGCTATATCGACATCAAGCGCATCTTTCTGGGCTTTTTGCGTATTCTTTTCCGCCTGCTTTGACTGTATCTGCTTTTTCGTCTGCTCTGCCTTTTTCTGATTAGCCGATAAATCTTCTTTTAACTGGCTCACGCTTTTTGCCGCATATGCCGTCCCCGAAAACATCAGGGACAAGGCTACCGCCAGTGCCGTTAATCCTTTCTTCATAGTAAGCCTCCTATACATGCAGGTATTTTCTCATTGAAATTGCACTTCCGGCAATGCCTATAAGGCAGCCGAACACCACGAAAATCACACCGATTACCGGAGCTATTTCACGCAGACCGACAAGCTCGATAACCTTTATTGCCGATGTGCTCAAGCGCTTTAACAGCGCAAAATATCCCCAAAATACCACCATGAAAGCAAATACTGCTCCCGAAAAGCCTATGATAAGCCCCTCCAGCACGAACGGAACGCGGATAAACCTGTCCGTTGCGCCGATATATTTCATTATATTAATTTCCTTGCGGCGGTTAAACACCGTAAGCTTAACTGTATTTGAAATAATTACTATCGCAATCGCCAGCAATACCAGCATTATTGCAATACTGACTTTTTTGGCAAGGCTCGAAATTGATAAAACTATATTTACAACGTCTTGCTTGTTTACTACCTTTTCTACGTCCGGTATCTGCTGCAGAGCCTCAACCGTTGTGTCCGTTTTCGCTATATCGGTCAAGATAATTTTATACGAATCGCTGAACGGGTTATCCTCATCAAATCCGTCAAGCATATTTTCCTTGCCGGCAAACATGTCCTGTTTTGCATATTCAAGCGTCTGTTCCTTGGTGAACAGGGACGCCTCCTTTACGTTGTCAACCGCCCTTATTTCATTTCCGATTGCCTCAACACGCTCAGGCGCGGTATTTTCATTGATATACAGCTGAACCTCGCACTGATCCTTGATTTTGTCGGTAATGTAATTAACATTAATCGATAAAATGGCAAATACGCCCAGAATAATCAGACAGCACGCAATTGTAAACAGTGACGCGATGCTCATGAGTCCGTTGCGCGAAACATTTTTTTTCGCTTCCGAGAAAGAATACTTAAACTTCGACAGCTTCAACGTATTCACCCCCTACCTCATCGCGCACTATTTTTCCGTCCTGGATTTCGATAACGCGCTTTTTCATTTCATCAACAATGTCTTTTGCATGCGTCGCCATAATTATGGTTGTGCCCATGCGGTTTATTTCTTCAAATATCTCCATGATTTCCATAGCTGTTTTCGGGTTCAGGTTGCCCGTAGGCTCGTCCGCAATAAGAATAAGCGGATGATTTACAAGCGCCCTTGCAAGCGCAACACGCTGCTGTTCGCCGCCCGAAAGCTGGCGCGGAAACATTTTTGCTTTATAGTTAAGTCCCACTTCGTTTAACACTTCGGGGACGCGTTTTCTGATTTCACGTCTGCCTGCGCCTACAATGCGCATGGCAAATTCAACATTTTCATATACCGTCCGGTCCTCCAGCAGGCGGAAATCCTGAAATACCACGCCCATTTTTCTGCGGAGAAACGGGATTTCTTTATCCGGCAGCTTTGTAACGTCTATGCCGTCGAGGAACACCTGGCCCTCCGTCACATTCGTTTCGCGCATAATCAGCTTTGTAATAGTGGTCTTACCGGCTCCGCTCGAACCGACCAAAAATACAAATTCACCGTTTTCGATTTTAAAACTGGCATTTTCAAGCGCAACATTGCCGGCGTCCTCAAACCGTTTGGTTACATTCACAAATTCTATCATTTTCTGACCGTTGCTTCCTTTCCGGGCGCGGAATACAAATTCCTGCCCTTATAAATCGGAATGTGCGGCAAAAATACCGCACATAAATTTTATATTTTCATAGGATTGGAGGTTAAATATTTATGAACCATCATCGCAACCTTAAAGACAATCGCCTGGTCAAATTTCCGCAGGTCAAGTCCCGTAAGCTTGTAGATTTTCTCCAGCCTGTACACAAGCGTATTCCTATGTACAAACAGCTGGCGCGACGTTTCCGATACATTCAGGTCATTTTCAAAAAATTTGTTTATGGTAAGGATTGTTTCCGTATCAAGCAGGGATATATCTCCCTTTTTGAATACCTCCTGCAAAAACAGTTCGCAAAGCTTTATCGGCAGCTGATAAATCAGACGTCCTATTCCGAGGTTGTCATAGTTTAAAATTGCCTTTTCCTCATCAAATACCTTTCCGACCTCAAGAGCAATCTGCGCTTCTTTATATGACGTATTGAGCTGGTTTATATTCTCCGATACCGAGCTTACGCCAACCAAAATACTCATCATGGTTTCGGAATGAACCGTATCCAAAATCTGATGCGCTATGGCATTTATCGTTTCCGAATCGGAATCATCGCGCAGTTCTTTAATCAAAACAATATTGCTGCTGTCAATATTAATCACAAAATCGCGTTCCTTGTCCGGGAACATGTTCCGGATTACTTCATATATACCGATTTCGCCCTTTTTCAGCACTTTAATGTAGTACACGGCACGCGGAACCTCAACCTCCACATGCAGCTCCAGCGCTTTCTGATGCAGGTCAAAAGCAAGCATATTATCAAATATGATATTCTGCATAAAAATTGTCTTATCATACTTTTCGTCATAATAATGCCGTACATTATTTGCCGTAACTGTTATGGAATTACAGCAGTACCGTGAAATTTCATCGGTGCCCTCGACATATACTATATATTCGGGATACGGCTTGCCCTCAATGAGTCTTACCGTGTACCCCTCTCTCACGAAAAGCTTGTCATTTTCCGCAGCAGCGCTGACAAGTTCCTCCACAATATCCTCGGAAATTTCCGGGCCGTTCGCCGCAAGCACCAGCCCCGTCGCATCGGCAATTCCGAATTTTTTCGGGAATACCTCCGCCATTTGCGTAATTATATCCTGAAAAGCCTTACTTATCATAATACTTCCTCCACGAATTTCGTTTCATTCCTCTCCATTATATCATATAAATTCAGAAATGTATAGTTTTTTTTACTTATTTTTTTAAAAAAAGTTACAATTTCTTCATATATTTGTTAAATTGCAACAATGATATACAGCATTTTCCCTTAAAACGGCACAAAAAAATATATTTTTCTCCGCATCGTGAATATTAATTGACTTAAAACCGATTTTGTAATATAATAATGTTAGAAAATTCAAAAAAGGATACGAATATGAAAAATTTTTTAGAGAACGGATTTCGTGAGCTTCAGATTGACGCTGACGAAAAACAGCTTTTTCAGCTGACGGAATATGCAAGATTGCTTAAAGAATGGAATGAGAAAATGAACCTCACCGCAATATGCGATGATGAAGGCATTGCCGCAAAACATTTTCTCGACAGTGCCTCGGCACTTTTAACCGGACATGTTAACGGCAAAGTTATCGATGTGGGCACAGGCGCCGGTTTCCCCGGGCTTGTCCTTAAAATAATGAAGCCGGAAATTGATTTGACCTTGCTGGATTCGCTTAACAAAAGGCTGACTTTTCTTAAAGCGGTTTCGGAGGAAATAGGCACCGCGGCGCAGTTTATACACGCACGCGCGGAGGACGGCGGACGCATGTACCGCGCACAGTTTGACACGGTTGTGTCGCGTGCGGTTGCAAATATGACGGTTTTGTCGGAATTATGTCTGCCGTTTTTGAAAATCGGCGGATATTTCCTTGCACTCAAAGGCCCGCTTGCCGGAGAGGAGCTGGAGGACGCCAAACGCGCCATTCATATCCTCGGCGGAGAGGTATCCGACATTTTATCCGTAAAAATACCTTTTACCGACTTAAACCACAAAATTATAATTGTAAAAAAAGTACGACAAACTCCGCAGCAATATCCCCGTAAACCCGGCATTGCGACAAAAACCCCTATCGGAAATTGTTATAATCTGAAAAAAAAGCCGATAAAGTAATATTTGTCGGTTTTTTTGGCGAACGGTTTTTCTTCCATTTATCCGAAAATATGTTATAATTCAATTAGTAAGACGGTCTATTCCATGTATTATATGTATATGTGTATCAGCTCCTTAATATGTGTACATTTACCCCCCGACTGTTTCACGGACCGTCTTACGCCTTCCAAAAAAACATACGAAAGGATAATTTTATATGCAAGTATTCAGACCGAAAGAACGGGAAAACATGAAAGTTGTAAGTATTCCGCTGCGCAGCATATTCCCCAATCCGGCGCAGCCGAGAAAATATTTTGATTCAATAAGCCTTGAGGAATTGACAGCTTCAATTGAGGAATTCGGCGTATTGCAGCCGATTACCGTGCGAAAAATCCGAAAGGGCTTTGAAATTGTAGCCGGCGAACGGCGGTTTCGTGCGGCGGAAAATGCCGGACTTGACACAATACCGGCTATCATCATTAACGTAGATGAAAAAAAATCGGCACTTTTGGCGCTGCTTGAAAATCTTCAGCGCGATGACTTGTCATTTTTTGAAATAGCCGAAAGCTACCAGAGCCTCATCAGAACCCAGGGGCTTACACAGGAGGAAATCGCAAAAAAATTAGGTAAGTCGCAGTCAACAATTGCGAACAAGCTGCGGCTTCTGCGCTTATATCCGCGCACCAAGCGGCTCATACAGGAATACGGGCTGTCCGAGCGCCATGCCCGCGCACTTCTCCACTTAACCGACGAAGAGGCACAGCTGCTTGCCGTTCGCACCATTTATGAAAAAAATCTCAACGTTTCACAGTCGGAAGAACTGATAAAAAAGATGCTCAAAGCGAACTCCTCGTCATCACAGAAGTTCAAGCTGAAAAGTTTCCGGGATATACGGGTTTTTACCAACACCATTCGCCGTGCACTTGACATCATGCGCGACGGCGGTGTCGATGCCGACATGGAAACCAACTCGTTTGACTGGGGAATTGAATATGTTATCAAGGTCAAGAACGAATAGCCGCCGGCTCATGCCGATTTACTTAAAGCACAGCCGGGTATTCCGTTCCGGGGCAAAAAACATTTTTTTACAAAAATCAAACGCATCTTCAGCCGCGCATA
The DNA here is from genome assembly GCA_934501535.1 of uncultured Clostridia bacterium. Taxonomy (GTDB): domain Bacteria; phylum Bacillota; class Clostridia; order UBA1381; family UBA1381; genus UBA1738. The sequence continues at coordinate 105,636 of CAKSUM010000003.1, forward strand.
TGTACGTACGGCAAAAGATGCGTTTTCTTCATTTTTCATTTTGCTGCGGTCAATCGGCGAACACCGCATAATCTCCGATTACCGTTCAAGAATTTTAAAATTCTGCTGCAGGCTTATCACACGTTCGCCGGCAACGATTACGTGGTCAACCAGCCGCACATCGACAAAATTAAGTGCAAGCTCTATCGCTTTTGTCAAATATAAATCCGATTTGGACGGTATGGGGTTTCCGCCCGGGTGATTATGCGCAAGCATCAAATAAGGATACTTTTCATCTACAGCCACCTTTACCACATCACGCGTACGGAGTGTTGTTGCATTTATCGTCCCCTCCGACATTTTTCTGATTTTACGGACAACACAATTTCTATCAAGCAGTAAAACATATGCCGTTTCATCTGTTTTTCCGTAAAACAGGCTCTTTATGTACAGGTGAATATTTTCCGGCGTAAGCCGCGCCTCCATTATATCATTGACGCTGTTAATGTATTTGCGCGTCGCCGCCATGATTACTTTAAACAGCATCGCCGAGTGCTCGCTCAAACCGTCTATTCGGGTAAGATTCTCCGTATCCGCCTCAAGAATGTCCTTGAGTGAACCGTATTCGTTTAACATTCTGTGCGCCAGCTCATTGGTATTTTTCTGAGGAATCGCATAAAATAATATCAGTTCGAGAAATTCATGGTCTTCAAGCGCATCAAGCCCGTATTCCAGAAACTTCTTTTTAAGTCTTTGTCTGTGATACTTATGAATATTTTCTTCGTCTTTTTTGTTATCTTTTGCTTTCTTTTCCATCAGTTTAAACCCCTTGAATTTAACAAATTGATTGAAACGCATGCAGCCGTTCGCCGTACTGCACACCTCGCTTATTTTCTGTAATCCGGCACAGCAACAGCGGCTGTTTGATTTCTTCTCAGCTGAGCCGCGCCTCAATTATTGCGGCAAGATACTGTGCTTTCTGCGTAATAATATCAAGATTTTCTCCCTCAATCATAACGCGTACACACGGCTCCGTGCCGGACGCACGCACAAGCACTCTTCCCTTTCCGTCAAATTCCTCTTCGAGATTTTTTATCTCGTCAAGAATTACCTTATCTTTATCAAAATCCTTTTTCTTTTTATTGGATACCTTGGCATTTATAATGCACTGCGGCATCGTGTCATAAATCTGCGCCAGCTCAGACATTTTCTTACCGGACAGCTTGAGTATTTTCAGCACATTAAGCGCGGATACCAGACCGTCACCGGTAGTATTGTGATTAAGGAAGATGATATGTCCCGAGGCTTCTCCGCCGAGATTGTAGCCCGAACGAAGCATCTCTTCAAGCACGTAACGGTCACCCACGGAGGTCTGAACCGTATTTATCCCAAGTTCCTTTGCCTTAAGTACCAGACCGAGGTTCGACATTACGGTTATAACCAGCGTGTTTTTACGCAAAAGCCCCAAATCCTTGAGATAATTTGCACAGATAAGCATTATTTTGTCGCCGTCAATAACATTTCCTTTTTCATCGACCACCATAAGCCTGTCGGCGTCACCGTCAAACGCAAGACCGATATCTACTCCGACATTTTTTACATAATTGCACAAATCTTTCATGTGCGTTGAACCGCAGTGAAGATTAATGTTTGTACCGTTCGGGTGATTGTGTATTACAAACGGCTCGCCGCCGAGCGCCGATATTACTTTTGCCGCAGTCTTGCAGCTTGCACCGTTTGCACAGTCTATGGCTACGCGTATTCCCTGCAAATCGCAATCTATTATGCTCTTTACAAATTCAATATAGTCGCTGACAGCCGTTTCGGAATGCTGAACAGTCCCCACATCATCGCCCGTCGGCAAATCAATCTTTTCGCTGTTATCAAGAATTATCGACTCGATGCGTTCTTCGATAGCGTCACTAAGCTTGTAGCCATTCGCATTAAAAATCTTTATGCCGTTATATTCGGCTGAATTGTGCGAAGCAGATATCATAATTCCCGCCTCAGCGTCATATTTGCGCGTCAGGTACGCAACCGCCGGTGTAGGTATAATTCCCAGCGTTACTACCTTTGCACCCACCGAGCAAAGTCCGGCAGCCAGTGCAGCCTCCAGCATATCGCAGGATATACGTGTATCTTTTCCTATAAGTATCTTGGGTTTTCTGTGAGATTCTTCTGTCAGCACAAATGCAGCTGCCTGACCTATTTTAAACGCCAGCTCACATGTGAGTTCCTGGTTTGCGACGCCGCGCGCGCCGTCCGTTCCGAATAATCTTCCCATTTTATCATTCCTTTCTGTGCCGCCGGCACAAATCCGTATTATCTGTAATTTATTTAATATTTTACTGTTGACTTTAGCTCATTCACATTACCACGTATTTCGGTACCTCACGAACAAAAAGCGGTGCTGTGGGCAGATTTATTCCGCTTGATTTACTGTTGACAGAAATTTGTTCACAGTGACGTTTTGACGTGAGCGGTGCCGTACATCGGTACTGCCCCGAGCGAAAAGCGGTGCTGTGGGCAAATTTATTCCGCTTGATTTACTGTTGACAGAAATTTGTTCACAGTGACGTTTTGACATGAGCGGTGCCGTACATCGGTACTGCCCCGAACGAAAAGCGGTGCTGTGGGCAAATTTATTCAACAGTAACTGACTTCGCAAGGTTTCTCGGCTTATCTACATCAAATCCTTTTGCCGTGCATACATAATATGCAAGCAGCTGCAGCGGAATAATCGCCGGAAGCGGAGCCAGCATCGGGTCAATCTGCGGAAGCTTTACTATTTCATTATATGCCGATGTATCGGACAGGCATGACGTAAACCCAACCGTGTAAGCGCCGCGCGCCGTAACCTCCTTTACGTTGCTGTTCAGCTTATTGCTGATGTCCGGGTCGGTGCAAACGGAAATCACAACAGTACCGTCCTCAATAAGCGCGATAGGTCCGTGTTTCAGTTCACCGCTGGCATATGCGTCGGAATGAATGTATGAAATCTCTTTCAGTTTCAGCGACGCCTCCAGCGCAATAAAGTAGTCAAGCCCTCTGCCGAGGAAGTAAACATCGTGTTCGCCTGCAATCTTTTCGGCAAGTTTTTTTATATCCGAATTATTTTCAAGAATTTTCGATACAACGCTGTCCATATCCAAAAGCTGATTTTTTATATCCGTAAGCTTATTTTCCGATACGGTTTCACGCTTTTCGGCAAGATACATTGCAAAAAGGTAGAATGCAACAAGCTGCGTTGTGTACGCCTTTGTAGACGCAACCGCGATTTCCGGTCCTGCATAGGTGTAAAAAACATAATCCGCCTCACGCGCTACGGAAGATCCTACCACATTCGTTATTGCATATACGGTATTGCCCAGCTTTTTTGCCATTCTCAAAACCGCAAGCGTATCTGCTGTTTCGCCCGACTGACTTACCACGAGTACAGCCGTACTGTCATCAATCAACGGATTTCCGTAACGAAATTCCGACGCCAGGCACACCTCACACGGAAGCTTTGCCAAAGATTCTATCGCTTTCTTCCCCACCAGTCCGGCATGATATGCCGTTCCGCACGCAACAATGTACAGCTTGCGGATTTTATCCGAAAATTTTATATTATCAAGCGTCAGCGTCAGATTTTTGTCCAATCTGCCGCGGAGCGTATTGCGTATAGCCTGAGGCTGCTCATGAATTTCTTTCAGCATAAAGTGGTCATAGCCCTCTTTCTGCGAAGCCTGAGCCGAAAACTGAACCTTATATATTTCCTTTTCTATCGGGTTTCCGTCAATATCGCAAATGCTCACGCTATCCTTAGTCAAGGTCACAAACTCTCCGTCATTAAGCAAATACACATCTCTCGTTTCCGACAAAATCGCCGGAATATCCGACGCTATAAAGTTTCCGTCCTTCCCAAGACCTGCAATCAGCGGACTGTCCTTGCGCACGGCAACAAGTTTATCCGGCTCGGCTGCGGCAATTACGCCGATTGAATAGCTGCCGTCCAGTTTTGCCGCCGTTTTGCGTACAGCCGCCAAAAGGTCGCCGTCATAATAATAGTCAATAAGATGCGGTATAACTTCTGTGTCCGTTTCGGATTTGAAGGTATATCCCTTTTCTTTCAGGAAGCCTTTTATAGCCTCATGATTTTCAATTATACCGTTGTGCACAACAGCAATTGTGCCGTCCGCATTGGTATGCGGATGCGAGTTTTTAACCGACGGCACACCATGCGTCGCCCAGCGCGTATGACCTATGCCGAGATTGCCCGACACCGGGTTTTTCTCAAGAATTTCACGCAGGCCCGCGAGTCTGCCCTTTTCCTTTGCTATATTGATTTTGCTGCCGTCAAATACCGCAATTCCTGCCGAATCATACCCGCGGTATTCAAGGCTTTCAAGTCCGTTCAATAATAATTCCACTGCGTTCTTAGAACCGATATATCCAACTATTCCACACATAATTTTAAAGCTCCTCTACAAAAAATATTAACACAAATAACAGGCAGGCGCATAAAAAGAAACAAAATCTTTCGTTTCTTTCTATCCTGTCAGTATTTACGTACGTTATTCATTGCATAGGCGTTTGTTTACGGATTACTCCGATGCTTTGTGCCGATGCTGCGACATGACTGCCGTGGGGTATCCGCCGATAATTTCGATAATCCCCAACCTCGTCAACCGCTGCCGTCATTCGGTTCTGGCGCTTTTTTTAATAAATACTGTCCGACTTTTATATTTTTTGATGGCACAACAGTACATATGTATTATATACGATTTTTTTTAAATTGTCAATCAAAAAAGAAAATTTTACATAATATGGCTGAAAAGTATTGTAAATTCAAAATTTTTACAGTGAATTTTTCCGAAAATATTATAAAATCCCGGCTTTTATAAATTGCAAAAGCGGCAGGATTTTCTCTCCTGCCGCTTTGATACTTTACGTTATTACGGAACATTTTTCAAAAAGCGTTCTGCACTTCTTATCCTATTTATTCATAATTTCAACCGCCGCCGAAATTTCATCACAAATCACATTAATCGGTTTTTCGGTGCCGTGAACAACTATCTTCCACACACGGTTTTGCGGTTTATTATCGTATTCGCCCTCACGGATACCTATTTTTATATTAATTGCTTTCTCTGTTTCTTCGCAGATCATTCTTGTGCGGCAAGACGGCTTATCAAGATAATCAAAACTTTCGCCGTCATCTTCGCGGAAAACATACTCGCTCTCTCCGTAAGGATAAAAATGCAGTATTATTTCTTCATCGCCGTATTGCGACATAAAATCTCTGTCGCGCCATTTGGGTATAATCGCGCCCTTTCTGATAAACAACGCTCCGCCTCTGCCCTTCGGAGGCATGTAATTGGAAATCGTGCAGTTTCCGTCATGCTCCTCATTCGTCCAGAAATCTATCCATTTTCCCTCCGGCAGATAAATCTCGCTTGTGAATGCCGAGATAAGCATACTTTCACCCAGCATATACTGATTTGCACAATCGCTGCATTTTTCGTCATTCTGAAACTCCAGCGCCATGGGGCGAATCATCGGCACACCGGTTTCATGACATTCTATCGCCGCCGAATATATGTACGGAATTATGCTGTAACGCAGGCGCGCATAGAACGTATATGCCTCTTCGCACTCAGGACCTGCATACCACGGCTGATCCATACCTGCCCACGCATTATGGTGCGCCCACGGCGCAAGCATGCCGAAATGTATTGCGGCAATATCATGAATATTCATATCTACCGTTGTATTCATAAATCCGGACATCGCCAGATTTTCCAGCCATATCATGCTGCCTTCCAATCCGCCGTTGTCCCCCGTTGTGCACGCACCCCATCGCTGCTGACCGGTATATCCGCCGCAATAGTGAATAAACGGGCGTTTGTTCATTTGTTCCTTAAATCCCTCATGCATCTGCTTCATCAGTATTACCTGCGAGATATTATGCATTTCAAATTCGCTTTTTCCGTTTGTGTATATTTTATTCGGGTCAATCCTTATTACCATATCGGCAGGGTCAAGTTTAAATCCGTCCGCGCCGTCATTGACAAACTGTTTAAGGTGCTCATAAAACGCCGGGATTTTTTCCTCTCCGGTGAGCCGGCTTTCCTCTCGGTCGCACAAATCATAGTTGACGCAAATCCATAATGCCAGGTGAAATCCGAACCGCCGCAGGGTTGTCGGGAAGTTTCGCACATACTCGCGTGAACGCATCCACGGTTCCATATGGAATTTTTTCAAATCCCACTTCTTTTCAAAAGAATAGTCATAAAATTTTTCCATCCACCCCGGCTCAAGACTTACATTATCGCATGGAATATGCTTTTCGCGAAAACGCAGCATATCATTCATAATATCAAACTGATTCTGATGAATTTGCGCAATGTATGTAAGTCCGTACGCCCACTTCGGCAACAGCATACTTCTGCCGGTCAATTTTGTGTAACCGGCAATAATGTCTTTCATGCTGTCACCGTACAGCAGGTAAACATCAAGCTCGTCAAAATTTCCGAGAACCGTCAGCCGTCCTTTCGCATTATCATCAATATCGACAAAGTGACGGTCGGAGGCGGCTATAAACAAGCCCCAGTTTTCATTGCTGTAAACAAGCGGTATTGCGATTTCGTCAAACTGGTATACAACCCAGTTCTGATACGAACCGCCGCGGTGCTGTATGCCGCTGCGCCCCGCCTCGCCCAGACCGTAGAATTTTTCGCCGTCATTGATTTTGAAGCTTATTCCGAACTTTTTTTCTGAATTTCTTCCGTTTAATTCTTCGTTCCATTCAAGCTTTATATCCCCCGGTCTGCCGTCAACATTAAGGCGGAACGGAATTTTATCCGCGAAACGGTTCAAAAAATAATTTTCTTCCGTTTCCCAAAATTCGTCATCCTCCTGCTGACGCGTACAAAACTCCAGTACCCTCCCCGATGGAAGCGTAATTTTGTTTTCCTCCGATTTTACCTTCCCCTGTCCGTCCGCCTCCGGCACATTAATTATGCCGTAACGCTCAAGATAATTCTGCGGCATGTCCGAATGAGCCGAAATTCTCACTATTCCGTCGCATATGTTTTTAATTGTAATACCCATGCTTATTATCCTTTCAGTACACATGCGCAGTCCGTATCAATTCCCATCGGGTACGTGACAAAGCGGACTTTGCACCTTATTAATATTTTAGATTATATCAAACGCTTTTTCAGCTGTCAAGGATTTATTTACTTTATGTATATCTCTTTTTTCAGGCAATCGCACACGCAACCTCCGGCATATATTTCAAACTTACCCGGCTCTTTAAGATATTCCGCATTATTATCATAAAAACCAAGCTCGCTCGTATCAAGCTCAAATTTCTCCGTAACCTGTCCTCCTGCCGGAACAAACACCTTGCGGAACAGCTTCATCTCACGCACCGGCCGCACCATGCTTGCCGCGACATCATGCGTATAAATTTGTATGACTTCTTCACCGTCGGTATCGCCGATATTTTTGACCGTAACGGAAATTTCTATTTTCTCCCCGAACGCATACCCGCTCTTATCAAGAGTAAATCCGGAAAATTCAAATTCCGTGTAACTCTTTCCGTAACCGAAACAATACTGCGGGAAAAACGGTGCGTCAATGTACCGCGAGCACCACCAATCATGCTGCGGCGCCGGTCTGCCCGTATTCATCTGCGAATAATACATCGTCGGACACTGCGCAGTGTGGCTCGGCATAGAGAATGCAATTTTTGCACTCGGATTATACCTCCCCGACAGCACATCACAGACAGCATGCCCCATTTCACTGCCGAGCGCGTAGGTGAACAGCAACGCGTCCGACAGTTCCGCCGCCCTGCCGAGAACAAGCGGTCTGCCCGATACAACCAGCGTTACCACCTTTTTCCCGTGCGCTTTAAGCCGCTCCAAAAGTTCCTCCTGACGCGCAGGCAATGTCAGCTCCGCACGGCTCTCCGATTCACCGCTTATAACCTGGCTTTCACCTGCCACAAACAGCACCATGTCCGCGTCTTTTGCCGCATCTTCGGCAGCCGCGAGCATCGAGTCATTTGTAAACATATAATTATAGTCGCCGTTTTTATACATTTCCGTCTGCTGCAGGCTTGTGTCTACGAAATCATAACTCGGCGCGTAAATAACATTTTCTTCGCCGTATTCCTCGCGCACCGCGTCCAAAATTGTAACGCAATCCGCAAGATTTGCTTTGCGCTCCGCCGCAACCCAGCCGCCGATTGTCGATTCTCTGTCCTCGGCAATTTTGCCTATTACCGCAATCTTCTGCGGTTTCATAGGCAGCGCACCGTTATTTTCCAGCAGCACAACGCACCGCTTTGCCGCCTCGCGCGCAAGCTCCCTCGCCTCCGTGCTGCACAGCGCCGCCGCTGCCTTTTCCTCATCAATATACGGATTTTCAAACAATCCCAATTTATCCTTTAAATCAAGCACGCTGTAAACGGCGCGGTCAATATCCGCCATGTCGGCTCTGCCCGATTTCAGTGCTGCTTCTATGTTGCTTTCATAGCAGTCCGACATCATTTCAATATCCATTCCTGCCTTGAGTGCCTTTACGCATGCGTCGAGCTTATCCTCCGCCGCACCGTGCGTGACTGTTTCACCCAAAGCGTTTGCATCGCTGATTACAAGACCGTCAAATCCCATTTCATCACGCAAAATGTCCTTTAAAAGCCATTTATTTATTACGCACGGTACGCCGTCCACCTCATTGAACGCCGTCATTACGCCCTGCGCACCTGCCGCTATTGCAGCGCGGTAGGTCGGAAAATATACATTATACATTTTGCTGCGGCTCATATCAACCGTGTTATAATCTCTGCCGCCCTCGATAGCTCCGTAGCACGCAAAATGCTTTACGCATGCCGCAAGGCTGTCATCTTTGTCAATTCCGCCGCCCTGAAATCCCTCAACGCGTGCTTTTGCAAATTCCGTGCCGAGGCATACGTCCTCGCCGCAGCCCTCGAAGCTCCTTCCCCAGCGCTGATCGCGGCTTACATCTACCATCGGCGCCCAGGTCATATGAATACCGTTTGCACGCGCCTCCGCCGCGGTTTGGCGGCAGGTCTTTTTTGCAAGCTCCGGCTCAAAGCTGCACGCCTCCGCAATCGGCACCGGGAACACCGTCCGATAACCGTGAATTATATCATGTCCGAAAAACAGCGGTATCTTCAGCCGCGTTTCCTCCATTACTATTCTTTGCAGTTTGTTGAGCTTTTCCGGCCCGCTCAGCGATAAAAACGAACCGATTTTCCCGGCTTTCAGTTTTGCCAAAAGCTCCTCGTTCATATCTAAATTATCACTGTAAATCGACGTGCCGCATTGCACCAGCTGTCCGATTTTTTCGTCAAGCGTCATTTTCCCGATTAAATCCGTCAGTCTTTTCTTCATGTTACATTCCTTTCTTTCCCAAAAAGGCGGGAGCTGCCATAAAATCGGTGCTCCCGCGATTTCTGCTATTCTTCGTACGGCACGGCAACGCTTTCCGGCTTAATTATGCATTTTTCACCGTTCACAAAACCGTACAGAGTGACGGTTTTGCTCGGATTATAGATATAATCCTCGCCGACCTCCACATTTTCAGCTGCCTGCTCATAGTCATAAATTTCTATGTTTGTAGCTTTCCAGATATCCTTATTTGCTTCAAGAACTTTCAAAAATTCCTCAAATTGCACAAGCGTTGTGCCTGATGTTCCCGTACCCTGCGGATTGTCCGGGAAATCGTGCGCATGTCCCCAGATTGACAGCATTTTGAACTCATTACTTGCGTCCTCGGCAAGGAATTTTTTGTACAGCGGACTTTCCTCCGCAGAAGCCGCGGTGTTAAGACCCAATGCGTCAAAATGCCCCGTCATTTTCCAATACAGCCAGCCGTCCGGATCATCTTTGTCCGGCATATCAAAGCTGTAGCCCGATGAGCTGTTGCGCGCATATGAATAACCCAGCTCCTTTACGTACGCCATAATTTCGTCATAATCGCTGCGTTCCGCAGGCGCGTGATACGGCCAAATCAATCCCTTGGGATATTCGCCGAAATATTTTTTTATCGTATCATGTCCCTGCAGAATTGACGTTTTGCACTCATCTAACGTGTAAACCGTACCTTTTGAAGAATCGGTATTATACATTGCAATATGTGATGTGTGGTTCGCAACCTCATGACCGGCATACAGATTTGTGAAATTATCCGGCAGACTGTCTTTGTTTACTCCGCCCGGGATAAGGTTGAACGTTCCCTTAATTCCGTGACGGTTCATTGCCTCAACAACGCAATTGTCCCAGCCCTCACGTCCGTCATCAAAACTGAAGGTTACGGCTTTCTTTGTGAACGTCGGGAAGGTTATATCATAGTTTTCAATTGCACCTTTAGCGTAATCGCGGCTGTCGCAGAGAGGAATCATTCCGACAGTGCTGCTCCAGCAGAATGCCTTGATTTTTGCCGCATTCTCCGGTATCGCTATATTATCTATGCTGTCGCTTGTGCTGTCCTTATCGATTTTATTGTCATCGGTTTTCTGCACATCTATCAGGTTCCCATCTAAATCATAGCTTGCAATTACCAAAGTATAGGTAAGATTGTCCAATCCGAACAGGTTATCTATCTTTACATTCGCGCTGACCGTTGACATCTTCGGCGAAATATCAAGCACCGCCTGTGTGAAATCAGCCGTAGCCGTTGCCTGCTTCACTGTCGATGTAACATTATTGCCCTCGTGACTGATATAGAGCTTATGCCCCGAAATATCATCCGTATTCAGCTTGAATTTAAAGCTGTATGAGCCGTCCGCGGCAACTGCGGTATCCTCAATATATGCGATATCGCCGTCCTCTAACGCTTCCGGATTTGCTCCGTCCTTTATAAGCAACACGGAAACATCATCTCCGGCACAGCTTTTGTCCAAAACGCCCGTTACTGCAGCACGCGAGGTTTCCGAATAAACCGACAGCTCCGCCTGTTCCGCCGCATTAACATTCATGCCGGCAAACATACATATTGCCGCTGTCAATCCTGCAATTACAGATTTAATTTTCATTTACGTAGACCTCCTTAATTAAAGCTTTCGCTGTGCAGCTTGCGTACATTTAACGCACTGCCGTCCCAAATAAAGATTTTTCCGCGCGCTGCATTCACCTCGGACGGTGCTGCTACATCAAAGCTTGTGCTGTTTTCAAGATCTGATACTATATGCGCGTCTGTCTTTACAATTTCATTTTCCTCCGAATAATACGCAGCTATAACCGTCAGATAATCTTTATTCTGCATAAATCTGCGGTATATTATAGGCTGAATTGTCGCCTTATATCCGCCGTTTTCATTTTCCGTCAAAAGCGGCAGATTTTCGGTATATACAAGCTTTACATTGTCAAAATATGAATATCCGTCACCGTATGCGTACATCGCAACAGGGTAAGCAATATCATTCATCATGCTGTCGAGGTCGGCGTCTTTATATGTTCCCGACCAGGTTTTCGTACTGTCGGAGGTATCGGTAACCGTCCATGCAACCGTTCCGTCATCGCCAAATGTGACAACCCATTTTTCCGCCGCAAATGCTGTCGGTGTTTCTGTGTCTTGCGCATCTGCAAAAACATTCTCATAAACCGTCTGACCGTTCACAACCTTGCGCACATACGGCTGATTGCCCGTGTACTGGTTTGATAGCTTTGAATCATACGCCCTTGCCATGCAGAATTCCCAATATGTGTCCTCATATCCGTTTACAAGCGCACGTGCGCCGCGGCGCGAATCGCCCGTTCTTGAATTGAACTCAAGTTTGGAAACCCATGCAAAATCCGCATTATCCGGCTTAAGGTTTACGGTTGTTCCGGTCTGGTATTGGTCGGAAACCGCAAGCTCGCCCGAGGTATATCCGATATACGCGCTGCTGTATTTTTTATTGCCGGTATGGTAGCCGTATCTTGTTCCGGACAGCTGCCATTCATATCCGCTGCCCTTTGCCAGGGTCTGCGCCGTACCCGGTACCGAGGAAACTGCGTCAGCCGCTTCGCCTACGCCAAGCCCTTTATCGTATGAGTCGAAATAATCGGTGAAAGAATATCCCTCCTCCGGTTTTACTTCGTAACCGTCAAAATTCATTGCAACTGCGTCATACAGAGCATATCCGTCGCCGCAGGACTCCATTGACACCGGATAAACCGCATTTCTGCGCATCGACACAAGACTCTCATCAGTAAAGGTCATGTCAATTTTTTGTCCGCTCGAAAATGTCATACTTGCTTTAATGTCGCGGTAGCCGATTTCGGCATTTATATCAACCGCCTTGCTAAAATCGTTTTTATCGGTTAATGCCGTTTCCGAAGAAACATACTGCACGCATTTTCCGTTTGAATATTTTGCTATAAACGGTGTGTACGGTGTAGCTTTATAGTTTGTTCCGTCACTTGCATTCGTCATGCTGTTGTAGGTATCCGGTCTTATTCCGATAACATAGAACGTTTTCTGCTTTTCGTCAGACAGCAGCTTAATTCCGTAGCTGATAGTGCTGCTGTTTTTATGTACATACACATCGGAAAGCTTGCTTGCGTCATAATTTTGCACCTTGACATTCACGGTAGAATTATTGTTATATCTGTCCGCAATCATAAGCGCGGAATTTTTCAAAAAGCCTGCATAAGATGTCTGCGTTCCGTTTGTATTTGTCGCATTTCTTCCGTAAACTCCTCCGAAAATATAGCTTGCGCCGTTATTCGTATAGATTGTTGTGTCCGTGCCGCTCGTAAACGCCGCTCCTGCAGGAACGTCCGTACCGTCAACGGTTTCGGTCGGACAATTGTTGCCGTTTGAATCCTTACCAATCGCCGTACCCTCATACTCCGATGACGAAGTATCAAGGAAGGTTTCGGAATAATCCCACGAATCGGTCAAGTCATAGCTGACCGACACGCCCTTAAATCTGCCGAAAGGCTTATTATATCCGACAAGACTCACCGGATAACGTGCGTTATCCGAAATGTCCGCAAGAGCAGCGTCGGTATAATCGAAGCTTACGCCGCCCAGCTTTTCCGAAATAAACGATACCGTGATTTTGTTTGCCGCATAGTCGATTGACGCGTCAAATTCCGTCCAGTTTCCCGGGTTGCTCCCCGGCGCATAATCGGGGCAGAACAGGATATTTGCGGTTTTTTCTCCGCTTATGTTTGTGATTGTATAGCTGTTTTCGTCATTTGTGTTCGTAATATTCGACACATTTGCAAGCGTAAGGCTTTCCTCCTGTCCGTTCACCACTTTTCTGAAAAACGGCCGCGGACTGTTTGCCTTTTCCAAAGTAACTTCATTACTGATTGCCGTGCCGTTCTGGCAAATCCGCGTCCAGTCCGGCCAGATAATGCCCATTTCATAAAAACTCTTTTCATCGGCGCTCACCATGAAACGAACCGAACGCGCACCCGTTTGAGTGTAACCGTTCACATGATACACTTTCCCGAGTTTATTCATACCTAAATCAAGATTTACCGCCGCAGCGTTCCGGTCTTGGTCCGAGGAAACGTACATACTGTCACTTGTCAGATATACACCCGAGTTTGTCGAGCCCTTCCATACGCCGGAGGTTTTCCACGAGCCGGCAGAATTTACACCCAAAAGCTTTGCATTGCCGCTTTCAAACGGAAGCATTGTTCCGGCTTCGGTATATTCCGTATTGTATCCTTCAAACCCATCATTAAATGTAATTACGCCGTTTTCGTTCTCGGTTTTTGAAGTCGCCGTCACTGTCTGTGACGCATTACCGGCAGCGTTTTTTGCCTGCACCGGCAAACTGATTCCCGAAAGCGTTACCGACATCGCCAGCAGCACCGGCAATATCATTTTTTTGTTCTTCATAGAGCCATCTCCTTTATTTATTAATCCGCCCCGTGCGGAATGGGTTACTGTTAATCAAAATTGTATATTGCATATCCTCTTGCTGTTCCCTCATGTATAAACGCAACAATTTTTGACGCCTTTCCGCCGTATTCGTTTGCAAAACGGATATCGTCGATAGTTGCATTGCGGCAGTACGGTTTTCCGCCGTTTTCATACCATGCAATCATGCCCATTTTCTGATATGCGGCATTGCGCACCTGTCCGACCATCTGTTCCGAACGGCGCAGAGCCGCACCGGCTGTGCCTCGCTGTATTACAAAGTTGCTGTTTGACACCTTTGAATACGCTTCGCAGAAAATCGTGTACGTTGACATGGAGGACGCTACGGGCGCAACCTTCGTCATAGCCGTACTCTTTATATCAAACGCGTCATTTAATCTGCTCGGAGCAATAGGTATTCCCATAGCAACGCAGCCTGCAGAACTCTTTATAAGCTGCACGCTCGTTACCTCCTCCGAACGGTTTGACGTTCCGTAAAGATACATAAGCTGTCCGCACTCCACGCCGTTTAAAAGATTTAAGTTGCGCGAAAAATATTCCTTGACCGTGCCCTGCTGTGCAACGCTGAATTTAAGCACCGCCTCGCCGTCTTCATTAAGCGCAATATACGATTTGTTGAACATAACGGGCGTTGACGCACCCTCGCTTGCACCGGTATAAATCTCCACATCGACGCTTTCCTGTCTGTAATGCACAACAAACGCCGGCAGGCAGTCGGTGACGTCATAAATGTCCAAATCCGCATTATTCAGCGCATTTTTATATGACGCAATGGTGTAAGCCGAATCTTCGTCATTTTCCTTTGCCGAAACGGCAAGCGTAAGCGTAGGCGCAAAATAACGTCCGATAATTCCGCTGCCGCTGCCGCCTGCGTCAACTATGTGTCCGCCGCCGTCATACATGAACTGATATGTCCCGTACGCCTCTCGCGTGAGCTGGGTATCCTCGGAATATCCCGGCGCAACTCCCGTTGACGCAGTTATCGTCTGAATTTCCGAAATAACATCGGTTTCATCTGTTTCATCGCCGTTTTCATCGGTATTTGCCATCGGCTGCGTTTTGTATTTGATTACCTGCGAATACTTAAATCCCCGTCCGGCAAGGGCTGCCGTTTCCTGAAGCTTTGCAGAAACATTATATTCCTTTATTCTTACGCCGTTTATCCTAAGTCTTGCAACACTCGGCATTTTTACCACTTTTCCGGCAGAGGTACAGATTTTGATGCTTTCAAGCCGGTCATCGTCATTAAAATACGGCTTGATTAAAAATCCGTATAACCATTCCGACGATGCCTCGGCGGTTTTTACGAGCTTGCCGTAAGCGTCGGTCAAAAAGGTCTGTTCGGCATTGTATTCAACATTTGCCCACTGCGCGCCCTCGAACAGGTTGACTTTGGCAACCGGGTATTCATCTTCGCCCAAAGTCATTTTATATTCTTCCGTATCCTTATCGTTAACAATTCCCGTTACCTTATTATTGCAGGACACGATTTTCAGATATGAATATCCGGATTTAGGCATCGGTATTGCTCCGCTCTTATCGGTATAACCCCACGGCAGGTACACGCTGATGACGCTGCCGGCGGTAAATCCCGATGTCTGAACTTTATCGTTACCCTTTGAATCGACAACGGCAACGGGACTTCTCGCGCCGTTCACGTCATACAGCTCGATGTATGTATCGTCAACATTGACGGTGAACGAGCCTGTATTGTCCGTAAATCCGACGGTTATATCGCGTCCCTCGGTAACAACGCGGTTCACTGCATAATCGATGTATTCTTCTATCAGCACAAGAGAATTTGTTCCGCCGCGGTCATTTGAAATAATCCTTATACGTCCGTCGCGGATATTGAAAATACTCTCGGAATAAGACGTTTCGGGTTTTTGTCCGTTGTATAAAAGCGTGAAATCATTTGTAAGTTTCAGCTTTTTCAGGCGGTTTCCCACGCTGTAATAAAGCGTATTGGTCTGCGGATCAAATCTCTCCACGTCATCATCGCCGATAACCGTTTCCTCCACATATTTGTAGCGGCACATATACACCATGTTATCATCATCGTCATAATAATATGTAACCTTAATACCCAAAAATCCGTTAAAATCCTCGGTATCGGTCGAGTACCGTCTTCCGTCCACAACTATGTTTCCCTCAGACGCCGCGGACAGGTCGACAGAGCCTATTCTTGTCGCATTAACGATACCGTCAGCCTTTTTTATGCCGTAGTATCGGTAAAGCGGTGTGTTTTCATCATTTTTTGCCGAAGAATTTATATCGGTATCGTCAAACATGGGATTGTAAATCGGCGTTTCCAGCGCATTTGCCAAAAGTTTCGCCATTTCAATCCTCATGAGCGCCGCATGATTTTTTACCGAAAATTTATCAAGCAGTCCAACCTCGTCCGCAAGTGCGGTGTACGTAAGCGACGCGCCCGTTTTTTTATAGAACGCGTCATAGCCCAGCGCTTTCATGACGTAGGTCACAGCCTCGTCATAGGTTATTACGCTGCCCGGACGGAAGGTGTTGTTATCAAATCCGTCCTCGATAATTCCGTGCATAGCCGCCGTATAAACATCGGCATAATAATCATCGGTTTTCTCCACGTCATAGAAAATTCCCGTGCCGTAATCATCGTGCTCCTCCGGCGCGAGCTGCACAAGTTTCATAAGCGCCTGCACAAACTCCAGACGGCTGACATACACATTCGGCTTGAACGAATTTCCTTCGTATGCCCCCATAATGTCCAGCACCGACAGTATTCCTGCCGATGACATATCCGATAAATCCGAATATGACACCAATCCGCCGTCCGTAACGGTTTCTTCTTTTTCGTCTTTCTTTTCAATTATGTTTCCGTCCGCGTCAAATTCAACATCTGCATATTCCTGTCCCGGCTCAAATGCAGCCGTCTGCTTTTCGGCAAAAGCCGCACCCGGCAGAATTATGCTCACGGCTAAAATAAGACTGAGCAACTTTTTTCTCATAATCATATTCCCTTTCATAAACTAAAGCTTTCTAAATATGTTATACAGCATCAAAACTGCCTCGGCACGAGTCGCGCTGCGCGTGTAGTCAAGCTGTCCGTTTTCGTACAGACGGCTGATAAATCCGTATCCCGCCGCCTCGCGCGCCGACGCCGCAAATTCCTCCGGCACATTTCCCAAAGATGTGATTTCTCGGCTTTGTTCCAAGCCGTACTTCCGGCAAATTCTGTTGCCAAGCTCTATCAATTCCGCAATTGTCACATTTTTGTCTGCGTCAAAGCTCTTTCTGCGGATAAGACCGTTCATGTACAAATTGTTTGCAAATCCCGCATACCATTCTCCGCCGGATATATCCCAAAACGCGCTGCCGCTGTAGCTTTTATCAAGCTTTAACGCCTTTGCCGTCATTGCAGCCGTTTCGGCATGAGTTACGGCTCTGTCCGGCATAAATTCGCTTTCGGTCACGCCGGAAACAATGCCTTGCTCCTTCATATATGCAATTTCATTTTTTGCCCAGTGTTTCTCCGTATCGCCGAACACCGCATCAAGCTCGGGTGCGGCAGCATCGTCCGCTCCCGTACCGTTTGCCGCCTCGTCTTTCGTAAGCGCAAGCTTTGCCTTTGTTTTAAGCTTAAGTACAACAACGCTCAAGCCTTTCATATGATATTTGCTGAAATTCGGTTCATTCTTTTCGGTCACAACCGTTTTTGTAAGCGCCTCCGATTCGTCCGAGAACGAAAACGTTGTCATGTTCGGCGCGGTGAATACCGCTTCCTCTACGAGTGTGTAATCGTTGTTAAACTTAAAACTTATGTCCAAATCGCGGTACATCTGTCTGTTGCACAAAAACAGAGTTATTTCATCTCTGTCCTTTCCCGACGCCAGCACCGAAAAACTGTTGGATATAAACGGCTCGTCAGGCTGGTCAAATACCGTTGACCATTTATACAAATCATTGGAAAGATACACCTTATCTCCGTTCAAATCATCATCTTCACTCGGTGCGGTCGGTTTGCCCGTGCCGTAAAAGCTCCAGTCCGTTCCGAGAATACGGTCGCCGAGATAATCGGAATACAGCTTATACATTTTCTCTATGGTCGAGTGGTAAAATTTGCCGGAATCATCAATATGCCACAAAGACCAGCAGAAAATCGCACTGTTTAAGTTATGATACATATTTCCGATAAAGTAATCATGCTGAAAACAGTTGTTAAGCCAGTGCGAGGTATAGACCGCGGACTGATAATCCATCGACCCGGGATAGCTGTACGATTCGTTGTATCCGTAAAAACGCGCGCCCTCGGTGGAAAGTATTTTGATGTCCTTGAGGTTTCCGTTTTCATCGCGTATATCCTGTTCGGCAACATAGCTGTCTATATCGCGCTTTATAATATCCATATATTTAAAGCAGGATTCGGTGGAGTATCCGTCAAAATACGGGTGGAAAGATATTGCGTCCGCAACCGACGCAAGCTCCGGCATTATTGCCTGATGCCACATCTTCCAGCCCTTGCGCCACGGCGCCGTCGGGCCGCACACGCAGATTTTCGCGTCCGGGTCAACCTTTCTTATCGCCTCCGCAAAGCTTTTTGCCGAGCCGATATACCACTCTGCTCTCTCTAAATTTCCCTTCACGCCGCCGATAGACCAGTCAACCTCGTTGCCAAGTTCCCAGTACCATACGTCCACAGGCTTTTCTATGCCGTACTCCTCCGCGCGCAATGCGCCCCATTCCGATTCGTCCTTTTCGTCAAGAAGAAAATGCGCAAACTGCTCGATTTCCTCCGGTGTATTCTGAAACGGCGACGGACACGGCACAAGCTTCATATCGGGGTTATTCTCATACATCATTTGCAGATACTCGCCCGGCCCCATTCGCATTATCCCGGTGCCGTTCTGTATTGCGCCGTTATATATCACAACCGCAGGCGTTCCTTTGCGTTCTTCATAAGGTCCTATGTTGTTCATGAGATTTACCGTCAAAGAAGATGAGCCTCCCCATCTTAATACCGGTATGCGGAAAGTTTCCTCATTTTCGCTGAAATCTTTATACGTTTTTTTGATGTCACCGTTATCAAAATATTTGTTATAGCCGTCTGCCATTTCCGTCTGTATACCCAGGATTTCGTAATGCAAATCATGAATATCATTTTCATCGACGCTGATTTCTACATCAACCGTTTCCTGCGTTATATCACGTGCGTCCTCCGATGCGACCTCAAGCACCGTAGCCCAATCGCCTGCCGAAAACGGTTTTGTCATATATTCACGCCATTCCGCAATCGAACGCGCGTCTGCCGCAAGCACTCCCTCCGTACATGACAGACCGCACGCCGCAGCTGCGGCAAGCGAGATAATCTTTTTCCATTTAGTTTTCATCTGACGAACCTCCTGTCTTAAGCAGCGCCGCGTAAATCATCTGTGCAGCCTCGGCACGCGTCGCACTGTCCGTCGGATTGAAATATCCGTCCGAGCCGCTTATAATTCCGCCTGCCTGAAGTTTATTAACCGCCTCAAGCGCCCAATCGGCAATATCGTCGCTGTCCGAAAATACTCTGATTTCCACATTGCTTGCAACGGTGCGGTTATTTGCATTAAGCGCACGCAAAATCATCGCCGCAATTTCCTGCTTCGTGATATTGCTCTGCGGCATGCATTTTCCGTCCGAACCGCTCAATATACCAAGTTCCTTCGCTTTTATGCATGCGTCGCTGAACCAGTCGTCACGCTTTATATCCTCAAACGGCATTTGCGCGTCCTCTGCCGGTTCGCCGATGTCAATTCCCATTGCCGTCACAAGAATTTGTATAAACTCCGCGCGTGTGACATTATTTTTACTGCGAAAACTTCCGTCCTCATAGCCCGAAACGGCATTTTTTGCATTAAGAAAACGTACTGCCTCATATTCCCATGCGTCAACCGGGACATCTTCAAAGATTACGCGCTTTTCCACAAGCGGCTGTTCCGGTGTCTTCGGCTCCGTTTCGGCAGGCGCCGGTGCAGGGGTGGGATTTACCGTAAATTTGCTTCCTCCGCCTCCTCCGCCGCCCGATGACGTAATTACCGTCGGCGCCGATGCCGGGGTGTATGCATCAATGTAATTCTTTAAATCGGTAACGGAATTAATATTCTGCCTGTTATTAATTATGCTTCTTCCGAACGTGTTCGGATTTGCCGATGCCGTGTTGAATTTCGTTTCATTGCAGCCTATCGTATTAATGTAATACCTGCACATTTCAACAATATTATCACTGTTTTGGTTTCCCTTTATATTAGCCATAACCGCCGCTTCGTTAACGCATTTTTCAAAGTCCGTGTAATTGGCAAAATTCTTATTTAAAAGCGCTGTCAATATTTCATTTTCAAAAGAGCTATAGTATGTAATTTCGGTGTTAATGCCGAGAATTTCATTTGCCGCAATTGCATTTTTCATATCCTGCGCAGCGGCAATTCCGCATACCTCCGATACTTTCAGCTCGCGGATAATCTCCTTTTCCAGCTGACGGATTTCATCAATGCTCTGCACCGTAAAATCACCGTCATATGACATAAGACGTGCATAGAATAAATCCAGCTTTGCAGACGGTGCCGCGGATATAATATCCGGGAGTTCGGTTGCCGCGTCAATGTCCGACAAGCCTCCGCTTTGTGTGAAAAACGCTGCAGCCGCACCGGTATCATTTGCCGAAATCGCCGAATTAAGCCTGTCAATAACAGCCTGCTGAGTAGCAACGTACGCCGCCATGACATCTGCATCTTCGCTTTCTATCGCTATTGTCATCGGACCTTTGCAGATTACATTTATTTTCTTTGTTTCGCCGTTTTTCGTTACCGACATTTCCGTTCTGCCGTCTTTTTTTCCGGTGATGTGTCCTGCCCCGGTTATTTCCGCAAACCGCGCGTCCGCCACACTCCATGACGCGTCGGTTACTTCTTCTCCGTTAACATACAGATAAACGTTTGTGCTTCCTCCCTTTTGAACGATAATATCTTCGTTTTCTGCACATTCCGTAAACACAAACAAGCTGCTGCGAGCCGTTAAATCTCTCGCAGCTTTTATAAATTTATATCTTTTATTATTTACATCATTGAACCAGGTGTAACTGTTGTCCAAATTAAAGCTGTCCCATGATATACCGTCCTCCGACAGTGAAAACTCGCCGCCGCGGCCGAGCGCCCTTGATTTTACGCGCCTTACCGGAACGGCACTGTCAAATTCCGCGATATATTCGCCGTTTTCCTCCGCTGCGGATTTTCCCTCCGCCGCGTTACGGTATAAAACCTCCGTCGGCTCGCCCATTCCGCCGGAATAGTATTCGCCGGTTTCAAACTTGAAATTATACAGGAAATTCTGGTTGTCGCCTACCGTATAATATCCGGCAATATATTTCCAATTGTCCGAATAATTGTCCTCGTCATCAAAATATCCCGACCAAACCGCGCCGTTTGCGCCTTCGCACTTGTAGGATATTTTTTTGTCTATCACCGTGACCGTCCATGTTACCGTACTTGTTTCCGTCTGCCATGCCGTAAGGTCTTCCGCCAGTGCAACAGCCTGATATGCACCGTTCACATATTTGATTACAAACGGCAGATGCTTGTCGGAAAGTCTGGTCTGATCAGACGTCGCTTTGCCGAACAGATAAAAATTCTTTTCATCATCGCTCATATACAGTGCCACGGCATGCGCCTTTGCACCGGCACCTGTTTTGAACGTGAACCGCTGAACCTCTCCGGCGTCCTCTTTGTCATATACGCCTGTCATATCCAGCTTCGTGACTGCCGGGTAAATATCGCCCCACGCGCGCTGCGCAAGGCAGTTTTTATCGGTATTTATGTATGCCGCACCCTTTATGTTGCTTCCCGGAACACCACCCGTGCCCTGCAATCCGCCGTACCAATACTCACTCGTCACCCATTTTGCACCGCTTTCATGCTGAGCAATAACTTTTTCTCCGTCATAATGATAGTACGCATCATTTAACGATGTTCCGACATGTGCATTTTCTGCGGTATATCCCGAAAAATCTTCTTCAAATTTAAAATATCCGTCCTGCGCAAACACGGGCACAACCGCCGCCGACAGCAAAACAGATGCGCTTATCAATGCTGACAGCAATTTTGAAATGTGTTTTTTCCTCATAATCGTTCTTCCTTTCTCAACGCGACGTTTGACAGCTCCGAAACAAAATATATTGCATACGGCAAATTTATTATGCCGTCAAGATAAAAATTAACAGCGGAATACAGAAAATCCGCACAGACATAAATCCGTACGATCCGATGCTTGGTCCGTTTTTTGCGTCACCAAGCTTTTTCTGTCCTCTTTCCCGCATTATTTCTATATATATTATATAACACGGGGCGATTAATTGGAAGTGGAACATTTGTCCACCTTTGACGAAAAAACAAGGACTATACTGTTAAAGTACAGTCCCTGTTTACTTTAATGAACGCTGTCTACAGGCTCTCCGCCGGTTAGGCTTTTCCACAGCATTACTTTCATTTTTGAATATCCCGACGGCGGAGCCGGAGTAAACTCATCTTTATCCCTTGACATGTCAACCGCTTTGGTCTTTACGTCAATAAGCTTGCCGCCGTCATAGAATGATGCTATTATGCACATATTCTCCTCGTCATATGCCGACGGAACAACCGTTATCTTCGTTCCGTCCACCGTAATTCCGTGAGTAATTCCGCCCTCGGTGTAAATTACGCTTATACCCGAAATATTCATGCTTCCGCCGTTCGGCAGATATGCGCTGAGAATATATTCACAGCTCTTGTCGGAATAATCCATAGTTCCCGATTTTGCCGCCGTACCGTTTGTCGCACTCCATGACAGCTGATTTCCCGAAACGGTTATTTTCCATGTTACCGTGCCGGATAATCCCTCTTTGCTGCCATTAAAATCGTATTCCGAATTTCCGGCTGCATCGGTAAATAATCTCACTCCGCCGCCCGTTGTCTTGAATGATATTTCTTTCACGGCGGCGTCCGTTCCGATAACCGCACCGACGTTCCAGTTTGCGGCAAATTCCGATGCGCCCGAACCGCTTGTAAGCGTCATCACGCCGTTTTTGGCGGTAATTCTGCCGTAGCCATATTTAGTACCATTCATATATTCGCCTGACTTATCCGGAACAACCGTCCAGTATGTTTCGTTTGAATTTCGCATAAATTCCTGTGTTTCTTCGTTCCATACCTTATCACCGTCAACCTCAAATTCAGTCAGGCCGTCAAATTTTTCCTGAAGCTCTGCATCGTCCGAAATTCGCTTGAGTTTTAAAACAACCACGCTGTTCTCCGGGACGGTGTATGATGAAAACGGTGTTTTTTCAGTATATTCGCGGCTTGTTACCGTCATTTTGTCCGATGTTTCGGAATCGTATGCAAATGTGATGATATTCGGCGCAGTGTACACGGTTTCATTCGCCAGATAATATTCGCCGCCGATACCAATGCTTGCATTTACGTCATAATATCCCTCTTGATTTACAAGGATTATATCGGTTTCACGGGAATTTTTTCTCACTGCAAGCGCGTCAAATTCATTTACAATTTTATCCTCATTTTCACTGAGCGTAACAGTGGTATCAAGTCTTTCACCGCTGAACGCGCCGCTTAAAACGCCGTACATTTTGTCGGTTCCGCTGCGCAAAAGCTTGCCGTCAATCCGAGTGTAATACTGCCACAAATATGTCGTGCCTGCCCAGCTGTGATAGTATGCTCCGCCGAACAAATCCTGCTTTGCCATGTGCAGCAGCGAGTACGCCGTCTGCGTGTTTGCCAGCATGCCCGATGTTATGCTTCTGTCCAGCTCTGCTCCCCACGCTCTTGCATGCTCCGTTGCGACAATCTTAATATCCGTTCCTGCCGCATTATCATATGACGCTTTAAGCTGAGCCGGCAATTGATCAATGATAAATGCCGGCTTATGACCGTAATAATACGGGTGATATGCTACGCCGTAAAGGCTGTTTCCGAAAGTTTCGCCCAGCTTTTGCATCCATAGCTCCGACTGTTCTATATTTCCCCATGCCCCCGTAGGTCCGCATGCAATTACCTTTATATTCGGGTCATAATTGTGAATTGCCTGCTCATACGCCTTAGCGCGGCTCATGTACCATTCTATGCGCTGCTCGGGAGTTTCAACCTCCTCCTCAAGAACTTTGCCGTCAATTTTGTTTAAGAGGTGGATGTCTACTTCATTACCCAATTCTACATAATCAAGCTTTAAAGCCTCTCCCGACAACCCGACATTTTCGCGCCATGTTTTATATTTATAGTCGGTGCTTGTCATAAATTTCAAAAATTCCACAACATCGTCGGTTGTCATTGTATACATCGAAATGCACGGTGTAAATGCCGACGCCGGATTTATAAGCTGCTGAACCTTAACATATTCGGCAACACCCATTTTATACGGCGCCGACGCAGTCTGACCGGCGACGCTTTTATACGTGTTCGGCAGATATTCCGCCGCAAGATATGTTGACTGCGGTCTCGCACTGCCGTCATAAGGCGTGATTGTATTCAAAAGATTTACTCTGTTTGAGGTTCCGCCGCCCCAGCGCCAGTGTGATACGGGAGCTGCGTCCGCAAGATATTCGCGGATTTCGTCCTTTATGTTTCCGTCGCTGTCAAAGAAGAAATCATATGAATCGGAAAATTCACATTGCACCGCAAGATTTTTTTCCTCCATAGGTGCGGAAATGCTGTCATTAATTGTGATGTTTGCCGCTGCGCTGCCTGCTTTTGCAAATTTCTTGCTCAGCAAATTATGTATTTCCGACGGTCTTGACGCGTACTTTAATTCGTCAAACTTTTCTAAAAGTTCCTTTTCCGTCCATTCACCGTCATCATAATTTCTTGCCGCACGCGTGCTGTACCAAAGATTAAGCTTAGTAAAGTATGCCGCGTTCAGCGGGTTATCATCCCGCGTATCTCCGCGCGCGATGAATGAGCACGGATAACGCCAGTCTGCCGATATGATATTGTCAGTATCCTCATAACTTCCTGTCCATACCTTGCCTGCTTTGCTCTTCGCTGTCCATGAAACGGTATTTCCGCTGACGGTTATGTCAAAATCAACCGTGTCATCACCCGATGTCCATGTTCCGTCATCCGGCGCATACGCTATCACGGTATTCTGTCCGCCTACCGATTTTGAAACATACGGTACATAGTTCGGTATATCCTCACCGCGGAAAATCTGCTGATTGCCCTTTATGCCGATTTCGATTGCCGTTTTCTCATCGCCCGAAACAAAAAATCTCATTCCTGCGGTTCTTGTTCCGCCGCGGCTTGCAGTAAACTGCGCTCTTTCAAGCGAATTAAAATATGTATCCGTATCATCAAAGTTTACATTTATCTGTGAATTGTAAATATCTCCGTAGCCGAGAAGATACAACTTTTTATCCTGCAGATTAACTGCACCGCGTATATCGTTGCCGGCTAATCCCATATGCACCTTTGAAGTGACAAGCTTTACGCCGTCGGCACGCTCGGCAAGCGTTGTGTTTCCGCTCAGTGCAAGGTCATTAAGCTTAAGGCTTCCCTCCTGCTTGCTGTTAAACTCCGTAAAATCTTCCGCAAAGTCCGGAGCTGTGTATGATTGGTCAATATCACACCACATTTCAAACTTTTTCAGATATGCCGGAGAGTTTTCTCCGTCGCCCGTCGCCGCAAAAGCAACAGGATAACGCCATTCGGAATCGATAAGTCCGCAGGTGTCATCAAAGCTGCCGCTCCATACGGCATTCGTGGACAAATTCGTGCATATAAAGCTTATCTGTTTGTTTACGTTGTCAACCGTAATTTCCCAATCCAAAAGCGCACCGTTGTTATAAGTCCACTCTATACCGTTGGTTTCGGTGCCCTCATCGCCTACCTTAAGCAGATTTTCCATGGTATTGTTATACATACCGGAATCGGTGCCGTAACGTACGAACGGCTGGAAATTGTTAAGCTCATCGTTATTGGCGCCGCTGAAATTTATACCGATTTGTTCATTATTTTTTGCACCGAATTCATAAAATTTCTTTTCACTGTCGCTCACAAAAAGTCTTATTGATGACATTCTTGTTGCATTTCTTGTGATAATCGCATGTATTTTGTTAATTCCGTCCACCTTGACGCGGCTGCCGCCGTCAAGATTTATTGCCGCATACCGGGATTCGCCTATGGCACTGCCCCAGCGACCCTGCAAATGCATGCGGTCATTTGACGTATCAACATATGCAAAGCCCTTGTTTGCAGTCGGGCTGTCTGCGCTGTTACCTACCCATACATTAGATGTTTCCCATTCCCATACACCGTTTTTTGCAAGAGTTTTTCTGCCGTTATACAGGCTGTATTTTTCCGTTACCGTGCCGTCCGTTTCGCCGTAATCCGAAAAATCATCGGCAAAGCTTGGTGCGATGTACTCTGTATCTTCGGTATACCATATGTTTAAGCTGTGCAGCTTTGCCGGATTTGTGTCGGAATTGCCCGTCGCCGCAAAAGCCGCCGGGTATCTCCACTGTTTTTCCAGCAGTCCGAACGTATCATCGATACTTCCCTGCCACACCGTTCCTTTTTTATCATCGGTACAAATATAATTAATTTTACCGCCTACATAATCGAAGGATATATCCCACGTGAGCTTTTGTGCATTATCCCATTTAGTATCATTTTCACTCAACTGCGGATTTTCAGTCAATGTGCCGTTCACTCCGGGAACAGCCAATATATCGGTTTCATATCCCGTCTTGCCCGTTCCTGCTCGTATGTACGGCTGATTTTGCGGAAGAAGGGCATCTTCATCACCTTTGATATTCTGCGATTTTACGCCGATATTTCCGTCACGCTTTGAACCGATTTCAACAAAACTCTGTTCGTCCTCACTCACCAGTATGCGCACTGCCGCCATTTTTGCCCAGTTCGCCGAATAATTTGCCGTAACTCTCTCGATTTTATCAATCCGCTTATCGGTAATATCAAGATTTACCGCCGCATATCTGTCTGTGCCGATTTGGTCACCGTATCGTCCGGCAAGAACAAGTCCGCCGTTTTGCGCGTCAACATACGTATAGCCGCATTTGTCCGTAGGGCTTGACGCATTGTTGCCCACCCACAAGCCTGAAGTTGTCCACTTTGCTCCGTTCTTTTCGGCAATAGTCTTAATTCCGTTATACAGCTCGTATTTTTCAATCTGTGCTTTATCTGCCGTGAAGCCCGAAAAATCCTCACTGTACGCAGGGGTTTCCGCCGTTTCGGCAAACACTGCCGGAATTGCCGTGCCGGACATAAGGCAGCTTGCTGCCAAAAACGCCGACAACATTCTTTTTAATCTCATTATTTTGCCTCCTCAAATTATCGTTTTATATTCCAATCCGGATTAACAAATTTTTCAAAATTCTCCTCCGGATTTTCGTCATAATATCTTTGCACGCAGTCATTCATTATTTTTGCATAATCCTCGGCAAATTGCTTTGTTGATTTTTTCCCCGACCATACTTCCTTTATAAACATCTTCTGAATATCCTCCGTGCAGCTTGTATCGCTTTTCGGCTCCTCCGGTTCCTCGGCGGAAATTGCAAGAAGGTCGCAAAATTCCTTCCAGCCCGTTTTGGAATTGCCGATGTCAATATTCTCAATCTTTGACTTATCGTAGGGTATATCGGCTGCACCTTTATAAAGCTCGCCTATCCACCAATCGCTTGTAAACAGCTTCAGACACTCCATCATGACGTCACCGCCTACGGTTTCAAGAGATTTCTTTGTCATGTTTAAAGTACCGGAATATCTCATCCGCTGCTTGTATTTATTGTTTGTATCAAGTACCGGATACGGCGCTACGCCCCAGTCACATTCAGCCGGGAACTGGTCATTGAGCACGCCTGCATCAAAACAATATGCAAACTTCATGCCGATTTTACCTGTCGAAAAAAGCGCACGTGCCGGGTCATTGTCAATTGTTTCGGCACCCGGATACACACTTCCGTCCGCACGCATATTTAAAAAGCAGTCCATAATCGGGACAAACCCCG
Organism: uncultured Clostridia bacterium; assembly: GCA_934501535.1. Lineage (GTDB taxonomy): Bacteria > Bacillota > Clostridia > UBA1381 > UBA1381 > UBA1738. The sequence continues at coordinate 133,534 of CAKSUM010000003.1, forward strand.
AATAATCATATTTCCCCGAAACAGGGTCATATCCCAGATGTCCCACAGAGGACATGCCGGCATGCAGTATATCGGACTTAAACCACGCGTCCCACTTTAGAGGCAGAATTATGCCGTATTGCTTCTTCTTCGGATTTGTCAGCCGTTTGGCATACTCACGCACCTCGTCCCATGTTTCCGGCGGTTTTGCCTCGCCGTTTTCATCAACAATGCCTGCCGCTTTGAACATATCCTTGTTGTAAATCAAGCCCTGCGGCCCCGAACTCGTAGGCAATCCGTACGTTTTTCCGTTATGCCGGAATTTTTCAAGCAGCTTTTCATCTTTGCAATACTCTTTTATATATTCCGCGCCGCCCGGCAAGTCCTCGATAGCAAGCAATTCATCATACCGCGCGGTCATGTTAACCCATTCCGGAGCAGTATCGTTCTGAAACGCCATCTCCACAACCTGCGTTATCGTTCCGCCGCCCTTGAACTGATAATCTATATAAATTCCCTTTTCCTTGCCCACTGTTCTGTTCCATTCTTTTATCAGCGGTTCTATAACTGCCTTTTGATGGGTATTTCCCGACCAGACCGTTACCTTTGTGACATCATTTTCACTGCTGACATTTCCGCATGACGGCAGTATGCATACCGCAAGCGTCACTGCAATCGTCCTTAAAATCAGCGAAAATCTTTTCATATTCATCACATTCGTTTCCTCCGTTATCTTTATTATACAACATGAATTACATTTTTTGAAGTGGAACTTTTGTACACCATAAAAAAGGGCAGCAGCAAAACAAAATGATTTTGCTGTTACCCTTTTACAACTGTTCAAACAGTTTTTGTTTTCTGATGTCGCTTATAAGCTCTTTCATAGAGTTTGCCTCAAACTTCTTAAGTATCCGCGAGGCATGCGTTTTTATTGTACATTCCTCGACAAACCTTTTCTCCGCAATCTGTCTGTACGTCATTCCGTCATAAATATCATGTAGGATTTCAAATTCGCTCTGCGACAGCTTCACAAGCATATTGATAAAATAGAACAGGCTTTGACGGCTGGCATACAGCTGACGCACTTCGTTTTTGAACTCCTCCATAACCTTGTTGTCATCGTCCTGCGTTTTATGGTAAACGTCACGGATTTTGGTGATAATTTTACGTCCGTCGGTGTCCTTTACGACATATTCGTCTGCGCCGTTCATCAGGGCGTGAAAAATATACTGCGAATTGCTGTAGCTCGTCATCATAATCACCTTCGTGTCGGGCGAAATCGCTTTAACCTTAGGCAAAAGCGTTATTCCGGACATTTCATTCTCGATATAAATATCCAGCAGCAAAACGTCAGGATTCATGTTCTCAACAAGCTTTAGACAATCGGCAGAGCTGTTTGCAATTCCTATACATTCCATATCCTTTTCGCGTTCGATATACATACGGTAACCCTCGCATACCGAGTCCATATCGTCACAAATTGCAACTCTGATATTTTCCATAGCTGAATACTCCTCGTCTTTTCTTTGCTTTATAAACCGGCAGCGCTATCTGAAATTCGGTAAATTTGTTTTCCTCGCTGATTGCGCGGATTTTCCCCGAATGACGTTTTATCGTGTTCTGCACATAATAAAGCCCGATACCGCTGTTTTTTGATTTTGATTTTGTTGAATAGAACAACTCAAAAATATTTTTTATATCTTTTTTGTTTATCCCCTTGCCGTTGTCGCGCACGGTTATCATATGATAGTCCGGCTCGGAAATTATCTTTATGGTTATCGCCGGATTTCTGTCCGTTTCCTTTACCGCCTCCGCCGCATTGATAAACAGATTTAAAAATACCTCGGTAAGACTGTAGTAATCTCCGTTTATAAAGATTTCTTCATCGGGGTATTCCCGGACAATTTCGGTATCGGCAGGCAGCACCGTCGGCAAAAGAGCCTGATTTATACATTCCTTTACATCAACGCGTGAAAACCTCGTGTTTGCGTCGCGCAAAAGTGACAAAAGCTTCTCAAGCGATTCCAGATTTTCGTTAATGATACGTATGCCTACATCTGCGCTGAGTCTTGCACCTGCATTATCGTTATCGGTCAGACAATCCCGTATAAGATTGACTTGCTGACCTGTTGCAATAAACGCATTTTTATAAATGTGCAGCAGCATATTGAGATTTTTACGAAAGCCTCCGGCTGTTCGCACCAGCTCGCTGCGAATTATATTCGGCATTGATTTTTCCGGATTATTAATCCAGCTGGATAAAATCACCGCTACAAGCAAAAACCAGTAAACCTCCACCAAAAGTTTTGTCCCGGTTGCTTCGTACGGGCTGTTCGGAACCATCGAAACACCGACATTGCTTATCCAAATTGCGCTGAATTCACCTGCCGCGAACATGATATAAATAAACCCGTCAATAACCGCCTGACAAAATATTATAAGCGCTGTATGCTCCCTTTTCATAAAAATCCGGGTATGCATAAGCTCCGAAAAAAAGTACAGGTACGGCAGCAGCATATACGTATAAAAAAGCAAAGCACTCACGTCATTTGCATGCTCCGCCACACTCAAAACCACCGGATTTTCCGTTGTATATGAGAGTATATACATTTGCCAAGCCGTATGGTAATCGGTCAGCACCACAAAAAGCAGCACCGGTACGCACAGCATGACCGTAAATACCGGCTTTTGACGGCGCAGCATACAGATATTTATTACCGATGTCAGCATAATCGCCGCAAAGCACAGCGTGTAAAGGCGCGATATTTTATGCAGACTGAGGCGCGTATTTTTTATACTTTCGTAAATCGCAGCGTCAATTTTTATTGAATAGTTATAATCGGTAGTTTTGGACATATAAATAATTCCTATAACAACCGCGGCAGAAATAAAAAGAAGTTTCAGCGCAATCGCATAAGAATACTTGTTTTTATGGTTAAAAAATACATACATACCCAAAAACAGTATGAGCAAAATTACAACCAAGAACATATATCTATCCCTCTTTCGGCTTTAGCTGTACATTGCAATATTTCATCCTGCGTTTTTTTCATAATTACATTATATCATATCCAAAGCCGCATTGCACTATTTTTTTATTTAAATTTCTGTTTTTTTGCACCGTTTTTTCATAACGCACAATTTTTCCGTAATTTTACGTGTTTTTATTAAACGGCGAATACCGTTCAGACCTCTCCGACAGTATCCGCACATAATTCATAAATCAACCCTTAACAGCGCCTGCGGCGATACCGGATACGAAATACTTGTTCGCAAATCCG
>CAKSUM010000004.1 GCA_934501535.1 uncultured Clostridia bacterium
GCGGCTGCGCATTTTTTAATTAAAAAAAAATAACCGTAACCGGTTGAATTTTGCAAAAATGTGTGGTATAATATACTCGCAACACTATTTTAGCATTAATAAAGGATAAAATTAAAGTTTGTAAGCACGCTATGTAAAAAGCGTGCGCTCTTGTTTCGCCAAACTTACTGACTTTACGTTTTATTCGTATTTATTAATGTTTGAAAAGTGTGTTGCAACCTTTTAGAAACAGAGTTGTTCGTTTTTTAGTGCGCGGCGCTGCTCTAAAGGTAGGCTGCGCATTTTTTAATTTGCAAAAGGGGGACAACTATGAAAACAGCTATTGTCGGATCGAGAAGTATAGTATCACTTGACATAGCCAAGTACATACCCGAGGGAACTACCGAAATAATTTCGGGCGGCGCGCACGGCGCCGACACACTTGCAAGAGAATATGCGCAGAAAAACAATATTAAGCTGACCGAATTTTTGCCGGAATATAATCTTTACAGACGAGGTGCGCCTCTTAAAAGAAATATCCGGATAATCGAAAACGCGGATATAGTTGTCGCTCTGTGGGACGGGCATTCGAGGGGCACTAAACACGTAATCGACAACTGCGTCAGCAGAAATATTGAGGTTAAGGTTTATAATCTTGAGTAAACCTGAAAAATTTTGCGTATAAAATGTAAACAGCAGCGGCAACATCAAGTTTGCCGCTGCATAACCACGGCAGGGGCGCCGGCAGAACGGCAAGCCGCGCCCCGATTTACCCGTACGGAAGTACGGTGCGGCAAAATCGGACTGACCGGGCTCCACAAACATCCTATAAATACACAGAACCCGATTTGCCGCAAAGGTCTTGAGAACGGGGCGTGACAGAACAGCAAGCCACGCCCCGGGCTCCTTGCTAAAGTATGGCGCGGCAGTGCGTTGCCGCAAAAATGCCTGTTTTAGGTATTCCACAAAATCCTCGTTTAATATATACCGCAAAATTCCCGTCCGAATATGCGGTAAAAACAGACTGACCGGACTCCACAAACCGGTCAGTCTGTTTTTTTCGGTTATTTATACAAATAAAAAACGCAATGACGGAGCGCGTGATGGTTTTTCTTGAAAAGAAAATCGGAATGGAGGAGAAAACCCGTGCCGGGGCGGCAAAGGTGAGCAATAGAGATATTTGTGTCGGGAGAAAACCGCAAAGAAAAATCGGAATGGAGCGAAGTCCATTCCGACGTGGAGCTGGTAATGGGACTCGAACCCGCGGCCTGCTCATTACGAATGAGCTGCTCTACCAACTGAGCTATACCAGCAAATATCGGGGAAAGGGGGCTAATGCGACCTTTCCCGACTATACATTATGATAACAAACCTTTAGCGATTTCGTTAATCGCGCGGCCGTCTGCGCGGCCTGTGGTCTGTTCCCTGACAGCTGACATGACCTTTCCCATATCCTTCATGGATTGGGCGCTCGTGTCGGCGATTACCTGTTTGATAATAGCCTCAAGCTCGTCATGCGTCAGCTGTTTGGGAAGATACTCCATCAAAACATCCATTTCCGCCTTTAATTCGGCGATCAAATCGTCTCGGCCGCTCTTTTCGTAATCGGGGAGAGAATCCTTGCGCTGCTTCAGCTGCTTTGCGATAATCTCAATAACACCTTTATCATCAAGAGCTACCTTGTTATCTTTTTCGAACTGCAGAATACCTGCACGTACCATTTGTATGGTATTTTTGTGGATAACGTTCTTTTCTTTCATTGCCGCTTTGAGGTCGGCGGCAAGTCTTTCTTTAAGAGACATCTTAAATCAGATCCTTACTTGAACTTTCTTTTACGTGCAGCCTCGGATTTCTTTTTACGCTTAACGCTCGGTTTTTCGTAGTGCTCACGTTTTCTTATTTCGGACATAACTCCGGATTTAGCGCACTGACGCTTAAATCTTCTGAGAGCACTGTCCAGTGATTCATTTTCTTTAACACGAATTTCTGACATTTGTATTTCCCTCCCTCCGGCAAAACAATTTCCGGCTGTTTGATGGATCATGCGGCGTAATGTAACATGATTACATTATACCACCTATCTATTATAACCCATTTTATATACAAATGTCAAGGATTTTATGAAATTTTTTGTAATTTAAGGTAAAATATCAGCCGGCAGGCCATAAAAACTGTCTTCCGCCGGTGAGATGGAAGTGCAGATGGGGGACAGTCTGGCAGCCGTCCTTGCCGCAGTTGTTGATAACGCGGTAGCCGTTGTCGGCGAAGCCCAGCTCGCGCGCGATTTTGGGGATAACCTCGTAAATACGCGCCACGTAGTGGGAATTTTCGGCGGTTATGTCATTCACCGACGCGATGTGCTGCTTGGGAATGATGATAACGTGGAACGGCGCCTGGGGGTTGATGTCGTTGAAGGCATAAACCAGGTCATCCTCGTAGACCTTTTGTGAGGGGATTTCGCCCCCGATAATTTTACAGAATAAGCAATCGTCCATTTTTAAAATTCTCCTTTTTAATATATTTATACCGAAAAAATTGCAAAAAGCGGTCGCACAAGCCGCCGCACGCGGCGCAAAATCACGCTCGGCGCGAATGTCAAGCCATGCAAAGTTGCAAATCACGCTCGGCGCGAACGTCAAGCCACGCAAAGCTCCAAGCCGCTCAGCGTGCAAGTCAACCGCGGCGCAAAGGCGCAAAATTCCGCTTGCACGCGGCGCAATCATTCGGGTTTGTACGGATAGGATTTGCATAAGCCGGCAATGACGCATTCGCCGCACTTCGGTGAGCGCGCCGTGCAGACAAGCCGCCCGTGATACACAAACCGGTGACACAGCCCCAGCTGCTCCTCGGGCGCCACGGTTTTTCTCAAATCCGCTTCGATTTTTTCGGGCGTACTGTTCGACGTAAGCCCCGTTCGGCGCGAAAGCCGCATGCAGTGAGTATCGGTCACAACGGCGCTTTTGCCGAAAATTTCGCCCAGAATAAGATTTGCGGTTTTTCTGCCGGTCCCGGGCAGAGTCAAAAGCTCGTCCATCGTGCCGGGAACCTCGCCCGAATATTCGTCGATTATCCGCCGGCAGCAAAGAATAATATTTTTCGCCTTGCTGTGATAAAACCCCAGCGGACGGATAATTCCGCAAAGCTCGTCATAATCGGCACACGCAAAACTTTGCGCGTCGGGGTACTTCTCAAAAAGCACCGGCGTGACGGTGTTCACGCGCGCGTCGGTACACTGCGCCGAAAGCTGCGTCGCAATCAGCATTTCCAGCGGCGTGGAATAAGTCAGCGTACAGCCGGCGTCCGGATAGGCGGTTTTTAACGTCTCCGCTATCTTCGCGGCACGCTCCTTTTTGGTCATTTTTCTCACCTCTTTTATCATTATATCGGTTTTTGCCGCTTTTTTCAATATTATTTTCAAAAAAAATACGGATTAACAAAAAATTATTGATTTTATTGAAAGTATATGTTATAATTGTTTTATATTGTATTTTAGGGAGATGATTTTTTTGAACGATCAGCTCAAGATAACCGATATTATCGATATGCTGATAAGAAGATGGTGGATTTGGGTTATAACGGCGCTGGTATTCAGCGTTGCCGCTTTTGTATACACGGAAATTTTTGTTGACGATTTGTATAAAACCGAGGGAACACTGTACGTAAACGCGCTCAGAACTCAGACAATCGACGTGTCATCGGCAAATATTACCGCGTCGAAGGATTTGGCGACAACTTATCAGGAAATTCTTAAAAGGCGTACTTTCCTGGAGCAGATTTCCAAGGAAACCGGCGGAAAATACAGCGTGGCTAACCTCAATAAGATGATCAGTATGAAAATCGTCAATGAAACCGAAATTCTTGAAATAACCGTAACGGGCAAGGTTCCCGAGGACGTTTATCAGGTATGCCACAGCATACTCACGAACGCGTCGGACGAGCTCATCAGGGTTGTAAATGCCGGTTCGGTAAAAATCCTTGATGACGGTCAGATTCCGACTGCTCCGTTCTCACCCGACGTCAAGAAAAATACGCTGATTGCATTTATAATCGGTATGATAATCGGCTCGCTTATAATCCTCGTTCTGGAGCTGTTTGATACGCGTATCAAGAGCAGGGAGGACATTATAAACAAGTATGATGAGCCGCTTTTGGGCGAAATTCCCGAGGTTATTATGCCGAGAAGGGGCGGTGACGCGAAATGAATATAATGAAATTAATCGGCGATTTTAACGTCAACAAAGCGAACAATCGGCGCGAGGAGGCAACCGCGCACAGAATTAACACCCTTATAAACGAGAACAGCGAATTTGCCGTAAGAGAGGCTTATAACGCGGCGCGAACCAACATTATATATTCGCTCGGCGGCGAAAAGGGCGGCAAAAAAATTCTCATCACCAGTGCCAGCCCTCACGAGGGTAAAACCACTACCTGCTTAAATCTTGCGATTACCTTTGCGCAGCTTGAAAAAAAGGTCCTGGTTATCGACGCGGATTTGCGTAAACCGCGTATTTACAGGCACCTTTCGATAGACAGGGAAAACGGTCTTTCCGACCTTTTGTGCGGACTGATTGGGATTGATAAAGCGATAAAGCATTGCCCCGAGCACAAAATCGACTGTATCACATCGGGACAAATCCCCCCCAATCCGGCGGAGCTTTTGGCGTCCAAGGAGATGGAGGAGCTGCTCGACAAGCTTGCGGAAATGTATGATTACGTGTTCATCGATACACCGCCGGTAACGGTTGTTACCGAGGCGGCGGCGATGTCCAAAAACGCAAGCGGCGTAATTATCGTTGTGCGCCAGAACAACACAATCCACGAGTCAATTCAGCGTGCGCGCGAAAATCTGAAGATTGCCAATGCGAAAATTCTCGGATATATTCTGAACGATATTGACCCCAATTCCTACGGCTACGGCTCATACAGCAAGTACGGCTATCGGTCGAGAAAATACGGCTACAGCTATGGCTACGGAAAATCCTACGGATACGGATACGGTTATGGGTACGGTTACGGCTACGGATATGGCTACAAGGAGAGAGCGCGCGAGGAAAAGGCTAAGACGGGCGGCGAATCCGAGAAAAAGTCATTCTCGATATTCGGCAAAAAGCGCGGTAAGGCGGTGGACGCGGCGAATAAGAATGACAAGAAGGAAAAAATAAATAAGTAATTCGGAATAAAATCATAAATGAAGTTTAGACGAAATGAGCGGAGGCGATAACGTGCCTCCGCTTTCTTTTTATATTCTGTATTTTTCTGAAACCACGCAGGGCGAGCAGCAAAATGAAATCATTTTGGTGTTCGCTTTTTTGATTTAAACAATTTTAAACCGAAGGTTAAACATGAATAATTTCGGCGGCACGTGCAGATATTATCTACAAAAGCGCCATTATTCTGTTGTAATTTAAATCTTTAACCCTTTTTGAAACGGTGAACCAGTCTGTAATCGCCAGAATACCGCAGCCGCCAACGGTCAAAAGTTTCAAAATTCCGATTTTGATATCGCCGATTATAAAGCGGTCAATCCCGAAAATGCCCAGAAATATCGAAATAACCAAAATTTTTGAGGGGTCTTTCATTTCAACCGTGGAAATGAGGGTAAATTTTTCATCGTCCGCGCGTCTGAGCTTGTCCTTGAGATATATAATTTTTTCCGCCGGAAGATATTTTTGATTCGCCATGATGTACATATCAATTTTTTGGCGCTGCACAATCTTCACCCCATGTTTTGACATTTACTAAATGTCTTTTTTTTATTATAGCATGATAAGATAATTTTGTCAAGCGCTGAATGTCAAAACGGAGGGTGTTATGTTTAAAAATAAGTCAATTACGGGAAAAAACAATATTTGCGGCGAAAAAGTATTTGCGCTGAGGAAACAGCATTTGCCGAAAATGTCGCAGCGTATTCTTGCGGAAAAGCTCCAGCTTAGGGGGATTGATGTTGATAAGAATGCAATTCAGCGCATCGAAAGCGGCGAGCGGTTTGTGACCGATATAGAGCTGGCGGCGCTGGCGGAGGTTTTCGGCATTACGGCGGATGAGCTGCTGAAACAGCCGGCAGGGGAAAGAAATTTTAATGATTAACCGGTAAAGCGAAGAGGCAGTGCGGTCACGCGGTGTCAGCCAAGCGATAGGGCGGTACCGTAAAACGTGAGAGAGCAAAAACGGCGTACAATAATCAAAAACAGGGCGCAGCACGGTAATTGAAAAACAGGGCGAAATGCAATAATTAAAAAAATGGGCGCAGCACGATAATCAAAAAAAGGCAGGGCGCGATAATTGCAAAATGCGGAGCGATAGATTAAAAATAACAAAAAAGCGCTGCCCGAAAATTTCCGGACAGCGGTACATTTTTATTAAAGAACGGCTTCCCAAAGCTCGGGGTGAGGATTGGCGATGACCTCGGTATTAATGAGAACACCTTCCTCCGCCGCAAGGCGTGCGCCTGCCTCGACAGCTGCTTTCACGTCCGCAACCTCGCCTGTCATGGAAACGAAGCACTTGCCGCCCATACCGCGCGCTACACGCACCTCGATGAGCGAAATATTCGCTGCCTTTACCGCTGCGTCCGCGGCGATAATCGCGCTTGCCGCCGTGAAGGTTTCAACAATTCCCAAAGCCTTGCGTACTGCGGTATCCGCCGTTCCGCACATTGCCTCGAAAACCTTGTCGCCGAGATTGCCTATCACGAATTTGTCAATAAGCGCGTCCTCGCTGACCGAAGCGGCTCTTTCGACCGCCGCCTGAATTGCCGAGAGCGAGCCGCCGACAATGGTGACGAACTTTCCCGGACATACCGAACCGGACTGAATGAGGTGTACACCTGCGCTTTTGAGCATTTCATCGGTGACTTTTATGCCCTTGGATATATTTTTAACTTCTACAAGACCTATTGCATTCATGTTTTATCTCTACCTTTCGATTACAACACACTTGTCGGTGATTTCCTTAACGGTGCCGTCGATGCTGGCGTGCATGGTTGTGCCGAGCGCCGATTTATCGGTAACGGCAATCACGTCGCCGACTTTGACTTTGTCGCCGGCTTTTACCACGGGCGATGCCGGCTTGCCGACATGCTGCGAAAGCGGTATGTATACGCACTCCGGCTCAAAAATATCGTTGTCGCGGAACACCTGTTCCTTGACATATTTGCGTATACCCAGACGGTCGATAAGAACCTCGGACGGAACAAGTCTGCCGGCTCGTTCCTTTCTGACCTCCTGCGGTGCGGCGTTGTTTGTGCGGCGGAAGCCCTGACGTGAAAGCTCACGCTTGACCGCGGTTGAAATTGCCTGCGGATTTAACATCTGCTGACAGGCAACGGCGGTGCATATTCCGCAGCCGCAGCACAGAGCCGACTGAGTAAAGCTGTTTGCGTTCTGTACCTCGCCGTGCGACGCGGCGCGAATGGTTTTGTCCACGCGCAGATTATAGCCCAAAAGGTAGCGCGGGCACATGTCGCTGCACATATGACAGTTGCAGCATGCCGCGGAGGCGCGCTTTAATGTCATGGACATCGGCATTTTTCTGCGCTGGATAACCGTGTGGGTTTCGGGGAATACCAAAAGTCCTTTTGTGGTTTTTGTGATGACGTCATTTTCGAGGTCAACGAGCTTGCCCATCATGGGGCCGCCGTTGATTACGGCCATGCCGTCTAAATTGTTGTAGCCGCAGTCTTTAAAAAGCTCGCTGATTTTCATTCCGACCGGCACGCGGACGATTATATCCTGCGGCACGGCGCCGCCGATAAGCACGTATTTTTGCGTAACGTTCTGATGTCTTACCATGGTGTTATGAATGTTATAAACCGTTTCCGCGTTGATAACCATAACGCCGACCGATACGGGTATACTGCCCTCGGGGATAATTTTGCCGGTTGTTTCGTATACGAGAACAACTTCGTCGCCTGCGGGATAAATGTCGGGGATTTCGTGGATTTTTATAATGGAACCCTCAATTTCCCTGCAGATTTTCTTATCGAGCAGAGGAATATTTTTGCCCTTGATGCCGATGATAACCTCCTCGGCGCCGAGGATTTCAGCCAAATCTTTAAGCGTGTCCACAAGCGCGCGGAAGTGTTTTTTCAAAATGTGGTGGTCAACTGCCATGAGCGGCTCACATTCCGCCGCATTTACAACGATTTGCTTTATGTCCTTTGACAGTTTTTTGTGCGTAGGAAATCCTGCGCCGCCCGCGCCGACGATACCTGCGTCGAACACAAGCTGCTGAAGCTCTTCAAACTTCATGTGTATTCCTCCCGATTACTGGTTTTTGTCAACGATGCCGACGATTGCCGCGTCGACGGGTGCGTCCTGCCTGTCGAGGGCGAGACGTGCGCCGCTGCCTGTGGCAATCAAAACTTCTTCTCCGATACCGGCGCCGACTCCGTCAACCGCAATCATGTGATTTCCCGTTGGCTTGCCGTTTTCGATTGTTTCGACTATCATAAATTTGTAGCCGACAAGCTTATCGTTTTTTACAGTGGAAACGATACTTCCCTTGATTTTCGCCAATATCATAACTTATTCTCCTAAAATATATATAAAGCTTTTAATTTTCAAATTCAGTTTTTGGGCAGAATAATTACTCTGTCGCCGGTTTTGATACCCGCCGCGTTTGCGTCATCGGTATCTATGTGCATTTCGGTGTTGAAATCCTTGTGAACGCGCACCTGAACGTTGTAATAGCGTGTGGGTTTTGCGCTGCATATTTCCACATCAACGATGTCATTGTCTTTTACGCCGTACTTTGCCGCGTCCTCCAAATTAAAGTGGATATGGCGGTTGGCGATAATAGTGCCTTCGTTCAAAAATACGCTGCCGCACGGACCTACGAGAGCCATGGGAGCGCTGCCTTTAAGCTCGCCCGAGGGTCTTACGGGGGGGCTTACTTTCAGCTTAAAGGTGTCGGTGCGTGAAATTTCCACCTGGGACTGCTTTCTGACAGGACCCAAAACTCTTACGCCCTCAATTGAGCGCAGGGACGGGCTTACCAGGGTGACGCATTCTTCTGCGGCAAACTGACCGCCCATGAGGTATTTTTTCACGGTAAGTTCCTTTTTGCCGAAAAGCGTTTCCAAATCCTGCTGCGACAAATGCACATGCCGCGCGGAAACGCCTACCTTTATGCCGCCGTCATTTTCTTTATTCAAAATTTTCATCACGCTGTCGGTGATGGATTCAATCAATTTTTCGTCAAGCATTATAATAAAGCTCCTTTGTGGAATTTCGGGAATACGCATACGGGGCGCCCCGTATGCGTATTTCGCCTAAACAGTTCCTTTTGACCGATTATTTCAAAACGGGCAAAATCTTTTCAACGTCGCCGTGGGGACGCGGAATTACGTGAACGGAAACAAGCTCGCCGAGCTTTGAACCTGCTGCAGCGCCTGCGTCTGTTGCAGCCTGAACTGCGCCTACGTCGCCTCTTACCATAACGGTAACAAGACCCGAACCGATTCTTTCGGTTCCGATGAGCTGAACGTTTGCAGCCTTAACCATAGCGTCAGCAGCTTCGATTGCAGCTACCAGACCTCTTGTTTCAACCATTCCCAATGCTTCTACTGCCATTTTAAATTACCTCTGCTTTCTGAGCTGAATGCTCTATTTAACTTTTTTTGTGCTCCGTTTTTTCGGAGTCTTTTTTATATCTGAAGCCGCCGGGGCTTTAGATTTCTTTTTATCATCGGCTGCCGGTTTTTCCTGAATTGCCGGCGATGCCTCTTTTTCCGGTTCCTTCTCTTTTTCGTCAAGATGAAGGAATTTAAGTATCTCGCTGTGCGGTCTTGCGATGACCTCCGCCGCCTTAAGGCAGCCGATGCCCTGCGCGAAGCTTTTGCCTGCCTCGACCGACGCGGTGACCGACGATACGGTTCCGCGAACCACGATGGTTACGAGTCTGCCGCCGAGTCTGCGTTCAACCGCGACAAATTCAACGTCGGCGGCTTTCAGCATTTCGTCGAGCATGGCAATCGCGTTGCCCAGCGCCGATACTTCAACCAGACCAAGAGAAAATTCCATAACTCTTGTACCTCTCTAATCAGATTTTCGGCAGAATTTTTTCCACATCGCTGTGCGGACGCGGAATTACGTGCTGAGCAACCAGCTCGCCGAGCTTTGACGCAGCTGCCGCGCCTGCCTCAACAGCGGCTTTAACGGCGCCTACATCGCCTCTTACGATAACGCTTACAAGACCCGAACCGATTTTTTCTGTTCCCACCAAAGCAACGTTAGCCGCCTTAGTCATAGCGTCCGCTGCCTCGATTGAAGCCGTAAGACCTCTTGTTTCAATCATTCCCAATGCTTCCATTTTGTTAGTCCTCCGTTCCGCCGCATGTGCGGCGCATTTTATTTGTTATTTTGTATGTGACCGATAATATCTCTGCCTACGCTTACGCGCTCCGCCATTTTCTGAGCGTCCTCGGTAGGCCGTGCTATAACGTGTTTGCTGATAAGCCCGGTTATGCGCTGTGCCTGTTCGGCAGCCGCCTCAACCGCTGCGTTTACCGCCGCGACCGAGCCCTGCATTTTTACCACGGTGATAAGCGGAACTTCTTCGCGCTCCGCATGAGCCGGCTTGTTGGTGTCAATCGCGATGATTTTCACGTCCGCAGCCTTTGCCGCCGCGTCCGCCGCGACGTATGCCGCCACAAGTCCGAACATTTCAACAATTCCAATTGCGTCGGGCATTGTCATCTAACCTCTCAATCCTTGTTGATGTATGCAATCTTGAGCCCTTTCTGCGAAAGGTTTGTCTGCATAGCCTCGTTCATTTCGTTAAGACCGAAACGGTGAGTGATAAGCTCTTTAATCGGCAGACCGATTGCGATTGCGCGCTTTAAAAAGTCGAAGGTTGTCGCGTAATCTCTGAGGGTGTAAACCCATGAGCCGACAAGCGTGATTTCCTTTGAGCACATGTCAAAGTGCGGATTTATGGTTGCGTCGCCGCCGTTGATGAAGAAACCCAGCTCGCAAAGACCGCCGCCGTTGCGGATAAATTTATAAATATTGCTGTGAGCCGCGGGTGAGCCGGTGCACTGGAATGCGAAATCGGCAAGATAGCCGCCGAATGCCGACTTAACGCCCTCGGAGAGCGCCTCGATGCCCTTGTATTCGGTGAAGTTAACCGTTTCGTCCGCGCCCATTCTCTTGGCAAATTCAAGTCTTGCGGCGTTTCCGTCAACCGCGACGATGTTTTGAACGCCCATTGTGCGCAGAACAGCGATGCAGATAAGACCGATAGGACCGCAGCCCTGAACAACAACGCGGGAGTTAAATCTCAAAATTCCGGTTGTTTTTGCGCGTTCAACCGCGTGAACGAGAACTGCGCACGGCTCAATTAAAATTCGCGAATCCAAATCCAAATCGCTTACGTTGAATACCGTTGAGCCGCCGCGGATAAGTATGTAATCGCTGTACCAGCCGTTTAAGTGAACGTCATCATCGGGGAGAAGCCCGTAAACGTCTGCGCCGCCGACATTCTGTTTGTTCAGGTCGAACATTGTGATGTCGGGATTATCCTTGAAAATCATGCAGGTAACAACCTTGTCACCGAGGTTAAGGGGCTTTCCTGCGCTGTCCTTTTTAACATTTTTGCCCATTTTGACGATTTCGCCGGTGCCCTCGTGACCGAGAACGACGGGGATAAGTCCGAACGGATCGCGCTTGTATTCGTGCGCGTCGGTTCCGCAGATGCCGCAGCCCTCGACCTTAACGAGAATATCGTCATCGCCGAGCTCGGGAATGGGGTATTCCTGAACCTCAAAATGTTCAAGCTTGGTCATCATGGCAACATGTGCGGTTTTCGGGATAGCCCTGCCGGCGGTGCTTGCCGGAGCCTTGGGGGCTGAATCCATTTCGGACAGAACCGATTTTACCAAGCGTGCAATTTCATTTTCATCAATATGCATGGTATTTCAATCCTTTCTATATAATTGACAGACTGTCCACCAAAACGCAGCGGCGCTGTCTTGTGTAGCTGCGCGCCGAGGTTATGCCCTCGCCGGTGGGGCCTGCGATGGTGAAGGTTGTGTGACCCTCGCTGCCGAAGCCGATGCCGGCGTAGCTCGGTGCGTTTTTAACGAATATTGTTGTGCAGATAGCCTTTGCGTAAGCGGTCATTCTGTCAACGTTCTTTGAGTGAAGATGAGCCGTGTGACGGCAGCCGTGCTCGGCTTTAACCGCCATGTCGAGAGCCTGCTCGAAGGTATCGCAGCGGACAATCGGCAGAATAGGCATCATCAGTTCGGTCTGAACGAAAGCCTGTTCAAATTCCGTTTCGCAGATAATGCATCTGATGTCGCTGCCGGCATTTACGCCGATTTCGGCAAGAATTTTTCTTGCGTCACGGCCGACCCAGTTTTTATTGATAACTCTTTTGGGCTTGTCGCCGGGCTTTTTCGGGGGAACGGTTACTAAAACCACGTCCTCCAAAGCCTTTACCTGCTGTGCGTTAATCAGATATGCGCCGTTTTTCTGCATTTCCTCGATGAGCTTGTCGGCGATGGAGCTGATTGCGAAACATTCCTTTTCCGCGATGCACGGGAGGTTGTTGTCGAAGGTGCAGCCGTCGATGATGTCTTTGCCGGCTTTTACGATGTCGGCGGTTTCGTCAACGATAACGGGGGGATTGCCCGCGCCCGCGCCGATAGCCTTTTTGCCGCTTGACAGAAGCATTTTAACAACGCCGGGGCCGCCTGTTGCGACCAACATACGAACGAGCGGACTGTTGACCATCATATTTGAAGTTTCCATAGTCGGATTTTTAACGGTAACAACGATATTTTCGGGACCGCCGGCGGCTAAAACCGCGCGGTTCACGAGGTCAACCGCATAGCAGGAGCATACCTTTGCGTGCGGATGAGTGTTGAATATAACGCCGTTTCCGGCAGCGAGCATGCCTATGCTGTTGCAGATAACGGTGCAGGTCGGATTGGTCGACGGCGTGATTGCGCCGATAATTCCGTAGGGACCCTGCTCAACGAGAGTCAGACCGTGGTCACCGGAGAGAGCCTTGCATTCAAGGTCCTCGGTTCCGGGGGTTTTGTCCGCCACGAGGTGGTGCTTGAGCGTTTTGTGATAAACGTTGCCCATTTTAGTTTCCTCAACCGCCATTTTAGCCATGATTTCAGCCTCGGCGTGAGTCAGCTTTCTGATTTCGCTGATAATTTTTTCTCTCTGTTCCTTGTTGTAATTGCGGAAGAGCGTGTATGCTTTGTCTACCGCCGCAATTGCTTCCTCCATAGTGTCAAAGACGCCGAGCTGCTTTCGCGGTGATTGCTTTGCCGCGCCCATTTCGGACAGCACGCCTCTGACAATTTCGGAAATTTCTTTCTCATTTATATTCATGATAATTTCCTTTCATTAAATCTTTTCGGCACAGCGGCTCATGGCGTAAATCAAATCGGACAGACGGTTCAAAACAGCCGCCGCGTCGGGTGAGATGCGATTTTGCGGAAGAAGTTCCGCCGCAATCCGTTCGGCGCGCCGCACGATGCACCGTGCCATGTTGAGGTGCGCGGAGGGAAGATTTTCTCCCGGCACCGAAAAGCCGTCAAATTCCGTTTTGTAGCCGTCGGTTTTGCGCTCCAGCTCGGATAAAAGCTGTGCGTTAGCCACGGTTTCGCCGCCGGCGAGCTCGCCCATGAGCAGGCTTAAAAGCTGCAAAAGCCGGTTTATGTCCGCCGCGATTTCTCCGCCGCGCGGAAGGCTCGCTTTTGCAAGTCCGAGCGCCGCTGCGGCTTCATCTATTGTGCCTATCAGGCAGATTAACGGGTCGGCTTTGGAAATGCCGCGCTGTGTGATTGTGTCGGTAAATCCGCCGTCGCCTCTGCCCGTGTATAATGCTGCCATTACTTTCCGTATTTCTCCATAACGCGCTTTGTTACCTCTGCGACGATTTTTTCGATGTCGTCATTGCTTGCGCCGCTGTCGCCGCTGCGGTCGGTGTATTCGCCGTGTTCTTTGTAGTATTTAATCTGCGAATCGAGCGGGTGGAAGCCGTGATATGCGGCAGAGCTTTCCGCATGAATTCTTTCGTTAGCCTCGGTCGGGCTCATTTCGCATGTGCCATCCTCGTAGCAGCCGGGGCAAAGCTTTTCCATCGGGTGTCTGCCCGGAACGCCGAATGTCTTTCTGAGGTCAATAAGCTTTTTAACTTCGCCGCACGGAATTTCCTTTGCGCCGCCGAGCATTGTCGAGTAGAACAAAAGCTTTGCGTAAAATTCAGTCGATTCCATTCTGAAGAACGCCGTGTTCAGGTCGCAACCGAAGGAGAGTGCGCCGTGATTTGCGAGCAGGATTGCGTCATAGTCCTGTATGTACGGCTGAAGTGATTCGGGGATTTCCATGGTGGACGGAGTGCCGTACTGAGCAATCGGAACCGCGCCGAGGAAGATAATAGCCTCGGGCATGATGAGCTTGTCCAGCGCGATGCCGGCGATGGCAAACGATGTTGCGATAGGCGGATGCGCGTGCACAACTGCGTTTACGTCGGGTCTTTCCTGGTAAACCTTGAGGTGCATTTTAAACTCTGACGAGGGCTTCCAGTTGTTCGGCTCCTTGAGCTGACCTTTGCCGTCAACCTTGCATATCATTTCGGGCGTCATGTAGCCTTTTGATACTCCCGTCGGTGTTGCGAAATAGGTGTTTTCGTCAACCTTGACCGAGATGTTACCGTCATTTGCGGCAACAAATCCGTCGTTGTAAATTCTTTTGCCGATTTCACAAATTTCTTTTCTGATTTCAAAATCTGTTTTATACATCGTTATTCCTCCGAACTTTTTGTTTTGTTTGGTTTTTCTTTGTTTTATTATATAACGTTTCAGTATATTTGTAAAGGATTTTTAGTGTCCCTTTTTTGTTTTTCTGCTAAAATGCATATATTTTATGCATATTTTTTATTCAAAAAATTTTCTGTCGAGATTTCTGTACTGAATAGCCTCGGCGATGTGCCTGATTGAGATATCGTTTTCACCGGCGAGGTCGGCGATGGTGCGCGAAACTTTGAGTATGCGCGAATGTGCGCGTGCGGAAAGTCCGAGCCGTTCAAAAGCGGCTTTTAACGTTTCGTTTTCGCGCTTGCCGAGGCGGCAGAATTCGTTTATAAGCCCGGCAGGCAGCTGGGCGTTGGAATATATGCCGTATTTTTTATAGCGTTCTCTTTGGATTTGCCGCGCCTCGTTGACTCTTTTTTTGATTTCGGAGGACGGCTCGGCTTTTTCAAGGCGGCTGAGGTCATCGTATTCGACATTTGCGACCTCGACCTGAATGTCTATTCTGTCCAGGAGCGGCCCGGAAATGCGCGAGTGATACTGGCTTATTTGCCGCGGAGTGCAGGTGCACCTGCGGTGAGGGTCGCCGAGATAACCGCATTTGCAGGGGTTCATGCTGGCTATCAGCATGAGGTTGCATGGGTAGGTCAGCGTTGCGTTCACGCGTGAAATGGTAACCTTGCCGTCCTCAAGGGGCTGGCGCATCACTTCGAGAGCGTCGCGCTTAAATTCGGGCAGCTCGTCGAGAAAAAGTACGCCGTTGTGTGCGAGCGACAGCTCACCGGGACGCGGAACGCTGCCTCCGCCGGACAGCCCGATTGACGAAATCGTGTGATGCGGATTGCGGAACGGGCGGTGCGTAATGAGCGGCGCGTCGGCAGGGAGCGTGCCGGCAATCGAATGAATTTTCGATACTTCGAGAGCCTCTTCAAAGGAGAGGTCGGGAAGAATGGACGGCATGCGCTGAGCGAGCATGGTTTTGCCGGTGCCGGGCGAGCCGATTAAAAGAACGTTGTGGTTGCCGGCTGCGGCAACCTCTAAGGCGCGCTTTGCGCTTTCCTGACCCTTAACGTCGCTGAAATCGAGGAGCGAGTCGGCTTTTTCGCTGAACAGCTCGCCCACATCGACGCGGAAAGGTTCAATCTTTTTTTCGCCGCGCAGACATAGGCACAGGTTGGCGAGCGTGTCGGCGGGGTAGATGTTCACGCCGTCGATTACGGCAGCCTCTTTTGCGTTTTCGGTCGGCACGAAGAAGTTTTTAAACCCTGCTTTGTAGGCGGAAATAACCATGGGCAGAACGCCGGAGACGCGGTTTATGCCGCCGCCGAGGGACAGTTCGCCTATAAACATGGTACTCTCCGGCGGAGGCGGCAGCTGACCGGTTGCGGCAAGCACCGAAACGGCGATTGCGAGGTCATAGCCGGTGCCCTCCTTGCGCATGGACGCCGGGGCGAGATTTATTATAAGTTTTTTTGCCGGGAACGTGTATCCCGAATTTTTTATGCCGGAGCGGATTCTTTCTTTGGATTCCTTTACGGCGGCGTCGCCCAGACCTACAATATCCGTTGACGGAAGTCCGGCGGAAACGTCTGCCTCGACGGTTACGGTGAAGCCGTCTATTCCGAGAAGTCCGGCGGAATGTGCTTTGGACAGCATAATTACACCTTCTTTTTATCTTTTGTTCCAGCCGTCGATTTTACTGTTTTGTATGGCGGTGAACATTCGTTTTTTAAGTCCGGGATTGACGGTTTTGTTGAGGTCGGCAAGAATATTTTTGACCTCGGCGCGTTTTGTGCAGCCGTCAGCCGGGCACGCGCTTTTGAGCACGGGAATGTTCAGCCGCGCCGCCGCGCCGCGGATATCGCCCTCGCGGACGTAAATCAGCGGACGGATTGAATACAGGTCGGTTCGGTCGAGATATGTAACCGGGGAAAAACAGTTAATTCTTCCCTCGTAGAACAGGCTTAAAAGGAAGGTTTCCAGTACGTCATCGTTGTGATGACCGAGTGCGACGCGCTTGCAGCCCTGCTCGATTGCAAGGTCGTTGAGCGCACCGCGGCGCAGCTTTGCGCAGAGAGAGCACGGATTTTCCTCCTTGCGGTAGTCAAACACAACCTCCGCGATGTTGGTCGGCTTTACGATGTATTCGACGCCGAGCGCGTCGCAATATTTTTGAATGTCGGAATAGTCCTGCTTGTAGCCCATGTCGAGCGTAAGCCCCATGACGGTGAATTTTTTCGGATAATACCGCGACAGGTTCGCGAGTGCGCCGAGCAGCACAAGACTGTCCTTTCCGCCGGAAACGCCGACGCCTATTTTGTCGCCGTCATGAATCATGTCATAATCCTCAACGGCCTTTCTTACTCTGCTTACAATGCCTTTCATTTATTTCGCTTCCTTAAATAATGCAATATTTTTAATAACGTAGTCGGCACCCGAAACCACGGTAACCGCGGCGGACAGCCAAACGAGAATATGAGTGATAAGCTCTGCGGTTTCTTTCGGGAAAACGGGCAGCAGCATGATTATAGCCGCGATAATTGCGACCATCTGAAAAACGGTTTTCATTTTACCCCAGATTGAGGCGGCGATTACGGTGCCCTCACCGGCGGCGACGAGTCGTATGCCGGCGACGATAAATTCGCGCGTAAGAATGAGCATTACCGCCCATGCGGACGCGCGGCCGAAGCTCATCAGACCGAGAAAAGCGGCGGTTGTGAGCATTTTGTCGGCAAGGGGGTCCATGAATTTGCCGAAGTTGGTTATCATGTTGTAATGCCGCGCGATGTAGCCGTCAAGCGTGTCGGTGAGCGACGCGGCGGCGAAAAGCACAAGCGCGGTTATGATGTATGCCGGTTTCGTGGGGTCAAGCATGAGAAAAAACATGAAAAACGGCACGATTATTATTCGTAATAAGGTTAATTTGTTTGCAGTGTTCATAATTTTATCCTTTCCGGACGGTCTGTCCCGTCAAATCGTATTCATCGGCGTCGAGAATTTCCACGGTGACGAAAGAGCCGATGCCGACCTCGTCCTCCGCGGCAAAATACACCTTGCCGTCGACGTCGATGCTGTCGGCGCGGCTTCTGCCGAAGTACATAAAGTTGTCCTCGTCATAGCCCTCGCATAAAACCTCGAGCCGTGAGCCGATTTTGGATTTGTTGCGCTCGAGGGAGATTGCCTGCTGCAGCGACATCAGTCTGTCGCGCCGCTCCTCCTTCACGCCGTCCTCAATCTGACCGTCAAAGTCGGCGGCGGGGGTGCCCTCCTCGCGTGAGTAGGCGAAAACGCCGACGCGGTCGAGCTTTGCCGTTTTGACAAAATCGTAAAGCTCGCAAAATTGCTCCTCGGTTTCGCCGGGAAATCCGGTTATAAGCGATGTTCTTATGGAAACATCGGGCATTTTTTCTCGGATAAGCGCAATTTTTTCTTCAATTTCCGCACGGTTTGTGCGCCGCGCCATTCTGCGCAGAATATCATTGTTTATGTGCTGAATGGGCATGTCGATGTAGCGGCAGATTTTCGGTTCGCGCGCCATGACGTCGATTAACCCGGGCGTTATCGCCTCGGCGTAGAAATAGTGCACGCGAATCCAGTGAATACCGTCGATTTTGCATAGCCGCGAAAGCAGCTTGTCAAGCGAATATTCGCCGTAAATATCCTTGCCGTAGCGTGTGGTGTCCTGCGCAATCAAAATCAGCTCTTTTACGCCGTTTGCGGCAAGCCTGCGCGCCTCCGATTCGATGTCCTCGATTTTTCTGCTGCGGAAATGTCCGCGAATCATGGGGATAGCGCAGTAGGTGCAGTTGTTGTCGCAGCCGTCGGCGATTTTCAGGTACGCCGTGTAGGAGGGGGTGGTGAGTATGCGCGGAAGATTTTCCGGAATTTCGCAGTTCTGATGTCCCCAAAGGCAAATCTGCGCGCCGCTTTGTGCTTCGTTTATGACCTCGGCGATTTTGTCGAAGTCGCCGGCGCCGACAATCGCGTCCACCTCGGGGAGTTCTTTTTTAATGTCGCTGTGATAGCGCTCGGCGAGGCAGCCTGTCGCGATAAGCAGACGGCACGCGCCGCTTTTTTTGTACTGCGCCATTTCCAAAATAGCGTCAATCGATTCCTGCTTTGCCGGGTCGATGAAGCCGCAGGTGTTGACGATAATTACCTCCGCCTCCTCGGGATTGTTCACGGGAACGTGCCCCTTTTCGGCAAGTATGCCGAGCATTATTTCCGAATCGGTCTGATTTTTCGGGCAGCCCAGCGAAACCATTCCTATTTTCATATTAAATACGGTCCTTTCTTGGTCTATTCCTCTGCGGTGACAGCGTCGACGCAGTGTTTTATGTCGCCGAAGTCATAGCCGCGGTACATGAAGTAGCGGTATGCTCTGTCGATGTTTTTCTTTTCAAAATTGCCGCCGAGCTTTTTCCGTACGAGCGGCATAAGTGCGTCCTCCGACTCGTCCGAAAGCTCCGCAAGCGCGGATTGCAAATCATCGCCGTCAATGCCGCGGCTTTTCAGCTCCTGCGCAATTCTGCGTTTGCCGAGCTTTTTCACGTTTTGAAAGTCGCGCGCAAGCCGTTTTGCGTATTCGCCGTCATTTAAAAATCCGTATTCCTTCAAAAATGCGGTTATGGGCGGTAAATCCTCTTTTTTTGCGCCGGCGCGGATAAGCTTTTCGCACAGCTCCTTTTCGGAGTGCGCGCGAAATTCCAGAAGCCGCAGCGCTTTTTCCTTGGCGGCACGCGCGTCAAGTTCTTTTTTCTCTCTAATCATATTCTGAAATAATCAAACAGCTGTCCGAAGTCCACCGAACCGATTACGCGGTTTTCGTACTGTGCGAACAGGTTGTGATATCCCTCCTGAATCTGTTCCGAGCTGATGCCGTATTTTACCGACAGATACGCCTCGAGGTATGCCGATAAATGGTCGCAGCCGCGGATTAGTTCGCCGTCAATGGGCGTAAATTTGTCCTCGTTGTATTTTTCGTTAATCTCGTCCGAGCCGGTTTTTAAAAGCTCGCCGCCGAGCATGATTTTCGACGCAAATTCGTCCTGGGTGAAAAATTCCAGTTCGCGCCAGATTTCGTCGGTCACGAGCGGACGGATAACCTTGCGCATCTGCTGGTCCTCGATGTCCTTGATGATGTAGTCAAGCCCTTTTACCGACGATTTCACGGGCGATACGATGTCACGCGTGAGGACTTCGGGAATGTCATGGAAGAGACCGCCGAAGAAGTTGTTTATAAGCCGCGCGTCGCATGCGCCGCACTCAAGCGAAACGAAGTATGACATAATTGCGACAATCAGCATGTGTCCCATAACCGAGGTGTTGGGGGTTCTGACCGCGCGCGACCAGCGTTGCTGATAGCGCAGTTTGCCTATGAGCGACAGAAATTCTTTCAGCTGCGGGTCGGTCGAAAAGCGCGAGTAGCCGTCGAAGGTGTTGCATCGCGCGAGTCCGTTTTCCACCTCGCGCCGCACCGTTTCGATGTCATATGTGGTGCGGTTTTGGGGGTAGATTACCTCAAATTCCCAGGAGGTCGCGTAGTAATGCGCCGCGCGCAGAATTTTCTTTTCCTTTTCCGCGTATTTTTCGTCGGTGAAGTAGCGGCACAGCTTGTCATAAAATCCGCCGTTTAAGCTCTCGACCTTGCCCTTTAACTCTTGCAGAACCCATTCGTTAATCTGCGTCCCCTTTTCTTTCATGAGCAGATGATAAATGGGCGGCTTTATGTCGGTCAGGACTATTCTGTGCAGAAACTCGAAAATTCCGCCCTCCAAAAGTTTTAAGCGATCGTAATTTCCCTCGCCCTCGCATTTGCCGAGAATGTACGCGTACACCATTTTGTGCGCCTGCTTGTCAAGCTCGGAAAATCCGTTCCATGGGCGTATGTGGTCATTCCAGCGCTGAATGGACGCCGAAACGTGTATCAGTGAAATTAATGATTTGCGTATCATGTTACTCCTCCCGTGCACCGCCGTAATCGGCAAAATGCCTATAATTACACTAATTATACCACAAACCGGGGTCAAAGGTCAATAGCTGTGCGAAAAATCCGCGGTGCGCAAAGGCTGTGGCGAAATCCGCGTTGTGAAAAATACCCAAAAACATAGTGATTTGATATGCATTATAGTGTTAATAGTCCAATACTTTGCGCCGCAGACGGCAAATGAGTATTAAAACACTTGACAAAGGCGCCGAAAAATAGTATATTAGATATAATAACTTCATTATTATATATGCAAAAGAATGTATGGCGGAGAGTGTTGTAAATGATAGAAATAAAACATCTTTATAAAACCTTTCAGACAGCGGACGGAGCGGTCGAGGCGCTGAAGGACATCAATCTGACGATAAACGACGGCGATATTTACGGAATTATCGGCATGAGCGGAGCGGGAAAGAGCACGCTTGTGCGGTGTATAAACATGCTTGAGCGCCCGACGGACGGCAGTGTGGAGATTGACGGAACGGATATAGGAAAGCTTTCCGACGCGGCGCTGCGCGATGTGCGGCGGAACGTGACGATGATTTTCCAGGGGTTCAACCTGCTGATGCAGAGGACGTGCCTTAAGAATATTTGTTTTCCGCTGGAGCTTGCCGGGGTGAAAAAGGACGAGGCGAAAAAGCGTGCGCTTGAGCTGTTGGAAACGGTTGGGCTTCCGGATAAGGCGAACGCGTATCCGGCGCAGCTTTCGGGCGGACAGCAGCAGAGGATAGCGATAGCGCGTGCGCTTGCGACCAATCCGAAAGTGCTTTTGTGCGATGAGGCGACGAGTGCGCTTGACCCGAAAACAACGCATTCGATACTGGAGCTGATACGCGACATTAATGAAAAGCTCGGCATCACGGTAATAATAATCACGCATCAAATGAGCGTGGTTGAGGCTGTGTGCAACAGAGTGGCGATATTGGATAACGGCTCGGTAGCCGAGGAGGGCGAAGTCGGGGTTATTTTCTCGAACCCCAGGTCAAACGCGGCGAAGCGGCTTGTGTTCCCGGACGGAGTGAGCAGCCTGTCGGCGGCGAAACCGGAGGAGCAGAGCGTGAGAGTTGTGTTTAACGGCGCGAGTGCGGCGGGCAGACCGCTGATTTCGCAGATGGCGATTGATGTGGGCGTAGCGGTGAATATTCTTGCCGCGTCAACGCGGACGATAAGCGGCAAAGTTTACGGCAGCATGCTGCTGGGGGTTGCCGGAGGAAGAGAAAGCGTGGAAAAAGCGGTTGAATATCTGCGCAGCGTGGAGGACGTAATTGCTGAGGAGGTGACGGAAAATGTTCAGTAATTTGTTTGCGCCGGAGGTTGTTTCGGAGGCGGTTGAGATATTAAAAAGCGAGTTTTTGCTTGCGACGTGGGAAACGCTGTATGTCACGGTGCTTGCGACGGTGTTTTCGGTGGTAATCGGGCTTCCGCTCGGGATACTGCTGGTAGCGGGCGAAAAAAACGGTGTTTTGCCGCTGCCGAAGTGGCTTATGCACGCGCTGGGAGTGGTGATAAATTTGCTGCGATCGGTGCCGTTTCTGATACTTATGATTATGGTGTTTCCGCTCACGCGGCTTATAGTCGGCACAACGGTCGGAACGGTTGCGTCGATTGTGCCGCTTGTAATCGCGGCGTTCCCGTTTGTTGCGCGGTTGGTGGAAAGCAGCCTGCGCGAGGTTAACCCGAATATAATCGAGGCGGCGCAGAGTATGGGTGCAACGCCTTTGCAGATAATCACGAAGGTGATGATTCCCGAGAGCGTTCCGTCGCTTATATCAAATGTGACAATTGCGATAACAACGATTTTGGGCTATTCGGCGATGAGCGGAATTATCGGCGGCGGCGGACTGGGCAAAATCGCGATAAACTACGGATACTACCGGTATAAATATCTTGTAATGCTTGCCGCGGTAATCATACTTATAGTTATGGTTCAGATATTCCAGAGCGTGGGAACGCACTGGGCGGCGAAGTCGGATAAGCGGCTTAAGGGCAGAGAATAATAAAAAAGGGCTGCGGCGAAAGGAAATTGCCGCGGCTTTTTTGTGCGTGTAAAGGCAGCCTGCGTTAAACGGCGTTTGATGTCGGTTTTTTTGCGCGGAAATCAAGCTGAATAAACGTAAAAAAGGCAGGGAATTTCCCTGCCTTTTGCGATATTTTGCTGTTGTGGTTTTTACGGCAAAGTCGGCTTGTGTGTTTTGCTGCCGCGCTTTGCCGCCACGTTTTGCTACGCTTTGTCGCCGCGCGGCTTTGTTTTTTTGCTGCGGCGCATTGATGTGCCTTGCCGCCGCGCCGGTTTGTTTTCGCCGCCACGCTTTGCCGCTGTGCCGGCTTGCGGTATTTTATCTTTTAATTTTCTTTGTGGTTGTTTTTGCAAATTCCTCCGAGCGGAACTTGATTTTATGAATTTGCTTGTATGCGGCAACCGACGGGTTGAGGGTTTTCTTGATTTCGTCGGTGATTTTGTCTTTCATTGACATATCCTCGGCGTAAATCTCGGCGGTGATATAATTATCCTCCGCGTAGACGAGAACCTCGGTGACGCCCTCAATTCTGCCGATAAGGTATTCAAGCTCCTCGGGGTATACGTTCTTGCCGTTGTCGAGAATGATAAGATTTTTCTTTCTGCCGGTGATGAAAACGAAGCCGTCCTCATCAATTCTGCCGATGTCGCCGGTGTTGAACCAGCCGTCATGAAAGACTTCGGCGTTGGCGTCGGGGTTGTTGTAGTAGCCCATCATAACGATGTCGCCCTTGACGCACAGCTCACCCTCGCCATCCTCATTGGTGTTTATTGTTTTCATCTGAACGGTTTTAATGGGCAGACCGACGCTGCCGGGCTTGTTGCCGTCATATTTGCTGAGCGCGACGATAGGCGAACATTCTGTGATGCCGAAACCGTTTATAACCTTGATACCGAAATCGTCAAAGCCCTTTATCAGTTCCTCGGGGATAGGCGCGCCGCCGGTGATGAGCATTTCAAGATTGCCGCCGAACGCGTCGATGACCGATTTAAACAGGGTTCTGCGCATGTCTATGCCGGCTTTGCGGAGTGCGTTGCTGACCTTGATGAGCTTTTTGAGTGCCTTTTCCTTGCCGGACTTGCGTGCGTTTTTCCAGATTCCCTTGTAGAAATTTTCGACAAAGAGGGGAACAACCGAAACATGACCGGGCTTTGCCTCCTTGATGTCGCGGAGGACGTATTTCAAGCCGCCGTTGATGAAAACGGGGAACCCGGCGTGAATTTGGCAGAGAATGCAAGCCATCATGCCGAAGGTATGGTTAAGCGGCAGAACGCAGACCGAGCCTTTCGGGTACCACATGGATTCCATGGACAGAATCATGTCGGAGATGAGGTTGCGCTGCGAGAGCATAACGCCCTTGGGCGAACCCGTGGTTCCGGAGGTATATATAATAGTAGAAACTGCTTCGACGTCAATGGGATTTTCCATAATTCCGCAGTCGGAAACGAGCGGAGCACCCTTTTTAACGGCGTCCGGGAAGTTGGAAAGACAGAGGCTGTGCGAAAGTTCTTCGCCGAGGAATTCGGCAAGAGCGGCTTTCTTTTCGGAGTAGACCAGCATGTCGGCGGAGCAGGCGCGGAAGAGGGTAGCCGCTTCCTCGGGCTTCAGCTCCTTGTCGAGCGGAACGATAACGTTGCCGCCGACCGAACAGGCGAGATATGTCACAATCCATTCGTAGCTGTTCTCGGCGTAGAGGGCGATTTTTGAATTTTTCAGCCCGATGCTGTAGAAATAGCTGCCGAGCGCGAAAACATCGTCGCGGAATTGGCGGAAAGTGACGGTAATTTTCTCCTGTCCCTTAAAATACTGAAAAACAGTATTATCGGCATATGTATCGCCGATGTAGTTAACCATTTCGCGGAAATCGCGGACGTGGTGAACCTTGTACGGTAAATGTTGATTTTTCATAATAAACACTCCTTGTAAATTATTCTTCCCCTGCCATTTTAGCCGCCTGGTCGGCGGTAATAAGCGCGTCAATCAGCTCGTCGAGGGAGCCGTTTAAAATTTGTTCGAGTTTATATAAAGTAAGGTTAATTCTGTGGTCGGTGACGCGGCTTTGAGGGAAGTTGTAGGTGCGAATACGTTCGCTGCGGTCGCCGGAGCCGATTTGCGATTTGCGTTCGTCCGCGATTTGCGAGTGGCGTTCCGCCTCCATGACCTCGTAGATGCGTGAGCGCAGGATTTTCATAGCCTTGTCCTTGTTTTTAAACTGTGATTTTTCGTCCTGGCACGAAACAACGATGCCGGTCGGGAGGTGAGTAATGCGGACGGCGGAATCGGTGGTGTTAACGCACTGACCGCCGGGACCGCCTGCGCGGAAAACGTCGATGCGCAGGTCATTGGGATTGATGTCAACCTCGACCTCCTCAACCTCGGGGAGGACGGCGACAGTTGCCGCCGAAGTCTGAATACGTCCCTGTGATTCGGTGGAGGGAACGCGCTGAACGCGGTGAACGCCGCTTTCAAACTTAAAGCGCGAGTAAGCGCCCTGACCGTTGACCGAGAAAGTGACCTCCTTGTAACCGCCGATGTCGGTGGGGTTGGAGGACAGAATTTCGATTTGCCAGCGGCGCGATTCGGCGTACATGGTGTACATGCGGAACAGGTCTGCGGCAAAAAGCGCCGCTTCCTCGCCGCCCGTGCCGCCGCGGATTTCGATAATAACGTTTTTGTCATCGTTGGGGTCTTTGGGGATGAGCAGAATTTTCAGCTCATCCGAAACGGCGGCGAGCTTTTTTTCCGACTCGGCAAGCTCGAGCCGCGCAAGCTCCTCAAGCTCCTTGTCGCCGCCGGAGAGAATTTCGCGGCATTCGGCGATGGAGTCTTTTGCCGCCTTGTATTCGCGGTATTTTTCAATAATCGGCGTCAGATCGGAATTTTCCTTGCAGAGCTTTTTAAACTCCTCCTGGTCGGCGATGACCACAGGGTCGGAAAGTTTCGCGGTAACCGTTTCGTAACGCGATTCGAGTGCGTCTAACTTATCAAACATAAAAATCTCCTTGTATGTAAAATCAAATTGTTTCCTTATATATTATACACCGTTTCGGAGCAAATTACAATACGGAAAACAAAAATAAGCGAAATAAAGGCAATAAACGGTAATAAAATATGTATATTTTTATACACCTTGCCTAAAATCGGGCGAAAAAAAGTACGTGTAAAGAAAATAAAATAACAATTTTTTGCAAAATACTTGACAATGGGCGCATAAAATAGTAAAATCATATTGTATGGCTGGAATATATGCTGTAAAGGCGGCGGAATGTTATGCCGATATTACAAAATTAATGTAAAATTACATAAACATTCTTGTATAACACCAATTTTACAGTTATATTACATCTGCCGAAATTGCATTGACAATGCGGCCGCAAGGTGGTAAAATCAATGCATAGTCAAGGCTTACCCCTTGGCACAGCATAGTTCCGATGTGAAAAGAAAGGGTGCACTCGGAATACAGAAAACACCCTTTCGAAATAGAAAAAAGGGAGGATTTGAAATTATGAAGAATTTCAAAAGAGTAATTTCCGCTGTTATCGCTCTTGCTATTTCGGTAAGCTCATTTGCAGCAGTAAGCGCATCAAGCTTTACTGACGTAGCTGATACAGCAGCCTATGCTGAAGCAGTAGAAGTGCTTTCAGCTTTGGGCATCGTCAACGGTTATGAAGACGGTTCTTTCCAGCCGGACGGCGAGATCACAAGAGCAGAAGCTGCTACGATGATCGTAGGCGCATTGAACATGACAGAAGATGCGAAAGCTTCAGCAGGTACATCGAAGTTTGCTGATGTAAACACAGACGCTTCATGGGCTACAGGCTATGTAAACGTTGGTGTTGCACAGGGCTTCATCGCAGGTATGAATGACACAACATTCGCACCGAAGGACAACGTAACATACGCTCAAATGTGCGTAATGCTTACAAAGATCACAGGCTACGGCGATTACGCTGCAGCTAACTCAACAGCAAGCGACTGGTCAGCAGGTTACACAGCTATGGCTGCATCAGTTGGTATCAACAAGGGCGTTCAGGTTTCTAAGGACGCTAAACTGACAAGAGCACAGGTTGCTCAGATGCTTTACAATGCATTGCTCACACCTCAACTTGGTGTAACTGAATACACATTCAGCGGCAATACATATTCACAGCTCGACGGTAAGCAGGGTCGTGACTTCAAGACGCTTCTGTCAGACAAGTTCGACGGCTACCAGGTAACAGCTATGATTACAGCTACAGGTAAGTCTGGTGCAGGTCTTGACAACGATGAGCTTTATGCTACAGTTGAAAAGGCTGACTACTATGACGGTTCTGAAGTTAAGGACAGCTACAAGATAAACGTAACAAGCCCGACACCTCTTACAAACCAGAAGTTTGTAATCGCAGGTTCTTTTGATCCGGATGCAAACCTGTTCCAGAGCGGTAAAGCAATCTTCATCACAAACGAATATGATGAAAAAGAAATGGTTTACTTCGCTACAACAGGCAAGACCGAAGTTAAGGACTTTGACGCAGCTGACTTCGTAAAGAATGCTGACCTTGGTACAAACGCTTACGCTACATCGGGTAAAGTAAGATTTGATACAAAGTATTACACAATGAAGACAGCAACAACTACAAATGTTAACCCTGTTTCACTTTACGTAAACGGCGCTCTGTACGCTACATTCAGCCAGACAGGTGTTTACACAGACGCAGGTGTTGCAGTTACATCAGGTGTAACTCCTAACAAACTTCTTGACAAGTTCCTCGGCGACGCTCAGGGTACAGTAACTCTTATCAAGGGCGAAAACGAGAACGGTTACTCAAAGATCTTCGTTAACTACTACGAAGTTGCACAGGTTGCAGCAGTTAGCTACAAGACAAACGCTACAACAATCGACTTCACATTGAACAATGCAGTTGATTCTTCAACAAACGCTGTTACATCATCAATCGTTAACAAGATTACTATCAATGATGATTCAGTAGAAGACGGCGACGTTAGCGTATCTGTTATGCTCGGTGATAAGGAAATCGGTCTGAATGACATTCAGGAAGATGACATCATTGCTATTAAGACTGACCTTAACGACTTGGCAGGCAACTCTAAATCAAAGACAGACCCGAAATTCATCGACATCCTTGTTTCAAGAGATACAGCTTCAGGTAAGCTGACATCAATCAACGATGATGATGAAGAAGTTACAATCGATTCTAAGACATACACAGCAGTTGACTTTGCAGCTTTGAAGACAGCTTCAACAAACGGTAAGTTTGCTGTAGGCGAAATCTACAAAGTAACAGTTGACCCGTTCGGCAGAGTATATGATTACGAAGCTACGGAAACAACAAAGAACTATGCTATTCTTGAAAAAGTAAACACAAGCAATGACACAGTAACTCTTGTTATGGGCGATGGTTCATACAAGGCATTCGACCTGTCAGGTTCAGGCACAGCTATATTGAACAATGCAAAAACAATTCTTTACGGTTCAGCTTCGGGCTCAACCAAAGTTGCTCCGCAGGATCGTGTAGTTGAATACACAACTAAGTCATCAACAGGCGCTGTTTCTTCATTGAAAGTTACTGCACCGGTTAATGCAGCTTCATCAAGCTCACTTGAATACACAGCAAGAACCGGTAAACTTGGTTCATACTCAGTAGGCGATTCAACAAAGATCGTTAACATGGCTGATTACAAAACAAGCGGTTCAATCGGTGACTACAAGAAGATGGCAGTTTCAGAATTGTCAGACGGTGAAGACTATGATGCATATGTATACAACAAGGTTGGTACATTCTATAGCTTCGTTCTTATCGAAAAGGCCGGCGACAAGATCAACGCTTCTTCAAGATTTGCAGTTGCTCGCGGTGTTGCAGGCGAAGGTACATCTACAATCGCAGACGGCGACAAGTGCTTGACAATGGATGTTCTGAACAATGGCGAAGAACAGACAATGGAATTTGCTACAAGCGTTAATGTTAAAAATGCTGCAGGTACAGAAACAGCAACAACAGCAGGTGAGCTTACAAGCGCTTTGAAGGCTGGTTCAGCATTCTTCTATGATACAGATTCTGACGGTCTTGTATCAGATGTATGGGTAATCTATGATTACGCTGCAGTAGGTTCATCATATGCTGCAATGACAGGCGCATTCCAGACAACAGCAACATTGGGCAATGGTACAGGTGCAGGTCGTCTGTATGACGATACTAAGTGGGCATTCGGTTTGCAGAACGCTACAAACAAAGACATGCAGCTTGCATTCGGTGTTGTAGTATCAAGAGACAGCAAGTCAATTGACCTTGGTGTTGTATCATCAAAAACAGATGCAAATGGCACTTACTCAGTAATCGATAAGAATACAGCAGATGACCAGTCAAACCTGAAGGGTATCTACAACTTCTCATTCGCTAAGGATTGTGCAACTTACTCATACAGCCCGTATGATACAGCAAATATAAAGCTTAAGGATAAGCTTGTACTTGAGTCAGCTCCGGCAGCTCTGAAGGCATCAAACTTCAAACTCTTCGAAACTGACGCTGATAGCGATGTAATCTTCTGGAAGGACAACACAGGTTCTAACACAGATGCTACAGCAACAGCGATTGCTCCTAAAGCAGTTGGTAACAACATCGAAAATTATGCTAACTATGCACTTGTAATGCTGGTTGACGACGAAGTTGTTGCAGTATACGAAATTTTGAGATAAGCAACGATAGTTGTTATATCGCATATAATCTCACCCGAAAAGAGCTGGGCAAATGCCCGGCTCTTTTCTTATGCAAAAAAATACGGCAACATATAAAATGGCTTGTAGTAAAAAGTGAAGTAAGGAACTTAATAAACAAGTCAATTTGCATGTTGCACCGCACCTCACCGCAAAAAAAGACCTCCCAAACATTAGATTTACGTCTAACTTTGGGAGGTCGCTTGTTTTTTAATCTTTCTATTCGGTTTTACTGTTCTTTTTTGCAAACAATTATGTAGTCTTTTTTATAATTTTATACGGAGATAAACCGTACTTTTTCTTAAAAATGCGGCTGAAGTAATTGTAATCGTTAAATCCGGCTCTTTCCGCTGCCTCGCTGACGGGAACGTCATTTTTGAGCATATCGTAAGCGCACTCAAGCCGCTTGTTGCGGATATAGGTGGAAATTCCGGTGCCGAACTCCTTGGAAAACGCGTCATAAAGCTGCGTGCGGTTGGTCCTGGCGTAGGTGCAGATGTCATTGATTTTTATTTCCGATGCAAGATTTGCCGAGATGTATTCCTCCGCAAGCGTGGCAACACCGCCGTATTGAGGAACAACCAATTCCTTGAGAATAATGTACTCGGTGCATATCTCGAGCAGCTCGGCGGCAGCAGAAATCTGCTTTTTGCTGCGGTATTTCAGCCCCTTGGCGCTGCAATTTATGTCATATTCCCTGTTGATTTGCCGCACGAACGCACCCAAATCGGTCTTGTCCTTGATGTCGGTAATCTGCCCGAACATGACATAACCGATGTTAATTCCGCCGTAGGATAGCGGCACGGTCGCCTCGGTCAGCCCGGCGTGACACTTGTAAATTATGATGTCCCCGGTTTTTCTGCAATTTTCAAAAGAGGCAAAATCACTCTCGGCGCATTTTTCCGCCAAATCGGGCTTGGAACAAATCTCACGGCAGAACGGACATTTTTCGGTCGGGAACGCAATAATTTCATGAAACGAGTTGTCAAAAATAACAATTCTGATTCCGCACAGGTTGTAAAACAACTCCAGAATTGAGCGTAATTCCTCGGTTTTTGTTGCGAGAAGCATAATATAGTCCTCCTTTCGGACAAATTTACTAAAATATTGATAAATTTAACTATTATTATATCACAAAATCTGATAAAATCAAGATATACACAAAAATAAACGCTGAGCATCTGATTTGCGTGCAATAAAACGGCGGTGCAGCTGATAAACAAATACATTTCTGTTTTGCGCTGCGTCCCTTCCAGGGGCGTAAATATGTCGGTTTATTTAAGTTATGTGTGAAAAATATGCTGCGCATTTTGCGGCGGATAGGAGATAAAAATATGAAATTTGCGTTATATTTCGGAAACCGAGGATTTTTCCCGGCAAGTCTGATTGCCGGAGCACGTGAGGAGATGGTGAAAGCCGTGACCGACGCCGGCTATGATTACATAATTGCGCCGGAGGAGCTGACGCGATACGGTGCGGTGGAAACGCGCCAGGAGGGCTGGAAGTATGCCGAGTGGCTGAAATCTCACGAGGGCGAGTATGACGGAGTTATTATGTCGCTGCCGAATTTCAGCGACGAAAACGGCGCGATTGCGGCGCTGGAGCATTGCGGCAAGCCGATATATATTCAGGCTTACCCGGACGAAATCGGCAAAATGGATTTTGACCACCGCCGCGATTCGTACTGCGGAAAATTCAGCATTGAGGACGTTTTTCATCAGTACGGAGTGCAGTACACGGTTTTTGCGCCGCACGTTGTTTCGCCGCTTTCAAAAGAATTTGAACAAAATCTGCATGATTTCGCCGCTGTCTGCCATGTGGTAAACGGTATGCGGCACTTCTCAATCGGCGTTCTGGGCGCGAGAACATCAAAATTTAAAACCGTGCGCTATGATGAAATCACGCTGCAAAAATACGGAATTACCTGCGAAACTTTTGATTTGTCCGACCTTTTCTGGCGCGTGGAGCAGTACGCGGACGATGATAATAAGGTGACGGAAAGAAAAGAACATCTTAAAAATTACACCGATTTTTCGCTTGTGCCGGACGATAAGCTGACCGCGCTTGCAAAAGTGTCGGTCGTAATCGACGATTATATGCGCGAATTCCGCCTTGACTGCATAACGCTGCGCTGCTGGGAGGAAATGCAGACGGTGCTTGGCGTTGCACCGTGCGTGCTTTTGAGCGAGCTGAATGACCGCGGAATTGTTGCGTCATGCGAAATCGACCTCTGCTCGGCAATCAATATGTATTCGATGCAGCTTGCATCGGGTAAGCCGACCGCCTGTCTTGACTGGAACAACAATTACGGCGACGATGAAAACAAGGTGATTTTGTTCCACTGCGGCTCAACCGCGCAAAAACTGATGAAATCAAAAGGACTTGTGACCGACCATAAAATGTTTGCAAAGGGCTGCCCGGGCTGCGGCTGGGGCGCGAACGAGGGCAGAATTGCCGCGTTCCCGATGACGCTTTCCAACTGCAAAACCGAGGACGGCAAGCTGACCTTCTATGTTGACGAGGGCGAATTTACCGACGACGATATTGAAAAGGAATTTTTCGGCTGCGGCGGCGTTGCAAAAATCCCGGATTTGCAGCGTAAGCTGATAAAGCTGGGAAGATGCGGATTCAGACACCACACAACCGTCGGCGTGGGACACATGTCGATGATTTTGAAAGAGGCATTTGAACACTATCTCGGCTACGAGGTTATGGATTTGTAAGCTTGAGTAAAATCGCCCGAATTATCGGGGCAGTGCACGTTAATTTTTGGAAAAAGCGCATTTTGCCGCGTTTGACAGGGGCGGAAACCGATATGCGGCGCCGCTTCTGTGCAAAACGGCAATCTGAACATTTTTCGAGCTTGATAGTGGCGGAAAGGAGTTTGATTATTAAAAATATGAAAGATATTCTAATCGGCGGACTGGACATAGGCACAAGCGGCTGCAAAATCGTGCTGTATGACGCAGAGGGGCGGTTTGTGCACGATGAATACACCGAATATGACGTAACGCGAAAGGGCGGACTGCACGAAATTGACGCACGCGCGGTTTTTGATGCGGTGAAAAAGGTGATAAAAGCCGCGGACTGCAAAAATACTGCGGCAATCGCGGTTACAAGCTTCGGCGAAACCTTTGCCATGCTTGATAAAAATGACGAGCCGTGCGCGCCGTCAATGCTGTACACCGATCCGCGCGGAAAAGAGCAGTGCGCGCGGTTGATAAACAAATTCGGCGCGGAAAATCTTGCATTCAAAACCGGCGCGAAAACGCACGAAATGTACTCACTGCCGAAAATAATGTGGATAAAAGAGAATATGCCCGAGAAGTTTGCACGCGTGGAAAAAATCCTTTTGATGCAGGACTACATCGTGTATATGCTGTGCGGAGTACGGCAGATTGACGTATCGCTTGCCGCGCGGACAATCTGCTTTGACATTGAAAACAAGTGCTGGGACAAGCAAATTTCGGATTTTGCCGGGATTGACAAAAACCTGCTTTCCGCACCCGTTCCGACAGGCACGGCGGCGGAGAAAATCAAGCCGGAGCTTGCGCGTGAGCTTGGGATTTCGGCAGATTGCGTGATAGTAAGCGGCGCGCATGACCAGATTGCGGCGATGCAAGGTGCGAATATCCGCACGAATGAGCAGGTCATGGACGGAACGGGCACGGTTGAGTGCGTGCCGGTGCTGTTTGACAGCGTACCGCGGGATTTTGCACTCTATGAAATGGGTTATTCCTTGGCACCGCACCCCGGCGGCGGATATGCGTGCTATGTGCTGTCCTACACCGGCGGCGCGACGCTGAAATGGTTCCGCGATAGTTTTTCGGATATGGGTTATGCCGAGCTTGACAAAACTGTGCCTGAGGAGCCGACAGACCTGTTAATCATGCCGCATTTTGCCGGAGCCGCAACGCCGTATATGGACACAAATTCAAAGGCGGCGATTTTGGGGCTGACGTTTGAGCATACAAAAACCGATATTTATAAGGCGTTAATGGAGGGGACGGCTTATGAAATCGCGCTCAATCTTGAAATCCTTAAAAAGCGCGGGCTTTCGGCGAAATCGGTCACGGCGACCGGCGGCGGAGCGCGGTCGGACGTGTGGCTGCAAATCAAGGCGGACGTTCTGGGGCTTGCGGTAACGGCGCTTGACGGAAAGGAAATCGGCGGCGCCGGAACGGCGATAATGGCAGGGCGCGCGGTGGGCGTGTATGATGAAAACATAATCCTCGCAAAGCCGCGAAAGACCTTTTATCCCGACGAAAAACGGCATGCGTACTACAAAAATCAGCTTGAAAAGTATAGGAAAATTTACGCGGCGGCAAGGGAGGTAATGCGTGATGAATAAATATATCGGACATCAATCACAGATAAGCGGTGTTGACGAGGTAATTCTGGCAAAAGGCAAGGGCAAGGGCATGACGCTTTTGCAGGTGCGAAACGGCATGGGGCTTGAAATCACCTTTTCCGCCGACCGCGCGATGGATATTGCAAGGGTCAGCCTAAAGGGCGACAACCTCGGCTATTTTTCGCCGTGCGGCTATGTTGCGCCCGGATTTTACGATAACCGCGGCACGGGATTTTTAAAATCCTTTACTGCCGGATTTATGACAACGTGCGGACTGACGGCTGTCGGCTCGCCCTGCACCGATGACGGCGAGGAGCTGCCGCTGCACGGCACAATCGCAAACACACCGTGCGAGAATTATTCGTATGAGGAAACGGAAACCGGGATAATCATAAAAGCGCAGGTGCGCGACGCGGCAATATTTGCGCATCAGCTGATTTTGGAGCGCGAATACAGAATTTCAAAAACCGAGAACAGGCTGTCACTGTGCGACAAAATCAAAAATATCGGCTCCGGCAAAACACCGCTTGAGGTGCTGTACCACTGCAACATGGGTTATCCGCTTTTGTCGGAAAACACCGTTTTGGATATTCCGGCAAGGTCGACCGAGCCGCGTAACAGCCACGCAAAAGAGGGGCTTGCCGACTGTCTGAAAATGGAGAAACCGCAGCGCGGATATGAGGAAATGTGCTATTATCACACTCTTTCCGAAGGCAGAGTGTCGGCATATAATCCCGACATAAAAAAGCGTGTTACAATTACATTTGATACAAAGGAGCTGCCGTATTTTGTGGAGTGGAAAATGATGGGTGAACATGATTATGTGCTGGGCTTGGAGCCGGGCAACTGTCTGCCGGACGGACGCAATGTAATGCGTGAGAAAGGCATACTCGAATTTTTAAAGCCGGGCAGCGAAAAGGTACATCATCTGGAATTTGATTTTGCAGAGGAATAAACTGCGGTTTCCCGTGCGGTGCGGCTGTGCCGGGGGAAGTGCGGAAGATTGAAATTGCAGGGAAAGGAAGATAACAATGCTTGTAACATTAAAAAATATATTGAAAATCGCCGAGGCGAAAAAGTGCGCAATCGGCTCGTTCAACACGCCGAATTTTGAAAGCCTGAAAGCCGTAATCGGCGCGGCGGAGGAATTAAATCAGCCGGTAATCATAATGCACGCGCAGGTTCATGAGGAAATGGGACTTTGCAAAATGGACGAAATCGCGCCGATAATGCTGTTCATGGCAGACCGCGCGAGCGTGCCGGTGTGCGTGCACTTAGACCACGGCACCGACCTTGATTATGTAAAAAAAGGGCTTGACTTGGGCTTTACGTCGGTTATGTATGACGGCTCGACATTGCCCGATGAAATAAATTTTGCAAACACCGCGATTGCGGTTGAAATGGCGGCGCAAACGGGTGCGAGCGTTGAGGCGGAAATCGGCTCGATGGGCGCGCGTGAGTCGGGAGCCGGGGGCGGCGAGAGCATCTACACAACGCCGGAGGCTGCGAAGAAATTCTCGGTGGAAACGGGAATTGACGCATTAGCGTGTGCATTCGGAACGGCACACGGAATTTATTTGAAAGAGCCGAAGCTCGACTTTGCGCGGCTTGACGAGATAAACAAAATCACAAATGTGCCGATAGTAATGCACGGCGGCAGCGGCGTGAGTCATGAGGATTACAAAAAGGTAATTGCGCTGGGCGTGCGTAAAATCAACTACTATACATACATGGCAAAAGCCGGCGGCGAGGCTGTATCGGGAAAAACCTACGGACAGTTCCATGACGCGGCAAATGACGCAATAGCGGCAATGAAAGCCGACGTAAAAAAAGCGATGTCGGTATTTTGCGGCAAATAAAAAAGACTTGCGGGGGCGGCTTTGCGGTTCGCCCCTCTTTTTTTGTGTGACGTCCGCCGGCGGAAGTCGGATTTTTATGCGTTATCGCGCATTTGCGCAAAATATATGCGGCGATATTCGCCGGGAGTCATGCCGGTCTTTTTCTTGAAAATCCGACAGAGATAACCGCTGTCGCAGCACCCCGTTTTTTCGGCAATTTCTTCAAGCGTGATTTTTTCGTCATGCAGCAGCATTTTTATGCGGTTAATTCGGTTCATGCTGCGGTATTCGGTCGGGGTCATGCCGCAGTAATCGGCAAACAGCCGCTCGTAATAGCCTATGCTGATGTTACATTCGGCGGCAATTTCGCCGATGCTTTTTTGCAGATATTCGTCGCTTTCCAAAAATTTTATGCTGTCTTTTATAATGTGCGTGTCGGCGGAGGAAATTCTTTCCGCGCGGCAGTTATCCGCAATCACGCCGAAAATCGCATATGCCGCACTGAGTATGCAAAGCGGTGCGTTCGGACGGGAAAATGCGCCGATTAATTCGTTAAAAAGCTTTTCGTAGAGCGCCGCGTGGCGGTGTGTGACGATTGAAACGTGCTTCCCGAAGGTTATGCGTTCGCCCGTTTGCGAATCGCGGCAAAGCTCATTTTTTTCACCGCGGTGAAATTCCGCGCGGCTCAGTGAAAATTCAAACAGCAGATTTTTCTGACCGCTGCCGCTGCGCGCCGGAGTGTTCTCCCACATATAGTTGCTGCCGTGCGGCATGTAAACAAGCGAACCCTGCGGTATATAAATCGGCTGCGCGCCCTTGCGGTAGCAGGTGCCGGTGGTGTCGGCGAAAAGCAAAAGCGCGTCTGTCGGGCGCGGATTGTGCATGATAAAGCGCGTTTTTCCGCTCGCGCGCTGTTCCGAGGCAAATATATCCGAAATATCAAAGCAATAGCTTCCCAGCTCGTGAAAAGAAATCTGCATGAATGTGCCGCCCCCCTTCTTTTTTGATAATTATATCATTGCGGTTTCCGCATGTCAATAGATGTGTGAAAAAGTCCGATTTTACGGTGAAAAAATCCATTGTAAATCCTGCGGCGGAAATGTATAATATTGTATAGAACGAAATTATATAAGGAGGAGCCGACATGGAGAAAACGCTGAAAGCGGCAATTTTGGGCGCCGGGGGGGCGAGGGTGCGGCTACGGAAAGCTGATGCAGCAGCGCGGAACCGAATTTAAAATCACTGCGGCGTGCGACATCAATCCGGAGCAGCTCGGGCGATGCGGAAAAATACTCGGGCTTGAACAAGCCGAACTTTTTTCGGACGAGGAGGAGTTCTGGAGCGAAAAAAGAGCCGACGTGCTTGTAATAGCAACCTATGACAGGTCGCATGTGCACCAGTGCGTACGGGCGATGAAAATGGGGTATGACGTGCTTTTGGAAAAGCCGGTGAGCGACTCGAGGGAGGAGCTTGTGGAGCTTTTGCGCGTGCAGGAGGAAACCGGCAGGAAGGTAGTGGTCTGTCACGAGCTGAGGTACGGCCCGGCGTTTGAAAAGCTTTATGAGCTGCTCAAAAGCGGCGTGATAGGCAGGCTTATCGCGATTGACGCCATGGAGCGCGTTGTTTACTGGCATCAGGCGCAGGCGTACGTGCGCATACAGTCGGTGACGAACGATATATGTCACCCCACGATACTGGCAAAATGCAGTCATGACCTAAAGGGTGAAATACGGACATATCCGGTGTGTGCGTCCGTGTTTTCGCCCTTTTTGCGGTGCGGCGGATTATTCTTTCCGCACACCGAGAATGTGTATTCCGCGCAGCTCGGCGAAATCGTACGTATCGAGATTGCGCATGTACGCGTCATTGTCATGGGCGCAGATGTAGTAGCTGCGCTGCCCCTGCGAGTAGCCTATCATGGTCAGCACGAGCGAATGATAAAATCTGCCGCTTTCGTTGCCGAGCTGAATTATGTCGCCGGGGAAAAGCTCCGTGAGGCCGCGTTCTTCGGCGAACGGCCCCATGCCCTCGTTTGTTGTCATGAAGTTATAGAAATAATCCACGCCCGACCAGGACGGCGATTTATCGTTTGCGCTCCTGTAGTACCAGCCGAAAGTTGGCGTGTAGTTCATCACGCCGCTGCCGGCATAGACCGACTGTGACGCAAATGCCGTGCAGTCACCGCCGATTTCGGCGTAGTCATAGTATTCGGGGTTACGCGAGAGCGCCCATCTGAGCGCATACTGTACCGCTTTTGCGCGGTCATATTCAATTTCACGCATGTAGCATGCTCCTTTTTGAAAAAGTCTTGTATATACTTATTCAAAAACGCGCATTAATATGCCGTCGGCAGATTCCAGCGGAAGTGCGTTGCGAATATGCGCAGGAAAAACGTGGCTGCCGCGCCGATTCCGGCGGAAACCGTATAGCCCGAACCGTTCATATAT
Organism: uncultured Clostridia bacterium; assembly: GCA_934501535.1. Lineage (GTDB taxonomy): Bacteria > Bacillota > Clostridia > UBA1381 > UBA1381 > UBA1738. The sequence continues at coordinate 38,105 of CAKSUM010000004.1, forward strand.
AATATGTAAAAAATTATGCTCCCGGCAAGCGCCGCAAGCGCATAGATGCGTTTTTTCAGAATAAACGGAATTTCCTGAACCATGATGTCGCGCAGAAATCCGCCGCCTATTCCGGTAATCATGCCGACAAATACGCACAGAAATCCGTTGTCCGAAAAGCCGTAATCAATGGCGGCGAGCGTGCCGGAAACGGCGAAAACGCCCAGCCCGAGCGCGTCGGCGACGTTGTTCACGCTGTCGAGCAGCTGCTCGCGGCGGAGATAGCTGTCTTTAAAAAGGTGCGCTGCCAAAAAAACGATAAGCGCGGTGATTATTGCGATGAAAACGTAGGAGCGGTCGGTGAAAGAGTTCGGGGGACATACCCCGAGCAGCACGTCGCGCATAATTCCTCCGCCGGTCGCGGTTATAACCGCAAGAACCGCAACGCCGAATGCGTCAACCTTTTTGCTCACAGCGACCATCGCGCCCGATATCGCAAAGGCGATAACTCCGATTATGCTCACAAACCGCATGATTGCTTCGGTATACATAAAAAATCACCTCATATAAGGAATATACTATATAAATATTAACACAAGTATGTCCGTAATTCAATATATTTTGCGGCAAAAAATCTTTTTTTTCGCGCAGGGTGAATTTGTATAAATCGTCGGCGCAGATTTGAAAAGTTTTGGGAATTTTGTAAAAAACGGAAGAAATTAATAAAATTATATTGACATATGTCGCATGATGTGATATCATCAAAGTGTATTCATTAATATTTGCCGATATATACCGAAAATATGGTTCGGACGTTTCTACCACAGTGCCGTAAAAACTGTGACTATTGGTATTTTCCCGCGGTGAGGGCATTTCCTGCGGAGATAGTATTGGCAGCATGCTCCTTTTGAGGCATGTTTTTTTAGTTTTTGTCGGGGTGATTACCATTAAAGCATTAGAAGAAAAAATATTGAAAGACGGCAGCGTTCTTCCGGGAAACGTATTGAAAGTCGGCAGCTTTTTAAATCAGCAGATTGACATTGCGTTCATGAAGGAAATGGGAAAGGAAATTGCGCGGCTTTACGAAAATTCGGGCGTGAACAAGATTTTCACGATTGAGGCGTCGGGGATTGCGATAGCGGTTGCGGCGGCGTTTTATCTTGATGTTCCGGTTGTTTTTGCGAAAAAGCACAAGTCCGCAAATATCTCCGGCGATGTGTTCAAAACAAAGGTTGCGTCCTTTACGCACGGGACGGTTTATGACGTTGTTGTGAGCCGCGATTACATAAAACCGGAGGACAGAGTGCTGGTTGTGGACGATTTCCTGGCAAACGGAAACGCGTTAAAGGGACTTTTTGACATAATTACGCAGGCAGGCGCGACCGCCGTGGGCGCGGCAATTGCCGTTGAAAAGGGATTTCAGAAGGGCGGCGACGAGCTGCGTGAAAGCGGCATACGCGTGGAATCGCTCGCTATCGTCGATAAAATGACCGACGAGGGCGAGGTTGTATTCAGACCGCAGAATAACTAACGGTGTAAATTAAATTTACATAAATTAAAGAATTGTCGAAAGGCATGGAGGTATTCAAAAATGAAAAAAATCGTATCATTACTATTGACAGTCGCTATGGTTGCGGCTTCATGCTTCGCGCTGACAAGCTGCGGAAGCAAAGAAACGCAGTCGGACGGCGGCAAGGACATCAAGGTAGGTTTCATATTCCTGCATGATGAGAACTCAACCTATGACAAGAACTTCATGGACGCAGCAACCGCTGCAACGGAAAAGCTCGGTCTGTCAAAGGATCAGGTAATGTTCAAGACAAACATTCCGGAAACTGCTGAATGTTACGAAGCGGCAGCAAACCTGGTAGACGCAGGCTGCGACCTTATCTTCGCGGACAGCTTCGGTCATGAGGACTTCATTATACAGGCTGCAAAGGAATTCCCGGACGTAACTTTCTGTCATGCAACGGGTACAAAGGCTCACACAGAGGGTCTTGATAACTTCTACAATGCCTTCGCATCCATATATGAGGGTCGTTTCCTTGTAGGTTATGCAGCAGGTCTTAAGCTCAACGAAATGATTGAAAGCGGCAAAATCACCGCTGACAAGGCTAAGATGGGTTATGTAGGCGCATATCCTTACGCTGAAGTTAAGTCGGGTTACACATCATTCTTCCTCGGCGCACGCAAGGCTTGCCCGACGGTTACAATGGACGTTAAGTTCACAAACTCATGGTTCGACATCGCGGCTGAAAAAGAAACCGCAAACGCTTTGATTGCAGACGGCTGCGTACTTATCAGCCAGCACGCCGACTCAGAGGGCGCACCGAAGGCTTGTGAAGAAGCAGGCGTTCCGAACATCGCTTACAACCTCGATACACGTGAATGGGGCCCGAACACAGCTTTGATTTCATCAAAGATTAACTGGGAACCGTACTTTGAACATATCATCACATCAACTCAGAACGGCACAAAGATTGAACAGGACTTCTGCAAGGGCCTGAAGGACGATGTTGTTCAAACTCTCGGTCTTAACGATAAGGTTGCAGCAGCAGGCACGGCTGAAAAGCTTGACGAGCTGAAGAAGCAGATTATCAGCGGCGAAATCAAGGTATTCGATACCGCAACATTCACCGTAGGCGGCAAGCAGCTTACAGAATACATGGCTGACGTTGATACCGACCCGGCATTCACACCCGATACACAGGTTATCGAGGGCGGCTGCTTTATGGAATCAACAAAGCGTTCAGCTCCGTACTTTGACGTAGACATCGACGGAATTACTCTGAAATAAGCAAAAATGACGAATAGCATACCCCAGAGGAGCGGAAAAACTCCTCCGGGGGTATTTTCGTTTTAAAAAGAGCGCAAAAGAGCGGTTTTTACGCTCTTTTGAGAACGAAAAAAATTACGGGAGGAAGCACATGAAGGCAGCTATCGAATTAAAAAATATTACCAAGACCTTTGGCAGCGTTGTGGCGAACAAGAATGTTTCGCTGACGGTGAACAAGGGTGAAATTCTTTCTGTTCTGGGCGAAAACGGAAGCGGAAAGACCACGCTGATGAACATGATTTCGGGAATATATTTCCCCGACGAGGGTCAGATTTTGATTAACGGCGAGGAGGTTGTAATCCGTTCGCCGAAAGACGCGTTTGACCATAAAATCGGCATGATACATCAGCATTTCAAGCTTGTGGACGTGTTCAGCGCGACCGAGAATATTATTCTTGGGCTTGACGAGGACGCAAAGTTTGATTTAAAGGCTGCCGGAAAACGCGTAAAGGAAATCGGCGACCGCTACGGGTTCAGAATTGACCCGTCGAAGAAAATTTATGAAATGTCGGTTTCGGAAAAACAGACGGTGGAAATCATCAGAGTTTTGTACCGCGGCGCGGATATTCTTATTCTGGACGAGCCGACGGCGGTGCTTACTCCGCAGGAAACGAAAAAACTCTTTGCCGTGCTGCGCCGCATGCGTGATGACGGTAAAGCGATTGTAATTATAACGCACAAGCTGCACGAGGTTCTGTCGCTTTCGGACAGGGTTTCGGTGCTGCGCCGCGGCGAATACATCGGCACGGTTAAGACGTCGGAAACGAACGAGAATGAGCTGACCGAAATGATGGTGGGCAAAAAAGTTTCGCTCAATATCGAGCGCGACGAGCCGAAAAACAGCGAGGACAGACTGAAAATCGAGCATATCGACTGCTGCGACCGTGAGGGCGTGCGTCTTTTGAAGGACGTTTCCTTTACGGCGCGTTCGGGAGAAATCCTGGGAATTGCCGGAATTGCCGGCAGCGGTCAGCGAGAGCTTTTGGAGGCGATTGCGGGACTTCAGCATCTTGAAAGCGGAAAAATTACATATTATGACCCGAAAACCGGGGCAGAGGAAAATCTGCGTGATAAAACGCCGATGGAAATACGCGATATGGGCGTAAGACTGTCATTCGTGCCGGAGGACAGACTGGGCATGGGACTTGTCGGCAACATGGATATTGTGGACAACATGATGCTGCGCAGCTACCGCAAGGGAAAATCGGTATTCTTGGAGAGAAAGGCGCCGAAAAATCTTGCGGACGAAATAATCGAACGGCTTGAAGTGGCGACCCCGAGCGCAAATACGCCGGTAAGACGGCTGTCGGGCGGAAACGTGCAAAAAGTGCTTGTCGGCAGAGAGATTGCCGCGTCACCGACCGTTCTGATGGCGGCGTACCCGGTGCGCGGACTGGACATCAACTCATCATATACGATATACAACTTGCTGAACGAGCAGAAACGCCGCGGCGTTGCGGTAATATTCGTCGGCGAGGACTTGGACGTGCTGCTTGAGCTGTGCGACAGAATTATGGTTCTGTGCGGAGGAAAAATCAGCGGCATAACCGACGCGCGCACGACGACAAAGGAGCAGATAGGTCTGCTTATGACAAAGGTACAGGAGGAAGCTGAGAATGAAGACTAATGCAAAGCAGCATGAACCGCGTATCCGCGTTTCAAAGCGCGGCGGAATGATTTGGTATAAATCGTGGGGAATAAGAGCGGCGGCAATTGTACTTGCGCTGATAATCTGCGCAATGGTAATAGTGCTTTTGACGGGATATGACCCGATAAAGGTTTATGCGTCAATGTTTAAGGGCAACTTCGGTTCGGCGAGAAAGGTCTGGAACATGCTGCAGCAGCTTGCGATGCTTTTGTGCATATCGCTCGCGGTGACGCCGGCGTTTAAGATGAAATTCTGGAACATCGGTGCGGAGGGACAGACGTTAATCGGCGGACTTGCCGCGGCGGCGTGCATGATTTACTTCGGCGACTCCATGTCACCGGTAATTCTGTTCCCGACGATGGCGGTTTCGTGCATACTTGCCGGCATGTTGTGGGGCGTTGTACCGGCGTTCTTCAAGGCGCAGTTCGGCACGAACGAAACGCTGTTCACACTGATGATGAACTACGTCGCAATGCAGCTGGTTTCCTTCTGCATAGTGTTCTGGGAAAACCCGAAGGATTCAAACACCGTCGGCGTAATCAACCGCGCTACCGAGGGCGGCTGGCTGCCGACAATTTTCGGACAGAAATATCTTTTGAATATTATAATCGTGGCGCTGATTACGGTCGGCATGTATATATACTTAAAGTACAGCAAGCACGGCTATGAAATTTCGGTAGTCGGCGAAAGCGAGAACACGGCGCGGTATATAGGAATTAACGTTAAAAAGGTAATAATGCGCACAATGGCGCTTTCGGGCGGACTGTGCGGCGTTGCCGGTATGCTGCTCGTTTCGGGAACAGACCACACCATAAACACCGGCGTAGTAAGCGGCATGGGCTTTACGGCAATCATGGTATCGTGGCTGGCAAAATTCAACCCGATTGTTATGACGCTGACGTCCTTTCTGATAGTATTCCTGGAGCGCGGCGCGGGCGAAATCGCAACGGCGTTCCAGCTGAATGAAAGCGTGTCGGACATTTTGACAGGAATAATCCTGTTCTTTATAATCGGCAGTGAATTTTTCGTTCAGTATAAGGTGAGCTTCGGTAAACACAAAAAGGAGGAGCAGAAATGATTTCAACAATTATCAGTAAAGCGATTATTCAGGGAATACCTCTGCTTTTCGGCTCGACGGGCGAAATAATCACGGAAAAATCGGGAAACCTGAACCTCGGTATTCCGGGGATAATGTACATGGGCGGCAGCTGCGGCGTAATAGGCGCGTATCTTTATGAAAAATCCACGCAGACGCCGTCGGCATTCTGGTGCATTGTAATTCCGCTTTTGGCGGCGCTTGCCGGCTCGTTTTTGGCGGCGCTTATTTACAGCTTCCTTACAATAACGCTGCGTGCAAATCAGAACGTTACCGGTCTTGCGCTGACAACGTTCGGCGTGGGCTTCGGCGACTTCTTCGGCGGTTCGCTCACAAAGCTTGCCGGCAGCGGCGGAAACCTCTCGGTTAAGCTGACGGCGGACTATTTCAAAACATCGCTGCCGTTTGCGTCAAAGTGCGGCGCGTTCGGCGAGATTTTCCTGTCACACGGATTTCTGGCATATCTCGCGGTGATAATCGCGCTGGTTGCCGCGTGGTTTTTAAAGAAAACCAAAGCCGGACTGCATCTGCGCGCTGTGGGCGAAAACCCCGCAACGGCGGACGCGGCAGGCATAAACGTAACGAAATATAAGTACCTTGCGACCTGTATCGGCGGCGCGATTGCCGGTCTGGGCGGATTGTACTTCATCATGGACTACACCGGCGGTTCGTGGACAAACGGCGGTTTCGGCGACAGAGGCTGGCTTGCGATTGCGCTTGTAATTTTCGCACTGTGGAAGCCTAATCTCGGAATTTTGGGCTCGTTCGTGTTCGGCGGACTGTATATCGCGTACTCGTATATCTCGGGACTTTCGCGCAGCGCGCTGGCGATTTTCAACATGCTGCCGTATGTTGTTACGATTTTCGTGCTTATCCTCACAAGCGTGCGGAATAAAAAGGAAAATCAGCCGCCTAAGAGCCTCGGTTTGGCATATTTCAGAGAAGAACGGTAACATTTTTGTTGACATTCGCGGCAATATGCGTTAGAATATTAAGGGCAAAGGATTAATTTGTGCCGCTTTTTTGCGGCGGAACGGAGAAATACATGAAAACAGACGTACTTATTATAGGTGCAGGCCCTGCCGGAATTTTTACCGCGATAGAAATGCTGAGGAATAACAGCAAGAAAAAGATTGTAATTGCGGAAAAGGGACAGAGCATAGAAAAAAGGCATTGTCCCAAGGCAAAAACGCAGAAATGCGTGGGCTGTAAACCGTATTGTCACATAACTACGGGATTTTCGGGCGCAGGCGCATTTTCCGACGGAAAGCTGTCGCTTTCATCGGACGTGGGCGGAAATCTGCCGACGCTTATCGGCGAGGATTTGGCGCAGGAAATGATAGATTATACCGACAAGATTTATCTTGAGTTCGGCGCGGACACGAAGGTGGAGGGCGTAAGCAACTCCGAGGCGGTAAAGGAAATCCGCAAAAACGCAATCCAGGCGGGATTGAAGCTTGTGGATTGCCCGATTCGTCACCTGGGCACCGAAAAGGCGCAGGATATTTACCTTGCGATTGAAAAATATCTTATAAATAACGGCGTGGAAATAATGTTCGGCTGCGAATGTACGAATCTTATTCTGGAAAATGACGTCTGTAAGGGCGCATACATTACGCAGAACAATGAGAGCACCGAAATTTACGCCGACCACACGATTGTCGCTACGGGCCGCCGCGGCGCGGAATGGCTGGAGCACATCTGTGCGGAGCATAACATCGCGCATGAACCGGGCACGGTTGACATCGGCGTGCGCGTCGAGGTGCGCAACGAGGTTATGGAGCGCGTAAACGAGGTTTTGTATGAGTCCAAGCTCATCGGCTGGCCGGAGCCGTTCAAAAATAAGGTAAGAACGTTCTGTCAAAATCCGGGCGGATTTGTCAGTCAGGAAAATTACGATAACGATTTGGCGGTTGTAAACGGTCATTCGTTCAAGGAAAAGAAGTCGAACAATACAAACGTTGCGATATTGTGTTCGCATAATTTCTCGACGCCGTTCAATCAGCCGATTGCGTACGCGCAGAAGGTGGGCGAGCTGACGAACATGCTTGCGAACGGTCAGATTTTGGTGCAGCGCTTCGGCGATATTCTCGGCGGAAAGCGCACATGGCCGAAAGAGCTCGCACAGAGTAACGTAAAGCCGACTCTGCCCGACGCGGTTGCCGGCGACATAACGGCGGCGATGCCGTACCGCGCAATGATAAATATTATCAACTTTATCAAAGCGGTGGACAACGTTGTGCCGGGATTTGCGGCGTATGAAACGCTTTTGTATTCGCCGGAGCTGAAGTTCTATTCAAACCGCGTCAAGATGGATACCGATTTGAACACGAGTATCCGCGGTCTGCACTGCCTGGGCGACTCGAGCGGCTGGACAAGAGGACTTATGATGGCGTCGGTAATGGGCGTTTTAATGGGCAGAAAGCTTATCGAAAAAGATAACTGAGAAAAGAGGAATTTATTATGGTAAGAGCGGTTGTAGGAGCCAACTGGGGCGACGAGGGCAAGGGTAAAATCACCGATATGCTCGCAAAGGACGCGGATATAGTTATCCGTTTTCAGGGCGGTGCGAATGCCGGTCACACGATTGTGAACAATTACGGAAAATTTGCGCTTCATCTGCTGCCGTCCGGCTCGTTTAACAGCAATGTTATTAATATGATAGGAAACGGCGTCGCACTCAATATTCCGGCGCTGTTCAATGAGATTAACGAGATTACACAGCGCGGCGTGGAAAAGCCGAACATTCTTGTTTCGGAGAGAGCGCAGGTGCTCATGCCGTACCATATCCTGTTTGATAAATATGAGGAGGAGCGCCTGTCGGACAGAAAATTCGGCTCAACGAAGTCGGGAATTGCGCCGTTCTTCTCGGATAAATTTGCAAAAATCGGCTTCCAGGTGTGGGAGATTTTGCAGGACGATGATGTTCTTTTTGAGAAAATCAAGAACACGGTTGAGTATAAAAATCTGATTTTGGAGCACGTTTACCATAAGCCGCTGCTTGACGCGGAGGAGCTTTTAAAGACGGTTAAGGGCTATGCGGAGATGGTTCGCCCATATGTTGTAAATTCGGTTGAATTTATGCACAATGCGATTAAAGACGGCAAAAATATTCTGCTCGAGGGTCAGCTGGGAACGCTTAAAGACCCGGATTTCGGAATTTATCCGTTCACAACCTCGTCGCACACGGTTGCCGGCTACGGTGCATGCGGCGCATGTATTCCGCCGTATGAAATCAAGGATATTATAACGGTAGTAAAGGCATACTCGTCGGCGGTCGGCGCAGGCGCGTTTGTTTCGGAGATTTTCGGCGATGAGGCGGATAAGCTCAGAAATCACGGCGGCGACGGCGGCGAATACGGCGCAACAACCGGCAGACCGCGCAGAATGGGCTGGTTCGACTGTGTTGCAAGCCGCTACGGCTGTATGGTACAGGGTACAACGCAGGTTGCGTTTACCGTACTTGACGCGCTCGGATACCTCGACGAAATCCCGGTTTGTGTGGGCTATGAGGTAAACGGCGAGGTTACGAAGGTATTCCCGACAACCGATAAGCTGAATATTGCAAAGCCGGTGCTCAAGGTACTGCCGGGCTGGAAGTGCGATATCCGCGGAATTAAAAAGTATGAGGATTTACCGGAAAATTGCCGCAAATACGTGGAATTTATTGAGAACGAAATCGGTTTCCCGATTAAGATTGTTTCCAACGGTCCGGGCCGCGATGACATAATTTTCAGATAATAAAAATCCGCCGTTACGGGCGGACGGAGGCTGCAGCAAAGCGAATTTTGCCGTAGCCTCTTTTTTGCGGTTTTTTTGTTGAAAGTTGTCTTTTTGTGTAAAATAAACAAAAAATATGCTATTTTTATTTATTTTTGTCCAATGTGCATAACAAGGGTTGGTATATATTGTGCATTGCGCCTATTTTGGTGCAATTCGGTTGACATTTCCGGAATTATATAGTAAAATTGAAAACGAAAAGGGGAAGGTATTTTTTTCCTTTAAAAATATTAAAGAGGGGTATATAATTATGAAAAAGAAATTAGGTTGTTTAGCAATTGCCGCTTTATTAAGCGCGTCAACAATCAGTGCGTTTGCGGCTGAACTGAATGTACCGGTGCCGGCTGATAATTTGCAGGCATATGACATCGCAGAGAACCTTGCAAAGAAGGGTCTGTACTATGAAGCATATCGCGAGCTGGAATACTGCAACCCGAATGCTGATTACTATGACGCTGCAAAAATCCAGGCTTGGAAGGGTCAGATTAATCAGAAGATTATCAGATACGAGCTTGACTGCGAGCTGAGCGCTATCAAGGCTGCTTACAAAGCAAACGATCCCAAAGCTATGAGCGATGCAATCAACGTATTTGACCAGGATAAGAGAAAGTATGAAAAAGATTACTACGCGCTGAGAGATTGGCAGAACAAGCTTGAAATACTGATGGCTAAAGATGTTGTTAAGACAGCTAACGCTTCAATCAATGCTGTTAAGTCATACGGCTACACACTGAGAACAAACGATGAAAGATACATGCCGGTTAACGTAAATCCGTTTGAATATCACGTTTACATCCAGACAAAGACTCCGACAGGCGCATACAAAGATGTCGCTGCATTTGTTGTTAACAAGCACACAGGAGCTGTAAGCAGATCATTCTAATCTGTTTGAAATATCGCAATGTTTTAAACGGCGCGACGGTAAACTGTAATTATAATAAGAGCTGTAAAAGAAATTTTGCAGCTCTTTTATAGTGTTCGGATAATGTTTTCTTCCGTGAAAAATAACGCATAATTTAATTTTGCCGGCATATGGACGAACGGAAAAATTTGTGCTATAATATGTATGCTACACCTTTAATTAATATGGAGAACTGTAAGAATTTATAGGATAAATGTAACAACCGGAATGGGGAGCAATGCGTTTTTCGTGCGCGGCTCCGGAACAGGGGTTGCGCATTTTTTAATTCGTCTGCCGGGCGGACTGCTGCGGACGAGCCGCACGGCATAACTGACGCGTCAAAACCGATATGTCAAAACCGTTGCAGAAACCCATTGCGGAAAAGACGATGCGGAAAATGATTGTGGAAAAATCGTTGCGGAATTACAAAGGAGGACAAAAAATGGACAGAAAGATGATGGCGTGCACGGCGGCATTTATGACGGGTGTGCTGATTTCGCCGACCGTAACTCCGGTAAAAATTGCGGCGTGCGCCCTGTGCACAGTCATCGCGTGGATAATCGTTTCGCTTAAAACGCGCAGGAAAAATTTTCTGATATTGTGGGCAGCGGCGTTCTTTGCGATGGGCGCGGTGCGCTGCGATGTTGCGCTGCAAAATCCGCTCTATACCCTTTTCCCCGAAAAATACGTCACGGTGACGGGTACGGTGATTTCCACACCCTCGAAGTCGCACGGCAGCTATAAATACAACTGCGTATTAAAAGCCGATTCGATTTCGTATCTGGGAAAGAGCGTCGATATTGACGAGAGAATCAGGCTCGGCACAAAACAAAAGTGGGACTGCGGCAAAAGAGTGCGCGCGTCGGGGTTTCTGTACGAATTTCGCGATAAAAATAACGAAAATGATTTCAACAGCGCGCTGTATTACGGCAGTATGGGCATAAAAACGAGCTTGCCGGCGTATGAGATTGCGGAGATGGCAGGCTCAGGGAAAAGCACGGCTTTGAATATCCCGGGCAGGCTGCGGTCAAAATTTTACAATGCGATAAGCGAGCGGTATTCCGGTGATGACGCTGCGCTTTTGTACGCGATGATACTCGGCGACAAGAGTTATTTTTCGGGCGATTACAAGGCAAAACTCGTGGCAACCGGAGTTATGCATTCAGTGTACTCGGCGTACACGCACATTCTTCTCATGGCGTTTGCGGCAGGATTTTTCTTCAGGAAAAACAGAAAGCTGCGCGATTTGACGCTTTTGTGCATGCTTCTGTTTTACGCGGTGTACAACAGTGCTGCGCCGAATATTTTGAAGTGTGTATTTTTGGCGGCGCTGCTGATTATAAACAGGTATACAAAGAATTTTTTAAGCCGCACCGACTGCCTTGCCGCCGTGGTGCTGATAATGACGGTCATCGACCCGCTGCTGTTATTTAACGGCGGATTTATGCTGTCGGCGGCGTCAACGCTGGTGATATACACGATGTATCTGCCGGCATGCGACATGATAAAGGCGCGCACGGGAAAATCCAAGGGCTTTATCTATGCCTTGACGCTCTGCCTTATTCTTTTTGTCGGAACGCTGCCGCTGTGCGCGTATTATTTCTGCGGAATTTCCCCGTATACGATACTGTTTTCACCGATACTGCGAATTGTTGTATCGCTGACGGTGCTGATGTCCCCGACGGTTTTGTTTACCCCGGCAGGGACGGCTGTTCCGCTTATCGGCAGCAAATTTTCCGGCGCGCTCGCGTTTTTGAAGGAGGCGCCGTACGTAATCGAACGCCTGCCGTATAATCATATCATGCTTGCAAAACCCACGGTTTTGGCGATAATCACATATTATATCGTGCTTGCGGCGCTTCTGCGCGTTTTGTCGGGAAAGAGAAAAACCGGTCTGACGCGTGTTCTCGGCATGGCTGCGGCTGTGTTTACGGTGTGCATTGCGATGGATTTCAGCGTAAGCTCGCTTAACATATATTTCGTGAATGTGGGACAGGGCGACGGTGCGGTTCTGCACACCGACCGCGGTGAAACCGTTCTTATCGACGGAGGCGGCGCACCGGTGTTTCAGCGCGATTACAACGTGGGCGAAAGCATCTATCTGCCGTATCTCGTGGCGCACGGACTCACGCATGTGGATACCGCGATTGTTTCGCATTACCACAAAGACCACGTTGAGGGCATAATTACCGCCGCGGAAAATCTGACGATAAAAACGCTTGCCATGCCGGACGCCGAGCCGGATAATGAATACCGGAAAAAGCTCATGCAGCTTGCAAAGGAGCGCGGCATTGAAATCGTGTACTTAAAGGAGGGCGCCGAAATTGAGTATCCGTCGGGGCTGAAGTTGAAAATCCTTGCGCCCGATGACGCACAGCTGTCGGGAAAGGATCAGAACGATGTTTCGATTGTCGCCGAGCTGCATTACGGAAAATTCACCGCACTGTTCACGGGTGATTCGGGCGATAAGGTGAATGAGAATTATGCGCGCGATATTGACCTTCTGAAGGTGGCGCATCATGGGTCGGAAACGGCGAACGATATGGATTTTGTGGAACATGTGAACCCGAAATACGCGGTAATCAGCGTGGGCGAGGGAAATGAATATGACCTTCCGAGCAGAAAGGTACTGGGACGTTACCGGCAGGTTGAGTCGGACGTGCTGCGCACCGATGAGCTTGGCGATATTCGCTTTGAAATCGGGCGGAACGGAAAAATCCGGTATTCATCATACCGGGGTCTGTAAATAAAACGGGAGGGAAGATTAAAATGGCTCAGAAAAATGACAGCCTGCTGCAGCTTAAGCAGCAGATAAAAAATAAAACGCCGGGCGGACTTTACCTGTTTTTCGGCGAGGAAACGTACGTAAAAAACATGTATTCGGAGCAGCTGCAAAGGCTTATCCCCGATGACGGATTCGGTGATTTTAACCGTATTTTTATGGAGGATAAGGAGGTAACTCCGAACAGCGCGGACGACGCTTTGGATTCGTTCCCCATGATGGCGGAAAAAAAGCTTGTGGTTATAAAAAACAGCGGAATTTTTAAATCCGCGGCGGAGGATATAAAAGAATACTGGCAGGAAAAACTCAAAAATCTGCCGGATTTTGTCATGCTCATCTTTGATGAAAAGGACGTGGATAAGCGCAGCGTGCTTTATAAAGCGGTGTCGAAATACGGTCTTTGCGCGGAATTTTCCTATTTGAAGGATTACGAAATTACGCCATGGGTCATGCGCGAGGCGCAGAAATGCGGAAAGAAAATTTCCAAAGACTGCGCGGAGCTGCTTGTATCCATGTGCGACCCGGGGCTGCAGAACATAAAAAACGAGCTGGACAAACTTTGCGGCTACTGCGGCGATGAGATATATAAAAGCGATATTGAAAAGGTGGTTTCCAAGCCGCTCAGCGTTGTGATATTCGAGATAACCGACGCGATTATGGCGAAAAATGCCGATAAGGCAATATCGGTAATTCTGCGGCTCAGGGAGAACAAGGAGTCGGCGTTTAATATACTGTATCTTTTGTCGGCGGCGTTTGATAAGATGCTTTTGTGCAAGCTGATGCTCGCCGAGGGCGCCGCATATGACGCGATAAGCAGCCGCCTTAAACTTGCGCCGTTTATTATGCGCAAATATGCCGACGGCGCAAAGGGATTTTCCGAGGAATTTCTGGAGGCGTGCGTCTGCAAAACCGCGGAATATGACCTCGCCGTAAAGCAGGGGGAAATTGATGAATGGTCGGCTCTTTTACAGTATGTTTTCGATTGTGTTAAATAGTTTGACTTTGCGCGGTTTTTGATATATAATTTAGGAAATAACGGTTTTATTTGGAGGGGGAAATGGCTGATTTTACAAAACTTAAAAACTACATTGAAACATTAAACGACAATTATCCGCTTGCGTCGAGCGACATAATTGTCATGCAGAATCATGAGCGGATTTTCCGTGCGATGAGCGGATACAAATTCACGGAAAAGCAAATCCCGCTTGACGGAAACGAGCTTTATTACATATTTTCATGCACGAAAATGTGTACATGCGTCGCAGCGATGCAGCTCATTGAGCGCGGCAGAATGAAGCTTTCCGACAAGCTTTCGGACTATATTCCGGAATTTGCCGAAATGAAGGTAAAGATTGCGGACGGGAGCGTGAAGACGGCGCAAACGCCGATTACAATTCGGCATCTCATGACGATGACGGGCGGTTTCGGCTATGAACTGGAGCACAGCGCAATAACCGGCGCGGTGCGTGAAAATCCGGATATTTCCACGCTTGATTTGGTGCGGCAAATGTCAAAACTGACGCTGCATTTCGAGCCCGGCACGCGGTGGGAGTACAGCTTGTGTCATGATATTCTTGCCGGGGTTGTCGAGGCGGTTTCGGGAATGAAATTCTCGGAATATCTGTCGGAAAATATCTTCAAACCGCTGGGAATGACGCGCACGGGATTTGTGCTTAAGCCGGGCGATGAGGCGAATATGGCGCCGGCGGCGTTCGTGAATAATGACGGCAGTATAACCGACATGCCGGCAGACTGCGAATTCAGACTGTCGAATAATTATGAGAGCGGCGGCGCCGGGCTGATTTCATCGACCGAGGATTATGTGAAATTGGTTGATGCGCTGGCAAATCTGGGCATGGGAAAAACGGGAAACAGAATTTTGAGCGAGCAGTCGGTTGACCGCCTGCGGCAGGACGAGCTGACCGATGAAATGAAAAAGAACGATTTTTGGCGTTCACCGACCTACAGCTACGGACTGGGATTTCGCACGCTTGTGAGCAAGGAGAACGGCGCAAAAAGCCCGATAGGCGAATTTGGCTGGGACGGCGCGCGCGGCTGTTACTATTTCATCGATACGGATAATCGGATTGCGGTGTACTATTCAACCCAGATTGCGAGCGAACATTCGTTCATTTATGACGAGGTGCACCCGAAAATACGGGATTTGGTGTACGAAGCTCTCGGAATATAATAAAATAATGTGAATAATGCGGCGCCGGCAGAGTATAAACATACATTGCCGCGCGGAGCGGATAATTCGCTCTTTTGAGCCGAATTTTGCGCCGTAATATCGGCGGAATACAAAAATATATGCCGCGCATCGGCGGCGGAACGGAGATTTTTTATGAAAAGAAAAATACCTTTGTATGTGGAAGAAATGGTAAGCGGAGCGGTGAGCAGGCTGAACAACCTGAAAAATGAGAATACGGTGTTATTTGCGTTCACAACCGATATTCACAACTGCATCGACTATGCCGAACGCGCGATGTACGCAATATCCGAAATCAATAAGGAGCACCCTATAGCGTTTTCGTGCATGGGCGGCGACTATCTGTGTAACAATTCGTCCACGCCCAAGGCGGAGGCACTGCGGCAGCAGCGGCAGATGCGCGCGTCGGCGGACGAGCTTGCAAATGACGTGCCGACCATGATTTTGAAAGGAAATCATGACGATAACCCGTTCGGGAAAACGGAGAATATAATCTCCGGGGACGAGCTGTACGATGTTCTGCTGTCATATAACGGCAAATTCACGGGCGACGCGGAAAATCCCAAAGCGGCGTACGGGTATTACGATATGCCGGAGCAAAAGCTGCGCGCGATATATCTTGACCCGATAGACAAGCCGTACAAAACTGCGGCGGACGGAACCGTCACCGATGACGGGGAAAATGAGCTTTCATTCGGAAACCGTCAGATAAACTGGTTTGCGCATGAGGCGCTGCGGCTTCCGTCGGCGGATTGGTCGGTGATTGTGCTGTCGCACATCATGCCGATTGCCACGCCGCTTATGTCTGACCGTCCGTTCGGCGGCGAGGCGATGTGGGAGATTTTGTGCGCATATAAAAACGGCGGAAAATACAGCGCGTGTGCCGAAAAAAACGGTGCCCGGTATTCGGTGGAATGTGATTTTTCGGGCCGCACGGGTGATGTGATTGCGGTAATCACGGGACATCAGCATTGCGACCGCATGCAAATGGCGAACGGAATACGCGTAATTACGGCTGCCGCGGCGGCGAGCGATAATTTCGGGACGGAAATGTGCGATAACGGCAGAATACAGTATAAAACGCGCGGTTCGGGCGAGGAAAGCGCATTTTCGGTTTTTGTCATCGACAGAAAGGAAAGGAAAATTTGGCAGATACGCTGCGGAGCCGGCGACGATTATTGCGTGAAGTATTAAATCGCAAAAAGGACGGCGGCGCGGAGAAACACGCCGTAAAATCGGCGCAAGCGCTCGGAGAATAACTGCGAAAGCCTGTCTGCGGCAGGGAGCCGTCGAAAAATAAAATTTACGGGGGAATTTATTTATTATGAAAAAAATATTTGCATTAATTCTGGCGGCAGGCATGCTGATGACGTCGGCTGCGTCGGCGTATTATTTCCCGGAGCCGGACTGGGGCGCGCTGCTCAGGGAAAAAGAGGAAATGGTGTCGCAGACCGATTTTGAGCTGTATACCGAGGGAAAAATCGAGTCGGCGCCGTATTTCGGGGCACGGCTTGAGCCGCGCGGCGGAACATATCTCGGAATGATTGCGGAAAATGCGGAAGATTTCAAACCGCTCGGCTCGTACCTTACATACATTCAGGACATGTACCAGGACGATATTTACTATCCGGCAAACCGAATGGTGCGCGAGGATAACGTAATTCCGATGATAGGCTGGACGATCAATAGTGTTGACGGAATTGATTATAACAAGGTGCGTCAGGTGCTGAACACCCTGAATTCCTTTAATAAGCCGATGTTCATACGCTTTGCGAACGAGATGAACGTATCCGCGCTGGGCGATGAACCGGACAGGTACATCGAGGCATTCCGCAAGGCGGCGGATATGATACATGAATATCCGAATTTTGCGGTTGTGTGGTCGCCGAACGATATGGGCGCTCTTGACAGACCGTTTGAATATTTTTATCCGGGCGATGAATACGTTGACTGGGTCGGCGTGAGCTGCTATTCAATACGGTATTTCATGGGCGATAAAAATGCGGAATATAAAAGCAGCGTATATTTCATGACGGGCGACTGCGCGTGGGCGACCAACCGCCTGAAGCCGATAATGGAATTTATGGCGAAAAACGGCATAAATAAGCCGGTTATGATAAGCGAGGGCGGCGTAGCCACGGGTAATAAATACGGCGATTACTGTGATGATTGGGCGGCGCCGCGGCTCAGAAATATGCTTAATAATGTGGTGATGAAATATCCGCAGGTGAAATTAATCAACTATTTCAATACGCGCAGGGAGAATGAAACCGAGTGGTTTGATATTTCCGGGCATGCGTATGCGGCGGAAATTTTCAAAAAGGCGGCGGCAAGCGGCGCATACATACGCGAGGGCGGCGGACAGCCGGAGTTTGTGTACCGGCCGGCGAATGAGGGCGAAACGCTTGCGGCAAAGAACGGCATTGTGAATTTGTATACACTTGCGTACATCAGAAATCAGCCGGATATTACCGTTAACTACACGCTTGACGGAAATTGGTATCATTCGTCGGGCGCGGCGCCGTACAATTGTGCGCTCAGGGTGTCGGATTTGGCGGACGGACAGCACACGGTCAGCATCTCGGCAGGCGGAGAGAAAAAGGATTATACGTTCTATAAAATCGGCTCGTCAATCCGGTTCGGAGCGGAGCCGGAAAATGTGCAGCCGGAGATATGCGTAAAAGTGGACGGGAATGCGCTCAGCTTCGACCAGCCGCCGATTATTGACGGCGGACGTACACTTGTGCCGCTGCGTGCGATTTTCACGGCGCTTGGCGCCGAGGTAGACTGGGACGGCGATACAAAAACCGTCACGGCGCAAAAGGACGGAAAAACAGTGCGGCTTACGGTCGGCAGCGATAAAATTTATGTAGCAGGCACGGAAAAAACGCTGGACGTTCCGGCGCAGATTGTCGGCGGACGTACGCTTGTGCCGGTGCGCGCGATTTCCGAAAGCTTTGACTGCAACGTGAACTGGGACGGCGGCGCGAGGACGGTTTATATCACGCGATGACCGGGCGCGTGCGGCATAAAATGTGCGGAAAATGCACGTAATTTCGGTACGCACGTATCTGTGCGCGGCGCATGCGTCGGCGGATTGGATTTTGTGCGTTATGATTTGCACCGCCGGGGAGCGGCGGAATGGAGATAAAAATGAACATAATTATTTTTGTTATAGGTTTGGGAATATTGATAAACGGCGTGTGGCTGAGCCTGCTGTCGAATTTCAATCTCGGGATTGTGGTGACGGTGCTTGCCGGACTGTTCTTTACGGTGTGGGGCGCGTTTTACGATAAAATCATGTGCGCGACCCGGAAAGGCGTGCTGCTGTGGCTGCGGCGGCTCGTTGTGCTGCTCATTTGCGCAGAAACCGCACTTATCGGCTTTGTGTTTTCGTACGGACAGCATGATAATGCGGATTATTCCGAGGACGCGGTGATTGTTCTCGGCGCGGGACTGCGCGGTGACAGAATTACCATTCCTCTGAAATTACGGCTTGATGAAGCGGTAAAATATCACCAACAAAATCCGTATGCGGTGATAGTTGTTTCGGGCGGACAGGGGTTTCAGGAAACGGTGTCCGAGGCGAGCGCGATGAAAAAATACCTGGTTGAGAACGGTGTAAATGCCGATAAAATTCTCACCGAGGAAATGGCGACGTCCACGAGTGAAAACATGCGTTTTTCAAAGGAAATACTGGACGAAACTTTCGGGACAAGCTATAAAACGGTAATAATAACCAATAATTTCCATATTTACCGCAGTGCGGCGCTGGCAAAAAAAGAGGGTCTGCGCAATGTGCGGCACATTCACGCCGGTTTGCAGACGTATAACATACTTCCGTGCGGCATGCGCGAAAGTCTTGCCGTTTTGAAAATGTGGGTGTTTGATTAAGGCGCCCGTGCGGTGAATAAAATAAGTCGGTAAAAAAACCACGCTTTCTGCATTTGCTGCGGAAAACGCGGTTTTTTAATTGAGAGAGAATTTGCAGTTAATCGGTAATTCCAAGCTCCTCGAAGGTGAATTTTTTGAGGAAATGCTGACGGAAATTTTCGTAAGCAACGTAAAGTATCCGTTCGTTCTCGTCAAAAAACGCGTGGGGATAGAATACCCATTCGTCATCGTTTTCGATATTTGCAATCTTTGTAAATGTCTTTCCGTCCGTGCTTTCGGCAATCCATAGATGATTGCGCTGCAGCCATTCCGGGACGGGATTGAAATTGTTAATCATATAGATTTTGCCGCCGCGTTTTAAAACCGTGACTTTTGTATCGGCGTTGGGAATGTCGGTTGTGTACGGTTTCGTCCATGTGCGGCCGTAGTCAAAGCTTTCGGACGCGACGAGATAACCTTTGCTGCTGCGGCAGTACATGATGATATGTCCGTCCTCCAATTCTACGGCGTTCGGCTCCCAGAGATCTTGGTCATCGTATGCGATATATCCGTACTCCGCCCAGGTCTTTCCGTTATCGGACGAAATAACCGCGCTGCAGCGGAACAGCAGCTTTTCGGAGTCGAATTTTTTGCCGTCCACCGTAAATGCAAGGTTGCCGGTTATGCTGTCCCAGTATACCGGGAAAAATATGTCGCCGTTGGAAAGCCGAAATCCCTGTCTGAATGAGCAGCGTCCGGCACAGCCCGGTATGCTGGAGGGAACCGACCAGGTTTTTCCGTTGTCCGAGGTGTAGGAAAAGTAGCTGTTCAGCTCCATATAGCGCTGAGCGTGCGGCTTGCTGAGCGCGTAAGTATGCACTGCGGCAAAGGGAACCTCGCAGTCGGTAAAAATCTCGGTGCACCAAACGCCGAAACTTTCATGCGAAAACAGCTTTTCAACCTTCGACCAGGTTTTTCCGCGGTCATAGCTGCGCGTGATTGCTACGTAATTTTCGGGACGCGGCTCGGTTTCTCCGCCCGTCAGGCTGAGGCAGATTATTGTGCCGTCGCTCATCTGACGTATTACCGGCTTGCGCCCGTATTCGCCGTAGTCTGCAATAAAATATTTCTCCATAGTTATTTTCCTTTCGCTTTTTTTGATATTATATCATTTTGACAAAGAATTATCTCGCTTTATTTTACTCAATACTCACAGATTTTTAAGAAAAACGGTAATTATATTGAATTTTTGTTATTAATATGCTAAAATGTAGGCATAAGAGGTGAAATTTATGTACGCGGATTTTATAATGCTGAAAGCGGAGGATATGATAAAAAATCCGTTTCATGTCGGAGCGGCGCGCTATCATATCACGGGCGAAAAGGTAAAGCTGCATTGGCACAACTATTTTACGCTGGATTTGATAATCGGCGGCAGCGGAACTCACCGAATTAACGGACAAAGTGAGAAGCTTTACCCGGGAATGGTGCAGATGATTTATCCGACCGACATTCATGCGATTGTTCCGGACGGGGATATTGAGCTGTATTCAATCCGCTTTGAAGAAAGTGCGCTTTCGGCGGAGCTTTTCGACATTATCTACGGGCGCGAAATACGCAAGCTCAGTCCGGACAGGAAAATTTTCGACAGAATGTGCGCAGCCGCCGCAGCCATGGAGGAGGAGCTTGAATTTTCGCAGAGGACGTTTTGCGGCGAGCTTACGGAGCTGAATTTCAGGCAGATTATACTGCTTGCCGCAAGGGCGGCGGATTGGGAGAAAAAAGCTGCAAAGAGCACCGCGGAAAAAATTCTTCTTTATATAAATGAACATTTCCGCGAAAATCTTTCACTTGAACAGACTGCTGCACAGGCAGGATTTTCTGCGCCTTATTTTTCGGCGTATTTCAAAAAAGAGGTCGGGAAAACCTATTCGCGGTATGTGAACGGGCTGAAAGTGAACTATGCGCAAACGCTTCTGAAGAATACCGATTACAGTATGACGGAGATTTGTTTTGCCTCGGGGTTTGGGTCGGTTTCCGCCTTTAACTCGGTTTTCAGGCATGAAACGGGGGTTTCGCCGACGCAGTTCCGCGAAAGTCATGTCCGCATATAATTGCGTGAATGAGCGGCGCGGAACAGGCGGCGCCGGCTGGCATAAAAATAAGCGGCGCGGAAAAAGAGACACAAGCTTGCATAAGTGAGCTTGCATAAATCGGGTGAAAAATGTGCCGCCGATTTGCCGCAGAGCGGCGGCTTTGAGCAAAAAAGACAATGTGCGTGATGTGCGTTTCGGGGAGCGCGGCACAGGAGTGATAAAAGGAAAAGGGCTGCGGCAAAGTGATGTTATTTTGCCGCAGCCTCATATTTTATTTGTCAATCAGCGATTCGTTGCGGTAGAACAAATCCTCAAATTTAATTCCGTTAAAGCTTGCGGTTTTTTTGCCGTCAACGAGGAACTGCACGTTGTTCACGTCATCGCGCTCGGTCAGCGAGTTGACAACGGAGTAAATCATAAGGCGCGCGATGTCATCCTGCGCGGAATTTTTCGCTATGAAGTCCTGCTTGAAGTTGACGTAGCAGGTTCCGTCGGTGGTTTCCACCGAAAGAATACCGGTGTCTGCGGACAAAAGACGTTCGCAGTTTTTGGTTTTCGGACCCTTTATCAGCTCGGCGACAATGTATTGCTCAACCGGCTGTTTGTCGGTGATGTTAACGCGGCGGTATTCCTTGACAAGCCCGGTTTTGTCGCTGTCAGCAAAATACAGGTCAAGAACGGTCGCACAGTCATCGTCCGAGGCAAGATTTATCTCATCGCCCGATATAAACCCGTCCTGTAAAACCGGCACGCCGTCGCAGGTCACGCGGACGGCGGAAACGCCGGAGATTTGGCACAGCGTTTTTATTACGGCATAGGTTGACAGCAGCCCGGAGTTTTTGTATTTGTCCGAAAAATCCACGGTGAGTCTGCCGTTTTCGTTATTGATGCCGTTCAGCTTGACGCCCTTGTCCATAAGCGGCGCGTGCTTTTTGTCGGACGGACCTTTTAACATTTCGTCAATAGCGGCGCGGCAAAGCTCGTCGGTGCTGTCCGCGCTGAGAGTGCGGCTTTCGGGGAGTATCGACGAATTATCGCGTGACAGAAAATATATGTCCGTCTGTTTCCCGTCGCTTTTGCCGCCGCGTCCGGCTATGCCGAAAATAACCGCGCCGGCAACTATGAATACGCCTATAAGTATAAATGTATGCTTCAGTTTTCTCATAGTTTCACCCCTTGCTGTTCGGATTTGACCGCGCACGGAAGCGTAATGCTGAATATGCTGCCGCCGTTTTCGCTGTTTTTCACCTCGATGCTGCCGCCGTGCAGCTGAACAGCTTCCTTTGCAATCGCAAGTCCGAGCCCTGTTCCGCCGGTGTCACGCGCGCGCGAATCGTCAAGACGGTAAAACCGCTCAAAAATGTGTTCTTTTTCGCTGTCGGGTATGCCGGGGCCGTTGTCCTCGACGGTGACGCAGACCGAATTATTTTTTTTGCTCAGCCCGAGCTTGACAAAACCGCCCTCGGGCGTATATTTTATGGCATTGTCCACGATATTGTAGACCGCCTCCCAGATTTTATCGTAATCAAGCATAATCGGCTCGAGAGCAGTGACGGAAAAGTCCTGATAGAGCATGATGTTTTTTGATTCCGCGTTGGGCGAAAGCTTACGGATTATGGCGCTCAGCATCACCGTGAAATCGACGGGGGTAGGCTCGGCGCTGTTTTGCGCGGAGTCCATTTTCGTGAGGGTCAAAAGCCGTTCCACAAGCCGCGTCAGACGGTCAACTTCGTCGCTTAAATCGCCCAGAAAGTCCTTAATCATTTCGGGCGCCGGGGCGTCCGTTGTGACAAGACTGTCACAGATAAGCTTGATGGTCGCAAGCGGCGTTTTAAGCTCGTGCGAAACGTCGGAAACAAATTTTTTTCGGTTCTGCTCAAAGTTATCAAGCTCGGAGGACATGTAGTTAAGCGCCTTTGCCATTTCCTGAAGCTCGCTGCAGCCCTTTTCTTTTGCCTTAATGTTAAAGTTTCCCTTTGAAATTTCTTTTGCCACCGATATAAAGTTGTCTATCGGTGCGGTGGTCATGAGGGAGAGCACAAGGCTCAGCATTGCGACGAGCAGGCTGATAATAACCGCAAACAGCACAAGGCTGCCTCGGATATTTCCGACGGTTGCATCAATATCGGCAACCGATTCCACGAGGTAGACCGCACCGGCTTTCTGACCGTTTACGGTGACGGGAACGGCGACCGACATCATGGCGTTTTCCTTGCCGTAGGAATATGCCTGAGCGTCCTCCGCCATGCAGCGGCTGATTGCCTCGCGGATAATTATTTTCCCGACCAAATCCGATTCCGCGCCGGTATCAAAATAAACGCGGCTGTCGGGGTGCACGGCAATTCCGCGTATGCTGCTGCCGGCAAGAGTCTGCCCGATATTAAACCGCGTTTGGTCATCAATGCTGCCGGTATCGGTGATAAGCCCGGAAACAATGTTCGCTTTTGCAAACAGCTTAACCCTTTCGGAGTCATGAAGCTTCTGCGATACCACGCCGAGAATATACACGCTCAAAAGAATCATGGTCAGCAAAATTACCGCCACGTATGTCGCCATCATGGAAAAACGCATGGAAGAAAAAAAGCCTTTAATTTTCTCTGTAGTAATAGCCAACACCCCATTTTGTCATGATATAAAGCGGTTCCGCCGGATTTTCCTCGATTTTTTCGCGCAGACGTCTGATGTGTACGTCAACCGTGCGGACATCGCCGGGGTAGTCAACGCCCCATGCGATATTCAAAAGGCTTTCGCGCGTGTATACCCTGCCGGGATTTTTTATAAACAAATCAAGCAGGTCAAATTCCTTTCCGGTAAGCTCGACCGACCTGTCCTTTACGGTAACGCGGCGCAGATTGTAGTCAAGCTTAATATCGCCGGAGACCACGATTTCGCTGCCGTTTTTCGGTGACGGGTGCACGCGGCGCAGAATTGCTTTTATGCGCGATGTGACCTCGCGGATATTGAACGGCTTGGTGATGTAATCGTCCGCGCCGTATTCAAGACCGAGAATTTTGTCAATATCCTCACTGCGCGCCGTCAGCATGATTATCGGCACATCGGAGAATGAGCGTATCGTGCGGCACACGGTAAGTCCGTCCATTTTGGGCAGCATTACGTCCAGGAGAATGAGGTTTATGCTGCCGTCATGCGCCAGCCGAACGGCTTCCTCGCCGTCATACGCCGCCGCAACCTGATACCCATCCTGCTCAAGGTTGTATTTTAAACCCTTCACAATCAGCTTTTCATCGTCTACAACAAGTATTTTCATTTTATTATACCTCTCCTTTAATCGACGGTAATGCGTGATTTTATTTTCTCGAATTTCTTGTCGCCTATTCCGTTGACTTTCATAATGTCCTGTATTGTTTCAAACGGACCGTGCTCGGTGCGGTAAGTGATTATGCGCTGAGCCATTTTGTCGCCGATACCGTCGAGCAGGACAAGAGTTTCCTTCGGAGCGGTATTTATGTTAATCATGTCCCCGGAGGTTTCAGCCGTGTTGCCGGAGGTTTCCGACGTATCCGCAGAACTCTCCGCATCGTCCGTTGCCGTTTCGGGAGTGCTTGCCTCTGTCTGATACACAGCCTCGGGAGTCGGCGCGAGGGCGGTGGAATATCTGGCAATAATGCCGCCGGAGGCATGCACATCGCGCAGGACTATTCCCAAAGCGAACATGAATACAATTACAAGCAGCCAATCGGTACGATGTAATTTTTCCATCTAAATCACCCTATGTAAAAAAAGTTTTTCGCTACTGTAATTATATCACATATTATTCGGTTTTCATAGCTTTTTTTAACAATTTTCTTGCAAAATCGTAAAAATTTATGTATAATTAAATTATAAGCAATAAGTTTTTATTAAAAATAATAGTTTTGCCCCGCCCTGCGGCAAAAATTTAAAAATAACAGGGGCAGAAAGGTAATGATACAGTTATGAAAAAGCACCTTCTTGCAACAGCGCTGCTTGCGGCGGTGATGGCATTTAATACGGCGGCATGGGCTGCACCGGCGCAAAGTCCGTCGGCGTCACCCAAGACTGCGGCGCAAAGCCCGTCCGCGTCACCGAAAACATCGGAAAAACCCAAATCTTCGGCAAAACCGTCGGCGTCGCCGAAAACATCGGAAAAACCCAAATCTTCGGCAAAGCCGTCCGCGTCACCGAAATCGTCGGAAAAACCGTCCGCGTCCCCCGAGCCGTCGGCGTCGCCGGAGCCGAAAAAGGCGGAATTTCCCGTGCCGCGCGCAGACGCCGCAATCGTTATGGACGCAAATTCGGGCGATGTGATTTATGCGCTCAATGCGGATAACAAGATGTACCCTGCCGGACTTTCCAATATAATGACCGCGGTTATCGCGCTTGAGAATGCCAATCTTGCCGACAGCTGCACCGTCACGGAGGAGGCGCTCTCGGGCATAACCTATAATCAGCCGCAGCTGGGCGTTAAGGCAGGCGAAAGCTACACGGTGGAGGAGCTTTTGCACGCGATTATATTAAATTCATGCAATGACGCGGCGAATGTGCTTGCAATTTCGGTTTCGGGGAGCATAGACGCGTTTGTGCAGAAAATGAACGATAAGGCGGCGGAGCTTGGACTCAGCGGAACGCATTTTGCCAACGCGAACGGCTATCAAGACGAAAATCATTATACAACCGCATCGGATATGGCATATCTGGCGGCGTACGCGATGAACAACACCTCGTTTGCAAAGATAGCGGCGACGCAGAAATATGTTTTTCCGCCCACGCAGGCGCGCAGCAAGCAGAAAACGATTTTGAGCACAAATCACCTTGTGAGCAGATATAAATATCCGTATTATTACTATGCGAACGCGACGGGAATTAAGTCGGGAAACAGCAGCGAGGCGGGATATTGCCTTGCGGCATCGGCGGTGAAGGGCAAGCTGAACGTAATCAGCGTTGTCATGGGGTGTCAGAATACGTCCGCGAAGGAGGGCGCGTATTCCTTTATCGATACCGCGTCGATGTTTGACTATGTGTTTGAAAATTACCAGTCGGTGCTTCTTTCCAAAAAAGGCGATGTTCTGTACGATACAAAGGTTGCCGAGGCGAAAAATTCCACGCGCCTGGCGCTGACGGTCGAAGACGATGTGTATATCACGCTGAAAAATACCGCCGACCCGGAAATTATTACGAACGAGGTCAAGCTTGTGCAGGAGGCGAAAGCGCCGGTGGCACAGGGCGATTACTTCGGCACGGTTACTTATTCATATAACGGAAAGGCGCTCAAAACGGTAAATCTCGTTGCCGCGAATGAGGTCAAGCGTGACTTTTTCCTGCACATAATAAACAGTATTCTGCATTTTATATTCAATCCGATTGTGCTGATAATAATAATTTTGCTGGTGGCTTTTTGGGTGCGCATGCGCATTATACGCAACCGCAAACGCCGCAAGCGTCACAGCAAAATGGTGTCATACAGCGGAAAAACCGGTGTGAAATCCGAACGCGGCAGCGTGTCGCGCAGCCGGGATTATTACCGCAGAAGGCGATAATCGGAATTAAACGCCGGGTGTCGGACGAAAATATGTAAACCGAATTAAACATCGGTTAACGGACGAAAATATGTAAACCGAATTAAACATCGGTTAACGGTTGAAAATACGTAAAAAATAAGCGCCCCTGCCGCACTTTCGCGGCAAGGGCGCTTTTTAAATTCTGTCGGTCATGGGCACGGCATTTGTCTGCGCTCTTTTTGGCGGCACGCTCCGCACCGCGCCCGACGGAAATACATTCGGCTGTTTAATGACTGTCCGGCACCGGCTGTTTCATAAAATCGCGCGGAGCGGTGCCCATATGCTTTTTAAATACCCTCGAAAAATATAAAGGGTCACGGTAGCCGCACATCAGCGCAATATCCGAAACGCTGCGAAGTCCCTGCTGCATAAGTTCACAGGCGTGTTGCAGGCGTATCGTGGTGATGTATTCCGAAACGCCGCATTTAAATCCCTTGCGGAAAACGCCCGAGATATATTTTTCGCTGTACAGCAGTCCGCGGCTGATTTTGCGCAATGACAAATCCGGTGCGGAATAGTTTTCGTCGATGTATTTTTTTATTTTCAGCACCGTATTGGAGTCATTTTTTTTATCTTCGGCGGCAATGCGCTCGCCCAGCACCGAAAACATATATAATAAGACGCTTTCGCTGCGCAGGTCGGAAAACGCGTCGGACAGACCGATTGACTTTTTCCACAGCGTTTCGATTTCTCCCATACCGTGAAAAACGCAGTTTGACGGACTGATTTTCAGCTTATCCGCAATCATGTTGGCGCGCACGCCGATAAAGCTGATATACATAAACTCAAAATCGTCGGTTGTTTCAAGCGAGAACGGAACTGACGGAAAATTGAAAAAAACATCATTTTTGTCAAGCGCGTATTCGTTTGAATACATAAAAAGCCTGCCTCTGCCCGACGTCACCAGCGCGGCGCGGTACACCGATATACGCTTGGGGTATTCCTCCGCGAAATTCTGCGTTTCATATACAAAATTTATTATGTTTATTCCGCCGGGGTCGCTGTTCTGCGGAATAAAACGGCATATGTTTTCCGTATACATTCTGCTGTCACCTCATGTTCAGTATAAGGCATGCGGCGCAAAATGTCAATGAAAATGTGACGAATTTCCATATTTATATTGATAATTTCCATTTACACCCCATAAAAAGCATGATATACTATGGGCAAAGGGAGGAATTGAACATGAAGAAAATAAAAGTGGGAGTTCTGGGCGGATTTCGCGGAACGAGCATGATAAACTACTGTAAAGCGGCGGATAATGCGGAAATTGTCGCAATATGCGATAATCAGCCCGCCGTGATTGAGGCGCAGAAAAAGAATTTAAAGGGCTGCAGCGTTACCTTTTATGATGATTTTAACGAATTTATAAAGCATGACATGGACGCGGTGGTTCTGGCGAATTATGCACATCAGCACGCGCCGTTTGCGATTGCGGCGCTCAATGCCGGAAAGCATGTATTTTCGGAGGTTCTGCCGGTACAGACCTTAAAAGAGGCGGTTGAGCTGACCGAGGCGGTCGAGAAAACGGGCATGACCTACGCATATGCGGAGAATTACTGCTATATGCCGGCGACGGCGGAGATGAAGCGGCTGTACGGTCTGGGGAAAATAGGCGAATTTGAGTACGGCGAGTGCGAGTATATCCATAATACGTCGCCGATTTGGGCGAGCATCACCTACGGCGAGCGTGACCATTGGCGCAACCGCATGTATTCGACATTTTACTGCACACATTCGCTCGGCCCGATTATTCATGCGACGGGACTGAGACCGGTGAAGGTCACGGGCTTTGAATCGACCAAGAATGAGCGGCGGCTGAGCGAGGGGGCTAAGGGCGGACAGTTCGGCATAGAAATGGTCACGCTTGAAAACGGCGGAATTGTAAAGAGCGTTCACGGCGGATTGTATAAATATTCGGTGTGGTACAGTATGTACGGAAATAAGGGGCGCATGGAATCCGCGCGCGAGGACGCGTGGGTGGACAGCATACAGCGGCTGTATGTCAACTGTGACGAGTATCCGGGCGAATACCGCGACCGTCCGATTGAAAACTATAAGCCGGTGCGCGATTATGATGATAAGTGCAGGGAGTTCGGGCACGGCGGCTCGGATTTTTACAGCATGTATAATTTTGTTCAGAAGCTTTTGGGCGATGAGTCGGCGGATATTATCGATGTTTACGAGGCGCTGGATATGTCCCTGCCGGGACTGTTTGCGTATCGGTCAATTCTTGACGGCGGAAAGTCTATGGATATTCCGAATTTCCGGAATAAGAGCGAGCGCGAAAAATGGCGCAGCGACACCGCCTGTACCGATCCGGAGGTTGCCGGGGACATGCTGCTGCCGACATCGGTTTCGGGAACGCCGGAAATTGACGATAAGGTGTATAAGGCTATGTATGATAAGTGGCAGGCGGATTTAAAAAGCAACAGCGGACATACTCATGCGGTGCTCGGCGTGGATATGACGGGGGATAAGTGATGTATTATGCCCTGCTTGCTGCGGCGAGCGCGATGTTTGCCGCGCAGTTTATGTTTAATCAGAAATTCCGTGAGGAGTGCGGTTCGGACCTTACGGCGTCGCTGCTTTTTACGGTATATACATCGCTGTTCGGATTTGCCGCAATGTTTGCGTCGGGGGGATTCAGGCTCCGTATATCGTTATTTTCGCTGCTCATGGCGGCGGCATGCGCGATTGTGAACATTCTTTACAGCTATATGAGCATAAAGGCGTTTTCAAGGATAAATTTGTCGGTTTATTCGGTGTTCGCCATGCTCGGGGGCATGCTGCTGCCGTTTCTGTACGGCGTGATATTTTGCGCAGAGAGCCTGACCGTCGGAAAAGTGCTGTGCTGCGTAATGATAACCGCGTCGCTGCTGCTCACCGTCACGGGCGGCAGCGGAGGCGGAGGAAGATTTTATTACATATCGGTATTTCTGCTTAACGGACTTACGGGGGTTTTGTCGGCAATTCACCAGGCAAACCCGAACGCGGTCGGGAGCGTGGATTTCATGGCACTCAATAAGGTTGTGACGCTGATTGCATGCGGTTTTGTATGGATACTGACCGGGCGGCGCGGCATACGCATAAACCGCCGTGCCGGAGCATGCACGGTCTTTGCGGCGCTGCTGAGCAGCTTCGGGAACCTGTTTACGCTCATTTCGCTTAAGCATATACCTGCATCGGTGCAGTACCCCGTCATCACGGGAGGGGTTATAACGCTGTCGCTGATAATAAGCGTGATAAGGCATGAAAATGTCACGTTCCGCGATTATCTGTCGGCTGCCGGCGCGTGCGCCGCTTCGGTGCTGATAATACTGTAAATTCGGGGATATGAAAAAACTTGCCGATGAAATAAAAAGCATGGATATTCACCCGGGAATTTGGCTGCGGCCGCTGCTGACGGCGGAATTTGTCCCCGACGAGTATTATATTAAGGCGGCGGACGGCGGAAAATTATCCGATGAATACATACTTAAGAATAATCTTTACCGCACCATGGATCCGTCCGAGCCGTTCGTTCTGGCGAAAATTGCGGAGGACGTGAAAACGCTTGCCGATTGGGGATATGAGCTGATAAAGTTTGATTTCACAACGCTTGACCTTATGCACCGCCCGGGCTCTGCGTGGGGTGAGGATTTCACCGACGGGGGCTGGACATTCGGGGATAAGTCAAAAATCACCGCACAAATTCTGAAAAATATGTATAAAACCATACGCGAGGCGGCAGGCGAAAACGCAATAGTTATCGGCTGCAACACGATAGGACATCTTGGAACGGGATATTTTGAAATGCAGCGAACCGGCGGAGATACCAGCGGTGACGAATGGGACAGAACGCGGAGAATGGGCGTAAATACGCTGGCTTTCCGCATGCCGCAGCACGGAATTTTTTATGACATTGACGCGGACTGCGTGGGAATAACGAAAAACATCACATGGCAGCAAAACCGCGAATGGCTGCGGCTGCTGTCCGTTTCGGGAACGCCGCTGTTTGTGTCGGTGGCGGAGGACGCATATAATGACGAGGTAAAGGCGGCGCTTGCCGAGGCGTTTGAAAAGGCGGAAAAAAATACCGTTCCGGCGCGTCCTGCCGATTGGTTCGATACAAAAATTCCGGCGCGGTGGGAAACGGCGTTCGGCGAATATAAATTTAACTGGCATTTGGAATAAGGCAATATAAAAAGCGCGCAGACCGCAAATCTGTGCGCTTTTCTTGTATAAAGAAAACCACGCGATAGTCGCGTGGTTCAAAAAAGGTTAACCGATGAATAAATATCCACCCGCAATACGGGTGGAATTTATTGTTACTCAGCAAAAAATCGTCATGCTGTCGGAACTGATAACATTAATTGCCCGGTTCCGAACGGAAATTTTCAGTTTGATATTTCCGCGATTTTGTTCGTTTCGTCATAATTTACGTTAAATCCAAGCTCCTCCGAGATAAATCTGAGCGGAATCATAGTCTTTTCGTTTATCAGCTGCGCCGGAACATCAAGCGTTTTTTCTGCACCGTTCACGATGGCGCGGTCGCTGTCAATCGCAAGCTCAACCGTGTTACCGCCGTAAGTTATGGTAACCGTTCTGCCGATGTCATTCCAGTCAACCGACGCGCCCATGCATTCAAACAGGAACCGCACCGAAATCAGCGTTCTGTCGCCGCGGATTACCGGCGGATTTACAAAGCTCAAAAAGTTGCCGTTCAGCTTGACTCTCACCGCGTCCGGCGCGGAAAGCACGTCAAACTGCGACATGTCGCCCGAGTACATGCTGCCGTCATTTGTGTTGAAATATATAAACCGGCTGCCGTTTGAATAAAGCCGCACGCCGAAGCTGTCCGCCAAATAATTAATCCTCTCATATCCGTACGGTACGTCAGCCGCTGCGCCGCGCGTAATTCCGTCAGCGCTGTAATACCATCTTCCGTCATTGTCTGTCATTAAAAACCAGCCGTTTCCGCCGAACATGCGTACGTAGTCGATGCCCTTCGTGTCCTCGAAAATCACCCCTGCCGTGCTGCCGTCTTTGTAGGTCAGCGTGCCGGTAATGTTTTTGTTCCCCTCATAGTTTCGCCAACTTCCGCGGACGTCGATGTTGCTTTCGAGGGTTACGTCGCCGTTTGACGCAACTCTTGCATCGTTGCTCATTTTGTCCCATGCGACTTTTTTCTCCGCGTCATGAGTCCAGTTAACGCCGTCGGCGCTTTGCCACGTAAAAGTTATTCCGTCATTGTCGGCGGTTTTGTTGGGTGCGGCGTAAAAAATCCCGTCCTCAACATATATGTTCATTATGTCGCGGTCGCTGCCGCTATATGTCATCATTTCGCCGTCATTGCTGATATAAAAGCTGTCCTTGTTTGTGCTCCACGCGAAAATTCCGTTTTCCGTGACGTTGTAAAACACAAACGGACGGTTTGCGGCATCGGCTGTATATTCGGTCATATTGTAATCGCCGCTTTTCCATTTGCCGTCCTCCCAAACGTAGTCGTCGCCGTTTATCGTAAAACAGTGAGATTTTCCGTTAATCACGGTGTATGTGCTGTCATGCGCGTTAAGGCAGTCTTTGATTGGAACGGTTGTGGTTTCCCAGTTTTTCAAATCGGTCGATGTATACAAGTATTCGATGCCTGAGCCCTCATCGGCGCGCCAAAAATCGTTCTGCACATATTCGCCGTCGCGGTATTCCATGTGCATGCCGCCGGATTTAACTTCAAAGCCGTCAATGTTCAGCTTTTCAAAGCTTGCGCCCGTGTCGGAAACGTAAATCCCCGGCATCCATACGCTTGACTCAAAGAAAATTTTGTCGCCGATTACCGTCATTGTTGCGCCCTCGGGAATGTTTTCGACCTTGTTCCAGTTAATTCCGTCAAAGCTCTGGTAAGTGCCCGTGCCGCTTCTGCCGGAATTTATATCGTAGTCCTCAACAAAGACAACGGCGGAATTTTTGTTTTTTATAATCGACTGCACCGTTGCCGGCAGGTTGTTATCCTGCTTTTCCCAGTTTCTGCCGTCTGCGGATACAAGCGTGTAGCCTTTGTGGATTGCACGGAATTTTCCGTCCAGATACTCCACGGCGGTTACATCGTCGGTTTTGATTAAATCCCAGTTTTCAAAATCATCGCTGACTGCGATTTTTCCGGCACGCACGCCGACAAACGTGCTGCCGTCGGTATCAATATATGAAATGCCGTATCGGGGGCCGGCAAAGTCATAAACTTCGTCGCACTGCACCGTATATGCAAGCGCACCCGATGAAATTCCGCACACGAATATTATTGCACACAAAATCGAAACAAATTTTTTCATTGCGTATAACTCCTTAAAAAAATAACAGAGGACACTTTCTTCCTCCGTTATTATACTATATATTCGCGCTGTTGTCAAGCTTGCAAAGAGCGTCGCTTATGCGCGCAAATTCAGCAAGACCGAGCTTTTCGCCGCGGATTTTCGGGTCTATGCCGATGCTTTCGAGCAGGTCGGAAAGGGGCTGCTTGTCAAGTCCGAAACCGTTTGAGAGGCAGTTTAAAAGTGTTTTGCGCCGCTGTGCGAAGGACGCCTTTACCACCTTGAAAAAGCACTTTTCGTCCGCAACCTCAATTGCCGGCTTATCGAGAACGCGCATGCACAAAACGGCGGAATCCACCTTGGGCGCAGGATAAAAGCTGCCTGCCGGCACAACGGTGACCAGGCGCGGCTCGGTGTAGTACTGACATAAAACGCTGATTGCGCCGTAGTCCTTTTTGCCGGGCTTTGCCGCGATGCGCTCCGCGACCTCTTTCTGCACCATGACAACGATATTTTTAAGCGGCAGCCGATCCTCAATCAGCTTTGTGATAATCGGAGTGGTGATGTAGTACGGCAGATTTGCCGCCACGCTGATTTTTTCGCCGCCGAATTTTTCGTTAATCAGTGCGCGCACGTCGGTTTTCAGAATATCCTGCTCCAGAATTTCTACGTTGTCAAAATCCGCGAGGGTGTATTCAAGTACGGGGATAAGGCGGCGGTCGATTTCTACCGAAACAACCTTTTTGCCCGTTTCGCACAGCCGCTTTGTCAAAACGCCGAATCCGGGGCCTATTTCCAGAACACCGGTGTCGATTTCCGCGGCTTCGGCTATATCGTCGAGCACCGCCGCGTCGAGCAGAAAATTCTGCCCCAGTCCTTTGGAAAAGCCGAAACCGAATTTCTGCGCAAGCTCTTTAATTGTCTTTGGTGATGTTAAATCCATTGTGTTCCCTTTCTGTGCCGTAATAACACGCTGCCATGCATTTTGACGATGAGTGGAGAGTGCCGCGCTGCTGTCATATCAACACGCACTGCTGATGCTGTATCGCTGTTCGGCGGTGTGTTTGTTCGAGTGCCGCCGGCGTCAACTGCCGCCGCTGCCATTGTTTTCTCGCCGCCGGCTGACCGCCAACTGACCGCTGTTGCCGACCGCCGCTAACCGCGGCAAAGACGGCAAAACGGGCGTACGTCTTTTAAAAACGCCGCCCTGTAACCGCTTAATTCAATACATATACAATTGCGCTTCTTCTGCCGAACTGCACACATTCTCCCTGAGAATTGTAGTACAAATCAATTTTGTTTCCCTTAATTGCGCCGCCGGTGTCGCCTGCGATGCAGTAGCCGTATTTCCAGGTCTTGCCGTCATCGGTGGACTCCACGTACAGCTTTGTGCCGAGGGGGATAACTTTCGGGTCAACCGCGATTACGCCGTACTGCGCCGCGCGTCCGGACGCGGTTCTGCTGCCCGATGACGCCGTGTACGCCGTCGCAGTTACCGTCAGCTTTTTTGAATAGCTGAGGCTCTTGCCTGAGCCGGTTGTAACCGTCTTTTTTGCGGCTTTAGCCTTGGTTCCGACCGCGACCACCTGTGCCGTCGGATTTTTTACGGTGTTCTCCGAAATAACCGTGCGCTTTACCTCTTTGCCGTTTTCGGTTGTCACCTCATAGGTTGTCCTTTTCAGACCGTTCACGCCCTTGGTTTTTATGCGCGTTTTTCCTTTTTCAAGCGTTGAATCGGAAACCTCGCGGCTCTCGAACGGAATTTCCGTATCTACCGTAACCGTGCTGCTTTGCACGCGGTAAACGCTTACGTTCATGTCCTGCTCGACCGTGCTGTCCGCGTCCGGCTCAACCCTGTCCGTCTGCCCCAGCGTGACGCCGGCTTCCTCAAACGCCTCTCTGACCGTTTTTTTGGTGGTTGTTATGATTTCGATATTTCCGTCTATATTTAATGTGAATTTTCTGCCCTTTCTTACAACGATGCGAGCGCCGTCATAAAGTTCGTCCTCCATGAGCATGCTCACGTTGTCATATTCTCCTGTCTTAATATCATTCTCCTCAAAAAAATCGGAAACATAATTTTGCTTGGTGGTCAGTTCCTGTGTTTTTTCGCTGTCGGCAAACGCGTCAACCGTAACGAGGGTAATTTTTTTGGCCTGAATATCGATTACCGCACCCGTTAACAGACTGAAAATGACTGCCGACATAAATACGGCAACAAGCTTCGTTATAAAAGTCTTGCTGCTTTTTTTATTAAACAACATTTTTCTTTCCTCCTATACAACAGCTATTATATAACCTATCATATACAGAAGTCAAGCATTTTATTACAAAATTGTTGCATTTGACACAAATTCTTGCCATTTGTTTCCAATTTTTTGGGGTAGTTTTGTGACATTTGTACGAAATATTTTCCAATAAATGGTAATCAGAACCGCGCGTTTTTTGTTCTCTGCCCACATTTTTGCTTAAAAATCTCGTATTTTTTATGTAAAATGGTATAAAATCAGGTATTTTTTGAGATAATATCCGATAGAAACTCAAAATTAAAGTTGTTTCAAAATTGTTACAAATTTATATACTACATATTGAATAAATGGAGGATTTTTTTATGAAAAATACCACACATAGAGTTGTAATACTTAACAATGTAAATTCGGCGCTCATATCGCAGGCGATATTAATTTTACGGGACGGAAGCGCGTGCTGTGACAGTACCGTGCTGGAGGAGGCGGAGCGGGTTGTGGAAAAATACATGAAAAACCGCGGCATTTCATCCTCCGTGCCGCGCAGAAAAAACGGACGTTTTTTTCTGGTGTTTTCGGCGTGTGCGCTGATTGCCGGCACATGCGCACTGCTTGCGCGGCTGCTGTAAAAAAAACAGCCCCAATCCGCGCGCGGCGGTGCGGTAAAGGCTGTTTTCCGCAGAAAAAAATCCGTGTTTCTACTTATATAGTATGTACGCGTTTATTTTTTCTTTTCGTATTTTATAAAGTTAATGTATTTGGAGACGTAAACGCCGTTATATGTCAGAAAATATCCCAGGGAAGTCATGATTATCGGCAGGGCGAAAACAATTGCATAGCCCTGTGCCGTGATGACGCCGTTTTTTATTCCCATAAAAGGCTGATACATGGAAAACCACGCAAAGGTGAAGATGTTTCCGGCTATGCCCCAGCCGGACGTCCATGTGCCGCCGGTGTTGCCGAACGCCCATGCACACTTGTAAATGACGATTGCGGCGATGTTCGCAAGTATCAGAATTGCGGGGAGGATAAGTCCTTTCCACGGCTTGGGGGTAAGCGGCGTGTAGGATTTTTTGTCGCGCTCGAAAATAGTGCCGGCAATTCCGTACATAGACGCCGAGTAGAACAGCACGCCGATTGCCGCAAATATAACCTCGCCGGCTTTGTGCGACCAGATGGGCAGCAGCATTACGGAAAAAATCGCGAATATAAATGCAAGCTTTATGTGCTGCAAAAGCACGCAGAGCATCTGACCGATTATTGAATCCTGTAATTTCTTTTTCATATCCTGTAAATCCTTTCATTAAAATTCACGGCTCGGCTGTGTGCGCGGCGGACGGCGGAAACCGTAAGCGATAAATGCGGTACCGCATGCCGGACTGTGCCGAGGCGTCGGATTATGCCGCGGCGGATGACCGCCGAACGCGCTGTTTGGGGTACGCGTGCGGTCTGAGTTTTTAAAGCAGCCAGACGCTCAAGTCCTTTTTCGGAATATCGTCCGACGGTTCATCATTCTTTATCTGAATTCTGCGGCCCATGCCGAAGATTTCGTACAGCTTGGATTTTGATATCCAGCGTTTTTTCATTATTCTCTCGAATACGGCTTGCTGCTGTGCGGAGGTCAGCGTTTTAAAGTCCGCCGGAAAAATTCCGCAAAGCTCATATATGTACCGCCCCAGCTCCTTTGCGGAAAGGCAGTCATAGTCCTCGATAAACATTTGTGTGACCTGTTCGCTGCGGAAATCCGCGTCGGTAAGCCCTGTCCCGGAAATATCGCATATGTCCGACCTCATCGAGCAGAACGGATAGTCCTCGCCGTTTTGCGACGCAATAAAATTAATAAATCCAACGGCGCTTTTCAGCTCATCGACCGACTCCAGCGGCTCGCTTTTAAAGCGGTCATAGAACAGCTTGCCGCCCGAGGAATGAACGCGGTTATAGCAGCGCGCATAGCTCGTGCAAATCGGCTTCAGCGTAATGCCGGCGTCGGCGCCGAAGGTGTCGATAATCAGGTGGATACGGTTGGACAGCAGCACATATGCCAAGATCCGCATATGACCGCTTTGTGAATATTTGCGCAGTATGCCGGAAAATTCCTCGTAGTCCTGCTGTGTGTGAAACAGCTTGTTCATTCCTCGCAGAAGAATGTGGTACCGACCGCTCGCGCTTACAGCCCTTTTTTGTCTTGCCATATAATCACCTCGTTTCAAATTGGGGACACTAATTACATTATAGCATATTATCACAAAAATGCAATAGGGACACAAAAATATTCCGCATAATAGCAAGAATCGGTCATACTATTGTATAAAGGAATGGGAGGGACGGGTTATAATGAACTTTTACACAATGACGGCGGAGCAGACTGCCGGATACATACGCGGCGAAAAACAGCCGCAGGGAAAGAAAAATATACTGCACACAGCGAAAAAAATAAGCTTGGTCAAGCGGTTTTTCATGCAGTTTTCGGATTTCATGATAATCATACTGCTGATAGCCGCGGGAATTTCGTTTGCAATATCGGTCATCGGGGGCGAGGGCGACTTTGCCGACCCGGCAATAATACTGGCGATTGTGATTTTGAACGCGGTACTGGGTGTCATCGAGGAGAGCAAGGCGGATAACGCGCTTGAGGCGCTGAAAAAAATTTCCTCGCCG
The DNA here is from genome assembly GCA_934501535.1 of uncultured Clostridia bacterium. GTDB lineage: Bacteria > Bacillota > Clostridia > UBA1381 > UBA1381 > UBA1738. The sequence goes on from CAKSUM010000004.1 coordinate 76,033, forward strand.
AGCGCCAAGGTGCGCCGCGGTGAAAAAATCATGACGGTGCCGGCGGAAAACGTACGCGTCGGGGACATACTTTTGCTTGAAACAGGCTGCTGCGTCGCTGCGGACGCGCGGCTCCTGACGTGCGCCGGGCTTGAGGTTGATGAAGCGTCACTGACGGGTGAGGCGATGCCGGCGGCAAAGGACAGCGAATGTGTTCTGGACATTCACACGCCGCTGGCGGAGCGGAAAAACATGGTGTTTTCGTCCACGAATGTCATGCGCGGCAAGGCGGAAGCTATTGTGACCGCAATCGGCATGGACACCGAAATGGGTAAAATTGCGGCGCTCATGCAGGACGAGGAGGACGAACCCACGCCGCTGCAGAAAAAACTCAGCGAAACGGGCAAATATCTGGGAATCGGTGCGCTTGTCATATGTGCCGTGATATTCTTCCTGGGCTTGTTAAAGCACCTGCCGCCGCTGTACATGTTTTTAACGTCGGTGAGCCTTGCGGTGGCGGCGATACCGGAGGGACTTCCGGCAATCGTTACGATAGTGCTGGCGATAGGCGTGCAGAGAATGGTGAAAAAGAAAGCAATCGTCAAGCATCTGTCGGCGGTGGAGGCGCTCGGCGGCGCGACGGTGATATGTTCGGACAAAACGGGAACGCTCACGCAAAACCGCATGGAGGTCGCGAAAACGGTTGCCGGCGACAGGCTGCAGCTGTTTGAAATGGCGGTTTTATGCTGTGACAGCGGCACAAATCCGACCGAGCTTGCGGTGATAAACGAGGCGGAAAGAATGGGCATAGACAAAGCGGCGGCGGACGAAAGATTCGGGCGCATATCGGAAAAGCCGTTTGATTCGTCGCGGAAGATGATGAGTGTAATGGTAAACTACTACGGAAAAAAGCGGATAATTACAAAAGGCGCGGCGGAATTGGTGCTGAAAAAATGTACGCATTGCATAGAAAACGGGAAAATGGTGGAATTGGGGACACAAAAAGTAAATGCGCTGCTTGACGAGGTGCGGCGAATGGGCGCAAATTCGCTGAGGGTGATAGCGGTGGCATACAAGGACACACCGTACAGTCATATCAGTGAAAACGGGCTTGTTTTCGCCGGGCTGATAGGAATGGCTGATCCGCCGCGTCCGGAGGTCAGCCGTGCGGTGCGCGAGTGCATATCGGCAGGCATACGTCCGGTGATGATAACGGGGGACAATAAAATAACCGCCGAGGCTGTGGCGGAGCAGGTAGGGATAGACGGCAAGGCGATAACCGGGAAGGAAATGCGGAGCGCCGACGATGCACAGCTGACGGAATACAGCATTTTTGCACGGGTGACGCCGTCGGATAAGGTGCGCATAGTGAAAGCGTTCAAGCGCGAGGGGCATATCGTCGCCATGACGGGTGACGGAGTTAATGACGCGCCTGCGCTCAAAGCGGCGGATATCGGCTGCAGCATGGGGAAAAAGGGAACAGATGTTGCAAAGGAGGCGTCCGATTTGGTTCTCGCGGACGATAATTTTGCGACAATAGTTGCCGCCGTGCGCGAGGGACGCGGAATTTTTGAGAATATAAAAAAATCGGTGCAGTTTTTACTGTCATCCAACATAGGGGAGATACTCACGATTTTTGCCGGCATGCTTTTCGGCTGGGAACCGCCGCTTTTGGCAATTCAGCTGCTGTGGGTCAATCTCGTGACCGACTCACTGCCGGCGCTTGCGCTCGGACTTGACCCGGCAGACCCCGAAATCATGCGCAGAAAACCGCGCGACCCGAAAAAGGGACTTTTCGCCGACGGGCTTTGGCTCTCAATCTGCTTTGAGGGCGGAATGATAGGCGCGCTCGCGCTTTTGGCATTTTCAATCGGGTTTAATTTCTTCGACAAGGGCGGCGCGCCGGTAATCGGGCGCACCATGGCATTTTGCGTGTTGTCGGTATCGCAGCTGTTCCACGCATTTAATATGCGCAGCGAACACTCTATATTAAATAGAAGTATTTTTGCAAATCCGATATTGATTTTGTCGCTGCTGATAGGGGTGACGATGCAGGCGGCGGTTGTGAACATCGGTTTTGCGGCAAAGCTGTTCAAGGTTGTGCCGCTGCCGCCGTGCGCCGTATTGATTACCGCCGCGCTGTCGGTTATGCCTGTATTTATAGTAGAATTACAGAAACTGTTCACGCGGCGGTTTGAGAAATAACGGTTACTTTTTCAGTGAGCCGACAAGTGCGTCAAGCTCCTCGGCGGTGAAGTTATAGGCGGTTATTTCAAAATCTATTCCGTGGGCGGAAAAACACGCTGTTTCGTCCGGCGCGCATACGGCTGAGTCTGCGCCGCCTGCGGAATATCCTGCGTCCGCCGCCTGCGGAGCCGTGCGGATTTGTACATGCTTTCCGTTTCCGTCATAGATGAATACCCAGCCGTCGCCCGTAAAGTCGGTGAGCGGCGTGAGGTCGGTCATGCCGTCGGGAATACAAATTCCGTCGCGTATATCTCTGCCGATAAAACCGATGTAATCATCGAGCGTTCTCTCGGAAGCAACCGACGATTTTGCGGCGAAACAGTCGGCGTTTTCCGCGGCGTCATCGGCTGCCGTTTCGTTGATGTCAAGCGCTGATGCGGCATACATTTCCGGCGCGGAGGATTTTTTCAGCTCATCCGTTTCGGACGGTGCGGACGGCACCGGCACCTCCTCTGCGGCTGTCGGCGCATGAGCCGTTTGCGGCGGTTCGGCGGCTGTTTTGGGATTTGCCGGGCTGACCGCTGCCGGAGCCGTTTCGGCTGTTTCTTCAGACTGCGGCGCACTGCTGCTCTCTTTTTTTGCCTCTGTCCGTGCGCGCTGAGTCTGCGCCGGACGGCTGTTTTCTTTCCGTTCCTGCACGGCAGTATCGGTATCGCCTGCGATGTATAACGGTGAGCCGGACGAGTCCGCCGACGTATCGGGCGCATCCTCCGCCGTATCCGGCGACGCCGTTATCTGCGGCACCGCGTCGCGTAAATCATCTTGCGGCTTGGGTCTGCTGTTATAAAGATTTATGCCGCATACCGTGACCGCAAAACATGCGGCAAGCGCTGCCGCCGATGTGATAACGGGTCTTATATTTTTCTTTTTCCGCACGGAGGGTCGGTCAAGACTTGCCATAAACCTGTCGCATGCGGCATCTGATGAGAATTTCTCGTTTGCGCTTTTATATAGCTCATTAAACAAGCAAATCAGCTCCCTTCAAAACGTCCTTAAGCATTGCTCTGCCTCTCGTAAGCTGCGAACGTACCGTGGACGGCTGTATTTTAAGGCTGTCCGCGATTTCCGCAACCGATAAATCCTCGTAATAGAACAAATGTATAACTGCGCGGTACTTCTGCGGCAGCTTCAGAACTGCGCTGTATACCTCGCTTTCTCCCTCACTCATTTCGACCGGCAGATTTTCTTCGAGCGGTACCGTTTTTTTGTACCATGAGCTTAAAAATACGCTTTTGCTGCGGTTGACCGCCACGCGTATAAGCCATGCCTTGGCGTGCTCCTCGCTCTCGAACTGCTTGTCGGTTTCGATGAATTTCAGAAATGTATCGTTGGTTACGTCCTCGGCATGCTGTAAATCCTTTGTCTGCGAGACCGCCAGCTTGTATATCATGTCATAATACTTGCCGACCAACGATTTTTTTTCCTCCGTTTCCACCGATACACCCCTCCTTTTCGGATTGTTATACATATTATACACTATTATTCGGAGCTTTTCAATAGTAATACTTTTCAAAACGGAAAAAAGCTGCAAAAAGCCGCAAAAAAATCAGCGGGCTGAAAAATAATTTTTCAGTCCGCTGTATAAAAAGGGGTTTGTGGAGCGATGGGTAAGCTTTACTTATTATCCGGTTTGTCCTCCCGGAGCTGTACCTTGATATCGGTAAGTCCGCCGTTGCGGATAATAGTAAGCGTGATATAATCGCCGGGCGATTTTTTATCTTTGATTTCGTTAAGAGCGTCCACGGTGTTGATAACCTGACCGTCCGCCTTAACAATAAGGTCATCTTTTTTGATGCCTGCCTGCTCTGCGCCGCTGCCGGGTGTTACCGAATAAACCGTAAGACCGTTGCGCGACTCGGTTGCCGTGATGCCGATAAGGCTTCTGCCCGAAACGTAACCCTCGTTCATAAGGTCGTCGATAATCGGCTTTGCCTCGGAGATTGCGATTGCGAAGCCTATGCCCTCGACGCCGGTCTGCGACATCTTGATTGAGTTTATACCGATTACTTCGCCGTATTTGTTAACGAGCGCGCCGCCCGAGTTACCGGGGTTAATTGCCGCGTCTGTCTGGAGCAGGTTGTAGGTTCTGCCGTCCACCGTCATTTTACGGTTTACCGCGCTGATGCAGCCTTGTGTTACCGAGCCTGCAAGCTCCTGTCCGAGCGGATTGCCGATTGCAACCGCAAGCTCGCCAACTTCGACCGTTGTGGAATCGCCGAGCGTTGCTGCCGGTAAGCCTTTTGCGTCTACCTTCAGTACCGCAAGGTCGGATTTTTCGTCTGAGCCGACGAGGGTCGCTTTGTATTCGTCGCCTGTGTTTAAGATAACGTTAATCTCGGTCGCGTCGGCGATAACGTGCTGATTTGTTACGATATAGCCGTCACTGCTGATAATAATGCCCGAGCCGGAACCCTGTTCCACAACTTCGTCGCTTTCCTGATAGTAGAAATATCTGCCGCTGAACGGGTCATAATATTTCTGCGGCTGAACTTTAGCCTTATTGATAACGCCGACGCATGACGGGCCGACGGTTTTTGCGATTTCCGTCACTGAAAGTTCGGTTTTTCCGTTTGCTGCGGCAAGAGTTGTTGCTCCGCCGGAAGATGACGTGCCGCCCTGCTGCGAGGTGTATGCAACGCTCTGCGATGTGAGCGGTTTAATATAGTAGTATCCGCCGACGCCGACAGCACCTGCCGTGATCACGCTGGCAAGAAGTGCCGACAGAATGCACGGCATGAATTTTTTAAAATTACGGTGTTTTTTTACTTTGGGTTCGTACATAATCATTTCAGTAGAATCTGTATAAGGATATTTCTTCATAATAACTCCTCCGTTCAAAAATAGTTTCCGCAGATTGCCTGTTTTTTATTCTGTAAACATATAATAACACACGATTTTTACGTCAGTATGAATAAAAAATTAAAATCTATAGCAAATTTTGTTAATAAATTATGAACAATGCGGTTGACATTCCGGGACGGTGAGTTTATAATTGTAAAAGAGGTGATTGGATAAAATGGAAATCGGCGAAGTTATAAAGAGGGCACGGATACAAAGAGGCGTAACTCAGCATGCGCTTGCCAAAAGCCTCGGTGTTTCGCGCACAACGGTATCCAACTGGGAAAAGGGACGCGGCATGCCGGATACTGCATGCTTCAAAAAAATGCTGCCGCTGCTTGACCTCAGTAATACGGAGCTTGATGCAAGGTGCAACGTGAACTATAACCGCAGTACGGAACAGTTCAATCCGATGATTCTTAATGCACGCGGACTGGCAAAGCTGTATAAATATTACCGCGAGCTGATAAAGGATGAGAAAAATCTGAAATAATTCTCAAAAAAGCTTGACTTTTTGCGCATTTTGGTATATAATAGAAAAGCTCATGATGAGCGAAAATCCTTGCCCGGGGGATGGATCCCGGGACATAAGTCCATAAGGAGGTGCAAAAATGGCTGAAAAACTAATCTACAGCTATGAAACAATTTTTATCATTGACGCAGGTCTTGAAGAGGACGCTGTCAAAGCTTTGACGGAAAAATTCACAAACCTTATTTCTTCAAACGGTACGCTTGAAAACGTTGAGGAATGGGGCAAGAGAAGATTTGCTTACGAAATTGATGATAAGACGGAAGGCTACTATGTTCTTGCTGATTTCACTTCAGACGGAGATTTCCCGAAGGAGCTGGACAGACAGTACAGAATTACAGACGGTATCCTCAGAACAATCATTATTCGTAAGGACAAATAATCAAGAGGTGTCGTTATGAACAAAGTAATTTTAATGGGCAGACTCACGCGCGACCCGGAAATGCGCCAGACGCCGAACGGCGTTGATGTATGCAGCTTTTCGATTGCCGTAAACAGACGCTTTGCGAAAGAGGGTCAGCAGTCGGCTGACTTCATAAACTGTACGGCTTGGCGTCAGCAGGCGGAATTTGTCCGCAAGTATTTCCAAAAGGGTTCGATGATCGCAATTGTCGGTCAGCTGCAGTCACGTTCGTGGGAAAACCAGGAGGGAAAACGTCAGTATTCAACCGAAGTTATGGTTGATGAGGTTTACTTCACCGGTTCGAGAAACGAAACCCATACCCAGGGTGCGCCGAGCAATTTCGGCGGTGCTGCTCCGCAGACCGGACGGGATAACGCGTTCGGCGGAGATATTGACAATATGGGATTTCAGGCAATAGACGGCTCGGAAGATGACCTGCCGTTCTGACCCCGATAAAAATTGATAGGAGGATTAATCATGGCTGAAAAGACAGAAAGACCTTTCAAGGCAAGACGTGCAAAGAAAAAGGTTTGCGTTTTCTGTGTTGATAAGGTAGAAAACATTGATTACAAGGATACTGCTAAGCTCAGAAGATATATTACCGAACGCGGTAAAATCGTTCCGAGAAGAATAAGCGGTAACTGCGCTAAGCATCAAAGACAGCTTACAATTGCTGTTAAGAGAGCAAGACAAATCGCTCTTTTGCCTTTCGTTGCTGAATAATGTTAATTAAAAACGGCTGCTCGGCAGCCGTTTTTTTCGTGTTGTGGATTTCGCGCCGTGCTTGCACTGCCGGTTTCGCGCCGCTGCACTCGTGTTATGGTGTGGGTTGCACGCACCCCTGCGCATGTGTCGCGCTGCCGGGGTTCGCACCGCCGCACCCATGCCTCTGGTTTCGCGCCGTCATATTTGCGAAGAAATAATATGCCGCGCGCAGATAACAAACCATGTCTGCGCGCGGCATTTTTTAAAATCCTGTGTTTATAAAGCAGTAGTCATCGTTCCAGTCACTGTCGCCGAAGTTCCCTTTCCAGATGCACGCTTCCTTGAAAAAGCTTGACGGCGCTGCTTCGCCCGACTCGCCCGATTGCAGATGGTGCGGCCCGAGCAGGTTTCGCAGGTTGTTTATAAGCGTCAGCTTTATTTCCGTTTCGCCGCTTACGTCAAAGTCTGAAAGCGGCAGCAAATCCGACCATAAAAGCGTCTTTTCGATTCCGCCGATTTCTATGCGAACCGCATTGATACCGCATTTTTCAAGCTTTAAGATAGGGTTTTTGCCGCTGATGTCTATTTTTCCGCACAGCTCCATCTCGCCGCAGAAGAACGGGTATCCCTGCTTTTCCAGATGTTTTGGTGTTACGGTTTTTTTCGGCTCCGCAATGACAAATCCGCCGTGATAACGTACGCCGTTTTTGCCGATTGGGTCGGTTTTTCCGCAGTCTGACCAGTCGCCGTCCGTCCTGACAGAAAAGTCGCCCAGGAGGTATATGGATTCTATTTCCGTATCATAACTGAGCTTGTTTTTTTCGGTTTCAAAATGCGTTGCCCTTTCGAGGTTTTCGTAAACCTTGTCCGACTGCACAAAGTCGCAGTCAAAGGAGATGACATTTTCACCGACATGAAGAAGTCCGGAAATGTCGATTTTCTTAAAACTCTTGTCACGGTACCAGCCGTACGGCTGTTTGTTTATGATTTCGCCGTTGATTGAAATTGTAAATTTCTCCGGCGTTTCGCATATAAGATGCATATTTTCCGGCACATAGTCCGCCGTTACGCGGTAATCCTGATGTATTTTCACACTGCGGCGCAAATCGTTTGCGCGGTTTGCGATATTTAATACATAGCCGTCCTTTTCCTGCAGCTCGCCGTCGAAATAATAGTCGCATCTGTCAAGAGTGAGCGCATTTTCCGCGTGAACTACCGTAAAATCGCCGCCCAGCGTGATGATGTCGGGCGTTTGCGGCGCCGCGGTATTTTTGCTGCCGTCCTCGATTATGATAAGACTGCCCCACGGTTCAAAGTCATATTCGCCGCAAAAATCGGTCAAATCTCCGGTAACAATGTCGAGCATCTTTCCCGAAACATTGATGTTTGCGTGCTTTGCGTCATATGAGCTGTTCACAAAATAATGCATAACCGCGCCGTCAAGCCTGCGCATGGTGTAAGTAATCTGCGGATTGTCGGTTACGGCGTTGCCGCGGATTTCCGATGCGGTCACAATTTTTCCGCCCTGTTTTTTGTACTCGTCAAGCAGCTTTTCCGTGTTCGACAGTAAGTGCTCGCAGCAGTCGGTGATTACCGCGCTGTAGCTCTGACAGCCGATTATTATTTTGCCGTTTTCAACGCGTGCGTGACGCTCCATTATGGTTTCGTCGCCGAAATGGAACAGAACGTGTTTTGCCTCAAGCTCCCTTATTGTGTCCAGGAATTTTCCGTTGAGTGCGTCTATCGCGCTGTTGTCGGCGGTATCATATAAAGCCCATGCTGTTGTCTGGGGGTGGATAACCAAAACCTCCGGCGCAATGCTGCCCTCGGATAAAAGCATGCCTATGCGCGATACTGCCGTGTTGAACGTTTCATATTCGCCCCACCAGGGCTGCTGCTTGTACATTGCCGGCGGATAGTCGCGCTTGCGCAGTCCGCGCAGCGAGTAGCCCTCGAGGTGCTGACACAGGCGGTTGATGCCGCGGACCATCTGCCATTCGTACATTCCTTTCAGCTCGGCAAAGCTTACGCCGTGCCCCGACAGCGCGAATGTTTCGGAGAGTACGTCTTTTTTTCCGAGCTGTTCCGCAACCGATGAAACCTGCCGTGCGGTCAGATAGTCCCCTGTCTTGCGGCAGAGCCAGTCCATGCCCGGCATGTCGAAATATTCGTAGTGCGGCATGCATGCGCCGTTCGTTGTGAGCTGACCTATGAGGTCTTCCTCCATCAGCAGATGTCCGGTGAAACGGACTCCGTGCGCGGCGCAGCTGTCATGAATTTGCTTCATGTATGCGCTCGAAAACAGGTCGGTCACCATTTTCCAGAATTTTATGCGCGTGTTTTTGTAATCGCCGACGGGGAGGAAAAGCTCTTCAAGACAGTTCGTCAGCTCCTCGCCGTAACGCGCGGAATACTCCTTTTCAAATACGAAGCTCCAGGGGATTCCCTCTCTTGAAATCTGCGGTTCGTCGGAGAAAAATCCCTCAAAGCTGCTGCCGAAACGCTCATAATACGGCTCATAAATCAGCTCAATAAATTTTTTGATAACCTTTTCGTCCAAAGTGTCGACATAGAACGGGTTTATCTCGTAATAAAACCAGTGACTGCCGCATTTTCCGATTACATTTTCGCTCGGTTCGGCGTCGCTCATTCTCAGGTACTTCTGCTGATATTCCACGCCCAGGACATTGACCAAGCCGCTGCCGAAACCGCTCGGCCAGCCGTTTTCGTCATACGCCCATGCGTGCATGCCGCATTCCTGTGCCGTATCGATGCTCGTCTGAACGTTATCGAACCACTCGTCGCTCATGTACTCGGTTTCGAGTCCGCCGCGCGCATGCATGAAAAAACCGCCTATTCCGGCTTTGTCCATAATATGTATCTGCTCCGCGGTTTCTGCGGTATCAAGCTTTTCGTTCCAGCTCCAGAACGGAATGGGACGGTATTTTTTCGGAACATTTTTAAAATCCATAACATAAACTCCCTGCATAATAATTGTTACGATAATGATATCATGTCGGGCACTAAAAGTCAACAGAAAAACAAAATTAAACAAAAAAATGTACGAAACATATCAAATGCGGTACCGTAACAAAAATCACAAAAAAATTGCGGCAGCGCGGCAAAAGCCGGCAGAAACGGCAGCGAAAAAGCCGGCAGGAAGGGAAACGGAAAAAGCAGCAAAAAAGTAGCAAAAAAAGCAGAACAAAAGGCAGCAGAAAAGTCGGCACAAAAAACAGGGCTGCGGCAAAGCAAATGTTTGTCACAGCCCCTCGGTTTCGGGTCATTTTGCGCTTTCAAATACCGTAACCGAATTTTGCGGCATTTTTATATAGTAAATTCCGTCATCGGAGGAATAGCTCTCGTTGTGGAACACGCCGCACAGACGGAATATTCCGAAACGCGCCGCGTCAAGGCGGAAAACCTCCTCGTGACCGGTGTTGACAAGCACAACAAAGCTGCCGTGTTTTGTGTACCGCACAAATCCGTAGCCGTTGTTTACTTTATAAACCGTTTCAAATTCGCCGTTTTTAAACTCATCGTGTCCGTTGCGCAGGGCGATATTTTCTTTGTAATACTCCAAAATTTCCCTGTCCTCGTGTCCCCACGGGAAGCACGCGCGGCAGAACGGGTCGGCATATCCCTCAACTCCCGCCTCATCGCCGTAGAAAATCGTCGGAACTCCCGGCAAAAGCAGCTGCATTGTGATTATGCATTTCAGACGGTCGATTGCGGTCTGTTTGTTCTCCCACGAAATCCGCGCCCCCGACTGTTCGTCCTTGACCGTCTTTTTTTCGCCGCCCATGACGGTCAGTATGCGCTCGACATCGTGGCTTGACAGAAAATTCATCGCTGCGTAAAACGCCGGGCGCGGATAGTTTTCCTTAAGGCTCATAAGACGGCTGTCCAGCTCCGGCGCGCCGATATTTCCGCAGACGAAATCGATAAGCGCGCTGCGCAGGGGGTAATTCATGACCGAGTCAAGCTCCGCGCCCATGAAGTACTGCCGCCTTTCGTCATATGCGATTTTGTTTGACGCGTCCTCCCAGACCTCGCCGATTATGACCGCGTCGGGATTTTGCGCTTTGACCTCGCGGCGCAGAATTTTTACGAAAAAGTCCGGAAGCTCGTCAACAACGTCGAGCCGCCAGCCCGACGCGCCGCTTTTGAGCCATTTTTTCACAACCGCGTCCTTGTCCTTCAGAATATAATTCTGAAAATCCTCGCTGTGCTCCTCGACCTGCGGCAGGGTATCGATGCCCCACCAGCTTTCGTATTCGTCGGGGAATTTGCTGAACCGATACCAGCCGTAATACGGTGACTCCTGCGACTGATATGCGCCTAAACTGTCATAGTTTCCGTACTTGTTGAAATATCGGCTGTCGCTGCCGGTGTGGTTGAATACGCCGTCTAAAATTATGCGTATACCCAGCTTTTGTGCCGATTTTGCAAGCCTTTCAAAGTCGGCGCAGGTGCCGAGCGCGGGGTCGATTTCCTTGTAGTCGCCAGTATCGTAGCGATGATTTGAATACGCCTTGAAAATGGGGTTTAAGTAGATGCACGAAATCCCCAGCTCTTTCAGATAGGGCAGTTTTTCCTCAATTCCGGCAAGCGTGCCGCCGAAGAAATCGTTTGCGAGGTATTTTCCGCCGAACTGCTCCGCTTTATAGAACGGCTCGTCGCCCCATTCGCGCTTTATTATATCGGTTCGCCCGGAGAGAAATCCGCCGTTTTCTCCGCGCGCGAACCTGTCGGGAAAAATCTGGTAACACACGCCGGTGCGCCACCATTCGGGCGTTTCGTAGGATTTATCGTATACGGTGATTTGGAATTTACTCTGCGGCTCCTCTTCATAAACCGCGCCGGTGCCGCCGAGCATCTGCGCGTTGTTTCCGTAGAAAAATCTGCCGCCGTGTGTGCCGATGTCGAAGTAATAAAACATCAGCCCCGGCTCGCGCGGCATTTTGATTGACGCTTCATATACATACGTGCCGGAAATTTCAAAAACATACGCCATGTTGACAAATTCGCTTGTATCGCCGAAGTCATAAACCGCGCGTATATGCGACGGAATACCGAAGTCGGTAAGCGCAAGCCGCAGCGTTACCGTTGTGCCGCAGGTGACCGCGCCGAACGGCTTGCGGTACAGCAGCTCTCTTGAATTATGCTCAATTTTCATATATTTCCTCCGTTTTCCGCAGGGGGCGGAATTTTGTATGTATACCCGCCGGACAGTGCAAAGGCATGTGCGCCGAAAAACACACATGCCCCAAAAATCTGCCGTTACCGATTATTTAATCGGTTTCAGGTGCCAGATTTCGTTGTTGTAGTCGGCAATGGTGCGGTCTGATGAGAAGTATCCGCTTGACGCGGTATTCATGATTGCCATGTGCCACCATTTTGCCTTGTTGTTGTAGTCCTTTGAAATTCTGTCCTGCGTCAGGCAGTATGCCTCAAAATCGCGCAGAACCATGTATGTGTCGGGGTAACCGTAGTCGCCGAACAGCAGCGTCTGGTAAAGGTCGCGGAAAATCTGTGTGTTTTCCGGCTCGATTTCGCCCGAGATAAGCTGGTCAAGCGCGCGTCTTAATACGCTGTTGGTTGAATAAATTGTCTTTACCTCGTCGGAATTATTGTACTTGAGTCTTGCCGCAACCTCGTCGGCTTTAAGTCCGAAGATATAGATATTATCCTCGCCGACCTGTTCAAGCATTTCCACGTTTGCGCCGTCGAGCGTGCCGCATGTAACCGCGCCGTTTAACATGAATTTCATGTTGCCGGTGCCGGATGCCTCTTTTCCGGCGGTTGAAATCTGCTCGGAAACGTCTGCCGCAACAACAAGTTTTTCCGCGATGGAAACACCGTAGTTTTCAAGGAATACAACCTTGATTTTGCCCTCAATTCTCGGGTCATTGTTAATCATGTTTCCGACGGAATTGATAAGCTTGATAATCAGCTTAGCACGCTTGTAGCCGGGCGCCGCCTTTGCTCCGAAGATGTAGGTTTTCGGCGTGTATTCGGTGTTGGGGTTATCAACGAGCATATTGTAATCGGCAAGAATGTGCAGAATATTGAGCAGCTGACGCTTGTATTCGTGCAGACGCTTTGCCTGAACGTCAAAAATCGAGTTCGGGTCGATGTCTATGCCGTTGTGAACCTTGATATATTCCGCAAGTTTAACCTTGTTTTCATGCTTGATTTTTGCGAATTTTTCCTGAAATTCCTTGTCGTCCGCAAAATCCTTAAGGCGCGCAAGCTGTGAGTAGTCCTTAATCCAGTCCTTGCCGATTTTGGACGAAATCAGCTCGGTGAGTGCCGGGTTGCAGTTCGCAATCCAGCGGCGGAAGGTAATTCCGTTGGTAATCGCATGGAAGCGCGATTTATCCAGACGGTAGTAATCGGCGAAAATATCGCTTGTGAGAATTTTTGTGTGCAGCTTGGAAACGCCGTTCACGGCAAAGCAGGTTGCAAGGCACAGATTTGCCATGAATACCTGATTGTCCGAGATAACCGCCATCCATTTTTGCTTTCCGTAGTCATCGGGGTAAACCATTTGCAGATTTTCCATAAGTCTGCGGTTGATTTCCTCAACAATCATCGAAACACGCGGCAGAATACGCTTGAACATATCAAGCGGCCATTTTTCGAGAGCCTCGCTCATGACGGTGTGGTTTGTGTATGCGAAGGTGCGTCTTGTGATGTCCCATGCTTCGTCCCAGCCGAGTCCCTTTTCATCGAGCAAAATGCGCATCAGTTCGGGGATTGCAAGGGTCGGGTGCGTATCGTTAATGTGGATAACCGCCTTTTCGGGGAGATTGTGCCAGTCATAGCCGTAGCGCGTTTCGTATTCCTTTAAAATCCACTGCAGCGTTGCCGATACAAGGAAATACTGCTGCTTTAAGCGCAGCTCCCTGCCCTCGGTGTGGTTATCCTCGGGGTAGAGCACCTTTGAAATCAGCTCGGCGAGCTGTTTTTCCTCGGTCGAGCGGATATAGTTTCCGCTGTTAAACTCCTGCATGTTCATAACGTCGGGAGCTTTTGCCGACCAAAGGCGCAGCTTGTTTACGATTTTTGAATCGTAGCCCACGAGCGGAACATCGTACGGCATAGCAATAATCGTGCGTGCATTTTCGCATCTGAAAGAGAAATGCCCGTCATTCCAGTCGGTGTGGATTTCTCCGCCGAAGCTTACCGTTACCGATTCCTCGGGGCGTGCGATTTCCCATGCGTTGCCGTTTTCAAGCCATGTGTCGGGAAGTTCGGTCTGGTAGCCGTCAACGATTTTCTGACGGAAAAGACCGTATTCGTAGCGGATAGTGCAGCCGTATGCCGGCAAATCCATGGTTGTGAGCGAGTCCATAAAGCATGCCGCAAGACGGCCCAGTCCGCCGTTGCCCAAACCGGCGTCATTTTCCAGCTCAACTATGTCGGAAAGCTCATATCCCAAAGATTTGAGCGCATTTACGTACGTTTTTGTCTGCATGAGGTTAAGTATATTTGAGGCAAGCAGTCTGCCCATCAGAAATTCAAAGGACAGATAGTACAGCTTTTTTGAATTTTCTTTCTTTACCTCCTTGTGCGAAACCGCCCAGCGCGCCATGATTTGGTCGCGTGCGGTCAGCGCGCATGCGGTGTACACCATTTTCGGAGTTGCGTCTTCGAGGGTTTTGCCGAAATGACGCGCTATTTTTCCCTCAATTTCGTTTCTTAATTCCGTTTCTTTTGAATTTAATTTGATTTTTTCCATTTACGAATAATTCCTTTCGCATTATTTATTATTTTTCCCGGCAGATTTTTTTGCTGATTTTTTATCTGTCTTTTTCTCGGGAGTTTTTGCTTTTTTAATCGGTTTAGGTGCGGATTTTTTGATGTCCGCCTTGGTTTTTTCGAGCTTTTTTTCACGCTGTGCGTCGGTCTGACCGGCGAGCACGGCTGCGTCCTTGGACGCGGTTTCCTCCGCCCATGCGGTTTCCGCCGCGGCGCTGTCCTTTGCCAGACGCTTTTCAAACGCCGGAGATTTTTTGCGCGGCGGCTTTTTTTCCGGTTCGCTCTGCGGCTTTGCCGCCGGAACGCCGGTTATTTGCTCATACAGCGCGAGATATTTGTCTGCCGAAACGCTCCACGAGAAATCACGGCTCATAGCGTTTTGAATCAGTTTATCCCACGCGCCGCGGTTGTCATAGAATGTGCGCATTGCGTAATCGACAACGTGCATCATATCCTCTGCATTATATGCCGCAAAGGAGAATCCCGTTCCTTCGTCGGTGTATTCGTTGTACGGCGCAACGGTGTCGGCAAGACCGCCCGTTTCGCGGACAATCGGCAGAGTGCCGTAACGCATGGAAATCAGCTGCGACAATCCGCACGGCTCAAAACGCGACGGCATCAAAAATGCGTCGCACGCCGCATAAATCCTGTGCGACAGCTCGTTTGAAAAATAAATGTTCGCCGAAACGCGGTCGGGGTACTTCCACGCATAGTGACGGAACATATTCTCGTAATTTTCGTCGCCGGTGCCGAGGACAACAACCTGATATCCGCCCTCGCACAGGCGCTCCATTGCGTATGAGATGAGGTCGAAGCCTTTCTGGTCGGTCAGGCGCGAAACAATGCCTATCATGAATTTGTTTTCGTCAACCGGCAGATTGAGTTCTTTTTGCAGCTCGGTTTTGTTGATTTTTTTGTCCGCGAGGGTTTTCGCGGAATAATTTTTGCTTATCAGCTTGTCGGTTTCGGGGCTCCAGTCATCGGAAATGCCGTTGACTATTCCGCATAAATCGCCGCGGCGCGCGGAGAGAAGCCCGTCAAGACCTTCGCCGTAATCGGGGGTTGTGATTTCCTGCGCGTAGCGCTCGGATACCGTTGTAATTTTATTTGCGTATACAAGACCGCCCTTTAAGAGATTTGCGTCCTTGTAGTATTCAAGCTTGTCATCGGTAAAATAGTAATCGCCGACGCCCATGGCGTCTTTAATTTTGTCGAGATCCCAGCGTCCCTGAAATTTCAGGTTATGGATAGTCATAACCGTCTTTATACCGCGGTAAAACGGGTTATCGTAGAATGTGTCCAGAAAAACCGGAATAGGTGCGGTCTGCCAGTCATTGCAGTTAATCACGTCCGGACGGAAATCCAGCGTGGGCAGCAGCGACAGCACCGCCTTTGAGAAAAATATAAACTTTTCGCAGTCGAGATGAATATAGTCATATGGCTTATTGCCGCCGAAATAGTATTCGTTGTCCACAAAATAGTATGTAGTACCCTTGTACTCCATGGAGAAAACACCGCAATACTGTCTGCGCCAGCCGATATTGATGTAGATATGATTGATATAGGTCATCATATCCCGATATTTTTGGTCTATGCAGCGATAAAGCGGCAGCATTACGCGGCAGTCAGCGCCTTTTTCTTTCAGCGTAACCGGCAGCGAGCCGGCAACATCGCCCAAACCGCCCGTCTTTACAAATGGTGCGGCCTCCGATGCGACATACAAAATTTTCATACCGATACCACCTTTCCTACCTTATATATTACAACAAATTCGCCGTTTTGTCAATTATATTGATGATTTTATGATTTGTCATTTATAACAAAAATAAACATAGATTTTAATAAACATCTAAACATTTTTCATTGACAATCATTTTGAAAAATGGTAGAGTATAGTAGGGAAAGGAATAAATTTATGAAATTATCGGAAGGGATTAAGGGAAATACATACCGAATCGACAGCATTGACCCGGGCATGAAAGCGGCGCGGCGCCTGCAGGCGCTGGGCATGACGCACGGCACGCACGTTGATGTTCTCGGCAAAAAACGCGGCGGAGCGATGATTATAAAGGTGCGCGGCACAAGATTTGCGCTGGGGCGCGGAATTTGCGGCGGAATTTTTGCGGAGGAGGGCAAATGATGAAAGATTTGTGCATTGCGTTTGCCGGAAACCCGAACTGCGGAAAAACCACGCTGTTCAATGCGTACACCGGCGCCAACCTGAGGGTTGCGAACAGGCCGGGGGTCACCGTGGAAAAAACCGAGGGGAAGATGAAATATAAAGGCGGAACCGTCAGGCTGTATGATTTGCCGGGGACGTATTCGCTGACGTCGTACACCATGGAGGAGCAGATTTCGCGCGGATATGTTACGGACGGCGGTGCGGACGTGATAATCGACGTTGCGGACGCGTCAAGTCCGGAGCGGAGTCTGTATCTTACGCTGCAGCTGATTGAGCTGGGCAAACCGGTGGTGCTTGCGCTTAACATGATGGATATAGTTGCGGAGCGCGGCATGAAAATAGACGTCCGCCGCATGGAGGAGCTGCTGGGAATACCGGTTGTGCCGGTCAGTGCGAGAAAGCGGACGGGGCTTGATGAGCTTATGCGGACGGCGGAATACTGCGCCGAACGCAGCGCCGCGGACTGCCGCTGCGGAGGCGGGTGCTGCGAATACGCATGTGCCGCGGCAGGAGCACGTGAAAACCGACTTTTCGAAAAGCGGCGCATGATAGTATATTCAGGCGAGATTGAAGAGAAAATCGACTGTATTTCCGCGCTTTTGCGGCGCAGGTACCCCGAAACGGAAAACCGCCGCCTGTATGCAATAAAGCTGCTGGAGCACGATGCGGAAATAATGAAAAAATATCCGCTTGACCTGACCGGAATTGCCGATGAAAGCTATGAAGCGCGCATAATAGGTGAAAAATATGATTTTATCGAGAAAGTAATCGGCGATGTGCTTATAAATAAGGAAGAAAAAAGCGCGCTCACCGACAGGGCGGACGCGGTTTTAACGCATCGGATATGGGGCTTGCCGATTTTTCTTGCAATTATGGCGCTTGTGTTTTTTCTCACGTTCACGGTGGGGGATATGCTTAAAGGCTTTTTTGAAAACTGGCTCGAAAGCTTTTCCGCGGGAGTATCGTCGCTTTTGACGGCGATTTCCGCCGGAGATACGGTGAAGTCGCTCATAGTTGACGGAATTATTGCCGGCGTGGGCGGAATACTGACCTTTTTGCCGAATATATTCATACTGTTTTTGTCGCTCGCGATTTTGGAGGACAGCGGATATATGCCGCGCGCGGCGTATGTTATGGACGAAATAATGGGAAGCCTCGGGCTGACGGGGCGTGCGTTTATACCGCTGCTGCTGGGGTTCGGGTGCACCGTGCCGGCGGTGATGGCGGCGCGTACGCTGGAAACCCGTCACGATAAAATCCGTACCGTGCTGATAACGCCGTTTATGTCATGCAGTGCGCGGCTGCCGATTTACGTAATGCTGTCGCAGATGTTTTTTGCGCGGCATGCGCTTTTGGCGGCATACTCGATGTATGCGATTGGGTTTGCGGCGGCGCTTTTGGCGGCGTTCGTGATGTCAAAGGCGGACAAAGAGCACAATGCCGACGGTCTGCTGATTGAGCTGCCCGAATATAAAATGCCCAATCCGCACACCGTCATAATTTACGTTTGGGATAAGATTAAGGACTACCTGACCAAGGCAGGCACAACGATATTTCTTGCCTCGATAGCGCTGTGGTTCATTCTGAATTTCGGCATGACGGGCAGGGTGACCGATATATCGCAGAGCTTCGGCGCGGCTGCCGGCAGACTGCTTGTGCCGGTGATGTCGCTTGCCGGATTGGGATACTGGCAGATTATTGTCGCGCTCATCTCGGGCATTGCGGCAAAAGAGGTTGTGGTATCCGCGACGGCGGTTTTGTTCGGAATTGGGAATATTTCCTCCGCGGAGGGAATGTCGGCGCTTGCGGATATGCTTGCGCAAAGCGGATTTACCGCGCTTAACGCATATTCAATGATGCTGTTTTGCCTTTTGTATACACCGTGTATTGCGAGTATTGCGGCGATAAAACGCGAACTTTCGGGTAAGTATGCGCTGCTTGCGATATTTATGCAGCTTGCGGCGGCGTGGACGGCATCCGTACTATTTTATCAAATCGGAGGAATGTTTTTTTGATAAGTAAAATTCATCTTGCCCCCATGGCGGGCGTGACCGACCTGACTTTTCGCCTTATCTGCCGTGAATACGGCGCGGACGGACTCACCACAGAGATGGTCAGCGCAAAGGGGCTGTACTTTAAAAATAAAAATACCGCGGAGCTTATGCATCTGGACGAGCGCGAAAAGCCGGCGGCAATCCAGATTTTCGGTTCCGACCCCGATATTATCGCGGAAATAATTCCGCAGGTAATCGCGTTCGGAGCAGCGGCGGTCGATATAAATATGGGCTGTCCCATGCCGAAAATCGTAAATAACGGCGACGGCAGCGCGCTTATGAAAAATCCGCGGCTTGCCGGCGAGATAGTGCGCCGCGCGGCGGATGCGTCATCGGTTCCGGTGACGGTGAAAATCCGCAAGGGCTGGGACAGCGACACGGCGGCGGAATTTGCAAAGGTGCTCGAGGCAAACGGAGCGGCGGCGGTGGCGGTTCACGGAAGAACGCGCGAGCAGCTCTACAGCGGCGCTGCCGATTGGGATACAATCCGCGCGGTCAAAAAAGCCGTAAAAATACCGGTCATCGGAAACGGGGACATATTTTCCGCCGGGGACGCGCGGCGCATGCTCGAATATACCGGCTGCGACGGCGTTATGGTCGGGCGCGGAGCGCAGGGAAATCCGTTTATTTTCCGCCAGATTAAGGAATACCTGAACACGGGCGAGGTCACTTATTTTCCGACCGGGCGCGAGAAAATCGAGGAGGCGCTCAGGCACGCAAAAATGCTGTGCGCCGAAAAGGGCGAAGAACGCGGCATAAAAGAGGCGCGCAAACACATCGCGTGGTATATCAAAGGGCTGAGGAATAATGCGGAGCTTAAAAATAAGGTCTTTAAAACAACGTCGCTGTCGGAGATTGCCGCTCTTTTGGAGGAGGCGGCGGATAATTTGTAATAATGTCGCTCATTTCTCATTTTTTTACAAAAAAAACTATTGCACATTCGGCGGAAAAATGCTATAATTTTCCTAACAATGTTAAGGAGAAACAATATGAAGAGAATTTTATCTGTACTTATTTCAATGCTTTTATTTGGGACATGCGCTTTTGCGGAGGAGGAAATTCAGGCGGACTCCGCGCCTGCGCCGCAGAAACAGGTGGATTTATATATTTACGGCGAGGGCGTTGCGCTTTCGGAATTCCCGATAATCGAAAACGGGACGCTGTTTTTGCCGGTGCGCGAGTATCTTGCAAATCTGGGCGCATACGATTTTTCGGTTGATGAAGATGAACAGATTACGGTTACATACGGCGACAAAATAGCGGCGATGCATATAGGCAGCACGGCTGCGATGCGAAACGGAGAAACGGCAGAGCTTGCCGCCGCACCGTTTATGATAGGCGAAACGGTATATGCGCCGATGCGGTTTGTCTCGGAAAGCCTTGGATTTACGGTGGAGGCGAAGGATGACGGAAAAATCCTTTCGGTTTATGCCGACCTGCCGCATGAGGTAAACGCGGCGCAGTCTGCGGAGGAATACGTAAATTCCGCCCGTCTGACGTCAAAAACGCCGTACCTTATATGGGTAAGCAAGAGCAATTACACGGTTTACACCTTCCTGCGCGAGAACGGACGGTGGAATTTGGTATATTCGTGCCCGTGCGCAATCGGGGCAAGCTCATCGCCGACGGTCACGGGAACCTTTAAGTATTTCTCGTATGAAACGCGCTGGACATATGAGAAATTCTATGTCGGGCCGATTATGCGCTTTTACGGCGGATATGCTATTCACTCGACGCTTTTGAATTATGACGGAACCGACTACAACGCAACTGTCGGGAAAAAGCTGTCGCACGGCTGCGTGCGTGTACGTCCTGCCGATATTAACTGGCTGGTATCATATGTGCCGCTGCAAACCACTATTCACGTAACGGAGTATTAAAAAGCGCCGTTCCGCGGTGGTGTCACACGGCGGAGCGCGGATAAAAAGCAAAACACCCGTTCGGGGTTTCCGAACGGGTGCATTTTTTTGTTATTGAGCGCTTTCGCTTGATTCCAAAAGCGTAACTTTGCCGTCCTTTGCAACGGAGAATTTGTAATTGACGGTTTTAAGAGTAACCGCCGGTTCTTCGCCGAGTGACTGCTTATACGAGAGTTTCAAATCCGATGTTCCTTCGCGCAGACCGTTTATTACGAAGCTGCATTTGCCCATGCCCGAGTCGGTTTTCGTTCCGTCCTCGCGGGTTTCCGGCGTGAAGCCGTACGATACGTCGATAATGCGCTCGTCATAGCTGTCAACCGACCAGTAATAGTCGCCGCCCTCGCCGTCAAGGTCGAACTTGTAGCTGTAGTCATGAAGAGGTCCGAAGCCTGCCTGTTCTACGCAGAGCTGACCCATCGGTGACAGCATGAAGTCCGCAAAACGACGTGCCTTTGAATTCTCCGGCGAGTTCTTGTTTATCACAACGTATGTGTTGTTTGAAAGCGGATAGCTGCCGTCGGCGATTGTTTCGTCCGTCGGGAATACGCCGTCGATTGAAAGCAGCTTTAAGTAAGTTTTGTTGTCAATTATCATATCCATGTTCTGGAAGTAGTAGTAAATGCTGTAGCCCAAGCCGTAGCCGACGGGATCCTCGGTCTGAGAGCCGATAACATCGGTCAGAACGTCGGACATTGCAACAGATGTTGTTTCGCGGCGAATTCTTTCGTTGATTTCCTTGCCGTTTAAGAAGTGGCGCTGCATCTGCGCATGGCTGCCGCTGTCATTGTTGCGGCAGTACGGATACAGTTTTGCGTCCGGTCCGCCGAGGTCTTTCCAGTTGTCATATTTATCATCGACGTAAATATCGGTAATCTGCTGCGAGGTCAGCCCCTCGATGGAGTTGTCCTTGTTCGTGAAGAAAATCATCGCGTCATACGCTATGGGGATAAGCTCCAGCTCAACGCCCTTGTTTTTCGCTTCCTCGATGATGTCCTCTGCCGGATAAACCGATGCGATAATTGCGTCAACCTCGCCGTTTATAAGGCGCTCGTAGGACGCATGACTCTTGCTGTGCTTTGCCGGCTTGCTCGGGTGATTGAAGCCGTTGGAGAACAGGTTTGTATAGATAGCCTGCGTGAACGGATAGGTCGAGGTCGAGCCGTCAATCACGGGCATTTCCTTGTCGAAACCGTACTCTACGGCGTACTGCGACGGATAATTCTGATAGTTCTCAATAGCGGACATCAGCAGGGTTGCTGCATTCGCGCGTGTTGCCGCGGTTTTCGGTTTTGCGTCATTTATGTCGGTGGGTTCTTTGTCCTCGCCGTTGTCAATGTAGTCATAGTCAAGAATGTTATGGTAGCCCATAGTGTTGTATGCGCTGTATGCCCACGGCGAAATATCGTCCGCGTCGGTTATGTCATAGCCCTCGAGGTCTGCTTTTGTCGCGTTTTTGTTTTCCTCGGCAAGACCGGCGTACCAGATGCCGCGCGCCGTCATTGCGGTAAGCTCCTCGCGCGATACGTTTCTCTGCGGATTAAATTCCGTTGCGCTGTCGCCGCTGACTATTCCGAATTTTCTCGCTGCCGTTACAACCTCCGCGTACCATGCGTCCTTGGCTACGTCATCAAAGCCGCTGTCGGTGCCGGCAGAACTGTCAAGACCCAAAAAGCGCATAATCATTGCGGTTGCTTCCGCGCGCGTGATGTTGCTTGCCGGAAGTGCGTTTCCTTTGTCATCGCCCGAGATTACGCCTCTTGAGGAAAGACGCTTGAGATAATAAAATTCAAAGTCGTCGGTTTCGTCGCTGAAGGTTTTTTCTTCGGCAACGAACGCCTCGATTTTGCGGTCTTTGTTTTCCGACGGAACGGTCGCAAACATGGTGCCGTCATAATAATCCGACAGAGCTATCGGGGTTTTGGTGTCGGCATAGCGAGCCGTCAGGTGGTCGAAATCCTGATAACTCTCGCGGAAATATTTCTCGCCCTCGGGACACGGAATACTCACCACGGTAAATGGGGGCTGCGCCGTTTCCGCTGTTTCGGCAAATGCCGGAACCGACGCCGTACTCATTGCCATCACGCCTGCAAGCAATGCGCTTTTGAGTTTAATGTTCATATTATACCTCCTGTTTTAATGCGGAAGATTTTTCCGCAGATTTTCTTATTCTAAGTATATCATACAGATATTTAAAAGTTGTAAAAATAATTATAAATTCAGATTACAAATTTATTAAAATATATTAATTTTGTTTGCGCACCACCGCGTATTCATCGCCGAAACGGTAGTAGGGGCAGCTGTTGAACGAGCCTTGCATAAAACGAAGCATTTCGTCCTCGTCAAGGTTGATTTCGCACACGTAACATTCATATTCATCGTCATAGCTGTAATATGCGCAGCTGTCGCAGCTTGTCTGTTTTTTCATAGTATTCCTCACTTATTTATTTTCCCGGATTGCAAAAAGGTTCATTAATTTTACAAATAAATTATAATACAAAATTTCCCGGAAGTCAATTCAAAAAACTTGTTGACTTTTGTCAAAATCTCTGTTATTCTGTAAATGGGGTGAATGATATGAACAAGAGATTTATAGGGGCGCTGCTGTCAACGGCGATTGTAGTATCGGGGGTGGCGGGCGTAATCTCGCAGAAAGAAAACAAAGAGGGATTTTGTCTGTATTCGGACATAGCGGCGTATATAAACAATTACCCTGTGAAATCCTATAATATAGAGGGATACACGGCGGTGAACGCCGCGGATTTGAGCGATTACGGATTTAATGTAACGTGGGACGAGGCGGCGCGGCATGTTTCGATAGAGCGCGGTACGGGTGAAATTTTGCCGCAG
Source organism: uncultured Clostridia bacterium (assembly GCA_934501535.1). Classification (GTDB taxonomy): domain Bacteria; phylum Bacillota; class Clostridia; order UBA1381; family UBA1381; genus UBA1738. Next base: position 99,503 of record CAKSUM010000004.1, read on the forward strand.
AGTACGGTTTATAAAGACGCGAACCGAGCCGGCATGCCGTCAAAGCGGTATGTGCTGTCCGACATCACGGCGGATATGCGCGGAAAAGCGGTAAAGTGCTATAATGTTGACGGCCGCACGGCTGTTAAATTTGAAGATTTAAAGCGGTTCGGCAAGGTAAGCTGGGATGCAAAGGCGCGCGAAATCAGCCTGACGTTGAGCGGAATACCGATGGGGGAGAAAAAGCCGGTTGAGGAAAATCCGAACGTAGTCACAATGTACGCGTCGGACGGACGTACGCTGATTGTCGGCACGGACGAGGTCGGGGCGTATAAGGCGGTGGGCTGGCATGAGGATGTTTCCGAGGTGACGGCGACGCTGTATTCAAAGGACGGCCGCACGCTCACGGTATTTCTGGACGAGGTGCCGGTGTATCTCGGCTTGAACTGGTACAGACATAAGCCGGGATCGAGAATGATAGCGCTGACGTTTGACGATGGACCGAGCAGATACACGCCGGTGATTTTGGACAAATTGCAGGAATACGGCGCAAAAGCGACATTTTTTGTTGTGGGCAGCCGCGTTTCAAAATATGCGGATATAATAAAGCGCGAATCAGATATGGGCATGGAAATCGGCAATCACTCGTGGAGTCATGCGAACCTGTCCAAGCTGAGCGCAAGTGCAGTGAATTTGCAGAAAACGCAGACCGACGATGCAGTACGGCAAATTACGGGAAAGAATACAACGCTTATGCGTCCCCCGTACGGAAGTAAAAATCAGACGGTTTCGGACATATTCAATTTGCCGGTGATTTTGTGGTCGGTGGACACGCTGGACTGGAAAACGCGCAGCGTGAAAAGCACGGTGGATAGCGTGATGAGAAACGCAAAAGACGGCGATATAGTGCTGATGCACGATATTTATGAGGAGTCGGCAAACGCAGCGGCGGAGCTGATACCGAAGCTGATTGATGAGGGGTATGAGCTGGTGACGGTCAGCGAAATGGCAGCGGCACGCGGCGGATTGAAAAACGCACAAGTATACAGCAGTATAAGAAAATAATTGCGTAACACAAAAATAATAAACCGTAAATAACAAACGGGTTATTATTTTTTTGCAAATTTGCCCAACTTCTCAAAACCTTAACAATTTTATCAAAAAAAAACAGGCTGTTTTACTTAAAAACAACCTGTTTTATTATATATGTGATTAGTTAAGCTCTGCGAAGTACTTAATTGTTCTAACCATCTGACTTGTGTATGAGTTTTCGTTGTCATACCATGAAACAACCTGAACTTCGTAAAGGTCATCGGCAACTTTGGAAACCATTGTCTGAGTTGCGTCAAACAGTGAACCGTATCTCATGCCGATAACGTCTGAAGAAACGATAGGATCTTCATTGTAACCGAAACTTTCAGAAGCGGCAGCCTTCATAGCAGCGTTGATGCCCTCGATTGTAACGTCTGAGCCTTTAACAACAGCTGTCAGAATAGTTGTTGAACCGGTCGGAACGGGAACTCTCTGAGCAGAACCGATGAGCTTGCCGTTCAGCTCGGGGATAACAAGACCGATAGCCTTTGCAGCACCCGTTGAGTTAGGAACGATATTTGCAGCACCTGCTCTTGCACGTCTTAAGTCGCCTTTTCTGTGCGGACCGTCAAGAATCATCTGGTCGCCTGTGTAAGCGTGAATTGTTGACATGATACCCGACTGAATCGGAGCGTAGTCATTAAGAGCCTTAGCCATAGGAGCGAGGCAGTTTGTTGTACATGAAGCAGCTGAGATGATTGTATCGTCAGCTGTAAGAGTCTTTTCGTTAACGCTGTAAACGATAGTCTTAAGGTCTTTGCCTGCCGGAGCCGAGATAACAACTTTCTTAGCGCCTGCGTCGATGTGAGCCTGTGACTTTTCCTTTGAGCAGTAGAAGCCTGTACACTCAAGAACAACGTCTACGCCGATTTCGCCCCAAGGAAGATCCTTTGCGTCCTTTTCTGCGTAAATTGTGATTTTCTTGCCGTCAACCGTGATTGAGCCTTCGCCTGCTTCAACAGTGTGCAGACCCTGACCGATTGTACCGCAGTAGCCGCCTTGTGCTGTATCATACTTAAGAAGATTTGCGAGCATCTTCGGGTCTGTCAAATCGTTGATGGCAACAATTTCGTAACCCTCTGCACCGAACATCTGACGGAATGCCAGACGGCCGATACGACCAAAACCGTTAATTGCAACTTTAACTGACATGTTAAAATTCCTCCAATACATTTAATTTAAACAGGAATTTATTCCATTCCTTGTCTATCATATTATATTTTACATCAAAAATTCAAAATATACAAGGGGGTTGCGTTAATTTTTTGACATTTTTATCATTTTTGCCGAATTTGCATAAAAAAAGGCGCAAAACTGCACACAAATTATAGATTTTTATACGCCTTTTGTCTGCGGTGCAAAAGCTTGGGGTGCGCAAAAGGGTCTTGCGGAAAAGGCGCAGCCCGGGATAAAGACTCGCGCGGTGTCTGTCCGATTTGACAAATTTTGTGCGCAGTGATAAAATACTGAATGAAAGGACTTTGATAACCGTGAAAAAACAGATGAAAGAAACCGGGGAATTTCTCGAATGTGAAAAATTATGGATATTTATGCTGATGATTGCCGTGGGCGGATTTTTCGGGGCGTACACATATAATCTGAAGGGCAAGGTTTTCTGCAATGCGCAGACGGCGAATTTCGTCATGCTTGCGGTGCAGCTGGGCGAATTAAATCTGAGCCGTGCGGTTTATTATCTCATTCCGATTTCGGCATATCTTCTGGGCGCGGTGCTGTCGGAGTTTTTGCCGAAATGTGTAAACAACCTTGAATTACTGCGCTGGGATACATTTTTTGTCGGCTTTGAAATGCTTGCGGTGCTTGCCATAGGCTTTGTGCCGGACGGTGCTCCGCCGCAAATCTGTCAGGTGGCGATTAATTTCATAGCGTCCATGCAGTATAACACTTTCCGCCGCGCGGAAAACGTCCCCATGGCAACAACTTTCTGCACAAATCATCTGCGTCAGGTGGGGATAAATGCCGTAAAGTGGCTTCATCACGGAAGCGCCGCGGCGAAGCATAAGCTGTTTATGCATATTCTGATGCTCATATCGTTCATTGCGGGCGGCATTTTGTCGACATACCTGTGCATACACTTTAAAGGAAAAGCGATTTGGTGGTCGGAAATACTGCTGTTTATCGTGTTTGCCGATTTTCTGCGTGCCGATTTGGGGGCGGAAAAAGGGAAGATACATGTTGTTCCGCACGGACATTAAAAAAATAAGGCTGCAAACCTGCCGGGACGGCGCGCCGAAAAGTTCGTTTTTCGGAAAAACCTGCCCCGAAAGCTGTGTTTGCAGTCTTTTTTTAATCTATCAGTACAACCGCCGTGGCGGAAATTCCCTCGCCGCGCCCCTCAAAGCCGAGGTGCTCGGTGGTGGTTGCCTTTACGCTTACCGCGCCGATGTCAATTCCCATAGCCTCCGCGGTGTTGTTCCGCATGGACGGGATATGCGCGAGCAGCTTGGGCTTTTGCGCGATTATCGTTATGTCCGCGTTGACGATTTTATATCCCTCTCCGCGCACCAGTCCGCACACGTGCCGCAGCAGCGTTATGCTTGAAATTCCTTTGTATTTCGGGTCGGTGTCGGGGAAATGTCTGCCGATGTCGCCGAGCGCTGCCGCACCCAGAAGCGCGTCACACAGCGCATGCAGGGCAACGTCCGCGTCGGAATGCCCCAAAAGTCCCAAATCGTATTCGATTTTTTCGCCGCACAGGTATAAATCGCGGCCGGGGACGAGCTTGTGAACGTCATAGCCTTGTCCGATTCGCATGTCAGTTCTCCTTTTTGATGTTTCTGAGTATTTCTTCGGCAAAAAGCATGTCGCAGGGGGTGGTCAGCTTGATGTTTTCGTAGCTGCCCGGCGTGACCTTTATTCTGCCGATGTATTTTTCATAGAGCGCACAGTCATCGGTTGCGGAAAAACCGTCCCTTTCCGCCGATTGATGCGCGGATAATATCGATTTGTAATCAAAAACCTGCGGCGTCTGAATGAGGTACGCCGATTCGCGGTCGATTGTGGCTGCTATAAAGCCGTCGGCGCCGACTTTTTTCAGGCTGTCTTTCGAGGGAACACCTGCCGCCGCCGCGCCGTACTTTATCGCGCTGCCGACGGTGTTTTCTATAATTTCCGCGGTCACGAGTGCGCGCGCGCCGTCATGGATTACCGCGATGTCAGCGCCGTCTGCCGCTTTTAAGCCGAGAAAAACCGACTCCTGACGCGTTTTTCCGCCCGGGATTACGGTTATCGGCTTTTCAAATTGTTTTGCAAGCCCGGCACACTCGGGTATGTCGCAGCCGCGCGTTACCAAAATGATGCCGTCAATTCCGCCGCAGCCGCAAAAAGCCGCGAGCGTATGCCAGAGAACAGGTTTGCCGCACGCGGTAAGCAGAACCTTGTTTTTATCCGCACCCATGCGCGTGCCACTGCCTGCCGCCGCAATTATTGCCGTTATTTTCATTTTTCTGTACTCCTGTCCGTATTCAAGGAAAAAGCCGCGCTAAAGCAGCTCCGATATCGTGTCCTCCATAATACTTTCGATGTCCTCGCGTTCGGCGACCTCCGACATTGCAAGCTCGCTTACAAAAATCTGTTTTGCATCACATAGCATCTTCCGTTCGCTTGTGGAAAGCCCTTTCTTTTTATCCATGTACATCAGATATTTCACTACGCCGAGCACGCGGTATATGTCCCCCGAGCGGATTTTTGCCATATTGTCGCGGTGGCGCCTGTTCCAGTTGTCATTCGGCACAATAGGCTCGCTGCGGAAACGCTTTAAGACCTCGGCGCCTTCCTCCTTGGAAATTATAAGGCGTATGCCGATTTCGTCGCCGGTATCCACCGGTATCATAACTTTCATGCCATGGGGCGGCATGTACATTATATAGTAGGATTTTGTGCTGCCGTCAACCTTGCGGCTCACTATTTCGCGTATGATTCCGGCGCCGTGCGTCGGATAAAGTATTTTGTCGCCGACCTTATACATAAAAAGTCACCTCCTGTACGTTTATCGCCGGCGTAGCACGGTGCCGGCGGTACAGCGTTCTGATATTGTGCGGCACATAACCGCATTATACATCAATTATAGCACATTCCGTGCGAAAAGTAAATCCCGAAAAGTGCGAAAAGTGACCGAAAATTAAAAATATTTTTGTCGGTTTTTCTTATTTCGGGTCAAATTCGGGGCGGTACATTACACGGAGGTTGAGAAATTCTTACAATTGTCTAACAAATATTAATGAATTTACCGAATTTGCAAAATTTTATGTTATAATCAAAATGAACAGATATGCAAAAAAGGAGCAGATGATGATGAAATGCAGAAAATGCGGAGCGGAGATTACCGCCGACCAGAAAAGGTGTCCGAAGTGCGGAGCGCCTGTGCTGCTGCGAATTATGGAGCAGGAGGAAAAGAGCCGTTTGTCTGCGAAGGAGATACGTGAACGTGAAAAGCGTATGCGCAGGGAATATGATAAAATGAAACAGGAGAAAGAGAAAGCGCGCGAAAAGGCGGACCGGCTTTCGGAGAAAGAGCAGCGCAGACAGGAGGACGCGCGTGCGGCGGAGGAAAAAGCTGCGGCAAAGCGTCAGTCCGAGCAGGAAAGAGCGGCAAAGCGTGCAGCGGAGGCCGAGAGGAAAGAAAATGAAAAGGCTGCGGCGGCGCGTGCTGCCGAAATCCGTGCGGAGGAAAAGAAACAAGCGGAGGAAGAGCGCAGAAAAGCTCAGGAGTCTGCGCGTGCCGAGGCAGAAAAAAATAAAGCGGAGCTGCGTGCGAAGAAGGAGCAGGAGAAGTTAATAAAAGACCGTGCCGAGCAGGAAAAGCGCGAGGCAAAGGCGGCGGAAGCCGAGAGAAAGGCAAAGGAAAAAGAAGAGGAAATCCGCCGTGCGGCAGCGGAAAAAGCCGCAGCAAAGCAGAAATCCGAGCAGGAGAAAGCAGCGGCAAAACAGAAAGCCGAACAGGAAAAAGCGGCAAGAGCTGCGGAAAAGCAGAGAGAGCGCGGGCAAAAGCGTCTGCAAAAAATGAATGAAAAAGAGCAAAGAATACATACCTCATCGGAAAAGCGTACCGGCAGCGCCGGAAAGGCGGCATCGGCGGTCATAGCTGTGGTTGCCGTAGCGGCAATCGCGTTTGCTGCCGTGAAACTGAACCGAAAAGATGTCCCGGCATCGACGGTACAGGTGACTGCGTCGCCCGAGCCGACCCCGGAAATCACGCCGGAGCCTACTCCCGAGCCTACGCCCGAGCCGACGCCGGAGGTTACGCCGGAACCTACGCCGGAACCGACTCCCGAACCCACACCGGAGCCTACGCCCAAGCCGACTCCGAAACCCACGCCGAAGCCTACGCCCAAGCCGACCCCGAAACCGCGTGTTATAACGCAGAACAAGGTTTTGTTCCCGAGTGATTCTCAGCAAATCACCGAGGCGGACGTTGCAGGCTTGTCAAAATTTGATGTTGATTTAATAAGAAACGAAATTTTTGCGCGCAAGGGATATGTGTTCACCAATCCGACCTACAAGAACTATTTTGAGTCGCAGCAGTGGTACAATCCGGTTCCCGGCGCGGACATGCAGCTGAACGAAGTTGAAGAATACAATGTAAATTTCCTGCGCGGTTACGCATACTCGCAGGGGTGGTAAAAACGAATAAAGCGCGCCGCACGGAATATTCCGCACAGGCGCGTTTTTGTTATGCCGTCATATTATGTTGTGTTTTTTCAGATGTTCTTTCAGCTTGATAAAGGTTATGTCGCTTATATCGTGCTCGATTTTGCAGCTGTCCTCGTATGCGGTTGCCTCGTCAACGCCCAGAATCATAAGCGTTTTTGCAATAATTTCATGCCGTTCGTAAACCTTTGACGCTACCGCCATTCCCTTTTCCGTAAGATTAAGATTGCCGTCGGAGTCAACCGTGATGAACCCCTCCTCGCGGAATGATTTCATCGCGACCGAAACGCTCGGCTTGCTGAACCCCAGCTGATTTGCTACGTCTATACTTCTTGCATAGCCTTTTTTTCTTTTTATCATAAGAATTGCCTCAAGATAATTTTCGGCGGATTCTTTAATAACCATGGTAATCACCTCAATTGCTTTTTCCTATTTTATCACATAATTATCCGTTTGTCAATTGTGTTTATATTGTGCGGCAAAATAATTACAAAGTTAAATAAAATGCCAAAAAATGAAAAAATGTATTGACAAATATAGTTAGTTGTGCTAAACTAACCGTGAAAGGTTAGCAGGGGCTAACCGCACTGCAGGCGGTCGGCCCGGATTTATTGACCGGGAAACGGAGGGTACACTATGATGCCATTATGTTTTGCTAATATCGGTGAAACTAACATAATAAGAAAAATCGGCGGCAGCCCCGAGGTTAAAAAACATCTTGAAAACCTTGGCTTTGTTGTCGGCGGAAACGTTCAGATTGTAAGCTCCCTCGGGGGCAATGTGATCGTAAACGTAAAGGAAGCAAGAGTGGCGATTAGCGAGGAGATGGCTCGTAAAATCATGGTTTGACAAAAAATCTGCTGCGCATCTCACCTTTTTTCGTTCGGGGCGGTACCTGCGTACAGCACCCTCGCTGCAAAAAGGCAATCTGCTTGCACCTTTTTTGTCAAACCGTGGCTGCGGAGATTTTAAAGATAAATCTGCTGCGCATCTCACCTTTTTTCGCTCGGGGCGGTACCTGCGTACAGCACCCTCGCTGCAAAAAGGCAATCTGCTTGCACCTTTTTTGCCAAACGGTGACTGCGGAGATTTAAAGATAAATCTGCTGCGCATTTCGTCTTTTTCGTTCGGGACGGTACCTGCGTACAGCACTCTCGCTGCAAAAGGCAATCCGGCGGCAATCTTTTTTGTCGAATGGCGGTTGAGGAATTTAAAGATAAATCTGCGGAACGCCGCGTATCTTTGCTTGAAGAGGTATCAGTGCACAGCGCACTCGGAGCAAAAAGATAATCTGTCGGCAACGTTTTTGTCAAACAGTGGCTGCGGAGATTATGGGAAAATGCGGCGCATCTTGTGATATTTACGCAGGACGGTATCTTAGTGCAAATGCACTCGGAACAGGCTCTGGGCGGCAAGCCCGGAGGAATGCCGCGGCGGTAACGGAAGGACTGCTGCGGAAATAACGGTATTACGAACCGGTCAAAAACATGCGGAGTGCAAAAGCGCAAAGCATGATTATAATAAAGTAATTAAAAGTCGGGAGGAAAAAATATGAAAACGCTTAAACAGTCAAAAGTAGGCGAAACCGTCACCGTGAAGAAGCTGCACGGTGAGGGAGCGGTAAAACGCAGAATCATGGACATGGGGATAACTAAGGGTGTAAGTGTATACATCAGAAAGGTTGCGCCTCTGGGAGATCCCGTGGAAATCACGGTCAGAGGCTATGAGCTTTCGCTGCGCAAGGCGGACGCGGAAATGGTCGAAGTTGAATAAGTAAAGTATTTTTTGAAAGTGAGGAAATGATATGAGTATCAGAATTGCCCTTGCGGGTAACCCGAACTGCGGTAAAACTACATTATTTAACGCGCTGACGGGATCAAATCAATTTGTCGGAAACTGGCCGGGTGTTACGGTAGAGAAAAAGGAAGGCAAGCTGAAAAAGCATGACGGCGTTATCATCACCGACCTTCCGGGAATATATTCTCTGTCGCCGTACACGCTTGAAGAGGTTGTTGCAAGAAACTACCTCATAGGCGAGCGTCCGGACGCGATATTGAACATTATAGACGGTACCAACCTGGAGCGTAACCTGTATCTTACAACGCAGCTGACCGAGCTGGGAATACCGGTTGTAATCGCGGTAAACATGATGGATATTGTAAGAAAGAACGGCGACAAAATCAACATTGCCGAGCTTTCACGCGAGCTTGGCTGCAAGATTGTTGAAATTTCCGCGCTGAAAGGCGACGGCGTTATGGCTGCGGCGGAGGAAGCGATTAATGCAGCAAAGAACGGCAAAACCGTTCCGATGCATACATTCTCGGGTGCTGTCGAGCATGCAATCGCGCACATAGAGGAAGCGGTTCTGCACGATATGCCGGAGGAGCAGCAGCGCTGGTATGCAATCAAAATTTTTGAGCGCGATAAAAAGGCAATGGAAAAGATAACCATTCCGGCGCAGGTAGTGAGTCATATCGAAGAGGACATCAAGGCTGCGGAGCAGGAGCTTGATGACGATTCGGAAAGTATCATTACGAACGAAAGATACGTATACATAGCACAGCTCATGAAGGGCTGCTATAAAAAGAGAAATGCCGGCAAGCTGTCCGCGTCGGATAAAATCGACCGCGTAGTAACAAACCGCTGGCTGGGACTTCCGATATTTGCGGTTGTTATGTTCCTGGTTTACTATATTTCAATGGTAACGGTAGGTTCGTTCGCGACCGACTGGGCGAATGACGGTGTATTCGGCGACGGCTGGCACCTGTTCGGAATAGGCACGGCGCAGTATGAGGAAGTTGCTGATGAATTTTCATCGGCGAAAGATGCAGTGCTTGCGTTTACCGATATTGACGTAACGGCAGAGGACTTTGATGCAGATACGGCTCTTAATGAAATGAAAACCTTCGAGCCGGACTCGGATAAGGCTACCGTAGAGGTTGAGGACGAAGAAACGCTTGCGACAAGCGAAATGACAGCGTACTATTCATCAATCCCGTCGGGAGCGGTTGAGGACGAAACTGTAGGAATGACCTATCAGGAAGCTGTCGGATATTTTGAGAAAAACGGATTTGACGAACCCGATCCTGCCGAATACGGCGTATGGGTACCGGGCATACCGGTTCTGGTCGAGGGTCTGCTTGACGCAGTTAACTGCGCGGATTGGCTGAAAGGTCTGATACTTGACGGTATCGTAGCAGGCGTCGGCGCTGTACTCGGATTTGTTCCGCAGATGCTTGTGCTCTTCCTGCTGCTTGCATTCCTGGAGGCATGCGGTTATATGGCACGTATCGCATTCGTACTTGACAGAGTGTTCAGAAAGTTCGGTCTGTCGGGTAAATCATTCATACCAATGCTTATCGGTACCGGCTGCGGCGTTCCGGGAATTATGGCGTCGCGTACAATTGAAAATGACCGTGACAGAAAGATGACAATTATGACGACAACCTTTATCCCGTGCGGTGCAAAGGTTCCGTTCATCGCAATGATTGCCGGCGCACTGTTCGGCGGCAGCGCGGTTGTTTCAACATCGGCATACTTTATCGGTATGGCTGCAATCATCATTTCGGGTATCATGCTGAAAAAGACAAAGATGTTTGCCGGCGACCCCGCACCGTTCGTTATGGAACTTCCGGCATATCATATGCCTACGCTTCTGAACGTGCTGCGCAGCATGTGGGAACGCGGCTGGTCCTTCATCAAGAAGGCAGGTACAATCATTCTTTTGTCAACAATCTTTGTATGGTTCACAACCTACTTCGGTTTTGTTGACGGACATTTCGGAATGTTGTCCGAAGAACAGATAGATTCAAGTATACTCGCGTCAATCGGCGGCGTGCTTGCATGGATATTCAAACCGCTCGGCTGGGGTAACTGGCAGGCAGCAGTTGCGTCGATTACGGGACTTGTTGCAAAGGAAAATATTGTTGGTACAATGGGTATCCTGTACGGCGGCGGTGACGGCACCGTATACAGCACTCTTGCACAGCAGTTCACAGGTATTACGGCATATTCGTTCCTGGTATTCAACCTGCTTTGCGCTCCGTGCTTTGCCGCAATCGGTGCAATTAAGCGTGAAATGAACAACGCTAAATGGACATGGTTCGCAATCGGTTATCAGTGTGCACTTGCATACGCGGTTGCATTGGTAATCAACCAAATCGGCGGCGCTCTGACAGGCAGCCTGAACGTTATCGGACTGATTGCTGCAATTGCGGTAATCGTACTGATAATCTATATGCTGTTCAGACCGTATAAGGAATCAACATCACTTAAATAAACATTATGCAGTAAATAAAGGAGGAACTTCGGTATGAGTTTTATAATAAATAACCTTGGAACAATATTAACTCTTGCGGTGCTTGCGGCGATTGTGACGGCAATAGTGCGCTATATGAAAAAAGAGCATGCTGCCGGCAGAACCTCCTGCGGCTGCGGCTGTAAAAACTGCGCGATGTGCGGCAGCTGCCATGGCGGAAAGAAGGCATAGCAGATGGAGCTGAATTTGTTTTTGGGCGGCTTTTCCGCAATGCTTGTATGCGCCGCACTCATATGGGTGCTGTCATACATCAAAAGGACGCTGAAAAAGCTTTTATGCCGCACGGAAACAAGACATTCGCTGCGGTGACAATTAAATAGGTTCATAATACATTAAGCCCGATTTTGAGCAAGTGGGAAATTTTGTAAAAATTGTACTTGAAATTTATGGGAATATGTGATATAATTGTTGCATATTTATAAATATTAAGGAGAATTTTTATGGAACGAGAAAAACTTGGCTCAAGATTGGGCTTTCTTCTTCTTTCGGCAGGCTGTGCGATAGGTTGCGGAAATGTATGGAAATTTCCGTGGATGTGCGGACAGTATGGCGGAGGAATTTTTGTTTTACTGTATTTGTTGTGTCTGATAGTTTTGGGTATACCGGTAATGGTGATGGAGTTTTCACTGGGACGTGCCTCGCAGGCAAGTCCTGTTAAAATGTATAAAAAGCTGGAAAAACCCGGGACAAAATGGCATATTCACGGCTACGCCGCGCTTTTCGGAAATGTGTGCCTTATGGCATTTTATACCGTTGTATGCGGCTGGATGATTTATTATTTCTTCAAATTCCTGACCGGCAATAATGCGCAGGTGGGATTTGGGGAGATGATTTCCAATCCGGCGGTTAACGTGATTTTCCTTGCGGTGACGGTCATACTGGGATTTGGGATACTTTGCTTTAATCTCCAGGGCGGACTGGAGCGCGTGACAAAGTACATGATGATAATTCTGTTTGTGCTGATGGTGGTTCTTGCCGTGCACAGCGGCATGCTTTCGGGCGCAAAGGAAGGACTTAAATTTTATCTTGTGCCGGACGTTTCTAAAATCAACGGAGAGGTAATTGTCGGCGCAATGAATCAGGCGTTCTTTACGCTGAGCCTGGGAATAGGCTCTATGGCGATTTTCGGCAGTTATATAGGTAAGGATCATTCGCTGCTCGGCGAGTCGCTGAATGTTATATTTCTTGATACGTTTGTTGCGGTTGTATCCGGCTTGATTATTTTCCCGGCATGCTTTACATTTAATGTTGAGGTAAATGCGGGACCGAGCCTGTTGTTTGATACAATGGCGTCTGTTTTCAATAATATGGCGGGCGGACGCTGGTGGGGCGCGCTGTTCTTCCTGTTCATGGTGTTCGCGGCGCTGTCAACCGTGCTTGCCGTTTTTGAAAATATTCTCGCGTGCGTTCGCGAAATGACCGGCTGGAGCAGACCGAAGGGCTGCCTGGTATGCGGAATATGCATATTCCTGCTTTCGATTACAACGGCGCTGGGCTACAGTACATTCAAAGGATTTGTTCCGTTTGCGGAGGGCAGTGCGTGGCTTGATTTCTGGGATTTCCTTGTAAGCACAAATCTGCTGCCGCTCGGTTCGCTTGTTGTAACGCTGTTCTGCTGTAATAAGCGTTACGGCTGGGGCTGGGAAGCGCTCAAGGCGGAGGCGAACGAGGGCAAAGGCCTGAAAGTCCGTGATTGGATGAAGCCGGTGTTTATGTACGTCGTTCCGGCAGCTATAATAGTAATATATATTTATGGGCTTGCCACCTTTAATTGGCGCTGACGCGGGTAAAATACATCGCATCTCACCCTTTTTCGCTCGGGGCGGTACCTGCGTACAGCACCCTCGCTGCAAAAGGGCAATCTGCTCGCATTTTCACCGCGTCAGGTTGGAGTGGGGGTAAAATATGTCGCATCCCACCCTTTTTCGCTCGGGGCGGTACCTGCGTACAGCACCCTCGCTGCAAAAGGGCAATCTGCTCGCATTTTCACCGCGTCAGAATGGAGTGGGTAAAATACGTCGCACCGTACCCTTTTTCACTCGGGGCGGTATCGGTGTACAGCACCTTCGCTGCAAATAGGCAGCCTGCTCGAATTTTCACCGTGCCGTATTGGTGGGGTAAAATACGTCGCACCGGGTAGGTGCAAAAAACAAAAGATAAACAGCTGACCGTACAGAGATTGTGCGGTCATTCTGATTTCAAGAAAATAATTTGGATATAATTTCTGTTGCATTTTTTGAAATGCTGTGATACAATGTAAGCATAAGAGGAAAGGAAGTGACGCATGTGAGTATTTTATGGCTGACCGCGGTTATAATTTTCGGCGCGGCGGAAGCGGTGACGGTGCAGCTTGTATCGATATGGCTTGCGGGCGGTGCCGTATGTGCGCTGATTTCTTCACTGTGCGGCGCAAATGAGGTGACGCAGGCGATTATTTTTGTCGCGGCGTCAGCGCTATTGCTGATTTTCACGCGGCCGGCGGTGAAACGTCTTACAAAAGACAAAAAAATTGCCACGAATACCGACAGTCTTATCGGCAAAACTGCGGTAATCACGCGCGCTGTTGACCCGATAAACGGCGGCGAGGCAAAGGCTGACGGAAAATTCTGGACGGTATGTTCGGCGCATGGGGTAAAAATAGACGAGGGCACCGTTGTGAAAATAGAAAGAATAGAGGGTGTCAGGCTGATTGTTGCCGAGCTGCAAACAGCAGAGAAATAATCGGAAAAATATGTTATTGCCGCGATTGCGGCGAAAGGAGATTAGTATGGGATACGTATTGGTACTGTTGGTAATCATAATCATAGGAATTATCGCGAATATTAAAATTGTTCCGCAGGCGCACGCATATATCATCGAGCGTTTCGGCGGATACAGCGAAACATGGGGAGTAGGTCTGCACGTAAAAATTCCGTTCATCGAAAAAATCTCAAAAAAGGTGAGCTTAAAAGAGCATGTTGTGGATTTTCCGCCGCAGCCGGTTATCACAAAAGATAACGTTACCATGCAGATTGACACGGTAGTGTACTATCAGATTACCGACCCGAAAATGTTTGCATACGGCGTTGAACGCCCCATGATGGCGATTGAAAACCTCACGGCAACCACGCTGCGTAATATCATCGGCGAAATGGAGCTGGACGAAACGCTGACCTCGCGCGATATCGTAAACACGAAGATGCGTGCAATCCTGGACGAGGCGACCGACCCGTGGGGAATTAAAATCAACCGCGTGGAGCTGAAAAATATTATTCCGCCGAGGGAAATACAGGACGCGATGGAGAAGCAGATGAAAGCGGAGCGTGAGCGCCGTGAGTCGATTTTAAGAGCCGAGGGTGAGAAAAAGGCGGCGGTTCTTATGGCGGAGGGTGAAAAAGAGTCCGCGATTTTAAGGGCCGAGGCGAAAAAACAGGCGGCAATAAAAGAGGCGGAAGGTCAGGCAGAGGCGATAGTGCGCGTTCAGACGGCGGTTGCCGAGGGTATCAGAAGAATTAACGAGGCAAATCCGGGCGACGCGTATATTGCGATGAAGTCGCTGGAAAGCTTTGAAAAGGCTGCGGACGGCAAGGCGACAAAGATAATAATTCCGTCGCAGATACAGGGCGTTGCAGGTCTTGCAACGGCGGTTAAGGAGCTTATAAAGGAATAAAAGGAGAAAAAAACATGAGTGAAGAATGCAGTCATAACTGTTCGGAGTGCGGCGCAAGCTGCAGCGAGAGAACTCCGGAGAGTTTTATAGAAAAACCAAATGAACTTTCGAGCATAAAAAAAGTAATCGGCGTAGTCAGCGGTAAAGGAGGCGTGGGCAAATCGCTTGTAACCTCGATGCTGGCGGTGCTGATGCAGCGCAGGGGCTATAATGCCGCCGTTCTTGACGCGGACATCACAGGCCCGTCAATACCGAAAGCTTTCGGCTTAAAGGAGAAAGCAACCGGAAATGATGACGGTCTGTTCCCGGTAAACAGCAAAACCGGCGTGCAGATAATGTCGGTAAACCTGCTGCTCGAAAACGAAAATGACCCGGTTGTATGGCGCGGCCCGGTGATTGCCGGAACGGTAAAGCAATTCTGGACGGAGGTCATCTGGAAAGACGTTGACTATATGTTCGTAGATATGCCGCCCGGAACGGGTGACGTACCGCTGACAGTGTTCCAGTCGCTGCCGCTTGACGGAATAATCGTGGTAACATCGCCGCAGGAGCTTGTCGGCATGATTGTGGAAAAAGCGGTAAAAATGGCGGAAATGCTCAATGTTCCCGTGCTGGGATTTGTCGAGAACATGTCATATTTTGAGTGTCCCTCGTGCCATGATAAGCATTATATCTACGGCAAGAGTCATATCGATGAGCTGGCGAAACAGTATAATGTTGATACGGTTGCAAAACTCCCGATAAACCCGAAGCTTGCGTCAGCGTGTGACAGCGGCATGATTGAGCTGTTTGACGGAAACTGGCTTGACGCTGCGGCGGACAAGATAGAAAAGCTGTAATGAAATATGCCCGGCGGTGCGAAAATTGTGCCGTTCGGGCATTTTTGCGTGATAGAGCGCGCCGCTTTGATGTCATGAGCGTTTACTGCCGCAATTTATCGGACGGATATATTGACAACGTACGCAAACAGTGATATAATTTTAGTAATTGTTATTTTAAGGAACGGGTTGAACTTGAAGGAGGAACGGCGGATATGAAAAAGCTGTATAAATCACGGACGGACAGGAAAATAGCCGGTGTATGCGGCGGAATTGCGGAATATCTGGACGTTGACTCCACGATAATACGTCTTGTGTGGGTAATTCTGATCGGGTGTTTCGGCACGGGGCTGCTTGCATACATACTTGCGGCGCTGATAATGCCGGAGGACACGCGGTATTAACGTGAAAAAATATGTGCCGTGAATAACGGACGTGTACCAGGGTGCCTCGCGTGATTTTTGCGCGAATTGCCGCGGAATATGTCTGTTATTTTTGTGATAAAAAAGGGCTGCAGCAAAGTGTTTTCACTCTGCCGCAGCCCTTTTACGTCTGTGTTGGTGTACATTTCCGACTGTTTTGCTTTATTATACTAAATATCATATCAGCTTTCAACTACTTCAAAAAATTTTATAGGATATAAATAACCTTGTATTTCTTGAGTTTCATCATATCCTACTTCATCGATTACCCTGTAAAAACCTTCTTCTTCACCTAAACACTCGTAAATTTTGTTGTTTATGAGCATAAGCGGTTCAGATTCACCAATATATTTAACTTTCATTTTAACTTTTCCTGCTTCCTCGCACTCAAACCAATTCAGTTTCTGCGCCGTTTGACGCTATTTAATATCCTTGAGTATATCCTCGTTTCGAGTGACGGTATAGCCGTACTCTTTTTCCCATTCGGCAAGACGTTCATCGGTAAGCGCGCGTATAATTTCATTTTCAAGCTTGTCGCGCACATCTGCCAGTTCAAGCGGCAGCCGCTTTATAATGTGGTATCCGAAGTCTGATTTGCAGAAAGTCACATCGCCCGGTGCGATCGCGTCAACCGCCTGTTCAAATTCGGAAACCATCTCGCCCGACCCGAAAACATATCCGTTCGGATTGGCGGACAGCCCCGGATCCTGGGAAAATTCGTTCATAAGCGCGTCAAAATCCTCACCGTTTTTCACGCGTGCGTAAACCGCGTCCGCCTGCTCCTTCGCCTTTTGCTGCTCCTCCTCGGAAAGCGGCTGACGTGTGGCGGAATCCACGGTCAGAAACAGGATATGCTTTGCCTTTCTGTACTCGGAGTTCACCTCCGGGGACTCAAACCGCGTTTTCAGCATCTCATCGGTTATCGGCGTATCTTCTTTTATCACATCGCCGATTTTGCTGTAATACACGGTTGATTCGCACATCATGTCGGTAAAGCTGTCGGTAATGCCGTTTTCTTTTAAGAATGTTTTGTATCCGCTTTTGCCGCCGTTATTTGCGATTACCTGTTCTTTCATTTTCTTAACCGACGCCTTGTCCTCGTCGGTCAGTTCAATCCCGGCGAGCTTCGCAAGGTCGCGGTATTCCACATTTTTCACGGCAATGTCGAGCGCGCGCTGCTTTGCTGCGTCGATTGCCTTTTTGCCCTCGATTTCCTTGGTTTCCCAGTCCTCGTCGGTCTGTATATCCGTGCCCTTCATCTGACTTTTGATTGATGATAAATAAAAATTAAATTCACCCTCGGTTATTTTGGTTTTCCCCGCCGTGGCGACAATTTTTCCGCCCGTACATGAGGTAAGCATCAGAACCGAAAGTGCCAATGCCAAAAATTTTTTCATACCGTACACCTCGCTCAGATATATTATACATTATTTATCGCCGGTATGCAATTCATTTAGCTGCTGTAATAAAAATTTAATATTGGGCAGCAGCTTTTTTGCGTCGGCTATCCGATACCTGAACGTGGGTTTTGCCTGCGCCGCAATGACGATGTCCCTCGGATAATTCTCTACTATAAACTGCACGTATTCCGGGCGAAACAGGTTTTCGGAAAATTCAAGGTTTACGGCGCCGTTTTTCTGTACTACGCCGGTAATACCGATGTTGTGCGCAAGCGCCTTTATCTGCGCGATGTCCAGAAGATTTGCAACCGAACCGGGAATGTCGCCGAACCGGTCGATAAGTTCATCGGTGATTTCCGACGCGTCATCCTCGTTTTCGATTGACGCAATGCACTTGTATATGTCGATGCGGACGCTGTTGCTGCGGATATAGCGTTCGGGGATAAAAGCGTCGGCGGTTAAATCGACCGAAGTGGTGAAATCCTCTTCTGCGGTATCCTGTCCGCGAAGCTCGCGTATGCTGTCGGCAAGGATTTTGCAGTACATATCGTAGCCGACCGAGTCGATGTGCCCATGCTGCTGTGCGCCGAGAATATCGCCTGCGCCGCGGATTTCCAAATCTCGCATGGCTATTTTAAAGCCCGAGCCGAACTCCGTAAACTCGCGTATTGCCGAAAGGCGCTTTTCCGCGGTTTCGGATAGAATACCGTCGCGGCGGTAGGTCAGGTATGCGTACGCGCTGCGTGATGAGCGCCCGACTCTGCCGCGCAGCTGATACAGCTGTGCCAGCCCCATTTTATCGGCGTTTTCGATAATTATGGTGTTCGCGTTCGGAATGTCAAGCCCGGTTTCGATTATGGTTGTGCAGACAAGTATGTCGGTTCTGCCGTTGACCATGTCGAACATAATGTCCTCAAGTTCGTCTTCTTTCATTTTTCCGTGACCTACGGCAACGTTTGCCTCGGGAAGCATAGCTTTAATCTGTTCCGCCACGCGGTAAATCCCGGAAACGCGGTTGTAAAGATAAAAAACCTGTCCTCCGCGCGACAGCTCCTTTCTCATGGCGTCCGCCAGAATGTTCGGGTCATGCTCCAGAACGTAGGTCGAAACGGGGTAACGGTTTTCGGGCGGCGTTTCCAGGAGGCTCATATCGCGCACCGATACCATTGCCATGTGCAGCGTCCGCGGAATGGGGGTTGCGCTCATGGAAAGTACGTCCACGTTTTTTTTCAGCTCTTTTAAGCGCTCCTTGTGCGCCACGCCGAAACGCTGCTCCTCGTCGATAATCAAAAGCCCCAAATCCTTGAAAATAACGTCCTTGCTTAAAAGCCGGTGGGTGCCGATAATGACGTCAATTTCACCGGTTTTCAGCTTTTTTATAATCTGCGCCTGCTGTGCCGCGGTGCGGAAACGCGACAGCATTTCCACCCTGACGGGGAAATTTTTCATGCGGTTTAAAAAGGTTTCGTGGTGCTGCATTGCGAGGATGGTTGTGGGGCAGAGATATGCCACCTGCTTTGAATCCATCACCGCTTTGAAGGCGGCACGCAGCGCAACCTCGGTTTTGCCGTAGCCGACGTCACCGCATAAAAGGCGGTCCATGGGGCGCGGACTTTCCATATCGTGCTTGACCTCCTCGATGGAGCGCAGCTGGTCCTCGGTTTCCTGATAGGGAAATGCGTCCTCAAAGTCGCGCTGCCACGGCGTGTCGGGGGAATATTGGTATCCCTTGGTGTGTTCGCGCTCGGCGTAAAGCGTCGCAAGCTGCTTTGCCATGTCGCGCGTTGAGGCTCGCACACGCTGCTTTGCCTTGTTCCATTCGGTGCCGCCGAGCTTGTTGAGCCGCAGCTCCTTGTCGGAACTGCCCGAGTATTTGTAAAGCATGTCAAGCTGGTCGACAGAAACATACAGACTGTCGGTGCCGCGGTACGCTATGTGCAGGTAATCCTTGGTAACGCCGTCCGAGGTTATTTTCTTTATGCCCAGATATTTTCCTATTCCGTGCGCACGGTGTACAACATAATCGCCGGGGCTGATGTCGGTGTATGATTTCAGGCGGTTTGCGTTTTCCAGCCTGCGCCGCGATTTTTTCTTCGCCGCGTCAAAAATTTCATGGTCGGAAATAAGCACAAATTTCAGCTCGGGATATTCAAAGCCCTTGCCCGTTTCGCCGCGCATTATTATAATTTCGCCCTTTTCAAAGTCGCCGGGGGTGTGCATATAACGGCAGGCAATGCCTTTGTCATTCAGCGTGCCGGCAAGATTTTCGCCGCGCGAGCGGTTGGAGGCGAGCACGATTACCGTTGCGCCCTCCTTTTGCCGCTCGGCTAAGTCGCTGTATAGGTAGTCGATTTTCCCGTGCAGCGATACCGTTGTCTTGGTCGAAAAATTAAAGATTGATTTGTAGTTATAGGTAATCGACGAATGTGTGAGCGAATTGAGCGATACGAGCGGAAGCTTTTGCAGGCGTGCGGCGATGTCGGCGTAGCTTGCCCACATGTTTGCAAAATCGTGTGCGATAAGGTTCTTTGACGATAAATCTTCGATTATTTCGCCCTGCTCCCATTCAAAACTTTTTGCCCTTTCCGCGATGCGCTTGGGTTCAATCAGAAATATAAGCGAGTTTTCGTCATAGTAGTCGAGAAGCGTCGGGATTTCGTCGAAAATAATCCCGATATATTTGCATATTGAAGTCGGAATAATTCCATTTTTAAGATTGTCTATGTCATTTTCTATGTTTTCGATAAGTGCGCTTTGGTCGCTTTTCTTGCGCCTGAGCCTTTTGACCGTGTCGGAAAGTTTTTCGCACAGCACGTCGGTATCAAGCCCGGAAAGCTCGCTGCACGGGATAATCTGCGCCGATGTAAGCGTGCCGACGGAACGCTGAGTCATGGCGTCAAACTCGCGGACAGAGTCAACCTGAATGTCAAAAAATTCAATACGCACGGGGTTTTCCACCCCGGGCGAAAAAATATCCAAAATGCCGCCGCGCATGGCAAACTGACCGCGCCCGGAAACCTCGTCCTCGCGGCTGTAGCCCATAGCGACAAGTTTTTCGCACAGCTCGTCGGGGTCATATTCGCCGTCCTGAACCAGATTGAGCGTGTTTTCTTTCATGATTTGCGGCGGCAGCGTGAACTGGAGCAGTCCCTCAAGCGAAGCTACCGTAATTCCGTTTTTCGCCGACAGAGCGCACAGCCGCTTGTGTTCGCTGTGACGGTCGCGCGCGTCAATGTCAAAAAAGAGGTATTCTTTTGACGGGAATACCTCTGCCGAATCGGTAAACAGCTGCATGTCGGACGCAAGCTGCGCCGCCTCCATGTCGCTGTAGGTGATGACAAGCGTTTTTTTGTCCTGTGCCGTTTCGCAGATAAAATGAGCCGTTGCCGAATCGACAATTCCGGCGACCGAAACAGGTGTTTCGCGGTTTTTAAGAGCAGCACAAAAGCCGGAATATTCCGAATATCCCGACAATAAGCTTTTAAGATTCATACCATATCTCCATTCTGCCGCATGATAGGGCGCCGCCGCAAAATTTTGGCGGCACGGCGCCTTAATCAGCCGTTATACTTGTTCATTGCGCTTTCCGTGCCGTTTTTTATAATTTCCTCGGCGGCTTTTTTTGCGCGGATAATGGATTCTTCAAGGACGGGGATTTCCTCCTTGGAAAATCTTGCAAGAACAAAATCCGCCAAATCGACTTTTTCGCGCACGGGGGAATCCACGCCTATGCGTATGCGCGGAAAATTGTCCGAGTTGAGGCGGTAAATTATTGACTTCAGACCGTTGTGACCGCCGGCGGAGCCTTTTGCGCGTATGCGGAGCCTGCCTGCGGCGAGGTTGATGTCATCATTGATTATGATTATGTTTTCAACGGGGATTTTGTAAAATGCCGCGAAATCCTGTATGCTTTCGCCCGATAGGTTCATGAAGGTCTGGGGCTTGAGCAGGATTACTTTTTCGCCGCCGATTACGGTGTCGGCATACAGTCCCTTGAATTTAAGTTTTTTTACCTTTACATTATATTGATCCGCCATGTAATCTATTACTTCAAAGCCGATGTTGTGACGGGTCATGTCATATTGTCTGCCGGGGTTTCCCAGCCCTGCGATTAAATACATTTCTTTCTCCTCTGCGCCGCGGAACAGCTGCGGCGTAAGCTTATTTCTTTGCCGAAAATCGGCGCAGAATTAAAAACGGTGCGCCGAAAAAATCCGAACTGCGGCAAAATGCGCCATCGTGCCAAACGCGCCGAAACGCGGCGAGATACGCCCGAGTGCGCTGAAAAGCACCGAATTGCGGCAAAATGCGCCCGGACGTGCCGAGTGCGCCCAAACGCACCGAATATGCCCGAATATGCCCGAACGCGCCGAACGTGCCGAACGTGCCGAACGTGCCGCATTGCGCCCAAATGTGCCGAAACACAGCGTATGCGAAAATCAGTCGCGCTTGTCATGCCAGCCGGTCTTGTTCACCTGACGTGCGCGCGCGATTGCGAGAGATTTTTTCGGCACTTCGTCGGTTATGGTCGAGCCGGCGGCTGTGTATGCGCCGTTGCCGACTTCTACGGGAGCGACGAGATTTGTGTTGCAGCCGATAAAGCAGCCGTCGCCGATTTTGCAGCGGTGCTTGTTTTTGCCGTCATAATTTACAGTTACCGTGCCGCAGCCGAAGTTGACGTCTTTGCCGACGTCGCTGTCGCCGACATATGTCAGGTGCGCGATTTTGGTGCCCTCGCCTATGACGGCGTTTTTAACCTCAACAAAGTCGCCGACCTTAACATCGTCCGCAATGCGGCAGCCGGGGCGGATATACGAAAACGGTCCGGCAAGAACGTTTTTCCCGAGTACCGCGTCAACCGATACCACCGAAAGAAGCTCCGAGCCGTCGCCGACCTTGGTGTCAACGAGCTTGCAGCCCATGCCGACTACGCAGTTTTCGCCGATTTCGGTGCTGCCCTGAAGCATGACATTCTGCTCCACAACGGTACCTTTGCCGATTTTTACGTTCTCCTCCACGTAGCATGACGAGGGGTTGATGAACAGCACGCCGCCCTGTTCGAGCTTTTCGATTGTCTGCGCGCTTTTTGCGAGATTTTCCTTTGCGCGCGCATAATTCATTTCGGTAATTGTTCGTTTTGCCATAATATCATTCCTTTCCGTGCCGCACGGCACATATGTCACTTTCTATCTGTTTTTTTAATTCGCCGATGTTTTTAAAACTGATTTCTCCGCGGATTTTGCGGATAATCTCCGCCGTCAGCACCCTGCCGTACAAATCGCCGTCAAAATCGGGGATATGTGCCTCGAAGGTGCGCTTTCCGGCGTTAAACGTCGGGTTTTTTCCTATATTTATAACCGCGTCGCGGTCATTGATTTTTCCGTAATAAACGCCGTCGGGAGGGAGTATTTTTTTGGGTGACAGGTCAAAATTGGCTGTGGGAAAGCCCATTTTTCGTCCGTTCTGCTTGCCGTGCACGATTTTTCCGCGCACGCGGTAAAATCTTCCGCAAAGCTGCGCGGCGGCGGACATGTCCCCGTCTTTTACAAGGCTGCGTATGGCGGTGCTTTTTATCGGTTCGCCGCCGTCGGTGACAGCCTCCGCGACGATAACGCGCGCCTTTTTCGACAGCAGCTGCGTCAAAATCGCTGCGTTTCCCTCGGCTCCGCGCCCGAAACGGTAGTCATAGCCGATGACCGCCGTGCCTATTTTCATAATATCCGTCAGCAGACGGGCGAACTCATCGGGTGATTTTGCGGCGAAGGTGTCGGAAAAATCCGCCGTAATCACAAAATCCGCGCCGCATTGCCCGATAATTTCCAGTTTTTCCGCGAGCGTTGTGAGAACGCCGCCGCGCGTGCTGCTGCGGATAAGCAGTAATGCGCCCCATTTTCCGCAAGCCTTTGCCAGTTCGAAAAGGCGCATATGACCGCGGTGCACGCCGTCAAAATCGCCCAGGCATATTGCCGAGCCGCGAATGTCCGGCTCGCCTGCGCCGACGGAGCCGACGCTGTGCGCCGTACCGTCACCGATAAAATCGCGCAGCATTATGCCGTTTTCCGCGCCGCCGTCATCGGCTGCGCCGTGCACAATATCCGAGGATTTACCTATCGGAATAATTTTATTCTCTTGTTCGCAATATCCGTAAATATCCAACTAAGTCACCACACAATCGGTTGTTTCATACCGTCCAGAATGCCTTTTCAAGTGCGAGCGCGCCGCCCGTATACTTCGACAGGCACAAAAATTCGCCGTTTTCACCGTACACACGGTACATTTCGCCCTCATTTAAGCCGCTGCGGCGGATTTTAACGCCGTTTTTCGCTTTTTCCGCAAGAAAGCTGTTAAGGACAACCTTTTTGCAGTCTTTAAACAGCTTATCTACAGGGATTACCGCGCTTTCAAGCGTTCCCGATTCTTTCATTTTCATGAGCTGCTCGGGCGTATATGCGTCTGCCAATGTAAAATCCGCGCTTTTCGTGCGGACGAGCGTATTCATGTACGCGCCGCAGCCGAGCTTTGCACCGATGTCCTCACAAAGCGTGCGGATATACGTGCCCTTTGAACAGGAAACATCGATTGTCACGGTATGATTTTCGGTATCTGTTTCTATTATTTCAATATTATAAATTGTTACGCGCCTTTTTTCGCGCTCGACGGTAATTCCGCTGCGTGCAAGCTCATACAGCTTTTTTCCGCCCTGTTTTATTGCAGAAAACATAGGCGGAATTTGGTCAATTTCGCCTATGAAACTCTTTATTGCATTTTCAATTTCCTCTTTCGACGCCGTGACGGGCTGTTCGGTGAGGATTTCGCCGGACGCGTCCAGTGTGTCGGTGGTCATGCCCAAAACGAGCTGTGCGCGGTATGCCTTGTTTGACGCTGTCAGCATATCCGCCGCCTTTGTCGCCCTGCCGATGCAGACCGGAAGAACGCCCGACGCGTCCGGGTCAAGCGTTCCGGTGTGCCCGACTTTTTTTATCCCGAAAAGCCGCCGCACAAAATACACCATATCGTGTGAAGTTTTGCCGCACGGCTTGTCAATTACTATAAGTCCGTCCATTTAGCCCAGCTGCGCCTCAATAATTTTTGCCGCCTTTTCAAGCGCCTCATCGATTTTCGACGCGTCCTTGCCGCCGCCCTGCGCCATATCCGGCTTGCCGCCGCCCGAACCTCCGGCAATTGCCGTGAGTTCTTTTATGACCTTTCCTGCGTGAACGCCTGCCTTAACGGCGTCGGGCGTTGCTGCTGCGAGGAATACTATTCTTCCGTCGGTTTGTGCCGCGAGAACCGCAATTCCGCTGCCGATTTTTTCTTTAATGCTGTCGCCGAGCGTGCGCAAATCTCCTGCCGCAAGTCCGTCAACACGTCCCGGCGCAACGGTAATTCCTTTGATTTCAACCGCGTTTTTGAGAACCTCGTCCAGCTTTCCGGACGCCATTTTAGCGTTCATGGACTCAATGTTCTTTTTAAGCTCTTTAACCTCCGATGCGGTCTGCTCCGCCTTGCGGTCGATTTCGTTTACGTTGTTGGCTTTAAGCGCCGATGCGCATCTTTCGATAAGAGCGTCCTTTGCAGCGATGTAATCAAGCACGCCCTGACCGGTAACCGCCTCGATACGTCTTGTGCCGGCAGCAACGCCGCCCTCCGAAATAAGCTTGAACAGTCCTGCGTTTGCCGTGTTTGTAAGATGTGTTCCGCCGCAGAATTCAACCGAGTAGTCGCCCATTGAAACAACGCGTACAACATCGCCGTATTTTTCGCCGAACTGCGCCTCGGCGCCGAGTTTTTTCGCCTCGTCAATCGGCAGCTCGCGCACCGTTATCGGCATTGCCGCGAGAATTGCGTCATTGACCTTTTTCTCTGTAAGTGCAAGCTCGTCCTTTGTCATCGCCTCAAAGTGCGAGAAGTCAAAACGAAGATGCTTTGCGTTGACCTCCGAACCTGCCTGGGCAACGTGCTCGCCGAGAACCTCTTTGAGCGCCTTGTGCAGAAGGTGAGTCGCGCTGTGATTGCGCGAAATTGCCATTCTGTTCTTTTTGCAGACGGTGAGAGTTACTTTGTCGCCGGACGAAAAACTGCCCTTTGTCACTTCAACTATATGCATATAAATTCCGTTGCCGTTCTTTTTGGTATCGATAACCTTTGCTTCGGCGCCGCCCTTCGTGATTTTGCCTATATCGCCAGCCTGACCGCCCATTTCCGCATAAAACGGCGTTTTGTCGGTCACAATGATGCCGGCTGCGCCCTCCTCGATTTCCGCGGAAACCTCTCCTGCCGCCGCTATGCCGACAATTTCGGAGTCTGCCTCAAGCGATTCATAGCCGACAAATTCGGTCGCCGACGCGTCCTCGAAGGTGTAGCTTTCGTTATCCTCCCAGCTTGAACCGTCCTTACGTGCGCTGCGCGCCGTTTCCTTCTGAACGGCAAGCTCTTTATCATAGCCCTCGCGGTCAACGGTAATTCCCTGCTCCGCGCAGATTTCCACGGTCAGGTCGATCGGGAAACCGTAGGTATCGTTCAGCTTGAATGATTTTTCGCCGCTCAAAACCGTTTCGCCGTTCTTTTTCAGCTCAGCGATGTAATCGTTCAGTATTGCAAGACCGTTATCGATTGTTCTTGCAAATCTGTCCTCTTCAATTCTGATGATTTTCTTGATGTAATCACGCTTTTCCGCAAGCTCGGGATAGCCCTGCGCCGATTCGTTTATAACGGTATCCGCTACCTCGTACAAAAATTCGCCCTTGATATTAAGCAGCTTTCCGTGCCGTGCCGCGCGGCGCAAGAGACGTCTTAAAACGTAGCCTCTGCCCTCGTTTGACGGAATTACGCCGTCGGAAACCATCATGACGGTGCTGCGGATATGGTCGGTGATAACGCGCAGCGATACGTCGGTTTTCGCGTCCTGCTTATAGGTGACGCCGGCAATTTTTGAGATGTGATTCATGATATTGCGTACGGTGTCAACCTCGAACAGGTTGTCCACGCCCTGCATAACCGCCGCAAGACGTTCAAGACCCATGCCGGTGTCGATGTTCGGGTGCGACAGACGGTTGTAATTGCCGTCCTCGTCCTTGTCGAACTGCGTGAACACGAGGTTCCATACCTCCATAAAGCGGTCGCAGTCGCAGCCCATGTGACAGTCCGGCCCGCAGCTGTATTCCTCGCCGCGGTCTACGTGTATTTCCGAACACGGTCCGCACGGACCCGTGCCGTGCTCCCAGAAGTTGTCCTCTTTGCCCATTTTCAGCACGCGCTCGGGGTTTACGCCGATTTCATTAATCCAGATGTCGCGCGCCTCATCGTCCTCCTCGTAAACGGTTATCCACAGCTTGTCGGCAGGGATACCCATAACTTCGGTCAGAAACTCCCAGCCCCATGAAATTGCCTCGCGCTTAAAGTAGTCGCCGAATGAAAAGTTTCCGAGCATTTCAAAAAACGTGCCGTGACGCGCCGTTTTGCCGACGCATTCGATGTCCGGCGTTCTGATACATTTCTGACATGTGGTTACGCGCTTTCTCGGCGGAATTTCCGCGCCCGTAAACCACTTTTTCATCGGTGCCATGCCCGAATTGATAAGCAGCAGGCTCGCGTCGTTCTTCGGCACGAGCGAAAAGCTGCCCAGGCGCAGACACCCTTTTGACTCAAAGAAACTTAAGAATTTCTCTCTGATTTCATTTACCCCGTATTTTTCCATTTTATAAGTATGCTCCTTTCAAAAGGCTCGTGCGGATTTGCGCCGCGCAGCCCTTCGTGTATAAATTTACACATTATTACCCATTTTATCCTTATATTATATAAAAAAATCGCGCCATTGTCAATATATATCGGTAAAATCCGGGGCACAATTTTATATGCGGCGGCGATTTTTTACTGTCGGCATGACCGCAACCGCGCCTGACGCTTCCGGCGGATTTTTCGCTTTGCGGCGGTGATAAAGCGCCGGGAACGCCGCGGCGGCTCTTGCGGAACCGCTGCATTTATGAAAAAAGTGATAAAAATTTTCGGCAGGCTATTGACAAATGCGGAAATATGGTATATAATAACACCTGTAAAGTTTTTTTGGTTTACACCGATAAGGGTGTGAAGGGGCGGTTTGCATGGCAAAGGATTTGACCGTGAGCATGCTTGCGGACTTCTACGGCGAGCTGCTGACCGAAAGGCAGCAGAAGGCTCTTGACGGATATTATAACCGTGATTTGTCGCTTGCGGAAATCGCGGAGGAGATGCAGGTGTCGCGCCAGGGCGTGCGTGCGGTTATCAAGCAGGGCGAGGCGCATCTCGCCGAATTTGAGGATAAACTCCGCATGGCGGAGCGATTTTCCGAGATAAGCCGTCTGACCCGGGACATGCGGCGGATTATCGAATCGATGCCGCAGTCGGAACCGACAAAGCAATTATTACTGAAAATTGACGATATAACCGATAAGCTGTAAAGGGCGGTGAAAAAATGGCATTTGAAAATCTCGGCGAAAAGCTTTCCGGCGTATTCAAAAAGCTGAAAGGCACAACCAGAATTACCGAAAAAGACATTAAAGACGCGATGCGCGAGGTCAAGCTGGCGCTTTTGGAGGCTGACGTAAACTTTAAAGTTGTCAAGGACTTCGTAAAAACGGTATCGGAAAAGGCAATGGGAGCCGAGGTTCTGGAAAGCCTTACCCCGTCGCAGAACATATTAAAAATCGTGCGTGACGAACTCACCGAGCTTATGGGCACGGAAAATGCGCGCCTTGAGTTTGCGAAAAATCCGCCGACCGTGATAATGATGTGCGGTCTGCAGGGTGCCGGCAAAACAACGGCGTCTGCAAAACTTGCGCTCAACCTGCGCAAAAACATGGACAAACGGCCGCTTATGGCTGCCTGTGACGTTTACCGTCCGGCGGCGGTAAAGCAGCTGCAGGTTCTCGGCGACCAGATAGGCGTTCCGGTGTTCGCGATGGGTACCGGCGAAAATCCGGTTGATATTGCAAAAGCGGCGGTCGAACATGCGAAAAAGCACGGCAATGACCCGGTTATCATAGATACTGCCGGACGGCTGCACATAGACGAGGCTCTCATGGAGGAGCTGGAGGGCATAAAGGGCGCGGTAAATCCGTCCGAGATACTGCTCGTTGTGGACGCGATGACCGGTCAGGACGCAGTGAACGTTGCCGAAAGCTTTAATTCACAGCTGGAAATTTCGGGCGTAAT
The DNA here is from genome assembly GCA_934501535.1 of uncultured Clostridia bacterium. Classification (GTDB taxonomy): domain Bacteria; phylum Bacillota; class Clostridia; order UBA1381; family UBA1381; genus UBA1738. The sequence continues at coordinate 128,038 of CAKSUM010000004.1, forward strand.
CCTGTCCAAGCTGGACGGCGATACGCGCGGCGGTGCGGCGCTGTCGGTGCGTGCGGTTACGGGAAAACCGATAAAATATGCCTCGGTCGGCGAAAAGCTGTCCGAGCTTGAACCGTTCCACCCGGACAGAATGGCAAGCCGTATTCTCGGCATGGGCGACGTTATGACCCTTATCGACAGGGCACAGGAGGTTGTCGACGAGAAAGAAGCGGCGGAGCTTGAAAGAAAAATGCGGCAGCAGACCTTCGATTTGGAGGACTTTTTAAACCAGCTGCAGCAGATTAAGAAAATGGGCTCGATAACCAAGCTTGTCGGCATGATGCCGGGCGTGGATAAATCCATGCTGGACAAAATCGACGCTGCGGAGGGCGAGAAAAAAATGAAACGCACCGAGGCGATTATTCAGTCCATGACGCCGAAAGAACGCGCCAATCCGAAAATTATCGCCGCGAGCCGCAAGGTCAGGATTGCAAAAGGCAGCGGAACGCGCGTACAGGACGTAAACGAGCTTTTAAAGCAGTTTGAACAGATGAAACAGATGATGAAACAGCTTTCCGGCGGAAAGCAGGCGCGAATGTTAAAACGCCTTAAAAAAATGGGCGGCAGATATTAATGTCGAAAGACTTTGATATACAAATGATACAAATTCAGGGAGGTGAAATAAATGGCAGTAAAAATCAGACTGAGAAGAATGGGCGCAAAGAAAGCTCCTTTTTACAGAGTAGTTGTTGCTGATTCAAGATACCCCAGAGATGGCAGATTTATCGAAGAAATCGGAACATATAATCCGTTAACGGACCCTGCAACGGTTAACATCGACGCAGACATGGCTAAGAAATGGATTGCAAACGGCGCTCAGCCTACGGATACCGTAAAGGCTCTTTTGAAAAAACAGGGCATTATGTAAGGAGATTACCTTAAATGAAAGAAGTATTGGAAATCATTGCAAAGGCACTGGTAGAAAATCCGGACAGCGTTTCCGTAACGGAAACCGAAAAGGACGATACCGTTGTCCTTGAGCTTCGTGTTGCGGACAGCGACATGGGCAAGGTTATCGGCAAACAGGGCAAGATTGCAAAGGCAATCCGCACTGTCTGCAAGGCAGCTGCAAGCATTGAAAACAAGCGTGTATCTGTCGATATAGTTCAATAAGCATTAAAATGAGTGTCTTGAATATCGGGGACACTTATTTTATTATAACGCGGGTAAATCCGCACAGCTGCGGCGCGGTTTTCAAAGACCGGCAAAAAACGTATATGTGCGGAAATCTCTTATCATTCCCTGCGGTGCGGATAGGAGAAAATTCGGTTTGTGCCGGCGCAGGGCGGCGGAATGGAGATTTTTTATGGACATGCTTGAGGCAGGAAAAATAATCAACACGCACGGGCTTAAAGGTGAAGTCAAGGTTGCGGCATGGACCGACGCGCCCGGCGATTTCGAGAATTTTGAATACGTTTTCGCGCGCATGCGCGGCGGCGATGTCCGGCTGGACATCAGAAACATTAAGTATCAGAAAAATAATTTAATCGTTGCGTTTGAGCAGATTGAGTCAATCGAGGAGGCGGAAAAGTACAAAAACGCCGTACTTTTTGTGCCCAAGGACATGCTCGGCGAGCTTCCCGAAAACGTGTACTACATTGCCGACCTTATCGGCTGTACCGTTTCGGACGAAAACGGTGAAATCGGCGTGCTCGCAGACGTTTTTGCGACCGGCTCCAACGATATTTACGACATCAAGCGCGACGGGAAGAAAAATCTTCTCGTGCCGATAATCGACGGCGTTGTGCAGTCGGTGGATATTGAAAATAAAAAGATTACGATAAAAATACCGGAAGGGCTGGAAGATGATTAAATTTGACGTTTTGACCCTGTTCCCGGAAATGTTCGAGGCGGTTTTGGGGGAAAGCATCACCGGACGCGCGCGCGCAGCCGGGCTGATTGAAATGAATTTTACGAATATTCGCGATTTTTCCGCGAATAAGCATCGGAAAACCGATGACTACCCGTATTCCGGCGGCGGAGGAATGATTATGACGCCGCAGCCCATTTATGACGCGTACATGTCGGTCACGAAGGACTGCGAAAAAAAACCGCATACAATTTTTATGTCGCCGCAGGGCGCGGTGTTCAACCAGAAAAAGGCGGTTGAGCTGTCGAAGCTTGACCGTATCGTGTTTCTGTGCGGACATTACGAGGGCGTGGATCAGCGCATTATCGACATGCTTGTCGATGAGGAAATCTCAATCGGCGATTTTGTCCTGACCGGCGGCGAGCTGCCGGCGATGACCGTTATTGACGCGGTCAGCCGCATGATTCCGGGCGTTCTGGCGAGCGAGGACTCCTACAAAAACGAGAGTCATTTTTCGGGACTTTTGGAATATCCGCAGTATACGCACCCGCAGGAATTTATGGGCATTAAAATTCCGGAAATTCTTGTTTCGGGACATCATAAGAATATCGAGCAGTGGAAACGCCGCGCGGCGCTTATAAATACGCTGAAAAAACGCCCCGACATGCTCGAAAATGCACCGCTCACCGAGGAAGATAAGAAGTTTTTAAAAGAATTTCGCGAAAAAAGTTGATTTTACGGCGTTTTTTTGATATAATAAGATGATAAAGGAACACTCCCGGCGGTCTGACATAGTATACAGTATGTAAACAGTAGACCGGGAGGTGTTTGTGTGAGCAAGCTGGAAATTTCCGGCGGCAGAAAAATGGAGGGCGAAATCGACGTCCAAGGCGCGAAAAACGCGGTTCTTCCGATACTTGCCGCCGCAATTTTAAGCGATGGAAAAAACATAATTTACAACTGTCCGCGGCTGCGCGACGTCGAAATGACGATTGAGGTTTTAAAAAATCTCGGCTGCCGCGTAAAATGGGAGAAGAATTGCCTGGAGGTGGATTCCTCCGGTATTTCCGGATATACTATTCCCGATGAGCTTATGCGTCAGATGCGTTCGTCCATAATTTTTCTGGGCGCAATTATTTCAAAATTCGGAAAGGCTGAGGTTTCGATGCCCGGCGGCTGCGAAATCGGCAACAGACCGATTGACCTGCACTTAAAGGCACTGCGTCAGCTCGGTATCGACATTACCGAATCGCACGGATTTATTCACTGCACTGCGGAGCACCCGGAGGCGGCGAACATACATCTTGATTTTCCGAGTGTGGGCGCTACCGAAAACACTATGCTCGCCGCGTGTATGATTGACGGTATAACCGTCATAGAAAATGCCGCGCGTGAGCCGGAAATCGTGGATTTACAGAATTTCTTAAACCGCATGGGCGCAAAAATCAAGGGCGCCGGCAGCGACACGGTTACCATCGAGGGCGTACATAAGCTTTACGGCGTTGAATACACCGTTATCCCCGACCGCATCGCAGCAGCGACGTATCTCGCGTGCGCGGCTTCGTCGAACGGGACGGTTATCCTGAAAAACGCCGACAGCTCGCATATGGGTGCGATGATTAACATTCTGAAAGATATGGGCTGCCGCATGTATACCGAGAAAACCAAGATAATTCTTCAGCCGGCACGCGTTTTAAAGAGTGTGGCAGCGCTCAAAACGATGCCGTATCCGGGGTTCCCGACCGATATTCAGTCGCCGTTTATGGCGCTTGCGACCCAATGCCGCGGTACCACGGTGTTTGTTGAAAACATTTTTGAAAACCGCTTTCAGCATATCGAGGAGCTTGTGCGCATGGGCGCGGATATACAGACCGACGGCAGGGTTGCCGTTGTAATAGGCAAAAGCCGCCTTACCGGCGCAAAGGTGATGGCAAAAGAGCTTCGCGGAGGAGCGGCGCTCGTGGTTGCGGCACTTGCCGCCGAGGGGAAAACCGAAATTGACAATGTGAAATATATCGACAGAGGTTATGAGAATATCGAGAAAGCTCTATCCTCATGCGGTATTGATATAAAACGAAAAGAGTGAAAAACGCGTATGGCAAAAAGGAAAGTAACCGAAGAGAGCTTTAAGGCTCGCCACAATAAGCGGCGTCAGAAACGGATTCGCGAACAGAAAATCAGAAGATATACCTTCTTTACCGTTCTGGCGCTTATTGCGGTGCTTTCCGTGATGTTTTTCACGCCGATTTTTAACATTAAAACCATAAACGTGACGGGAAATTCAAAGCTCAGCACGGAACAGATTACCGCTCAGATTGACTATGTCAGCGGAAAAAATCTGTTCCGTGCGGGCAAACGCGGTATTCGGAAAAAGCTTTCCGAGCTTGCGTATGTGGAAAACGTCATTATAAAAAAACGGCCGTTTCCGCCGTCGCTGACCGTGCAGATAGAGGAGTGCAAGCCCATCTGTCAGCTTGCATACGCCGACGCGTTTATCGTTATCGACAGAAACGGAAAAATTCTGGAAAAAGCCCCCGAAAAACAGGAGGGAATACCTGTTCTCGAGGGAACCTCAATCGTTTCCGCAAACGAGGGCGAACAGATTGCCTTTAAGGACGCGGACACACAAAAAATTATTATATCGTGCATAGGATACATGGAAAAAGCGGATATAATAAAGGATATAACAACTATGTCCTTTGAGGATATGACAAATATTACTTTCAACTATCAGAACCGCCTTGATATAATCTGCGGAACGCATATCGATTTTCAGCGCAAGCTCGCGCTGTTGAAAGAGGCGGTAAATTCCAACAAGCTGAATGAAAATTCACGCGGAACAATCAACCTTTCCACAACAGGAAAAGCTATTTATACACCATAATTGTTAAAAAAGGTAAAATTTTCGTCATTTTTCAAATTTTTTTTGAATTATCTATTGAAATAATTAAAAAAACATAGTAAAATAAAATTGTATAATCAGATAATAGACTAAGGAGGATATATATATGGGTAACAATATGGATTTTGTGACCGATACAACCGCTGCTCAGCCTACGGACGGCGCACGCATTAAGGTAATCGGCATCGGCGGCGGCGGAAACAACGCTGTTGACAGAATGATTGATGCAAATGTTTCCAAGGCAGAATTTATTGCCGTAAATACCGACCTGCAGCAGCTTAAGACGGTTAAGGCTCCCGTTGCGCTCCAGATAGGGACAAGACTCACCCAGGGACTCGGCGCAGGCGCTAAACCGGAAATCGGTCAGAAAGCGGCAGAAGAAACAGAAAGCGCTATTAAAGAACTTCTTGAAAATACCGAAATGGTGTTCATCACGGCAGGAATGGGCGGCGGCACAGGTACAGGTGCGGCTCCCGTTATCGCTAAGCTTGCAAAGGATATGGGTATACTTACCGTTGCGGTTGTTACAAAACCGTTCTTCTTCGAGGGCCCGCAAAGAGCAAGAAACGCAGAACAGGGTATCGAGCAGCTGTCGGCAAATGTTGACGCTATCGTTACTATCCCCAACGATTTGCTTCTGAAAACCGCAGACAAGAAGATTTCAATAAAAGATTCGTTCAAGCTTGCCGATGAGGTGCTCCGTCAGGGCGTTGCCGGTATCATCGAGGTTATCGCTCAGAACGGCATTATCAGCTGTGACTTCGCGGACGTAAGCACAATTATGCGTGATTCGGGCGTTGCACACATGGGTATCGGTATCGGTAAGGGCGAAAATGCCGCACAGGACGCAGTTCGTGCAGCTATCGAATCGCCGCTTCTTGAAACAAGCATCTCCGGTGCACATAACGTACTTCTTAACATCACCGGCGGCACGGAGTTCTCACTTGTTGATATGGGTGAGGTTTCGTCTATCGTACGCGAAATGGTATCGCAGGACGCTAATATTATCGTTGGTACCGCAGTTGATGAAAATATGAAGGATGAAATTAAGGTTACATTGATTGCAACCGGTCTGAATGCTAAGAATAAGAGGGGCATAAAGACGGATACCATTACTCCGACAGCTCCCAAGACAACCGATTTCGGCTCGCATGTTCCTACGTTCACGGCAACAAATGACGATGACGCAATCTTCTCGAGAACGTTGAAATCGGGTATGGACAGCGTGAATGTTCCGTCATTCTTTAAGCCGAAAAACTAAAAATTAAAAGCAACCGTGCGGCAGATGCGCGCTGACCGGATAATTCCGGGACAAGTTGCGAAAAAAATCATTTAAGAACCCCGTGCGCGATGATGTTTCTTATATATCACAGCGCAGGGGTTTTGATGAAATCACAAAAATTGATTTTGATGCGGCGGAGAGATAAAACCGCGATGCGTATATAATATCCTTTTGCGAGGGTTCTTGCACATATGCGCCTTACGGAAGTCAAACCGCCGTGTGTTTTTTTCATGTTATAATGTGTGCCGCCCCGTGGCGGAGGAATGGAGATTGGTATGAATCGGGATATAACGGAAGAAATTTTGGAAAAAAAGATAATTGCAATTGTGCGCGGAGTTGAAAAAGACTTGCTGGTTCCGCTTGCGGAGGCGCTGTATGCCGGAGGTATACGGTTTATGGAAATCACGTTCGACCAAAGCGGAAAATGTCCGGCGGAGGAAACGGCGGACGGTATCCGTATTCTGTCGGAGAAAATGCAGGGGCGCATGGACATCGGCGCAGGCACCGTGCTGACGAAGGAACAGGTTGTGCTTGCAAAGGGCGCCGGAGCAAAATTTATCATTTCTCCGGACACCAATCCGGAGGTTATCCGCGAAACAAAAAGACTGCAAATGCTCTCTCTGCCCGGCGCGTTTACGCCGAGTGAGGCGCAGTGCGCGTATGCGGCAGGGGCGGATTTCGTCAAGCTTTTCCCGATAGGGAATATGGGCGTTGATTATATAAAGGCAATTGCGGCGCCGCTTTGTCATATTCCGTTTTTGGCGGTCGGCGGCGTGGATAATGAGAATATGCCCGAATATCTTAATGCCGGCGTGTGCGGCTTTGGAATAGGTTCGACGCTGATTCGTAAGGATTGGATAAGGGAGGGGCGGTTTTCCGACCTGACAGAACTGGCATTAAAATACACAAAGGTGATTGAGGAGTGGAATGATGTACATAGTCATTGACGGCGGAACAACAAATACGAGGATTTATACGGTTGATAAATCTCGGGTTTCGTTATATGCGCGCGCGGAGGTCGGAGCCGGGAAAAACAGCGGATTGGCGGAATTTGTGGGCAGCGCCCTTTCGGGGCTTTCTGCTGCGGAAAACACGCCGGTGATAGCCTCGGGCATGATAACAAGCGCGTCGGGACTGTATGATTTGCCGCACCTTTGCGCACCTGCCGGGATACGGGAGCTGCATGACGGAATAAAAAAGGCTGTTATTCCTCAAATCGGCGGCAGGGAGATTTGCTTTATTCCCGGCGTGCGGACGGACAGTGACATGATGCGCGGCGAGGAAACGGAACTGGCAGGGCTGACAGATGAATTTTTGCCGGATTGCGCATATATTCTGCCGGGCACACACTCTAAATGCGTTCAGATTGATTGCAGCGGAAAAATTTCTGAGTTTTTCACCATGCTGACGGGAGAACTGCTTTCCGCCGTGAAAACAGGCACTATTGCAGGAAAAAGTTTTTCGTTTTGCGATACGTTTGTTCCGGAATATTTGTTTTCGGGATTTGAATTTTGCAGAGAATACGGAATAAATGAAGCATTGTTCCGTTGCCGGACGCTTGCGGTCTTGCAGGGGTGCACAGAGGAAGAAGTATACAGTTTTTGCCTGGGAGCGGTCTTGTGCGGCGAAACGGAGAGGATAAATAAAATTTCCGCAAATAAGATTATTTTTGCAGGAAAAAAGGAGCTGCGTGAACCGGAGGCGCTTTTGATGAGAACGTATTATCGGAAAGAGGTGCACTGCCTTTCGGAGGAAACATGCAAAAATGCTGTTGCGCTGGGCGCTGTCAGAATTTATGAGTTTCACGGCTGACGGTTTTATGCAAACTAAAACCGTCCGGGAGGCAAAGCGCCGTATATGCCGGAAAACGGCTGTAAAAGTGCAGGTATTGACAGACAAGAATTTTTTATGAATGTTATAGTGTAATAAACGATTTACATAGATATTCCGCCGATTGACGGCGGTTTCAGCCCGTATGATTTTGTGTGATACATATTATACAATTCATTATCTGTAATATCGTTTATATTGAGTTTGCCGATTTTGTCTTTTAAAATTAACAAAAAAGAAAAAAATTCCGCTTCACACGTAAATTTTATAAAAAATTTTTTCTTTTCTCTGCCGCAAATCAGATAAAAATTTGTTGATTTTTTTCGCGTATTACTTTCAACCGCAGAATTTCTGTCGCGTACATAAAAATCTATATCTGATAATGAATATATAGATTCTTTTAGATGTTTTTTCGTGTCTTGTTTGATGATAGGTGCTGCATATAGCTTTAAACAGTTATCGCACAAAATCATTTTATGTATTTGCTTTGTGCTATAAACGGATTTAAACAATAGCATGACTATTATTAAAAAGAATATTAATACATAGTTAATATTAATGTCAAATGCTGATTTTGCAGCAATATACTTTGTAGTTAATGAAAGAACTGTTATTATCCAAATTGAAATTACTGGGGGCAATCCCTCATTTTGTGTAAACCTCAAAATTGGCTCCAAAATGATAATATAATCTAAGTAGTTTTTTGTGG
>CAKSUM010000005.1 GCA_934501535.1 uncultured Clostridia bacterium
GCGGCAGGAGTAAGCCACACAACAGTTTATAAAAGGCTTTCCGACAAGGATTTCAAGGCAGAATATGACCGCAGACGGACAATGGCTCTTAATGAGGCTTGTAACACGCTACAAGCGACTTTGACAAAGGCGGTAGACACAATACGCGAAATTGCGGAAAACAGCGACAATGCACCGCAAATCCGCTTAAATGCGTCTGCATTGCTATTGCAAAACTGTTTGAAGTATACCGAGCAAGTAAACATCTTGTCGCGGCTCGACGAACTCGAAAAAATATCAAATAAGGAGTAATGACATCATGAAAGATATTGAAAAAAGAATTGAAGTCTTAGAGAAAAGCATACAGAGTGAAAAAGATATTGACGAAGTAAAGTCAATACTTGAACAAATAAGAAAAGCCGCTTACGAAAATAAGATTGTAGACGGAAAAATACAGATTGAAATAAAATGAGGAGTGATTATATCATGATAATTAAAGGAAATACTTACAACACAAACCCTGTAACAGTTAGGCATTACGTCAAAGATTACCTTGATGAACTGCATAACAGATACGGCGAATACCGCAAAGAACGCGAAGTGCTTAATGCACGTCTTGAAAAGGAAAATAACCGTTGGCAAAATGAAATCCGCAGAGGGTGGAATGATATGAAGATTAGGTTACAGGACGAACACAATCACAAAGAAACTGTAAAAGCTATAAAAAAAGAGTATGCGGAATTGGGTGAGAGAGCAAAGTTAAGCTTTAATGATGTTATTTCAGAGGCAGACACACGCTTTGAACGCTACAATCGTGCTACAGGCGATAAGGTTGACCTTGCAACGGTTGAACTGCTAAAGAGTGATGTTTTATCAAACAGGGAAATAAAGGCTCTTGCAGGCGATTTTAAGGGCAATATAGCCATGCTCCGTATCATTGGCAAATATGCGGACGAACGAGCAAAGACCACCACTAACAGCGATGATAGCAGAGATTTGTCGGTACTTGCTTTTGATTGTAAAAAGGCAGAATTTAATTACAGAGAGCCGCTGGAGCGGTACGCCTATATGGCTACAGAGGCATTGTCAAGGGACGATACAAAGGCTTGTGCTTATCATAAAGTATTGACAGAGGAAACCTATCCCGAATTTAGCGAACAGGTCAAGGATATGTTTGTATCTGCTGACTATGAGGGGAACGGAAATAATGAATAATATTAAAAAACGGCTCAAGGATGTTGAGGAACGCATAAAGGCTAATGAGATACCAAAAATAATGGTTTGTCTCAAAGACGGCACAGAACTTCAAGTCGACTGCTTATCCGTTATAAAATACCTTACAGATAACAAAGATAAGATTGAATATGTTGAAAGCGGTTGTGTTACTATGAATACAATTTATAATGCACTTATAATATAGGACGGTGATACTATGGCTAAAGATATTAAAAACAGGCTCACGGAGCTTGAAAAGCAATTATATAGTGATGTTTGGGCGGTTGTTACATACACAGACTGCAGAACGGAGCGGAAAAGGCTGTTAGATGTTATAAGCTACTGCATAGATAAAAACTCCGCTCCGAGGATAACAGATATATCCTTTATCGGTGATACATCTAATCAAGGCATTTTACCTGAACTCGTCAAATACTTAGTTACCTCATATTAATTTATATATATGCTAAAGAAAAAGCGGTTAAGAACTTATAATCTTGACCGCCTTTTTCTGCTTAAAAATAATTCAACAAAAATTCAACAATAATTCAACTATGATAGAAAATTCAACAAAAACATACAAAACGATACAACACGAAAAACAGCCGCAAACCGCATGAAATCAATACTTTAAAAGAATTTACAAAATGATAAAAAACGTCCTGTTTTGAACTCATAACCCGGAGGTCGTTGGTTCAAATCCGGCCCCTGCACCCACGTCGGAGCAAGCTTTATATCGCTTGCTCCAATTTTTTTATAAAAAATCAGAGTTTGCTCATGCCGCTGCTCCTCCTTTATCGCAAAAAGGCATGCTCGGCTCGACCGTTCACTTGCACGAGCACTCTCTGACGGCTCACTGTTGCTGCTAACTTTTTTACAAGTATGTCTGCGGTGCAGCATATATCAAAAGGTTCCCGTCCGCTTTGGAACAGGTTTTATATTGCTTGTTCCAACTTTTTTACAAAAAAATCATTATTTTGTAAACTTTTAGTAAAAAATGTATTGACATTGTTAAGATTTTGTGATATAATCGTATCTGTTGATATGTTGTGGTTGTATATGGGGTATATCAACAGCGGTATACAAGCAATTGTATATCGGGTATTTTTGTGGAAGTGATAAACCGTCGTTAATTCGACGGTTTATCATTTTTTTGCGCAAAAAATCCCCCGTTATAATCCACACCTCAAAAAGTACATGAAGTGTTTATCACAACGGGAGTATTTATTCTCAAAATGCGGATATGCAATCTGTGCCGCCTTCCCTATCACTTAACCCAAGTCATTCTCATGCAAAATCACGCCGTTTTTCCTCAGTTGTTCCTGTATCCTGCCAATATCAACTCCGTCCGTAGCGCACATGGCAGCAGCAATTCCCGATGCCTCGCCCGTTACGGCACACGCCGGAATTACGCGCGATATATCCCACATGGAATCGGTGACGGAAATGCACCGTCCGGCAGCAAAAATATTTTTGCACTTATTCGTATACAGCGTTTCAAACGGGATTTCATAAACAGGTCCGCGCTCGCGCCAGTCGGAAATCATTCCGATTGAACTGTCAAATTTTTTATGCACCTCCGCGCTGTCCAGAACATATTCCCCGACAATTCTGCGCGTCATTCTCAGCTGCGGTATCGTCGGCATTGTCACAAATTTCACTCCCGACTTTTCCGCATCAATCAGCATCTGTTCATGCGAAAGCTGCACCATTTCGCTGTTGTCGCGAGCGTCAAGCCCCGAAAAACGCCGTTCTATCAGCGCTTCGTTTTTATCCGCACGAGGATCCTCGCTATAACCCAGCATTTTAAGCTGCGCGCCGTTTTTTCCCTCAAAATAATACCAGCATGCAAGCACATTTTTCGGCTTAAATTCTTCCGTTTCAATTTCCGCATACCGAAAAATATCCGCATCTCCGGTTGCGTCAACCGCCGCTGCCACCGAAACCGCACTTCGTCCGCTCTTGTTTTCTACAATAATGTGCGTTAATTTTTTGCCGTCGGTTTTTACCGCGCACAGTTTGGTTCCGTACAAAATGTCCACGCCCTCACGCACAAGCAGCTGCTCCGCCTCAATCGCAAAAAAGTGCGGATTAAACTGTATCTCAAATCTGTGCTCCATGCGGCTTTCGCGCGGATTATCATTTAACCATTCCGCGCCGTCATAGCCCTCCGTGCCGTGTTTTGCGGACAGGCGTATAAGCTCCTCGCAAATCCCGAAAGAAACCTGCCTCCCAAATCCGTCGCAAAGCGGCAGATAAATCGTCACCAGTCCCGACGTCGCAAGTCCGCCGAGGATATACGAATTTTCAACGAACAGCACCGACGCGCCGCTGCGTGCCGCGGCAAGTGCCGCCGATATTCCGGCAACACCTCCGCCGCAGACCGCAACATCATACTCAGCGGATACCTTTGTTTTTAAATTTTCAACTATTTCCATCGCTGTTCTCCCTTTCTGTCATGGGGATATATTTTTTGTGCGACGCAACATTCTTGTATGCCGGGCGCACAATCTTGCCCGCGCTCATGATTTCTTCAAGACGGTGTGCGCTCCAGCCGGCAATTCTCGCTATAGCGAAAATCGGCGTATAAAGCTCAAGCGGCAGCCCGAGCATGCTGTAAACAAAGCCCGAATAGAAATCAACGTTTGCGCTTACCGGACGGTTGCGCTTTTCTTTCAAAAGTGACGGCGCAACGTTCTCAACCATTTCATACAGCGCCATTTCTTTTTCCTTGCCCTTTTCCTTTGCAAGCGGCACCACATATTTTTTCAGGATTTTTGTTCTCGGGTCTGACAGCGAATAAACCGCGTGTCCGATACCGTAAATAAGACCGCTGCCGTCAAAAGCCTGCTTATTCAGTATTTTCTTAAGATATTCGCGTACTTCCTCCTCGTCGGTCCAATCTTTCACGTGCTCCTTGATATCATCAAACATCTGTACAACTTTTTTGTTCGCACCGCCGTGCCTCGGCCCTTTCAGCGAACCGAGCGACGCGGCAACCGATGAATATGTATCTGTTCCCGAGGACGATACAACATGCGTGGTAAAGGTCGAGTTATTACCGCCGCCGTGCTCCGCCTGCGCAACCAGGCAGATGTCCAGAAGTTTTGCCTCAAGCTGCGTATACTGTTTGTCCGGGCGCAGCGTATACAAAATCACCTCCGCCGTAGACAGATTTGCCGGCGGCGTATGAATATACAGGCTGTGTCCTTTCTGGTAGTGATTGTATGCCTGATAGCCGTACACCGATAAAAGCGGAAACAGTGCGATAAGCTGCAAACTCTGCCTTAATACATTGTCCACCGAGGTATCGTCGGCACGGTCATCATATGAATAAAGGGTCAGCACACTCCTTGCAAGCGTGTTCATCATGTCGCTTGACGGCGCTTTCATGATAATATCGCGCACAAAACTTGTGGGCAGAGTGCGGTATTCCGCAAGCACGCGGCAGAAATCCGCAAGCTCTGCGCCTGACGGCTGTTCGCCGAAAATGAGCAGATATAAAACCTCCTCAAATCCAAATCTTCCGTCATCGGTAAAGCCCTTTACGATGTCCTCGATATCATAGCCGCGATAATAAAGCTTACCCTCGCACGGAATCATTTCTCCGTCATCTATGGTGTATGACTTTACTTCGCCTATTTCGGTAAGACCGGTAAGAACTCCCCTGCCGCTCTTGTAACGCAGTCCGCGCTTTACTTCGTAGCGGTCATATAACTCCGGGTCAATGCGGCTGTTGCTGCTGCATTTTTCCGCCAGGCGTTCTATTTCGGGTGTCAGTTCAGAGAATTTGTTCATGTTTTATCTATCCTTTCCTTTTTATCGTAAATGCCGTCCAGAGGGCGAGCGTATGCAGACTGACATATCGCCGGCGCATTTTTTGTGCAGCGGCGATACCGTCCATTGCGTACACAATCTTTTTTTCGGAATATCTGTTTGCCAAATCGGTCAGACCGATGTCAAAATCACTGTTGACAATTCCTCCGCGCATACCGTTCTGAATCAGCATGACATCACGCGTAAAACTTTGCCAAAGCTCAAGTATCAAATCCGCATCGTCCTTGTTTTCCTCAAGAAATTCCGAGATTTTATATGCGTCAATCAGGCGCGGCGAGAGCAGCGGTTCCAGCTTTTCAAAAGCCGCATTGCGCAGCGGCACAAAGCTTTCATTATTTATAATGCGCTCCGCCTTTGCCATAACTCCGCCGGAATATTTCGCATAAAAATCTGCTTTTTCACCTAATTCCGGGTGTGATTTCAAAAGCATTTCTTTTATCTGCTCCGCCGGTACCGGTCCGAACCGGATTTGTATGCACCGTGACCTGACCGTTTGCAGCAGTGTTTCGTGATTTTCCGCAAGAATTATAAATGCGGCATATTCCGGCGGCTCTTCAAGAACCTTTAAAAATGCATTCTGCGCCTGCTCGTTCATGTCATCGCCGTACGCGATAATATATACCTTTTTCCGGCTCTCATACGGTTTCGTATATGCATCCGTGACAATACCGCGCACCATGTCAACCGAAATATTTTTCTTACCGTCCGGCGGCTTTACAAAGTAAATGTCCGGGTGAGTTCCGGCTGCCGCCATAATGCACGCCGTACATGTGCCGCACGGTGCACTCTGCGTATTTTCACATACCAGGGCAGCGGCAAAAAGCTGAGCTGCCTCATATGTTCCTACGCCCTTTTCACCCTCGAAAATATATGCGTGCCGGACAGTTTCATGCCGTATGCTTTCTATTAAATTTTCCATTATGCTTTCATGAAAAATGTCATATCCGTACATCTGTCCGGTTCCTTTCCGTCCGATAAATCAGTTTTGTATCCGATACAGCCTTTTTGCGTTGCTGAGAGTGATTTCTTCGACTTCACCGACAGAAATACCCTTTATCTGCGCAAGCCGTTCCGCGACAAAGTGCATTAAAAGCGAGCTGTTTCGCGTTCCGCGGTGCGGTTCCGGCGCAAGGTACGGACAGTCCGTTTCAAGAACAATTCGCTCGATGGGCGCCGCTTCCGCCGCCTTGTGCACTTTTTTCGCATTTTTGAACGTCAGCGTGCCGCCGAACCCAAGATAAAATCCCAAATCCAGCACATCACGCACCATTTCCGCACTGCCCGAATAACAGTGCAGAATTCCGCCGACCTCATCGGCATGATGCGCGCGCAGAATTTTCAGCGTGTCCTCATGCGCCTCGCGGTCATGTACAATAACCGGCAGATTCAGCTTGCGCGCTAAATCAATCTGCCGCGCAAACCACTTTTGCTGAACCTCCCTCGGTACATCGTCATAATGATAATCAAGCCCGATTTCCCCTATGGCACGGACTTTTTCATGCTGCGCATACTGCTCCAGCATGTCCATGTCCGACTCGGTCAGACCGCCCGCATTTTCGGGGTGTACACCTGCCGATGCATATAAAAACGGGTATTTTTCCGCTAATTCTATAATTGTTTCCACCGATTTCATGGAATCCGCCGCATTCATAATATATTCAATCCCGTTTTCCCGCATCTGCGACAGGATTTCGTGACGGTCGCTGTCAAATGCATGGTCATTGTAATGTGCATGTGAATCAAAAAGCATAATTATTCTCCGTTTTCACTGCTTAGTTATAATAAAAATTTGAGCAAATTGCCCTCTTTATGTGAGCGGTGCTTGTTCCAATGTACCGTCCCGAACGAAAAAGGGTGAGATGCCGCGCATATTTCCGCTATTTTGTTATAATGAAAAGCTGCAAGCAAATTGCCCTCTTTATGTGAGCGGTGCTGTACGAAGGTACCGCCCCGAACGAAAAAGGGTGAGATGCGACGCATATTTTCATTATAACCACAGATGACGGATTAAGGCAATCATAATTCCCAGTATTGCACCGGCGAAAACTTCCTTGGGCGTATGCCCTAAAAGCTCCTTTAAGTGCTTATCCGTATCGGAAAAATCCGCTTTTTCCCACTGTTCAACGAGCTTGTTCAAAATTTTCGCCTGCTGCCCCGCCGCACGGCGGACTCCTGCCGCGTCATACATAACCACCAGCGCCAGCACAACGCAAACAGCGAACGCATCACTCGAAAATCCGTTTTTAATCCCGACAGCTGTTGCCAGGCTTGTCACAAACGAGGAGTGTGAGCTGGGCATTCCGCCCGAGCCGATAAAACGTCTGAAATCTATTTTTTTACTTTTAACTAAAGTGAAAATCACCTTTAAAAGCTGAGCCGTAAACCACGCTATAAGGCAAGTTACAAGCACGCTTTCTTTCCAAAAATTCATATTTATGCCTTTCTTCCCGTCAATTTTTCCGCCATTGCGCAAAGCTCACCGGAATTTTCAAAACTATCCAGGCAGCGAATTGCCTTTTCGGTATATTCCTCCGAAAGTCTGCGTGCTTTTTCAATCCCGAACAGCGTCACGTATGTAGACTTGTTATTCTCCGCATCGCTGCCTATGGGCTTGCCAAGCTCCGCCTCACTGCCCTCAACGTCCAGAATATCATCCTGTATCTGGAACGCAATTCCCAGATTTTCGCAAAAACCGTCTACCGCTTTAATCTGCGCATCGTCAGCACCTGCTAAAATCGCGCCGATTACGCCCGATGCACGGATAAGCGCGCCTGTTTTCAGCGAATGGAGATACTTTAGCAGCTGTGCGTCCTCATCGTGACTGTCAATGTCGACCACCTGTCCGCCTATCATTCCGTCGGCGCCGGCAGCCTTTGCAAGCTCCGATATTGCTGCAATTACCGATTTTTTACACACCCCCGGGACGTTGTATGACGCCGCAGTTTCAAATGCAAGCGTCAGCAGCGCGTCACCGGCAAGTATTGCAGCCGCCTCACCGTAAACCTTGTGATTGGTCGGTTTTCCGCGGCGCAGGTCATCGTTATCCATCGCCGGCAAATCGTCATGTATCAGCGAATATGTATGTATCATTTCAATCGCGCACGCAAACGGCATGACGGTCTGCGGCTCTTTCCCCAGCATTTTTGCCGTCATTATCATAATTTGCGGACGCAGACGTTTTCCTCCGGCAAACAAGCTGTACGCCATTGCCTCATATATTTTTTTCTGCGGATTATCCTTGGGCTTTAAATACTCCCTCAGCGCCGCGTCTATAATACTGATGTATTCCTGCATAATCAATCATATCCTTTATATAAAATTCGGCGTTTTATTCGCCGCTGACCTCAAAGTCTTGTTTTTCACCGCCGATAAGCACCGAAACCTTTTTTTCGGCATTATCGAGCATACGGTTACATTCTTTTGACAGTTTTATGCCTTTCTCGAAAAGCTCAAGGCTTTCATCAAGCGTGGTATCGCCGTTTTCCAGCTTTGCAACAATTTCTTCAAGTTCTTTTATCGATTTCTCAAACATATTTATTCTCCTTTACCGTGCAATTACACTCACCGTCCGCAAGGTGCAGCGAAAAATCCGTATCCACGGACAATTCACGCACCGACCGTATCACGTTTCCGTCAGCGTTTTCCGCTATGGAATACCCTCTGCCGAGAACCGACAGCGGCGACAGCGCGTCCAGTTTAGCGGCGAGCTGCGACATTATTTTTGTCTTTTCGGACAATTTCAGTTTAAATGACTGTTCTGCCTGTTTTAAAAGTGTGTCCAGCTTTTGACGGCTGTCATCTATGCGCGACTGCGGCGTACGCAGCTGCAATTTTTCCACACGCAGCCGTTTATTTTTAATGTAATTGACCTCCGCCGATTTAAGCCGTCCGGCAAGCATGGAAATCCTGCTTGCAAGCTCAAGCTGAGACGGCACGGCAATTTCCGCCGCCGCCGACGGCGTAGGCGCACGCAAATCCGCGACAAAATCGGCTATGGTGAAGTCAGTTTCATGACCCACCGCCGATATCACGGGAATTTCCGACGCATAAATCGCGCGTGCGACGCACTCCTCATTAAACGCCCACAAATCCTCTATCGAACCTCCGCCGCGGCCTACAATCAGCGTGTCGCACAGCTTATGTTCATTAAAATACTCAATTGCCTCAACAATATTTTCCTTTGCTCCAGCACCCTGCACCAGCGACGGATAAATTATAATCTCACAGTACGGATACCGCCGCGTGATTACATTAATTATATCGCGCACCGCGGCTCCGGTGGTTGCGGTAACTACGCCCACACGCTCCGGATACTTGGGGATAGGTTTCTTTTTGCGTTCATCAAAAAGTCCCTCCTCGGCAAGCCGCTTTTTCAGCTGCTCATATGCGACATAAAGCTCGCCCACGCCGTCCGGCGACATTTCATTTATATACAGCTGATATGTTCCGCTCTGTTCATACACCCCTATTCTGCCGCGTGCAAGCACTTTCATGCCGTCCTCGGGTGAGAACGTCAGCCCGGCTGCCGCGCTCTTGAACATGACCGCCTTTAATACGCCGCCGTCATCTTTAAGCGTAATGTAAATATGCCCCGAATAATGCCGCTTAAAATTAGAAATTTCGCCTTTTATCCAAATATCGTTAAGCGCCGTCTGCCCCTCAACCACGCGTTTCATATACGCGTTCAGCTGAGTTACGGTAGCTATTAACGGTTCCATTTTTCCCAACTCCTTTTTGTCAGCTCAGCTATGCCGACTGCATTATCGCTCGAAAGCTCACCCGACGCAAAATACGTCTTTCCATTTATATTTTCCGAAAAGTATTCTCTGAGCAATGTATTCGAGGCGACGCCGCCGACAAACAACACTTTTTCGGGATTTTGAAAATTTATCGCCTGTGCAAGGCTCTTACCTATGAACAGCAGCGCAGACCGCGCTATGACGGCATTATCATCAATCCCGATTTTCTCCGACAGCTTATTCTCCATGCCGGAAAAATTAATATATCCACCGCAAACCGAGGTTTTCAGCGGAATTTCCTTATCCGCCGTCATGCTGAGTGCGTCAAATTCGCGTCCGCACGGAAATTTCATGCCCATTTTTACGCCCAGTCTGTCGATGAGCTGTCCGGCAGAAATATCCTTTGTTCCGCCCGAGATCTCAACGTCAAATCCGTCGCCGTTATATCGGCAGTTCAGGATTTCGGTAGTTCCGCCCGACATATGCACCGCCGTGAACGGTTCGCGCAAAAGTTCCGCGCAATCCGCCGAAACAATGCCTGCCATTATATGACCGTCCTGATGCGAATACCGAAAAAGCGGCACGCCGAGAGTTTTCGCGGCAACACGCGCAAAGCTTTCACCGGCGACAAACACCGGCATATATGAACCGTCAACGCTCCGCGGACGGGTCGAAACGCCGATTGCCGCCGTCTTTGTTAAATCCGCGCCGATGCTTTCGTACAGCCGCGGAAGCTCCTTAAGGTGCACAAAAACGCCGTCCGACTGACGTATTCCGCGCTCGCCCTCTTTTACGTCTATGATTTTTCTGAGCGATATATCCCTGTCGCCGCAAACCGCCGCGGACGTTGTGTAATTCGATGTATCTATCCCCAAAAAAAGGCTCATTTTTTCACCACTCCGGCAAGCACGCCGTTTACGAATGACGATGAATCCGGTTCATCAAATTTTTTTGCCAGCTCCAGCGCCTCATTTATTGCGACCTTTTCCGGCACGTCCTCGACATATTTGATTTCGTAAATTGCCAGCATCAGAACCGCGCGCGCCACCTTCGAGATACGCTCAACGCGCCAGCCCTCGGACAAATTCGCGCTGATTTCGTCCAAAAGCTCCTGCTCGTGGTCCATTACGCCGGTGACAACGCCTTTTATGTATGACATTGAAGTCACACTTTCCGGACATTCGTTCATCAGTTCGTCGAAAAGAAAGTCAAGCTCGTCTTTATGCTGATTCAGCTCAAATATAAGCTTGAACGCCTCACATCTCGCCCGGCTTCTTGAAAGTTTTTTTCCCATTACTAAATCCTCTCATATATCCAATATATTACATTCCCTTTTATTATACCCTTTTTCGTCTGAAATTGCAAGTAAATACGCAAATTATTTGGCTTTTAACGGCTATATTGCCGTTATTCGGCGGTCCGGCAATTTTTACACGCAAAAAGCCGCGGCAAAATTATCTAATTTCACCGCAGCTGAAATACCGCGCGCCGCGCGGCATGTCCCCGGGCGCGCCCGGCGATGCCTCTTTACAAGTGTCTATCCCCCGAGGGATTTCGTATATTTTCGCGCGTGCTCAACCGTTCCCATGCGCTCCGCGCTTTCGATTTTGTCTGAACCTTTTTCCGGCGTATTTTACTGAGTTTTTTTGTTTGTATCCATGCTGTCGGCAGCCTTATTGACGGCGTTGCCGGCATCGTTAAGCGTATCGCCGACGGCTCTTTCCGTATCGGAAACAGCGTTGCCGATGTCATTGCCTACGTTTGTGCCGGTTGTCGCGGACGGCGACGGTGACGGCGATGTATCGGTTTTATCGTTACTATTTCCGCACGATGCAAGCGCCATCGCCATTAGCGCGGCTGCTATTATTATTTTTGTTTTATTCATTATAATCTTCCTTTCTTTTCTATGGATTATCATTAGTATTTACATTCGGTGTAAAATTTATAACAAATAATACAAAATATTTAAAAAACAAAAAACCGAGGGAATAAATCCCTCGGTTTTTAATGCTTTCGCATTTAGATTTAAGGTTGTCTTAAATCATGCCGTAAGATATTCTTACCAAACAAATTCAACAGCGTATTCTGAATCGCTTATTTTGTTAGCGGCTGCTGCATTTGCATTGTATGCGTCAACAACATTCTGTGTGTTCTCTGAAAGGTTCTTGTAACCTGTGGTAACTTCACCGCTTGTACGAATAATATCTTCAGCGTCAAATCTATTGAGCTCGATGCTCGGTCTTACATAATTTTTCATATCTTTTCCGCCTTTCCTTATTCAGTGATGCCCAATGTTACTGCTGCTTTAGCTGTGTTCAAAGCAACGATAACCGATACGTTACCTTCACCTTCGATGTTATGAGCAGCGAAGCCCTTAAGTGTAGCTGCATTTGTTTCTGCGCCTGACTTAAATGTTGCGATATACTTATCCTTGATTGTAGCTGCATTGAATATTGCTTTCCAAAGGTAACCGATGGTGTTTTCGCCTGACTTAACTTCCTGACCTGCAACGTCGCTGCCTGCAACTGTAACTTCCGGAAGAGCAGGAAGCTTCTCAGCTTCTACTGTGAATGTTACGCTTGCTGACTTTGTGATTTCGCCGTCTACTGCTGTAGCTGTAACTGTAGCTGTACCTTCTTTTACAGCCTTTACAAGACCGCCTGCAACTGTAACAGCGTCGCCCTCAACAGTCCATGCGATTGCTGCAGCTTTTTCTGTTTCGTCATCGTTGTAAGCCTTAGCTGTCAATGTAACTTCATCGCCAACTGTAAGAGTAGTTGCTGTAGCACCTGAAATTACAACCTTGTCAAGTTTTGTTTCAGCAGCTGCCGGAGCAATGCTTACAGTCTTTCCGTCAAGTGTTGTACCCATAGCTTTGGGTTCTTCACTTTCAGCATCATTTACTACATTGTATGTAGCTTTAATAACAGGTGTGATATTTTCATACTTTACACCATCTGCTACAGCAAATACAAAAGTTGCTGTATCCAGAGCTGCATTTTCAACATATGCACCTACTAAATCACCACTAGCAGGATTTCTTGTAGGAATACAAGCATCTACTGAACCTGCGTTCCAATACATAGAAAGCATATTATCTTCGTTTCCTGCATCTGATGTCTGCCACTTTATTCCCTTATATTCTGATGCAGTATAAATTTTCTTATATACAACATTATTGAGCACGATCTGTGCTTCATACAATCTTACCTGCATCTCGCTTGCATAATCTGAACCATCAAGATATGCATACATTAAATCACCCAAATTGCTTACAGTCAAGTCAATTTTATAGAAATCACTGTTTGCATCTGTCAATGCACTGGCGCCTTTACCTAAAGCCAAACCAGCAGTCTTAGCTTCTGCAGCTGTCAATTCTGTAACCTTAATATCTGCTTTCGGTTGGCGTGTTGTAACCTCTGCAGCTGTTACCTTATCTGCATTATACCAACCATCTTCATCTAAAGTATATGCAGCATTGGCAACAGTTGAAAGTGCCATCATTGCACACACACAAAGTGAAATGATTTTCTTCATTTTCATAATTACTTCCTCCAATTATTTTGTTTCAGCAATTTTCACTTCAATAGCAGCACCAATATCAGCAATACCACCTTTTGCTTTTGAACCACCATTTGCAGCTTTGATAATCGCCAATGCATCACTTGCATCTACATAACTCATATCTTTGTCTGCTGTTCCTGTGTATTCGCCGTTATTTACATCACCATATACAAACTTTTTACCGTCTTTAGTGGTAACAACAGCACCAATATCAGCTATACCGCCTTTTGCTTTTGAACCACCATTTGCAGCTTTGATAATCGCCAATGCATCACTTGCATCTACATAACTCATATCTTTGTCTGCTGTTCCTGTGTATTCGCCGTTATTTACATCACCGAATACAATTTTAACAGTCTTTCCGCTTGCACCATCAGTAACCTCCAAAGTGGCAATTTTAATTTCAAAACCGCCCGTTGTTGCGTTATAGCAACCAACTTTGACAGGGTATGATCCTACACCAAGAGTTTCCGAACCGGCAGGCAACTTAAGACCCATACCTGTAAAGTTCTTACCGTCAGTTGTTGTGTTCTGCTGGTTAATGTACATAATCTTGCCTTCGGTAACGTTTGCAGCTTCATCATCTGTAAGCTCACCTGTAAGAACAAGAATTGTTGTTTCGGAATCAGCCAAAACATTATTATTGTTTGTGATATTCAGAACGTTTGTTGCTACGTCATATGTGCCGGCAAGATCCTGTGAACTTGAAACCGAACCCTCTGCTGCGAAGGCGGTTGCTGACATGCACAGTGAAGCCACTGCTGTCATTACAGCCAGAACTTTCTTAAAATTCTTCATTTGAAATTTTCCTCCTTCTTTATAATATTTTAAGCGTCGGCAAATTTCAAACAGCAGAAGAAAATTACAATTCCCGGTTCCAGCCCTTTTTGTATCCTATCCATAACAATAGTTTCTTCCCTGCACAAGAAATTTTGCGCCACTTTTTGTATTTAATATACAATACAAGTATAATATTATTTTGTAAATTTTTCAAGCCCTTTCGGACATTTTTTTATTATTCTGTCAAAGTGTAAAGTATTATTTGCGCATTTTTGTGCAACTTGCACACAACAGTTTTTTTGCGGTATTTTGAAAGTTGTCGAACATGCGAAAAGAATGTCCGATTATGCATTCCCTACCGCGTCCTTTGCGAGCCTGTCGGCGCGGTCGTTATACTTATCGCCCGAGTGACCTTTCACCTTTACAAAGCGCACGTCAATTTTCGTCTTTACCGCGTCAAAAAACGCCTTATACGCCGCCGTGCCCTCGCGGTTGGTTTTCCACCTGCCCTGCGCCCAGGCGGCTATTCCCTCATAATCGTAGTAAATATCCACCGCGGGTATGCCATTCTCGGCGCAGTACGTCAGCACAAGCTCCGCGCCCTTTATCTCGCCGGCGACGTTGCGCATTGCCGCAAGGCCGCTATCCGCAAACTTCTGCGAAAATTCGATCGTTTCGCCGCCCCAAAACAGCACTGCGCCGCACCCGAATTCACCCGTACGGATATTATAGCTGCCGTCCACATATGCCGCCGCGCGCGCACTGTCCGCCCGAGGCGCGCTCTCCGCCTCGCCGAGCACGAACCGCTCCGCCTCCGCGCGGCTCGCAAACGATTTATACACTGCGCCCGAATATCCGTCCGTCTGCGCCTTGCACTCCGCCCATGTCGCGTATATTCCCGGCACGCGCCCCTCTTTTACTGCATAAAATTTCACTTTTCCACCTCCGCTCACAGGGAATTTTTATCATAAAAACAGCGCAGACAGCCTTTGCCGCCTGCGCCGTGACTGCCGCCGCACGCAATTTTTGCCGCGTGCACAGCAAATTAACACACCGTTACTCCGCCGACGCGTCCGATGATTTATCCGCCGATGCGTCTGCCGACGCGTCCGTGCTGTTCTTTTTCTCATCGTTCTTTTTCTTATCGGCTTTATTTACGGTTTGTTTAACGTCCTTCCACTTCGTCTGCAATGTTACATCGTCGCCCAGTCCGTAGTACGTCTTGAACTGCTCGAACTGCTCCGCGCCCACGCGGTCCTCAAGGGTCATATTATCCTCGATTTCACCAATCGGCGTTTCGCCCGTAACCGACGCGTCAAGGTCAAGCTCCGTCTTGAGCTGTTCTACGTCCATTCCGTACATTTCAGCCATTTTGCTGAGCGGCATGCGGTACTGTACAGCCTCGATATATGTATTCTCCGGCATATCCTCCGGCATACCGTATTCCTTCAGAAACTCCGCCTTATCGCTGCCGTTTAACACATCTTTTATCGTCATTCCGCTTACGTTAATAAAGCCGCGGTTATATTTATTCGCCGTGAACATTCCGTAATACTTGTCGCCCTGTGTTACAACTGCCGCCGCTATCACGATTACAGCCGCGCACACCGCCAGTATTACACCGACCTTTGAGCCCTTTTTGATTTCCTCCGGCTCGGCTGTCGGCTCGGCAGCGTATTCTTCCTCCATAGGTTCCGCCGTTTCCTCCGACACCGGCTCCTCTGCGATTTCTGCTGTTTCCTCTGCCGCTGTTTCCTCAACGATTTCCTCTGCGTTTTCTTCTACAGTTTCTTCTACGGTTTCTTCCGTATTTTCGTAGTTCTTATTCTCGTCCATGTTTATTTCCTCTCTTATTCTGATTTATTTTCCGCGTCACCGGAATTATCCGCGTTCTGCGCGTTCTGCATTATCGTCATTGCCTCGCCGTAGGTTGTGTCTGCCGTGATTCCCTCCGGCAGTCCGTTGTTCTTTGCAAAATCTTCAAAGCTTGAACTGTTCTGCTCCGCGATTTTCGACATCTTGACTTTCATCATCGCCTCCGACCACAGCTCATCGTCCGGCTCGTTCTCAAGCCCGTACTCCTTTTTCAGCTCGTCCGCGCTCTTGTCCTCCATGCCTGCATAACCCGCAACCGTCAGCTTCTGCGAAAATTCGTCCGCACTGCTCTCCGCCGTCAGACCGCTGTCCTCCATGCCACATTTCTTCAAAAGCTCCTCCGCCGTCATGCCGTTCTGCTCCGCTATCGTCGCAACGGTCGCCGCCGTCTGGGTATCCGCCGCCGCAGTGTCGGTCGCTGAGCTCGCCGGCAGACTGTCCTTTATCTTCTGCCATGACGCATAGCCGCCCGTCCCCGCTATCGCCGCCGCTATGACTATCATAGCTATCGTCGCAATAACTTTTTTCGGGTTCTTTTCTTTCTTTATTTTTTCCGGCTGTGCTGCTTTTCTCTTTAACTTTGCCTGTTTTTCACTCATGAATTTTTCTCCCTTCATTGTATTTCTGAAAGTATACATACATTACTATACCACTTTTTTATCAAAATTGCAACACATATTTTTAAACAGTTTGTTAATTATTATTTTTTATATACAAAAACCGCTCCGTAACAAGGCTTTTTTCGCCGCGTTTATACTTCATCAGCTCCGCATGAGTTTCGCGCACATCGCTGAACATATACACCGCCGCAAACATTCCCGTAATCAGCTTCGCCGCGTGCGGCATGCCCGTCACCCACGCCGAAAAAAACGGGTGCACCCACAGCGCAAAAATTATATTCAAAAATCCCCACATCACCGAATAATACATGCTTATTCCGCCCATAAAGCTGAATTTCAGCCCCGAATAATCCCACCATTTTATCCCGTACACCCTCTGCGAAATGAGATAAAACGCCAGCTCCACCGCGCTCACCGCAAAAAATCCGTTCAGGAACAGCACCGCCGGATTTGCCGTCGAATTTACCGCCGCAAGCGTCACGCCGGCTATTCCGTAAACAGGACACATCGGCAGATTTATCAGCGTGCGCTTGGACACGTACCGCCCCGTGCGCGCAAATCCGTAGCCGTCCTCCAGCACGCAGCCGAAAAACGAGTAAAGTGCAAACAATAAAAAAACTTCCATAATAATTCCTCCTACGGCTTATTATGGAAGCTTTCCGCCTATTTTATGAGCGTGAAAAATAAAATTACCGCAATTCCCAGCGCCGTTCTGTACCACCCGAACGCCTTGAAATCACGCTTTTTCACGAAATCCATCAGGAATTTTATCGCCAGCATCGACACCGCATACGCAACCGCCATTCCGACAATCAGCGCCGCTATGTCGCCGCCGGTCATCACATCCTTGTACGTGACAATCTTTAAAAAACTTACGCCGAACATAACCGGTATCGCAAGAAAAAACGAAAATTCCGCCGCCGTTTCACGTGAACAGCCGATTAATATTGCGCCGAGTATCGTAGCGCCCGAGCGCGATGTGCCCGGTACTATCGACAATACCTGGAACGCGCCTATCGCAAGCGCCGTTTTATACGTCAGGTCGGATATTGAGGTTATTTTCGCTTTTTTATGCATGCTTTCCGCCGCGATAAACCCTAGTCCGTACAGTATCAGCATCGCCGACACAACCTGCCAGTTCTCGATTTTATCCATATAATCATTAAACAGCAGCCCTATCACCGCCGCCGGCAGGCACGCCGCGATTACCTTGAACCACATCTGCCACGTATCGTGCTTTTCCTCCGCGCTTTTTTTCGGCGAAAACGGGTTCAGCCTGTGAAAATACAGCGTCACCACCGCCAAAATCGCCCCCAGCTGGATTACGTACAAAAACAAATCTGAGCCGGTAAAGCCGGTGTTGTCAATCAGCTCGTTCACCAAAATCATATGCCCGGTCGAGCTTATCGGCAGCCACTCGGTTATTCCCTCGACAATGCCCAAAAATATCGATTTAAATATCTCCATACTTTTCCACTATTCCTTTTCCACAGCTTTTTTAATCAGCTCCACAGCTCCGTCTATGTCCACGCGCGAGGTGTTTATGCACAAATCGTAGCTTGACATGTTGCCCCATGTGCGGTCGGTGTAATAGTTATAGTACGCCTTGCGCTGACGCTCTTTCCTCACTATGCGCTCTTTTGCCTTTTGCAGTGTTATATTGTCAAACTCCGCCACACGCGCTATACGCGAATCCATGTCCGCATATATGAATACACGCAGAAGTTCCTTATAATCGTCGAGTATATAGTCCGCACACCGCCCGACAAATACGCCCGAGCCTTTCTGTGCAAATCCCTTGATAATCTGCGTCTGCTTTATAAATACTTTATCGTTTAACGGCATTTCATACTGCATCGCATCGCTTACGCCACGAAGTCCGCCCCCGGTTATCAGCGAATACAAAAAGCTGTCGGTTGCTCTTTCGTCCGCCGCCTTAACTACCTCCGGGTGCAAATCGCTGTCCTGCGCCACCTTTCTTACAATTTCGTTATCATAAAAAGGAATGTCAAGCTCTTTTGCAAGCTTCTTTCCTACCGCTCTTCCTCCGCTTCCGAACTGTCTGCCGATTGTTATAAGTTTTCCCATATTTTTAACCTCCGTTTCATATTATATCTTACTTATATTATATATGTCCGCAAATACCGTGTCAATATATTTTTTTGTAAATTTTTTCAAATTTTGCTACCCTTTGCACATAACGCTTGGTTTCGCCGTAGGGAATTTCATAAAGCGTCTTTCCGTCCCGAGAATACCTTTCGTCCTTAAGCCACACATTCACGGTTCCCGGGCCGGCATTGTATGCCGCGAGCGCCGTGTCGGTATTGCCGTACAGGCTTATGAGGTACGCAAGATACCGGCACCCCATTTTTATATTGGTGTCCGGCTCCTCCACCATGTCCTCGTCATATTCAAGCCCCATCTTGCCGGCAATCCATTCCGCCGTATCGTCGGTTATCTGCATAAGCCCCCTCGCAATGCCCGAATGTGCCTTGTGGTCAAAGCTGCTCTCCGCGCGTATTACCGCCATGACAAAATATTTGTCCAGCCCGTTTTCCGCCGCATGCCGCTCTATACTGTCCTCGTATTTAAGCGGCAGAAACCGGTCGAGAAAAGCGCCGTACGCCAGGCTCAGCCCATACGCCGCCGCTGCGGCAATCAGCGCGAAAAGCAGGAATTTTCTGATTATTTTCATTCTTTAATCCTTTTCAAAATTTTATTAATATCGAGCGGTCTGCCGTCATTGTAGATAATGAAATCGCAGTTTTTCCGGTAGAAATCCTCGCTCGGCTGCGCATGAATACGCATGTCTGCCGCCTCCTCCGAGATCGAGTCGCGCGCCGTTATCCGCTTTCTGCGCACGGCAAAGTCGGCTATCACGCCTATCATCATGTCGCACTTCATGCCGCTTTCGATAAGCACCGCGCCGTCGACGCAGACAATCTCCGCATTTTCATGCTCAATCTTATTTTCTATGCTTTCAAGTATATATTTATGAGAAATTTCGTTCAGCTTTTTCAGCATATTCGGGTCGGAAAAGACAATTTTCCCGAGTTTCTTCCTGTTTATTCCGCCGTTCTCCTCAATTCCGCAGCCGAAAAAATCAATTATTTCACGGCAGCACGGCGTGCCCGGATCCATAACCTCATGCGCGGTTTTGTCCGCGTCGATGACGGGTATTCCGTTTCTGCGCAGAATTTCGCTTATATAACTTTTTCCGCAGCCCGAGCCGCCCGTAATTCCGATAACCTTTTTATTTCGCGTCATACCAGCTTTTTCCCTCCGACATATCTACGGCAAGCGGAACGGACAGCGACGCCGCCCCCTCCATTTCCTCGCGGAGAATTTTTTCCACCGCCGTTTTTTCTTCCGTATAGGTTTCTATGATAAGTTCATCGTGCACCTGCAAAATCAGCTTTGATTTAAAGCCGCCGTCCTTCAGTCTGCGGTAAATCCGCACCATGGCGAGCTTGATTATATCCGCCGCCGTTCCCTGAACCGGCGTATTGAGCGCCACTCTTTCCCCGAACGCGCGCACATTAAAGTTTGAGGACGTAATCTCGGGAATGTAGCGTATGCGGTTCATCAGGGTTTTCACATAGCCGTTTTTGCGCGCAAAATCCTTTATATCCTCCATATATTTTTTTACGCCGCTGTATTTTTCAAGATAATTTTTAATATATTCTTTTGCCTGTTTCACCGGGATTTTGAGGTCCTGCGACAGCGAATATTCACCTATTCCGTAAACAATGCCGAAATTGACCGCTTTTGCGCTGCTGCGCTGCTGCTTTGTGACCTGTTCGGGCGGAATACCCAAAACCTGCGAGGCGGTAACGCGGTGAATGTCCTCGTTATTTTTGAAAGCCTCAATCATGGTCTTGTCATCGGCAATATGCGCAAGCACCCGCAGCTCAATCTGCGAATAGTCCGCGTCCGCAAGCACGCAGCCCTCCTTCGCCACGAACATGCGGCGAATATAGCTCCCCAGCTCGGTACGCGTCGGAATATTCTGCATATTCGGCTCGGTCGAGCTTATACGCCCCGTAACCGTCACCGTCTGATTGAACACCGAATGTATCCGCCCCGTTTCGGGGTTTATTACCGCCATAAGTCCGTCGCAGTATGTGCTTTTCAGCTTTGTCAGCTGACGGTATTCCAGGATTTTGTCTATTATCGGGCTTTTTCCGCGCAGCTTTTCCAGCACCTCGGCATTGGTGGAATAGCCGCTTTTCGTCTTTTTAAGCGGCTTTAATTCCATTTTTTCAAACAGTATCACCCCAAGCTGTTTCGGTGAATTTATGTTAAACTCCTCGCCGGCAAGCGCGTAAATCTCCCCGGTAAGCGCGTCTATCCGCCCCGACAGCTCCTCCGAAAATACCGACAGCTGCTCTTTATCAATCAAAATACCCTGCTTCTGCATATCTGCAAGGACGTTTACCAGCGGAAGCTCAATATCGTAATACAGCCGCTCCTGACCGTTCTTTTTCAGTTCCTCCGCGGTTATTTTCACAAGCGGCATTATTGCAAGCGCCTTTTTCGCCTCCGAGCCGTCATCCGCGTCAAACAGCGAAACCTGCTTTTCCTCACCGAATTCAAAGCCGAGATATTCATATGCCAAATCGTTTATCGAATAGGACGTCCGCGCCGGATTTAACAAATATGCCGCAATCGCCGCGTCATACGCAATCCCCTCGATATCCAGCTTAACAAGCGTGTCTTTGATGTCCGAGCAGTATTTTTTTATTCCGCTGTCCGCCAGCAGGGGCTTCATTTTCTCGAGAATTTCACCGGTCACCGTAACGTAGGCGGCATAATTGTCCACCGCAAATGCCGCATTTGCAAGGCGGTTGCCGTCAAATTCAAAGAAACACGCCACCTCTCCTTTTTTGCGTATTTTCTCGCAGAGCACGTCAAATTCCCCGGCTCCGGAAATGCTTTCGCAGACCGTGTCTTTCAGGAAATCCACCGCCTCGCGGCTCTCCTGTTTTTGCAGCCCCATGCGCGAAATAACCTTGTTTAAATCGAGTTTCTTCAATATATCATAAAGCTCCGCGCTGCTTTTGTATTCGCCGAGAGTATTATTCTCAAAATCAAAATCAATCGGAACATTCCTGTCAATCGTCGCCAGAGTCTTGGACATGAATGCCATATCCCTGCCCTGCTCCAGTTTTTTCAGATTTGCCGGGGTAATCCCCCATGCGGAAAGGTCGGAGTACAGATTTTCTATGCTTTTCGCCTTTGCTATGAGCGACATTGCGGTTTTCTCACCGATGCCTTTTACTCCCGGGATATTGTCCGACGCGTCACCCATAAGCGCCTTAACGTCGATAAACTCGGTCGGCGTAACGCCGTAGCGCGCAAAAACCGCTTTGTCATCGCAGCTGTCTGTTTCGGTCACGCCCTGTTTTGTCACCGTCAGCAGAACCTTGGTTGTTTGCGAGGCAAGCTGCAAATCGTCCTTGTCGCCGGTCGCGATAAGACATTCCACGCCGTTTTCGCCGCAAATGCGCGAAACGGTGCCGATAATATCGTCCGCCTCAAAGCCCTCCTTTTCAAGAATGTTCATGCCCATCGCGCGGAGAATGTCCTTTGCAATCGGCATCTGCACCTTAAGCCCGTCCGGCATGGGCTTGCGCTGCGCTTTGTATTCCGCATACATCTTGTGGCGGAAGGTCGGCGCTTTCAGGTCGAACGCCGCGCATACGTAATCCGGCTTGTTATCGTCCAGCAGTTTCATGAGCGTCATCATAAATCCGTAGACGGCGTTCGTCGGCGTTCCGTCATGCGCGGACAGATATTTCACGCCGTAAAATGCGCGGTTTATTAAGCTGTTTGAATCTATAATAAGAAGCTTTTTCATCAAATTCTCCGTTCTGCCGCCCGAGCGGCAAAAAATTGTTATATATTTTCAATCTGCCAGTCAATGGGGTTTCGGTTCATGGCAGTCAGAATACTGTTGACCTTTTTGAAATGACCGCAGCCGAAAAATCCGCGGCTTGCCGAAAGCGGGCTCGGGTGCGCCGCCTGCAGAATGATGTGCTGAGGATTGGTTATAAGCTCCTGCTTTTTCCTCGCATCGCTGCCCCAAAGCAGAAAAATCACCGTTTCGCGCCGCTCGTTCAAAAGCTGCGTAATGCGGTCGGTAAAAATCTCCCAGCCCTTGCCCTTATGCGAATTTGCCTCGCCGTCGCGCACGGTCAGCGAGGAATTGAGCAGCAGCACTCCCTGCCGCGCCCATTTTTCGAGGTAGCCGTTATTCGGGATATAAAGTCCCAGCTCGCTTTGTAGCTCCTTGTAAATATTTTTCAACGACGGCGGCGCTTCTATGCCTTTCTGCACCGAAAACGCAAGCCCGTGCGCCTGATTTTCGCCGTGATACGGGTCCTGTCCGAGGATAACAACGCGCACATCCTCATAGCTTGTCCATTTAAGCGCGTTAAAAATATCATTTTTATCGGGGTGAATTACATAATTTGCATATTCCCCCTTTAAAAATTCCTGTAAATTTTTATAGTAGTCTTTTTCAAATTCATCGCCGAGCAATCCGTCCCAGCTGTTTCCTATGTGTACCATTTATTTTCCTCCTGCGCGGTCATTTTTTCGACTTCTGAAATCTGTATGCAAATTCCGTGAGCAATCCGTCCGGCAGAATTTTTGCGAAAAATTTTCCGAACTTCATCATAACGCCCGGAATAATCACGGTTTTACCGCGCATCATTCCGCCGACCGCCGCGCGCGCGACGGTTTTGCAGTCCATGCCCGCCGCGGCAAACCGCACCCCGGCAATCGCATTAAATTCGGTTTTTACCGGCCCCGGGCAAAGCGCCGAAACGGTCACGCGGCTTTTTGACTTTTTCAGCTCCTTTGCAATTCCGCGCGTAAGGCTCAAAACATATGCTTTTGTCGCGTAATACTCCGAAAGCAGCGGTCCCGACGGCATAAATCCCGCCGCCGACGCCACATTCAGTATCCTGCCTTTATTTTTGTGCGTAAAGTCGGACAAAAACAGTTTTGTCAGAATATGCACCGCGCGCACGTTTAAATCTATCATTGTCAAATCCGTTTCAATTTTGCCGCGGCAAAATTCGCCGAAGCTGCCGAACCCGGCGTTATTCACCACAATTTCCACGTCCGCGTCTTTGCATTTTTCGTACAGCGCAAAGCAGTTTTCCGCGTCCGCAAGGTCTGTGCCGACAATCTGCACGCGTGTTTTGAGCGTTCGTGCAAGCTCCTCCATTCTTTCGGTTCTTCGCGCCGCCAGAATGAGGTCATACCCCATATCCGACAGTATGCGCGCAATTTCCCTGCCTATTCCCGAGCTTGCGCCCGTAATCAGAGCAACCGCCACGGCGCTCACTTCCTTTCTTCTGTCATTTCCCTGTATGCGGTTTTTGCCGCCTCCTCCGACTCATTACAGCTCATTATGTATATCGGCACCCCGTTCAGCACGCGGTCTGTATATCCGAGCAGCAAATCCATATCGTCCTCATCATACGGACGCACCGTTTCATCAAGCATGCGCGATATAACGCTGCCGCCGTTTACGCGGCGGATTTTATTTTCCGTACCGCGCTCCAAAAAGCAAATTCCGCCGACAGGCGCTTTTATGTTTATATTTAAATCGGAATTTCCGCTCCACGGCGTTCCGCAGGCATAAATTCCGTCACCCATGGGGCGGACAGCTGTTTTATCATCATTTAAGATTTTCACGCGGTCTGTGCCGAAAACCTTTTGCCACAGCGCGGCATGCGCGGATTTCTCCGCTCCCGGCGGCTCCGAAAACAGATATGCCGCACCGCCGGTCAGAACCGCGGAGGACTTTATCATAAATCCGCCGAAATGAACAAGCCCCGTATAGAACACATCTCCCGTGAATATGTATTCGCACTCATCAAGACTCAGCTGCGGATTTTCCCTCTGTTTGCGCTCATAGAACGCGTCGGAAAGGTATATCGTCATATCGGGGCGTACATTTTCATTCACTCGGTATGCCTCCGCACAACGTTTCATCATATCGTACTTATAACCGATATCTGCCGTAATATCCGCAATTCTGTGCAAATTCATGAAAACACTCCGTTCCGCCGCACAAGACGGCACAAATATTACACTCTTTTATAGGTACAAAAGGTTATGCCGTACCCATTGTCCTGCGTTTGCTCCGATTTTTCGGCAAGAACCCATTCGGGCAGTTTATCGAGGTTTACCATGTATCTGTCGCACGGCACGCTTGCCGCAACTTTTGTTATAAAGCAGGTGTCGCAGTAGGGCAAAAGCTGACGGTAAATTTCCTCACCGCCGATTACAAATGCGTCGGACAAATCATATCCCATGCCGAAAAGCTCATCAACGCTTCCGCACACAACCGCACCCTCGCAGGAAAAATCCCGGTTTCTCGTCAGCACGATATTGACCCGGTTTTTGAGCGGTTTTCCGCCCGGAAAACTTTCGAGGTTTTTCCGCCCCAGGATTACCGTTTTCCCTTTAGTTGTTTCACGAAAAAATTTCATATCGGTTGGAATATTGAACAAAAGTCCGTTATCTTTTCCTATTCCCCAGTCCGCCGATACCGCCGCAATCAGTTTCATAATATTCTCTCCTTATATCGCAACCGGGATTTTTGCGTCGAACTCATGGAATTTATAGTCATCTACCCTGAAATTATCGGTTGTGATTTTGTAGAAATCGCTGACGCCGTCCATGATGAATTTCGGTGCGTCAAAGCCTTTGCGGCTTATCAGCTCCTCCACAATCGGCACATGCCTGTCATAAATATGCGCGTCGGCAATCACATGCACAAGCTCGCCCGGCTTTAAGCCCGAAACCTGCGCAAATATGTACACAAGCATCGCATACTGCACAACATTCCAGTTATTCGCCGTCAGAAAATCATTGCTGCGCTGGTTCAAAATGCCGTTTAGTCTGCCGTCCTTTACGCTGAAGGTCATCGAGTACGCGCACGGGTAAAGGTGCATTTCCGACAAATCCGCGTGATTGTATATATTCGTCATAATGCGGCGTGAGTTCGGGTTGTGCTTTAAATCGTAAAGCACCCTGTCCACCTGGTCAAATTCGCCCTCTTTATATTTATGCTTTATCCCCAGCTGATAGCCGTACGCTTTTCCGATACTTCCGTTTTCGTCCGCCCATTGGTCCCATATGTGACTCTTCAAATCATGCACATTGTTGGATTTTTTCTGCCAAATCCATAAAAGCTCGTCGAGCGCGGATTTCCAGTATGTGCGCCGCAGCGTGAGAATAGGAAATTCCTCCGCCAGGTCATATCGGTTTACTATGCCGAATTTGCTTATCGTATGCGCCGGCGCACCGTCCTCCCAGTGCGGACGAACCTCCATATCGGTGTCCCATACACCGTTTTCCAAAATATCCTTACAGTTTTTTATAAATATCTCATCGGCATAGCTCATATCAATATTACTCCCATCATAATTATATTATTGTAATTATAGCACACTTAGCACGAAATTACAACATTATTTTCAGAAACGGAGATTATTATGAACTATATTTGGTCGGGCATTATTATTGTGTCACTTATTTTCGGATTTATTAACGGGCGTCTTTCGGAAACGCTGACGGCAGGGCTTGACGGCGCGGCGTCGGCAATTACGGTGCTTTTATCCTTCGCCGGGATAATGTGCTTTTGGTCGGGCATACTGAAAATCACGGAGGTTTCCGGCGGCGTGCGCATATGCGAAAAGCTGCTTTCGCCCGTAATTGCGCGGCTTTTTCCCAAAGTCAAAGACCGCGGCAACATCACAATGAATGTGATTGCAAATCTGCTGGGCATGGGCAATGCCGCAACTCCCGCCGGGGTCGCCGCCATGCGGGAGCTTGACAGGCAGAACGGCGAAAAGCCCGAGCCGTCGCATGAAATGTGCCGCTTTGCCGTCATGAACACGGCGAGCCTGCAAATCCTCCCCACAACGGTTATCGGTATTCTTGCCGCATGCGGCGCGGAAAATCCGTACGGCATCGTCCCGTGCGTATGGATAAGCTCGGTGCTGTCGCTGTCCGCCGCGCTCATTGCCGAGCAGATTATCTGCAAAAGGAGTGCAAAAAGATGATTTACGTTATTCCGATTTTAATTATCCTTGTTCTGCTTGCCGCGGCAAAAAACAAAGCTCCGGCATACAGCGCGTTTACGGAGGGCGCGGAGGAGGGCTTAAAAACCGCGGTTTCCATCCTGCCGGCGCTTATCGCGGTTCTGTCGGCGGCGGCAATGCTGCGCGAATCGGGCGCGCTTGACGCTCTTGCAAGGCTCCTTGCACCGATAACCGGCTTTTTGCATATTCCGCCGGAAATCCTGCCGCTTGCGCTTATCCGTCCGCTCTCCGGCAGCGGCGCGATAGGGCTGCTCACCGACACCGTACGCACATACGGCGCGGACAGTCAAATCGCACGCGCCGCGTGTATCCTCTGCGCCGCGACCGAAACCACCTTTTACACCGTTTCCGTATATTTCGGACGAACCAAGGTAAAATATACTAAAAAGGTACTTATTGCCGCAATTATCGGTGATTTTGCCGGAATAATCTGCGCATGCCGCCTGAGTAAGATATTTTTTTAACAAATTTTACAAAAAATGCTGTTTCGGGCTTGAAATAATTGCGGATTTGAGGTACAATAAAAGTAAGTGGGTTTTTATGCCCGAAATTTATTAATGAGAGGTGTCCGATATGTTAAACAAAAAAAGCGTAGAAGATATTGAAGTAAAGGGTAAAAGAGTCCTCGTAAGATGCGACTTCAACGTTCCCCTTGACGAAAACAGAAACATCACAGACGATACAAGAATAGTTGGTGCACTGCCGACAATCAAGTATCTTACAGACCACGGCGCAAAGGTTATTCTCTGCTCGCACATGGGCAAGCCCAAGGGCGAACCGAAGCCCGAGCTGTCCCTCGCACCGGTTGCCAAGGAACTTTCGGCAAAGCTGGGCAAAGACGTTGTTTTTGCAGCTGATGACAATGTTGTGGGCGAAAATGCAAAGAAAGCAGTTGCCGAAATGAAAGACGGCGATGTTGTTCTTCTTGAAAACACACGCTACAGAGCGGAAGAAACAAAGAATGTTGACGAATTTTCAAAAGAGCTTGCGTCCCTTGCAGACGTATTCGTAAACGATGCGTTCGGTACGGCTCACCGCGCTCACTGCTCAAACGTAGGCGTAACAAAGTATGTTCCGGTTGCTGTTTGCGGCTATCTTATTCAGAAAGAAATCGAATTTTTGGGCAATGCCGTTAACAACCCGGTAAGACCGCTGGTTGCAATCCTGGGCGGCTCAAAGGTATCATCGAAAATTTCCGTTATCAACAACCTTTTGGACAAGGTTGACACGCTTATCATCGGCGGCGGAATGGCATACACATTCATGAAAGCGCTCGGCGAAGAAGTCGGCGATTCACTGCTTGAGGCAGACTACATCGACTATGCAAAAGACATGATGGCAAAGGCTGAGAAAAACGGCGTTAAGCTGCTTATCCCGATTGACACGGTTGTTGCACAGGAATTTTCAAACGACGCTCCGCACAAGACAGTCGCAAGAGGCGAAATCGAGCCGGGCTGGGAAGGTCTGGACATCGGCGAAAAGACAATCGAGCTGTTCGGCGACGCACTCAAGACCGCAAAGACCGTTGTTTGGAACGGACCTATGGGCGTATTTGAAATGCCGACATTCGCAAAGGGAACAAACGCAATTGCAAAAATTCTTGCCGACCTCGACGCAACCACAATCATCGGCGGCGGCGACAGCGTAGCGGCTGTTAACCAGGCAGGCTTGGGCGACAAGATGAGCCACATCTCAACAGGCGGCGGCGCATCGCTCGAATTCCTTGAGGGAAAAGAGCTTCCGGGCATCGCGGCTATTAATGACAAATAATCTCGGAGGAAACTACCAATGAAAACTATACTGTTTCAGGGCGACTCCATAACCGACTGCGGCCGCTCACGCGAAGATGACATTTATCTCGGCGAGGGTTATCCTCACCTTGTATCGGCAGAGCTGGGCTTTGAATATCCGACCGAATACAATTTCTTAAACCGCGGCGTAAGCGGCAACCGTATCGTCGATGTTTATGCACGCATAAAAGCGGATATTATAAATCTCAAGCCCGACGTAATGAGCATATTAATCGGCGTAAATGACGTATGGCACGAGGTCGGCTGGCAAAACGGCGTGGACGCGGACAAGTATTTCAGAATTTACTGCATGCTTATCGAGGAAGTAAAAGCGGCGCTGCCCGACCTCAAAATCATGATTATGGAGCCGTATGTCATGAAAGGCACGGCGACCGAGGAAAAATGGGATATTTTCCGCAGTGAGGTTGACAAAAGAGCGGCAAAGGCAAAAGAGGTTGCGGAAAAATACAACCTGACCTTTATTCCGCTTCAGGACAAGCTCAACGCGGCGCTTGACCGCGCTCCCGGCGAACACTGGACGCGCGACGGAGTTCACCCGACAAAATACGGTCATGAGCTTATAAAAAGAGAATGGTTAAAGGCGTTTAACACCTTAAAATAAGGAGGAAATTACAATGGGAAAATATATTGTTGCAGGTAACTGGAAGATGAACAAGCTTCCGAGCGAAACATACGATTTCGTCAAGGAAGTGGCTGCGGCAACCGCAGGCTCAAACTGCGAAGTTGTTTGCTGCACACCGTACGTATGCCTTGCTCCGGCAATCGAGGCGGCAAAGGGTACGCACGTAAAAATCGGTGCGGAAAATCTGCATTACGAGGACAAAGGCGCATTCACCGGCGAGGTTTCCGCCGATATGCTCCGCGACATGGGCGTTGACTATGTCATCATCGGTCACTCGGAAAGACGTCAGTACAACAACGAAACCGACGAAACGGTTAACTTAAAAACCAAAAAGGCGCTTGCAAAGGGACTTATTCCTATTGTTTGCGTGGGCGAAAGCCTGAAGCAGCGCGAAGCCGGCATCACAATGGATTTAATCGCAATTCAGATTAAGAAAGCATTTGCCGGAATCCCTGCCGAGGACGCAAAGAAGGTTGTTATCGCATACGAGCCTATCTGGGCAATCGGCACCGGCAAGACCGCGACAAGCGAACAGGCTGAAGAGGTTTGCGGCGGAATAAGAAAGATTATCGCCGACCTTTACTGCGACAAATGCGCACCGGAATTTACAATCCAGTACGGCGGCAGCATGAAGCCCTCCAATGCGGAAGAGCTTATGTCAAAGCCGAACATCGACGGTGGACTGATCGGCGGCGCGTCACTTGTAGCCGACGATTTCGCAGCTATCACAAAGGCGGCAAAATAATCTGCCCGATAAGCCGCGCAATTTAAAAATACAAATGCTGTCAAAAGCCGCGGTGATGTGATTTTCATTTTGCCGCGGCTTGTGTTTTCGGAGGTAATTTATGAAAAAACTACCTATAATATTATCGGCGCTTTTGCTTTTATGCGGCACGGCACACGCCGCAAATGCGGGCGACGTTATCGGCGATATTTATTCCACCGACATCGTTGCAGATGTGAACGGCGCGCCTATCCGCTCATTTTCCCTGAACGGAAAAACCGCGATTATCGCGGAGGATTTACGGCGCTACGGCTTTGAGGTCGGCTACAATGACAATCTGCGCGCACTTTATGTTTCTGTACTCGAAAACACGTTTAACCCTGTGCCGGACGATGTCGAACGCGGCAAATGCGGCGAAATTGTCGGACACATTTATCAGTCCGACATAATAACGTCGATAAACGGTACAAAAGTTCCGTGCTTTTCGTTAAACGGCGAAATGGCGGTCGCGATTGAGGACATCGGCGGCGACATAACGCAGACCGACCGCTGCGAAACCGGTATGATGTACCGCTGGGACGCGGAAAACCGCACAATCTCTCTCCTCCCCGATTATGACAACGGAGTGCAGGCTGAGATTATTTTCAATCAGTATAACGCAAGACCGTATATTGGAAGCGGCGTGCTCAAATACACCGCCGGGCTTTCGGGTCACGGCATTGAAACCGCCGTTCCGGACGGCTCGTTCAAATACTCTGTTCACTGGGGCAGCGAGGACGGCGAAATTATCGGATATGTCTGCGATGTCAAAAAGGACGAGCCGGTGCATCTGGAAGACGGCACATGGACTATGACGTCGAACCGCCGCAGCATAACGCACTTTGACATTGATGCGCTCTATCGGCTTGTCAATGCAGAAAAAATCGAAAACCTGAGCTATGATGAAGTATTAAAGCGCGAAACCGACCGCCTGACCGCTGACGGAGCACCGCCCGAGGAATATACATTCGGTGATTTGGGCGCAATTTTGCAGCGCGGAACAGACATAACAATCATTCAAAAAAGTACAGACGGTTCCGACGGTAAAGAAAAATATATAGGCACGGCAATGCGGCTTAATGATTTTTTGCCCGCTCAGCTGACAGCTGAACGTCCGTGCATAACCGATTGGGAATTTGCAGGCGCCGTGCAAACCGATGCATACAACGGCTCTTTCGGCAATCCCGGGTTTGAAACAAACGGTAATACCGGCTGTTTCTTTACCTACAAATCCGGCGGCAGATATTATGAAGTATTTGCGAGCATGTTCGGATATTTTGAATATCTTGAAGCCGTTCCGCGTGAAACCGACATCGGCACTGTTTACAGCCTGGCATCAACCGCACCGCCGGTTGCCGGACGCTTTGAGCACGAGGTAAATCTGACGGTCGGCGACAGGACGAGTACACTCCCGGCAATTTCATATATTTCGGGAATGTTCGGCCCGTGGGTTCCGGCAAAGGATTTGGCGGAGCTTTTGGGCGGCACCGCGGCAGTATCGGAGGACGGATTTACTGTTGAAATCACTACCGACAAAAATCAGCACGAAATCAGCAGCGAACATATTGTACCGGAAAATCCGTCAATGTGCGGAAAAACGCTGTTTGAAACCCGTGCGGAAAACTGCAATACTCCGCTTAATCTGAAAAGCCGCATCACGGTTGACGGCAAGGAAATTTCATTTGAGGTTAAGCGCTCGGTAAGCACTGCCGGAATGAGTACACGCGAAATTACCGCAGAACTTCCGGCGTACATTTACGGCGGACGGGTGTATATTCCGCTTGAAATAATACAAAATTTCTATAATTCGAAAGCAGAAAATTAACATTATATAATAAGCCGCGTGCTAATCGCCCGGCTTATGCCGCCATCGGCGGCGAAAGGAGAAACTTATGTCAAAACAACCAATCGCACTCATAATTCTTGACGGCTTCGGCATAAACGAAACCGCGGAGGGAAACGCAATAAAGGCGGCAAAAAAACCTAACATCGACCGCTACTTTGCCGAATA
Source organism: uncultured Clostridia bacterium (assembly GCA_934501535.1). GTDB lineage: Bacteria > Bacillota > Clostridia > UBA1381 > UBA1381 > UBA1738. The sequence goes on from CAKSUM010000005.1 coordinate 31,944, forward strand.
CCCCAACACAATTCTGTACGCCAGCGGCATGGCTGTGGGACTTCCCGACGGTCAGATGGGCAACTCCGAGGTCGGTCATACAAACATCGGCGCCGGCAGAGTTGTTTATCAGGAGCTGACGCGTATCACAAAATCAATCGGCGACGGCGATTTCTTCTCAAATGAGGCTCTGTTGGGCGCAGTGGAAAACTGCAAGAAAAATGACTCCGCGCTGCATTTCATCGGTCTTTTATCGGACGGCGGCGTTCATTCACACATCGAACACCTGTTCGGCTTAATCGACCTCGCGCGCAAAAACGGCTTGAAAAAGGTATTTATTCACCCGATTATGGATGGCCGTGACGTATCGCCTACTTCAGGTATCGGTTTCATTAAGCAATTGCAGGAAAAACTTGAGAACACCGGAATAGGCAAAATCGCCACCGTCAGCGGCAGATACTACGCCATGGATCGTGACAACAACTGGAACCGCGTTATCCGCGCATATGACGCAATGGTTAAAAACGAGGGCGAAATGACCGATGATATTGTTGCCGCTCTTGAAAAATCCTACGTAACCAAGGACGAAAACGGCGCGCTCATCACCGATGAGTTCATCATTCCGAAGGTTGTCTGCGAAAACGGCGCACCTGTCGGAAAAATCAGCGCGAACGACTCGGTTGTGTGCTTCAATTTCCGTCCCGACCGCGCAAGAGAAATAACCAGAACCTTTGTTGACCCCGAATTTAAGGGCTTTGAGCGCGAGCTGTTCCCGCTTTACTACGTTTGCATGACGCAGTATGACGCGTCAATGCCGAACGTTCACGTTGCATTCAAGCCGCAGGTTCTTAAAAATACTTTCGGCGAATATATTTCCAAAAAGGGCTTGAAACAGCTGCGCATTGCGGAAACGGAAAAATATGCGCATGTTACTTTCTTCTTCAACGGCGGCGTTGAGGACGTTTATGACGGCGAGGACAGAAAGCTGATTCCGTCACCCAAGGTTGCGACATACGATATGCAGCCGGAAATGAGCGCATACAAGGTTGCCGACGCTTGCGTTGACTTAATTAACGAGGACAAATATGACTGCATTATTCTGAACTTTGCCAACTGCGACATGGTAGGTCATACCGGCGTATTTGACGCGGCGGTAAAGGCGGTTGAGGCAGTTGACGAATGTCTGGGCAAGGTTGTTGACGCAATTTTGGCACACGGCGGTAAAGTTCTTGTAACGGCAGACCACGGCAACGCCGACAAGATGTTCGACCCGGACACAAAGGCTGTGTTCACCGCGCACACAACAAACCCCGTTCCGCTTATCGTAATCGGTGCCGGCGATGTTGAGCTTGAGCGCGGAAAACTCTGCGACCTCACACCGACAATGCTTGACCTTATGGGTCTTGACAAGCCGGAGGAAATGACCGGAAAAAGTCTTATTGTAAAATAAAATCCCCGATGTGAATGATTACGCGTTTTTATCGGATTATATGCGCAAAATCTTCTTTGCATAAAAAGAACATACGATGTGTTTTTTGCCATATATCCGCCGGCGCACATTCATTTTCCGGAATTTCGGTAAAAATAACAAACCGCCCGAAATACGCGGTTTGTTATTTTTTATACACAAAAAATGCACCCCGGCGTCAACCGCGTTTGGGGTGCATTTTTTGTGTATTTATGATTTTTCGTATTTGCAAACCGATAAATCAGCTCTTATTTCTCTGCCGATTTGTCCTGCGCGTCTGTTTTTGCGTCATCAGCTGCGTCCTTTGCGTCTGTTTTTTCCTCGGGCTTGCTGTCCGCGGAATTATCCTCCGCAGTTTCGTCCGACTTTGTCTGAGTTCCGTCTTCGGCTTTTACATCGGTTTTATCATCTGCCGTATCGTCAGCTTTTTTTTCGTCATCTGCCGTGGTTTTTTCTTTATCGTCTGCTGCGGCTTCTGCTTTAACCGATACCGGAGTTGTGTCTATGTAAAGCTCATCATATTTTGAAATTGAATAATATGTTTCACTGTCTGTCGCAACAATCAGCTCGGTGTTGCTGCCCAGCTCCGAAACAGCATCGGAAATGCTGAATTCACCGCCGTTATCATTCAGCGCCGTAAAGTCGATTTCCATTATCGTTCCGTCCTCAGCCGGAAGATATGCATTTGCCGGCAAAGTCAGAGTTATAATCTTAACACAGCCGTCCGCAAACTCGGGGTTATTCGCCGACAAAGCCGGTGAAACCTCTCCTTTATCCGAATAGCAGCGGAATGAATCATACTCGAAATTATCCTTATTATACATAATGCTGACCGTTATTGATGACAGCTTTGACTCCGCACTGTCCGCCTCAAGATTTGCAAGCTTCAGCGCAAGGGTCGCGGTTTCGCCTTTTTTCACGCTGCCGCCGTCATACGCGAGTGACAGCTTGGGAACCGTCTCGGCATATGCGTCCTTAAGAACAAATCCGTCCTCCGACGCGTCAATTCCTGCCGCTTTTGCATAACGCTTTGCCTGCTGAGTGGTTATCTCGGTAACTCTGTTCTCCTCGTCCCACTCAACCGTCGCGCCCATAGTTTCCGCAATAACACGGATAGGCAGCATCGTGCGGTCATTGACAATTACCGGGGCAACATCGGAGGTTACCGTTTCCTTATCGGCATGCAGCACGCTTGTATATGTATAAACCGTTATCTCCGGGCTGTCGATTGTAAGAATAAGACGTTTAATATTGTCATACGAATCGATTTTTACCGTTTTCGCATCGGGATCCCATTTAACCGTCGCGCTCATGTTCTCAAGAACACGGCGTACCGGAACGTAGGTTCTGTCATTTAAAATTATCGGCGGCTGATCCTCGCGGAACATAAGTGTTCTGCCGTCCACTCTGATTGTCGGCGACGCGCTTTCTGCGCAAACCGCAGCAGCCGATGTAACTGCAATCACTGCCGCAGCAATTATTGCTGAAATTTTTTTCATATGAATTTCCTCCAAAAAATTAAATTATTTAATTGTATTTTATCATAATTGCGGACAGACTACAAGGTTTTTTGACAAAAAATATCATACTGTCCTAAAAATCTTTGCCTCAATATGCAGACTGAACAAAAAAATCCCGAAAAAATTTATAAAAAGGACTGGTAAACCGCCGAAATCTATTGTATAATATAAGATATGAATGAGAAAGGGGCAAATGAGCAATGAGTTCGGCACTGATGTATATAAAAAATTTTTTTCAGGTCTTTAAGCTGACCGATATTATAGATATATTCCTTGTGGCAATTATTGTCTACCAGCTGCTTAAAATGATTAAGGAAACGCGTGCAATCCAGCTTGTCAAAGGTATTGCAATACTGTTTATAATTTTACAGGTAAGCACCTGGGCGCACCTCACAACGCTGAACTACCTGCTGCGCAACGCCATGCAGGTGGGAATGTTTGCAATCGTAGTAATTTTCCAGCCGGAGCTGAGAAGTCTGCTTGAGAAAATGGGGCGCTCAAAGGTGGGCAAAATAATAGACGTTGCCACGGGAACAACCGTGGAGCAAAGCATCGCGGTATCGGAAATAACCAAAGCCGCGGCAAATTTGTCGGCAACCAAAACGGGCGCGCTTATTGTATGCGAGCGCGAAACAAAGCTCGGCGACGTTATAAGCACCGGAACGCTTATAAATGCGGAAATAAGCGCGGCGCTTTTAGAAAACATTTTCGTGCCGAACACTCCGCTGCATGACGGCGCGGTTATAATCCGCGGCGATAAAATTTATACTGCCGGCTGTTTTCTTCCGCTTACCTCAAACATGAACCTGTCCAGAGAGCTGGGAACGCGTCACCGTGCGGCGCTCGGCATTTCGGAGGCGTCCGACGCGCTGGTTGTTATCGTCAGCGAGGAAACCGGCAAAATTTCCATCGCCTTAAACGGAACGCTCACGCGCAACCTGACCGAACAGACGCTGCGCACAGCGCTTAACAGAGCCATTTCAAAGGAAAATGAAAAAGGGAAGTTCTGGAGGAATGTACGATGAAAAAGATATTTAAAGACAACCGTATTCTGCTTAAAATCCTGTCCGGACTGATTGCGATAATCCTTTGGTTTGCAATAACCTACACCGAGGATCCGGTGATAAGCCAGGCACTCACCGACATACCGATAACCTTCGAGGGAGAGCGCGAGCTGGAAAACAGCGGTCTTACCGTTGTGAACAAATCGAAGCTTCCCGATGTCACCGTAATTGTCCGCGGAACGCGCAGCAACGTAATTTCGGCGCTCGGTTCAATATCCGCGTCGGTTGATGTTTCGGGAATAACCGCGTCGGGCAGCAGTATTCTGCCGATAAAATATTCATATCCGTCAAACGGCATAACTATGGTAAAAAGCAAGCTGAGCGACCTGGAAATTCAGACCGAAAAGCTTGTAACACGGAACATTCCGGTAAGGATTGAGCCGGAAAATGCCGACAAAAATCAGGAATTTATAGTTAAATCGGTGTGCAGCGTCAGCAGTGTGAAGGTGCGCGGCGCAGAAAGCGCGGTTTATGACATTTCCTACGGACTTGCGGAGGTAGACGTATCCGGGGTGACGAAAACAAGCTCGCAGGATTACACCTACAGCTTTTATGACGAAAAAAATAACCGTTTATCCGATGATAACATTCTCTATCGCAGCCACAACGCACTGACGGTTGAAAATACGGTATACAAAAAAATCAACGTTCCGGTAGAGCTTGCCGCGGACGATGTGACAGCGGAAAATTTCAGCATGACGGTTAAGAACCAAAGTGCGCAAAATATCGACATAGGCGTTGATGACGGAGTCGAGGTAACTTCGGTAAAGGCAATAATCGTTCGCGAGGAGGGTAAAACCGAATACGAAACCGAGCTTATCGTCCCGAACGGCGTATATATCCCGGACAAAAGCCGCAAAATCAGCGCTGTGTGCCAGTTTGAGCCGAAAATTCTGACCGAGGTTACCGTCCCCGTCACGGTGAAAAATACTCCCGAGGGAAAAACGGTAACGTTTGAGCCGAAAGAAATAACCGTTTCGGTCAAGGGCAGTCAGAGCGCGGTCGGCTCGGGTAAGATAACCGCCGAAATTGACGCATCAGCCGTCACGGACGAGGAACAGCCTATACCCGTTGAAATCACCGCGGACAGCAGTGTTACGGTAATAGGTTCATACAGCGTCACCGCAAAAATCAATTAACGAGAGGATTTATAATAATGTCAGATATACTTGTAAGAGGACAAAGCACGGACGGTGCGATAAGAGTATTTGTCGCCGTCACCAAAGACCTTGTGAACGAGGCGCACCGTCTGCACGGAACATTCCCGGTTGCCACGGCGGCGCTGGGGCGCACGCTCACTATTGCCGCAATCATGGGGCAGGGGCTTAAAAACGATACCGACTCGGTCACCATACAATTCCGCGGCGACGGCCCGCTCGGGAACATGGTTGCGGTAACCGACAACAAATCGCGCGTGCGCGGCTACGTGGTAAATCCGTATGTGGATTTGCCGCTCAACAAAAAGGGTAAGCTTGACGTCGGCAGGGCTGTCGGCAAGGGTCAGCTGAACGTTATCTACGATTTAAGCCTTAAAGAGCCGTACTGCGGTCAGGTGCCGATAGTCACGGGCGAAATCGCGGAGGACATGACTTATTATTTCGCGAAAAGCGACCAAATCCCCACAGCAATAGGGCTGGGGGTGCTTGTGGGCACCGATGAAAATGCCGAGCAGGCAGGCGGATTTATGATTCAGCTCATGCCCGAGGCGACAGAGGAAATCGCCGGCAAAATCGAGGATAAAATGAAAACAATTCCCCCGATTACTCAAATGCTCGCAGACGGAATGACGGCACAGGATATACTTTTTTACCTGACCGAGGATTTCGACATGATAATGCAGAACCAAACCGTAATGCCGATGTACCAATGCAAGTGCTCGCAAAAGCGCATGCGCGACGCCGTAATCTCGGTGGGTAAGGAGGAAATCCGCAAAATAATAGACGAGGACGGAAAATGCGAGGTTGAATGTCAGTTCTGCAATAACAAATACGTTTTCGGAAAAGACGAGCTTGAAGAAATGTATAAGCTCGCGCGGTAACGGCTTTTCGGATATTTTCGGATTGTAAAACGGAGGAAAAAATGATACTCGGCAGCGATAATATTTGCGTCGAAATCGACGGCAAAACAGGCGAAACAAAGAGAATATCAAGTCCGCGTGATGAACAGCCGGTTAATTGGATTATCGAAAATTCAGGTTGGGGTGCGATAGACGGCTTCAGCGTGCTCAGCTCATCGGTAAGCGGCGAAAGAGCGGAAACCGTATACATCAAAGACAATTTGCGGGTGCTTGCGGAAAAGAAATTGACAGAGCACGGATACACCGAAAGATACTCCGTCACCAATACCGGAAGCACCGAGTTTTTTCTGACCAAGGAAAACTTCGGAATACGCTTTCCCTATCAGTGTAGCTACTCCCCCGACGCTGACTTTTTTAAAAATGCCAATATAAATCATATCTGGTGCGGCGGAGATGTATGCTGGATTTACTCGGTCAGGCTGAACGGCAAGCCGCCGTACCTTGTAATGAACATGACCACCGGCTCCGCGCCGGACTACAGCATAAGCTATGATATATCAAAAGCGCGCGTCGGCGCGCATTACAGGGGCGCGCTTGTCCTGCACACCGCAGAACAGGTTATCCTTCCGAACGAAACCGTACATTATGAATTTTTATATAGATTTTGCGATGAAAAACCCGAATTGCAGCCGCTCTGTCCCGAAATCCCGCTTCGTTTTACCGCGGATAAGTATACGCTGCACATAAATGAAAAATTGAACTTCATTGCTGAAACATACCGTCCGTTTCATAATGCGACCGTGTCATGCGGCGGCGAAATTTTGTGCTGCAGTAATGACAGCACCGCTGTTTCCGGCAGCTGTACCTTTGATGAAACCGGTGAAAAAAAACTTATCGCCGAAATTGACGGCAAAAAAACATGGATTTTTGTGAATGTACTTGCGGATACAGACGAAATCCTGCATAAACGCGCGCGGTTCATTGCGGAGAAACAGCAGTATCACCGCAGCGGAAGCCATCTAGACGGCGCATATCTTATTTATGACAGCGAAACCGACTCTCTCTACTGTGACAGCACGGAATATCCCGACCGCAATGCCGCCAGAGAGCGCATAGGCATGGGCGTACTTGTTTGCCGCGCTCTGCAGCGGAAACACGATGAAAGACTTTTAAACTCACTCATAAAACACCGTGCATTTATTGAACGGGAAATTTTTGACGCGGACACCGGCATGGTTTTTAACAACGTTTGCCGCGAACAAAAACATGCGAGAATCTTTAACTTCCCATGGATTTCCGTGTACTACCTCGAATGGTACAATCTGAACGGCGAGAGAAAATGTATAGAAAATGCTGCGGCTGTTCTTATGAAATTTTTTGAGCTTGCCGAATACAAATACCCGGCGCAGTGCATAGAAGCGGTCAAAATTTGTGACGCCCTCAAAAAAGAGGGATTGGACGATTTAAGAAAGAAATTTCTGCGTGCATTTTTGATGTACGTTGACGGCTCGTCACAGCTGGGGTTTGCCGATATGGAATGTACCTGGTGCAGCGAGGCTCCGAGTAACCACCTGAGCTATCAGTCGCAGGCATACATTCTCACTCATGATGAAAAATATTTAAAATTGGCGGAAAACTCTTTGCCGATGCTTGAGGCATTCTTTGCACGGCAGCCCGATTTTCATTTAAACTGCATACCGGTGCGGTATTGGGACAGGTATTGGTTCGGGAAGCACCGTTCGTACGGCGATTTATTTCCCCACTATTGGAGTATTCTCGCAGGCCGGGCGCTGGCGTGGTATGACAAAGCGGCAGATACATCGGTGCACCGAAAAACAATATACGCAAATCTGGGCGGAAATTTATGCATATATGCAGATGACGGCTTTGCCGCGAACAATTATCTCTATCCGTACAAGATAACGCTGTATTCGTCCGACCCGAATTACGAAAACGAATACATGAAACCGGGAATTACATACGGTAAAAATTATGACGTTTGGGCAAACGATCAGGACTGGGCATTGTACTATGCGTCGGTTTTATCGGACGATTTATAACCTGCCGCTCTGTGAATTTCCAGCACCGTATTACGGGCGTCGGATTTTCACTTACTCATCTAATTTTAAGGAAAAAACAAAATAAAAGTTCCTTGACATGGAAAACATGCTTATTCTCGCGAACGGACAAGGTCTTTTCGGTTCGTCCATGTCTGATTCGACGCGCACGACGGTCACGGAAAATACAAAAAATATTCTTACGGTAATTTACTGTTTTGAGAATGACATTGATTTACCGCAGGTGCTGGAATACGCAAAAAATGCTTTCATAAAATATGCGGGCGCACAAAACGCAGAAACGGCGTGCCTGTAACCGTCACAAAAGCCGAACACATCGGCTTTTTGCGGTACAGCCGCTGGCAATTAAAGCGCCCTGCCGCAATTTTATTTTAACGAAAGGAGCTGACGTCACTATGGATATAACCGTAATCCGTGCGTCAAACCGAAAAAACAGCAGTACATACAATGCCGCGCAGTATTTTATTTCCAAGCTCGGCAGCAAGGGCGAGGTGTATGAATTTACGCTGCCCGATAACATGCCGCATATCTGCCGCGGCTGTTATGCCTGTCTGCACGGACACGAGGACAAATGCGGCGGCTATGAATATTTAAAACCGATAAACGAAGCCATCGCAAAGTCGCAGCTTATAATATTCTGCTGTCCTGTATGGTGTTTTCATGCCCCGGGACAGATAAAATCCTTTTTGGATCACTACGGCTGGAGATGGCTTGTTCACCGCCCGAATTTCGACATGATAAACAAACAGGCGGTGATTATCACAACCGCCGGCGGAGGCGGCATGAAATCCGCCGCGAACGATATTAAAGACAGTATGAATTACTGGGGAGTCGCCAAAACGCATATCGTCACCCATTCGGTACAGGGATATTTTTGGAATGACATGCCCGATAATTTTAAGAAAAGCTTTGAAAAAAAGCTGGACAAATTAGCCGCAAAGGTCGAAAAGCATGCTAAAAATTTAAAGCCGTCTTTAAAGGTTCGGTGTCTTTCCAAAATGTTTGAATACCTGCATGTGCACGATAAAATGTGGGAAATCGATAATCAATACTGGAAAGAAAACCGCGTCGGCATAGGCCGTACGGAATAATCGGCATATTACCTGCCAATCCGGTCACGCAAATCCGTCCGAATTTGACATGCACTGCAAAAGCTTGCGCGGCATTCCGATTGCGGACGGTGTTTTTCTGTTTCTTATAAAAATAAAACAGACGGTCTTTCTGAAGTAAGCCCCAAAAGTCAGACGCTTTTGGTGGTGCATATCATTGACCGTCTGTTTCAGTTTGCGGCAATATACGCTTTTATCGCCGCTTGCCGCACAGCTTTTCGCAGCTGTGCGGCTATTTATTATTTGAGCGTAACCGATACGCTTTTGCACAGCGGATACATTCCTTTAGCGTCCTGCAAAAGCATAATCTTTGTCGTTTTTCCGTTTGTACTTATCGGGACGGTGATTTTACCGCCGGTTAAATCGGAGGAGGATATTTCCTTCACAGAAACCGCCGCAAGAGCGCCGCCTGCGCCGTACACTGCCGTGCACAGCGTAACCTTGCCGAATGACTGCGGCAAATTCAGGTTTACCGAAATTCCGCCCGATACCTGCTCGGCGGATACTATTTTCGCGCCGTCACCGACCGTTATTACAACATTTTTTTCATACGTTGTGCTGCTCCCTTTCGCCGTCACAACCGCGTTGTATACGCCGTCCGGGATATTCCCTACAACAATGCGCCTTTCCGCGATGTCCCATGTGATTGCGGCATTGTCTGCACTCATGCTCCAATCGGCATGATCGCTTATATCAACGGTCACCGGGTTTTCCTGCTCGGTTTCTTCGTCCCGTTCTATATAAGTGTATGTCAGACTGTACGCATTACTTTTAAAACTGCCGCTTCCTTTCGGTACATTAATTCTGTCCGCACCGTTCAGCTGCGGGAAAACGTCCGCCCATGCGCTGCCTCCCTCCGATTTTCCTGCTTCATTAACTGCATACACACTGACATCGTAATAGGATTTTTCGCCGTGCGTATAGTTGAATACAAATGAATTTTCCGTTGCCGGCAGCTTTATCGGCTCACCGTAATCCACTTCAACCTCGTAATACTGTATCGGTCTGCCGCCGTCATTTTCGACGTTCCATTCAACACGAACATAGTCATCTCCGACAAAGGTATTGACTACAGGTATTGACGGCTCATCGGGTATGTCTGCGCTCGGTGTGCAAGTGAAATACTGCGTTGTGCGCAGCGGCATGTTACCCTCATCCCAGCTCTGCGAACACAGCGCCACAACATATTCTTTTCCGTTTTCATAGCCATCTATCTTCTTGCCGTCACAAAAATCTAACCAGCTGCTGCCGTCCACACTGTATTTGAGTGAATACCTATTTTCGGATAACGTGCCGAACAATTGCATAGCGCCGTTTCGCGGTCTGACCTCCGGGTTGATTATAGGTTTCGCCGCAATTTCACGCGGTTTTCTCATCGAGTTCAGCGCTTTTGTTTCCGTTATCGGGCCTGCGCCCTCATTGTCGAGCGCACGGACATAGAACGTGTACACGCGTTCATTCTCAAGTCCCGTGAATATATGACACAGCGTACCTCCGAACGGTATCGGCTGAACAGCCTGCCATTCTCCGTCATCAACTCTGACCTCATATGTCACATTATTCCCCTCAACGGGCTTCCACACCATTTCCATTTGCTCATATCCACGGATAAGTCCGCCCACTATATCCGGCTGCTTATCCGTAACAAGCTGCGGCGCTGCAAGGCTGTTCGGTATATTTTCACGCGTGCATGCAGCGTCGCCCTGACCGGCGGAATTTACCGCGCATACCGCAAAATCATATTCCATGTTCGGAGTGAGACCTGCGAATGTATATTCGTGCGTTTGAGCGCTGACGTCTGTCCAGCTTGCACCGCCGTCCTTTGATACTCTATATCCCGTAATGTCGGTATTTCCCGTCGCTCCGGGAGCCTCCCATGTCAGTTTCGCCTGCTTGTAGCTAAGCTCCGCAGCTAATTTTCTCGGGCGCGACGGCGTTATGATTTCCGCCGACGGCACTGCTTTTTTAATTACATCTTCACTGTAGCTGTAGCGGTTTGTTGTATGCGAGTTTACCTGCACCTCATAATTTGCGCCGTTTTCGAGTCCCGTAAATGTGTATTCACGTTCCTCCGTGCGGTCGCGCATGGTCATGTCCTGCCACACATTGTTTTTGGACAAATGTACCGCATAGGTCTTAAACAGAATATCGTCATAACCGACAAATTCGTTTTCGCCCCAATAATCCGGTTCGTCCCATGTTACGGTTATTTTTCCGTCCTCGGGATACACCTTCATATTTCTGACGGTGCCCGGGTCATCTTCGGAATGGTGCACCCGAAATTCGTACCACACAGGACTGCCCTCGCCGTATTCGTTGACCGCCTTGACGCCGATTATATAGGTTTCGCCGACCGTCAGCGTGTCCGCAACGGATATGGTAACATCTTTACCCGACTGGGCGGATGTATGCGCGCTTTTCCAGATAACGTTTCCGTCCGAAATGTAATTTTCATGTCCCTTGATTGTGTAAAGGTAATCGGTTATTCTCGCACCGCCGTCATCTTTCGGCCCGACCATGCCGATTTTGACAGGATTTACTATCGGCAGATTATATCCGACTTCCGGCGGCCCGGGAACGGTAGGCTCCGTCACGGTATACAAAAGCGTAACATATGCCGCCGTCTGTCCGTTCGATACGGTGAGCGTATCGGTGTGCGTTCCTACCGAAAGACCCTTTTTCGGCGCGACGCGTACCGTTGCCGAATCGCCGTCCGCTCCTTTCGGCGCAAGCGACAACGCGGAAAGCTCCCCGGTTATTTCAAACGGGCTGTTCTCACTGAGGCTTGCCGCAAAGCCGTCAAGTCTTTCATTATGAATACTGCTTACCGTCACGGTCTGCGCAGCGGCAGACGGTGTTCCTTTCACTTCATCAAAGCGCATGCTGCCGAAATCTATCTCGGTTTTATCCGCCGTAATCCAAATTCGCTCCTCATACGGCGTAACCTCTACCGTAAACTTATTTGAAAGCACGCCGCCGACATTGAGATACAGCTCATAGCTGCCGGGTTTTACGTTGCCGTTGATTATAATGTCAAAGGTCAGCGGTCCCTCCGAGCCGATGTTGGTTCCGCCGGTGTACAGGCTCATGCCGAACGGCGCGCCCTCCAGAGCGGTGTACGCCTCGCGCGTTACGCCCTTTGCAAGCACCTTAAATGATGTTTTGTTTATATAGCTCGGCGTTGCAGGCCCTACCTGCTCCATTGTTCCGCTCGCGGCATTTATCGGCGAAACCGTCACCGCGGACGGTATCGTGCCCTCGGGCTGAGTAACGTCCGAGGTTATGTATGTAACCACCGGGAAACGCTGCATGGAATTTTCCTTGTTAAAATCATAGACGTAATGCAGAAGCTTCCAGTTAAAGCCGGCGCTTTTTTTGCCGCCGTCTGCGTTAAATCCGTCATTCTGACCGAAAACCGTGCCCTCAAAGCTTGTGCCTACGGCGCTTGTTTCTATTCTGCCGCGCTCATACTCCTTTTCCTGCACGTATCCGCCCGTGATTTTCGTGCCCGCCTCGACATATTTGAGTATGTTTTCCGCCGATGTTTCAATTCCGCCGCCGAGCTTCGCGCTGACCGACATACCTGCGGAGGTTGTGTCCGATTTTTCCTTTGTAATCTCAATCGACTGAGTCTGGCTGCCCTTGCCTGCCGGGAAGGTGCCTACGCTTTTATGTATCATAACGCTGCCGCCGAGAATATTTTTGCCCGACGGTTCATTGTGCGGATAAGTTTCCGGCTTTCCGGGCGTGTGACCGAACACATCGTCCAAATCCGGCAGAACCTCTGCCGCATACTCCGCAAACGCGTTATAATCGCTGCGCGTCAGGCTCGCGGTTTTTACCGAGTCCGACCCTCTGTGCGGCACATACACCACATACGGAGTTTCGGCGCGCACGCCGTTTTCTCCGGCATAGTATGCCGTGTACAGATACGCGTCATAGCCGACAGTTGCAAGCACAACGGTGTCCTCGCCGCCGCTTGCCGAAAAACTCTGCGTGTACGATACCTCGAGTGAATTTTCTTTTTCGGAGGACGAGCTTTCAAGAGCCTCGCTTTCCGCCTCAAACACGGCAGCCGTGCCGCTTGCGCCGGCTTTTACCTCTACCGAAAGATACGCCCCGGCAGATATGGTAAACGATTCCGACACACCGGCTGAAGATGCCACGCTGTTACCGTAGGTTGTCTGACCGTTTTCATACATATCGGACGGCAGCGACCCGAAGTACGGCGGCGATGCAAGCGCCGCGACAATGACCGGGTCTGCCCAGAAAAATCCGCGGTCTTGATATTTCAAATACACAGAATCGCTGTCAACATCGGGCATAGCCGCCGCAGCAAAATTCGTGCTTGTTCCGAGCAGCGCCGTGCCGGGATTTTGAGTATATCCGTTTCCGGTATGCGCCAGGAAGTACGTTTTAAATCCGCCGTTCGTGTGCGCACGCACCAGCGCCGCGTCCTCATATGTTTTTCCGTCAAAGCTTACGTTTGCCGTCTTTATATCATACACATTTATTCCGTTGTTGTAGAAAACGCACTGCGTATCGTCAAAACCGTGACCTCTGTCCTTGCCCTCGCTCCAGCTGCCCGTGTACGAGCCCTTTTCCTCGGTGTAATAGCCGTAGGTGTATCCGTCCGCATAGCGCACAAAAGGTATGTAATTCTGATCCGCAATGAGAGTTCCCGATGAAATTATGCCGGTTTTTCCCTCAGCCTTTTTCTTTTCCGCAAGGCCGAAATCGTCCTTTAAAACGCCTATTCTTACAGGCGCACAGTCGGTTACTTTTTTGTTATACACATAATCGCTGTCACTTGCGGCGGTGCCGTCCACCCAGCCGTGGTGGTAAATTCCGCCGTTATACACCGTTGACGTTTTAAAATTGCCGCTGTCTTTATTATAATCAAGCGCGAACACATAGTAGCTCGGCGTGTACATTTTGTCGCCCGAATATGCCGCCCAGTGGTGAATAGTTTTCTTCACCGACATGAAAACCGTCGGGGTTCCGGAATTATCGATATCGCAGATTGTCACATCAAAACCCGAGGCGTCGCCGGTGGTAATGCTCATTCCCAAGTCCTTTGCCGCCGCTCCGCCGATGCCGAGCGTCAGATTTTTACGTTTTGCGTATCTTTCATCAGACGTAGGCGCACCGCCAAGATAATAAACCGCGTACATGCTGCTCGCATAATTCGCATTTATCTGCACCTTGGCAGCCGAAATCGCCGTCACAATATCATCATATCCGTCACCGTCTATGTCCGCAGCGGCAGTCGACACGGTTACGCCCGGCTTGCCCAGATAGGTGTTATCCACCCATACCTGCAGGCTGTTGCTGAGAAATTCCGGGGTGCCGTTCCAGCCGTCATTGCTCTTCCATCCCGATTGAGTGCGGTTTTCCTCCTTAAGGCTCCACATGCAGCTTCCGCCGGTTTTGTCAAAGCCGTATTTATCACCGCTCGCCGCGGCATAGCCGCTCATCGGCGTTGTTGTTATTATTTCATCATATCCGTCGCCGTTCATATCGGCGCAAATCACGTTCATGCAGTTCACAAACTCGCCCGTATTGCCGTAGAAATCGGCGCCGCCCTCATAGAGCACCGCAATCGGTACCATGTCGGAGGTATTCTCCGCAGACGCCGCACAAAGGAGCAGCAGCGACCTGTTTCCCGATGTTTTCGCCGCAACAAGCATTGCGAGCTGATTTCTTCTGCCGTCAGCGTCAAAATCGCCCTCGGCGGCTGACAAAATTTTATATGCGCCGCTCAAAGCGTATGATTTTCCGCCGATTACAAACGTTTTATTCGCCGTCTGCGGCAGTGTGCCCGAGCTTGCCCACACCTGTTCTCCGCTGCCGAATATTCTTCCGCCGTTTTCGCTCAGATAAAGAGGCTCGCGCACATCGGACAGCAGCGTGCCGTCCTTGTACGGCAGAGTGTACTCGCTGTCCGAAAGATCCTCCATATTCCCGAAAATTTTCTGCATTAGGGACAGGTCGGCGTCCTCCTGCGATGAATTTGCCCGTGCGCTTACCGGCGCAAGAGCAAATGAAAGGCTTAAAATAAGCGAAATGAGTCTGCGTTTCATGAAAAAAACTCTCCCTTCGTAGTATAATCCCATGATTAGATTATACCAAAGGGAGAGCTGCAATAAAATTAGCCAATGGCCAATTTTATATTTTTATGTCGGAAAGCTGCGCGCGCGAGCGTATTCCGGTTTTGTCAAATATGTTGCTCACGGTCATTTTCACGGTGGAAACGGACACATAAAGCCGCGCGGCAATCTGCTTGTTTGTAAGACCGCATCGGATAAGCTCCGCCACCTCACGTTCACGCGGCGACAGCCTTGTTCCCGACAATCCGATTTCCGCCGCCGACTTTTCAAATTCCGCTCCACGGCGGCAGATAATATCATATGCCGGGCTTTGCTTTACCGAACCGAGCACTGTTTTTATGCCGGCATAATTTTGTGCAAACGGCATGTAAATTTCGTCCGCGGCGGCAAGCGAAAGCGCGGTTTTCAGCGATTTTTCCGCCTTAGCGTCATTTGCGAGCGCCGCGTTTGCGCAGCACTCAAAAATATTGAAATATATCTGCGGAAGCACGCTCGGAATTGCCGCTGCCGCGTTGCACGCAAACGGGCAAAAAGCAAGCAGTTTTGCATATTCTTTTCTTTCAAGCAACGCTTTTGCGTAAACTATATGCGCAAACGGAACCGTCATCGGCGCAAGCCTGTCTGCGCCTATGTTTCCGCCGGCAATCCAGCCGTCGATTTTTCCGGCGCGGTGCGTGAATGCGTAAATATACCCCAAAAACATACTGAGCGTGTATCTGCACATGTCCTCGGTATTGGCGGAGGCGCTTTCGGACATTGCAAAAAGTGCGTCGAAAAGCTTCGTTTCATCGCCCGAAGCAAGCGCGGTATTCGCCAGAACGAACAGCGCGCACTGATATACGCTTGCCTGATTTTTGCTTTTTGCCTCAAACGCGGCTCTGTGCGCCAGCGTTTCCGCCTCGGGGAAATTGCCGCGCAGAAATTCCGCCTCGGCGCGCATAGCGAACTCCGAGCCGGTGCCGTGACCGCCGGTCAGGCGATAGTAATAGGGCATACATTCGTCCATAAGCTCAAGCTCCCGGTCAAGGCTGCCCGTTTTTGCATGATACAGGCACATAACCGACGGCGACCCGAAACTCCAGGTGCTGCGCAGATTGATAAGGCTTGCCTTTTTTCCGAGCAGCTCGTACGCTTTTCTGTGATGACGGCTCATTTCCGCTATGTCATTGTACGCCGTGAATGATATCAGCAGCTCGGTTTCGCCGAGGATAGCGTTTCTTTTTTCCTCCGGAATATTGCTGCGATGCGCAATTTCGATAATTTCACCGATAAGCTCGCCGAGCTTTTCGTTCTCGCCCACAAAAAACAGGATAAACGCCAGCGGAACCATGCTTTCCGGATAGCGCAGCTTGACCTCATACGGTGTTTTATCCAGAATATCAATCACCATTTCAGCCGTGTTTTCATCGCTGATGTCGGCAAGGTCATAACTCGTATGCGGCATTGCAAAAATCCTCTCATACGCGCCGGCTCTGTAATATAGGCTAACGGCGTTTATTTTGCTGCCGTACGCCTGTTCCCATTCCGCCGCCGCAATCAGCAGCCGGTTTCTTTCGTTTACGTGCATGTGGTCGAACACCCGGCAGAGATACTCGTGAATTAAGCTGTGAAAATAGTATTCCTGCTCTTTTTCGTCAAAGTGTATAAATCCGCCCCCGACAAGATTTGCGCGGACAAAATCAATACTTTTTCCGCTCACCTCCGCCGCCTGACGGAGAGTAAAGCTTTTAAAGGGCGCAAGCGATATGAAAAATTCGCGCTCATCATCTGTCAACCTGCCGAAAAATGCCTTTTCTATAAGCGAGTCGAGTATGCCCTTTTCAAAGCGTTTGTTTTTTGCATAAAAAATCAGCTGCAGATAAACGGCAAATATCCAGCCTCCGGTTATTTTCAGGAGTTCGTCAATCTCTGTATCGGTCAGCATAATCCCGGCACAGCCGAAATACGCACGGCAGTCCGCCGCCGTAAAGGCAAACTCCTCCGAACCTATGTAATATGTGCGGCCGCCGCCGTTAATTCTGAAGCTGTTTTTTTCGTTCACCGACTGAATTGACGCGGTAATATGCAGCTTGTCACAAGCGGCACATGACAGAGCGGACAAAAATGCGTCCATTCCCTCCGCCGAGCCCGACAGATTATCGAGAATAATGTATGTTTCTTCGGGACATTCAAGCTCGCCCATCAATTCATGAATATCGGACAAATTCTCTCCGCACGGTGCGCCGCAGCTTTTAAGCGCCGCCGAGCATACGCCGTCCGTGCCCGAGAGCGCGCCGCAGAACCATTGCCAGTAATCCGCCGCATTTTCGGAAAAGAAGGTATGCTTTAATACGCGTTTATCCTTAAAATACGATTTTGCAAAGAATTGAGCAAGAGCCGTTGTCTTGCCGAACCCCGACGGTGTTTCAAGCACGGTAAGAGAGTATTTTTTTATATTTTCAAAGTCATCTGCAAGCCTTTTCGGGAAGTACTGTGCCTGCAAATTCAATCCTGACGCCATTTGTATCTACCTCCAAAGAAAGTATATCACAAGCAGCATAAAAATGCAATAAAATAGCATATATATTGGAGAAAAATTTCGTTTTCTCCGTCAGATTTGACCGCAGCCGAAACCGCATACAAAAAACACCCGGATTTTTTTGAAATCCGGGCGGTTTGCAATTTTTTTCGGCACATGCATGCTGCCGTATGAAGTTTACATCATCATTTTTGTATTGCCGTGAGCAATTCACTTTGCCGAATTTCCTTGGTTTTCCAGCTTCCCGTAAAATATACCGTCAGCGAGAAGATACATTCCACTGCCCACGATATTGCCCAGCCGAGATAAACCCCGTTCATGCCCATATGTTTAACCGCTATATAAGTAGCGGCAATTCTCGACACCGCACCGATTACCGTAGCCGTAACCAGCAAGCCCATAGCCGCTATGCCGCGGTAAAACGAGTGGAAAAGATTTGTGACCATATTAAACAGCACAAACGGCAGATAATACCGTACAAATATCAATGCCATTTCAAAGCTTTCGCCGGTGCTGTTTGCCGGAAGAAATACCGAGCAGCACCATTTTGCGCATATGACCGAAACCGCCAGCACGGGCAGGACAAACACGGCTCCCTGCAAAAATCCCACATAAAGACCGCGTTTTATATTCCCGTACTTTTTTGCGCCCATGCTCTGAGCGGTATAGTTGCTCAAAGTCTTTGAAGAATTTTGAAACACCGACGCATTAATCTCATACATTTTAAGGCAAATGACATAAGCTGCCGATGCGGCGCCGCCTATACCGTTTACCATCGGCGAAATAACGAATGATGCAAAATATGTAACCGACTGCTGAAACATTACCGGCAGCGAATAGACAAAAGAATTTTTCAGCCACATTACGTCAAATTTTATTCTGTAGCTTTTAACTCCCATTTCCTTAAAGCATTTCTTTATCTTAATAAAATAGCACAAATCCACAATCGCTGCGGAAATTACCGTTGACGAAGCAATTCCGCCCACGCCCAGCTTTAATACCTTTACGGCAAACAAATTTCCCGCAATGTGCAAAACCGTAGCCGTTATCGACATAAACAGCGGATATGAACTTATTCCGAAAGAATTCATTATATAGACGCCGTTGTATTCCATAAGCAGAAATACCGAGCCCATCATATATATTGAAAAATACACACGGGAGCCTTCCCATATTTCGGGGTCTACTTCAAGCAGTCTGAAAAGCGGATTTACCGCAAGAACCGAGGCTGTACTTAAAAGCAGTATTACCGCCATCATAACCGTATAATTAACATAGACCGCGGTTTTAAGCTTTTTAAAATCTCTTGCGCCGAAAAGCCTTGCCGTATATATTGAAAATCCCAGACCGTACCCCCAGAAAACAGACGAAAAAAACTGTACAAATGCCGATGTCGAACCGATTGCCGCCAATCCTTCATAATCCAGTATCCGTCCGGCAATCATTGTATCGATGATACTGTATGCCTGTGACAAAAATCCCGATATTATAAGCGGAAACGCAAACAGCAAAAAGGTCTTATAAATATTTCCTTTAGTTAAGTCTTTCATGTACAGCACTCCCTGTTTTTTCATCGAATGTAAAAGAATTGGTGCTGAAACCGTTTTGCAGCTTATATCTTTTTTTGCATATATCCAAATACACATCGGCGGAAAACGGAATATCGGTAAATACCGTGAGTTTTCCGTATTTTTTTTCGCATTTAAGATAAATATTTCCGCACATTAAGGGTATAAGCATTTCAAAATACGGCAAATCAGCCGGAATATCCGGCGAGAGCACATATTCCCTGTTCGGCACCGTGACCTTAAACCCGGCAAGATGCCTGTAAAGCCAGCCGGCCGACGCCCCGTACATGGGGTGATTATGCGAATTCATGCCGGCGTCTTCTTTGAGTTCAAACCGTTCCCAAAGGGTAGTGGCACCGTTTTCAAGCATATATCCGAAAGAGGGATATTCCGTTCGCGTGAGAATTTTCCACGCAATATCCTTGTATCCGTATTCGGAGAGCATATCAAGAAGCATGGGTGTGACGATATTTCCCGTTTTTATTCTGCATCCGTCGGTCAGGACCGCTTCTGCCATGACTTTTGCGGCTTTGCTTCTGTATTTTTCGGGGATAAGTCCGGTATAAAGCGCCAAAGCCTGCTCACCCTGCGAGCCTGTGCCGACAGCCGCAGTTTTTTTATCAAACCATTTATTCAAAAATGCCGTTTTTACACGCGTTTTTTCCTCCGCAAAGCTGCCTTTTCCGGTGAGGATTTCGGCAAATTCCGAGGTTAAACAAAGCGTCATATAAAAAACGGCGGTCGAAATCATTTTCCCCGGAATATACCTTGAATTTGCCGCTCCCGGCTCATATCCCTCCAGCCGTTCGGACTCGGAATTACCTATGGTATCCACGCAAAAGCATGAATCCTCCGGACCTGCCCAGTCTCCGTAGTACGAGTAATCCACGATTCCGTCCGGCGCATGCCGCAGCAAAAAATTGCACCATGCCGCAAAATTACCGTAATGTTTTTTTATAACCCGCGTATCCCCCGTCATTTTGTAATGCTCCATCGCCGCCACAAGATATGCGCAGCACACCGGGTCTGCCGGACGTTCGCCGTATACAAACGGGGCGGTACATGTCAATGCGCCGTCGGGACTTTGTTCGCTGCGGATATCGTCCGCGATTTTTTCAAAAAGCCGCGCGCAATTGAAATTGTACGGCATCGACATAAATCTCACCGACGCGTCGTTCATCCACGCCATGCGCTCGTCGCGCTGCGGACAGTCGGTTGCCGTCGAATGTATATTCGCCCTTTCGGTGCGCACGGCGGCATTGTAGTATTCCGTCACCGTTTGATTGCCGCACTTAAAAAAGCCCTCCGTATCAATATCGGTGTAAAAATTCAGGGCGCTTACTTCTGTTTCTCCGTCAAACTCCCCCTCCGTTTCGAGCGAGGCAAAACGAAATCCGTGATACGTAAACTGCGGCAAAAATTCCAAATCGCGATCTCCGTCACGGACGATTAGGACATCTTCTGCCCTTGCGCCCCTCAGCGTATCGCGAAACAGGTCGCCGTTTTGCATAACCTCCTCTGAATGACGCAGAATAAACCGAACATTGCGGCATGTGCCTTTCACATGAATACGCAGCACCCCCGCAAAATTTTCGCCGAAGTCATAGACCGTTCTGCCGTTTACAAAATAGCTGATTTTAGGATAAATCCGACGTTTTACGCACACCGGTTCAAGATATTGCGGATAAAGCTTTTCCGGCTTAAAATCGGATATGATTGCCGGCTTTTTCGGCGGTATATCCGCATTTTCGTCATATGTTTCGCCGTCAAAAAGGTGTGATGAAATGATATTCCCGGTTGTGCACTGCCATTCGGAGTTTGTACAAATCACATCTTTTCTGCCGTCGCGATAGTACAGAACAAGCATGCCCCAAAGACATTTTTTTTCCATAAACAGTATTTTTCTGTTTTCCGATAAATTGTTAAGATATTCGCCGTAATTTGTCCGCCAGCCCCCTGCAACCGCGATGCTTATTTCATTTTCACCCACAGTGAAATCGGCGGTATCAAGTACCGACGTCACATAATAGCATATCTTTGCATAGTTGCTGTGCAAAGGCTGCAAGCGGTAAGCGTCGGTTTCTTTTCCGTTAATAAACGCTTTCGATAGACCTATTCCGGCGTAATAAAGCACTGCGCGGTGCGGCTTTTCGTAAAGCGTGACGCGGCGGCTGAAATACTGTACCTCGCGTTCCTTTTCATACGGAGATTCTATCCAATCGCCGCAAAGTCCGTCAAAACACGCTGTTTTGAAATATGACTTTACCGCGCGGCTCAAATTCCCCTCCGAGTCCTTCAACTGTAAATTCCATTCCGCCAATGCGCCGGACGGCAGCGGCTTTCCGGCGTAAACCGAAACGGGGTCGCGGCTTTTTATAAAGCCGCTGTCCCACAACACACCGCCGTCAAAAATTACCGTTATTCTGTATGCAGCCTGCCGTCTGCCGCCTGCTCCCCAGCTGAATACGGGGTTTGGCGTATCCGCAGCCGCATATTCCGGGCATGTGTAATTAACCCTCAGGTTTATCGGTTCAAAGGCGTTTAATCCGTAATTATTCATTTTACCGACTCCGGCTTGGTTTCAAGCTTCAGCGGAAAATCGCCCAATTTGTTTACCTTAAAGTTATTCTTTTTATATTCCTCATAATCAAACGCCTCAAGTTCATCTATGGCGAGCTTATGAAATTCATAAAAATTCTTCCACCATTCATACCCCGTGCCGAGATTTGCATTAAGGTATGCGTCGGCGATGTCACACCCCATTTGCGGCGCAACATAAAAGGCGCCCATTGCCAGAACATTTACGCCGTTTCCCGTAATCGCTCTCAAAGCGGCGGGAACGCTTTCCACTACGCCGGCATGAACATGCGGACATTTGCTTGCCGCGATATGTATTCCCATGCCCGTTCCGCAGAAAAGCAGCGCTCTTTCAAATTCGCCCTCGGAAATCATCGCCCCGGCTCTCAAGCCCACTCTGTGAAACATCAGGTCTGTATCCTCCGGGTCGGAATCGGCTTTAACGCCTATATCGGTGATCGTCCAGCCCTTTTTTCTCAAATGCTCGCAAACCGCCTCCTTAAGCGGATAGCCTGCAAAATCCGCACCTACCAGAATTTGTTTTTCACTTATTTTTTTCATTGTTATATCCTCCTTTAAAATTTTTTCTCAGCAGCACCGCCGCCGCTGTAAACCGATTCATTTTGTTTATAATCAGCTTTTCACCCGAAACGCTGATATTTTCGGCATAAAACTCATCGCAAATCTCAAATCCGGACGGAATATCTATCTCTATCTTTCCGCACGGATTATCAAAGGCATGGCATACCGCCAGAATTTCGTTTTCCGCGCTGCGCACCACCGCCTGTGTTCCCGAGGGATACCTTGTATTGCGTCCGCGGTTGCCGAATATATGAGTTGTACCGTTGATTATCACGTCATTCAGCTTAGCGTAAAATTCAATTGCATTATGCAGAATTTCCCTCTGCCGCGGCGTGAGCATATCCACATCGCCCGATAAGCAAATTCTGCCCAAAAAGGTTGCCGCCAGCGAATACACTGTTCTGTCCTCGCAGTCCTCCTTATGCAGCGTGCTCCAAATAAGGCTCTGTGCCGGCAGCATAAGCCGATGCAGGTTTGCCGCAATATACGGAATTTCCACAGCCTCATGCGCGTCGGAAAATGACGAAACAGCGCTCACGCCTATCATGGACGGTTCAAGCCGATGTCCGCCGGACGCACAGTTTTCAATGATAATATCGGGAATTTCGCGTTTGATTTCCTCAAAAAAGCTGCGCACCTCGTTCATGTGCAGCCGCAGCGCCTCCGCACCGCAGTCCGCGTCATCGATATACCTGCCTATATTTCTGTTATAATCAATCTTGATATATCCGAACCCGTTGGACTTCAAAAAATCAATCACCTTTTCATGCAGGTATTCCCTGACGTCGCTCCGGCGAAAATCCCAATATGACCTTACATCATTGCTTTTTATCACGCGGCCGTCCCGTTTGAGATGCATATAATCATACTCCGGCGCAAACATTTTTGAGCCTTCGGTGGTAACTTCAAATTCAAACCAAATTCCCGGAATCATTCCCATGTCACGGATTTGCCGGTTCATTTCACGCATATCCGGGAATATATTTCTGTCCGCGTTCCATTCGCCGTTAGCCTCCTGCTCGCAGCCCTCGCGGCACCACCCGGCGTCGATTACGGCATATTTAACGCCGTATTCTTTTAAGGCATTGCAGTACGCAAGCATCTTTTTCTGCGTAGGGCGTCCCCAGGTCGAGCAGTATTCGTTGAACGTAACGGGCAGGCCCTTTTCGCCGTAGTTAAAATATGCCGTTTTCTGCATATCGGTCACGCCGGCGCACGCCGTTTCAAAATCGCCGATGGCTGTGCTTACAAAGGCTTTCGGTGCACAAAAGCTCTCGCCGGGCTTTATTTTTTTCCGCCAGCCGCAAAAATCATTATCGCCGATGCCGCCGCAAAGCGACAGAGTATCCCCGGTGCGCGTCAGCTCCATCTGCCAGGTAGAATTATTTGCAAGCTGCACCGCCCAAAATGCGCCGATTTCCCTGTCCTCAAAAACAGCCGCCGGGAAATATCGCTCTACCGGATAACTGCCGATGTTGCCGAATTTTTCACTTGTTCCCAAAAATCCCGCCCATGACTTTTCCAGCGCCAAATCCTCAATCGACGTGCAGACGTGCTTGCCCTCCAGGCTCCAGCCACCGTAAAATCTGTGCAGAAAATATTTATTCGGCGCATCGTCACACTGAAACGGGCTTAAATTATCCAGTGAAAAGCTTGTCAGCATCTGAAGCTCACAGGCGGCGTCACCGTTATTTTTAAACTCCGTTTCAATCTCAAATCCGCGCCGTCCCTCGTAATAGGTCAGGTTGTGAATGATTTGATAACCCCTCGCGGTCTTAAGATATGTTCTTATTACAACCGCACCGTTTTGCGCGATTTTTTCCTGCTTTTCAAAGCTGACATCATTATCCGCCGCATCGCATTTCATCGTTATTCCTGGGCAGGATAAATTGTACTCCGACGCGTAAAAGTGCACCAATGAGCCAATTCTCCAGTCATGTACGTACTCTGCCCGCGGATTGATTTTTCCGTTGGGCTGCTCCCACGGTTTCTTCACCTTATCGCGCAGCTTTTTCGGAACGAGTATCAGGCTGACTTTTTTATCTATCAGATATTGAACGGCAGTGTCGCCGAAAATATATTCTTTTATTTCCATGTAAATTTCCTCCGTCAGGCATTGAACAGGTCATTTATAAAATCGCGGACAGGCGCGTCATCTTTGATAAATTCATGCTTTCCGCTGAATTTGATAAAATGCACGTTGTTTTCATTCCCGAGATTTTTCTCCAGCTCCTCCCACGTTTTAACGCCGGAATCAAAGTCAAAAACCTCGTCCTCATCGCCGATACATATGTACAGCGGTCTTGAACCCAGCAAAAGCGCCGCCTCGGTGTCGGTGAATGTGTTGCCGGAATTAAACCACACAAAATCCGTCCAGTTATACTTTATGCGGTCGTTAAAAAACGAGCAGCACAGACAGCATTTTATCCTTTTTTCTGCCGCCGCCGTGTACAGCGTGTAAAATCCGCCGTATGACATACCCATCATTCCGATTTTTTGAAAATCCACATAGGGCTGATTTTCAAAATAGTCAATGCTTTTTTTGATGCAGAATATCTCCAAAGCGGCAACAGAGCTTCCGAACTGTTTCAATTCGTTGTCAATTCCGCGGCGCATGACGTCGGTGTAGCTGACACCGGTATCGCTGTATTCATCGTCCGACAGCTCCCGGCTCCACAGCAAAAGCTGCGGCGCAAATACATTTACGTCATACTTCAGAACTCTTGCTATTATATCGTTATAGTTTTCGGTTCCGCCCTCAAAGAAATCCGCGCACAGCTCGGGCGCGCCCAGTCCGCCGTGCTGCACGATTACCAGCGGTCTTTTTTTACCGTCCTCCCTGACAAACAAAATTCCGTAAAACGGTATGTCAAGCACATTTATCTGCAATCGGTACACCGAAACGCCGTCGGTTTCGGTCACAAAAATTTTGTTTGCCTCCGGGATTTTTTTGTCATCTTCGGCATTGAGCGGCCACCCCAGCATGGATTTGAATTTTTTTCGGCAAATCTCCGGGTCTTTTTTTATCTGCTCAATCATTTTTCGGCGACTGCTTTGCGAGTCTTTTGCCATTTTGTGTATAAGTTCTTCAATCGCCGTACGGTATGCCTGTCTGTACCCGTTTGCAAAGTTAATACTTTCCTTGTACATCAAATTTCCATCTCCAATTCATCGTAAGCAGCCAAAATACCGTCTTTATCAAGCTGTTTCTGAAGCTTGTCATGTTCCTCGTGCGAATACCGCGACATATGCGAAATCATTATTTTTCCGCCGTCCTTGAGCAGCTGTGAACTTCTTATCACCCCGGCGATTTCATGAACCATGGCAAGATTGTTGTGCTCAAAAATCCGATAATCGCCGTAGGCGTTTCCCAAGGTTCCGTCAAGAACGAACAGATCATATTTGTGCTTTTTTATTTCGTGCCAGCTGCGATTCGGCAGCCATGCGCCGTCACACCCCCAAAAAATCTTTTTATCCCGATATGAAATAATAAAGTTTACGGGCGTTTGCTCCGCATCTGCGACGGAATGACCCGACGGAACGGGTATTACCCCATACTCTCCGACGCGGTTTTCGGCAAACATCTCAAGAGTGCTTTCGGGAAGCTCCGGCAAATCATGCATTATCATTTTTTCGGCGGCTTTTTCCGCCCACACGCGTACTTTATTCCCGAACAGAGCGCGGATGGTGTCCGGCGAATAATGGTCGGAATGTGTATGAGTGATAATTATATTTTTTACACCCTCTAAATCTTTCGCGCGGCTTTCGGCAAAATCAGCGGTGTCCGGCGAGCAGTCTATCATTAAATCGTCATTGATTTTCACGGCGGTAAGTCTGCGAAAAAACTCACCCTCTTTTCTTTCTTTTAAAACCCAGTCTGCCGCTCCCGTTCCGATAAATAAAAGTTTCATAAAATTCCACCCTTTTCTCTTTTAATTCTTTTTAATCAGTATGACATCACTTGCCGCAACGGCGCGCGTGCATATGATTACGTCATCGCACGTCAGAGTTCCGTAATGCTCAACGTCATAAATATCGTCGGTATTTCCGAGCCTTAATCCGTCGGTTTGGTCATACACGTAGAAATTACAGTTTTTGAGATTAAAAACCTCTCTGTCCGAAACGTTATCCTTGAAATCAAATTCCACAAGCGTACCGTTATGGGAGTATATGCGTCCGAGCATAACTCTCACATTTGCGTTTACGCCGCTGCTGCCTGCGGAATATGTGTGATTTGCGTTTGTATTCAAAAGTCCCGTGCCGCTTAAACCGTACAGATTGTCTATAACTCTTACATCGCCGTTTTTATTTGCGCGGCAGCGGATAACGCTTCCTTTTGCAATCGTTCCCCATGCGCCGAGCACCGAGGAATCGGACACCGTCAATTCAACGTCTTTACCGCCGCTCATTCCCTTGATAACGGTGATAATTTCATTGTCGCCGTTCAGACTTTTGTAAACCTTATCGACCACCGTAATGCTTGTGGCAAGCTCGATGCTTGTATCGTATATAACCACAGCCGCGTCCGCCGTCATTTTATATTCGCCGGTTACATAACCGCGTACATCGGCTATGAGGTCGCTCCCCAGGAAGTTTCTTGACGCAACATAATAGTCCTCCATGCCCTTGTATTCCGCGGCGGACGGAACAAAAAACACAACCGTGTCATCATCGACGGCAAACTCCGAGCCGAGAGTCATCGTTCCGTTTTTCTTGAAAATCTGCGGATATGATTTATATAGCATGTTTCCCGAAGAAAACATTCGCAGCGAATCGCTGTCCGACGCCGGAATGAATTTTTCGTTTCCGGCTTTGTGCAGCGCAGTATCGATGTTTCGTATCTCATCATCTTTTAAAGAATATTTGATAAGCTCGCCTACGGTCAGTTGGTTCTCGGCGGCGGTCAGCGATAACGGTCTTGAATCATCAATATACAGCTTTCTGCTGCACGGAATTTTCTTTACCGTGCTTTCCTCGGTCAGAATTTTCAGCACAAGCTGCTCATCTTCGTCATTTATTTTTGTTTCGATAAGATACCCCAATCTGTACTTGCCGTCACGGCTGCCTATAATCGCTGCCGCATTGCCGTACAGGTCAAACAGAACCGTGACATCGTTCCCCGGCGACACTATTGAACCGGGATTGTACATATCCTCCGCCATATCGTACTCAACATCGTCTACTTCGATGCCTTCATCAACATTATATTTTGAAAGAACGCCGGATACGTTTTTCTCCGTCACATATAAAGATACATATTTTCCGTCCTCGCTCCTTGCAGCCGTAATGACGGTATTTTCTTTTAAATCCTCTATGGTTCTTCCGTCGATGCCCGTTATTTTCAGCAAGTCCGGCTTTTCCGTATCCAAGACGTATTTTTTGCCCGAGCTGTCGCTGTTTTTACCGTATATAACGCCGTTTGACACCCTATCCAGTACGATATTGAAAACATCTTCAACGATTACGCAGTCATATATTCCGTCGCGGTCGTTATCAATCAGCTTAATGCTGCCGTATGAGGGGACAAACGCATTTCTGTTTGCCGTAGTTTTTCCGTTATACAAAAGCATTACGCCGATGTCGGTTCTTGCCCTTTTGTACTTGCTTCCCTGTTCGTATTTGTATGAGTTATTTGAATAAGACGGCTCATCTGCAGACGTTATCACTATTTCGTCATTTTTAACCGGCACCGAACCGACCAGATTATCATTTTTGTCATAATAATATTTTACGTTATATCCCAGCTGTGTGCCGTCAATGCCGGGTGCATACAGCTTTTTATTGCCGATTACCGCGTAATTGTTTTCGCACACGCCCGTAAAGGAATATCCGCCGGCGCTCGTCATAACGCCTTCGCCGTATTGCAAATTCAATACTTCATCGATAAATTCTCCGCCGTTAATGAACCGTTTTTCGTCTGCAAAGCTCATTTTCACAACATCGGCAAAAAGCGTTTCATAGCAAATATCCGCAAATTCCCCGTATGTAATTTCGTGTTCCGTTTTGTTTACGGATTTCGGAAGAATTTTAACCTCAATTGCTTTGGTAATGGGATTTGTCATATCGCCGGTTAAATCCGTAAGCTTGCCGTAGCCCAAAAGATTGAGCATTACGCCGCAGACATCGGACAGCATTGCCGTCCTGTCGGGTTCAAAGTTTCCGCTGCCGTCGCCCGTATACACGTCATTCAAATAAAGCCATTCTATATATCCCGCCGCATTGTGCCATCTGTCAACATCTGTGTAAATCTGACGTGTTGCCTCCGGGACGGAACTGTCCGAAATATTCATAAAATGATACAGCATTTCGGACATATCGGCAATCGTGAACGTGCCGTCTTTGCTGCTGCCCGATTTTATAATCCCGAAACATTCCGCCGTGTTCCACTGTTCCGTATCGGTTGAATTATCGGCGGATACCGAAACTGCCGCAAGCTGAAAAACAAGCGCAAGCGATAATATTAAGCCTAAAATTTTTCTCATTCTTTACACCCCCGAAACATAGTTTACCGCATTTAAAACATTATACAAAATATCGCATGCATATGCTCTTGAAACCGTTTCGTTTCCGCCGAAACGGTTGTCTGTAATCCCGAGCATAAGACCGGTTGCCTTCATGTATTTCACGCTGTCTTTTGCCCATTCGGGAATTTCCGCGGCGTCATCGTATTCGTCAAGCGATATATTCTCGGTTATATCGGCGTCATATGTATCTATCAGACGTTTCATGATTACGGCAAACTCATTTCTTGTGATTTTTGATGTCGCACCGAAGGCGTCATCGGAAATTCCCACCATTAATTTTGCCTCAAACACCGCCGAAACATAAGGATAACTCCAGCGGTCATTCAGGACGTCATTAAATGATGATGTCTTTCCGTTTGTGTCCAGCTTTTGGGTTTTAACGATTATGGTACTGAATTCTTCACGCGTCAGACCGTTGTCCGGCGCAAACGTGCCGTCGCCCATTCCGCTTATTATTCCCTGCTCGACAAGATATGTTACCGCCTCGTTTGCCCAGAGGTGATTTTCCATATCCGTGAATGTATTCTTAACAGGCTGATTTATCTCTTCAACAGGTTCGGGCTTTTTATCGGGAAGTATAACTGTGCCGCTGCCTTTTCCGCCGCCACCGCCGCTGCTTCCTCCGCCGCCGGCTGTTCCGCTGCCAGACGGTATTCTCTCCGCCGCAAGTCTTTCAGCCATGGCTGCATTAAACGTTGTTACAATCTCGGCATAAGCGGAATATGCTCTGTTCATCATCTTTTCATCGGCAAGCTGAGGATTTACAAGCCTTGCGTAATCGGAAAAATCAACATTCAATAAGCCTGCGTCTTTGTACACTTTCATAACGGGATTTACTTCCGTCCATTGAACCGCCTTTTCAAGACTTTGTTCAAGAATGTAAAATTCCAGCGACGGTGACAGCTCCGATGAGCTTGTGTACCGCTTTTCAAGAACCTTGGTGAGAACTCCGTTTTTGACATCGGCTGTGAGCTTGTTAAAAATATCGCTTACGGCGCTGTGGGAAATTTTCAAAACGCCGTATGTTTCACTGTTTAAAAACTCCGTGTAATCGGTGCCGCTGCCGCCCTGCGCGATTGTGCATACGATAACGGCGCCGTAAAATCCGTCGGTAACCGACGTTATGTTGTTCAAATCAACCGCGCTGTCATTCGCCATGAACGAGTACACCGCGTCTTTGTCCGCAAGTTTATTAAACGCAGTCATGTCAAGGTTCATATTCGCGCCGTAGTTTTCAATAATGCTTTTCATACCGGCAGCGTCTTTGGCGGTATTTTTTATAATTTCTTTTATGCCGCCGGTTATCATTTTAAAATCGCTGCTGTCCTTAAGCCCCTTGCGCGGCGCGGAAACGGCAAGTGTGTAATTTCCGTTTTCGTCATCGTTTATGAACGAAAAGCTGAATTTACCGTTTTCATCGGTGAACCCCTGCGCGGCATAAACAATATCGCCCGCGCCGTTTTTAACCAAGCCGGTCGCAGCGGTTCCGCCGCTGTCGCCGTCAACAAGAATATCACAGGCTACCGTCCTGCTTTCCTGATTTACCGTCAGCTTAAAGCTTATTCCGCCCTCTGCCGACGCGCTGCCGCACAAAAGCAGTAAAACAACCAATGTCATAAAAATAGAATATTTCTTCATATCCGTATCCTTTCCGTTATTGTATCATAAAATCCACAGACCCGCGGTATATGTAACCGAAATCATCTTCTGCCGTAACAAGAAGCGTATATACCCCGGTATCCAAACCGTCAAGATTTATTATAACATCATTTCCGTCTGATGTAAATTCGTCGGTTTCATGTCCCGACAGATAAACTTTTACCGATTTCGCCGTAATATTTTCCGGTATTTGTGCATGCACGGCAGGAAGCGCGCCCTTGTAGTAAACCGCATTGTCCTCCGCGCCGTAAATTTTAATGCTGTCCCAATTTATAACGTCGCCCTCGCCGGTGCTTTTGTACCAGCCTATATCCTTAAGCAGGTAGCTTGCCGTTTTCGTTCCCATCAGGTTTACGCCTACGGCAATATGCGCAATGTCGCGGACATCAAACTCTTTGCCGGCATCGGCGCCGTCCGGCAGATATTGCAGCACCATCTCATTCCACAGAAAATAATAATCCGTATACCCGGCTTTTATCGATTTGCCGTTGTTGCTGCCCTGAAAATATTTTCTTCCGTCCTTCATATATGCAAAGCAGTACAGCACCGCCTGAGATACGTCACTGTCCGCGCCGACCGACATTTTCAGTCCCGACGAGCCTTCCAGAGCCGCCGCGTCCGTCACGTCAAAATTGGGATAAGACCAGCCGTTTCCGTCAAGATTTACATTGAACCGCAGCTCGCCCGTATTGCCGGTATCGGTGACGGTTACGCTGCCGCTGCTTGTCGCGCCGTACGTGTGCCAGTTCTTCGCATATTTTGCGTTATCAAAACTGCCGTCAAGCGGTACGCCGTCAAGTTCGCGGCACCTTATAAGCGAGGTGCTCCTCGTTATTTTTTCACCGTTCACGGTTCCGCCGAACTGCAAAAATCCCTTTACCGTTCCGACAGTATCATCGGCTACCCTGACTTTAAATTTAAGCTCCGTGCTGCTCATCGGCGGAATTGTGACCGCCTGCTGTGCAAGGTCAACGGTAAATCCGCCGGAAACTTTTGCACTGATTATTCCCGACTGCTCTTCGCCGCTGAAATTGTAAACATTCACCGTGCACAAATTATCATCGTTTCGGTACATCAGATAACCTTTGTTTTTTTCGTCAACATAGCTTCTTCCCTCAAAATTCTGCTGTATTACAATTCTCATGCTGTCCGATATGACGGCATTTTCAAAAACGGGTTTCAGCTTTTTAAATTCCGAAAAGCAATCGGCATTCACGTTTTCGCCGAATACGAGATAAACGGGGTCCGGTCCTGTCGGAATACTGATTATTCCGTCTATCGGCTCTATCGTACTTTCCTTGCCCATAAGGTCAACCTTTACCGCGGCGCTGTCCGACTTAATCTGCACAAAGCTTTCACCCGACTTTGTCCAGAATACGCCGACATCCTTTTCACCGTTATTGAAAAGATACCCAAAGCAGTCCTTTGGGAGGTCGCGGAAGATACCCTTGTATTCTCCCTTTCCCATTTGGTATGTGAAATTTTCCAGAGCCGTATATGCCGGCGACGGCGACTTATCACGGCAGAAAATACCGTATTCGCTGCCGCTTTCGTAATACTGCGGCACAACGAACAGAAAATGCTTGTCATTGCCGTTTGCCATCGACTGCACATTGTTTATCACCGACGCCCTTGCCTGCTGCCGCCGTGACAGCTCCGCCCCGTCGGGCTGTATCGCGATACCGCCCTCGGTCACCCAGGTTCTGCGGTTATCGTAACCGTATGCCGTCAGAATATCGCGGTTTTCCGCAAGCTCGGTTTTATCGAGCGACGGCGCGGCATCATAGCTTTTTCCGCCGCCTGCATATGCATGATAGTTGTACATATCGCTGTATTCCATAAAATCATTCATCATGCATAAGTCCATATATTTCGTGTCGGCAGGCGAATCCGCGAAACCGCCGTGCACCTTGCCCATAGTCGGACTGCCGTCGGTAATTCCGATTGCCGCCGCTTTCATAAATGCCGAATATCTATCAGCCGTTTCGGACGCAAACGCCGTGTCCTCCTCATTCCAGATTTCCATGTAATCGACAAGACCGTTATACTTTGCCGCGTAGTCTTTCTGGAAATTATACACTTCAAACAAATCACCCGGCATATGTCCGCCGGATACCAGTGATGACGGAGCGTCATGGAACATATTTATAACGTCAAGTCCCTCGTTTGCAACGGTTTCATTCTGATATTTGCGCACCGTGTCGGAATAAGACCAATAATATCTTTCGCGCACCGTGTTAATGCCGGCAAGCCTGAGAGCGCGGCATAATTTTTTCACCTCGGTTTTGCCGCTTGACAGAGCAAACCCGGCAAAATCCATGGCAAAATGCGGATTTTCTTTTCTGTCCGCGGACTTATGCGTCACCGAAAATCCGGTGGTGTATATCTTTTTGCCGCTGTCGTATACCGAAATACGGTACCACCCCGGCGGCATCACGCCTAAGTCAACATGTGATGACAGCTGTGTTTTTTGCAGTTCAAACTGCCGTCCCGATACGCGGTTATGAAAATAATCCTCCGCCGCAACTGAGTATGTTTTATCGGCTC
Source organism: uncultured Clostridia bacterium (assembly GCA_934501535.1). GTDB lineage: Bacteria > Bacillota > Clostridia > UBA1381 > UBA1381 > UBA1738. The sequence goes on from CAKSUM010000005.1 coordinate 65,264, forward strand.
CCGGATAATCGGTAAATCTTACCGTAAAAGAAACATTATCTCCGCTTTCAAAAACGGAACTCTGTGCAGACGCGTCTATCGAATAAATCCCGAAATCTTTTTTCGTAAAGGAGAAATAATCCATCATAAACAACGCCCAGTTTGTGCTCGACGCACGTGATTCGCTGACCGTAAAACGCACGGTGTTTCTGCCCTTGTTCAGCTCGGTCATTCCCAGGGTATAAAGATACATGCTGTCCGACCCGTAATTTGTGCCGGGCTTGGAGATTTTTTTGAAAACGTCGCCCGAATATACCTTTTCGCCGCCGTTAATGCTGTAGTAAAAATTGCTTGTATACGGCGAATCGATTTCGGAAACAACTGCCGACAGCTCATAGCCCCCGGCGTCGGGCGCGTCAAATTCATATTCAACATAGTAATCCGTGCCCGGACGTTTCCACTGCGACATTACCATAACCGGATTATCGCTGTCCTGCGGCAAAATCATCACCTTTTCGTTTGCCGACCAGGCGGTGAAATCTTCCCCCTGTACGGTAATCTCCGCCGCACTTGCCGACGCTCCCGTGATGCAAAGCAAAAAGATGAGTATAATTAATTTTTTCATACCGATAATGCTCCTTTCCGCTTACTCGATGCAAACCGAGTCATACACCGGCATCAGCCCGTCTGTTCCCGTCACCGAAATTATCTTAAAACGGTTATCGCTTGCCGGCAGCGTATATGTCACTATCTGTCCTTTGTTCAGCGCCGATACCGGCAGGATTGTGACATTTTTGAGGTAATTTCCGTCATATTCAGCCGCGAGCATACTGTGCGTCTGCGTTTTATTCCCGAACGGTGAAAGAAGCTTAATCTTAATTTTACCGTCGGTTTTGGCCGCGCTTATAACCGTAAAACCGTATTTCTCGTTATAAATGTCATAATTAACATCGCATGAACGGACATCATCGCCGTCCGAGGCAGACACATGCACCGCTGCAATTCCCGGTTTAAGCGCCGTGACGTTTCCGAGAGAGTCCGCCGCAAGCAATGTTCTGTCGGAGGTTTTAAAGGTAATTCCGCCTGTTTTTCTCAGATAATCAAGGTTTGCGGTGTGCCCGTTTTCATCTCTTGCAAATACCGATATGCTGTCCGTTTCGCCCGGCAGCAGCAGTGCCTTTTCCGGAACGGCGCTGACCTCCGCAATATTTGAAATGCACGGTATAAGCGTAATTTTTTTCACTTCGCAGCCGCCGTCTCCTATTTTCAGATATACCGTACCGTTTATCGCAGCTGCCGTTTTCAGCCGGTATACGCCGTATAAGGCTCCGCCGTCCGAATATTCCGATATGACCCGAACGGTACCGTCGCCGTAGCCGTTTTGCGCCGTCCCCTTTGATAAAAACGTGTAGCTTTCGCCGTCGGCAGAAAATCCGCACTCGGGCAGCGCCTCGGCATTTTCATCACTCACCGCCGATATTTCAACGGTGTATTCGGCGCCGTTCTGCGGAGTGACCGAAAAATTATAGATACCCTCGCTGCTCTTGTCCGCATCAATTTCGATTTTTTCGCTTGTATATTTAAATTTCAGACAGTCCAGAAAAAACAAATACATATTATCCGCATCTCTTGTTTCGGCTGCGGTAAAAATAATGCTGTTGATGCCGTGTTTAAGCGTCACGGTATTATTAAGCGCGTACTTTTTCATAAGCCCTTTATCCGCCGCATTGGTGAGGTTTGCAAGCTTCGTCACCGTATCCGCCTTTAAAGGATACTCAGCACCGTTAACGCGCATATTAACGTCCGACGTGTAGCTCTGATTAAGCGCCGACATCACTATCTCCGCCGAATATTCACCGCTTACCGGGGCATATACCAAAAATCCTGCCTCTGCCGGATAATTAAATCTCCGGTACAGCGTAACATCATTGTGCGACATGTCGGAGCCGTAATCGTCATAATAAAAGCACTGCGCGTCGGCATATACGGCATCGTTACATTCAAGGCTGACTTCGGAAAAATCATTTTCCGCCGCAAATTCTATCTTCAGCCTGCCTGCCGCAAACTGCGCCCCGGCTGTATTCTTCCGAACGCTTAACTCAATGCTGTTAAATCCGGCGTCAAATGTAAGCGTAAATTGCTTTGTAATGTCACCGATTTTAATATCGGTGCCGTTTTTAAAAATCATCGACACCGTACAGCCGCTGCAAACCGCACCGTCAAAGCTGACATTATATATTCCGCTTTTGTCCGAATACCATTCATAAACAATTCTTGCCTCGTTTTCATTAACGGACACAATACCGTCCGCCATAACGGCTCCGTCATATTCGGACGCAAAGTATTCCTCGGCGGACACGGCCGCGGTAAATACGGTAAAGCAAAAACATATTAAAAACAGCTTAAAATATATTTTCATTATACTCTCCATTCCGCCGCCTCAGCGGCACAAGTTATAGCACAGAGTGTACGCCGCGGATTATCTGCCTGAGATGCGCCGCGGATTTTTTCATTATCCTTATAATCCGTAAAATACGCAAGCAGATTGCCTTCTTGAGGAGCGACGGCGTATGCTTATACTCCGAGCTCCGAAAGACGGTGAGATGCGCCGCGGATTTACTCCACATCAAATCGAAGCGTTGCCTTGTATACATAATCCATCTCCGAAACCGCGTAAACCATAAGCCTGTACTGTCCGCGCGTCAAGGCGGATAAATCAATTTTCATTTCGTTTCCCTCTGCGGTGAAGTTTGTATATTCATGACTGTCCAGCTTAACGCTGAGCTTTTTATATTTAAGCTCTTCGCTCCAGCTTGCATATGCCGCAGGGATTTCCCCCTCCTTGTATACCGCGCCGTCGGTTATTCCGGTTATTTCCATCTTAACACTGTCAGCCGTTGACAGCGCAAAATCCGATGTGTAATAGCCCACATTTTTAACCGTGAATACCGGTATACCGGTTGCGGTACCTCTGATGTTTCCGCCGATTTCAATTTTTTCAATCAGCGTTGGGTCAAACTGTCTTGTATCCACCTTAACGCCGTACGGCGACGCGAACATCACAAATTTTGTCCACGGAATGACGTACTGTTTCGTCAGAACGTCCATCATCTTGTCGCTGCCGAGAAAATACCGTCTGCCGTCGGAGAAATCCACAAATATATTCATGCCGTATGCAGTGAAATCCGCGTCTTTTGTCACGTCAAAGCAAAGACCTGTCGTGCCCTTTAACACAGACGAATCGGGTACGTTAAGCACCGGATATGCCCATTTATCGCCCGAGCCCATTTTTACGGTAAACTGAACGCCGCCGTCCGAATTTTTACCTGTCACAACAGTATCGGTGCTTGCGTTTTTCAGGTTCCAGTTTTTAACGTCGGCGGCATTTTCAAATACCGCGTCGGGAGTTACCGCGTACGGAGCCCTTGAAATAATTCTCGAAATACTCGGCGACATCTTTTCGCCATTTACTGTTCCGTCAAACCGCAGATACTCGGTGACATCGTATTTTACGCTGTCGGTTGTCCTGATATTGTATTTCAGCACGCCGCAGCTTTTGGGCTGAACCGTGATCTTCTGAACCGCACTGTCGATTATATATCCGTCGGTTTCGGGCTGCGCCGTTATTTCGGCGGTAATCTCGGTATCGTTGAAATTATAAACCTCCAGCTCGAATTTGTTGTCCAAGCCGCCGCCCGTTATTTCATATCCGTCGGTTCTGGGGGTGTTGTAATTCGTTCCGTAAAATCTCTGGCACATAACAACCTTCTGTGCCCGAGTGAAGCTTTGCGGCGTGATTTCCCGAATATTTCTGTCAGTCGGCAGATAATTTTGCAAATCCGCATCGCCGTCAAAATGAATATATACGGGATATTTTGAAATATTTATTTTTTCACCCGGCTGAACCGTTTTTTCGGCGCCCATCATGTCCGCCACCTTAACGGGGGCTGCGGAAACGGGGATAATTGTGTCTGCCTTTTCAGACCACACGATTGCGACATCGTGGTCGCCGTTATTGAACAGGTGCCCCTCTGCTCCCTCGGGGAGATTTGTAAGCTTACCCTTGTAGTCGCCCTTGCGCATCTGATAAATATAATTTGCGTAGGCAGCATAGGTCGCATACGGCTCATGATTTACGCTGAATGCGCCGAAATCGTTCACCGTTTCGGTATACGGCGGCAGAATAAACCAATAATGCTTCGCCGTGCCGCGCGCCACCGACTGCGTCATTCCGATAACAACGCCCATTGCCGCCTCTTTTTGACCCTGCCAGGTCATTCCGTCCGCACCCTGCGGAATTTGTCTTGACATACCCCCCTCGGTTACCCACATCGGCGTATCGTACGTATCGCCGTAGGTGTAGATAAGATTAAGGTGAGATTCCTGCTCCTCAAACTCGGTATGAGGCAATATATCCTGTGATGTTTTCGCACCGTAAACGTGGCAGTTGTACGCCGCCGTATAGTCCAAAAGTCCGTTTTGCATGCACAAATCCATAAAGGTTGTTTCATGCGCACCGCCGGCAAAACCGCCGATACACGTTGTGCTGCCGACATCGGCGTCGGCAACGCCTATCGCCATAGCTTTCATGAACGCCGCGTAAACGTCGGCAGGCTCGGACGCAAACGCCGTATCCTCCTCGTTCCAGCACTCCCACATATTTATTGTGTCGCCGTACGTTTTCGCCGCATTGTAATAGGTATTGTAAACGCCCATGAAATCGGCGGGATAATGTCCGCGCTCAATGCTCCATGCGGGACTGTCATGGAATGCGGTTGTCACCTTTATCCCGGCATTATGGAGCTTACCGTATTTCGTTTTCGCCACATCGACGTCTGTTTCATACTTATCTTTCTCCGGGTTAAACGCGCCGTAGCTCCAGCGCTCACGCAGCCAGCCTATACCGGCAAGCTTTGCGGCTCTTATATATTTTTCATAATCGCGGCCGGGATTTTTAAGCACACCCTCCGCCGCAAAATCCATTGCAAACGGGCTGTCGCCCTTATAATATTCATCTTCGTTTCGTGTGACGGTAAACCATGCGGTTTTTGTGCTGCCGCCGCAGCTCACGTCAAGGGAATACCAGCCCGGCTCCAATTTTCCGAGATTAAGATATACATTTTCGCAATCCTTTAACGCGCTGAGATTTCCTTTCAAAACAGTCTGCCGCCAAAAATTTTTCACCTCAAACGGCAGAACCATGTTATTTTCACATTTGCTTACAAATTCAACCTTGTATTCAATCTTATCCTTGCTTTCAAATACGCCCAAATCCTTATACGGCGCAAGATTGTACAGTCCGAACGGAACAAGCTCGACCGTGAAATAATCAATCCACATTACCAGCCTGCCGTCGCTGCGCCTGTCACTGTTTACGGCGGTAAATGTTACCGTATTTTCACCCTTTTCAAGATGTATCAGCCCCAAATCATAATAGGCAAACAAGCTGCTGAAATTGGGTGATGAAATATTTTTTATAAGATTTCCCGTATACGGACAGCTTAAAGTTTCTTTTCCGTTCACAATTACATTGTAATCGGTCGTCCACGTTTTTTGCAGATATGTAGTAACCGCTTTTAAATTGTATCCTCCGGCTTTGTCAACCGTAACCTTATACGTCACGCTGTAATCACGGTTCTTTTCCATTTCTTCAAACGTGTGCAGGAATGCGGAACCGGAAAATTCGTCCATGCCGTCTTTTATTTCAGGATTAAAATTTGCAGCGGTGTAATTTTCACCCTCAGTCCTTATTTCCTCTGCGCATACGTGCGGCATGCAGGCAAGCAGCACAAACAGAAGAACGCATAAAATTTTTTTCATATAAAGCTCTCACTTTCTGTAGCGTGAAATATTAATATTGTGCAGTCCGGACAGATGTCCGCCCCGTCCGGACCGCATGATATATTTACTTTAATGTTATAACATCGGTTATCGGTTTCATTCCGTCGATGCTGTCCCAGATAAACGCTGAAATCTTATCGCCCGAGATTGCGCGTTTAACCGTTGTGACATTTCCGTATGCCGGATTTATGTTAACTGCCGGGTCAACGCTGCTGAGCGAAGTGTTCACGCCGTTCTGCTGCGAATATGCGCCGATAATGACGTCTGCCGTTCCGGTTGTGTCGGAAACTCTTGTCAGCTTAATGACAGCATTGGTTCCGTCATAACTTGATGACACCGGAATAATTCCGCTTTCATCATGAACCGTAATATCAACGCTTGCGCTGTATGTATCGTTGTAGGTAACGGTAACCGTGGTGATGCCCGGGTTGTTGCCGGTGATAACGCCGTTTTCGTCAACCGCCGCAACAATCGGATTTGATGAAGTATATGAAACGCTCGTGATTTGACTGTCCGAACATTTATATCCGTTTTCATAGTAGAGAGCGGCGTCAGCCTGAAGTGTGCTGCCTGCTGCAACCTTGTTTGAATTTACCTTGATTGCGGCTTCACCGATTTTTGCGTTTTGGGGTACGAATTCAACACAGTCATAAAGTATGAAATTGCCGTTTTCCTTTTGCAGGGAGCCCAGACCCGAGCATTTAACGGTGATTGTTTTTGAACCTGCCTCAAAATTCACTCCAGGGGTATATTTCCATTTAGCGCTGTTTGTATAAAATCCGGTTCCGGAAAATCCGCTGACATATTCGCAGTTTGTGTCGGACAGGAGTATTTCCTCTCCGCCGTCTATCGAAATGCTGCAGGTTCCCAGATATGCGCCGCCGGGACATTTTGCCGCGTTGACATCGGCGCCGAGCGTCAGATACATGTCAAATGCGCCGCCTTGTGGTATCGAAACGGTTGTGGTTGTTGAGCCGTCTTTCCATATTCTTCTTATCGCGCCGTTGCTGAACAGTGAATACGCATCGCCCTTGATATTGGAGTCGCCGCTCCCCGACGGATCTTCACCCTCGTATTTCAGCGAGCCGTAATGTATTTTCGAGCCGATAAATTCAAGCTCAATATAATCAAGCTGGAAAACTGCCTGACCCCCGTTTCCTCTGAAACCGTCAATTCTGTATTTAATGTTGTTTTCTCCGCTGTTCAATACTACATTGGCTGTCTGGATATACTGTGTGCCGTCAACCGAGGTATTCTTTTCGGACGTAACCGGCACTCCGTTTACCGTAAGCGTTACAGGGCTTACATAGTTTGAACCGCTGATTAATGTTCCTTTCCATGTCAGCTTGTATATTCCCGATTCCGGTACATTAACCGCCTGTTCACAGTAAACTCTGCCGCTCTTTAAGTCATCTTCCGACGAGGCAACATTGAATTTCATAGAGCTGTTAGCAACCCAGCCGCTTCCGTAGTTTGTCATGCTTGTTTCTGCCTCATACCTTTTTGCGGTTTCCGGAACAGCATCAAAATAATCGAGAAAGAACAGCGCTTTACCACCGTTTCCAATCATCTCGCTTACGGTAAATCTTACTGTATTTATGCCTGCGTCAAAATAAATATTTGCCGTGTGATTTCCGAGATTAAAACTTCCGCTCGGTCCGTCAAGCTGCGTTGCAATGACATTATCGCCGTTCACGGAAAGCGTTGTCTTGCTGACGTAGTTGTTCCCCGACACAATCGAACTTCTCCAATTCATCGTATACATACCGGCCTTTTCGGCATAAACCTCATATTCAAGATATACCTGTCCGTTTGCGACCTTATCGGCATTGAACGTTTGCGATAATACAAGCGAGGCGCTGCCGTCATTTACAATATGAACAGTGTCGGCGCCCTGGCTGTAATTGTAATCCGTTTCACCCTCAACGTGAATACCGGTGCTTGCGGCATGTGCGGGAATCGCCCCCGCAAGCAGCGTTACCGCAGTTAAAATACCAAATAATTTTGTTTTTAGTTTTTTCATTATATGTCCTCCCTTTTAATTAATATTTATATAAAACCGCAAACCGCGTTTTATATTTCACTTCATATTTTTTCTCCTGTACTCGTTGGGCGACATTCCCTCCTGACGCTTGAACGCCTCCCGAAAACGCCTTGAACTTTGCCAGCCGACGGCGTCAACAATTTTATCTATAGACATATTTGTCTTTTTAAGCATCTCTTTTGCCTTATCAATCCGACGCTTTTTCACATAATCGACATAATTCATGCCGAGATATTTTTTAAACAGCTTTGATAAATACGCGGTGGAGCAGTAAAACTGTTCCGCCAGCTTGGAAAGCTGTATTCTTTCGGTGTAGCGCAAATCTATCTCTGCCAAAACGTCCTTTAAAACATCGGGGAAGGTTTCGGTGCCGTCGCCCAGCTCTTCATGCAGCTCCGCGGTAAGGCGCAGAATTACCTCCTCCAGCTCGCTCGGGTCAAACGGCTTGGTGAGATATTTGTCCACCTTAAAATCTATCGCCGTTTTTGCATACTCAAAGCTCTGGTATCCGCTGATAATTATTATTTTACCCTTGTATCCCTCTTTTCGCAGAATTGAAATCATTTCCAGTCCGTCCAGCTCCTGCATGCGGATATCGGCAATTACGATATCGGGATTTTCCTCACGTATAAGCGTAAGTCCCTGCGTCCCGTCCTCCGCCGTTCCTACGATGGAGATATCGTATTTTTCCCAGTCAAGAATATGCTTTATGCCTTCAATCGCATAGTATTCGTCATCAACTATCACTAATTTTAGCATACTTACCCTCCTCTGTTTTAGGCGTTTTTGAAACGGGAATATGAATCAGCACGTTTGTATTTTTTGTGTAGTCGCTGAAAATGTCAATGCCGTACTGCGAACCGTACAAAAGCTTTATTCTTTCATGTACGTTCACAATTCCGATACCTCCGATATCGTTTTCTTCACCGCTCAGCCTTTTCTTCAGCTTTTTAAGATGCTCCGGCTCTATGCCCTGACCGTTGTCCTTTACCACAACGGCAATTTCATCGCCGACCTGCTGCGCCATGATGACGATTTCGCACATATCTCTTTTATGCACAAAACCGTGGCTCACCGCATTTTCGATGAGCGGCTGCAGCATAAATTTAACGGTGTAGCAGTCCATAAGCTCCGGCGGAATCATAATTTTATAATTAAATCTTCCCTTAAAGCGCAGCTCCATGATATTGAGATAATTTTTAACGTTTTCAATTTCCTCCGACATTTTCACTTCGCTGCGGCTGTCCAGATTGAACCGCAAAAGCTTGCCGAGCCGATTTGTCATTGTGGCGATGTTATCTCTTTCGCCCAGCACGTTCATCATCTGTATCATGTAAAGGGTGTTGAACAGAAAATGAGGATTCATCTGACTTTCATAAACGTTAATCTTAATCTCCTTGAGCTTCAGCTGCATTTCATAGTTTGATTCAATATTTTTTCTCAGGTCGCGCGTCATATTTTCAAAGGTACGGCGGATTTTTTCAATATCGCCCTCCTCCGCTTTCGGCATTTGGGTAATTTCGCCGTAGCTGTTTATTTTGATGTATTTGAGCAGCTCTTCGATAGGTCTGCCTATCCGCCGCGACAGTACATATGACGCAATCAGTACCGCGAAAAGTCCGAAAAATGCGACAACAATTGTGCTTGTCATGGTATTTGCAATTCTGCGCCCCGTCATATCCATGTCTATATATGACAGCACGTTCCACCCGTCAACCGACGATTTCTTTTTCTCAATAAGATAGCTCGCCCCGTCCTTTTCGGCTGTCCCGTTTTCTTTCATTTCAAACACATTGTCAATGTTTCGTCCTATCAGACTCTCGTCCTGTGCGATTGCTATTATTCCGACGGGGTCGCAGGCAACGGTGTACGTTTGCGTATTATCGCCGAAAAAGTCGCTGCTCAGACGCTTTGCGTCAAGATAGAGCATTATCGTGCCCAGCTCCGTCTGCCTGTATTTACCGTCCACATATATAATGTCCTTGCACCAAATCAGCGCGTCATAGCCCCGTCCGGCTCTGGAATACCTCCAGAGTCCGTTTCCCCTGGTATATTCCTTTTGAGATTTGCAGTCGCTTATCATGTCCAGCTGTGAATTTATGCTTCCGAAAATTTCACCGGTGCTGTAACATTCGCCGCTGTTGTCACTGTAAAAAACAGCAAATATCTCCGGTGTGTCATTGCATATCGCGGCAATTTCCTCTCTCATTTCAACACGGTAATCATTTGTTCCGCCGGTCTTTATTCTGTAGAATTTGCGTGCGGTTTCCTGGCTCGCCACATGATTGCTGCATCGCGCAAGTGCATTTTTTATGTTCTGCTCCATATAGTAGATACTGTTTGAAATGTTCGACTGAATTATTCCGCTTTCTTTCCGGCGCATCTGAATAATATACGTCATTGCCATCACCATGATTATTATGAGCATCAAAAGCAGACTTAACGAGAAAAATTTCATCCATATGGGCGCTTTTTTCATGAAAGTTATTTTTTTATCTCTCATTTTCCGCTTCCTCTGTTTCTTTCATATAATAACCGTTCTCCGGCGTAAGATTATTTTCGTCGGCATATTTTTTTGCGGCGGTCATCAGTTCATTCTGGTACCGCTCAAAAAATTTATCGTCAAGCACCGGCGGATTTCCCGATAATATTGCGCGGATAATTTCGGCGTCATTGTTTTTTATGAGCAGCATATCATGCGCATAGCCGTCAAAATTGAACAGCTCGGTTCCCTCCGCGTAGTTAATATCCTTGACAACCGGAATTTGCGAGGTGTCGTTTATAAACTGCTGATACACGTCCTTCGAGGTGAAATATTGCAGAAAATCTATTGCTTTTTCGAGCTTTCCGTCCGCGGAATAAGCCGATTTTGTCACGGCAACCGACTGTTCGGACAGATTACGCAGCTCCTTTCCGTAATACGGCGTTTCCTTTTCGGTGAATACGGGGAATTTGAATATGCCCACTTCAAAATCAATATTGTCATTTTTCATCATGCCCATAATATCCCATGAACCGCTGTGAATATGCGCGGCTTCACCACTTAAAAACATCGCCTTTGCAACCGATTCCTCAAACCCGGGATAATCGCCGCAGTATTGCAGGATTTCCGCAAGCCGGCTGATATATGTGCGGTATTCGTCCTTGTATTCTTTATTCTTTGCAAAATTCACCTCTCCGGTAAGGATTGCACGGTAGGTTTCATAAGACGAAACAGCTATATCCCTGTTCACGTTTATATTCGGGTTTTCCAGATGCTTTTTGGCAAACAGTCCGCCCGCGACCGCCCATTCAAGCCATTCGCAGGCGTCGCCCTTCTGCGCCATGAACGCAATCGGCAGCGTCCCTGCTTCCTTGATGATTTTGCAGTTGGACATAAATTCGCTCCACGTTTCCGGAACGGATAAGCCGAGTTTTTCATATATGGCTTTATTATAGAATATCCCCAGCTCGGTGCCGAAAAACGGAATGAACTTATCCTCAAAGCTGCTTCCTATGTGTTCTTGTTTAAAAGTGTCCTTCCACACCTTTCCGTCCGCGTACGGCGATTCCGAGTTAAATTTATCGGAAATATTTATAATCAGCCCGGCATTGTACTGCGACTGAAGAATTGTGCCGTGATTGGACTGTATATCCGGAAGATTGTCGGAAATTATGCAGGATTTTATCCAGTCCTGATAAGTTTCGACCGGCTGCGAAATCAGCTTAATCCGCACATCGGGGTGCAGCTTTGTGTAGCTGTCCGCCACCTTGGTAAGTGCGTCCTCAATCTCGTGCGCCATTCCCGGCTCCCAAAACGAGAAGGTTATCTCGGTAACATCAGCCGGTTTTTCCGCACTGTCGGTGCAGGCGCAGGAAAAAGAAATAATCGCGGCGAGCACCAACAGTTTTATTGTTTTTGTAAATAATCCTTTCATACATATCAGCCTTTAACTCCGCCCACGTTAACTCCGCCGACAATATATTTCTGAAATACCGCAAAAATTATAATCTGCGGCGCAACCGTAAATATCAAAGCCAGCATCTGATAATCCAGGGTGTATGTCGATGATTTCATTTTAAAGAGCTGAACGCCCAAAACCGTCTTTTCCTTTTGGGAAATCAGCAGGTACGGCCAGAAAAACTGACCGAGCTGACCGTTGAAGTCAAGCGTTGCTACCGTAATGAATACGGGCACACTCAGCGGAATTATTATCTTGAAAAAGAGAATAATGTCCGAGCAGCCGTCTATCCATGCCGCCTCAACAAGGGACTGCGAAATTCCGTCAAAAAAGTTTTTGAAAAGAATTATGTTAAAGGCGTTCGCGCCTGCCATCATCCATATGGGCCAGAAGCTTTCCAGAAGATTTACGCCGACTAAAGGCATACTCTTAAATTCCATATATAACGGCACCGTGCGCATCGTCCCGGGCATAAGCATTATCCAGAAGATAACCGCCAGCAAAACTTTTGTTCCCTTGGGTTTCAGTCTTGACAGGACGTAACCCGCAAGCCCCGATACAATAAGGTCGAAAATGACGCTTCCGCCTGCCATTATGAATGTGTTGGCATAATATTTGTAAAACTTCATCTCGTTCCATACTTTGCCGATTTTCGATAAGTCGATATGTTTCGGAAAAAGCGACGCCGGTACGGAATACATTTCCTTTACGCTTTTAAACCCCGAAAGCAAAATCCATACTACCGGGAAAAAGGAAATAAGACAGCAAAGAGCAATAAATATAAATATAACCGCATACAAGACTTTATATTTTGTCTGTTTCATGTCCGCATTTGTCAATGCGCCTTTGTCCATGTTTTTCATATAATATCCCCCTCTGCTATTTTTCGATTTTTCTGTCCAGGCAGAAATAGAAACAGGTTATGACCGCGAGTATCAGAAACATTATAACACCCACCGCCATAGCGAGATTAGGCTTAATACTCACAAATCCGTATTTGTAAGCCAGCAGGCCGAGGGTTGTGGACGCTCCGTTGGGGCCGCCGTCGGTCATCTGCAGTGGCTGTTCCATTACCGAAAATACATTTATAATCTGACGTACCAAAAACAGCAGTGCAATGCCGGAAATATGCGGCAGCGTTATTGTTCTGACGCGTCTGATAAAACCTGCTCCGTCGATGATAGCCGCCTCATAAAGCTCACGGCTGACGCCCTGCAGCGCGGCGAAATAATATATAACCGACGAACCGCAGCCCGACCACGTCATGCTGATAATAATGTACATAATCGTTCGTTTTGAATCCTGAAGCCAGACATAAGGTTCAAGCCCGAATGCGGAGCCTATCATATTCAAAAGACCGCCGGCGTCGGGGTAGAACATGAAATACCACAAAAGCGCCACTCCTGCCGTAGGCAGAATGCTCGGGAAATATATGAGCACTCTGCATGTGTTTCGGAAATGTACCGTTTCATTCAGCAAAATCGCAATAATAATGGGCAGAAAATAACCGATTACTATTGACCACAGTACATATTGACAGGTGTTCCATAAAGTTTTTAAAAACATGGAATCCGCCATAACCATTTTGTAATTTGCCAAGCCGACAAATTTCTGAACCTTGTAGCCTTTCATGTCAAAAAAGCTCCAGTATGTACCGAGGATTTGCGGACGAAGTATGCAAAGATAGATAAGAATAAGCGCCGGCAGTATAATTATCCACGCATTTACATCTCTTTTTGTCGGAATCCATACGCTTTTCCGCCGTTTTTTCACTGTTTTCGACATGGTTTTTTGCACAGCTGCAGCCTCCTTATTTTTCATTGTTCAGATAATTATTCTGAAAATCGTTCTGCGCCTTTTCAAGAACAGCCTTGCAATCCGCGCCTTCGTTGGTTAAAACCTCCTGGATGCAGCTGTCAAGAAGCGAATATAAATCCTGCGCGCATACTTTTTCTTCCGTTCTGTAGGAAAGTCCGGTTTTGTCATTGTAGCCGGCGATGTTCTGCTCCGGAATATTTCTCAGCTCATTGATAACCTCAAGTTTATATGCCTCTGTTTCATTGGCGTCGGACCAGAGCTGTATGTCATTTACGCCGACAATGCGGCCTGCGTCAACTCTTTCCTGATATTTTCTGCGAATGGTATCTTTGCCCTCATCGGTCAGCGCAGTAGCCGGAAGGTCGCCCTTGAACATAAGCCATTTGAAAGCCGCGTCTATCTGTTCCGGCGTAGCATTCGGCGCAACGGCAACATAATCGCCGCCCATAAGTGCAACATGAGCTGCCGGTCCGGCAGGCATCTTGGTAAATCCGATTACATCGGGGCTCATTCCGTATTGACTTGTCAAAACATCAAGCTGTCCCGGGTGCGCAAATGCCATTGCCGCCTGATCGGTTGCGATAAGCTTCATTGCGTCCGCATTGTTGATGAGCGTTTCGGTAGGCAGAGAATTGTCCTCCCACTTCATATCGCGCAGCAGCTTTAATGCAGCGGTAACACCGTCGGTAAAGTCCGCTTTCCAGCCGGATTCGGTTTCCTGCATAAAATCGCCTCCGTAGCTCCATGCAAGGTTCGTAAAGTTCCAGCCTCCGCCGTTTTCGGTTGTCGGGAAGAGAAATCCCGCTTTTCCGGTCTTTTCTTTGATTGTTTTAGACATGCTGCGTACATCGTCAAACGTCTCGGGAATTTGCGGTGAACCGTCCGCATTCAAAAGTCCTGCCTGTTTAAACAGTTCAAGATTGATTACAATGCCCAGACTGTATGCCGATGAAGGAATTACGTAAATTTTTCCGTCCTTTGAAACCGTCTGCATCATATCATCGGAGATTTCGTCATAATATCCGTACTTCTTCATGGCGTCGGTGATGTCCGCCGAATACCCGAGATTTATAATCTTGTTTGTTTCCGTTGCGAATGTGTTATACACAATCGGCAGCGTGCCGCCCTCCGCCTTTGCCGCAAATGTGCGCACGTCATAAACATAGTTATCGGGTTTGATTATAATGTCGGGATATTTTTCTTCAAAATCCTTTTTCAGCTGCATGCGCGTTTCGTAGAGTTTTGCATTGGCGTCCTCATCGGGCCAGTTTCCTACGGTAAGTATAACCTTTCCGTCCTCCGTTACGGCGGCTTGCTTCTCACCGCACGAACTCAGCATCGCCGCTCCGACCGAAACAGCCATTACCAATGCTACCACCTTTTTAAATTTCATTTCTTTTCCTCCTTTATGCAGATTACACAAAAAATTTAGTGTTATATAGAATCTGTTATTTATATTTTACCATTATGCGGGCAAATATGAAAGGTCTTTTTTTGTCCAATTATGTGTCAATATTTGTTACCTGCGCTTTGTGTACGGCATAACGGCTGCCTTTCCAGATACACCCGTCCGTATTGTTTACGGTACTGCACCCTGCGTCAGTTATACTGTCCTGCCGTACCTTTTGCAGCCGTAAACCGCCGTTTTTTGATATAATATCCCCTGCTCCGAAATATTTACCGGATTTGCGCATTGCATACTGCGGCTGTACGCAAACAGCCCCGGTTTATAAAACCGGGGCTGTTTGAATTACGGTTGACGCGGTCACATCTGCAAAGCAATGCAATGCAGATGTAAAACCGACGTCCGCCGAATTAACAAAAGTTCCTGAACAAATGTTAAATATTATTTATAATTTACATACTCTTTTGCGGTTTTGTTATAATCACGCGCTCAAGCTCGCCGTCCCATGAAACGTCCGCACCCAGACTTTCCGCGATCAGACGGATCGGCGTATATGTACGGTCATTTTCGATAAATGCCGGCGAGTCAAGCTCAGCAATTTCGCCGTTCAAAACAGCCGTTTGCGCGCCTATCGTTATAACAAGCGTTACATCTTCGTCCGTTTTGAGATTTTTACCGATAACGGTAACAATCTTTTTATCACCGTCCCACAATACGCTTGCACCCAGATTTTCCGCAACAAAGCGTGCCGGGAGCATGGTACGCGAATTTACGATTATCGGTGCGACATCGTTATTCTTCGTTTCGCCGAATACCGACGCATATATGCTGTCTATCGTAAGAATGATTTGGTTTAAGGTTTCATCTGCCGCCTTTTCCGTCCATCCGGCATAAAGCGTGATGTTCTTTGTAACCTTTGCCGCAAAGTCATACTTCACCGTCAAATCCTTATCGGTAAACCAGCCGATGAAGTCATAACCCTCGCGCACCAGTGTTTTCGGCTCGTCAACCGTGTCATTTCTCGTCACCTTAACGCTGTTTATTTTTTCGCCGCCGTTTGTGTCAAACGAAACGGTCAGTGCAGAGGACGAGCCTCCGCCGCCTCCGCCGCCGCCCGAATAACTCGGTGCCGCCGGGGTTACCGTAAGCGTATTATTCGTCAGCATATGCGTCGCGTCCGCCGCCGTACCGGTAAGGCTTATCGTCACCGTATATGACGTGCCTGCCGTAAAGCTGCCGCTCAGCGTGTAATTTTTATTATCCGGCGATGCCGTAACATTCGTCAGCGTAACCGGAGTTTCGCCGTTCGTTACCGTGAAGTTTGCAGCCGCAAGACCTGCGACCGCCTTATCAAAATGTACCGCAAGGTATGTCGGCACGGAAATTCCCGCACTCGGCAATACCGCTATCTTAGTGATATTAACGTCGCCCGGAATAAATGTTATATCATAATTTTCCGCGCTGACGCCGCTTGCCGTTGCTGCGCCCGGATACGGTCCGACAGGTGTTTCAGCCGTAATTCTGCTGTCATACTCAAGCGTAAGCTCGCCTATAAACACATCTTGGGTATCATTATTCTTAAATTCGATGTCCTCCGTTTCAAGCGGCGGATTTTCCTCACCGAATTCACGTGTTACGTCCTTAACCTTTATCACAAGCGGCGCTTTTGTGACCGTCATGGTCGCCGTGCCGTCTATTGCAAATTTAAGGTTTTTGCTTTCCGCCGTGCCGAGTGCCGCGGTAATTTCATAACTGCCGACGCCCGCCGTACGCGCCGCGCCTTCGCTTGTAAACTCTGTTGTACGCAGCAGCTCGTCAATCTCGCCGTCGGTAATTAAATCGCTGCCCTTTTCCAGCTTATATTCAGGGTCCTTGCCGTATTCTTTTTCAATATCTTTCGGCTTAACGGTTACATTCGCCTTATTGATATAAAGCGTTGCGTTTCCGCCGCCCGAATAGCTCGGGTCGGTTATTTCATACGTTACGCTGTATACGCCTGCCTGTTTCGGCTCGGTTACGCTGCTGTCAGAGTTCAGAACATACGTAACATTTACATTTCTGCCGATTTCCGGCACAAATTCCGCGTCACTCGATTTAAGCGTAATTCCCTGAACCCCGCCGTTGTACGTCTTAACCAAATCGACCGCTGTGAGCATGGTTGTGGCTTTCTTTACAGTCAGTGTAAATTCCGCAGTTGAATTTTTATAGTTCGCACCTGCCGTCGCAGTTATGGTTACCGTACCCTCTCGGAGCGCCTTGACATTGCCGTTTGCATCAATTTCGATTATATCGCTGTCCGCCGACCATGTAACGTCCGCAACCGCACCGTTATAGTATGCGCGCAGCGTGAACTGCTGACCTGCATAAACCGGATTTACCGCACCTTCTATGCGCAGCGTTCCGTCCGAACCTTCAACCGTGAGCTTGCCCCTGGTATCATCATTCGTTGTGTCAACATAGTTGAATTTGTAGTTTTCCGCACTGCCGCCCGAAACGGTGATGTTATACTTTCCGACCGGGCTGGACGCATTCGCCGCCGCAGTCGCTGTCGGCTCATAAAGCAGTACGTTTTTATCGTCACTGCCCACAAAACCTTCGTAAACGAGCGTGAATACCGGGTTAGCCTCGCCGTATGCACGGGTTACATTTTCCGCCCAGACATTAAGCGTCGCCTTTTCGATTGTGAAGTTCTTTGTTACCGTCGCAGTTTCGTAATTCGCGCCCGAAATTGTAGCAATCGCCGTGTAGCTGCCGGCATTTGTCGGCGCTTCGCGGCGCGGAACATAAATGCCCGTGCCGGCATATGTGATCTCCGCCTGTTCGCCGTTTTCTATATTCGCCGATGCCGACACCGTATCGCCGTAAACATAACTTGCATTTACATCAATACTGCCCGACGCCTGCGCCTTATTTATAACAAGCGTATCCTGCGCGCTTCCTCTGTAATTTGAGTCGGTTGTTTTAACTTTAACTTTGTATCTGCCGGCATTTTCCGGAAGCTCGGTACTGCCGTTATACGTAATCTCATACGCCGTGTTTTCGCTTGCAGTTACGTCCACCGCGCGTATATTTCCGTACGTCTGCTCCAGATTTCCGATATCAAATGTTACATTTTTCGGTGCCGCAGTAAATGTTACGCTCGCCTCGGTACTCTTGTAGTTATCGCTTATGCGCGCCGCCCTAATGACCGTCTTGCCCGTACCGCTTACCGTTACGGTTGTTTTTTCGGCATCATTTGACGAAAGCTGTGCATTTCCGCTTACAACCGTCCATTCGTATCTGCCGCCGTCCGCGCCGCCGAATGCCGTCAGCTCAAAACTGTCGCCGTATTCGACCGTACCCGGAAGTCCGTCGATTACAAGCTGATTTTGCGCCGCCTTTTCTATCCTGATATCAAATTCGGATGCGCCGGAAATCTCATAGTTTGCGCTGTCCGTTGTGATTTCCGCACTGTATTCGCCTGCACCGTTCGGATATTCGCCGTCCGCAAGCGGAACGTTGCCGTTTTCCGTTACGGCATAGTATTTTATGCCGTAGCCGCGGAAAACTCTGCCTGCTTCATCACTTGCCGATACCGCAAGCTGTTTATCGCTGCCGTCATATACGAAAGCCGTCTGTCCGACCGTAAAGCTTACCTTCATCGGCGTAATTTCGTATTCGTCCGCCGTCTGCGCGGAAGTGCATGAAAGCTTATAGTTTGCCGCCTTTGCGCCCGAAAGCCCGGAGGCGGTAAAGGTCACGCTGTGTTTGCCTGCGTCCGCCGATGCAAATTTTGCCGTGCCGACAAGCGTTACCTGAGCCTTATCCGCCGCAAGTACGCCCTCCGGATTATCTGCCGTTGCCTGCGCGTCCGCCGTACCGTCATAAACTTTGTCCGCCGAAGTTACCGTAAATCCGGTAATCTCAATCGGGGCTACATCTACCGTTGTTTGCAGACTTTGCGTGCCGAGCGTGTAATTTTTATTGTCGCTCAGTGTAATTCCGCTGACATACACTATTTTTCCGCTGCCTGCGTCCACATTTATCATACTTCCCTTTGCCGACGCCGTTACCGTATCGCCCGGCAGAACACCGTCCAGTGTAATTTCTACATCGACATCGTTCTTGCCGTCATACATTCTCTCTCCGCCTGCATATTTTACCGCGGCGGAGGGCATTAAAATTTTCTTCTTAACCTCAAATGTTCTCTTTGCGGTTCTGTCGGCATAACCGGTCTTGCGGCTTACCGCCGTTACGGTTACCTTTCCGACGCCTGTTACCGTAACATTGCCGCTCGTTTTATCAATAGACGCAATATCGCCGCCTGCCGTGATTTCATAGCTGACATCGCCGTCCGCGCCGCTTGCCGATACCTTGAATTTATTGCCGTAATAAACCGTTTCCGGAACGTCCTCAATCGAGAAAACCTCCTGCGACGCATTCGTGATTATCAGCTTGACATTCGGCTGCGCTTTAATTTCATAGTTAAGGGCGGCGCTCGGTGCAAGCTCGATTGTTACATCATATTCACCGACATCTTTCGCCTCGTCCGCGCCGTTATACTTAACGGTGTAGTTACTGCTGTCGAACACAGCTCCGTTCGCCATCGCCGAAACGTCAACCGTCTGCGCGTTTCCGTCATAGGTGCGCGTTGTAGTCTTTGCGCAAATGAAGGTCACCGCCGCTTTTTCAATGCTCGCTTTCAGCGTGCCGCGCAATTTTGCGGCGTCATCCGTCAAAACATACTTATCCGCATTTATGCCCGAAATTCCGGTGATTTCAAAGCTTACATCCTTATCCGCTCCGGCGTTTGCATCGGCAAATGCCGCCGCAATTTCCGCCGTTACAATATCGTCCGCGTCAACCGTATCGGTAAGTTTCGCCGTTACCTTAGCCGACGCAAGACCGTCATAAACCTTATCATGCGCGGTCAAATCAAAGCTCGCTGCCGTAATTTCTTTCTTGACCGTCACGGTATAGCTTGCGTAAACGGGAGTTGCACCGTCCATCGTACTCGTTGCGGTGATTGTCGCCGTACCGCTCTTATTCGCCGTCACCTCGCCTGCATCGTTTACCGACGCAACCTGCGCATTGCTCGATTTATAGGTTACAACCGACGCATTATCGTTAATCAGCGTATTTTTGTAACTTTCGCCGACCTTGAGCGCAACGTTTCCCTCCGCAAAAGCAATCGGCTGCTGCGAAAATTCGCTCGACGCCTTGATATCCATAAATCCTACGTTGGAATACCGGTTAAAATCGGGGATATCCGTGCCGCTGCCCTGATAATACATATCCGCAAGCTCATAATTCTTTGCCGCGTCCGCCGACAGCGAAATCACATACATATACCGTCCTGCCGAAACTGCCCTTGTGACCGGGACTGCCGAAGCAAGTCTGCCGCTGTTTTCATCGACAAGATAGTATGAAACGTTGAGTCCCGTTTCGGTATTCAGATATTTTGTGCCCGTTTCAACGCTGATTTTTCTCTCGGTGTCCGGTGCATAGCGGTACTCCGTATTGCTTATGCCAAGCCGAACAGGCGTTTTTGTAACGGTAATCGGCGTATGATAGAAATTATCGGCTGCGCTGTACTTTTCGTCACCGCTGTACCAAAGCTGCATATCATACCTGCCGGCATTCATGCCCTCCGATGTCACTTTCACTTTTCCCTGCGCGTCAATCGGGAATTCCTTCTCGAACGCTGCGGTATTATTTTCGTCTATAAGTTTCATCGTGACGCTGCCCGTCGGCATATCGCCTTGGAAGTAAGGGGTAAAACCTATGCCCAATTCAAATTCGTCCTCATAATCATATTCCGAATTTAAATTATTAAGCATTTTATACGGCGCCTCTCCCTTTACCATTGTAAATTCCTGGAAAAGAAGGTCTGAAACAGCGTTATAGTTCGGTGCCGCAACGTCCTCCGGAATATCAATCGTTACTTTATAATCGCCCGGCAGCAAAGGCGGATCGGAAATCTCGGTGTAATCGCCTGCGCCCGGCAGTTTCTGCCAGTATCGTATAATACACGCTTTTCCTTCCAGTGATGCCGAATAAGACTTCGGAGTTCCGTCATATTCCTTCGGATTGTTAGGATAACCTTTCAGCAAATCCTCACGCATGGTCGGCGTTCTTTTATTAATCGTGAAGTTCACAGTTCTCTCGCCCTTGTAATTACCGTTGCCGCGGATTGTTACCGTATATGTGCCGGCGTTCTTCTGCACATTTCCTATAATTTCAAACTGCCCTGTAATATCCTCCTTTCCCGGATAGTTGTAGATACCGCCATCGGTAATCTTAACAGCCGCCGTCTGGTTCTCGCCGTTATATTCAAGATTATCGTCGATTGTTACTTCAATATCGCTGTCGGTGTTAAAGTCTCTCGGCACGCACGTAAACGGCACGGTCGGATACAATTCGTAACCGTCTACAGTTATCCGCAGCTTGGCGGTGCGCTCTCCGCATTTCAAAGTTTTGTACATGATTTCATGATGTGTAGGATCTTCATAATAACCCACCAGCTCCCAGGGTTCAAGTTCCGCCGCGTACACATTGAAATCATTAGTTGTGTACCCTTCCGCAAGGTCATAATCAATTCTGAATCTGAAAAGTTTTCCATACTGCACTTCTGTGTTCTTAGGTGTGATAACAATATTTTTTACCGGAATTTCACGCACCGCGACATTATCAAGCTCGGTTGCGTCGCCGTTTTGCGCCCAGGTCTCTTTATCGGTATATTTATACGCATAGTTTTCGCTGTCGATAAGGTCTGCTGCCTTTATGCCGCTTTTTTCATCAATCCGGAGCTTTTCAATCGTTCCCGAAAGCTGCGCCGAACCGCCCTTTACCGCAAGCGTTCCGATAACCGCGTTTTTGCCCTCGGTTAAGCTTCCGCCTTCAAGCGTGATACTTCCTATATATCCGTTATCCGCATTTACCGTCACACCCTCGTTGAGTTTCATTGAGTATCCGTCCGCAAAGGTCAGTTTTGCATCGTTTTCGGTTTGGAAGGTGAAACTGTTTGACGGAACAAAGTCCTTTCCGAGGGCTTCGTCCTTAAACAAAACAACCGTATCGCCCTCTGCTGCCTTTGCAGCCGCGCCCTCAACCGACATGAAATACTCGGTTCCGTCCGTGCGCACAATCTTCGCCGCCGTGCTCTTGCCGCAGATTTTACATACATTATCCGCGTCAATATCATGAACGCAGCGCATTATGCGAACGCTCTCCTGATACGTCATCGTGTTGCCGCTTATCTTCGCATCGGCGTCTGTCAGTATTTTTGTACCGTCGGCATTATAGTAAATATTATCCTGCGCCAGCAAGTCTGAAGGCTTGATTTTGTTGCAGTTGTTTATATACAGTGCGTCATATGACGTATAGGTTACGCCGTCAACCGTTAATTCACGCAATATCGTGCTGTCCGAAATGTCGGCGCTGCCCGCTTCTCCGACCGTTACGCATCCGTGAATATCGCACTTGTTGATATTTACGTTCGAATTCGAGGAGTATTGACCGATATACATCGCAAGGCTGACCCTGTTCGAAAACGGCGAAACCGCGGCGTTTACCGTCAGGTTTTCAAGCGTGTAATTTCCTTCCTGAAAAGCTATTACGGTTCCGTCGGTGGAATTGAGCGGCACCCTTGTAACCGTGCCGTTTTTGATTGTAACATTTCCTCGGAGATTTATCAATGCAGTGGAATTTTGTTCCGGCGAACCCGTTATCGTATGCCCCTGCAAATCTATCGTGCAGTATGACGTCGGCAATGTCGACATCATCTGAATATACTCGTCATCAACATCTATATCCTTTAGCAGCATGAGAGTACTGCCCGGGTTCTTCAATGCAGCATCAATAGCGTCCTTCAGATAAACATGCGATGACCATGTGTTCCGCGACGTCTTAACATTTGCAACATATTCCGCACCGCAAACACAGCTGCTGCCGACTATTCCGTGTGTATGCTCAATTATTTTGCAGTCTTCCGTTATCATGTCGGTTTTAGCCGAAATAAAGTCGCCGGGCTGCGTTCCGTCCGTTCCCTCTTTTACGATAAACTTTTTGTCACCTGTTAAGCTATTCGATATCTTGGGATATTTTTTATTCTGATCCGTAACAAGTATACTGAATTTGTTGCCCGTGATACCGTTTTCCTCATCGGCGCCGCAGCTGAAATGTCCGCTTGTGATGCTCCCCCAAGCTTTCCCCGTTTTCAAGCCGCCGATGTAATTTCCGTTTTCTATGTAAGCCGTGCCGTAAATTCCCGATTCCAGCGCATGATACCGCGTAACCGGCGCACTGCTGTCCGTCTGTACCGTTCCGCCGATTAGTGTTATGTCACTAAAATATCCGCTGGTGCTTTCTACAATAACGGCAACCGGTTTTTCATCTTCGCTTGACGCGCGCAGCGTATTGCGGATTGTGCCGTTTTTTATCCGAACAATAGGACTGCTTCCGTCCTTTGATACAACTTTGAACACTCCGCCGGCAATCGCGCCCGAAACCTCGTATCCGTCGAGATTTATGGTGTAACCTCTGCCGTAAATCTCAATTGCTTTGTCGGCCGTTACGTCCCTGAGCACGGTAACCTCGGCCCACACGCTCGGCACATTGAGGGTGGTATTATCCTCATTTGCCTTTTCGACCGCCTCGGCAAGTGTTTCATACAACGTACCGTTATATCTTGCCTCGTAAAGCTCCGTGCCCTCGTCTGCCATCACTTTTATGTCCGGCGTTTCCGTTTGCACTGCACTGCTTTGTGCCGCATCTTCGCTTTTTTCCGCCGACGTCATTACCGGCATCAGACCGAAAAACATCGACATGCACAAAAGCAGGCTTAAAAATCTTTTTTGCATTTTTCTTCCTCCCGAAAAAATTCTTCTGCACCGTATTTTATAATGCCGGCGTGCGTTTTCCGGCAAAATTCTTCGGCATACGGCATTGCCGCCGCCGTAAAACTGTTTCCGTGTGCGCATAAATTATTCCGCGCAACACAAAAAAACGCTTCACCTATTGGTCAGATAAAGTGTATTTTGAAAAAATATTTAATTCATCGGCGAAAAGAACAGACTTATATACCGCGTCTGCCGATAGATATGCATAAAAATAATACGAAATACCCATATGCAATGTCTTATCCTTTCTGCCTTTACTTATTATATAGAATAATCGTATCATACAGTTTTTAAAATTTCAAGATTTTTCTTAATTTTTTTTGAAAGATTACAAACAAATTTTTTAATCACACGGCGTTATGCGGCAATATATCATATACGGCGCAGAATAACCGGGCATGTCCCGAGCATACATTCTGCCGATGAAACCGTACCCCGTATTTGTCGGCATAACGCAAAAAATTGCGTATGTCATATCCATACGCAATTTTTTATATGTTATCTTTTTTGAGGTTTCCAGTCGGGATTTTTATAAAAGTCTATGCTGTCTTGTGCATTTTCCGAAAAATAGTTTTCCATTGCGTCATTTGCACTTTTATTCATAAGCTTAATTCCCTCATCAACGGAAATTTCACCCTTGAGTATTTTATTTACAAATATTGTTTTCGGTTCCTCCGCACCTCCGAAGCTTTGAAGCGGAAACAGCGGTCTGGGCATGCTTATATCCGCCATTTTTACAAACTCCTCCCATCCGGTCTTTTCGACATACGGCTTAACGCCCTTTGTACTTTCAATATCAATCGGAATGGACATGCAGTTTTTGTATCCCTCAAGAGAGTCTTGTTCTTCTCTGAGCTTTATAAATTCGGCAAGCCGTTCAACCGGGATTTTTGTATGCGCATTTATGTACGAACCGTAACCGTATTCCGAGAACTGCTTATATGCAACGTCCTCCGAATATGTCGGGTGCGGACACACGCCCCAGTCGCATTTTGCCGGGAATTGGTCATTCAGCACGCCGACGTCAAACGCAAATGCAAACTTCATACCGACAACACCTTCGGCAAAAAGCGCTCTTGCCGAATCGTTATCCATGCCGTCCGCGCCGGGATATACGCTGCCGTCATTGTACATTCCTATAATTGCCTCCATTGCAGGTTTCATGCCGTCATACTCAAATCTTCCGGTTACCGGATTAAAGTCCATGAAGCCTACCGAGCTCATAGCAGGGCATGCAATATCGGAGTTAAACCAGCCGCCCCATTTGAGCGGATAAACAATTCCGTATTCTTTGGGTCCGTTTGTAAGGCGCTTTGCATATTCTCTCACCTGCGCCCATGTTTTCGGCGGAGTAGGTTCACCGTTTTCATCTACAATTCCCGCCTTCTTGAACATATCACGGTTATACACAAGCCCCAGCGTTGAAACCGACTTCGGAAGAGCATAGGTTTTACCGTTATACATTCCGCGCGTTTCCTCCAACAGTCCCTGTTCTTTATAGCCTTTTATAATGTCCTCACAACCCGGAATATCGTCATACGCAAGAATATCGCCGTTTTCGGCAAGTTTTCTCATATCCCCCGTCACAAAATCCGGTGCTGTACCGGACTTCAGCGCAAGTTCCATTACCTGGCTTATCGAGTCGCCGCCCTTTACCTGATAATCAACATAAAATCCGTGTTCTTTACCGATCGTTTCATTCCATTCTTTCCAGCGTGCCGTATCGACATCTTTGGAGTGCGTGTTCCCCGACCATATACTGACCGTTGTCACATTATCCGCAACCGTTTTCTTGCTGCCGCAGCCGGATACCGTACCCAACAGCATAACCGCCGCCGATACCGCCGATAATGTCTTTAATGCTACCTTCATATAACCTTTCCTTTCTTTCAAAAAAATCTGTTATATATATTTTATCATACAGGTAATTGCTGCCGCAATGGACATTTTTTGTCTATTTTATTCTATTAATTCAAAAAATTTTATATCCTGCAGCTGTTTTATGAACTCTTTCATGTTTTTAAAATCAACTCTCTTTAAAATTCTGCTCGCCATGCGCCGAACCGATTCTATCTCGATAAATTTTTCTTCCGATATTTTTTTATAGTTGCTGCCGTAATACAATTCGCGCAAAAGCTCAAATTCACCCGTTGACAAATGCGACATTTTATCATACAAAAACAGCAGCGAAGCCTGATTGCGCTGTACCTCAATAGTTTTTTTCGCTATTTTCTGGGCAATCTGCGGCCGCAGAGTCCCCTTATTATAATAAGATGCCTTAATGGTTTGGGCAAGCTCCTCGATGGGGACCGTTTTTTCGCAGTAATCATCGGCACCGTTTGCAAATGCGGCAAATATGTAGTCGTCATTGGTGTAACTCGTAAGCATGATAACCTTTATATCCGGTCTTATTTCTTTTACTTCGGTTATTATGTCTATTCCGGCGTACTCCGTTTCCATGCGTATGTCAAGCAGCAGAATATCCGGTGCTGTTTTTTCGAGCATGTTTAAACACTGTTTTGCCGAACATGCGCAGCCTGCAATCTCAAATTCATCAAATTCGGACAATTCTTCCCCGAAGCCGTCGCATATATATTTTGCATCATCACAAATAGCTATTTTAATTTTACTTCCCATAACTTCCTCCGATCTTTCCGTTCCTGTTTTTTTCTTGATTTTTCCCCACACATGGGAAGAACAATCTGAAAAAGCGTATATTCGCCCCTGGCGCTTTTTACCCTGATTTCGCCGTGATGCTGCCTTATAACATTTGAAACGTAGTTAAGCCCCACTCCGCTGTGCGATTGAGTCTTGGTTGAAGAAAACGGACGGAATATTTTATTTATGTGCTTATACATAATCCCCGTTCCGTTATCCTCAAACTCCACCTGAACCAGTTCGTCCTCCGCAATAATACGGATATGAATGTGCGGATTTTCACCGTCCTTTGCCATCAAAGCCTCCTCCGCGTTTAAAATGATATTGAATATACATTCGGTAAGATGCCGTTTATCGCCGCGCACAAACACGCTTTCCCGGGTACAGTTTATGCTGCTTTCAATCTTGCCTTCATTTTCACTGCCGGCTTTTTCAAGAGCTTTATTTATACATTCTTTTAAATCGATAACCGTAAACTTCACATTTACGGAGCCGAGCAAATCTATTGTATTACTGATATTTTCAATATGCTCATTTGCAATTTTCTGTCCCAGGAGCACCCTTTCCATAGCTTTTTCATACTCGCCGTTTCTTATATTGTTTGCGGCTATTCTGCACTGCTGCGATACGCCGAAAAATGCGTTTTTATACGAATGCAAATTCATGCTCAGATTTTTATTGATATACTTCCAGCGCAAGCCGAACAAAAACCTGTTTGTCGGCTCGTGCACCCAATACGGTCTGAAAAAAAGCACGATGAGCAGAAAAAATGCAATTATAAACCACAGAACTATTGACGTGATGTATCCCGACGGAAAATCCATCGCATCAGGCAGCCGTGCCATATTCACATTATAGAACATGATGCTTTTGAACATGCCCTCGATAAGCATAAAATAAACATACAGATTTATAACAAGCAGACACATTCCCAGCATAAGCATATCTTTTCGGTTTACGAAAATGACCGCTCTTTTTGCCTTGTTTAAAACAAACAAAATCGGCAGTATCATATATACAATCAGTATAGCGCGGCAAAGCCAGTTATTTGCATTAATAAAATTATCCCAAAAAAACTCCGAATTTCTTATACCGATTTCATTCAGTACCAGAAGTCTGCGCGCAACCTCCGGGTCGGCATAAACAAATATGTAAAGGCACGGAATCAGCAGCCATATGACCTTATACCACTTTGCATGACTGAGCTGCTTTATCAGTACCACCGACATAATCATATACACGAAAACAGACAAATTGAATGTTCTCACAAGTGTGCTCAGCGGCAGTTTAATCATGTTCATTATCTGATATATCTGCTGCTCCGTGTCCAGCATATATTTCGGCTGAAAACTTTTTGACAAATATGCGGTTCCCGTCAGAATGAACAGCGAGATTATTATAAAATACATACTGACAAATTTGACCAATTTGTTACTCCAGAATATCAGCAAAAAACATACCATTATTGCCGCCATTGTTACTGCCGTTATAATCACCGGTAAAACACCTCCCGAAAAGTTTATTCCGCCTTTGCGCAGTTTCCTGCTCCGAAAGCCCCCGTCCACACGTATGCACGCGCGCTTATTTCGCCGTTAATCATTTTCGGAACGGGCGGTATGCCGCAATTTACCGTGCAGGATTTTCCGCTTTCAAGTTCTATTCTTTTTGTGTTGACCTTATACAGGCGTCCGTTTACATATACCGCAGTCATAAAATACGCCGTCTGATTTTGGCCGTTGTTCATAAGCTCCGCAGTGAAAGCATTTTCGGTTTTTGCTATGCTTGCCGTCACTCCGGCGTCACCGCCGATTATGTAATCGCCCTTGTATTCATAAAACGATATTTCCGCCGTGCCGGCTGCCCCGAAAAAGTCCCCCTCGATACATACGGTCTGCGGTTCGGACGTTTTCGGTATGAGCCGCCCGTTCTCCGTTTGTGCATCACCCGAGAGCACACGCCATTTTATCATCTGTTTATTTTTTATGACATGTTCTTCGCCCCGGCTGTTTATTCCCGTAACCGACAGCTCCGATAAATCAAAGCTCCCGTCCGACGCACAGCTGCGATTTTGTATGATAAGTTCCGACGGAACGGGGCGCATTGCAAAATTATCAAAGATTATCTCGCCCGGATCCCCTGCCGCCTTACGGTATCTCCAGCCGGCATGTCCGTCTATCGAATAGTCCGACAGTACCGGCACACGATACCAAAGCTTTATCCAGCCGTCCTGTGCCGGTTCGCTGCCGCAGTCCGCAACCGCTGCCGTTCTTCCTCCCGCAGATTCACTGCTGTAGGTATAGCACGGAGTGATATTTGCCGGCGCTTTATCAAAGCCTTTTACAAAAATCTCAAAATAATAGCTTTCCTTTTCCGGTCTTGCCGTCCCCGACTGAGGGTGAAACGAAAACAAAACTGCCTCCGTTTCATTTTCATTCATCTGCGCGGTATCAAGTACAATTCCTTTTCCGCCGTTCATTCCCGCGCCTGTTTTCACCGCGCCCTTGCCGGATATAAAATACGGATACGATTTTATCTTCTCATCATCTGCACCTTCAAAGTCATCCGCATAACTGCTTGCTCCGTATTCCGTGAACATATATGTGCTTTCCGCAGATACAGAGGAGGTCAATGCCGTCAGCACGAGCAAAATTGTAATTATTCTTTTCATATACACTCTCCGTCACTTTATATAATATGCCGATGTAAACGGCGTATTCCCCGATTTATCCCATATGACAATTTTTATCAGGTCGGCGTCCGCCGCGGTGCAGCTCACCGAAAAGCTTTCCTCACCGCCTTTCGGAACGATTTTTCCGTCCGACTTGCTGACGTATATTAACCTGCCGTTTCGGTAGCAGCACGCGTATGCAGCCGCATTTATCGTTTCATCCGATATGTTCTTTGCGGTAAAAGTGATGTTTCCGTCCTGCGGCAGTCCCGTAATCTCATTGCCGTTGCCGTCGGTCGGTACTCCGGTAATAACTGCGGTTTCGTTATTTTTCGTATACTCGAACGTTGTTTCGGCAATATCGCCGTTTGAACCCACGGTAAGAGTATATGTGCCTGACAGTGCCTCATTGGGCATACGGAACGTGAATTCCTGTACGTTTGCCGTTTTCTCGAATGTTCCTGCGTAAGCGAGGCGATGCGTCTGCAAATCGGTGAAGTTTCCGCTGCCGTATATCGCGGTCACCGTGTACGTTCCGTCGGCGGCATCCTGCGAAAAAGCAGCCGAGGCTGTGACAACACCGTCCCTGCAATCCGCCGTCACCGATTTGAATGTCTGTGTGCCGTATATAAAATTCTTTTTGTGATACTCACCGCCCGTACCGATAACCGCAGTATATTCGCCCGGCAGCATATTATACGGAAGCTCGGTTTTGAAATAAACCTTGTCATCGATAACCTCCGCATAATCCGAGGCTATAATATTTTCCGGCTGTGTACCCGTATATTCGGCGCCGGCACTGACTATTATCAGCGACGCGTTATTTCCGGAGTATGCACCGCTGTAAAAACAATCGGTTATTTCCGCAGTGCATTTCGCCGTTTTTATATTTATTTCACCGACTTCGTCCGAGGCGTATTCCTGCTCTGCCGGAACAAACTCAATGCCGACAGCCGAATACGCCGGCACCGTAACTGACGGATTTTCACTGTTCATACGATATGTTTTTGTTGTAACCGCGTTCGGTGTAACGGAATTATTATCCGCCGTTTCCGCCCCCGATACCACCGTCTTTTTTATTGCTTTGTACCCCGGCAGCACAAGATTTACTTCATTGTCCGAATTCTGATTTTCAAAATCGGGAATGACTATGACATTTATTTTGCCGTCTGCCGTTTTAAAAGCCTGCGCCGATGTCTTTTCCGCGCTCTGAATGTCGGTCATAACCGGCGCACCGTCCGACATATGTGCGAATAAATTCCCCACTGCACCCGTGGCGCTCGGTCTGAATATTCCGTCCTTGCAATATCGGTATGACATCCACCATTCACCGCCCGTTTCGCCGGCTGAATTCGGTATGTCTGCGGTTCCGCTCCCCTCGTAATTATTAAACCCGTACTGAATAACTTCCTCTATCTTATCCATTGAAAATACTTTTATATAGAACCTGCCCAGCGCAAGTGCATATTTCATGGAATTGGAGTCCTTTATATTATATCCGCCGCTCAAATAGGAGCCCGTTTCGGTAAGCAGAATTTTTATATCGGTACCGTCGATGTAATCGGTAATAACTTTGTATTCTTCATCTCTCTTTGATATAATTTTATTTGAAGTTTTGGTTTTTATATTGAAATAATCATGATGCACAACGCTGTCAATAACGTTTTTTAATCTTTCCGCGACAGTCCGGTTCCACGCACGGCAGCGCGCCTCGTTCTCCTGTTTATCCGTACCCTCCGTGTCGGTGTACGAAATCATTGAAGATGAATACATCTGCGCCGCAATATTTATATCCGGATTGACGCCGCGCAGCACTTCGATAAGCGCCGCACACTCTTCGGCATACACCGCAGCGGCATCGGTCACTTCATCTGCGGTTATTTTATCATAATTCACTTTCGGATAAAGCTCGTTTCCCAATTCAAACACAATCACCGGAACAGGGTCTGCTATACCGCTGTCAGCGCGTACCTGAGCCCAATTAATGCCTTCCGCGCAGACTGCGTTTTCATCCTCCGGCATAAGTGTAAGATACCGAACCAAATCCGCATTATTGTGGGCGGTATCATTCATGTTCAAAACTACGTTAAGCTTTACCTCCGGAGTTACCTGCGACAGCGCTTTATACCATTCGGCATAACCCTTGTTTTCAAAATCATTATTTGTTCGGTCCGCAATATCGCCGATTTTGGTTTTCCAGAAAAAGGAGTTTGACGAATCGCCCCCCATGCGATACACCGGAATTTTCATATCCCGGCGTTTCAATCCCAAAGTCCAGTTTTCCGATACGTCGTCCGACTCGCTGTTGTTGAAAAGAAAACTGTATCTGTTCCAGTCACCGCCGTAGCCGAAGGAAACGCTGTTTTTTATCACATTATCGGGGTAAATGGAAATAACATCGGAACTGTCGGCGGCGCACACCGTGTTTATACACATAGCAGCCGCGGCGGCAAAAATTATCCTTTTTAATATTTTTTTCATATTAATCTCCGTTTCTTCACCGTGCGGAAGCATAACTTATAACATACTCGCCCAACGGCGCCGACAGCAGGTTATCTTTTTCACGAAAAATCACCGATATTTCCTCCGCATACGGACAATATTCGCACGTAAAGCTCAATATGCCGTCCTTCAGCACGGTATCGGCCGCTGCTGTTTTTAAAACCCGTTTGTCCGCACCGATGTACCGTATAACCGCAGTCATCGGCGGCATTTCTCCGTCAACCCGGACTCCTCCGTTAAAAATACCTTCGTTTATTTCCCATTCAAACGGAGAAACGGTCCGCACAAATGTATCAAATCCGAAAACACCGTCCGATACCGATATGCACACATTTCCGTCCGATATTTTTTTCGCGCAGATAAAACCGCTGCGCACCTCCGCGGCGTCCGAGCCGGACTGCACTTCAAATGAGCCGTCCGCACCGTTTATCCGTGCGGAAAATTCAATCCGGTCATTTACCCGAATCCGCTCCGTGCGGTTCATTTCGGTCCACACCGACGCGTTGTTCACGTTTGAAAGCCTGATATACCTGTACGGCAAATTTGTCAGCGTATTCAAAAGCTTTCCCCCGGTCACAATTCCTATCGGAATAAAATTTACACCGTCATTTGATACTTTTGCCGCCGTCCCGTCCTGCGCACATATTTTTCTCACGGTATATTTTCCGCCGAAATCAATTATGCCGTCCTCCGACACCGATTTTTGCGGCACTCTTTTATAAATCACATTATCCGGTTCCGCACCGTCGTCAATATACATATCATATGATGAAATAACAAAATTATCATAACCCGTGTACTTATCTCTGCCGCCGCTCGCGATGAACCCTATCCTGCCCGTTTCCAGGGGATTGTCGCAGTCGGTCACCCCGCCCGACGAGCTGAATGTGCTGTCCGGCGAAGATAGCGTGTAGCTTATTTTTCCGCCGAATACCTTAAGCGTAAGCCGATATGTCACATCTCCGGCTATGCAGTCCGCCGCCGCTTTTCCTTTGGCAGCATATAACCGCGTACGGTTACCCTCTGATATTTTGCTGATTTCCGCCGTAATAAATTCACTGTTATATCTGCTGCTCGGGAAATACAGTTCATACCAGCTCTGTTCATCATCGGATATCATAAACCGTACTCCTGCGCCGTATCCGCCGGCAGCGGTTTTTATATCGGTCCCGATTATATATCCGCGGCTCTTCGGATATTCTCCCGTATACATTACCGTCGGTAAATCCGCATATGCCATATCCTGCGCCCTGGCTTCTATCGCAAGATATTTTCCCCGCATATCCCCGGTACTGCTGTAAATATCATTTCCTGCCTGTGCAAAATTATCATACCCTGCACGCGCCGACCAAAAGCGCCAGTTTTTGTTTATTCCCGCACATGAACCCCGTACGGCAGAACCGTCATTTTCAAAATCGTCCGTAAATATTTCCCGTTTGTTTAATTCAAAGTCCGGCTCAACGCATTTTATCTCCACATCGTCAAAATAGCTTACGCCGCAGCGATGACCGCCCGAAATCAGCTCTATGGCAATGTCTTTCCGAGGGATATATTCCTCGTCAAACCAGTATCCGTCCATACCGGATGACTCGTCCGCCGCTGCGCCGTCACATCTGCGGACGGTCCAGCTTATTCTGCCGTCGGGGCAGCAAACTATATTTACCCTGTACCACAGTTTCGGCGAACGGCACCCGGGCGATGCCGCCTGTGAATAAACAGTTTCCCGCACACCGTTTTCCACCTTATTGAGTATGACCTGATATCCGCTGTCCAGGCGCGGAAAAACAAGCTCATAAAAACTTGAGCCGCTTTTTTGAAATCTTATGCCTGCGCCGCCTCCGCCGTACAGTCCGTCTTTTGCACGGAATTTAAAGGAAATATTCTGCCCGACCGTTGACGGGAAGCTCGGCATTTTGAGTATTACACCGGGATACACCCCGAATTTCTGCCACTCCGCACGCGCGGAAATTGCAAGACACTTCCCCGTTGTTCCCGCATCTTCGTCCGTAATGCCGGCATATGCGCGCGAATCATAACCCATAACTCCGTTGGTTACCCAACGGTCCCCTATCGGTTTATTGCGTGAATCCACCACCGTTTCGTCCTCCGGTACGGTATCAATAAAAACGGCACTGTAGCTTACTTTTTCCGTATTTTCAAAATCATCGTAAAATCTGCTTATGTAATCTTCGCTGCGATACGAGATATCGTCAAAATAAACATACCCCGAACCGTATCCGCCGGCAATCAGCTCTATACCCGACGGCTTTCCTGCGGAAAATAAAATTGTATCCGCCGCGCTGCCGTTCGGACTTTCTTCAAGCGAATTGCCGTTTTCATCGGTGACATACCATGCCAGCTCACCGCGCGCCGAAGCGGTTACTCTTACATTATACCACACATTTCGCTTCATTTGCTTAATTCCGTTAATTTTCTTTATACAAACGCGCGAATTTTCGGTAACTTTGTTCAAAACGGCAAGAACACTGCCTTTTTGAGGAAAAACAAGTTCATAATATCCCTCATCGCTCTTTAAAAAGCGCACACCGGCTTCCGCATTGATTGAGCTTAAGCAGAGGCGGAATGATATTTCATGATTTTCACCGCTTTTTTGACCGTTTCCGTCCCGAATAATTCCCGGATATTCCGCATAATTGCCGGCATCACCCTTTGCGGACAGCCGAAAGCACTTGCCGTCCGCTCCGTTCACGTCCCGAACCACACCGCACGGCGCGCTACCGCCGCCCATGACACTGTTTGTGCGCCATTCGCCGCCAAGGCTGATATTCGCCGTATTCTCCGTATATTCCTGCACCGCGAGCGTTTCACAGTCCTCAAAAAAATCCCCGGCGGCATGTGCCGCTGCGGCAAAAGTCATTGTGATTATTCCCGACAATAAAAATGATACAATACTTATCTTTTTCATACATTTCTCCGTTTTACATCAAATATAGCAAAGCATACCGCAACAAACCGAGCAGAGTCAATGTCTTTAAACAGCCGCCGCTTTTCCGGCGTCCGGCTGATTGATACCGCCGCACAAAACATACGGCATATTCCCAAAAAGGGCAAGTGTTCTTCCTTGCCCTTTTCCGATTCCTATTCTACCTCATATTCAGCCGATGCGCAAAGCGGTTCCGAATCCGCCGCACGCCATACCATTATCTTTACCGTGTCGGCATCACCGTCAACAAAGCTGCTGTCGGCATTAATTTCATTAACGCCGCTGCTGAGCTTCTCTGCCTTATACGAAACACTTGTAAGCTGTTCTGTATCACCGATTTTTTTCGCCGCAAATATAACAATCGCGTCCGTTTCCGCCGGTGCATATATTTCGGTCTTTCCGCCCGTGTAATTCTTTATTTCGTACTCGCCGCTCAGCGACTTGACGAAGCTCGTGTTGTCAAAATATGCAAGGCTCCCGTTTTGACCTGCGCCTATTAAAAATGCCATCATCTCTGTTCCGGCAATAGGGGTATCATCGGTGTAGCTGCCTGTTTCTATCAAGGTTCCGTCCGCCTGACTTTTCAGCGTCCAGCGTATATCGCCGCCGTTCACGGTCACCTCCGCGGTGTACCATTTTCCGCCCGATATTGTCTGACTCTGTCCCTCTTCCGTAACGATCTGCGCCGGCAGTTCCGATATATCGCTGCTGCCTGCCGCGCCCTCGCGGTACAGCTGTCCGTCACTCAGCTTTTTAAGCGTTGTTTTTTTGTCACAGTTTTCGCCGCCGAAGAACAGCTGATAAAAACTCTTGTGTTCTTCGTCTTTCTTAATATAATTAAATCTTATTCCCGCGCCGCTGCGTGCGTCATTTAAACAGAAATCAAATTTATACACCGCCTTTGAAAGTGAATCCGCTTTCCATTGTCTGTTATATGCCATCGGATATTTCCACGGCGTTTTCCATTCCGACTGAGTTTCAATACGCAAAACGTTTCCGTCGCCTTTTGGATTTTTGATAATTGCGAATCCGGCTTTGTCGCCGTTCGCTCCCGAAAGTTCGTTTACACTGTATCTTCCGCGCAGATACCAGTCGCCGCCGATTTTTGCGTCTTTATAATTTGCTCCGGTCGAAGCTGCCGTAAGAATATCCGTAGTTTTGAGGTTATCGAAACTGCCGTCATCAATACCCTCCCATGTCCTTACCGCATTATCAATCATGATACTGCCGCCGTAAGCCGCGAAATAACTGCCGGTATCTGTTTCCGCAAGCGGATTTGAGTCGGTAAAGCTGCCGGAAATACATGTTTTTCCGCCCATATACTGTCCGTTATTTTTAGTGCTGACCGTAAAGGTGATTTTTCCGCCGGTAACCTCAAGATGAACCGTATTCCAGATTTCCGGCTTCATTCCCTGATATTTTGTTATGGTATTCCAAACGCCCTCAAATTCACTGTTGATTTCAAGAGCAGGTGTCAAAAGCACGCTTTCACCGTTTTCAACTCTGCGCAAAACCGTTCTCGGTCTTTCGTTATCCCTTTCCGGCTCGCCCGTTTCGCTGCCTGCTTCACGGTCATTGGTTTCAACAAATGCAAGCTCATAATAATTTTTGCCGTCACGGCTCACATTAAATCTAATTCCGCCGCCGCATTTAAAGCTTCCCTTCCACATATCAAAGTCAAAGGTCTGAACGCCGTCTTTTGTGCTTCGCCAATCGGTGTTGCCTATTGCCGCATATGACTCATACTCACTTTCCGCCGCTGCGGAGGTAATTTTAAGTGCTTTGTTGGTTTCCGATTGCTGTACTATTTCAAATGCCGCATCCTCCGGCTGTCCGCAGGGAATATGCCAGTCGCCGGCAATCGGCAGCGTCCAGCGCGCGTCCGATTTCTTCGTCACGGTATCAAAAGTTTCAAAATCACCCGTATCTTTTGTCATCGGCGTTACGGAAATATTGTCAAAGTACACATATGCACCGTACTGACCTGCGCCGAAAAATCTTGTGCCTGTTCCGCTCATATCGGCATAAGCATCAGCGTCATTGTAACTTCCCGCTGACACAATGCTGTCACCGTCATAAACAATCCACTCTATTTTTCCGCCCGATGTCTTTAAATCAACCGTGTACCATCTGTTTGCGGCAAGACGGTTGTCTGTCTGTTCGCTGTCATTAAAATATGTCTTTATATCCGCGGCAAGAAGCTCCTCCTGACCTTTTACACGGCGGTATAGCATTGTTCCCTTGCCGGCGCCCGTATTACCAGATCCGAAATGCAGTTCATAAAAATTGCTGTCATCTTTGTAATTAAAGCGTATTCCGCCTCCGCCGTTGCCCCTGTCATTTGCCACGCGCTTAATGTCAAACTTGTAATTATATGCGGTATTCTGTGCCGTCGCCACAGACGAATCGTATGCCGTCGGATAATCCGGGCGCTGCGTCCACTCTTTTCTGGATTCTATTGCAAGTACATGCCCGTGCTCGCCGTCCTCGAGAATTTGTATATCCGGTGCAGTCCAGACAGCCGGCGCACGCCATTTTCCGGCGATTACGGCTTCCGTACCCTGAGCAGGCGCGTTAATCTGAGTCAGCGGAAGTTTCTCAAAGGTACCGTCATCTGCTTCCTCCTGCGTTTTTCTTGTTATCAGCAGATTATCATACAGTACGAATGTATTTCCCTGACCGCCGGCAAACAGCTCGATGTGCGCGCCGTCCTGCGTTATAATGTCCCCGGTGTCAACGCTGCGTCCCGTCTGACGCGCCGTGCCGCTTCCGTCCAGCACGCTCCATTCAAATATGCCGCCTTCCGCCGTCAGAGTTACGGTATACCATTCATCTCCGGCTAAGGATTTTCCGTCAACGCTCGTTGAACTTAACACCGTTCCGATGCCGTTTGTTACCTTTCTTATTCCGCCGATGCCGCCGACGGTGCCGTTATTTCCCGGAAGCTGCAATTCATAATACGATTTTCTGTCCTCACTGACGTTAAATCTTATTCCGCCGCCCGTCAGCCCGTCAAAACCGCTGAGCGATTTATAAATATCGAACTTATATGTATACACTGCATTTCCGATTGTTGTTATATCGTTCAGCGCAATAACCGGATATGTTTTAACGTCTGTTGAATAACTGCATATTGCAAGGGCATTGTCATCGGTTTTCTGCGGTGCCGCAATAATTCCGGCAGCGGAGGTATTCCAGCCGCCCCACGTTCCGTTAAAGGTCTTTGCCGACCATACGCTGTCGCCGAAATCGGCGTCCCTTGCAACCGCAACATCCTGTGAATTTATGAGATAATTACCGTTTTCGTCCGTTGCCGTACTTTCATGGAATATACCGTCATCATCGGTATACGGTGCCGACCATGCTCCGTGCTGATTTTTTTCATACTTCAATCCCGACAATCCGTAAGCATTAAAGTCGTCGCTGAAAACGCTGATTGCTTCATTGCCGTCCGCCGCATAGCCGGTCAGCGGCACAGCCGACGCCAAAATTGCCGCCGCAGCTGCGATTGCCGCTTTTTTTAACCACATTTCTTTTTTTGTTCTCATATTTCTTTCCTCCTTATATTTTTCCCTATATATCAATGCCCGAAAACTAATTGAAGTTGAATATAATATACTGTCTGCCGGCGCCGTGAATGGGTACCCAAAGTACCTTCGACGCTTTATCGCCCCATGTATTTGCCGGGCGCAAATCGTTTACGGTCCCCTGACGGATAGTTATGCCGTCATCTTCCTCTTGATACAGAATTACGCCGCCGTGCATCCACTGCTGGTGACTGAATCTGCTTGTTATCAGTTTGCTGCGCCGTCCGTCGCTCTGCTTCGGTCCGTACTGCACAACAAAGTCACTGCCTTTTACGCTCAGCACTTCACCAAAAGCTTTGTAGCTGAAATTACCCGTTGTGCCGAGCGAAAGATTATCCATGTCCGCAATATTGGGCAGGTTCTTATAATTCACTCTCTCTCCGGCAAGCTCTCCCGATGTTGTCCATACTACCGGAGTATAGTCGGTAACCCTGCCATCAAACTGATAGAAATATGCCAAATCGCCTTTTTTCAAGCCTTTGCACATTTCCGTATTATCACTGTACAGCGTTAATATTTCCCAGCCGCTTGCCGCGCTTATCTGAAGGCACGGCTGTCCGTCATCATCAATCATCGCCTGTGATTTTATATACATAAGAGGATATACATGAGACCCGTATGTAGCCACTCCTTCCTTTGCCGATGCGTTTGCATACCGCACCATGAGCGACGGAACCAGGTCGGTCACATCATACAAATCAGCTGAAAAGTTTCCGTTTGAATTTGATATCTGCGCCGCGCTGAACCGTCCGGAGTCATTGCTTTCCTCCTGCGGCACGGTTATCGTCAGGGTCGGCTTAAAATATGCCGCATATTCATATGACGTCTTGAGTCTGTTTTCCGTATCGTTTTCCACATAGTATTCGGCTCTGTCGCTGTCGCGGTTGAGCTGAGTTTTATCATATCCGCCCTTAATGCCGATCGGCTGCGTCACAAGCTGAATTTCGGTTATTTTCGGATTTTCTTCATCGGTTTCGTCAAGCATGTATTTCATTACCTGCTGGCACGTAAATCCCGGGTTTATCATTTTTGCGGAGTCTTCTATCGCCGTGCGGTATTTTTCACCGTTTTTATACCTTATTCCGTTTATTTTGAAATTATCGGCAATATCATATGTGAGCGTTTTTCCGCCCGTTGTGAAAAATCTCATTTTTTCGGGCATATCATCATTTTCATCGTAGTAAACCTTCATAATGTATCCGTATTTCAAGGTGCTTTTTCCGGTTTGTATGCAAACCGCGCCGCCCTCGGCGTCAATTAATAATACGCCGCTTTTGCCTGCCTGCGGAATACTGTCGTTATTTTTAAAGTAGTTACTCCCGGAAACCGGAAAAATTCCGTTATTTTCCTCCCCGGAAATTTCAATCTCGCCGTCCTCTTCATTATAGCTTTTAACGGTTCCCTGCACCGTCTTATCCGAAAGGACTATCTTCAGATACTTCGGTGACGTAAGGCCTCTGCGCCCCGACGGTTTTTTATGCCAACCCTCATTGTCCGCATACACGCTTGCCGTTTTCCCCTTGCTTACGGCTGATATATCGGTCACTTCCTCACCGCTGTCCGTGGTTTTGTACACCTCGCAGTATGAACCGTCCGCATCGTAAATTTCGACGAACGTTTCATTCGGGTCAAATTGCAGCATTCCCTCATCATAATCCGTAAATATTCTTACCGTGTTTTTATCCGTTACGGACGATGATATAATGTAGTTATCGTATGATTCGATAAAAACAGCGTCAAAAACCGCGTCATTGCCCGAATTTGATACCATGCGGATATTGCCGGCTTTTACATCGAACAGATCAAGTCCGTAATTTCCGTCAAGCTTTACTCCGTTATAAAACACGGGCGCATTTTCATAAAAAGTCACCGTTCTGCTCTTTCTGCCGTCATCATAGACCATTTTTCGTGCGCGAATGTCAAAGCTTTTTATGTCCCTGTCATGTGCCGTTATTTCATTTATATCTTTTTTCTTCATTATAAACAAAATATCGTCGCTGTCCTCATCGTACCAGAATAATGTATTGCAGCCTATGTACGAATTTACCAGTCCGCTCGGAATACCGTAGTGATGTCCGTTTATTACAACTTCATTTCTGCCGGTGCCGATACCGTCATAACCCGTAACACGGTTTGCCGTTATTATTCCCTCGCTTTTCAGCACATTATGAAGCTTATAAAGAGGAGTCTCATCTTTTTTCATTTCATATGTGCCGTTATTATTAAAGTGAGCCATGTTCATTATCGGTGTATTCAGCACATTGTATAATATTCCTGCAAGCTCCATGCGCGTAAGTGCCTCGGCATTTTTTACGGAAACACCCTTGTTCAGCTTTAAATCGGTGAATATTTTTGCATAACTCTCACCGAAATTCTCCGCGAGGCTCCCGTAGCCCAGAGCCTTAACGGCAAACATCTGCGCCTCGGGATAAGACAGAACCCGTTCCGGGCAGAAATTATTATTGGAATATCCGCTTACAATACCTGCATCATACGCATTATAAACGAGGTTATAGTACTCGCTGTTTTTATCCACATCGTAGAATATCCCGTTTGATGCAGGCTCATTTTCATACCCAAGGCAGAAAAGTTTCATAAGCGACTCAACGCAGTCCGCCCTTGATACGTACACATTGGGTTTAAACATGCCGTCCTCATATGCGCCCATTATGCCGAGCGCACCCAAAATTCCTGCCTTTTCCATATCGGCTGCATCGGAGTATGATACCATTCCCTCCGTTTTGACATATATTATCGGCTCATCGTCCTTTTTATCAAAATCAACGTCTTTATATTCTTCACCCGGCTTAAAAAATCCGTCATCGTCTGCCATTGCACACGGCGCAGCCGCTGTGACCGAAATAATTGCCGCAAGAGCCATATATAAGATTTTTCTCATGCAATCTGCTCCTTTACATAGTTTTTGTATATAGGCGATAAATTACCGAAGCTGCCATATCACGCGTTACAGCTCCGTCAAGATTAAAACGGCCGTTTTCATACAATCTGTAAAAATATCCGTTATTAATCGCCGCGGCGACAAGATCCGCGTCACTGCCGCTGAGTCCGCCGATGCCGTTTGCTGCAAGAATTTTTGACGTATCTGTATTTTTCATGCCTTTTTTTGACGTATATACCGTTTCTGCCATTTCCAGAAATTCACGAAGCGTCACGCTGCCGCCGCCGTTGAAATTTTCCGACGTAATAATCCCGTTTGCATAGCATGTGCCGGCATATTTTTCGTACCACGCACCGTCCGGAATATCCGCAAATACGTTTCCCCGGTAATCGGTGCATAACGAAAGCGCTTTTGTCAGCATGGCGGCAAGCTCCGCACGCGTTACCGCCGCCGCCGGCGCAAATTCCTCCGGCGTTCTTCCGGAAACAAAACCGTGCTTATTCAGCTGAACGATTTCACCGCTTGCCCAGTTATCCGATATGTCGCAAAAACCGACCTCCGAAACATCTGTGCTCAGTTCATCGTCTCCGCCTGCTGCGGCGCCGCCTTTTCCGCTTGCGATACCGCGTTTCGCCGTATCCTTGTAGCGCAGCAGCAGAACGGTTCCGTTAGGTATGCTGAAACGGTACTTATCCTTTTCTTTCATCTCTTGGCTCGTGAGGGTAGTTAAGTCCTCCGATGCTCTGTCCCATGTATAAGTAAACATATTCGGCGCCTGCAGCGTGGTTATTTCCTGCAGCTCATATCCTCCGAGCTTAAACTGCAAATCGACTTCCTTTTCCCTGTAATTATCCTTATTGAGCAAAATAACGTTGACATAATCGTCATTTGTTGCATATACATTTGCGGAGAAGCCCCAGTCCTCGTAGCAGCTCTCCGACCAATACGGTCCTTTTTCGCCGTTTTCGCCGGTGATATACCAGTCGCTGCTTAAAATTACATCACCGAGCGCTTTATAGTACAGCTCATACAGCTTTGTTGTCGGCGAACAGAAAAATTCATTGTTTATGCGTGTATAGTACGGCCACATCGTTTCAACATTGGTGAACATGTTATGCAGCATGTTTCCGCAGTAATATTCACGGTGACTCATTACATTCAGAAAATGACAGGTAGAAAGCGCCGACTCATAATTTGCCGAACCGGGGTAATTATGGTCGCTCGGAACATCATACCTTGCGCCCTCGGTTCCGACAATCTTGAAATCCTTTACATTGCTGTCTTTATCCTTAAACTGCATTTTTTCCTGAACATTATCCATGTGGTTTTTAATATCGTCCGACATCCAGAGCATATATGCCGTGCCGTAACCGTCATAATACGGGTGCCAGCTCATGCCGTACATCAGGTCGCCGCATTGCTCGGTTATGTATTCTACCCAGTCCTCTATTTTAGGTTCATGGTTTCCCGCAAAACCGGTTGCCCACGGAGCAGACGGACCGCATATTAAAATCTTCGCGTCGGGATCAACCTCCAATATTCCCTCCATCACGGGGCGCACCGCCGACGCATACCACTCACGTCCGAGATCGGTATGCTGGTCTATCTCATTGGACATCTCCCAGTATGCAACCTCCACCGGCTCTTTTATGCCGTAAATACTGTATCTTTTATCTGCCCATTCCGATTCTCCGACTTCATCAAGCAGAAAATGCGCAATTTTTTTAACATCCTCTCTGTCGGTTGTAAGAATGGATATACACGGAATTAAATTTGCGCCGGGATTACTTGCAAAAAGCATTTGCAGCTGTTCTCCCAGTCCCATGCGGTACGTTCCCGCCGCTTTTCTTCCCAGCGTGCCTCCGCCGTCCGAGCCGCCGCCCTCCGGAAATGATACAATCTCCGATCCGCGGCGTTTTGAATACTCATCAAGAGTTGTCGCCATGTTTACATAATTTGAGCTTGTTCCGCCGATACGCATTGTCTGCATCGGCATACTTCTTGCAAATGCATCTGTAAGACTTTTGCTTAATTTTCCGTCTGTACCGAAAACCTGTGTATAAATATCTGCAAATTCGTTCTGTATTCCTAAAATTTCCCTGTGCGCCGGATGTATGCTTGTTTCATCAATTTCAACCGTCACATTATCCGTTCCGACAACAACATCATGCATATCCATTGTTGCCCAATCCCATATCAATTCCCTGTTATTGTCCACAAATGCGCTTTTGACCAGCTGCCGCCAGCTGGTTCTGTCCCACGGTTCTTTTTCCTTTACGGGATCCTGACGCGCAAATGCCGCGCTGTTGCCTGCCAAAAGAGCCGCTGCAGTCATTGCTGCAATAATTCTATTCCGAAACTTCATCACCCGGCACACTCCTTTCAGGTACATTCATTGCTTTATAAAGCATCTGAGCCGCCTCACATCGCTTTGCCGGCTTTTTGGGTTCAAAACGTCCGTTGTTTCCGCTCACTACTCCGCCCGTCTGCAGCTTTTTCACCGCTGCAAAAGCCCAGCGGTCAATTTCATCATCGTCATCAAAACGTGACAGGTCGGTATCTGAATTTATATCAATTCCGGCATATTCCAGCGTCTTGCAAATAAGCACCGCCATCTCCTGCCTGGTTATATCCCTGCCGGGATACGCCATACCGTTGCTGCCGTTTAATATTCCTGCATCGGCAGACGCCGACACAGACGGATAAAACCAATCATTTTTACCGACATCATCAAACTGCTTTTCCGGCTCGGTATCCGCCGGCATTTCTATTCCGTAAAGTTTCATAAGCATGGTTATAAATTCCGCACGCGTTATTTTTTCCTCCGGCAAAAAGTTTCCGTCCTCATAGCCCGATACGGCATTTTTCGCATTCAGAAAGCGTATAGCCTCATATGCCCAGTGTTCCTGCGGCACGTCCGGGTACAGCTGTACAGCCGGAACAATCGGAGCGTCGCCGACTGTTTTATCCGCGGCAGGTGCCGCCGTAGGTGTGGGCTTGGGCAAGGTTGCAAAGGAACCTCCTCCGCCACCGCCTCCTCCGCCGCCGGCGAAGCTGCCCGACGGAGTCGGTACGGGACTGACAGT
The DNA here is from genome assembly GCA_934501535.1 of uncultured Clostridia bacterium. GTDB lineage: Bacteria > Bacillota > Clostridia > UBA1381 > UBA1381 > UBA1738. Next base: position 109,515 of record CAKSUM010000005.1, read on the forward strand.
CGGCATCGGTGCCGTGTTATAATTATCGAGCCATGCCGCTATCCCTGCCGCACTGTTAATATTGGCTTTCGCCTCCGGCAGAAGAATTGCGGCTGCCGCACCCGATTTATCTATTGACGCAAAATGCGCCTTATTATACCCTATAATATCCGCATACGTTTCAAGCAAACCAAGAAAATATCCGCTGCTTATTGTATAGTTGTAATTTGCCATTATTACCGACTCATTAAATGCCGCGGTAAATGCACCGACATTCGCAAAATCGCTGTTCAAAAGCAGCTGCGCCGTATCTTCTTTCATCGATGTGTAGTATTTATTGACAGACAGCTGCATTTTACCGGCATGTTTTTCGATAAGGTCAAGCATCGTATTAATATCCGTCACATTACAAAGCGCACCTACCGCAATTTCGGATAAAATTCTGTTTTGAAACGCCGTCAAATCGTCAAGAGTATTGAAGTGTACCTCGTCCGCATAACTCATGAGCCGCCGTGCAAGTGCAGTAAGTTCTTCGTTGTCAAGTTCATTTATGCCGCTCACATCAATTCTGTCCATGCGTGACAGCGCCAGTTTCTGATTACCGGTTAAAAATGTTTTTACATCTTCTTCCGAGTTATTTTCAACCGCGGTATTGTATGCCGCAATAATGCTGTTTTGTCTTGCAAGATATGCCGCAACGCTGCTTGGGTCATTTACGTTAAGCGGCGGTTCCTCATGGCTTGCCGTCGCCTTTACCGAAAAGTCGGTAAAATATGAATATTTTGCATTTTGTCCGCCGCTTATAAGCTCAATTTGCGACGCCGGCAGCCGCTTAAACGGGTTTACGTCCTCACAGCTCCCGACAGCGTCGGTGACCTCCGCACCGCCGGCATATACCGGCTTTGCGCCGTTTGCGCCTGTAAGTCCCCAATTTATTACACCGGTGTAGTCAATGTAATCGTATGTAATTTTCAGCGAAAATTCGCCCCCGTTTAATACAGCTCCGTTTGTACCGGCAGCAAGCACCGTCCGCACATTGTTCACTGCTTTTATCAAAGCCCAGCCCGGGTCGGAATTTCCGTTTCTGTTTTTCCGAAATTCATAATAGTTTCCGCCGTCATTGTGTACCATGAAACGAAGTCCCGTAACAAGCTCGCCGTCCGTTTTGAAATTGACTTTTATCTCCTGCTTTCCGCCTGCCGGAATGTCTTTGTTTAAGATTGCCGTTGTAAAGTTCGACGAATCATTGTAAAGCGCCGTCGCCGGGACGCTCATCATCGACTTGCCTGCCCCTTGGAATGTACCCTCCGTAATCTTCAAATCGCTTGAAAGCGCAGGAAGTATACCTTTCTTCCCGTTTGATTGCCAATCACCGACGGTATTTTGAAGTTCATCTTTAGTGTATGAAGAAAAATCATCATTGAATTTAAAAATCCAGTCTGTTCCGTCATCAATCTCGGACAGCAAATATGCTTTAACCTCCGAATACACGCTTCCGCCGGAAATTCCGCCTCCGCCCAAGAGTGAAAATCCCGTTTCCGTCTGCGCAAACGGGCTCTCCGCAGAATATACGAACCAGCCGTCACCAAGCTCCTGCGTGCCTGCCGAAATCTTTTCTTCCGCGGATTTCAGCCGCCATTTGATTATATCATTACTGTACATTATCTCAAGCGTATACGTGCCGGGGTTCAGCTGCGATGTAATCTCGCTGCTTTCCAATTCCGTACGTGTACCCGATACGCATTTTGTCAGTTTATATGCGGCGGTTGTTCCGAAATACAGCTCATAATAATTCTTGTTCTCATTGTGCGTGTACACCCGCACACCGCTTACTGTATTGGGTTTCTTTTCAAACGTAACATCTATTTCTTTAGCTCCGTCCGCCGGCAGAGTGTCGGTATAGAGGGCAGCGGAAAATCTTTTCGCCTGTTCCTCGGGGGTGTCGGACGGTACCGATAATTTTTTTTGACCCTCCTGCTCACAAACGGTAAGCTGTTCCGATTGTTTGTTAATCTTCAGCTTTCCTGCCGTATTATAATCTCCTGCCTCATATGTTTCAAAGTTTTCGGCATATACCTGCGTCTTTTCACTCGCCGCAATCACGGGATACTGCACCAGAATCAACGCCGCAAGAACCAATGATATTATTTTTTTCATAAAATTTCACCTTTCACTTTTACCTCGCCGAAGTTTTGTCTGACATCATTTAAGTGCCGCTCTATATTATACATGGTATAAATTTCTGTAATAATTATACCACACAAATATACAGCAATTAAATAGACAATTTTTGTCCATTGAATACCGCAAAATAAGCATAAATTCCACGTTTAATGTCAGATATGAAATCACGCCTCAGAGCATCGGCACTTCCCGCTCCGCTCTCCTGAGCCCCCGTATCAATTCCGGCATTAATTCTCTGAGAACGATGTTTATTTGATATAATGTTATATTGAAATCTGCACTTTTTAACCGTCATTCTGTATGAAAAACACGTGTTTATCACTCGCCGCAAATACATCACACACTTTTCTTATAAAAATCAAACAAGCCGCCCGTTTACGGGCAGCCTGTTAATGCGCATCAGCGCTTGCTTTTTACGGTGTTCTTTATGGGCAGCTGTCATTCTACACCCTTGTCACCCGTAAGGAAACGGTAAATATGAACTGTTTTTTCGCTTCCGTGCGCGGAATTTATTTCATGAAAAATTTCGTTTTCTCAGTCAGATTTGACTGCATCCGCACCAATGCTTCACCGAAACGCTGAAAATGGGTAATCTCTCTCTGACGGAGAAATTTTATAACCTCATTCACATCGGGGTCATCGGACAGGCGCAGAATATTATCATATGTTGCACGCGCTTTTTGCTCTGCCGCAAGATCCTCAAACAAGTTTGTTATCGGGTCGCCGGTAGATGCAATTGACGCCGATGTAAACGGTGCGCCCTGTGCACTCTGCGGAAAAACTCCGTTGCCGTTATCGGCATAGTATTCCGGACTGTGACCGTTCAGCCAGTCCTTGCCGCTCGTTCCGTCCGACAGCTGATAAACCAATGTTCCCACCATTTCCAGATGACCAAGCTCCTCGGTGCCTATATCGGTCAAAAGTCCCTTGCTTATGTCATCGGGCATGATATACCGCTGCGATAAATACCTCAGCGACGCTCCCAGTTCGCCGTTCGGTCCGCCGTACTGAGTAGCGATAATCGTTGCCAGCTGCGGATTTTTATTCTTCAGTTTTATCGGATACTGCAAAAACTTTTTATACGAAAACATTACGCGTTACCTCCCTTTTCCCACGGCCACGGACTGTCGAGCCATACGTCCGACTCATAGCATGCCGACGCGGCAGCGTCCAGCGGTCCGTATTTATTTTCAAATTCGGACATCAGTTTTTCCGCCGTCTGCGTGAGAGTCTGAAAAATCGCAAACGCGCGTGCGTCGCCGGGGTGTGTATCCAGATACAGCCTCATATCATGCGCGGCAAACGCATACCGCTGAATTTCAAGTCTTAATTCATTCATACGCTCTTCCCCTCACTTTTGCAAACCTTGCCGTACTGTTCAATCGTCAGCGCCAGCTCGGGAAACAGCGACCCTGCGGCAAGCGCCTCCTTTGCGTTATAAACGGTGTTCAGCTGCTGAACCGGCACATAACCGTAGCCCAGACAGCCGCACCCTTTCTGCATTTCCATTAAATATTGCTCCTTTCAGATTTCGTCTGCGGCTTTCATATGCCGCATAAGACATACGTCTTATTTACATAATATGCCGCAAAATAAAAATTTGTGCACAGCGGTAAATTCACAACATTCTCACTCTTGAATATCCGCCGGCGTTAATATATAATATAATTGAGCAGAAAATGAACCGCACGGCTTTACGGGAAAATACATGATTGAAAGGGGGAATTGCTCATGAACATGTCGGAATTATCACAGCTGACAGACGAGCACGGCAGCAGCGTCTATAGCTTTTGCGCAAGCCTTGCGCATGACGAGGACGAGCTTCTGGAGCTATACCAGGACACATTTTTAAAAGCGGCGGAAATGGCGCACCGTATAGACAAAAACAAAAATCCAAAAGCGTTTTTGATGTCGGTAGCGGTATCGGTATGGCGGAACCGCAGGAAGAAATATGCCGTAAGAAACCGCATTGCACCGCGTGCCGATGCGGAAGAACTGAATACAGTCAGCATGAAATGTGACCTGCAGGAGGATTTGATAGAAAAGGAGCGGTATGACGTTATCCGAAAAACAATAGCGCAGCTCGGCGACAAGCACCGTATTGTTACGCTCATGTATTACGGTGCCGGGCTTTCGGTCAAGGAAATTGCAGAGGCAGAAAAAATATCCGATGGAACGGTAAAAAGCAGACTGTTTTCGGCGCGTGCCGAAATAAAACGAAGATTGGAGGAATACGAAAATGGAGGAAATCAAACTGGACAAAGAAATCAGAGCGGCTCTCGGCTATAACGGCAGCCCCTCCGAAAAAGCAAACGCCGAGCTGAAGAAAAAGTGTATCGGGACATATCGCAGACGCAGGCGCTTCCGCATTGCAGCCGGCGTTACGGCAGCCGCACTGGGCATGTTTGCCGTACTGCCGAACATAAATCCCGAAATTGCTTTTGCCATGCGTGACATGCCGGTAATCGGCGGCTTGGTAAAGGTTATAACATTCCGCACATACGAGGACCGCCACGGATTTATCAGCGCGGACGCCGAAATCCCGGAGGTGAAAAATCTCGGCACCGCGGGAGAGGAGCTTAACAAAGAAATCAGCCGCTACATCGACGGCATTATCGCGCAGTACGAAACCGACCGCGATTCACTCGCCCCCGATGATAAAGCAGCAGACAGCAAATCGGCAAAATTCGCGCTGAACACAAAGTACGATGTCCTTGCAGACAATGACGATTATTTTACGATAAAAGTATGGACAACAATTTCCATGGCAAGCACACAGGAATTTAACAAGTGCTTTACGGTTGACAAAAAGCAGAACAGGATTATCGCTCTCGGCGATTTGTTCGCGGACGGATATGATTATAAAAAAGCGATTTATGACGAGGTGGTATCGCAGGCACGCATGCGCATGGATAAAGACAGCACGCAAATGTATTTTATTGACGGTTCGGACTTTGACACGCCGTACGATGAGCTTATTGACCGTGCGAACTTCTATATAAACGGTGAAGGCAAGATAGTAATAATTTTTGATAAATATGAGATTGCGCCGGGCGCTATGGGCGTATGTGAATTTACGGTCGGCAGAGCCGAAAACGGCAAGCTTGCCGCAGCGGATTAAATCATCACCGAAAAAGCGCACCGACCGCAATCGGGCGCGCCAAAAAAGCAAGGGAATACCTTGCTTTTTTGTTTTTTTGCGCTTAAAAATGTGCTTGCCCGTATCCGCGTTTTCAGCTGTTTTGTACCATAGCAGGCATTTGAGCGAATGACCGGTTGCACTTGTGTCCGCCGGGCTGCCGGCTTAATGGTATCTTTGCATGCTCCTGTATATTTTCAATCGGTGAAATCTCTGAAAATGACATTTTGCCGCATTTCTTTTTGTGCAAATGGGATAAAATTCCGTATTTTTATTTGAATTTATTGATTTTCTGTTATTGTTATGATATAACTATTATATACATATCTATAATAACTATTGCGTTTATTCTACAAAATCCGGCATGCGGCAAATACGCGCTTTAACATCGGAAACAGACAACCAAATCAGTTGTAAATTAAAGTTTACATAAATTCGTTCCCGAGTATAGTAATATGCAGATATTCTTGAAAAATTAAGGGGGGATAAAAACAATACATTTGAGAGAATACATAATTTTATTAAGCTTGGTAAAATCAGCAATTAAGAAAGGAAGATTAACAAAATGCGCAGATTAACAAGTATGTTTTTGGTGCTCGCAATGCTCTTATCGCTTGCGCCCATGAATATTTTTGCTGCCGAAACGAATAATACGGTATTTTCGGATATGAAAGAAACCGATTATTATGCACAGGCAGCAACCGCGCTGGAACATCTGGGAATTATTTCCGGTTATCCCGACGGAACCTACGGAGCGGAAAAATCGGTAACAAGAGCGGAAATGGCTGTTGTTGTATGCAAAATGATTGACAAAACGGCAGAGGCGGAAGAAGCAAAAGGCAAAACCGACTTTGATGACGTCGCAAGTGATCATTGGGCAAGCGGCTACATCAACATTGCTGCAAAAGAAGGAATTATCAGCGGTGACGGAAACGGAAAATTCCGCCCCGAAGATGAAGTAAAATATGAAGAAGCACTAAAAATGATCGTTTGTGCCCTGGGTTACGGCGATGATGTCGAGTTTGACGAAACAGACTGGTCAAAGGGTTATCTGAAGATTGCGGAGGAAAAAGGAATTACCGCTGACCTTAAGGGCAAAAAGGGAGAGGCTGCAACCCGCGGCGATATTGCCGTCATGTCATATAACGGCATCGCAACTGACGCCGAGGACTCAAAAATTCCGGCAACTCCCGTTGTGTCGGTAAAAGCCGGCGAGTATGCAAGCGCGCAGAAAGTAGCGCTCACCACGGCAACCAAGGACGCCGAGATTTATTACACCACGGACGGCTCAACGCCTACCGCAAAGAGCACGAAGTACACTAAAGAAATCACTGTTTCACAAACAAGCACCTTAAAAGCTGTTGCAGTGAAAAACGGCGTGGTTTCCAAAATGTTCTGACCGTTGAATACACTATTAAAAAAGCCTCATCCGGCGGTGGCGGCGGTGGCGGTTCGTCATCGGGCGGTTCATCAACCACTGCATATACGGTATCATTTAATTTGAATTATGACGGAGCAACCGGTGCTCCCGCAAGTCAAAGCGTAATAAGCGGAAATAAAGCAACCGAACCCGCAGCCCCCGAAAGAGAAGGATATATATTCATAGGTTGGTCAACAAGCGCAAATGAAGAAATTTTGTTTAACTTCACTTCTGCAATAACAGGCTCAATCACACTTTACGCTTTGTGGGCAAACGGAAGCAGCGATGATACATTCAGTGTAACGTTTATTTTAAATGACGGTTCTGCCGGTGCATATCAAATGCAGCGCGTTCCTGCTTACGGCCGCGCAACCAGACCGGAAGACCCTGAAAGAGAACTCTATGAATTTACCGGTTGGTATACGGAAGCAGACGCTATAAATGAATACGATTTCTCTGCAAGAGTAACCTCAGACATTATTCTTTATGCCGGCTGGGGCGCTCCCGACGGAGAAGCTGACTTATATGCGGCAGGCTCCGGAGGCGGAACAAAATACTCCATCACAGGCATTGAAATGATTAATAATCAGGTAAATGTAACAATAAATACAGATGAAGCCAGTGTATTAATAGTAAAGTTCTTAGATGAAAATACAAATGAAATAATTACAACCGTTTCTTCGGAAACTCCTTCATACTGTGAACTTGTTCCCGTATCGGTTCCTGTAGAATATGCATTGCCCGAGCATTTTATAATCTCAGCAGATTTATATGACGGCGAATCAAACAAACGGTGTGAGTCTTTTCGCTGCATAAAATATACAACTGCATACGAAAATTTTGACAAGCAGACCGTTTCTGATTTTGATGAAAATTTAGTTGTCAATTTTGACGAAGATACAACAAACAACTTCGGCGTTCTGAATCAAAATGTTAAAAAGATTATTTGTTCGGAAACAACAAATAAGTTAGTTACCGATCCTATAACTTCAGAAATGAACAGCACTCGAGATGAAATTGAAGTTGTTGACCAAAATGATAATGAAGCGGAATTATTGTCAGCCGAAGATCCTGAATATGATGTTTATGTTTTTGAAAACGCTTCGGAAGATATTTTATCATTACGTGCCGGAGATAAGGTTTTCATAGAAGGAACATCTCACCTTTTCAAAATCGCAAGCATTGAAAATGACGGAAACGGCACAGTCACCATCAGAAAATCAAACGATGTTGAATTAAAAGAATTCTACGATGTTTTAAAAGTAAATATGACAGTTGACCCGGCCGAAGAAGATGCGGCATTACTATGGACACCGATAGATTCCGAAGCAAGCTTTTCCATAAACGGTGACATCAGTTTCACTCCCGAAGATTGGCTGGAAGTTAAGGGCAAGGTCGGCGGCAGCGGAAAAATTAAATTGGAAGTAACCTATGACTGGAAATTCTTACAGGACGATTATTTCTTTATTTCGGTAATTTCCGAAATGGAAATCAACGTAAATGTTGAGGTAAAACTGAAAATCAACAACGAAGATCAAGTAAAGAAATCCATTCGAAAAAAAGAAATTAAATTACCGAAATTCTTTGTCCCAACGCCGGTGCCGGGTCTTACCGTATCGCTCAGACCATCGGTTCCGCTTGAATGGGAGCTGTCCGGCGGCGTAGCCTTCGATTTGAGCAGTAAAATGGAAACCGGTTTTACTTACAGCAGCTATGACGGGAAACAAGAGATTGACAAAAAGGAAAGAACCGTTAAAATCAATGCCGAAGGTTCCGTTACCTTTAAGTTCGGTCCGAAAGTCGGAATCAGCGTAGAATTCTGTGACGAAGTTTTAAAAGCAGAACTAAGTGCAGCTGCCGGCATAGAAGCCAAAGCAGAAACATCTGTCGGTCATACAGGCACCGACGCCGATTCAAAACACGGCTGTACACTTTGCATTGAGGGAACTGTTAAGTGGTATGCAGTAGTTAATGCAAATCTTTCATATAAACTGATTGAAGACCTTATTGAAGGCAATTTTGTAGATTGGGACATTGTTAAGGTAGAGGGTAATTTCCCGATTTCACCAAACTTCTATTTTTCATTAATCAACAGTCCCGACAGTGCGTTTAACGGTACGCCCAAATTCGGCTGGGGTTCGTGTCCGAATAAGACTTACCGCACAAGAATCTTTACAAAAGATTCCGACGGCAACGATATAGCCACGAATGTTTCTATAACTAAATCAAACGGCAGCATAGCAGCATCCGGTACATCGCCGCTTACCGCTTATTTGTTTGATGGCAACTACACCGCGTATGCAACCATTGATAACGAATCTGTAAGCAAATCTATTGTCGTTTCCGGCGGTGCACAGGATATTGAGCTTACAGCTGAGTCTAATGACGGAAGTGTTTACGGAAAGGTTTTGAATTCCGAGAACAACAATCCCGTTCCCGGTGCAACTATAATAATTTCGCAGAACGGTTCTATCGTAACTACTGCCCAATCAAAAAATGACGGTTCTTATCAGGTATCATTGGGCGACGGCGTTTTCTATATTGAAACAACAAAAGACGGTTACATTCCGTTCCAGGAATATGTAACTATTTCCAATGACGCAACCACATATCTGCAAACCACAAAATTAGTCCCGGGCGATAAAAACGCTAAGGGCGGTTTCAGCGGAAGAATAGTTAATAACGTAAATAACGAGCCGATTGAAGGCGTTACGTTAAAACTCAGAAAAGGCTGGAACAACAAAAATCAGGGTGAAGTTATTGAAACGCTTTCTACGGACGCAAACGGTAACTTTGTATATGAAATAAAAGAATTGTTTGGTGTTCCGGTTAAGCTGGAGGTTGGCAACTATACTTTAGTAGCGACTAAAGACGGATATGCCACAACAACACATAATATAATAGTCAGACCAAACATTGTAACTTCCGGACAGAATTTCTCTATGTCACCAAGTCTGGGGGATGGAAAATACAGAATAAGATTAAGCTGGGGTGTGGCTCCGAGAGATCTTGACTCACATCTCGTAGGCCCGACAGCCGATGGCGGTACATTCCATCTTTATTTCCCAATGGCTGACGCAAACGGCGGACATTCTAACCGTGATTACTACACTTTGGATTTGGACGATACAACAAGTTACGGTCCTGAAACCACAACAATCCATAAGACCGTTGAAGGCAAGTATTATTTCTACATTCATAACTACTCCGGCGAGGGTTCTTTCGGAACATCTTCCGCACAGGTTGAGGTTTATAAGGGCGATGACGTAATTGCAGTATATAATGCTCCGCTTAACCAAGGCTATGGAATATATTGGAATGTATTTGTACTTGACGCGGCAGCAGGAATAATTACACCTGTTAACACTATCACCGATGCACCGAACACGGGAAGTGCTTCCCTATATTCGGCTGAAGACGGCTTGAATGAAGATGAGATTTTATCTATGATAGATGAGGATATAAAAAAAGCCGTTAAGTAATAGTTTCTAATTGCAAAATTCGGGAGGAATTAAGCTCCTCCCGAATTTTATTATAAAGGATTTACATTTATGAAGAACTTTAAGTTTATATTATTCTTTTTTGTGAGTATTTTTTTATTTTCGTCGCTTTCGGCAGCTGCGGAAGAACATGACTCATATATACTAAAACTAAAAAACAATGACAATTTCAATTTAATCTCTGCAGAAGAAAGGGATTTTTTGCTTAGCAGTAAAATTTCCGCGTTCTCCGCTTTGAAAAATCAAATAGAATATATTGAGCCAAATTACGATGTTTTTCTTCATAATACGCAAGAAATAAATTGGAATTTCACTTTTGTAAATGCAAACATTCCTCAAGAGTACGGTTGCTACGGAAATGAAATTAAAATTGCAGTTATTGACTCAGGCGTGTACCCTCATGAACTTTTAAAACAGAATTTATCCGCAGGTTATAATTTTGTGGACAATAGCTATGACACAAGCGATAATATCGGTCACGGAACTTTTGTTGCAAGTATTATCTCCGCAGCGGTAAACAATACATATACAGAAGGAATTGCTCCAAAATCAAAAGTTATTCCTTTAAAATGTTTTGAGGGCAATAAAGGAAGCATAGATAAGATATGTGAAGCAATTAAATATGCGGTAGATGTAAAAAAATGCAGTATTATTAACATGAGTTTCGGGTTATCCAATAATTCTTCTGCATTAAAAGAAGCTGTAGAATATGCATTATCAAAAAATGTAATCCTTGTATCGTCAGTAGGAAACAACGGTACATCTAAATTAACGTATCCGTCAGCGTATAACGGAGTAGTCGGAGTCGGAGCTGTGGATAAAAATTTGAACGTATGTAATTTTTCCCAGCATAATAACAGCGTAGATGTTGTAGCGCCGGGCGAAGATTTAAACGGAATTTTGGTGTCCGGGAACAACAAAAATTCCGGGACATCGTTTTCTGCACCGCATGTCAGCGCGGCAGCCGCAATTGCATTGTGTATAGATGACGAAATAACTCCTCAAAGATTTAATGATCTGATTCAATCAACCTCAACCGATTTGGGAGATGCCGGATACGATTTCTATTACGGAAACGGACTTTTGAACATCGGCAAAATGTCGGAGCAATTAATTGAAGAGAAAAATATATTTATATCACCGATAAACATTGATAGTTTGTCATCAAAAGTTACAATTGTAAATAATCAATCGGATTGTACAGCATTTGTGACTTTTGCAGACTATAACGGGAAATATCTGAATAATTGTATAATTAATAACGTAAATTTAGCTTCCAAAGAAAAGGTAGATGTATCTTTTCCGATAAACGGACGCCTGATAAAATATTTTGTTTGGAATACCGCAAAACAACCGATTCCTTTAACAAAAACAAGAGAATATATAATCGACAGCGGAGAATGAAACAGTGAAAAATTTTTATGACGAAAAATATAAAGAAAAATTAATAAGTGAAATTAAAAAAAATATTAATCATTTCAAAATTAAATCAGAGAATGAAAATGCAATATGTTTTTACCCATATAACTCCCGTAATGTTAATGATAACAAGAACAAATTGATTATTAAAGCAGTAATTGAGTCAACCCCAAATTTTGTGTAAAGTCTTTACGAGACCTCCAAAATGGTATATAATAAAAATATCATTTTGG
>CAKSUM010000006.1 GCA_934501535.1 uncultured Clostridia bacterium
TTTTCAATGTTCAACGCTGTCTTTCGGGACAGCTTATTTAGTATATCACATCCCATTGGGTTTGTCAAGGCTTTTTTGAAACTTTTTGAAACTTTTTTCAAAATCGGTTTAATTCCGCATGAATACGGCTAAAACCGGCCTCAGCCATGCCCTCAGGGACAGCTTGCTTATTATATCAGATTTTTTTGACTTTGTCAAGGCTTTTTAACAAAATCTTTCAAAATATTCTGATTTCTTATCAAAACACCCTTTCCGCGCCACGTAAACGCGCGCCCGGAATACATTCTCAAAAACGCCTTATTGGACAAATTTTCGTCCACGTGCAAATCGATAATCAAATCCCGCTTAAACTCGTCAATGCCCGTAATTTCCGGCTCGCAGTTATGCGGACAGACCTCCTGGCAGATGTCGCACCCCCAGATAGTACCGGTTTCCGCCATGGCGCGTTTTTCTTTTTCCGAAACGTCGCCCTTTTTCTGCGTTATATATGAAAGACATTTTGTTTCATCAAAGCCGTTATCGAGCGCACCCAGCGGACATGCCCGAACGCATCTGCCGCAGTCGGCGCACGAAAGCGTACACTCGCTGTCCGGCTCAATCTCGCAGTCGGTCAGCACGTACCCTATGAAAAAATAACTGCCGAGCCGCGGATTAATTGCCATGCGGTTTCTGCCGACAAACGCCAGCCCCGAAAGCCGCGCCAGCAGCCGTTCATTCAGACCGCCTATATCGGAAAATGCCGCCGCGGCGTATCCGTTTTCCTCCAGCAGTCCGATTATATGCTTCATCTTTGACGCGGTTACCTTGTGATAATCCGCGCCCTGTGCGTACCGCGAGATATTTCCGCGCGGCGACCCGGTGTAGTAGCTGAACGCGCAGACTATCACCGACCTCGCCCCCGTCAAAATCTGTTCCGGGCGGCGGTAATTCTCCGGTTTTACGAAAGCCGCCGCAGCGCCGTCCGCTGATTGCCTGTTATATTCATCGACCGAGCAGAACCCGACCGCCGAAATCCGCAAATCCGCCGCAAGCGCGATTATCCGGCTTTTCATAGCAGACTGTCAAGCGCGTCGCGGTAATCATCGCCGCTGTGAACGCCGACAAATTTTCCTGCCTCTTTCCCGTCTTTGAAAATAATAACCGTAGGTATCGACACTATCGCATACTGCGAAGCAAGCTCGCCCTCGGCGTCCACATTTACCTTGCCGACCGTCACTTTGCCCTCATATTCCGCCGACAGCTCGTCGATTACGGGCGCAAGCATCTTGCACGGTCCGCACCAACTCGCCCAAAAATCCACCAAAACCGGCTTATCCGATTTGATAATCTCATTAAAATTGTTAACTGTTAATTCCTGTGCCATTACGGTACCTCCTTATTTTGCATTGTATTCGGGTATGCACGAATACACATTGTTTATGCCGCCGGTCGAAAATTCGGCGGTTGTGTACATCTGTTTTTCGACGAAAACGCCTGCCGCACGGTCAAAGGTGTAATTTCTGATTTCCCTGTCCGTTCCGCTGAAGATGTACGCGGTGATGACGTCGGTCGACGCTCCGCGGACAAAGCCCTCGTTCAGCTCGAAGTAAACCTGCCCCTGCATTCTCTGCGAAAACAAGTTATACGCGCCGTCCTCGGAAATAACCGCCAGCGTCCAATACTGCGAATCGTCCCAGTGCATTTCTCCGTTTTTAGATTTTGCCGAAGTCGCTAAAACTATACGGTCTTTTTTTCCTTTTTTCGTAATTTCCGCATCATAATCGCCCATAATTGTCCAATCGTTGGTCATTTTCAGCGTTGTGGAAATAGCTATCGTGCTCTGCGGTTCCTCTGCCTCCGGAGTTGGCGTAACCACCGGCGTCGGCGTAACATCAGCCGTTACCGTTTCTTCATTGCCGCCGTCTATCAAATCGGACGTCCTGTTACAGCCTGCCGTAAGCAAAAGCGCCGCTGCCATAATCAATGTCAGTATTTTTTTCATCATTTCATTTCCTTTCCGTGCACCGCGTCCGTAAAATTTTCCGGACATCTTTATTTTATACCTTCCCGAATATCCGTGTATTTTTCTCCGCCGGGCTTTATTATCGCCCTGCCGCCGGATATGTCGGTAACCTCCGAAATAAACCCCTCAATTTCGCTGCGGAGCAGACATACCGTAAACTCCACATTGTCTGTGTACACCGTATCCTCCGTCATGTACCCCTTTTCTGCAAAGTGATACTGAAGCTTTCCGGCAAGCGTGTAATCGCATTTCACCTTGTATATGCCGCACAGCGCACGCGTTACAACTCCTGCGTCCTCAAGCCCCATTCGCGCCGCCGTGCCGTATGCATGCACAAGTCCGCCCGTGCCGAGCAGCGTGCCGCCGAAATACCGCGTCACCACCGTGATTACATCGACAAGACCCTCCTTGCGCATGGTGTCCAGCACCGGCATGCCTGAGGTTCCGCTCGGTTCGCCGTCATCGGAATATCTGAAAATGTTGTTTTCATCAATGATATACGCGTACACGTTATGCCGCGCGTCGCTGTAGCGCGACCGCATCTCTGCCAGAAACGCAAGCGCCTCCTCCTCGTTCTCCGCCGGGTGCACATGCGCGATAAATTTTGACTTTCTATCGGTAAAAACCGCCTCACCGTCACCGGCAACGGTTTTATAACACTCCTTTTTTGAAATATCAATCAACCCGTTTCATTATATAATGTAGCTTTTCAGTTTTTCATACGCCTGCCTGTCCGCAAGCAGCGTAATTTTCGTGCCGTCGGCGGTGTATTCCTCCGAGAGAATTTTCTGCATCTCGTGCAGTTCGTTCACAAGCGAGCCCTCCGAATACGGAATCAGCACGCTCACCTGCTCCTTTTTCCCCGGCGCCGTATCGGCAATCAGCGCCATAAGCCTTTCAAGACCCTCGCCGGTTTTGACCGAAATCATAACGTTCGAGTCATAATCATTATTGAACGAAACGTCCTCCGTGAGCAAATCCGCCTTGTTGTAAACGCCCACCGTCGGTTTTCCGCCGGCGCCCAGCTCTGCCAGAACGCCGTCAACCACCTTTATGTGATTTTCAAACTGCGGATTTGAGCAGTCGATAACATGCAGAAGAAAATCCGCCGCCACCGTTTCCTCAAGCGTCGCCTTGAATGCCTCGACAAGATGATGCGGCAGTTTGCGTATAAATCCGACCGTGTCGATAAGCAGAATTTTGCGGTTATCGTCGAGCAGCAGACCGCGTGACGTTGTATCAAGCGTGGCAAACAGCTTGTTTTCCGCAAGCACTTCCGCGTCGGTGAGCCTGTTGAGCAGCGACGATTTCCCGGCATTGGTGTAACCGACAAGACACGCCGTAATTACGCCGTCCTTGCGACGGCGCGAGCGCAGCAGCTCGCGGTGCTTTTTCATCTCGCGGATTTCCTCCTCCAGCGCGGAGATGCGCCGGTTTATGTGCCGCCTGTCCGACTCGAGCTTTGTTTCGCCCGGGCCTCTCGTGCCTATTCCGCCGCCGGTGCGGCTCATCTGCACGCCCAGTCCGCGCAGACGCGGCAGCCGATATTTCAGCTGCGCCAGCTCTACCTGGAGTTTTCCCTCGCCGCTTTTTGCGCGCATCGCGAATATATCAAGAATTAAAATCGTGCGGTCAATTACCTTTATCCCGAAAAAATCGGTCAGATTTCTCAGCTGCACGGGCGACAGCTCATCATCGAATATGACGGCGTCGATTTCGAGGGAGTCCAGAACGGTTTTTATTTCCTCCAGTTTTCCCTCGCCCATGTAGGTCGCCGCCTCGATTTCCGCCTTGTTCTGTATCACCGAGGTCACAACCTCCGCGCCGGCGGTTTTCGCAAGCTCCGAAAGCTCCGCCATCGATTCCTCGGTTGTGTCGGACAGAACATCGCGGCAGCCCGTGTGCACCCCTGCCAGAAGAGCGCGCTCCTTTTTTATTTCATTAGATTTAATTCCCATTTCAGGCTCCGTTCCTCCGCGTTTTTCGGCGCGGCAAATACGTCTTCCCCTATATTATCGTCTATTTTTCCCGATTTGTCAATAAAATCATTCACTTTTATTAAAAAATTAACAGTTCGCCGTGAAAAATATTGCAATTTTTTCCGCAATATGATATACTTATATATAATATACTAAAATGAAAGGACGGCGGTTAAATGAAATTTTTAAAAGAAATACGGTTTTCAAACATGCTTTTTCTCACGCTCGCGGGAATCATCAACGCGTTCGGCGTAACCGTGTTCATCGCGCCGGTGAAGCTGTATGACAGCGGCATATCCGGAACGTCCATTCTGCTCTCGCAGCTCACCCCCGAATATTTGAGTCTGTCGGTGTTTCTACTTATATTAAATATACCGCTGTTTCTTTACGGACTGAAAAAACAGGGTGCGCTGTTCACCCTTTACGCGATATACGCGGTGTGCGTGTACTCGTTCACGGCGTACCTGATAACCGACGTTCTGCCGATAGATGTGAGTGCAGCGTCTCCGCTTGCCGGCGAAGATTTGCTTTTGTGCGCGCTGTTCGGCGGAGTTATCTCCGGCGTAGGCAGCGGTCTTGCGGTCAGATTTGGCGGCGCAATGGACGGCATCGAGGTTATGGCTGTCATTTTTGCGAAAAAGCTCGGGCTGACGGTCGGCACATTCGTCATGATTTACAACATCGCGCTGTATATTGCCAGCGGATTTATTGCGGACAGCTGGATTTTGCCGCTTTATTCAATTGTGTCCTACGGCGCGGCGCTTAAAACCATCGACTTTGTTGTCGAGGGTATCGGCCGCTCCAAGGCGGCAACCATCGTCACGGTGCGTCCGCAGGAGGTCAGCGCGGCGCTGTCTGCGGAATTTGAGTGCGGCATAACCATGCTCGACGCGACCGGGTTTTATTCCGGCATGCCGAAAACGGTATTATATATAGTAGTAAACCGTTTCCAAATCGGAAAAATGAAAGATATAGTTCACGAAAATGACCCGGCGGCGTACATATCGATTGCCGAGGTTGCGGACGTATTTGCGGCAAATCAGCAAATTGCGGAGGCGGCAGCCGCCCCCACCGGGGCAAAATTAAATAATAAATAACAGATTTTTTTGCAATAATAAATTTACAGGCATGAAAGGAAGATTTTTTATGGTAAACGATATACTTGACATTCTGGAAAACAGCAACAAGCACCTCTCCAACGAGCAGATTGCGCAGATGCTGGGCAGCACCGAAGAGGAGGTTGCCGGGATAATAAAGGGACTGGAAAAGGAAAATATCATTGTCGGCTGCAAAACCATGATAAACTGGGAAAAGACCGACAAGGACCTGGTGACGTCGATTATCGAGCTGCGCATAACACCGCAGCGCGGCGAGGGATTTGACAAGGTTGCCGAAAAGATTTACAAATATTCGCAGGTAAAATCACTTTATCTGATGTCCGGTTCATACGATTTGTGCGTAATAATCGAGGGCCGCTCGATGAAAGATGTCGCGCTTTTTGTCGCGTCAAAGCTCGCCCCGATGGACAACGTACTGAGCACCGCCACAAGCTTTGTGCTCAAAAAATACAAAGATGACGGCATGATATTCTATAACGATGAAGAGGACTCAAGACAGGTGATAACATTATGATAAATTACGAAAAAATACTCAACGATTCAATACAAAAAATCGCACCATCGGGAATACGCAAGTTTTTCGATGTGGTAGCGACCATGGAGGACGCAATTTCCCTCGGCGTGGGCGAACCGGATTTCGTAACGCCGTGGCCGATACGCGAAGCAGGCATATATTCGCTCGAAAAGGGGCGCACCTACTACACCGCAAACGCAGGACTTATGGAGCTGCGTCAGGAAATATGCAATTACACCGACCGCAAATACGGCATAAAATATGACCCGAAAACCGAAGTTTTGGTAACCGTGGGCGGCAGCGAGGCAATTGACCTCATGATACGCTGCATAGTAAAGCCGGGCGACGAGGTAATTATTCCCGAGCCGAGCTTTGTCTGCTACAAGCCGTGCACGCAGATGTCGGGCGGTGTTCCGGTCACAATCGAAACGCTGGAAAAGGACAACTTCAAGCTCACGCCCGAGCAGCTGAAAGAGAAAATCACCGACCGCACAAAATTGCTGATTTTGCCGTTCCCGAACAATCCGACGGGCGGCGTAATGTCGAAAAAAGACCTTGAGGCAATCGCGGAGGTTTTAAAGGGAACCGACATAATGGTGCTGTCGGACGAAATTTACGCCGAGCTGCGCTATGATGACGAAGGACACACGCCGTTCTCGGCAATAGACGGCATGCGTGAGCGCACGGTGGTGGTAAACGGATTTTCAAAGGCGTTCGCAATGACCGGCTGGCGTTTGGGCTACGCAATGGGGCCGGCTCCGATTATAAAGCAGATGTTAAAGCTGCACCAGTACGGAATTATGTCCAGTCCGACCACAAGTCAGTTTGCGGCAATCGAGGCGCTGCGTTCGTGCGATAAGGAAACCGAACGGATGCGCCAGGAATACAACTACCGCCGCCGCTACATCGTGGACGGCTTCCGCGCAATGGGGCTTTCCTGCTACGAGCCGCTTGGCGCATTCTACGTATTCCCGTGCATCAGCTCCCTCGGCATGACGAGCGAAGAATTTGCAAACCGTCTGCTGCAGGAGAAAAAGGTTGCCGTTGTTCCGGGAACCGCGTTCGGCGAATGCGGCGAGGGCTTTATCCGCTGTTCCTACGCATATTCGATAGACAGCATAGAGGCGGCTCTTTCGCGCATCTCGGAATTTGTAAAAGACCATAAAAAACAGTAAAAAAGGCTGCATAAGGGCTGCCCTTAATAAAACAGCAATAATGTTTTCTTTGAAACGGCATAGTATTTTCTATGCCGTTTCACTGTTTTGTTTAAGCAATGACATCGGCAGTATTCCTACCAAGTCATAGCAAATATCAATTTTCTGTGTGCGTTTTCCGTCGATAATCTGCGGCGCGTGAACATATACCCGTTTTACCATATCGTTCAGAATTGACGGCGTTAATTCCTGCAAATCAAGATATTTATGTATCTTCGAAATAAACCGTTCCAAATTATCGCTTTGTTCCTCTGTATCGGATATTTCGGTAGACAACTGTGTGATTTTCAATTCCAATTCCTGCTGTTCGGCTTCATAATCGTCTGCAAGCATTTGAAATCTGTTTTCACTCAAAATTCCTTTTGCTTTATCCTCGTAAATACTCTTGAAAAGACGGTCTAATTCGCTGATACGGTTTTCACATTTTGCAAGCAGTTTTTTCTTTGCGGATATTTCTTTTTTTATCTCTGCTTTCTGCCTTGCACCCATAATTTCGCGGAATTGATTTTCATAAGCCGCAACAAAGCCTATCACATATTTCAGGTGTGCAAGTACACCCTTTTCAAGAACAACTGCACGAATAAAATGTGTCGAACAATTTTCTTTTCCCTTGCGTGAGGTTGAACACACAAAATGGTCTTGTCTGCTTTCAAAATAATTACTTGTGCAGTAGTAGAGTTTCTGACCGCAGTCGGCACAATAAGCTATACCAGAAAACATATTGCTTTTTCCCGTGCGTGACGGTCTGCGTTTATTTTTCCGCAGCTCCTGCACCCTTTCCCAAGTATCAGCGTCAATAATCGGTTCGTGAGTGTTCTCGAAAATCATTTGTTTTTCTTCGGGGTTATATAGCTTCTTTTTGCTTTTGTATGATTGCTTATAGGTCTTGAAATTTACGGTATGCCCTAAATATTCTTTCTTTTCAAGCATAGTTGAAATTGTATCGGCTACCCAGCGATACGGATTTTCTGGCACAGGCGAATTTGTTGTCCGTCCTATACTTTGCCAGTATGCGGCAGGGGTGAAGATTTTTTCTTTCTGCAAGATTTTTGCTATTTGAGAAGGTCCGTACCCCTCCATACACAATTTGAAAATTTTTCGGACAATATCCGCTGCCGGCTCGTCAACAACCCACTTTGTTTTATCGTCGGGACTTTTCATATAACCGAACGGCGGAATTGTTGTCAATGTTTTTCCCGATTCGCCTTTTGCTTTCATAACCGCCTTGATTTTCTTGCTTGTGTCCTTTGCATACCACTCGTTTATGATGTTCAAAAACGGAGTAAAATCACTGTCGGTTTGATTATTACTGTCAATACCGTTGTTGACAGCGATAAACCGTATGTTCTTTTCGACAAACAGGATTTCGGTATAAAAACCTACTTTCAAATAATCACGCCCAAGTCTTGACATATCCTTTACAATAATTGTTTCAACCTTGTCATTTTCTATAAGCTCTAACAACTCATTCCAGCCGGGGCGTTGAAAACTCGTTCCCGAATAACCGTCGTCAACTATAAACTGTGTGTTTTTGAAACCGTTGTCTTTTGCATATTTGCTTAAAATATTCTTTTGATTTACAATACTGTTGCTGTCGCCCTGCAGCTCGTCATCACGGCTGAGACGGCAATATAAAATTGTAATTTTTTCAGACTGTCTCATATAATTTTTATCCTCCTTTTCGTTCGGACAGCCTGTCAAAACAGAATTGCTTGTATTTATTTTAACGCCCATTTTCTTATTTGTCAGCCCCTTTCGCAGAAATTTTATCGTTATCAATCATTTTCAGCAGTTTTGACGAAACTGCCCTGCTGCCTTCGTATGTACCGGTAAAAATATATTCTGTCTTGCAATCGTCAAATCTGACTGTAATGTTCGGCAATTCGTAGTCAAGCATACTGCTGATTGACACCTTAAATTTGTTTTCATTATCCATTAAATAGCACCTCTGTTTTCGTTTGTTTTGAGAGTAGCAAGCAAAGCGAGTGAGTACCCACTCGCCAAAAATCAATTTTGTTTTGCCTGCCATTCTTACGGAATAGCAAGCAAAGCGTGTGTAGCCACACACGGCAAATTTGATTTTGGATTTTTGGGATATCCCCAAACCCTTTTTGATGAAAATTTTTCACTTGCCCTCTATATAAGTAGTGCAGGAAATTCCGTTTCGGCAACCTTGAAAGCAAAAATTTTTTATCTTATTTTGCCCCTCATATAAGTAACAAATAAAATGCCGAAAAAACAACTTTTTGTGAAAATTTTTTCAAAAAAAATTTTGCTTGTCTCTCTATTACTACTACACTCAAAAAATGATTTTTGCCAAAGGTGTTTGAAAATTTACTTTCTAAAAAAATTTAACAAAGAGATCTGTATGCTATTGACATACAAATCTCTTTGTGTTATACTATTATCATGAGGTGTGTATGATGAAGAACGAAAAAACAAGATATTCTATTAGATTTCGTGACAATGATAACAAATTGATGCAATTTGCATCTATGCAAACTAATTTTACTGATTCTGTAAGGTATTTAATAGAAAGAGAAATTTTTGAAAACGGCATTAGAAACTTACAAGAATATATTCCATCAAACAGGGATGATAATTATTTTCAAAATAAGCTGAACGGAGATGAGAAAAGTGAGTGAAGAATTGTTACAAAGAGATTTAATTAACAATCCACAAACAATTGGAAAATGGACATTTTATAATATCGGAGCGACGTCAATTAAAAACTTGAAAGAGGCAGGTATTATTACAAAAAAGACTTATAAGGGGATAGAAAATAAAAAGCCGGATGGAATTGTAGTTTTAGGCAAAAAAGTTTTTTGTACAATTGAAAACAAAAAACCTTCTGAATTAAATACAAAAACAAAAATTAAAAAGGCAATTGAACAAGCTCTAGAAATATCTAAAGGATTAAAGGCGAAAATTGCCATAGTAACTGATACTACAAAGACTATTTGGCTTAATGGAATTACAGGGGATTTTATTAATGATGAAAATAACAAACAGTTGGTAAATCTGTTTGATCCGAATGATCAGCAAATAGTAAAATTGTTTGAAAAAATTGATTCATGTATATCAAAGGATAATTCTCAATTGATTGCCCCTGAATTACAAAATCCAACACCCTTAGCAAAACAAATTTGGCAAGATATATGGACTGTTAGCGGTGCTACGCCTGAAAATTGTTTGTATACTTTTGTAGAAATTTTTATTTTTAAATACTTAAGTGACCTAGAAGTTCTTAAGGGTATGCATAATTTTTATAGTCTGATTAGTATGTATGATGATAATACGGACAATGAGGTGCTGGAGTATTATGCAAATACTATAAGACCTAAAATTAAGCAACTTTTCCCCAAAAATACGAAAGACAATACTACTATCATTAATGGAACAATATTTGTCAGCAAAGACGATAAAGCTGTTGAGGGGTATAGTGGTGTATTTAAGAAAATTCTACAAAGGTTCTATAATTATGGAAAATTAGAAAAAATAGATTATGATTTTAAAAGTAAGATTTTTGAGAGCTTTTTGAAAGAAAGTATTAGCAAAAAAAATTGGGGGCAATTCTTTACACCGTTAAAAGTAGTTAAACCTATGGTGAAAATGGCAGATATTCATGACAATATGAGTATTTGTGACCCCGCATGCGGTGTGGGAAAGTTTTTGCTTGAGGCTGTTTTGCCAAAATTGAAAACTTTTTATAAAATTAAGAACGGAAAACTTTGTTCAAGTGTGACATTACATGGATTTGACAAGGGATTTGATAGAGAAGAACAAAAAACAATTATTCTAGCAAAAGCAAATATGTTAATTTACTTTTCCGATTTGATAAAAGAATATCCAGATCCTAAGTATACAAAAATATTTGCGGATTTGTTTAATGAAACATTTACCTTGAAAACAAACTCAATCCTTGGCACATTAAGAGATCCTGTTAAAGATGAATATGATCTCATCCTAACTAATCCTCCATATGTGACTAGCGGAAGTAGTAATCTTAAAGATGAAATACGCAAAGATCCAGTATTAGAAAAATACTATACAGCAAATGGATTGGGTGTAGAAGGTCTTTTTATGGAATGGATAATTAATGCTCTTAAACCTAATGGTAAGGCATTTGTTGTTATTCCAGATGGAATTCTGAACCGACAAAATGACTATAAGCTACGAAAATTTATATGCCAAAACTGCATAATAGATGCTTTAATTTCGTTGCCGTTAAACACATTTTTTACTACGAACAAAAAGACTTATATAATTGCATTAACCAAAAAGGATAATTTCGATGAAGTCCAACAATCTCCTGTGTTTTCCTATTTGGTAAGTGATATAGGTGAAACATTAGATATTTATCGATTTGATACGGGTGAGAACCAAATAGAAACTGCCGTAGATTTGTTTAATCAATTTAAAGGCTCGAAAAATAGGTTTAGAGCAAATGACCCTCGTTGTAAAATTTTTGAATTTTCTAAGTTTGTTGAAAATTGTTCAAAAGGGTGGATTATAGATAAATGGTGGACATATGAAGAGAGAGTATCGCTGGGAATTATTGAAAAAATAAATACTATGAGTCCCTCTGAATTTGGTAATATGATAGGTGAGGCAATTAATGAAATTTCTGAGTATCAATCTCTTTTTAATGAAATTGATATAAAAAAAAACGGTGAAATAATTTTTAGAAAGTATAAACTGAACGAACTATTTAAAATTGAAAAAGGCTGTTCGAAATATACGAAAAAATATGGTGAAGCTAACAAGGGACAGTATCCGGTTTTTTCGGCTTCAAATAGCAACCCGTTAACATATATGAATACTTATGATTACGATGTACCGTGTCTTTCTTGGTCATCAAATGGTTTTGCTGGATATATAATGATTTTAGATGGTAAGTTTTCAATAAATGGGGATCGTGGAATATTAATACCGCGCTCTAAAAACATTTCATTAAAATATGTTAAGCATATATTGCAACCGACTTTTAGAGAGATGGCAAAGGGGCGAAAAGGTGAAAAAGGAAAAGATGAGTTTACAAAACTATATCCATCAATGATCGAGGATTTAGAGATTGACATGCCCACATCAGTTGATAGCGGAGAAATATCATTGGAGTATCAAGAAAATTTTATAGCTCAATATTCTATTTTTGAAGAATTTGAGAATAAAGTAAACGGCTGTGTTGAACAAATCTCGACAACAAGACCTAATATTGATTTACAAACAGGAACGAGAGCGATTAAAATATCGGAATTGTTCGATTTAGTAAAGGGAAAATCAAAATACACCAATAAGTATTTTACCGAACATCAGGGCATCTATCCAGTTTTTTCATCTCAAACATCTAATGATGGAATAATAGCGCAAATTGATACCTATGATTTTGACTGTGAGTGTCTTACATGGACAACAGATGGAGTATATGCAGGAACAGTATTCTATCGCAATGGAAAATTCAGTATGACAACGCATTGCGGGGCAATGTGTGTAAAAGAAGAATTTAAGAATACTGTGTATATGCCATATGTGCATGCATTTCTATCAGAAGTGCTAAAACATAGTGCAGATGGAGAACAAAACAAAAGATTGACTGTTAATATATTGAAAGATGTAATCATTGAAATTCCAATTAATAAGGCAGGGTGTTTCGATGTTGAAATGCAAAAAACATATGCGGATACATTTGAAAAATTTACTGAACTGCAAAAAGAAGTTGTTTCTAAATTAAATTCATTATTAGGAATAACTATTGTGTAAATATGAACATTTACTTAAGTAATTTTTGTAGAAAATAAATCCCCATTTTTGAGCAAAGTAATGATATTATATTACCTCGCCAATTTCAGCCCTTAAAAGCCGCATAAAACAAGGCTTTTTCGACCTCTAAATGGTGACATATCAGAGTAGACATTTTAAGAAAAATAAAAGCACACGAAAAACACGCATACCACCTTAAAAAGTGATATGCGTGTTTTTTGACAACTCCGTTTGACAGTCTGTTGATGTTACTGTTTTATCAATGACCGCCAAATAAACGTGCGGCAAAACAAAAAAGCAGATACACGGCAGTTTTGCGTGCGTCTGCTTTTATTTTACCGTTTCATACGGCGTGCGGATATTTTATTGTATAAAAGAAACCTCCGCGCCGGTGCAAACCGGCAGCATGCGGAGGTTTTATTATTTCGCATAATTCAGTTTTATCAGACGGCGGCTCAGATAAAGCGTTTCCGCCGCAGCCACGATTTTGTCGGCAATGCACACAACCACGCTTTCGCGGTATTTCGGCGGAGTGATATTCAGCGGAAACATATGCTTCCTTATAATATCCTCCTCAATCTCGCTGAGCATGAAATCACGCCGCGCATTTATAAGCGCGCGCCGCGCGTGGTAAAAACCGTGTTTTCTGTTCTTTTCGCTCTTGATGTGCCAGTCGTACAGAAAATAATCGTGCAGCAGCGCACCGCGAACCACCGCGCGTTCGTCCGCACGGATATTCATTCTCCGCACGATGTACAGGCTCAGGTACGCCACATTCAGCGAATGTTCGTACACGCTCGTGTCCCCGTGCTGCATGAAGGTTTTTTCCGCCTTTATCTCCTCGGAGGACAGAATATCCCTGCCGTAGTCATAAATACTTTTGCCTATCGTTTCACTCATAATCTCACTCTTTCCCGATTGCCGGCATATTCTTATTGTACCACATGCCGCGAAAATATGCAACAGTAATTTTCAGGCAATGCCGTATCCTTTCATGACCTGCTCAATCGCCTGCATTTTTCCGTGCTCGTCAAGCTCGCGGTTATAAAGCACAAGCCGTATCGAATCCAGCGCAGTGACCGCCTCGGAATTTACACTCTCGGCAAGGTCTGTGTTTGTAAGGCTCATGCCTCTTGCGATAATATCGCCGATAACCCTTGCCGCAATCTCGTTTTGTGTATTCATGCCAATCTCCCCTTTTTTAATATTAGTTGCCGCCTTTCACAATTCTTATGTGCACACACGTCAAATCGTCGCTGAACATGGTGCGCGTCTTTGCCCCTATCATAATCAGCTTGGTAAGCTCGTTATCGTCATTGTTGCCTATCTCGAGAAGCTTTTTTATCCACTCATTTTTCATTATGCCGCAGCCTGCCTCGCCGATTCCGTCCGAAATCATCAGTATTTCGTCACCGTTTTTCACGCGGCGCATCTCGGTAGTTACCTGAACGCTTTCGAGAATACCTATCGGCAGCGCCCTTGATATTACCGTATCAATACCGTCCTTTGTCTTTATAAAGCTCGGCGCACTGCCGATTTTCAGAAATTCGCACATGCCGGATTCCAAATCGATTTCCAGCAAATCCACCGTCGAAAAGCTTTCTTTGTCCGCTTTCAGCGCCAGCGCGGAATTAATCATGTCCACCGCCGTTTCCTTGCCGAAACCAGCTTTTAAAAATTCCTCGAACAGCCGCGCCGTAAGACGGCTTTCCGAATATGCCGTTTCACCGCAGCCCATGCCGTCGCACAGAATTACATAATATTTTCCGTTCTTTCCGAAATGTATCAACGTGTCGCCGCAGACCTCCTGTCCCTGCTTGGGCTCCTGCTGCACGCTCACCTTAACGTCATATTTTGCGTTGCTTTCATGTTTCTTGCAGCCTGCCTCCGCCTCGTGCGAGAGCATGTTTATTATATTGGAAATTTCTCCGTACTGCCGCGCCACAATATCGCGTTCGGACAGAGCCTCGCCGCGGTAAAGCGCGTTTTGCTTGCACAGCTCGTATGCGTGTCTGAACTCGGTCAGAAAAGTTTCGGAGCGCAGACACACCTGCCCGAAGGACTGCGGCATGTTGACGTGATTGCAGAAGCCGTCCTCCTCCATAATGTTCCATATCTGGTCCATATTTTCCTGAGTTTTGCGGTTATCCGCCGCGAAGCAGCTTTTTTCCAGATGACAGCCGCGGCATACGCGTGACGTAACCATGCCGAACACTTCTTTTTTGTCAGCGTCGCTGCTGCGCTGCGACGGAGTGAAGGTCACGCCGTCCGCCAGACCGCACACCGCCTTTGCGACCGTGCGCAGCTGTTCCGCAAGCCGTCCTCCGGCAGCCGCGGCGTAATCAGGCTCCATGCGACGCTCTATCACCGACTTGATTTTTCGGTGCGTGTACTCGGGCAGCAGCAGATATATCGCCATCGGCACGAAAAGGTCGATAATCTGAAAATCTCCCATGCCGCCGTTATACAGCACGCATATCGTAAAGCCGCAAATCATTCCGCATGCCGCGCCGGTCTTTCCCATTCCGGACATGCACGAGCCTATCATCGCCGAACATGCGAACATTCCTGCCATAAAGACGCACTCGGGGGTGTTCATGTACATGACAAATCCGATAAGCAGTCCGGCAAGCGCGCTTTCGGCAATGTCACATGCATACGCAATGCACATCACCGCAAAAAATGCGCCGAGCACCGCAATATTGAGATTAATGTACGGCAAAACCACGTTAATCAGACTGTTGAAAACCCCTCCGATAACCAGCAAATCAGCAAAGCAGCCCTCGGCGCCGCCCTCGCCCTCATGCGTGAAAAGCCGATATGCACAGCCCGAAAGGATTGCTTCGGGCACGAGAAGTATTGCCGCCGTTGTTGTAAATCCGGTGAAGAAAAAGTTTATCAGCCCGGCGAGCGCCGTCGAAACGCCGAGCGCGACCGAACGCACGTCCTTGTCATCGGTTTTTCTCGCAGCCACATAAATATAGTAGATAAAAAAAGCAAGAACATATTTTATAACCGGCATCTTTGCCAAAGCCGTGCCTGCGCAAAGTCCGGCAAGCGCTATGTATGCGCTCTCCGCCGGAAACGCCGCAGCAGCATATGCCGCACCCAGGGGCGCCATTCCCGGAAGCTGCGCGCCGGCGAGCGCCGTAAGCAGAAGCCCTTTTATAAGCTCCTTTTTTCCGGGCAGAACAATTGTTCTTTCGCTCATCTTAGGTATCGTAATATTCATCAGTACGCACTCCTTCATGATTTGTATTTCTATTATACCACACTTTTCCGCGATTTTTGACGAATTTGCGTGTCATTTTTTAGAAACCGTTCGACACAAAATGACATTTGCATTACAAATGTACATTAAATATGGAAATTCCTTCATAATAATGATATAATATAATTCCCAAAAAATCAAGCAATATTGCAAAAAAGTATGCCGCGAGCCGCAATACGGCTTTCGCAAAGGGAGAATGTGCCGCAGTACGGCGGCGGAACGGAGATTGATATGAGAATACTTGTTTTTTCCGACTCGCATAAAAATACAAGCCGCTGCGCGGCGGTAATCCGAAACCTTGTCGGAATAGATATGATACTGCATGCCGGCGACCACTGCTCGGACGCGGAGGAGCTTGCGCATGAATTCCCGGAAATTCCGATGAAATACGTCCGCGGAAACTGTGATTTTTCCGCCGCGCCGCAGGAGCTTATCATCGAGGCGGAGGGCAAAAAAATCCTCCTCACGCACGGGCACGCGTACGCGGTGAAATATGAGCGCGACTGCCGTTCGCTGCTTGAAAGGGCAAAGGAGTGCGGCTGCGACTGCGCCGTGTTCGGTCATACTCACGAGGGACTGTGCGACGCGTCGAGCGGCGTTGTGCTTTTAAATCCCGGCAGCATAAAATACGGCGGAACCTACGGCGTGATTGAAATTGAGGACGGTAAACTCAAAGCGGCGGTCTGCGATGCGTCATATTTGGCGTAGAACGCGGTTTTTTGCACAAATTTGCGTCCGAAATAATATTTTTTTCAAAAAACTATTGACAAATGCCGCAAAAACTAATATAATAGATGCGATGTCTAATTTTTTACTTTAGGGTAAAAGGTCAGAACCTATAATTCAACATATCGGGAGGTGTTCAGAAGATGAAGAGAACCTATCAGCCTAAAAAGCGCCAGAGAGCCAAGGAACACGGTTTCAGAAAGAGAATGGCTACTGCTTCCGGCAGAAAAATTTTAGCTAAGAAAAGATTAAAGGGCAGAAAGAAATTGTCAGCATAAAATTGAGGCGAGAAGTAAAGAGGCTATTAACCTTATGCTTTTTGCCTTTTTTGATAATATGCTTTTTTTGAGCATATTGCATTTTCATCTTATGCATATTATGGGAACGGTGTATAATGAACAGTGAATATACCTTAAAGCTGAATAAGGATTTCAAACGCCTGTATTACCGCGGAAAGTGCGCCGTTACGCGCACCGTTGTAATTTACGCGCAGAAAAACCGCAGAAAGCGCAGCCGGCTCGGGCTGACGTGCGGAAAAACGGTCGGCAATGCGGTTAAGCGCAGCCGTGCAAAGCGCCTGATGCGTGAAAGCTACCGTCAGCTGTCGCCGTCACTGAAGCAGGGCTACGATATAGTCATTATCGCACGCAGCGGCATCGACGGCAAAAAATGCGGCGCGGTTTATAAAGACGCGCGCTATGCCTTTTCCAAGCTGGATATGATGATATGAAAAAATTTCTTATTCTTATGATTAAATTCTACCGGAAAAACCTGTCGGGGCTGAAATCGGCGCCGTCATGCAGGTTTATTCCGACATGCTCGCAATACGCGCTTGAAGCGCTCGAAAAATACGGAGCACTCAAAGGGACATACCTTGCCGTGCGGCGGATTTTAAAATGTCACCCGCTGCATAAGGGCGGCTATGACCCGGTGCCGTAGCATTTACTTGAGAGGTAATTAAATGAAACTTAGTTTATTTGAGCTATGCATAACACGGCCGCTGGGACTGCTTATAGAGCTTATCTATAACCTTGTCCAAAACTACGGCCTTTCAATTATTTTATTTACGATTATTATTAAGCTTGTACTGTTGCCGCTTCAGATTCACTCGCAGAAAGCGATGAAAAAGCAGCAGAAAATACAGCCTATTATCGCGGAACTGCAAAAAAAGTACGCAAATGACCAGCAAAAGCTGTCGGCGGAAATGATGAAGGTTTATAAGGAAAACGGAGTAAGCATGTCGGGCGGCTGTCTGCCCCTGCTTATTCAGATGCCGATACTGTATGCGCTGTACCGCGTAATTCAGCGCCCCCTTACATATATTAAGGGTATCGATTTCATGTCGGACGCCGTAATCGCGAACGTGCAGAAGGTCATCGCGCTGATGAACGAAAAATTCCCCGATGTTATCGGCAAGCTTTCGGAGGTAACCGTTGACCAGGTCAACAAGATGTATCAGATTCACCTGTCCACATGGGCGGATAAGCTCGGTATGGCAAAGGAGCTCGGCTGGGACATCAACTTTAAATTCCTGGGGCTTGACCTTTCGGGAATACCCAGCACGGCGGTTTCCAAAATAATGGCAGGCGATTTTTCGGATATAGGCACGGTTTTGCTTATACTTATCCCGATTGTCGCAATGCTCGCAACATGGTTCTCCATGAAACAGTCGCAGAGCATGACGCAAAACCCGAACGCACAGAAAAACGATGATGACCCGGCTCAGTCAATGAACAAGTCAATGAGCCTCATGATGCCGATTATGACGGGTTTCTTTACGGTAACTCTGCCGTCCGGAATAGGCATTTACTGGATAGTATCGAGTCTTGTTCAGATTGTTCAGCAGTATGTGCTCAATAAATATTTTGACAGAAAAGAGGATGATTTTGTTGTTAAAGTACCTAACAAAAACAGAAAAAACAGCAAAAAGCGCAGATGAAGCAAAAGCCGCAGCACTTGCAGAGCTGGGCATAAGCGAAGATGAAGCTGTTATAACCGTACTTGACGAAGGCTCAAAAGGCTTTCTGGGAATAGGCTCAAAGGAAGCACGCGTATCGGCAGAAGCAAAAGACGTAAATGCCGTTATCGTAAAAACATTTTTATCGCAGGTATTTGATGCGATGAATCTTGATGTTGACATAACCGCGAAGAGCGGCAGCGAGGAGCTGAACGTCGAAATGTCGGGCGACCGTATGGGTCTTGTTATCGGCAAAAGGGGCGATACCCTCGACGCACTCCAGTATCTTTCATCGCTTGTTGTTAACCGCATATCGGAGGAGAAAGTCCGCGTGATACTCGATACGGAAAATTACCGTGAAAAACGTCATGCGTCACTTTTGGCGCTGTCAAAGCGTCTTGCCGATAAGGTTGCGCGCTCGGGCAAGAAGTATACGCTCGAACCGATGAATCCGTACGAAAGACGTATAATTCATTCCGCGCTGCAGTCAAATGACGCGGTAACAACGTTCTCGGTCGGCGAAGAGCCTTACAGAAAGGTTGTAATTGCGCCGCAGGGATATACTCCGCGCAGCCGTGCGCCCAAGCAGCCGGCTTACCGTGAACCTGCGCATAAACGTCTGCCGAAGATTTCCACCGCGGAATACAGACAGCAGAACCATAATAAATATGAAAATTTTGACGAGTTTTTATCGGGTCACTCAGAGGACTGATAAAATTCATCATGCAAAATTGATGTCTTTTCGCGACATCAATTTTTGTGTAGGAAGGAGATAAATATGTCGGGACATTCCAAATGGAGTACAATTAAGAGAAAAAAAGGCGCAAATGACGCGCAGAGAGCAAAGATTTTTACAAAAATTTCACGTGAGATTTTTGTTGCGGTAAAGGCAGGCGGACCGGACCCGGAGAACAATTCGTCGCTTAAGGACGCGATTGCCAAGGGCAGAGCCGCAAACATGCCGAACGATAATATAACGCGCACCATCAAAAAAGCTGCCGGCTCGACCGACGGCGATAATTACGAAACGGTGACATATGAGGGCTACGGACCTGCCGGCGTTGCGGTTATCGTCGATACGCTTACCGACAACCGTAACAGAACGGCTGCGAACGTCCGCCATTATTTTGATAAATTCGGCGGAAATCTCGGTACAAACGGCTGCGTAAGCTTTATGTTCGATAAAAAGGGCATTATCGTAATCGAGAATGACGGAATTGACGAGGACGAAATAACAATGGACGCGCTGGACGCCGGTGCAGATGATATTTCGGTCGATGAGGAATGTATCGAGATTACAGCGTCACCGGAGGATTTTCATGCGGTGCGCGACGCGCTGGACGGAAAATATACACTGTCCTCGGCTGAAATATCCATGGTTCCGCAGACAATGACTCAGCTGACCGATGAAAAGCAGATTTTGATGATGTCAAAGATGCTGGAAAGCCTGGAGGACGATGATGACGTTCAGGACGTTTACCATAACTGGGACATGCCTGAGGAACAGGCATAACATCTTTGCGCATAAAAGCGCGGCGGAGTTTCTTCATATATTATTTAAAAACATGCGCGCTGCATGAACATATGTCCATTATACATGTGTTGTCATATTGCACACCGTTCGTGCGCGCATATGATATTAATAAATACTTAACCGATTGCAGCAAAACGCCGCAGTCGGTTTTTTTGTATAGCGATAACACACGGCGTAAGGCTTGCTCCGACTTGGCTTTGCCAAACCAAAAGGATATTTGCGCCGCAGGCGCTGTCTAGCAAAAAAGTGGTAGCGACAGCGAGCCGTTGTAAGCGCGTTTACAAGCGAACAGGTGAGCCGAGCGTGCCTTTTTGCAATAAATGAGGAATGACAAAGCATACGACTGATTTTTCTGCAAAGAAAAATCGGAATGGAGCGAAGTCCATTCCGATTTGGTGCCGATGGTGGGGGTCGAACCCGATTAAAATGTTGATTTTATGTCATTTCACGAGCAATTGACATCTCGTTGACACCTCAATAAAGATGTGCATATGATACAATATTAAGGGCGGAAACATCCGCCCTTTTAAATTATCCCCAAATAACGCCGCCGAACAGCGTCCGACCGTCGCCTTTGAATATGTATTTACCGTTTACCTTTAGCGTCGTACTTCCACCACCGTCAAGGCTGATTGCAAAATCCATACCGAGATTTTTAGCGGTCTGTTTCGCTCGTTTTGCGCTTGTTTTCGGTCTTACGGCAATAATAATCTTATTATCCTTTTTCCGGTAGCCGATAATGGGTCGGTTTGTTTCCCTTAGAACATCGCTGTACTTACCGGTAAAACCCTCCTGCGCCGCCGTGATGTCAGGATAAACTCCGTAGCCCGAAACAGCAAACCAAACGTTTCCTTCTTTGGTTATATCGGTAACATACTTCATCTCAACATCATTTGCGCTGCGGATAATGAGAGTTGCGACAGGTTTTCCGTGCGTGGGGTTGTTGCAGATAACCTTGCCGCCGTTTACCATTATTCCCTGCGGATGCATAACACCGTTTGCCTGCGGCATAAAGAATACCGAGTTTACAAAATTATCATACGGCGTTCGGTTGGTCGCTTTCTGCGTTTCAACCGCGAATACCTTTTCGGGCGAAACCTCGATAACATGCGTTGTACCTATAACCTTGTATTTTGTATCGGAATTATTGCTGTTCATATCGTAAAATCCTTTCATAGATATTTCCCTGCCGTAGTTTTTCCACCGTGCGCGGCTTTTGCGTACGTCTACATGCGTGAACGTTTTGTATAGCCCGACGCCGCCTTTTGACGTCAGAACGCTTTCGGCATACTGCGCAACCGTCAGGGGAGAAACGCCTTTTACCACAATGTCGGCGGCGGTGCCTAAACAGTGCTGACTTTTTGCAGCTCCGCCGATTTTCTTATTGTAAACGCTTGTCCGGTATGCGCTGTTGATTGTTATAGGCTTTCCGAAGTGATTTCGGATATTCTGCAAAAGCTTTATAAGCTCGGTATCAATCAGTATGCGATCGCTGCCGTCACGGCACGCAAATTCACGCACCGTGAAATTTGCGGATAATTTCCTGTTGCCATCACGGCTTTTAGAATACATCTCTGTCACCTTATTCCACCTCCGGAAGTCCTGCGACACTTGTTAAAAGCGACAGCACACCGGCAAGTACCGAGGCACTGCCGACGGCTAACCAATTCACATCACCCATGACAGCCGCCGTGCCGATTGTTGCGGCAGCCGTCTGCGCTACCGTCTTGATTGCTCTTATTCCTGCTGCTTTAAACCATGTTTTCATGTTATTTTCCTCCTTTTTGTTCCTCCGGCAGACGCATACATTTGTGATACAAGTCTGTCGCTACATCATTTCCGCCCAATTTGTGATAACTGTCATATGCCCGCGTCAATGCTTCCTTTGCATATAGCGGACAAAATTCACGCTCGGTGTATTTGTCATATGAGCGGATTATTTCCGCCCGTAAAAGACATTGCACACCGTTTGCAAGCGCCTTTTCCTTTTTGTGCTGACTGCGTATGTAAGAGCATAAAACGCCCAGGGCAGATATTGAAGCGCCGCACAGAAAAGGTACGAGCCATTTAATAAATAAATCTTTTATCATACTTCCGCTCCCTCCGGGCTGTCCTCTGCTGCTTCCGCCGGCGCGTCCTTTTCGTCAATGAGTGACTGCAATTCCGCCAAATCCTCTGTTGTAAGCACGTTTTTCTCGTAGTACCCTGTCGCGTTCATAATAACCTGATAATCAGGCATCTTGCCGACCGCGTCACGAAAACCTTTCATTAAAAAATCCCTTAAAATAAACATTATGTATTACCTCCTTGTGCCAAAATAGCGTTTTTAAGTTCCGTTAAAACCTTATTGATGTCCTGATAATATTCAATATCAATTTTGCTTGGTGCTACAGTTGTGCCGCATATGATATTATTCACATCACTGTCAACCGTTTTCAGTGTACCCGTGACGGTGATGTCTGTTTCTGTACTGCCGTTTACACGCTTTTTGCGGATAAGGTCTATGTATTCACCCGGCGCAAGCGGAGTATCAAGGACGGTTTCCGCACTGCTGCCCGAATACGGTTCGTATTCCGTTGCAATACTGCCAAATTCGATTTGAGGTTTCAAAGCAATATCAACCGTCTGACCACTCCGAACAACCGTGAATGACCGTATTCCTGTATACGTTTCATTTGTTAAATCAAAGGTAACGCCGCTGCCCTTGTCATATTTCTGCCATAACCTTGTCGCACCGTTGTATGCTTCTATGTAAAGCCACATATCGGACGTACCACCCGACAGCGTGTATTTTCCTTTGGGGATTGTGAACGTATCTTGTTTTTTTAAAATAAAATACGTATCGGCAGTCGCGGTGCCTACAAATGATATAGCCCCGTTTTCGACTGATATTTCAACGCCGTTTCTTGTTGCGCTTGCCGAGGCATAATCAGGGGTCAGCACATTCTTTCCGCAAAGCTTAACCGACACATGATACTTATTGTCAGTATCCGATAAATCCCCAATGCCGCCGTTATCTCCCCAAATCTTGCAGCCTATCAGATTTTCCGCCGCAAGGCTGTCGGTAACGGATAGCGGATAACCGCTCGCGGTTGTGTGCGGAACGGATAGGTGTTTTAACAAATTCAGCGCCGATACAATGTCAAGCCCTTGCCCTATCTGCAAATCACCAAGAACGCCGACGTCTTTCAAATACTTTTTCCCGTCTGTTGCTGAAGGTGTAATAGCTGCGTCTGCCACAAGCTCATAATCATATATTTGTGCGGTGTAGAGATTTGAGTTTCTGCCCTTGCCAATCTGAATAGCCGGAATGGGAGTGCGCATTCCGTCATCGGTAGGTGGAAATTCGCAAGAAGTGTCCTGACCGATTGCAATACCGTCATACACGTATGCATTTTTGCCGATTGCAACGCCGCTGTACGCAACTGCACCCTCACCGGCGCGAAACCCGCCGTATATATTAGTCATGTCAGCTTTGTCTGAAATCTTGCCGTCCAAATCAGCCGAAATCACCGCTATGTCATCCTGAGTCCAGTAATCCACACCACGTACGGGCTTGTCGCCCTTGTCACCTTTTGCGCCGACATCGCCTTTGTCGCCCTTGTTGCCCTTTTCCCCCTGTGGACCGCGGTCGCCTTGTATACCCTGAATACCTTGAATACCCTGTTCGCCTTTTTCGCCTTGAATACCTTGCTCGCCGCGGTCGCCTTTGTCACCTTTCACACCCTGTATGCCTTGCTCGCCCTGTATGCCACGGCTGGGTTTTCCGCTGTCGACATACTTTTCCGCTGTCAAATCATACAAAAACCAATTGCCGTTATCACCGATAACCGGCACCGTCTTTGATACAAGCGTTTCCCATACATCGGCAGCTGGCACTTCCGGCGCTGTCGCATCGCAGTATGCACCTTCGTTTATGTATAGATTTACCCAGTTTGTGGATACGCGCTTGCTGCCGTCGGTATCGGTTGCATAACAGCCTATGTACAGCATTCCTTTGTTTTTAAGAACTTCACAAGGAATTGTACAAGCATTATTCTGTATCATCTGTCTATACGTGCTTTCGCCTTGCTTAAATATACAAAACCACAGCCATTCTTTGTTCGGCTCTGAAAATGTAAAATTGCATATATACGTGTTAACATTTCCTGTATAGCCTTTATTGGGTCCTGCAAATATCAATTCACTTTCATTGATCGTAAAATTATATTTCATTTTTTCACCGCCTTTATGTTGTAGGAGGAATGGTATAAAAAGATATTTTCCCTGATAATGTTCCGTCAAAGGTTATTTCATTTTTAAAAACAAGTGCATCAACTTCTATATTATAAAACGTCTGAGCATGGATAATATCTCCAACATCTATTTCCGGATTCCCCCTATATTCGATACCTTTATATTGATTTCGTAAACCTAAATAATACTCAAAATCCGTTTTTATATTTTGTGCAACAGTTTCTGATGACACTAATCCGTTTTTTATGCTACACGGTTGTCCGAACGTTGATATTGCGTATTTATTATTAATAGACTGTTCAGCGATAATAACAGGTGTAAAAGAATATGTGATTTTAATTTTTGCGGCGTTTATAGGACTATACGTGAAATAACCCTCAAGTTTTTTTCTATCCGAAGAAATGGATAAGGTTCCTAAATTACCTTCATTATCCTTTATATATCTTTCTCCTCCGTTCGTGTATCCACTGCTGTTATATCTTACAATAGATATGCAAGTTGCATTATATGCCAAATCCGTAAGAGGAATAGAAAAATTAATCCAATCACCGTCATCAGCGTCGCTATAATCTCCCGAATATATTGTATAACTTTCTTCTGTAGCTGTTCCACCCGATATAGGGCAATATGAAATAGTCAATTCAGATAAATTCGGATATTTATAGCAAGTCGGAACATTAAAAAATGTACTAAAATCAAGTTTAAATGTTTCGGCAGTTACAGAATGCGGTAAAATTTTTATATTTCCATCTCTATCTGTTTTTAAGTTGCATTGCAAAGCTTGCGCCGACAATTGCAAGATGTCCGACTCTGTTACACTATTAATTGCGGTTATACTTTCGCTTGTACTTTCTGATCCGCAACTGCAAGAAAACCATCCATTTATTAACATCGGATTTGTACTGTTTGAAATCACATTATTAATTACATCCAAATATCTACCGCTAATCAGTACCTTATCCGCCCCTTCCGGTGGTTGTATTTCCGCCGTCAAATAGGAAATTATGCTTTCTGCTTTAATTGTAATTGTGCATATCCCATTTTCCACAGTAAAATCATTTTGTCCGGATGTGATATATGTACTACCCTTAATCCATTCGATATTTCCATTATCCAATTCATAACCAAACCAAAAAGAAACAGGCGCTTGCTTCTCAATACTTTCCCATTGGCTTGTCGGATTTTCCGGGTTATACATCTTGTTTTTATCAATAAAAGTGAATTGGAAGCTTTCGACAGGCAATTTTGTATTTAACTCATCAATTTCCCTGCTCCATATACAATTGACGATGTCAAGTGTATTTGTTGCTGAAGATGTATCAATATGTAATAATTCAGTTCCGGTTTTTGTTGCACCGCTATAATCGTTATCATAGATTATAATTTTAATATAGC
This sequence comes from uncultured Clostridia bacterium, assembly GCA_934501535.1. Lineage (GTDB taxonomy): Bacteria > Bacillota > Clostridia > UBA1381 > UBA1381 > UBA1738. The sequence continues at coordinate 25,707 of CAKSUM010000006.1, forward strand.
TTCGGTTTCTTAACTTTTTATTTATTTGAGTTTTGTACGAAGATGAAACACTAAACATTTGTGCTCACCTCTTCCACCGCGTACCCCATATCAGATACCGCGCATTGACAATTTATATAATCGATAGGATGTCCTGTCACATTATCAACAGAATACGGCGTTTCCGAACTTGAACCAAACAAAACATTTATTTTTAGCCATTTTGCCGATAACTCATCATAAACCGTAATTGTACCCGTCACTTTTGAAATCTCTTCCAAAATAACTTTCCATTCCGCTGCGGTCAGATAATTCCATTGCAATGTGCTAAATTCAATTCTGTTTCTGTCATTAATTATTTGCGCTATTATTTCGCCTTTTGCGTTTGTTTTCGTCCCTATAACCGGGCTTCTCTTTATTGATATACCTCGACTTGGGGTATTTACTGCAACATCGTTTATTTTTATATAATTCATCGTGTAAATCCTCCCATACCGTCAAAATCATATCCTCTTTTAGCTTTTACTCGCTGCTGATTGGAATATATTGTATCACCGTCCAAATTTATAATAAATGGTCTGTCGGAATTTTTGTTGCCTAAAACACGGCTCACTGCAGCGGCTACACCCTTTGAAACGGATGTGACAATTTGGTCATTATTCATAACCGCAGTATGACTGCCTATATTACCGATAAGTTCTGCGCCTGCTTCTCTGGCAATAAAGGTCTGTCCCACTTCAGGGAATCCCCCGGATGCATATTGTTTTTTGTACCCCACTGCTGCATAAGAATATGATCCATGCCTTTGCTGTCTCTCATTTCTATCCAATCTATCAGAATTTTCAGTATACCCTGTTCTTTGCCTTATTTCTTCGCCGCCTTGTTGAACCTCCGAATTAATGCTGTTCTCTGCTGTATCTTGAGCCGCCATAAGCCCGATTACCACTCCGCTGACTGCCAAACCTGCTGCTATTGCTGTAACCCAGTTCCCTATGGTTAATTCTTTTGCAATTGCAAGGATTGACGCTAATATTCCTACAGTGGTTGCTACACCCATTAACGCCGCTTTTGTCTTATCAGCCCACGATGTATCACCCCATGCGCCTGTCCATTCATTCCATGCAAAAATGGCTGAGCCTATCACCAAAATTGTCGAATTCATTGATGAAGATGTTACACCAATTGCTGTCGCCACTTTCCTTAGTTCGGAAATGATTTTGCTAAAACTTATTATTCCTAAAGTAACTGTTAGTGTTTCAATCGTTGAAACAAATAATTTAACAGTCAAATCCGATGAACCCACAGCATTTACCAATTGATTAGTACCATTTACAAAAGGAATTACAGAAGCTGACAACGTTTCTCCTAATTTTTCTTTCAAATCGCCGATGCTGTTTGATAGCTGTTGGATTTTACCTCCATTGGTTTGCGCCAATGCAGCATTCATCTGCCCCACATTATTGGTAATGATTTGCGCAAGATTGGCAGCTCGTTCCTCCTCTGTTCCCATAGTAAGCATTTTCTTTTCGGTATCTGTCATAGTTATACCTACTCTCGTTAATGCCGTCACCTGACCTTGCATTGCTTTTCCCATTAAATTACCAATAGAAACCAAATCACCCGATGTCGCAGTTACGCCTTTTTGCTGCGCTGCCAAATTATTCATTGCAGGTACTAATGATTTCAACGCATTAGTGGAAGATAAGAATGTCGATAACTGTTGAGCGCCTGCAAGCTGAACTTCATCACCGATAACCCCTAATTGTTGCTGAGCGGAAGCCAATTGTTTTATTTGGCTTATTTCAATTTCCGATGCGTTCATTCTCTGGCGCATAACGGTTTCGAGTTTTGTTTCTGCTTCTTCTTGCTGGTTAAAAGCCTCTACATATTCATTGGCTGCCGCTTTCAATTTTCCCACAACTACCGCAAAAGAAATTGCACCAAAAATATTTTGAACAGAGTTTGCCATTTGTCCTGCATCCGTTTCAAAGCCTTTCAAAGCCCCCTTGCCTTCTTCAACACCCTGTTTTAAGCCTTGCGTGCTTGCAGTAACTTTTACGACCAATTCCTCCAAAACATTGCTCATTTTCTGTTTTCCTCCTTTCTGTCCTTATTGTGCACTCTTGCATATTCCTTAAACTTTTCTTTAGAGATTTTCCAGTCCTCCTGTGACTTACCGCGAATATCTGTTTTATCGAAAACCCCTGCATATGCTTCATATATTCCCGGATAATTTTCCGGCGGTTCTAAGTGAGTTGCTATTCCTGTCAAATACGCAAGATTATAGTCATATGAAGCTTTTTCCTTGTTACGGTTTTTAAGCAACTCAAAATGCACTTCTAAAAATCTTGTTACTTCCGTTAATGTTAAGCAATAAAAATCATTTAAGGACAATCCATAATTCAAACAATAAGGTAACATCTGTTCTATTTGCTCAGTATTTTCATAGGGGAGGAACTCTCCCCTTATTAGTTTTTTCCGACAAGACCGCTATCCTTTAATACAATTGCAATTAACTCTGAAACATCAAATATTGTTTTACCTTCGCTTAAATAATCCTCGAAAATTCTTTGAGTTTCATCCATTGATATGCCATGATTTAATTCCTGCAGGCAAAAGTGCAAAATTGTCACCAGCTCCGAAATTTTCGGAACAATGCCTTTTTGCATATTTATCAAAATATTGATAGGATTTGTATTCAAAGCACTTTCAAGTGCCATAACATTTTTTATTGTCAACCTTAACTGATATTCTTTGCCTTTTACTTTTATATTTTTAAACATAGAATAGTCCCTCCTCACGTTATCCATTGTCATCAACAAGTGTAATATCGCTATTTGTTATTATAGTTGCTGTGAAGCTCAAAACTCCTTTAACTTTCGCAGCATCTATCGACAACGAAACATACCCGGTAAAATCAAACTTTGAGCCGTCAGGATATTCCACTTCAAACGATGCAACCGTACCGGCATCTTCTATTGCCTTTAATTTGTCATATGACGATGGTGTTTGGTCTCTGTCATACAAAAAACCAAAAGTCATATCCTTAAGTGTCTTTATACCTTTGATAAATTTCTCTTGACTGTCTGATAGGGTTGTCACATCAAGTTTTGTAAAACTGCCGCCAAGCTGTGGAACAGACTGCAAACTGCTTAAAGCAGTATAACTCGTTTCACTGCTCGTTTTTACTTTAAATTTAATTCCTTCCGTTGATAAACCTGCCATTTTTATGCCTCCTGTTAATAGTTTTCTTTTAGTGTCACTCTGTACATTAAAATCTTTCGCCTTAGTCCTTCAAAATTTTGCTCTATAGCCGATATTCTGTCGAACATAAACTTTTTCATAATTTTATCTATTTTTTTACTTTGTGCCGTTAGATTTATATAATCCCGATCCCACACCTCAAATAAAATTGTAATTTCCGAATACCCGGCATTATCTGCCGTTACAATATCCCTGTTATCTTTTTCTTGGTATGTAATGCAGGGAATGTTTGTTTTATCATCGTCCTGCTCTATCGGTATAGGCGTTATATTTCCCTTGCCAAATTCAGCTAAAAGCTCCGGTAAAATATCTATCATAATACCACCTACAAATTGTTTAATTCTCTTTTTGCACTTTTTGCAATGTCCGTAGAAATTTTGTCTTTGTATTCTTCCAGTGCAGGATATAGAAACGGCTGAGGCTGTTGCCCGGCTGTTGTGTGCCAGTTTTTATTGGCATCACAATAACTCCACGGGGTTTTGCGCCCATCTCCATTCTTTGCATATAAACCTGTGCCAAACTCAACATATGGGGCGTATTCGGTGTTTGTTCCTACTTCGCCTGTTATTTCATTCTCTGAAACGTCCACATTGTGTGTTATGCTTGCTCTTAGGGTTCCATCGCCGGTGGGACACTTCTTTTTTGCGTCTCTTTCGATTGACAAACAAGCATTTTTTATCCCCATTTCTGTAAATTTGCTGTTCTTGACAGCCTCCAGTTTGTCCAAAAGACTGTTCATACCATTAATTTCCACTACCGCACCTTCTTTAATGTATACTTTGCCAATCTACCCGAAAGATTTGACTTAACAACGTTATACTTACTATTCTTAATTTGAAGCCTCATAGTGCTGTCTAACGTCCTATCTGTCGATAGACCGATATATTCTTCATCGATATACCTGACATCATTTGTTTTTTCTTTTTTAGAAGGATAAATTGCTATTTTTATTTCCTTTGAAAAAACAAAATCTTTCGGTTTTTCGTTATATTCATTTAATTCGGTTGCCTGCACGTAAACATTTGCTTGAATCATATCTCTTTTAATCATAAAATAATCATTCTCCTGTTTTTATCTAACAGACGTTTGATATTGTCCGGATAATCACTTGTATAAGTATAGTTAACCTCACCATAATTTTCAGCTGTTATCCCTTCTGTCCCAAGCCTGTTATATTTATATACAACCATATCAACTAATAAACTTTCAAGCCCCTTTACGGTATCGACATTGCAATAAGACTTTATTTCTTGCGTAGTGACCTCAATCAAGGTACTAATAATCAAATCCTCGGAATTGTTACAAACGCCCAACAAAATTTTTATTGTATCTAACATAAATTACACCCCCTGCAGCAAACAGAGGAGTATTAATATACTCCTCTGCTATTAACCACCTACTGCCACAGTAATTACATCTGCAGTTGCAATCGCTTTACCGTCAGCATCTTTAACGGCAACAGCCAATTTATGGCTACTCGTTGCCGAAATAAGACCATTTGCCGGAAGCGTTTCCCACGATGAAACATTATCGCCTAAGCTTGCCGCTGTCTGGCTGGCTCCTGTCTTATATACAAGCGTACCGCCTGCAGTTATACCAGTTACGGTAACCGTACCTTTTCCGCTTGCACCGGCTGTCATTGAAGCTTTAATTGTTGAGGTTGCGCCATAGCACACCGCAATTGCATTCTTCTTGTTATTAAGCACAAAGGCATCATAGTATACAAGTCCTTCAACTAAATGTCCTGCAAGTCCGGGGGGATCTTCGTGTATCTTATATTCAGCCAGTTTTACAGGTGATGTTGTCGCAATGCTGTTTGTTATAACAAATGATGCACCGGCCGGAAGTCTTACTGATGGTGTCATAATAATTGCCACGCCATCTACTTCACCCACCTGACCTTTTATAAGCATCTCCTGTGAGATGTCGCAAGCCCGAATAAATCCATTATCCAATTTTATAAGTTTATAAAATTCGGGGGATACATGTGCTATTCTGCCTTCTGTCGGCATCTCTTTATCTGATATTAGCGCATTTGCACTGAGAAACGTTTCATATGCATTAGATTTTGTTATTGTTGTGTAAATCTTATTACCGCCTTTATCAGCCATCTTGCAAAGCCTGTATGCATCAATTTCAGGCATAACCTTCATATCAATTTGTCTCTGCAGTGCTTTGGCTGCGTCCCTTACCCCCTCCGGGCTGTCTGCTGCATGCGTTTTGTCAATTGTAAATGTAAATGAACGTTTTCGTGTCATTGTCATTTCCTGTAAATTGTCCTCCAGTTCTTCCGGAGTTCCGTAACGGTTTGAGCCTGTGGTTTTATAATCATTCATTTGCGCTGTACCAAATGAATAAACTTTTACCGTTTGTGCCCCAACAAAATCATAGTCCTTGTTGACTGAATTTTGCGTCAGCGATGCTTTTGTAATTACTTCGTCAATCTGCGACGAATATTTTTCCGCTAAATTAATTGCCATATTAATTCATCTTCCTTTCTTAAAGTCCGAGGCCCTCTATGAATGGGTCTTTGTTTTCAATTTTTTGTTTTGTTCCTTTCGGATTGGTTGCAGACGCTTTTATTCTTTCATCGACCGCATTTTCTACAGCTGCTTTGAATGCTTTTTCAACAGCATCTATTGATTGATTACAAGTTTCCGCATTGCTGTAGTCCAATGTAGCAAAAAGCTCAATCGGCAATCCTCTGTCGGCTAAAATATCTTTTGCCGTTGCTTGCAGCTCACGCCGAGTTATATCTGCTTCACGCTTTGCGAGTTTCTTTTCCGCTTGCTCTTTTTCATATTCCGCCTTTTGGTCATTATTCATTTTAGCAAGTCGCTGTGCTTCAGCTACGGCGTTTAAAATTTTAGTGTCTGTTTCTTTGTCCCACCTTTCTTTAGCCGTATTAATTCCCTTTGCAACGCGCCTGTCAAATTCCGCCTGCATGTTCTTGTCTTGCAAAAATTCATCAAACGTATTCAGTGTTCCGCCGTTTTTGCCGTCACCGTTCGGATTTCCGCCCGGTTCGCCTGCGCCATCGTCTGAACCACCGCTCGCCCCTGCGCCCGGTATGCCTATTATCGGCATAATCGGCAGCATAAGCGCCATTTTCAGAACATTTGTTAACAATCTTTTCTTTTTCATAAAAATTCCTCCCTTGCCCGTCACGTTCGATGCCCGTGCCGTTCATATTATTTTTTGTGTATAAAAAAAGAACAGTATAAAACTGTTCTTGATTTATTGAATTGTGAAATTGAAAAGGGACTGCATTTGCAATCCCTTTATGATATGGATATTTTGGCGGGTGTGCCCCGTCCCACATTTCTTTTGACCCTGATTGGGTGTGTAGCAGCACATTCTCTACTTCAAAATATCCTACCTTTATTGTATTATTATATCACATTTATTTTGACTTGTAACGTATTTCGTCAGCTTTCAACTATCTCAAATTCCTCCGGCGGATAAAGATAGTCTTCACCGGTTTCATCAATAATCCTATACCAGTCTTTCTCTATACCTAAGCAATTATAAACTTTGCCGTTTATTAATTCCAAAGGGTCACTGACACTTCCAATATATTTAACCTTCATATAACCACCACTCTGTTAATTTGATAAATATTTTTTTGTATATTCCGTTTGTTTAAATACCAAATTATCACCATATCCAAGGACTTCTAATACTACTTCACTGTTTTTTGCCCCTTGAGCATCTTCTTTTTCAAACTTCAACATATCAATGCCCCATAGTTTTTTCATAGTAACAAGAAGATTAAAATTCAAATTATTCTCTGAACAATATTCCTTGATTTTACTTTCCAACGATACATTTAAATCCAAAGTTTTCATGTCAATATATTCCTCTATACTCTGTATAATTGCACACCTTTTTTTAAGCTGCAAGGAGCAATCAACACTGTTGTGCTTTGCGCTATGTCTGACGGATTATTAAATCGTGTCATACCGACAGATAATACATTATACATATTGCCATCGTTATCTTTTAGTTTACTTCCATTTTTTATATCCTCGCATTTTCCGCACAGAGTTACAGAAATTTTATCGCCTATTTTATAAACGTCAATTACTTGCAACATTATTAATTACCTCCTTTTATATTATATAATTCTTCTTTGTAAAATGCCAGCGCCTTTTGAGTTTGTTCAATTTCTTTATCTGTTAATTTATACGCATGACTGTATTTTAATAGTTTTTCCTGTGCGTCAATCTCACAACGAATTCTGCTCACATAGCTTCCGTCATTTTCTCCGTTTTTATACTGTGTGGCATGTATTAATTCTTCAAAAACACTTGCTCGACCGGGGTTACTTTTTAATAATATCGTGCGAGCATCATATGTAATCGCTTCAGCTTGCTTGCTGTCCAAATACTCATCTGTTTCCGGATTTCTCTGTATTATACCTCCACGGCGTTTAAAAGCCTTTTCTATTTTATGAAGTTGCTTTTTGGGCATTGGGGCAACATACTTCTCTTTTGCTTTTCGGAACATTTCTTCACTTCCTACTTTTATTATACCACTTTTACCGAAATTGTCAACCGTATCCGTTTGAAATTCAATATTTTCTATGTCATCGATAACCGGCAAATATGTACATCTGCAATTAGGATGCGCAATGACTTCTACATCGTTGCCTACTTCTTTTATATCAAAAATACGCCCATGCATCGACCCGCAGTCCGAACATACTCTTTCATCGTCTGCCGTATACCATTCGACCTTTGTCACACCATCCATTTTATATGTTTCAATCTGCGCTGTATTAATAGTGTGCATGAGTTCGGTTCTTACCAGCCTGTCCGCTTTGGAAAAACCGGCATTGTATTGCTTCATAATTTGCTTTACATAAACATCCTTGCTTACACCGCGCGTTATACAGTCTGTAATGGCAGCTTTTACATCTCTTGCAAGCTCATCAGTATCTTTCCAAATCCGCTCGGAAAAATTTGCGCCTTGCCATTTTTTATGCACAGCCGCTTCAACCATTTTATCATTTTGAACGCCCCATGTTCTGTCTTTCCCTACCATATGGTTAACCGTGTCAAATGTATCTTTATATGCTTGCGTTAAAGTTTTTGTCACTTCGTTATCAAGTGTTGATTTAACATATTTCGCTTGATTCTTAAGTTCTTTTTTTAAACTAATGAACCGTTCAAACTGATATAATTTTGTTGTTGATATATCTCCTGTATCTTTTAACGAATCGTATAGGGATTTTATATCCGCTTCCACATCATAATATGCCTTCCGATATATTTTACGTATAGTTTTTCGGTCATATATTTCATCATATACGTCTTGTATGCGACTGTTCCAATATTCCTTACTTTTTCTGTCCATTGTTCATTTCACCACTCGGAAATAAATTTATATTGTAATCGCTTTCCTGTTCAAGACGTTCAATTTCTTCTTTTGGGTTATTAATAAACGGCAATTGTGCAAGCAAGGTTTCATTTGAAACTGTACCGGAAAGCTGCTGTATTATTGTTGCCCATTGTCCCACATCTTGCGGAACGTTGCGGCTGAATGTAATTTTTATTTCGGTATAATCATAATAACCGCCTTTTAAATTTAATATATTACATATCAGTTCAAAGCGACGCTGAAGACCTTTTGTAAAATATCTTTCTGTGCAAGCGACACGATTTTCCATACAAATCAGTTTATAGCGTATGGCGACGCCGCTTGCATTATTGGCGAAATTATCATCACTCATATTGACTGTTGATGTTGTCATGTAAATGTCTTTATCGATACGATTTTTTATATTTTCCACGTATGTATCATTAACCTGTTTTACAAGCCAGCTTGCCTCGCCATTATCTACTAATTGTAAAATATTTTTGTCGCGTATATCATTGACGGTTTTATCATCAACAAGCATATTTTTTACGGCAAGCAAAGCATCGGCAAACTTTTGATAATCATTTACACTTTCTGACTGCATTACATTGTATGCGTCCATGAGTGATATTGCATCCTCATAATCGCCGCGTTCGTCTTCGTTATTTTGATAGATATTAATTGGCACTTGACCGAAATAGTGTGTTTTTTCATCTATCTGACTTATTCCACCACCGTTATAGCTTTCGTAATATGTAATATCGGTATCGGTATAATATTCAATATGACGCGTTCTCACATTTGTTTCATCATCAAATGTATCATACCAACGCAATGCATATTGAATAGTCCGGTCAATATCATCTTTATACGATACATATAAATTCATCGGATTTATTTTTGCATAACGTATTTTACCGTCATCATCAATATATAACAATTCTGCAGCACGCCCGAAAACAGACAAATCTTTTCCGATTTGCATATTGTGAAAAGCATCATCATTGTAATCGGTTATATCCGCAATTACATTTAAAAGCTGTTCGTTATCACATGTGTATGTTATCGGTTTTCCCAAATAATATCCGGTTGTGTTGTTTACAATATTTTTTGCGTAATTAGTCACAAGCTTGTTATTTGGCTTGCCTGTAGGTTTTGCCGTATTTAATATTTTCTGCTTACCTATATAATACTCATACAATTTGTTATATCGTTGTCTTTCGCCATTTTCAAACCTTTGTATTTTTCTCAAAATATCCGTTTTTCTCACCTCATTCATATTACTATTCCTGATAAATCAGCGCGCTGCGAATTTTTATAGTCTGTATATATGACATATCTCAAAGCGTCTAATACATCATCAAATCGTTTTATCGGTTCTCCTGTCCTTTCATTCCAGCAATATTGATTAATTTCAGCCTTGAACCGCTCGACATCATTTACTATCAGCAACTCATCTGTCTTAAATCCTTTGGCAACCTGTTCTATACCTGACAAGACAGATTTATCTGCATTATACGCCCTTATGCGTTCTCTTTGTAAACGTGCTATGTGTTCAGGTCTTGCAGAATCGCAATAAAAATTAATATTGCCGTATTGATTTACGATACTTTTTGCCGTGTCTACCCAAAAATCAATTTCCTTATGTTGCGCAGCATATTCGCTTAATAATACTTTTTTATTGCTATCCGTGAACCCTACAACCAACATTGTACCCCAGTGCTCATACCCCCAGTCTACACCTACTGCATATTTGTTGTATGTCATTTTTTCGGCTTGTTCACGTGAAATATAATGCCGATTTTCGTTAAAATCTTGATATACAATGCCTTCCGCAGTTACCCATCGACCATATATATCGCGGTCAGTAAACATTCCGGACGGAGTGCTCTTTACAATACTTTCAACATATTCCGGGTCAAGCGTTGTGTTATCAAACAACGTAAAATTAAATGTTTTTATATTAAGTCTGCCATTTTTGAGTCTTTGACCGTCATTGTCAATATAATCTGTTTTTAATGGGTGTGACGGATTTTCGGGGTTAGTATCAATGTATATTCTTGCGCCCGGATACGAACATCTATTCAGTACTTCTTTTATGAATGTATTATGCAGTGCCGTCCCCTCATTCAAAAAAGCTCCGGCACTTGTAAATCCTCTCACTTTTTTCCATGCGTCAGCATTTGAACCATCAAAGCAATAGACCTTATTCCCAAAAACTTTTATGCAGTTGTTTTTATCGAGCTTTAATTCTTTACATGTTATATTTTCTAAGTCATCGAGAATATTTCTTCTTATGCTTGCTTGTGTTGCTCCGCCTATAATAAAATTTAATCCTTTATTTTTAAATTTAGCAATATGCGCCAAAAATGCCAAGTCCAAAACAAATGTTTTGCCTGCTCTTTTTGCACCGTCACAAATAAGAATTTTCGGGTCTTCAGTTTTTATGCATTCTACTACCTCCTGTTGTTTTGCTGTCAACATGCGTTATCTCCAAAAATTTCAACCAGTTTGTCCGCTATTCTATCCTCAGCAGTATTTCCGTCATCGTCTGTAGGTTTATCTGTCCAGTTGCACCAGTTTTTAAGTACAAATATAGACATTGTATTCTTGTACCACCCCAACATGCCGCCTTGTGCTATTAAATCGCTTTGCAGGCGTTCAAAATCTTTTTTTACTGTGGGGAAATATTTGTTTAACGCGTTATATATTGTTTTTCTGTCAGTCTTGTCATAACGTGCTTCCAGCCAGTTGCAAAATTCTGTTTGTGATGGTATACGATTATATTCATTTGTTACTATATCTCTGCAAAATTCATCAAATAACTCTACCAATTCATTACCGCTTTTGAATTTCTTCATTCTTCCCATAACCTCTCCACCACCTTTACTCTTTCTATGCCGATACAGTCCCACCCACAACTGTTTAAACTCAGCCGGCATTATTGTTCCCACTCGAACCTGTCGCAACAGAAAAACGCCCGATTCTCTTACCGGACGCCTTCTGCATGTCAATATGTTAATTCACAAAAGGAGTATGCCTATACTCTTTCCATTACACACAACTTTATAATTTATTAAATATCTTTCAACTGCATTACCGTCTTACGCCACTCCTATACAAATTCATTTGTGCGATATACTTATCCTTAACGTCTTACATAGTTGTAAGCCGTTCTTTTACAATTACATCATACCACACATGTATAGTGACATTCAATGACATCTTTACATGCTGCGATTATTTTCAAGAATAGCAAGTGCCTTCCCATGCAGTCGGTGAACCTGCCTCACACTATAGTTTATTCGTTCAGCTATATGCTGCCATGTTTCGCAGTTCACATAATATGCAACCATAATTTCATACAGCGTATTGTCATGAATTTCCGTTAACAGGTCAAAGATTCTCGCTTGACATGCAATAAGCTCATCGATTTTTTTGTCTATACGTTCACATAATGATATGTACTGTATTCTGCGATTTTCCTCGGAGTTCCCCGGGCTGGTCTGTACACGCTGCTCGGAATAGTCGATATGTTTCCCTGTCATATACAAGTATGCCCTATCCTTGGCTGCTATCAATTCATCAAGTAATCCTTGCATTTTCCGCATCGTGCGCAGTTCCTCTTTAATCGTCATCGTGTTTACCTCCTTCAAATTCAAGCAACTCCTCGGCGGCGATAACCGCAAGTACAATATCCGGGTATACACTCTCATATACCTCGCCGTAAAGATGAGCTGAAAGATGCGCCCTGCCATCCGGAAGCTGCTTTATGTTGATTTGATATTGATTTAATTCTTTTGTTGTCACATTATCACTCCTGTTCTTTATCCATCCTTGCACCGCAATTAGGGCAAATATTAAATCTTGGATATTCGCGTGGCATTGCAAAATCACAAACTGAACATTTAGTGCGTAAATTATATTTGTAAGCAAAATAATTTGGGTCAGAATTAAGCGGAACATCTATCCATTTACCGTGTATAATTTCTACAACATCAGTGGCAGGTTGTGAATTTATAACGCTTATTGCTTTCAGGATACCATTGATATATTCAATCTGTTCACCATTGCTATGTTTCAGTTCAGCATACTTTCTTATAGCGTTTTCCGTTTGTTTTCTGTTAATGTAGCTCATTCTTCGCCATTTCCTTTCTTATGTTCGAGTTCTTTCAAAGCGTCCGTATATGTCTTTGCTTTCGGTGTATCGACGTTACTTGAAAACATTTCTTCGCCTATTTTATTGTATTCATCAAACAAATCGTCGAAGGCTTTCTCCCAAACTTTATCGTGTGCGTGCTTGACACCAACTCCTGCGTGTGCTAATTCGTGAGCAAATATCTCCACCGCATTATTTATTGTCAGGTCGGAATCTACGAAAATTGTTATAATTCCATCTTCGCCAAAGTCAGTAAGTCCGCATACTTTTTCTCCGTTTTCGTCGTCTCTTATGTCAGGCTCGAAATATGCGATATATTCTATACCGGGGAACAGTCTTTTGAATGCTAAATCAAGTATCTCAAAAGGCGAATTGTCGAACACCCATTTTTTATTCTGACTCATTCCTGCACCTCCGGTTTACACATCAATTTATACATGTGCTTTAATTCAAATTCGGGAATGTTCCCGCGCTTGACAAGGGAAAACAATTCAATGAATTTTGCTCTAACATCATCGAAGTTACTGTCTTTATCAACATCATCAAATTCTGACAAATGGAATAAAGCGTCGTTTACACACCTTAATTCATCATAATTAAATGTAACTGTCACAGTTTTGTTGCTTGTACTTAAATCTCTTATTATCATTTTATTTTTCCTCCGTCATTTCTTTTACAAGGTTGTCAATTTCTTGCGGCACAACATCATGTAAAATCTGATTTGCAATATCATCAACATAATTAGACGTAGTTTTTCTGCCGTGAGTTTTTGTCTGTACAGATAAATTGGCAAGTCTTGATTTCAACCGTTCTGCAAACTCTTTTATTGCTTCGGATTTTGCTTGTTGCAATTTTTGCAATAACCTCTTATTCTCTGCCTTTTGGCGGATGATAATGTCAAGAATATCTCCAAATCTTCCTTGCGCTATTTCTCCTTTTCCGCCTTGATTTACCGAGTTTACAAAGTCTTGGTATTCTTTTATAATTTGTTCATCTGTCATTTCGTATCACTCCGTTCCAAATATCTTCAAATTCCCGTTTTGAATAATCAATTTTTATGCGCTTTTCTCTGCACATTTTGTTTAACGCTCTTACACACGGTCGTCCACGTACATTATCATCACAATAATCGCACATAATTCCGTAATTGCATTTGCCATATATGTCTGAAGAATTTGTCCATGCTTTATTCGACCACTTTTGAAATGCGTTTTCCCAATTCCTCTTTTGCTTATCTACTGTACTACACTTGGAAACATTTTTAACCTCATTTCCGAATATGTCTATTTGTGCGTTCATCTCTCCACCTCCAGCAAATCATTATCGTGAATATTGCCGATTACTTCAATATCTGTAAAAAAGCATATATCATTACGCAAACCAAATCTTAAAACTTTTTTTGTCATACTATCAAATCCGTCAAGATAATATCCCATATAGCCGTAATTTTCATCGTTTGCAACGCCACCACATTTTCCAAATTTCACAATAAAGATATATGCGTCTGCTTTAACAACATCGCCCTCAAATATTAGCTTGCCGTTTTTATCAGTCAATGTTGTGCGTTGGCAGACTGTTTCGGGGATAACTTCTTTATATGATAAATAATTTCCAGTCTGACACATCTCATCAGCATATTCATAATATATATAATAACGTTCATTATACTTGACTAAATAGCCTTCAATCCACTCGCCGTTATCTACTCGTTTTCCTCTGAATAAATATCTCTCATTCATTTGTTGCACCGCCTTTCTCTTTTTCTTGCATATCAACTATCATCTGCATGACTTTCAAACTGTCCGCTTGCATAATGTGGTTTTTTATAATTTCCTTTTCAGATTTTGTTATTTTGAATGTATGTTCACATAAATCAATAATGTTGTTAATGCAAGTTTCTACATTGTCGGCTTGTATGTCCATTCCGTATACTGACTGTAAAGCAATGGTATAATCGTTTCTTTTTTTACACCTCTCAAATTTTCGTTTAAGAATTTCGAGTATGAATACACCTTCGCCGCAAGCCGGTTCTAAAAAACTGCTTGCAATGTTATCCCAGATTTCGTTATGAAACAAGTCGCACATTGCCTTGACTTCTCTTTCTGCCGTGAACACTTCGCCATAGTCCCTTACACGTTCTTTGGATATAATCTGTTTAGTTTTTCCCATATGCCTTTCCTTTCTTCTGCATTTTGTTCAATTCTTTTTGTATGATTTCTCTGCCATTGTCTCAAAATGCGGCATACAAGTTTCAAGCTTTTTTTCGTAACACTCTTTGCATAATCGTTTTTCTGTGACAAGTGGTTTCTTTTTAGCACATTGAAAACAATATTCGGATGATGTGCGCATACTCCACGGTATTGCGCCCTTTTCTCTTTGTTTGTCAAGTTCGTGCTCTCTCGCTTTGCTCCGACACAAATCACAGGTCTTGTATTTGTGATAATTCGGTAATTGTTTGCCGCATAAAATACATTTATGCTCCTTTTCGTTTTTTTCTCTATATTTTTTAGTGGCAATCTTTTGTTTTTCGCCACCGTCACAAGCATACTTTTTTCTTGCGGCTTCTGCCCTCTTTTCGGCGCACTCTGCGCAGAGTGCGCGCCCTGCAAGAGTATATGCGTCTTGTTTTTTACAATCACGGCAAATGTGGTGTTTTTTTAAAAGTTTTCTATAATCAGCCACTTCCATCACTCCGCACCCTCTTCCAATGCTTTTTCTGCCTGTTCTTTGGTTAAGAATACTGTTTTGCAGAAATTTTCACATACATCAATAAAATTGTTTTTGGTTACTTTTACACATCGTATAAAATGTTTTATTGTTGGTTCACGAGGTATAATTATGCCTTGCGTTTCTCCACGTTCAGAAAACACCTTAATTTTATGTTTAACACCAGTACTCATTTGAACAATACGATACACCGTATCGCCTACCTTAACAGGTGGTACAATTACGCCGTTTTCAAGCAAGTAATCGGCAATATCTGATATTTCACCGTCATACCAATCATCGTCTAAATCCCTGTCCTTTATCGGCTCACTCTCTAAAAGCAGTTCAACCAGACGTTCTCTCTCACTCATTTTCGTCTACCTCCTTCATAAAACACATCCAATGTGTATTTTCTCTTTTCCCGCTTTTGTGGCCGAAAAGCGGGGTTTTATGTATGACAGAAATAATCTCACTTGTTTTTATATCTGTTTCGCTCCACTTAAATATAAGCACTCCATTTGGTTTTAAAACTCTCATACATTCATCAAAACCACGCTTTATTGTATCTTTCCAATTACAACGCAAAAGTTTTCCGTACTTTTGTGCAAGCCACGATACCTCGCCTACATTAATTAAGTGAGGAGGGTCAAACACAACCAAATAATATGTATTATCATCCATAGGAAGATTTGTGAAGTCACAGATAATATCGGGGCTTATTTTAAGAGAGCGCCCATCACAAAGTGTTGTATCAAGTGTTCTTATGTCACAAAAATCAACATTTGGATTTTCTTTATCGAACCAAAACATACGACTTCCGCAACAGGCATCTAAAATCCGTTTCATTCGTCTGCCTCCGCGAACCAATATCTTTTATAGCAATCTTCACACGCGCCTACACAATCCTTATAAGTATCATCTATTCGCAGGGGGCAAAGCATTAATGTCCCGTCTGGCAACTTTGGAGTATTCGGAAACATCTTCAAAACCCTATCCTGTCTTGTTTCAACAGGATGTTCTTTGCACCATTTGAGGATTATTTCGTTGGCTTTGTCGAGGTGAGCGTCATTCATCATACGCAAGTTACACCTTTCGTCCCACATTGGGCAACTTTGGCAATTGATATAATGATATTTTCTGCACATCCTCGCAAAATCATATATCGTTGCTTTTTCCATTTTTATAACTCTCCTTTAATTCTTTTATAACTTCACCACAATATGCATTTTCGGTTAAATCCATAAATTCTTTAACCGTCATCATATCATTGTCAATATCTATGTTGTGGCTTTTTGCGAAAGACTTTCGCCCCATTTCGCAGCTGCCTGTCAAATTATGGTGCCATTGGTAAAAGTCCTTAACAGGATATTTTTTGTTTACATTCGGGAATTTCTCTTTAAAAAGTTCTATCTTTTCTTCAATATCCATATCATCAAGGATTTTTTCTTCAAGTGCAGATTGCGCGTCTTTTAACGTTTCGCCATGCGCAAAATATCCGTTGCCTTTTACTATGTAACATGGTTTTAAGATTACGTTTTGCTCTAAAATATAGCCTTTTGCAACATTACCGTGAATGTGGGTAAATATAGTCGGTGTATTATCAACTCTGTAAACGTCATATCCATTAATGTTTTTAATGCCGTAGCCGTTGCCGTTGCCGTAGCCGTCGCCGTAGCCGTAGCCGTCGCCGTAGCCGTAGCCGTCGCCGTAGCCGTTGCCGTTGCCGTCGCCGTTGCCGTTGCCGTAGCCGTAGCCGTAGCCGTAGCCGTAGCCGTTGCCGTCACTTAAAAATTGTTTAATCTTTAAAACGTCCATTCTGCAACACCCTCTATATTTTTAATAGCCTTATCGGAGCACGGTACAAGCTCGCATATATCAGTCAAAACAATACTGTCAACCTTGTTTGAAAATCTGCAATCATTTGCATTTTTCGCACCGTTTTCAGCTAAATCAAGCAATGTATTTGCTCCATTCCAACGCCATAGGTTGCGAACATTTTTCATTTCAACTTCCTGTTTATCCTGCGAAACTAATTCACCAAAATAAACTCCGCTCTGCGGCCCTCTTACCAATACTTTCTTACCTACATAATTTGTCATTTTACATCTTCCTTTCTCATATTAAAAAATTCATGTGTTTTTAAGTCAATCCTTATTCCCGTTTCTGTTTCGATGCTGTCGCACAAGGTCTGTTCGGATACCTTTTTATCGCATATCGCCTGCCATGTCCTCTGCATTTCAAGCATCATCTGTTCAAGCTTTGGATTACTTGCACGATCCTTAAATACCTTTTTCGCAGCATAAACAGCTAAAAAATATGTACTGTCAACTGCAAGCTGTGCCGCCTCATGCATAATCTTCTGCGTATCGCGGTCATTTTTTCGTTTAAGCTTTTGTTTTGCTTTGTATGACAGCATGTCCGTTTTCCTCCTTTAGCATCTCATTGTATGCCTGCTCTATTTTATCTGCTACCGACTTTGTTAAAAATCTGCCGTTAGCTGCTTTCCATATCGTGCTTGATGATACTCCTAAGCGTTTTGCAAGCTCTCTTTGTGTTAAATCTGCATTTACAAGAATAGCACGGCATTTGCTTTTTACTGATACTGTCGCATATCTTTGCCGCTGTACCGCTTGTCCTTTAACCACTTGCGGATTATCTTTCAAATATTCCGGGCAGGCTATGACTTTGTAGCTATCAGTATACCCTTGCGGGCCGCAGTTAATTTTTGTCTTTTTCGCTTTCCAGCCTTTGACCGGAATGAAGTATTTTGACCAACTGCAGCCGCATAATGCACGCTTGCAGCTCCAGCATAATGTATCAGCCATTTTGCACCTCCGCATATAAAGTTTTTTATAATCCCCTTTATTGTTTCTCATCCCGACATATAATCTCTATTTCCGTCCGTGGGTTCACTTTATCGTACTCACCCGTCAGAATAAGCTCCACATTTTTAAAACTGTCATCTTCCAATATCCCTATATGTACCAGTGGGTCGAGTATCATTTTGCCTGCATAATTGTCCGGGTCGCGTCTGCGCTTATCCGGAAAAAAGTATGTTAAATGTACACATGCCCTTTTTAAAGGCTTTTCCGGCTTTATTGTCATAGCTGATTTAACTAACCAATGCCACCGTTCTTTTTCGCGCCTGTAGATATTAAAATTATGACTATTCCCCATATATTGATTATTTGACGGCGGTATTTCATTTATGATAAATTTCACTTATTCACATCCTTCCCAGTTTTTCAATTAAATTTTTTCCTATGGAAGTATTTGCAAGAGTGGGGTTATTAATGATTTGCGAACGCAGGGACGATTCATTAATATCGTACTTTCCTTTACTTTCATTTACTTTACTTTCCTTTTCTTTTATTTGTGTATTTCTGTCAACATTTTCGGTGTTTATGTTAACATTAATTGAGTTTATGTTAACATTTTCGGAAAGAATGGTATCAGAAATTAAAAGGTACTCTTTTTTGACATTAACTTGTACACGGCGATTAACAGCCTCGAAGTATCGCTCTTGTATCCCCTTCGATGTCAAGATGGAATACTTGTCATACATATTCTTGTCAAATATACCTCTTTTGATAGCGGCACTCACTATTTCAGAAACGACATTGCCACCCCCACATTTATGCGAAAACAACAATGCAACCTCATTTGTCCATTCACAATAGTAACCTTGCTCTCCGTATATCTTTTGGAAAAGCTTAACGACTATCGCAAATCCTGTTAATCCAAACTCTGCCTCTATCAATTCAAATTTTGTATCCAATACCGTATCTAAAGGAAAATAGTCAACACCGCTTTTAATCGGTCTTGCCAATATTATCACTCCTTACGGCATAATGTCATCAAACGGCGTACCGGAATAATCATCAGGCAGCTGCGAAAATCCGGTGCTGCAGTCTGTTCCGTTATCATACTTTGCCGATGTGCCTTGTTCCGTTCTTGAGCCTGTAAAATATACTTCATCTGCAACAATATCTGTCGCGTAATGTTTCTTGCCGGCATCATCGCTCCAGCTTTTGGTCTGAATACTTCCGACAACCGCCATCATCGAACCCTTTTGGAAATACTTGCAGATAAATTCCGCCTGCTGACGCCAAGCCGTACAGTTTATGAAATCAGCCGACTGCTGACCCTCCTTTGCAAAGCGTCTGTTTACAGCAATCGAAAAGCTGCATACTGCGATGCCGTTCGGCGTCTGTCGCATTTCCGGGTCGCGCGTGAGCCGTCCCATTAATATAACCTTATTCATACTATATCCTCCATTGTTATTTGATTTTTCATAGCTTGCTCGTATCCGATTGTACGAAAGTGCGCTTTTACCGGTATCTCTATACCGTCCTTGTGCGTGCAGCGCATTTCCATGAGGTTTGCGGCATTAAATTCCGCAATCGCCCGCTTTCTTCTCATACGCGCGTATTTGAGCGTTTCCTCATCACTTGCAAGAAAATATCCCTTGCCGTCCTGACGATTGATTATGTTATAGCCGTTTTCTCTCAGCAATTGTATTCTCTTGCGTACGGCTCTGTCCGTTTCGCCCGTCTTTATAACCAACTCACTGCGTGTCATCGGTTTTTCAAGCAATTTTAAAAGCTCCGAATCCAACATGCAAACTCCTCCTTAAAGCTTTAGTTTCTTTATTAAATATTCATCAAGTTTTATGCCGTAGATATGATATTTACCGAAAAATCCCTTTTCATCGTTGTGCGCGGCATTGTGATGCTTTCTGCAAAGACAAACCGCCTGTCTGCCGACATTGTCTATTCTGCCCCGGTTAAAGCCCATACCAACCTTTGAGCCTGTTATATGGTGAACCTCGCCTTTTGCATTGCACACTGCACACCGTCTGTTTGCAAGGCATGAATACAGGTAATGCGATATATCATCAGCGCGATTTAAAAGCGTGTCGCGCGTTCCGATATTCTGTTCAAAACAGAAGTCTATCAGAAAAGATATAAAGTCGGTTGCCGTTGTCATTTCACAATCAGACAGGCTGAAATATTCACCGCCGTATTTTTCGATGAAGCGATATTTTAGCCATTCCTTCACAAAATCCGGAACATCGCCTGTATAATCTGCAATATCTGCGATTGTCGCATATATCTTTTTCCTTTGTTCAGCCGAGATTGTACGACCGTCATTAAATCTTACAAGGCACTCTGTAATATTCTGCTTTTCAAACACATACTGATTATCAATGGGAACCAAAATAGTCGCATGGTCTTTACTGACGTTTTGGATATATCCCACATTTTCAATCATTACATTTCACTCCCTCATGCATGTGAAGATATACATAAGCGCTGTTATCTGCCGCATTGCTTACAATAAAATCGTCACATTTAGCCTTTGACAAATGATTATGGATTACTTCGGTTTCATAGGCATATTGCCCTTGTTCTTGTTTTTCTTTTATTCTGTTCCGAATTTCTTCGTCCTCATAATTGCACTCAATCATATACAGGTCATAACCTTTAGCCGTTATTCCGTCAAGGGTATTTGTATCGGTGGCATAAAACATCTTCTCGCCGTTCTGATATACGCGCCAGCCGCAGTTTGGGACATTGTGATACAACTTAACCGGCGATACACAAAATGTGCCGTAACTGTATTTTTTCCCGGGTTCCAATACATCAATGTTCTTTCGTGGGACGGCTTCGGCTTTTAACATGTCTGCAAGCCACTCGCAGCATGCAAATCTTAACGTAGGACGCTCATTTGAAAGTCTTTTAATTGTACGCCTGTTAAAATGGTCGCCGTGTTCGTGCGTAAGCAATACAAGCTTAATTTCAGCCGCTATATTGGTAAGTGCCTTAAAGGGCACGCCGCAGTCAATCAGTATTTCTTTATTTATAACTACGGCGTTTCCCTTTGAGCCGGTGGATATGATGTTATAGTTCATCTATATTCACCTGCTGCGAATTGCCCGGTGTTACCGTTTCAGCATCGCCGGGTTCTTCCTGAGGAATAATAACATTACCGTTGTCATTATCTACATAATCGCATGTACCGTCTGCATTGAGCGCTGCCATATCTTTTGAGTATGCCTCCTGCATTTCTATTGACATAATACCCCATTTTGAAATAAGCTGACGCAGCATTGTTTTTAATGCCATTGCATCAAAATCCTTTTCCCAAAAAGTATATCCCTTGTGCGCGGCATACCCTTTTGAAAACTTTTCGGCGTGTGTTTCCATCTTTGCCCTGCTCCAGTAAATAGCCTTTTTGAAACCGTTTACATATTCAAACATAGCATAATAGCCTATAGTGGCTGTTTTTTCACGCTCTTCCTCATCATCAATCAGTTTCACTTCTATTTCTTCATCTAATGGATTAAAGCTGATTAATTCACCTTCTTTTACGCAAAGAACATTCAATTTTTTGTACTGTCCACTGCGGATTGCAAGCTGTATGTAACCTTTATATCCCAGTTGGAATTGTGCGACTTTTCGTTTGTTCTTGTTATCATTAAAAGGTACGAGGTAATATTGTCCTAATTGGGGTGACGGTGAAAGGTTGAGCGATTCACCCAAAAAACCTGCCGCGATTATGGTATCAGCGTCACATTCCTGCAGCTGCGGATTTGTAACGACCGCTGATGTTATCGATGAAACAAAACGTCTCGCCCTTTCGGGGTCACCCAATGTTTTATTAATTAATTTTTTGTAATTATCTGAATTGATAGTCATTGTAAACGTTGGTTTCTTTGGTTCAAGCTGATTACTCATTATTAGTTACCTCCTGTAAATTCCATATCGTTGTCCGACATATATTTTTTTAATTCTTTTAGTTTCTCAATAGTAGCCCGTACGGTAAAAGTCATTGAATATACCGATTCGCATTCTACCATTTTGGGCGCTGTAAGCGGCTCACATTCAATCGACTCCGCAACAACCGAGTTTTCCTCGGCAACTGTCTTTTGAGCAGCTTTTTCCTCATCAATCGCCTTGTGCCTGCTTATTACAGCGGTGATTGCTTCCGAAATTCCCTTTCCGCTTTTATATTCGGCGCGCATTTCAGCCGCATATTCTGCCTGAGCGTCTATAATGTCCATATCCTCGCATATCTTATCAATGTAAGCTTTTGCCTCCTCTTTTAGCCTTTTCAGGCTTGCGGATAACGTAATATTTATGCCTACGGTTTCAAATCGCAGCCAGTCAACATTACAGCTTTTTGCATATTCACAAAAGTATTGCTTAACCTCTTTTTCTTTGTTTTGCTTAAGTTCATTTTCGACGCTCTGTATTTTGAATTTTAATTCTTCATCAGCATGCTTGTACACGTTTTGCACACAGTCTTTGTATGTATTTTCAAAATTTTCGTACGGTTTTATTATTTCGCGCTTTACTTCAAGCCGTTTTTCTTCCCACTGTTTCAGTTCCGCATTTAATGCTGCACGCGCCTTTTTCACCTCTCGAACCGTGTCCTCTGTACATATAAGGCTTAACGCTGCGGCAACCCTTTCCTCAACAGCTGTTTTAACAAGCTGCAGCTGCTCCTCTATTATCGGCAATTGTTTTATGCATATTAATTCATTTGCCATAATTTCGCCCCCTTAAAACTTTTCTATTGTGCGGCAGTTTGAACAGCCGTCGGTGTGTCCCATTTTGTCCTTTACTGCAAATTCATAATCGGTCGCACCGCAGATGTCGCACGCCGGAAGCTCTGCATCAAAATCGGCGCAATCCTCATAATCTGCACCGTAATGCCCTGTGCGTTCTGCTTCCATGCGCATAATATTATCCATTTCACTCATTTTCATTTCCTCCTCTTGACATATTGACTTAGCTGTGGTATACTTTGTTGTAGGGATTTTGTGGTGAGAATGACCGTTCCGAGGTTTCGGGCGGTCATTTCTCTTGTTTGAAACAAGGCATTCCGTCTTTGGCTTTTGTATAGAATTGTTTGTTTACCTCAAAACCATATGCATTGCGATTCAATTCATATGCGGCTTGTAAAGTGCTTCCGCTACCTGCGCAAGGGTCTATAACTGTATCACCCTCGTCAGTAAATATTTCTATAAGTCTTTTTAATACATTTATCGGCTTTTGCGTTGGGTGAATTTTGGGGTATTCATTCCGATTATCTCTTTGCCATTTAAACCAGTTAAAAATCATTTTCCCCGAACCTCTTATAATTTTGCCGTTTTCATCATACTGCCTGCCATTGTTAAATTTCGGCAATTTGTCACGATACAATACAACTGCGTGTTCCGTTGCACCGACAATTTTCATATTTGCTTTTAATGCCTGTGAAGAATAATTTTTAATAAAAAATAGCGGGTACGAATTATTAAATCCGTATTTTTTTCCATATTCTATAACTGTCGGTATCTGTTCAAAGGCACAAAACACAATCATTGCGGGCGCTTTGCCTTTTTCTTTAGGCTCTTTGATTAAAAGCCTGTTGCAAAAGTGCATATATTCAGCAATTTTGAATTGCCCGTCGCCATTAAAAAAGCTTGATTTTGCAAGATTACTTTCGCCGTTTTTATTATCGCCGTCTTTATACCATTGAGGATTTGAACCATATGCATTTTTACCAATATTATATGGTATATCTGCAATCACAAGCTGTGCCTTGCGTGGTATATCGTGCTGCTTATAATTTTGAAAATTATCATGGAATAATTCTATCTTTTGCATATTATTTTCGTCCCCCTTCATATACCGGAACCATGTACAGGCGGTTTGCATGAACAGTGCTTTCGGTCATAGCGTTAAGCGCGATAATCTCTGAAATGCAGTCGCGCTTGTCCACCGTTTCGGGGCAGTTCCGGGATAAATCCCATAGGCTTGTCCCTGTCATGTACTCATACCCGATAATCTTCGGCTTGCCGCCCGATAACAGTATCGCAAGCCATATGATAGCCGCGATAGTTAACAGTTTAAAAACGGCACGTATGCGCTTCTGTCGCTGCCTGCGCTTTCTTATGTATGTTCTTGATAACATAATGTTTCCTCCTTAACTTAACATTCTTGCAAATTTCTCAGCGGATATTCCGACGCGTCCTATTTGGAAATTGTCATGTACAAAATCATATGACCGTCCTAAATATTTTTTTACATCACCAATACTTAAAAACCTGCGTTCATCGGAATATTCGTCCCTTAAAAAATTTATTATTCCTTCAAGATTATCTCTGTAGCTTTCTTTTTCCCTCGGCATGATGCTTCCTCCTTTCATTTAAATACTTATTTTTGTGTACGATTTTCTTAAACTCTGCGATTAAACCTTGAAATACAATCAGTGAGTTTTGCGATAGAATCTACTAAAATACTTAATTGCTCAGGCTTATTTGTGTAATCTTTAACTCTTTCGTACAATTCATTTAATGTTCCATGCAAAATATCTTCTACACGTTGGCATTTTTCTGCAATATCTTTTCCCATATTCCTCACCTCCTCATGCGGTTTTGTCACTTGCAAATAAGTATTGAAAATCATATTGTGGAAAAACAAACTTGTGAATTTTTTTTATTTCCGCCAATGTGAAGTCTGTTTTCTCATTTACCTTTGAATAAATAGACTTTTCAGAAACTTCTAACAAATCAGCCAAATCTTTGTATGTAGTTTTTCCATTTGCCAACAAGTTTTTTAAATTTAATAACATTTGATAACCTCCTTTTTGTTACCCTGTAAGGTAATTTTCATATTCATTATATACCCTATGTCGTAATTTGTCAATACTTTTTTGACATTTTATTCAAAAAAATTACCCTGCAAAGTAAAAAAATGCTTGACAATATAAAAAAACGTGTTATAATGATAATAGTGAGGTGCTGATTATGTTTTTAGAAACATTGGATACTTTAATGCAAACTCATGGATTGAATAAAAATAGTTTTTCAAAACAGTCCGGAATTGCATATACAACTATTGATGGTTTTTATAAAAAAGGATATGAAAATGCTAAACTTTCTACATTGCGACAAATTGCAGATTTTTTTCATGTTTCTTTAGACTATCTCATTAGCGGCGAAGAAAATTTAATAGAGTTAGAAAACTCATATGAATATAAGCTATTAAACACATATAGAAAATTAAACACTTCAGGGAAAAAAGCAGCTTTAGAAAGAATTACGGATTTAATATATAATCCCAAATATTCATTAAGCCAAAAACAATACAAGTATACAGATCGCGAAATAGCTGCATATGACATAGATGAAACACCTGTGGACGAATGGCAACCACCGAAAACAGAAACAACTGCTGAATAAGATAACATAATGACAGCCGCCGGAAAGGTGGTAGTTAATGAATATAAAATCAGCGGTCAGGAAATACATTAAAGGTGCAAAATATACAGATTTTATATCCGCGAAAAATTATATTGAAAAACTCGGATATGATGTAATTCTGTATAATACTTCAAGTGGTGATAAGAAGCTTATTCAATACAATTGTGTTGATATGGCTAAAAAACACAAGGCATTTACACTTTGCGGCGTGCCGAAAGCAATATTTATTGATAACGATATACCATTAGAAGACAAGGATTACCTATTACTTCATGAAATCGGTCATATATTGTTAGGACATATCGGCGATGGTTACGGATACGCTCGTAATAATATATTGATTGATATTGAGGCAAATGCTTTTGTAAATGCGTTACTGGAATATAAAAAGATTAGCTATTTACCGATACTTTGTGTCATATCGGTTATAGTTGTCGGAATTGTTGCCAATACCGCATTTTTGCATGAACATAATACACCGATAAATGCTATACCAACAAGTACATTTAATGATATATCCGATAATCAGACAGACATTGTATACATCACTCGCACAGGGAATAAATATCATCGTGCTGATTGTAGATACACAAAAGATAAAGATTGTACTGCGGTAAGCAAATCAGAGGCGGAGCAAAATTACACGCCGTGCAAGATTTGTAAACCGTAATATGATAAAATAACATATTAACAAAATAAGTAAACGAAAGGAAAAGGCTGTTATTATGTTATACCAATTAATACAAAAGAGAAACAAAGAAAGGAATACAATCTTATGGGGATATTAAACACGCTTAAGTCATTGTTTCAACATTCAAATTGTAATCAAAAAGACACGGAGCATGTTGATAAACAAATTAAGCCTGTGCAAGCAGAACCTAGACGTACATTAGAGTATAAACTTCTTTACATTTCGCGATACTCTACAGTAAAATGTGTCAAAGAATACCTTGAACGCCTCGGTTTCTCTTCTGTTGAACAAGAAATTGAAAGCGCTATAACAAATGGGCTATTAAAAATTGCCACTTATGATGACAAGCTTCAATGTTCAACTGTTGTTGAATTGAAAAAAATTCTTAAAGACAGTTCATTAAAAGTTTCCGGTACAAAGGACGAATTGCTGCTAGGAATTAAAGAAAATATTCCTTATGAAGAATATATTAAACATTTACCGACAGAAGATTATCTTGTGCGTACAGATAAGGGGAACGCAAGATATAAAGAAATACTTGATCACGCAGACGAATCCCTATATAATTCGTTTGCAACTGTCGCAAATTATATTTTGAATAATAAAGCTTCTGCCGCGGAAACTTACGTTTCAGATTACTTTAATAAAAATTCTAATCTATCCTACATACCGCACAAAGTTAATGATGAATTAAGAAAAATCATCACCTCGGAATACAGTGCAGACATTTACGCGGTACTATGTGCTTATGCAATGTTCGGCATGGCAATAAAATATGATATGATAAATAAATATTTAACCGACAAAAAACATCCGAGTTATACAAATGATGATTTACACAATGCATTTATGTACTATGAAGCCTTATACAATTTAATTCAGTACAAAAATGATGGTGTAAAAGCATACGAAATACTTTCATCAAATGACAACAAGGCTTGCGATAAATGTAAAAGTATGAATGGTAAACATTTTGATATATCTCAGGCAAAAAAGGGTGAAACATTGCCGCCATTTTGCGCTCATTGTCGATGCACGATATTGCCGGTTATAGAGTAATAATTATAATGTAATTGATAATTTGGAGATGTGCCGCGAAAAAACAGTAATATAGGCAAGAAATTCAAGTCATTTTTAAGGTGAACAAAATAATAATATATACCTTTCGGCAGAATTTAGGGAAACCATGCCAGCTATTGAATATCAAAAAGGTTTAGAACTTGCTGATTAAATAAAAAAGCCCCCAACTGCTACCAACAGTCGAGGGCAAAAGATAAATAGTGCATAATGCAATATTCACCACTCAACAATATTGTATCACATGCACTCTTATTTGTCAAACATTAATTTAAAAAAAAGGAGTGTATTTTTTATGAAACAAAGAAAGGACGGACGATGGTGTAGGTCAGTCAAAATTGATAACAAACGCGTATTTTTTTACAGTTTAGAAAAAACCGAAAAGAAAGCAGCCAAAGATATTGAACGTCAAATGGTTGAATATTCCCAAAAAGAGCAAAAAACAAAATTATTTGAAACGGTTGCTGATAACTGGTATGAGGAACACTCAGAAAAGCTATCGTATACAACAGCCGACAAGTACAAACCTCATCTTAAATTTATAAAAGAATATTTTTCCGATATGTACATAAACGACATAACCCCTAATGATGTTAAACATATTATTAGTCGGCGTATCAATATGAACTATTCGCAAAAGACAGTACAGCACACCCTTTCGGTCATGAAAATGATATTTGAATATGCATGTATTAATCAGTTAATACGCGACAACCCATGCGCATATATAAAGGTTCCGCAAAATCTTCCGAAAACAAAACGTCTGATTCCAACGAAACAAGACATAGAAACCATTAAATCAAGTATTGATAAACCTTTCGGATTGTTTGCTTACTTTCTGCTTTACACCGGCTTACGTAGAGGCGAGGCACTGGCGCTAACTTATAATGATATTGATTTTAAGAAAAAACGTATAAGTATAAATAAATCAGTATATTTTCAAGGGAATAAGCCGTATTTAAAGGAACCGAAAACGCAGGCGGGAAAGAGAGAGGTTATACTGCTCGATTGTTTAGCTGCGCATTTGCCGCGCAATAAAATAGGACTTGTATTTACTGACAACGGCTCGCATCTAATGCAGCACCAATTTTTCAAATATTGGAAAGATTATCAGCACATCACAGGTCTTGACATCACAGCACATCAAATTCGCCACGCATACTGTTCCTACATTTTGCATGACATGGGAGTAGATGTGAAAACGGCACAATACTTAATGGGACATGCTGATATATCGACCACACAAAATATTTACACGCAGATTACCACGGATAATCTAAGGCGAACAGAAGAATTATTGAATATAAAATTATCAAACGCGCAAACGACTAAGAAAAGGGTTGTAATTTGACACATTTTTGACACCGAAATAGCCAAAAATGACCGTAATTGAACGGGAAACAGCAAACTTTCAAAACACGGAAAAACCGCATAAACACTGTACTTTCAAGCATTTATGCGGTTTCCGTCATTGGTGCCGATGGTGGGGGTCGAACCCACACGGTATCACTACCACGGGATTTTGAGTCCCGCGCGTCTGCCAATTCCACCACATCGGCTTATTCAAGACATAAGTATATTATACATCATTTTCCGCGCTTTGTCAATGATTTTTTTCTGTTTTATTTATTTCCCTTTTTTCTCGAGCGTATATTTTCGGTTTTTTTCGACTTTTTAACAACTTTTTCTTAACCTCATTGTAACATTGTAACATTTGGCGCACTTTTTTCAAGATTATTTACAAAAATTTCAAAATTAATTTATTCCCCAAAAACCGCACTGTTATGCGACTTTTCAGATTTTGCAAAAAGAAAATTGTTTCAAAATTGTAAAAATTTATTAAAAATGTTTGACAAATTGTTATTTTTGGTGTATAATATTTTTGTAACATTTAAGAAATAATTTTAGGAGGATTCCAATGGGGAACTTAAAACACACGATAGCGGCGCTGCTTGCCGTATCGTTAGTGGGTTCGCTTGCGACCGTCCAGGCACTCAGCCTGTCTGCCGTCCGCGCGAATAAGCTTACTCAGACAATTGAAACAACAACTACCGCACCGGCAGTGCTTACCGGCGACGGCGAAGGCGAAACAGCCGATGATACCGCTCCGGCAGCGACAGCAGCCGTATCCGCCGGAGATGACGCATATATTTTAACCGAAGGCGGAAGCATCAATTTAAGAGCCGCCGCAGATACAGAAAGCACAATTTTGAACGTCTTGCCCGTCGGCACGCAGGTGAAGGTAATCGACACCGACGAGGATTGGCTCAAGGTTCAGGCAGGCGAATACACCGGCTACGTAAAAGCCGAGTACGTCAGCACCGACAAGGCTCGCGTTGACAGCGTGATGCTGACAACCACAATGTACCGCATGGGTACGGCAGACCAAAGCATAAACGTCCGCACCGCAGCAGATGAAAACGCACTCATTCTGTCGCAGGTGGCACAGGGTTCATGGGTAATCATTCTCGAACAGCCGGCAGAGGGCTGGTACAAGGTGTACTACGGCGACGATTATGACGTAGGCTATGTTTCGGCGGAATACATCACCACAGGTGAGCTGACCGAGCGCAGTGTTGTAAACAAGGCGAGAAACAACCGCATTGCGGCAATTGCAAAAAATGCAAATATTAAAACTTCCGACGCCGTTGTAGCTGTCAAGCTCATGCCGGATGACAACAGCGAAACTCTGACAACTCTTGCAAATAACGCAAACTGCAAAATCTTAAGCGGCGGAACGAACTGGACAAAAATCATTGTATCCGCCACAAACGAAGTCGGATATGTGAAAACCGCGAACGTCGCGACTGTCGAAGAAAAGAAAGCGGAGGTTAAAGCCGCCGTACAGCCCGACAAAAAGAATATAACAAAGAAGTCGGCAAATGCAGCCGCATCTGCCGCTCCGGCAGCTTCGGGAAACGGCTCAAAGCTCGTTTCGCAGGCGGCAAAATACATTGGTACAAAGTACGTTTACGGCGGAACATCACCTTCGGGATTTGACTGTTCCGGACTCGTTCAGTATTGCTGCCGTGCACTCGGCGTTTCGGTAAACCGTTCCGCCGCGGCACAGTTCTCAAACGGAAAAGCCGTATCGCGCAGCGATTTACAGCCCGGAGATTTGGTATTCTTCTCCAGAGGCGGCGGCAGAATCACTCACGTTGTTATCTACGCCGGAAACGGTCAGGTTATCCATGCACCGCGCACCGGAAGAACGGTTTGCTACCAGTCGCTCAGCTCAATCTGCGGGTACAGCAAATATGTCGGCGCAAGACGCGTTATGTAACATAAACATATAAACCTACCGCAGCGGAAATCCGCTGCGGTTTTTGTTTTACCGAACTTTTTGTTTTAATGACATTCTGATTTTATATTATTAACCGCCGCATTTATTTGTCGCGTGTCCGTCTGTGTCCGCCGGGCACGTCCGCCCATGTGTATGTCCGTGTACATCTGTATCTGCTATCGCCTGTGTGTATGCCGCAAACGAGCATGCGCATGGGCAGATTATATCACGGCAGCGCACGCATGCCGAGCACACGGAGACATACATCGGCACATCACAGAAAAACCGCACATTAAAACCGACCGCAGCCAAGCGCCGCAGTCGGTTTTGTGAGGAAATATATATTATGGAATTTTTACGGAAGAAGGTATTTATACAGCATCTGCACGGCTTCCGCACGTGTGATGTAGTCTTTCGGACGAAGTGTGCCGTTGCTGCCGGCTACAACGCCCATTCCGGAAAGAATTGCCGCATATCCGATTTTTTCGGGCGATATGCTGTCGCCGTCCGCGAAGCTTACGCTGTATATATCCGAAAGCTTTGCCACGCGCTCAAATCCTGCAAGACGAATCATGTATACGCATGCGTCCTCGCGCGTTACGGGGGAGTTATCCTCCTCGGGCTTTTCAGTCGGCGGAATTATGCCTATCTTTGCCATTGACGATACTATCGCGCTGTTATCATAATACAGGTAATTTCTACCCTTTAAGCCCGCGCCGAAAATTCTCAAAATATCACTCTTTGTGATATTGTCATTCGCTCTGAACTCGGTGCCGCTGAGACGAATACCGATGTCGGAAAGACGTTTTTCCGCTTCCGCATACCACTCGTCGCCGTTAATGTCGGTGTATTCGCCGGGCTGTACCTGCTCCTCCGGCTCGGTCGTCTTACCCGTGAATGCGTCCACGCTCGCATACGCATTTTTCGGAATATAGCACAGCTCGTACTGCTTGGAATCGGTAAGAATATAAACCTTTTCAAGCGGCGCAATCTTCAGAATTTCATCATATGCTTTGTTCGCATCGATTACATTCTCGGGGTCGGGGAAGTTTGCGTCCGAATAACATGAGTCATATCCCGTCAGCATATTTTCCTTAACATCGTAGGAAATATCCGCATAATCCTCGCTGTATTTTATGCCGTTTGCCATTCTCGAATAATCAAATCTGACAGTTGAAGAATATGTATTTTCGTCCGCAATTTCATACTCTTTCGAGATTTCCGGCTCTACCATAGCGAAAAATTCATTTACCTTTTCGCGTGCTGCGTCTTTCTGCGCATCGGTGACGGTGTATTCCTCTTTGTTATTATCGGGGTAGTATGCACCGTAGTTATAGTTATTGACCGACTTGATTTTGCCCGTCTTTGCGTCAACCGTGATACTTGCCCAGCGGTCCTTATCATCATTGAAATTCAAATTCATGATATACTCGTCATCATCAACCTTGTATATATATGAATGTGTCAGCTTCATGCCCGATGTCATTTTAAGAACGGATATGCCGCGCAGATTTTTCTCGATTTCCTGTACGGTTTTAAGACCCTTAACGCTGTCAAGCTCTTTTTGTTCCTGTTCGGTAAATCTCGGTGCGCCTTTGTCCGCAGCTCCTGATGCCGCGTCAGCCAATTCCTGCTTATTCGCAAATTCAATCGGGCCGTCATATTCCATAAGTTCCTTTATTTCGCCCGTTTCCGCGGAGATGTATCCGCCGTTGATTGAATAAACAAGCCGTGTTTCCTTTGTTTTATTTTCGCCCGTTTTTTCGTAGTCCGTTTCGTAAAGCAGGCTTATCGGATACGCCTTTTTATAAGCCTCCTCGGGGTTTTCAATTGTTGTTTGCGGAACGATAAACTCGGTATCGTAATTGTAGTCCGAATACATATTGCGGACCGACATGCCGTCCTGCGTTGCCGTAACGTTGACCGAAACATAGTTGCCGTCTACTTTTGTGCCCTCGTACAGGCGGTCAAACGTGAAATTGTAGTTTATGCCGTCACCCGAGAAATATCCCTCCGAACCGGAGTTGTCCCATACCAGCTCGGATGTTTCGCCGTATGCGTCGGGGAGCGCTTTCTTTAAAAAATCCTCGGCAAATTTGAGCGCGTCCTCGCTTGTGTACGGGGTCAGGCGGTTATCCTCATTATCCTTGTAAGACTCTCTGTCCCAGTACGAATAATTGTTAATTCTGCCGAATTCGTCGCAGTAAACATGCAGGCTCTTGCCGCCGTCCTCTGTCCGCCAGCTGAATGAATATGATGTTTCATCGCCGTCTTTTGTTGTGTTGCTGTCAAACTCGGTAAGGTCTGCCGGAACGGTCACGCGCGTCTTAACCGCAGCCAGCGCGTCCGACATCGGGTCAGCCGCAGCCGAAACCGGGAGTGACGAAAGCATCGCCATACACAAAATTGCGCTTAATAGTTTTTTCATGGTTTAATCTTCCTTTCTTTTTGGTGTTTTCATATATAATACTATGCAGAATATCAAAAAGCTGCAAAAATTTGTAAATTTTTTTAAAAATTCCAAAAAAAACAGCCGCAAAAAATTACGGCTGCAACGCTTCAATCAGATTTACGTCATTTTTGGCAAGGCAGCGGCTCCATTCGTCCGCCATTTTCTCATCGGTGATAACCGCGTCGATGCGGCTGAAATCCGCGATAACCGGGACGCCGATTTTGCCGATTTTGGTGTGGTCGCACAGAAAGATGACCGACTCGGAACAGTCAATCATCGCCTTTTTAATTTCAGCCTCCGCCTCGTTGGACTCGGTCAGACCGCGTGCGATTGTCACGCCGCGGCAGGAGAAAAACACCTTGTTCGCAAAATAATTTTCGCGAATGGTTTTCTCCACAATTCTGCCGACGTAGGACATATTTTTCACCATAAGCAGTCCGCCGGTGGACATAACGCGGATATTTTCGCACGGCGCAAGCTCGTTCACAATTCTCTCGGAATTAGTGATAACGGTCAGGCTTTTTTTGTCCTTGATGTTCCGCGCGATATGCAGACACGAGGTGGACGCGTCCAAAAATACCGTTTCGCCGTCCTTAATCAGCTTAGCGGCGCGCTTGCCAATGCGCTGTTTGCCCTCAAAGTTTATGACCTCGCGGTCGGACAGCGGAATATCGGACAGCGAACCCTCGACAAGGGTTGCGCCGCCGTAGGTACGCACAAGCACGCCCTGTTTTTCCAGCTTTTCCAAATCGCCGCGAATGGTTTCGGTGGTGACGTCAAACAGCTTTGCCAGCTCCAGAACCATTACGCTTTTATTTTTTTGAATAATTTCTTCTATTTTATTTCTTCTTTCAACAGCAAGCATAAAATCTTACCCCTTATTCATAATATCCCGGTCAATAGCCTCCGCCGCGGCTTTGCCGGCGCCCATGGCAAGAATTACCGTCGCTGCACCGGTGACTGCGTCGCCGCCGGCATATACACGCGCGCGCGAGGTAAGTCCCGTTTCGCCGTCTGCGATAATTCCGCCCCATTTCTGTGTTTCAAGACCGTCGGTTGTGGATTTTATAAGCGGATTGGGGCTTGTTCCGATTGACATGATAACGCAGTCAACATCAATCACGAACTCACTGCCCTCTTTCGGCTGCGGACGGCGTCTGCCCGATTCGTCCGGCTCGCCCAGCTCCATCTCGACGCATTTTATTCCGCCGACAAATTTATTTTCGTCCGGCAGAATTTCCACGGGGTTGGTCAAAAGGCGGAAGATAATGCCCTCCTCCTTTGCGTGCTCAACCTCCTCGCGCCGAGCCGGAAGCTCCTCCTCGCCGCGGCGGTACACAATGTATACTTCTTCTGCGCCGAGTCTTTTTGCGCACCGCGCCGCGTCCATCGCGACGTTTCCGCCGCCGACTACCGCGACCCTCTTATTCTGCTTAATCGGCGTTTTTGAATGTTCCTTGTATGCTTTCATCAGGTTCACGCGCGTCAAAAATTCGTTCGCGGAATACACGCCCTTCAAATTCTCGCCCGGGATACCCATAAATCTCGGAAGTCCCGCGCCCGAGCCGATAAATACCGCCTCAAAGCCTTCATCCAAAAGCTCGTCAACCGACAGTACCTTGCCGATGACCATGTTCGTGCGCACCTCCACGCCCAAATCCCTGAGCGCGTCTATCTCCTTTTGCACGATTGCTTTCGGGAGACGAAATTCCGGAATACCGTAAACCAGCACGCCGCCGGCTAAATGCAGCGCCTCGAATACGGTGACGCTGTAGCCCTTTTTCGCCAAATCCCCGGCGCACGCAAGCCCCGACGGGCCCGAGCCGATTACCGCGACTCTGTGGCCGTTGCTTTCGGGCTTTTTCGGCTTTTCCTGCGAGTGCGCGTTATGCCAATCGGCGACAAACCGCTCCAGTCTGCCTATTCCGACGCTTTCGCCCTTTATCGCGCGCACGCATTTGCCCTCGCACTGATTTTCCTGCGGACATACTCTGCCGCACACCGCCGGCAATGAGCTTGCCTCGGTTATGATTTCGTACGCTTTTTCAAAATTTCCCCCGGCGACCTCTTTAATAAATGCCGGGATATGAATTTTTACCGGACAGCCGCCCACGCACGGCATATTCTTGCAGTTAAGGCAGCGCTGTGCCTCATCTATCGCCGTCTGCTCGGAATATCCGAGCGCAACCTCGTCAAAATTTCCGCTGCGGACTATCGGGTCTTGCGACGGCATCGGATTTTTTTTCGGTGACATATTAGGCATGTTACTTTACCTCCTTGTACAGATTGCAGATTTCCTCGTGCGCCTTGCGCTCGAACGGCTTATACATCGACGAACGCTCGATTGCCTCGTCAAAATCGACCTCGTGACCGTCAAACTCGGGGCCGTCCACACAGGCAAACTTGACCTTTCCGCCGACGGTGAGCCGGCAGCCGCCGCACATTCCCGTGCCGTCAATCATAATCGGATTCATGCTGACAACCGTTTTTATGCCGTATTCTTTCGTCAGGCGGCAGACAAATTTCATCATAACCAGAGGTCCGATAACGATAACCTCATCATATTCGTTTCCGCCGTCAATCAGCGACTTCAAAGCGTCGGTTACAAGCCCTTTTTCGCCATACGAACCGTCATCGGTCATGATTAAAAGTTTGTCCGACGCAGCTGCAAATTCGTCCTCCAGGATAACCAAATCGCGGTTTCTGAAGCCGATAACCGAGTGAACGCAGCAGCCCAGCTCATGCAGCTTTTTCGCGACGGGGTACGCAATCGCGCAGCCGACTCCGCCGCCGACAACAGCGACTTTTGTCAAGCCGTCACACTGCGTCGCGCGGCCCAGCGGCCCCGCAAAATCGACAATATATTCGCCCTCGTTTTTGTGGTTTAATTCCTCCGTGGACGCGCCGACAATCTGGAAAATAATCGAAACCGTCCCTGCTTCTCTGTCATAATCGGCCACGGTAAGCGGAATACGCTCGCCGTCCTCCGAAACGCGAAGTATAATAAACTGCCCCGGCTCTGCTTTTTTCGCAACGAACGGCGCAAGTATATCCATTCTGGTAACCGTAGGATTAAGCGGTATTTTCTTTACAATTTTATACATACTGAAAAATCCTTTCTGAAATTTTTTTGCGTAATCAGTCATACGATATAATTATAATATTTTTTTAATGATTTGTCAAATTAAAACGCGTTATTGTATAGAAAAAAAATATTCTTCACATAATATTAAGGACAATTTTGTTGTAAGGAGGAAAAACATGAAAGAATTTACCTATAAAATATGCGACGATTTGGGAATACATGCGCGGCCTGCGGGCATGCTGGTGAAAAAAGCGGGGGAATACGGCTCGGAAATCACGATATACAAGGACGAAAAAAGCGCGGACTGCAAGCGGCTTTTCGCGGTGATGGGGCTGTCGGTGAAGAAGGGCGACACGGTACGCGTGACGGTGAGCGGCGCGGACGAGGACGCTGCGGCGGCGGAGCTTGAGGGATTTTTCAGAAATAATTTATAGGAGCGTTTTTTAATGGAAAAATTTACGGGAAAATCGGTATGCAGCGGCATAGCGTTCGGAAAGGTGCAGCTTTACCGCCGCATGGGACAGCCGGTAAAGCGGCGTCACATTGAGGACGCGGAGGCGGAAAACGCGCGGTACATCGAGGCACGCGGCAAGGCGATGCATGAGCTTGAGCTGCTTTTTTACAAGGCGAACAAGGAAATCGGCGAGGCGGAGGCGCAGATATTTTCCATTCACCGCATGATGCTGGAGGACCTCGACTACAACGAATCGGTAGAAAATATAATAAAAAAGCAGCACATCAATGCGGAGGCGGCGGTGCTTTTGACGGCGGACAATTTTTCCAAGATGTTTGCCGAAACGGACGATGCATATATGCAGGCGCGCGCCGCCGATGTGCGCGATGTGTCGGACAGGGTTATCGGCATACTGTGCGGAGCTTCGGACGAGGCGCCGTCTGCGGCGGAGAACAGCATAATTTTTGCCGATGACCTCGCGCCGAGCGAAACGCTGCAAATGGACAAGAGCAAAATCACGGCATTCGTGACCGAACGCGGAAGTCCCACATCGCACAC
Source organism: uncultured Clostridia bacterium (assembly GCA_934501535.1). Classification (GTDB taxonomy): domain Bacteria; phylum Bacillota; class Clostridia; order UBA1381; family UBA1381; genus UBA1738. The sequence goes on from CAKSUM010000006.1 coordinate 63,031, forward strand.
GGCAATTCTTGCGCGGTCGATGAATATCCCTGCCGTAATCGGCGTTTCAATCCCGGAGGAATATGACGGAAAGGACGCGGCGGTTGACGGCTGCACCGGCATTGTATACATCGAGCCGGACGCGGAAACTCTCGGTATGCTGCGCAAAAAAAAGAGCGAAAAGGACGCTCAGCGCGAGCTTTTAAAGCAGCTTAAGGACAAGCCCACCGTCACGCTTGACGGAAAAACGGTAAAGCTGTACGCAAACATCGGCACGCCGTCCGACCTCGGCAGCGTGATATTCAATGACGCAGAGGGAATAGGGCTGTTCCGCAGCGAATTTCTGTACCTGGAAAGCAGCGATTTCCCGAGCGAGGACGTTCAGTTCGAGGCATACAAAAAGGTCTGCTCCGGAATGGGAGAAAAACCGGTGATAATCCGCACGCTGGACATCGGCGCGGACAAAAAAATCGATTATTTCAGACTGCCCGACGAAGAAAATCCGGCAATGGGCATGCGCGCGATAAGAATTTGCCTTACGCGGCGCGATATATTCAAGACGCAGCTGCGCGCGATACTGCATGCGTCGGCGTTCGGGAATGTAATGATAATGCTGCCGATGATAGTGTCGGCGCGGGAAATCGACGAGGCGAAAAAGGTGCTGGAGGAGGCAAAATCGGAGCTTGCGGCGGAGGGTATTCCGTTCGCGGCGAAAATCCCGGTTGGGATTATGATTGAAACGCCGGCAGCGGCGATTATTTCGGACGAGCTTGCGGAACACGCCGATTTCTTCTCGATAGGAACCAATGACCTCACGCAGTATACGCTTGCGGCAGACCGCCAGAATGACAGCATTTCCGATTTTTGTGACGTCCGCCATAAAGCGGTGCTACGCCTTATACGCATGGCGGCGGAAAATGCGCACAAAAAGGGAATATGGTGCGGAATTTGCGGCGAGCTGGGCGCAGACTTAAAGCTTATTCCGGAATTTATGAAGATGGGAATAGACGAACTTTCGGTATCGCCGAATAGGGTTTTGGAGGTTCGCAAGGCGGTGCGCGAGAGCCGTCATAAATAAAATCCGCGAAAAAACATGCGGCGCAGCCTGTGTTTTCGGGTTATGCTTATCAGAAAAAGCAGCTGCCGCGAGCGGATTTTACGCTGTAATATGTGCCGCCGCACGGCGGAGGAATGGAGGATTGACATGCTGTTTGGAAGAAAAAAGGAAACAAAAAATACACTGGGAAAGCTGTTTGCAACTCAGGACGGCGACTGCATACCGCTCGAGCAGGTGCCCGACCCGGTATTCTCGGAGAAGATGCTGGGCGACGGCGTCGCGGTTATACCGGCGGACAATATCGTAAAATCGCCGGCGGACGGCACTGTTGTGCAGGTTTTCGACACGCTGCACGCGTATTCCGTGCGCACCGATGACGGGCTTGAAATTCTTGTCCATATCGGTCTTAATACGGTGGAGCTGAAAGGGGAGGGGTTCACCGCCAAGGTGAAAAGCGGCGACAGCGTAAAAGCCGGCGACGTTTTATGCGAAACAGACCTCAACTTTCTGCGCGAAAAGGGGTATGAAACCTACACGCCGATAATTATAACCAACATGGACGCGGTGAAGGATTTCAAGTCGATAACCGGTAATGTCCGCGCCGGGCAGACGGCTGTAATCGAATACGAAATATAAAAACGGGGGACTGTCACGAAATCCGCGGCAGTCCCCTTTTTTTAATATCACATGCACAGCGCGCAATATTTCGCTGCGCACGCTGACGCACAAGCTTTATACATTTTTGAAATTTGTTTTTTATAAATCATTTTACCTCGCCGAACCGCGCGCGGATTTGCGACATTGCCTCGTCCAAAATTCCCTCGCCCGGGGTTAGCCAATAAATGTCCTTATTCCGCCGGAACCACGTCAGCTGACGCTTTGCGTACCTGCGCGAGCGCAGCTTTATAAGCTCCGCCGTTTCCTCAAGCGTGCATTTTCCGTCGAAATAATCGAAAAATTCCTTATACCCGATTCCCTGCGCCGCGGTCAGGTTCATTTTTGCATATTTTTCATAAAATCCGCGCGCCTCATTCTCCAGTCCGTCCGCGAGCATGATGTCAACGCGCCTGTTTATGCGGTCATAAAGAACCTCTCTGTCCCAATTTATACAGAAATAAACGCAGTCATACCGCGGATTTTTTTCCTTTTTCGCATGCGCCGAAAGCGTTTCGCCGGTTGTTTTATAAAATTCGACCGCGCGGATAATCCTGCGGATATTGTTCGGATGATATTTCGCCGCCGTTTCCGGGTCGATTTCCGCAAGCATCTTATGCACCGCTTCATTGCCGCATCTTTCGGCAAGCTCGGTGAGCTCGCGGCGGATTTCGGGATTTTCGCCCTCGTCCGAAAACTCGGTGTTATTGACAACCGAATCAATATAAAGCCCCGTGCCGCCGACCATAACCGGCATCTTGCCGCGCTGCGCAATATCCGCGATAATCCTATGTGCGCGGCTGCAATAATCCGCCGCCGAAAAATTTTCCGACGGGTCGATAATATCCATCATATGGTGCGGTATTCCGCCGCGTTCTTCGGGCGTCGGCTTCGCGGTGCCTATGTCCATTCCTTTATAAATCTGCATGCTGTCCGCCGAGATTACCTCGCCCGAAAGCCTTTGGCAAAGCCCGACCGACAGCGCCGTTTTCCCCGACGCGGTAGGGCCGGCAATTACTGTAAGCGGTGTTTTCATACTATTCTTTTAAACTCCCGTTCCAGCTCTTTTTTCGTCATGGTTATGATTATCGGTCTGCCGTGTGGACAGGTGTTGATGTTTCCCATGTCCAAAACCGCGTTCAAAAGCGCTTCAAGCTGTTTATTGTCATACTTGTGATTTGCCTTCACCGCCGCCTTGCACGCAATGGTGTAAAGCGCGTGTTCCGTTTTTTCCGAAACCGCTCCGCGCGACCCGTCCGAAAGGTTTCCTATTATTTCCAGAACCAGCTGTTTCAGCTCCTCGCTGTCCAGCGGCTCGGGCGTGGCGCGGATAATAAGCGCATCTTCGCCGAAATCCTCAATTTCAAATCCAAGCTCGGCGAATTTTTCCGTATTCTCCATGAACACCGCATGCTCGCCCGCCGTCACGTTCACCGCTACCGGCGCAAGCAGCATCTGCGAATGAACCCTGTGCTCCGCAAGGGATTTTTTCAGTTCCTCATATTTGAGCCGTTCGTGCGCCGCATGCTGGTCGGCAATTATCATCGTATCGCCCGACTGCGCAATGATATACGTGTTGAAAAGCTGACCTATAACACGCAGCTCTCTGCGGTCGAAATTCCAGCCGCCGTGCCCGTTTTCCTCCCCCTGCTCAAAATCCGCCGGAAGATTAGACGTCAGAATTTCCACCTTTATGCTCTCGCTGATTTCCGCAAGGCTGTCATTATCAGCCTCCGGCGCCTCTGCCTTATCGCCGACAAGCTCGGCACGCTTGCGGCGGAAATAGTCCTCATCATTATTGAGCGCATATGTTGTAATGCGGTTGTCTTTATCCTGCGGATATGCCGCCGCATAAGCCTTTTCCCAATCGGGAATATCGCTTTTTTGCACACCCTCCGCATGCGGAATTTCCGCCGGCTGCCCCGGTGCGGCAGATTGTGACGTCTGCTCCGACATGGCGAATTTTGTTGCCTGTTCAACCGAGGCAAATTGTGATGTCTGTCCCGGTACGGCGGACTGTGCTGTGTGTGCGCCGCTTTGCGCATTGTTTTCGTCCTGCGGATATGCCGCACGTTCACCGAAAACTCCCGCCGCACTCTCGGGCGGCTGTTCCGCACGGCGCGCATTTTCCGCGCCCCGTTCCGCATTTTCACGCACCGGCTCATGCCCGTTCATTTTAACGTCCGTCCGCGCCGCCAACTGATTTTGCGGATATGCGGACGTATCCCCGGCGATTGTTTCCTGCGCCGCCGTGCTCGCCTTGTCGCGCTCAAATTCATACCGCGGCTCGCTGCGTTCGATTTTCGGGACGTTCACAATTGTATACAGCGCGTTCTCCACCGCATGGAAAACCGCGCGGAAAACCTCATCATCGCGCGAAAACTTGACCTCCAGCTTAGTCGGGTGAACATTCACGTTCGTAAGCCTCGGGTCGATTTCTATATTAAGCACCAGCATGGGGTGCTTGTTTACCATAATCTGATTTTTATACGCCGCCTCCGCCGTATTGGAAAGGCGGATACTCTTGACGTACCGCCCGTTTACGAAAAAGCTCTGATAGCTCCTGTTCGGGCGCACGGCGTCGCCTTTGCCGACAAGTCCGGTAATTCTCAAAAGCTCGGTTTGGTAGTCAACCGGGATTACCGAATTTATATAACTTCTGCCGTACACCGCATAAAAGCTGCTTTTCGGATTGCCGTCGCCGGAGGTAAAATATTTTTCCTTGCCGTCTATAGTATATCTGAAAGAAATTTCCGGGTGCGACAAAATAAACCGCTCCATAATATCGGTTATCGCCGCAGCCTCGGTCGCGTCGCGTTTTAAGAAATTCATTCTCGCAGGCGTGTTGTAGAACAGGCTGCACACCTCAAAAACGGTACCGTCCGGCATGCCCTCTTCGGCGCTGCTTTCAATCTCGCCGCCGCAGCACATGACATGCGTGCCGACCTCATCTGAATGGCGCTTGGTGTACAGATTGGTTTTTGAAACCGCGCCTATGCTCGACAGCGCCTCGCCGCGAAATCCGAGAGTATAGATTGCGTCAAGGTCATCGGCAGAATGAATTTTGCTTGTCGCATGGCGCAAAAAGGCGATTTCCGCGTCCTCGCGCGACATGCCCTTGCCGTTGTCGCTCACGCGGATATACGTAATTCCGCCCTTTTTTATTTCCACGCTGACAGCGGTGCTGCCGGCGTCTATCGAATTTTCCACAAGCTCCTTTACCACCGACGCAGGTCTTTCCACCACCTCGCCGGCTGCAATTTTATTGGATATTTCACCCGGAAGAATATTGATTATTCCCATTTTATCTCCCTTCCGCCGCCTGCCGTGCGGCTTTTATGTCAGTTTTTCGCTTTTTTCGACAGCTCGTAAAGTTTATTCAGCGCCTCAATCGGCGTGAATGTTGTCACGTCCATATCGGCAAGCTCGCGGTAAATTTCCGCCGCGGCATTATCCGCAAACCCGATTTGCGCCTCCTGCGGCGGCTGTTTTCTTTCGGGATTTATGCTCTCCGCGTCGCCGTTTTCAATCTTAACCAGAATTTCCTTTGCGCGCTTTATAACCGGCTTCGGTACGCCGGCAAGCGCCGCAACCTCGATACCGAAGCTGTCATCCGTTCCGCCGCGCACGATTTTGCGCAGGAACGTCATATCATCGCCGTGTTTTTTTACGGCGACCGAGTAATTTTTAATGCCGTCAAAGCTTTCCTCAAGCTGAGTCAGCTCATGATAATGCGTTGCAAAGAGAGTCTTTGCCTTGATTTTCGAATGCATGTATTCCGCAACCGCCCACGCAATCGAAAGCCCGTCAAACGTCGATGTTCCTCTGCCGATTTCGTCAAGAATTACAAGCGATTTTGCGGTCGCGTGGTGCAGAATATTCGCAACCTCCGCCATTTCCAGCATGAAGGTGCTCTGTCCCTGCGCGATATCGTCCGACGCGCCGACGCGTGTGAAAATCTTGTCCACCACGCCGACCTTGGCATAGCTCGCCGGTACAAAGCTGCCCGCCTGCACCATGAGCGATATGAGCGCAACCTGGCGCATATACGTGGATTTACCCGCCATATTCGGGCCGGTTATAATAATCTCGCGGTTATTGTCGGTATCGAGCGTAGTATCATTCGGCACAAACATACCGCTGTTTAACATCTTCTCAACAACCGGGTGACGCCCGTCCTTAACGATAAATTCGGTGCCGCCGGTGACTTCGGGCATGGTGTAGCCCGAGCGGTAAGCGACCTGCGCGAACGAGCACAGTACGTCCGCCGCCGCAACCACCTCGCACACGCGCTTTAATCTGTCCGCATTTTCCGCCGCCCTTGCGCGGATTTGCTCGAACAGCTCCGCCTCGAGCGCGGTCAGCTTTTCGGACGCGCTCAAAACCTTTTCCTCCATCTCTTTAAGCTCCGGAGTGATGTACCGCTCCGCATTGACAAGCGTCTGCTTGCGGATATAGTTGTCCGGCACGAGATTTTTGTTCATATTCGTGACTTCTATGTAATATCCGAAAACCTTGTTGTATCCGATTTTCAGATTTTTAATACCGGTTTTTTCCCGTTCCGCCGCCTCGGAGGATAAAATCCAGCCTTTGCCGTTCTTTTCCAGCTCACGCAGTTCGTCAAGCTCGCTGCTGTAGCCGCTGCGGATTACGCCGCCGTCCTTAAGGCTTGCCGGAACTTCGTCGTTAAGCCCTTTTCCGAGCAGTGCTGCCATGTCCTCCATGAGGTCGAAATTGCGGTTCATCTCCGCAAACAGCGGAGATTTCATCTGCGAGAGCACATAATTAAGCTCCGGCAGCTTTAAAAGCGACATTTTCAGCGAAACCATATCTTTCGGTACCGCGGAATTGAGCGAAATGCGGCTCGTGATTCGCGAAATATCGTAAATTCCCGACAGCACCGCCGCCAAATCATCGCACAGCATGACATTTTTCACAAGCTCGTCCACCGCGTACAGACGGTTGTTTATTTCCACCGGATTTATCAGCGGCTTTTCCAGCCACTGCTTCAGTTTTCGCGCGCCCATGGCGGTTTTCGTGCGGTCGAGCACCCACAAAAGCGTGCCGCGCTTTGCCCTGTCGCGCATTGTTTCGGTTATTTCCAGATTGCGCCTTGTGGCAAAATCCAGCTCCATATATTCCTCGGGATTGTAGACCTTGAGCGTGTCGGCATAGGACACATGCCCTTTCTGCGTGTGCTCCAGGTAGCGCACCATCGCCGAAACGGCGCACGTCATTTCATGCGTCAGCCCCAGCTCCTGCGGACTTTTCCCGAACTGCGCCGAAATAAGCTCCTCCGACGGCTCGAAATAACCGTCGCCCGGCGCCGATATATTCGCCGTAAGCCCCGATTGCGCGTCCTTTTTGAAAATATCCTCCGCACCGCTGTTCATGATTATCTCGCTCGGCGCATAGCGCGCCGTCTCGTTGATGCTTTCATTTCCGTCCGCGGTGCGCGTTACGAACATCTCTCCGGTGGAAATATCGCAGAACACAAGCGCAACGCTGCCGCCCCGGTAAACCGCGCAGAGATAGTTGTTTTTCTTATCGTCAAGCATACATTCGTCGGTGAGCGTGCCCGAGGTGACAACCTTAACTACGCCGCGGTCAACCAAGCCTTTCGCGTCCTTCGGGTCCTCCAGCTGCTCGCACACGGCGACCTTGTACCCCTTTGCGACAAGCCGCTGAATATACACCTGCGCGCTGTGAAACGGCACGCCGCACATGGGCGCACGCTCCTCCATGCCGCAGTTTTTCCCCGTCAGCGTAAGCTCCAGCTCGCGCGAGGCGGTCAGCGCGTCATCAAAAAACATCTCATAAAAGTCACCCAGACGGTAAAACAAGATGCAGTCGGGATATTGCTCCTTGGTCTGCAAATATCTGCTCATCATGGGCGACAGCTTGTTGTTTGCCATTTTATCCGCTCCTGTCCGTTAATGTTTAAATCCCGTTATCAGTGACAACCGCCGCAGGTATGACAGTCATGCGTGCAGCCGCCCTGCTCGCCCATGATATAAATGTTAATCGTGCTGTTTACGCCGTTAACCAGCTTGTCAAACGCCTTTTTCGCTTCAACGTAATTTTTGATGGTTTCCGATTTTTCCACCATTTCGTTGAACGCCTCGTTGTTTTGCTTTATCGCGTCCTCCTGTGAGAGCTTTTTCTCCTGCATGTCGCGCGCTAAGTTCATTCTTTTTAAGTTAAACTCCGCCACAAGCTTTTGCGCCTGCTCGTCATGCGCCTGAGCCTCCTCTGCCTCATGCAGCGCTTTCATCTCATCGCTGTCCTTAATCATCTGTCCCAATTCGTGTGCTTTTTCTGCTATAGTCATTTTTATAAACTCCTTTCAAATTTCCCCGAAAATACGGCGAACGTGCCGCCGTTTTCCGGTTTTCACGCGCGTTTACGCGTCCGTATCTGCCAATTCGCCGTTAAGGCTCCAGGTGTGCGCCTCGCATATCTTCACGCGGACATACTTTCCGGCAAGCTCCGCCGCACCCTTAAAATTCACGATTTTTGCCGTATCGGTTCTGCCCGAGAGAACCTCCGGATTATTTTTGCTTGCGCCGTCAACCAGGACGGTGCATATTTTCCCGACGTATGCGTCATTTTTGCGCTTTGATATTTCGTTCTGCACCTCGAGCAGCCTGTTGAAATTCGCATGAATTTGCTCATCGCTCAGCACAAAATCCAGTTTAGCCGCCGGAGTACCCTCGCGCCGCGAATATATGAACGAGAAAATCGTATCAAATTCCACTTTTCGCAGCACGTCGAGCGTTTCCTCAAAATCCTCGCACGTTTCGGTCGGGAACCCGACGATTACGTCGGTCGAGAGCGCAATCCCGGGGATTTTCTCCTTTACGCGGCGGATTTTTTCAAGATACTGCTCCTTGGTATACTTTCTGTTCATTTCGGCGAGAACGCGGTCGCTGCCTGCCTGGAACGGAAGATGCAGCTGCGGACAAACCTTGCCGCACTCCGCCATTGCGGAAATCAGCCTGTCGCCGAAGTCCTTGGGATGAGAGGTCATGAAGCGTATGCGTTTCACGCCGTCTATTTCGTTCACCATGCGCAGAAGATCGGAAAAATCTACACTTTCTTCCAAATCCTTGCCGTAGGAATTGACATTCTGACCCAAAAGGCAAATCTCGGTCACGCCGCTTTTTACGAGCGATTTTATTTCTTCGATAATTTTTTCGGGCTTTCTGCTGCGTTCTCTGCCGCGGACGTAGGGCACGATGCAGTATGAACAGAAATTGTTGCACCCGTACATTATGCTTACCCACGCCTTGCTGTCCGAATCGCGCATGATGGGCAAATCCTCGCAGATTGCGCCGTCGCTGCTCTGCGCGTCGATGACGGTTCTGCCGTCCTTATATACGCCGTACAAGAGCTCGGGCAGCTTATAAAGAGCGTGCGTGCCGAAAATCAAATCGACATGATTATACACCTTTTTTATTTTTTCGACAATATGCTCCTGCTGCACCATGCAGCCGCACAGACCGATAACCAGCCCGGGGCGGCTTTCTTTGATGTGCTTTAAAATCCCGAGCCTGCCGTATACTCTGTCCTCGGCATTTTCGCGGACGGCGCAGGTGTTGTATATCACCAAATCCGCCTCGTCCGCGGTGTCGCAGAAGTCGAAGCCCGCCTCTTTTAAAATTCCGCGGATACGTTCGGTGTCGTTTTCGTTCTGCTGACAGCCGTAGGTTTCGGTGTTGGCGAGCGGCTTTCTGCCGTGTGCCGCACAAAACGCATCGTTAATCTCACGCAGCCGGCACAGAAATTCTCTCTGGCGCTCGGTTTCCGCTTTATCTATATATTCAGCCATATTTCCTCCATTATATCAGTATACATTACATTTTATCACATTTTTCGCAAAAATACAATATTTATTTGCCTTTTTCCGCAAAAAATGATACAATAATAATGTAATAAATAAAAAATCAGCGATGGGGCAGGGTTTATGAGTAAAAAAATTGAGATAACGCGGTACGAAATCGTATCGAAAAAAATACCGCCGGAATTTAACGGCTTTAAAATAGCGCACGTATCGGATTTTCATTCGCGCCCGGAGGAGGGCGCGGCGGAGATTATAGCGGCGGAATCGCCGGACATCACCGCGGTTACGGGCGATATACTTCATGATGATGACAGCGATACCGGGCGCGCCGCACGGCTTATGCGCGCGCTTTGCGAAATTTCGCCGGTGTATTTTGTGACCGGCAATCACGATGTGCGCAGACCGGGCTGTTCAAGGATATTTCAAAAGGAATTTTGCGGTGCGGTATTGCTTGATAATTCGAGCACATTTTTGGAAAAGGACGGCGCGAAAATCGCACTGTGCGGAGTCGGCGACCCGTTTTCCAAGCTGCCGGAGCGGATTTCGCAGAATATCGGGGAGGCGTTTTCATCGCTGATGCAGTCGGCACCCGAACCGCAGTGCGCACCCACGCTCACATCACCCATGCCGCTGTCGGAATATGACGGCTTTAAAATTCTGCTTTTTCATCGCGCGAACCTGTTTGATGAGATAAAGACTTACCCATTCGACCTGATTTTGTCGGGGCATATGCACGGCGGACAAATCCGTCTGCCGTATCTCGGAGGAGTTCTCGCACCGCTTTCGTCGGCGCTTTCGCATAGGCGCATGATATTTCCGCAGTACACCGCCGGCAGGGTTGACTCGGACGGCAAAACCATGATTATAAACCGCGGACTTTCCAATACGCTGCCCTTTCCGCGTTTCGGCAACCCCTGTGAAGTCGGCATAATCACCCTTGTTTGTGCAGATTAGGGACATATAAATATCCCAAAAGGGACACATAATGCATTTAAGGGACACAAATCCTGTTTTAAAAAAGCAATAAAAAAACGATCGTGCAAAACACGGAAAAAAAATTATATTGACGGGTCAAAAGCATACAGTCCGCGCAAAGAAATTTTGCAAAAAAATACCGTCCGCATGCCGCGCACCAAAAGCACAGCGCTTTAATGGAGCACAGCCGTCCGCGGACGGATATTTATTATTTGGCGAGCAAGTCTGTAAGCCGGGTTCTGTATCGGACGGTCATCTATCTGTGACGAAAGGTTGCCCTTCCGTTCATGCCATCATTCTTGCAATGCCGAGCAGGCTTAGCTGCAAAGCTGATGTTGCTCCGAATGGGGTTTACACGGGAATTCAGTTACCATCTTCCCTGTGAGCTCTTACCTCACATTTCCACACTTACCGCCGTGCGGCGGCGTTTATTTTCTGTTGCACTGTCCTTGGAGTCGCCTCCACCGGCCGTTAACCGGCATTCTTGCTCTATGGAGCCCGGACTTTCCTCACGCACCTTACGTGCCCGCGACCGTCTGACTTACTCAATTCTATATTATATTGCATTTTGCCGATTTTGTCAAGTCAGTATTTAAAAACATACCTCGCCGCCATCGTCAGCGCGCCGCACGCAAGCAGGAATACGTAAATCCCGCCCGCAACATTTTTGTTGCGCACAATCCATATCCCGTACATTATCGTCCTGATTGAAATAAAAAGTACGATTATAAATACAAGCCATGCCCTCATTTCTTGTCACTCCTTACCACAAGCCCCGTGCGGAGCACCACAAAATCAACCTCAACCTCAAACTCGGCGTCCTTATACCTTTCAAGCCATTTGCAGGCGGAAAACTCATTTATATCCTTAAAATTCCTCTTTGCATAACTGCCGAACCCAACAATATCGGTGCCAAACTCTTGCGTCTGCTTTAAAAAATCCAGCAGCTGCGCCTTAAGCTCGCCTGCCGCCTCCTTTGAAAAATCCTCCAAGTCGTCCTCAACCGATTTCTGCGGCGTCGACGAGGCAAATTCGCCCTCGATAAACACCTCTGCCTTGATTTTCGGCACATTTCCGCTCATATCCACCGATATTTTCGGCGCATGCTTCTGCTTTTGTATGACGGTAATCGGATTATCGGGCGATTTGCTGTAGCGATACACAACATAGCTGTTCGTGTACTGCCCCATGAGAATATTATACATTTCCGTTTCAATATCGCCGAACTCGCCCACCAGCTTATCGCCGTAAAACACGCCCATTCCCATGACCTGCGTCTGCTTGCTGCCCGACGGAATTTGTCCGGCACGGTAGTCCTCCAGCCCGTACTGATACCCCGTTTCGGAATATTTATGCTCCTCTGCCGCGCCCGATACCGCGCAAATCGGCATAACACAGCACTTTTCGTCGCTTTCGCAGAAGAAATAAAAGTCCGTGCTCATGTCCTGCGGAATAAATCCCGAATAATCGTTTTCAAAAATCATGGTGTAATAACGCACCGGATTTATCTCGGTTTCCGGGTTTACCGACTCCAAAAACTCGCGCGCCTTTCCCTTGCTGACCCCAAAATACGTGTTCGGGCGAATATCGCTGCTTCTTGCGATTGTTTCAAGCAGCCCCTTTATTCCGCCGCGCGCGACCTCCTCCGAAAAGACGATAACTTTCGTATGCGACAGCACAAATTTCTTGCTTATAATATGGTTCGCGATATTCACCGCCGAATAAATTTCCGGCGCGGTTACCGTTATGTTTTCAATGCTGTCACCGCCGCCTTTTCCGCCCTCCTCGCTCGAACCGCCGCTTATTTTTGACGGATTTGCAAACTGTAGCGTGATATTGTAGCCCTTTTCATCCTGTTCCGGAACGTCGATACCGAGTGCAACAACATACCCGAGCGTATCCGGCTCAATTGCATCCGAGCATCCGCCCGCAAGCAGCGCTAAACCGCATACCAGCGCCATTTTAAGAATTTTGTTTTTCACCGTGCCGCCTCCTTACTATAATATATATCACCGGAATTACTATCGGCAAAAGATACGCCGCCGGGAATATAAATTGTTTTATTTTTCTTGACGTTTCCAAAAGCTCCGCGACCGACTGCGGCATCGCCGCAGTAAAGCACACAATTGCAATTATGCACGGAATTGTCGCTTTTGCATCACGCAGCTTGAACGCCGCACCAAGTACATCGCATATCAGATATACGTACATTGATGAATACAAAAGCTGCGTTATCGACCACACAAACTCGAAAAGCGCCTCAAAACGCTGGAAATACTCCCCGGCACGCACCATTCGCGACAGCTGATAGGTTGTCAGCAAAAATTCCGACGTGTACGGATACGGATAAATCAGCCCGTATATCAGGCACAGCAGCGTTATGACGCTCCCGGCAATCGCAATTGCGCGTCTGCCGCCCTTTTTCACCATTTGAATATCGCTGCAATACGGAACAAGAATATTCAGCACCAAAATGTCCGAAAAACAGGACATATCCGACAGTCCGTTTACGAAAATTCTTTTTATTCCCGTCCCGAATATGGGGAAAATGTTGTTAATGTCGCAGTTTCGTATCAGCGCCGCCGACATTATCCCCAGGAAAAACAAACAAAACGGGAAAAATATTGCATTCACGGTGCTTAGGGCAAAAAATCCGCTCAAACTGCCGATTGCGACCGTTAGCCCGAACAGCAACATTACGTATTCTATTTTTGATTTCGGTAGCAGCACCAGCTTTACCGATTCCGCAAAAACGCGCGCCTCCGTGCCCAGACTTGCCGTGAAAATTGCCGCAACAATCAGCGATACAATGATTTTAAGCGGTATTCCGCCTATACTTTCCGAAAGCTGAATTATACTCTTTTTTCCGGTAAACCGATATAAAAACAGCGATGCTTCAAGCAGTCCGAACGCAACCGCCGTCATATACAGCGCCTGTATCCATGCCGCATTGCCGCTTGTCCCGAACAGATACCGCGGAAATGCAAATATCATCTTTACTGCAAGAAAATTTGCGACAGCAAGCGTCAGCTGCTTTTGATTAATTCCGCCGGTTTCATTCATAATAACCTCCGTTCCGCCGCCCTGCGGCAGCACAATTTATAATAAAACTCATTTTATCCGCATGGCAATGCCGATAAGAGCTGACGCCTTTATGTGTATATCCTGCTGCGGCGCCATTTTTTGGCGTTGGGCGATTTATTCCCACAACTGCGTCTTTTTCACAACGGGCGAGTTACACTCACAGCCGCGCACCTTTCTCCGCGCCAAGTGAGTTGTTCTCATAGCGGCTCAAAATAAGCATTTCACAGCAGTATCGGCTTTGGGCAGCCCGGGGAATAATGTTTCACGTGAAACATTACCCTCCGTTCTTCCATTTCTTACTGATTTTATCCTCGCGCCGACTCCGTTTTGCATGCAGATATTCCGGGCGTTTTTCCATTCGCCACACCGGCGGCACAAACACCGCATTTTTATACGGTTTATTCCCCGGCAGCGGCGACAGAAACGGTACACCGAAGCTTTTGCTCGCTGCAAGCAGCACCGCATAAACGAACATGCCCAGAGCAATGCCGTAAAATCCGAAGGTTGTGCCGATTAAAACGAACAGCACCTTTAAAATTCTGTAGCTCCAGCCGAGGGAGTAATCCGCGGTGGCAAACGAGCCGATACCGGTTATTGCAATCACAATAATCATAATCGGACTGACGATTTTCGCGCTGACCGCAGCCTGTCCGAGAATAAGACCGCCCACAATGCCCAGAACAGAGCCAATCGGTCCCGGCATACGCACGCCCGCCTCGCGAATCATCTCAAAAGAAAAATCCATCAAAAGCAGTTCGACAACGCTTGGGAACGGTACATTCTGCCGCGACGCACTGATTGCGTACAGAAGATACGTCGGCAGCATTTCTTCATGGAACATGGTTATTGCAAGGAACAGCCCCGGCAGCAGCACCGAAATGAGGATTGCCAAAAGACGGATAAACCGCGACATGTTTGCAAAATCGACGCGCAGATACGCGTCGGACGCCGCATGAGTCAGCTCATACACGTTTGTCGGGAATATGAGCGCACGCGGGCTTCCGTTTAAAATCAGCGCAACACGACCCTCGGACAGCGCACGCGCAACGCGGTCGGGGCGCTCGGTTGCAAGAATATGCCCCGTAATCATCAGCGGATTGTCCTCGATCATCATGGAAATCTCCTCTATGGAGATTACATAGTCCATGGATATGCCGTCCAGCCGCCTGCGCACCTCAGCTACCAGCCGCTCATTCGCAATGTCCGATATATACATGATAACGCCGCGCGTTTTTGAAACATTTCCTACCACCGTTTGTTCACATATGAGCTTCTCGGTCTTTAAAATTTTGCGCACCTGTGCGGAATTTCCGCGCAGCATCTCCGCAAAAGCCTCCTGCGGCCCGTAAATCGACTGCTCATTCTCCGCCTTTTCCACGCCTCTGTGCGGCCAGTCCTTGACATCTGCCGAATACGCCTTATCTATTCCGTCAATGAATATTCCGCAGCACCCGAAATTGATGTCATCGATAATACTGTCAAAATCTCCGGTCATCGCAACCTGGTTGTGAATAAGCAGTTTTTCAAGTATTTCGTCGCAATTATACGGCTTTTCTACCTTATTATATATAGGCAGCTCCAAAAGCGCCTTGATTATCCCGTCATTTATCGCCGTTCCGTCACACATGCCATCATAAAAAACCACAATCGCACGCACTCCGCCGCGCAGGACGATGTCGCGGATAACTACATCGTTGTTTTGCGGATAATCAAATCGCTCCTCAATATATCCGCGGTTGAAATCGAGCGACCGTGATATTTTCGGAACCGGCGGCGCAGGCTTTTCCGTACGGACATCATACGCCGGCTTTTCGTGCGTTTCGGTAAGGGTAAAGGAATTTCCCTCGGGCGGCGGCTTATATAATACAATTTTTCGGATTAAATCAAATATCTTCACACATGCTCACCCCATAATTTTGTCTTTATTATTGAATTTTTTGCCATATTTTAAAAATTTATACAAAAAATATTAAAAATGTTTCATGTGAAACATTTACTTTTTGAAAATATGTGTTATAATAAGAAGTAGAGGTTCAAAAAAAACGGAGGTTCTGCCGAATACACGCGGCAGAAAGTTTAAAAGTTTTTTGAAGCTTAGGGCACAAAATACACAACAAATCTGAAAAGGATAAATATTATGGGAAAAATTATTGCAGTAACCAACCAGAAAGGCGGCGTGGGCAAAACCACCACCGCGGTAAATCTGGCGGCATGCCTTGCATACAAGGGCAAAAGCGTGCTTGTTGCCGACTGCGACCCTCAGGGAAATGCCACATCGGGGCTGGGAATAAGCCGCGACAGCATTGATTTGTCGGTTTACGACTGTCTTGCCGACAGCGCAAAAACCCCCGACGCGGTTATACGCACAAGCGTGCGCGGACTGTCGGTTATTCCGTCGCTCCCGGAGCTTTCCGCAGCTGAGGTTGAGCTTGCGTCGCAGGACATGCGCGAGCATTTTCTCGAAAACGCGCTGAAAACGGTAAAAGACGGCTATGATTTTATAATAATCGATTCACCGCCGGCTCTCGGCATGCTGACAATCAACATAATGACCGCGGCGGACAGCCTGCTCATTCCGATGCAGTGCGAATACTACGCGCTCGAGGGACTTACGCAGCTGATAAATTCGATAAAATCAATCAAAAAGTCGCTGAATACGCGCCTTGAAATCGAGGGAATAATAGCGACGATGTACGATTCGCGCACAAATCTTTCGCAGCAGGTGCTGGACGAAGTATCAAAGCACTTTCCCGACAAGGTTTTCAAAACGCCGATACCGCGCAACGTCCGCATTTCCGAGGCGCCGAGCTACGGTCAGCCGATAATAAAGTATGATATTACGTCCAAAGGCGCGGAAGCATATTTTGCGCTGTCACGTGACATAATTGCTAATAACAAGGAGTGGTTAAATGGTTAAAAATGGCTTAGGCAAGGGGCTTGACGCGCTTTTTCACGAAGAAGGCTCCGGCGGCGTTACCGAGGTAAAGCTGACCGAAGTCATGCCGAACAAGGATCAGCCGCGCAAAACCTTTGACGAAGAAAAGCTGCGCGCGCTTGCCGATTCGCTGAAAGAACACGGACTGATACAGCCCATTGTAGTAAAGAAAACGGAGGACGGCTACATAATCATTGCAGGCGAGCGCCGCTGGCGTGCCGCAAGAATTGCCGGACTAAAAAAAATCCCGGTTATAATCAAGGATTATGACGATTTGACGGTGAAAGAAATCGCGCTTATCGAAAACCTGCAGCGCGAGGATTTAAACCCCATCGAAGAGGCGCTCGGATACCGTTCGCTCATGGACGAGCACGGGCTGACGCAGGAGGAAATCAGCGCAAGACTGGGCAAAAGCCGCAGCGCAATCGCAAATTCCGTGCGGCTTTTAACGCTTGATTCTTTCACAAAGGACAAGCTTATCTCCGGCGAAATCACCGAGGGTCACGCACGCTGCGCGCTTTCCGTCCCAAAAGGCGTGGTTCGCGAATTTTTCGTGAACAGGATAATCGCCGACGGGCTGAATGTGCGCCAGGCGGAGATTTTGGCAAAGGATTTGGCAAAAACCCCTGCGCCGAAATCGGAAAAACAGAAAAACACCGCATACAAGCTTGAGCTTGACAGAATTTCAAAAACTCTCGAGCAGTATCTGGGCACCAAGGTTAAGCTGTCCGGAACCGCAAAAAAGGGCAAAATTGAGATTGAATATTACGGAAATCAAGACCTTGAGCGGCTTTTGGAGCTGATAAACGGGAGGTAAAACGATATGACGCTGAAAAAAAACGATAACAAATCCCTGTTTTTATACACGTCGCTGATTTTTATTGTTGCAATTTTAATGATAATATTATCATTTTTTGCGCAGACGCATCTGGAGCAGAGCAAGGTCAGCGAACAGGACGCCGAAAAGGTCAGCCTTTCGGATAAGGCGGCGCAGGTCAGCGAGGAAAACATGCAGCTCGTTGAGCTGAACAAAAATCTGCGCGAAACAAATTCGAAGCTCATGGAGGAAAATTCGTCGCTCACCTCCGAAAAGGACGCGCTTACGGCAGAAGTAAACGCATACGGGGCTCTCATCGCCGTTTACGATAAGCTGTATGACGGTGACAAAAAGGCGGCAAGCGAGCTTTTGGCAAACATATACACCGAAAATCTGACGCCCGAACAAAAGGACTTTTACGATATTTTGGTGAAAAAAGCACAATAATCAAAGGAATGGAGATAAAAAAATGTTAGACATTAAAATTTTAAGAACAGAACCCGATAAAATCAGAGAGGCGCTGAAAAACAGAAACAGCGATCTCGACATAACGCCGGCAATCGAGCTTGATTTAAAGCGCCGCGAGCTTTTGGGCAAGGTTGAGCAGATGAAGGCAAAGCAGAATGAAATCACAAAGCAAATCCCCGCAATGAAGAAAGCCGGCGAAAATACCGACGCGATTTTTGCCGAAATGAAGGAGCTTTCCGGCGAGATTAAAGATCTTGATACCGAGGTATCGGACATCGACGCAAAACTGCGCGATTTCATGCTGCGCATACCGAATATTCCGTCGGCAAAGTCGCCGATCGGCGTTGACGATTCGCAGAATAAAGAGGTAAGAAAGTGGTCTGTTCCGCGCGAATTTGACTTTGATGCAAAGGCGCACTGGGACATCGGCACCGACCTTGACATTCTCGATTTTGACCGCGGAGCAAAGATTTCCGGCACGCGCTTCACCGTTTACAAGGGCTTGGGCGCACGCCTTGAGCGCAGCGTAATTCAGTATTTCCTGAACACGCACACATCAAACGGATATACCGAAATTTTCCCTCCGTACATGGTAAACAGAGCCTCCATGACGGGCACGGGTCAGCTGCCGAAGTTTGAGGAGGACGCATTTAAGGTTGCAAACAACGGATATTTCCTCATTCCGACCGCAGAAGTGCCGGTAACCAACCTTCACCGCGACGAAATCCTCGACGGAACAAAGCTTCCGGTTAAATACTGCGCATATTCGGCATGCTTCCGCGCAGAGGCAGGCTCCGCAGGCCGCGACACAAGAGGTCTTATAAGACAGCACCAGTTCAACAAGGTTGAGCTTGTGAAGTTCGCCCGCCCCGAAAATTCGTATGACGAGCTGGAATCGCTCACAAATGACGCGGAAAAGCTGCTTCAGGGACTGAACATTCCGTACAGAGTAGTATGCCTGTCCACCGGTGACCTCGGCTTCTCATCGGCTTGCACATACGATATCGAGGTTTGGATGCCCAGCTACGGAAGATATGTTGAAATCTCCTCCTGCTCCAACTTTGAAGATTACCAGGCGCGCCGCGCAAATATCCGCTTTAAGGACAGCCCGAAAGACAAGGCGCAGTTTGTTCATACGCTGAACGGCTCCGGTCTTGCTGTCGGCAGAACGGTTGCCGCTATCCTGGAAAACTACCAGAATGCCGACGGCAGCGTTACCGTTCCCGACGCGCTGGTACAGTACATGGGCACAGATATTATTAAATAAGAAAAAGATAAGACGCTGCATGGCCGCACGGTGCCGATTTCGGCGTCCGTACCCTGCGGATACCCGATTTCGGCTGATAATCGGTTTTGCAGCATGCGGCTGTCGGTCAAATACTTTTTCCAAGCTTTAAAACAGGCGGCGTACTTTCTACTCCGCCTGTTTATATTCATTAGGGATAACTGCCGCGTACATCGCACCGCGCCGGAAAATTGCGCTTTAGCCTGTGCATATCACGGTATTTTATAAGAATATTATGTAAACCAATGTATAGAGTTATCCACATGGTTATTATTGGAAATCAACATCAAAAAGTTCCTTTTATGTGGATTTCTCGGAGTTATCCACCTTATCCACATAGTTATCCCCTTAAATAGGGGGATTGATAAACGGCATTTTGCCGTAAAAGTTGTCCCGCCTCGTTGGTTTACATATTATTATCGGCATTTATCAACATTTACCGACATTTTCTCCGCAAATGCGTGAGGAAATGCGCCGATATAACAGAAAAATCTCTGTTTTAAGCCATATTCTCGGATAAAAAACTTATCCACACCCGTTGATAAAATGTTGTATAACTGAATTTTTATGCACACATGAATAAAAACACAAGAAAATGCCGCGCTCTGCGGCAAAAAAGGAGCACCGAAAATGATAACACCCCGTCTTGATATGATTTTGCGGCACGTCAGCGGAAAAACCGCCGCGGACATCGGCACCGACCACGGATATGTCCCGATAAAACTTGCGCAAACGGGCATAAAGGCGATTGCGGCGGACATAAACGAAGGGCCGCTGAGCAGCGCAAGGGCAAACGCGCAAAAGTACGGCGCGGATATAGACCTGCGGCTCGGGCCGGGACTTGCGCCGCTCACTCCCGGCGAGGCAGACTGCATCATCATCGCCGGCATGGGCGGTGAAATGATTGAAAAAATTATTTCAGCCGATTATGAAACCGCGCGGCGCTCTCTGCTCGTTCTTCAGCCCATGAGTCAGCAGTATGAGCTGCGAAAATTTCTCCGCCGTTCAGGATTTCGCATAACAGCCGAGGATTTGGCGCGCGAGGGGAACAAGATTTACAACCTGTTTACCGCGGAAAGCGGCGTGCCCGACGAATACCGAAACGAAATTGATTTTTACATTCCGCCGCTTTTATATGAAAATCCGCTTTTTGATGATTTCTGCGAAAAAAAACGCCGTGAATTTACAAGAATTTACCGCGGCCTGCTGCAGGGCGGCGATTTGACGGCGGCGGAAAAATTTAAAACGCTGCTCGATGAGCTGTCCGAAATGCGTGAAAACAAACCCAAAATACGAGGTGAACGAAAAAATGAAAATGTATGAAATTGAAAAAACAATCGAAAGTGAGTTCCCGAAGGAAACCGCGTACGAATGGGACAATCCGGGGCTTCTGCTCGGCAGTCACGGCGCGGAAATTTCAACCGTACTGGTAACGCTCGACGTGACGGCGGACGCGGTCCGGCAGGCAAAAGACTGCGGCGCACAGCTGATTTTATCGCATCACCCGATTTTATTCGGCGGCACGAAAAAGCTCACCGATGACACGCCCGAGGGAAAAATGCTCTTGGAGCTGGCAAAAAACGAAATCTGCGTCTATGCCGCACACACCAACTGCGATGTCGGCAAAAACGGCATAAACGCTTACCTTGCCGAGCTTTTTGAATTGACCGGCACCGAATATCTCGAGGAAAACGGACTCGGCAGAACGGGCAATCTGAAAACACCCGTCACGCTCGGCGAATTTGCCGAAAACGTCAAAAAAAAGCTGCACACGCCGCACGTGCGCATATGCGGAGATACGCAGAAATTAATCACGCGCGCCGCAATCGGCTCGGGTGCATGCGCGGACTGTATTCCGGCGGCAATCGCGAAGGGCGCGGACGTAATGCTCACCGCCGATATGAAATATCACGAAATGCTTGATGCCGCCGCGTGCGGAATTTGCGTAATCGACGCCGGACATTACCCCACCGAGGCGGTTGTTACCGAAATATTCGCCGATATTCTGAAAGATACCGGACTGACAATCGTGAAATCAAATCAAGAAGATATTTTTAAATATCTGTAGGAGGAAATTATGGATAATATCATATGGAGCGCAGTAATAACCGCCGTCGGCGCCGCAGCTGTGATAATCGCCGTGAAAGCGCTTATTTCAAAGGGCGGCGACACACGTATTCTCGAATCGATAAAAATGATGGGCGAAATGCTTTCGAAAAATCAAAAGGATACCGACGAATATCAGTCGAAAAAGTTTGCGGAAATCGACCGCAACATCACCGAAAAGCAGGCGGAAATGAATAAGGCTGTGGTGGACAGTCTGGCGCAGATGGAAACGCGGTTCAAAACGTTTGAGCAGACCAACGAACAGAAGCTGGAAGCCATGCGCGAAACCATGACAAACAGCCTGCTCAAAATGCAGGAGGACAACTCCAAAAAGCTTGAGGACATGCGCAAAACCGTGGACGAAAAGCTGCAAAAAAGCCTGGAGGAAAACATGTCGCGCTCATTCAAAATGGTGAGCGAGCGGCTGGAGCAGGTTTACAAGGGTCTGGGCGAAATGCAGACCCTCGCGTCGGGCGTTGGCGACCTCAAAAAGGTGCTGTCGAACGTGAAAACGCGCGGTATTCTCGGCGAAATCCAGCTGGGCGCAATTCTGCGCGAAATTCTCTCGCCCGAGCAGTACGAGGAAAACGTCGTCACGGTAAAGGGCAGCCGCAACCCCGTCGAATTTGCGGTCAAAATGCCCAAGGGCGACGGATTTGTCTATCTGCCGATTGACTCAAAATTCCCCGGCGACGCGTTCTTCGATTTGCAGACGGCTTACGAAAACGGCGACGCGTCTGCCGTTTCGGCGGCAAAAAACGTGCTGTTCACACGCATAAAAAGCTTTGCCAAGGACATTCATGACAAGTACATAGAACCGCCGTACACAACCGATTTTGCGATTATGTTTCTGCCGTTTGAGGGGCTTTATGCCGAGGCGGTCAACAGCGGCATGGTCGAAACGCTGCAAAATACGCATAAAGTCAACATCGCCGGGCCGAGCACCATGGCGGCGCTTTTAAATTCACTGCAAATGGGCTTTAAGACCCTCGCTATCCAAAAGCGCAGCGTTGAGGTGTGGAGCGTGCTTTCTTCGGTTAAAACCGAGTTCGACAAGTTCGGGCAGGTTCTTGAGGCAACGCAGAACCGTCTCGACCAGGCAAACCGCGAGCTTGATAAACTTGTCGGCGTGCGCACGCGTGCAATTCAGCGCAAACTCAAAGACGTCGAGGCGCTTGAAAACGCCGATTTACCGCCGTCCGACACCGATGAGGATTAATGAATATTACCGCACTCTCCCGAATATTAATGAGGGAGAGTTTTTTTATCGGCAATTCGCGCGGCGCATCTCCTATGCGCCGCATACCGCTGTCACCGCAGCCGTAATCGTCACTGCAATCACTGCCGCGGCGAGGCGCCGCCTGCGCCGCCCGTTATTTGACCGTTTTTGCGTGACGGACAAGCGCAAAATCCGCGGAAGTTCCTGCATTTTCCGCTTAATATTGTTATTTTGTTCTAAACTGCGCACACATTTTTGTTAAATACATAACAAAAACAAAAAATTAGATTTTTTTTTACAAATTATGTGGATTTTTGCATAAGGTTATGTTATAATTGTATGTGGCATTTTATGCAAAATTCAAAAGGAGGAAAAAAATGAGCAAACCAAGTACAATACCGTTCAACGGTACAGAAGAACAGAAAGAAAAACTTTTGGCTGTAATCGCAAATCACAAAGACGAAAAAGGAGCTGTCATTCCGGTACTGCACGAAGCGCAGGACATTTACGGCTATCTTCCGATAGAGGTTCAGGAAATAATCTCGGAGGGGCTCAATGTTCCGCTTGCGGAAATCTACGGCATCGTAACCTTTTACACACAATTTTCCTTAAATCCCAAGGGACAGTACCAAATCGGCGTCTGTCTGGGCACGGCATGCTACGTTAAAGGCTCGGGCGATATTCTTGAAAAAATCAAGCAGCGCCTCGGCATCGACGTCGGCGAATGTACTCCCGACGGCAAATTCTCGCTTGACGCAACACGCTGCATAGGTGCATGCGGACTTGCACCCGTACTTACCGTCAACGATGAGGTTTTCGGACGTCTTACGGTTGACGATGTGGACGATATTTTAGCCAAATACCAAGACTGATATATAAGGAGTTTGTTATGCTGCTATCCGAAATAAAATCAATCTTAAACGCAGAGGTTTTAAGCGGCGAGAGCGACAGCGAGCTGGGCGCAAAAGATATTCACACCGCATGCGGCTGCGACCTGATGAGCGACGTGCTGGCATTTGTAAAAGACCAGTCGATGCTGCTTACCGGGCTTATAAATTCGCAGGTTATCCGCACGGCGGAAATGATGGATATTGCCGCAATCTGCTTTGTGCGCGGCAAAACGCCGGCCGGGGACGTGATTGAGCTTGCTAAGGAAAAGGACATAACTCTTATGCATACGTCATATCCGCTGTATACCGCATGCGGACGGCTGTATGAAAAGGGACTCGGAGGGAAAGAAAATGCTTAAGCATTACACCGTGTCCGCGGACGATTTTTCCGCTGCCGGCGAGGCTTCGAGCAGCTTTAAGGCGGTGCTGAAAAAACTCGGCATCGACCAGACGGTTATCCGGCGCATATCCATTGCCATGTACGAGGCGGAAATCAACACCATCATACACGGCGGCGGCGGCGAATGTGACGCGGAAATATCCGGAAAAACGATACGCGTTACCTTCCGCGACAACGGCCCCGGCATACCCGACGTTGACCTCGCAATGCAGGAGGGCTGGTCCACCGCGAGCGAACAAATCCGCGAAATGGGTTTCGGCGCGGGAATGGGACTTCCCAACATTAAAAAATACACGGATGACATGATTATTGACACCGCTCCCGGAAAGGGTACGACAATAACGCTTGTAATTAATCTGTAGGCTGCGCAAACTTCGCGGCGGAATGGAGATATTATGACTTATTTTCACTCGGTTATACTTGACAAGGATAAGTGTCACGGCTGTACAAACTGCATTTCGCACTGCCCGACCGAGGCAATCCGCGTAAAAAACGGCAGAGCGAAAATAATCAAAGAACGCTGCATCGACTGCGGCGAATGTATAAAAGTATGCCAGTCGCACGCTAAATCCGCGGCGGCGGACAGCTTCGATATGCTGAACAACTTTGAATACAACATCGCACTCCCGGCGCCGTCCTTTTACAGTCAGTTCAGAAATGATTTGAGCGTGAATAAAATTCTCACCGCGTTTTTGAAAATCGGCTTTGACGACGTTTTCGAGGTTGCGCGCGGCGCGGAATACGTCAGCGCGGCGACAAGGCGCCTTCTTGCCGGGGGCTGCCTGAAAACTCCGGTTATAAGCTCGGCATGTCCGGCGGTTCTGCGGCTTATCCGCGAACGCTTTCCAAATCTTCTGCCGAACATACTCCCGCTGGTTTCGCCCATGGAGGCGGCAGCCCGGATGGCTCGCTCACGTGCGGCTCAAAAAACCGGACTTTCCCCGGAAAAAATCGGCGTGTTTTTTATAACGCCGTGTCCGGCTAAGGTGACAAGCGTAAAAGTTCCGCTCACCCTCGAAAAATCGAACGTAAGCGGCGCTATTTCCGCAAAGGACGCATTTTTCAAAATACGCCCGTTTATCGAAAATGTCGAGGAGCTTCCGCTGTCGGTATCGGGGCGCGAGGGAATTTCCTGGGCGCGCTCGGGCGGCGAATGTAAGGGAACCGGCGTTG
Organism: uncultured Clostridia bacterium; assembly: GCA_934501535.1. Lineage (GTDB taxonomy): Bacteria > Bacillota > Clostridia > UBA1381 > UBA1381 > UBA1738. Next base: position 87,916 of record CAKSUM010000006.1, read on the forward strand.
AGGATTACATGGCGGTAGACGGCATACATAACGTAATCACCGTACTGGAGGAAATCGAGTACGGCAAGGTGAACACAGTAGAATTTATAGAACTTTCGGCGTGCACAAGCGGCTGTTCGGGCGGCGCGCTGAATATAATAAATCCGTTTTTGGCGGCGCGCAGAACCACGCAGCAGTCGAAAAAAGCGGAACTTAAAGAACCGGACGGTTTGGACATCACCGCGCTTTCCTGGCAAAAGAGCGTCACGGCAAAGCCGGCGGCGGTGCTTGATGATGACCTGGAGGAGGCAATGCGCAAAATGGAGCGCATTGATGAAATCTTCGCACGGCTTCCCAAGCTGGACTGCGGCTCATGCGGCGCACCGTCATGCAGGGCGCTGGCGGAGGACATCGTTCTGGGATTCGGCAGCGAAACCGACTGCATTTTCCGTATGCGCGAGCGCATAGGCGAACTTGCACGGGAACTGTACGAAATGAAAAATAACAAAACCGAACAGTAATGCTTTTCCTACAGCAAACCGCGCCGCGGCAAGCCGGAAATGCTGAGGGGAACACAAACCGCGGCGAAACGGAGAATATATATGAAACTTTCCGAATTAATCAGACAACTTAATCTTACGCTGCTTACCTCAAAGGACTATGCCGACCGCGAAATCGGCGGTTGCTATATCGGCGATTTACTGAGCTGGGTTATGGGCAGAGCACAGCAGGGCGATGTGTGGATTACGATAATGAATAACATCAATATCGTTGCGGTTGCGTCACTGACCGGCTGCGCATGCATACTCCTGTGTGAGGACGTCACCGCCGGCGATGATATAATCGCAAAAGCCGACGAGGAAGGAATTGTCATTTTAAAGAGCGGTGAAACCGCGTACGAGCTTGCGGCGCGCATTTCGGGAGCAATCTGACGATGCTGTACTATGATTTTCATATTCACTCGGCGCTGTCGCCCTGCGGCGATAAAGACATGACGCCGAACAATATCGTAAATATGGCGGCAATCTGCGGACTGGACGCGATTGCGGTATCCGACCACAATTCCGTCGGAAACGTCCGCGCGGCAATAGCTGCCGGAAAAAAAGCCGGCGTTGCCGTTATTCCCGGCATGGAGGTTGAAACCGAGGAGGAGGTTCACATTCTGACGCTTTATCCCTCACCCGACGCGGCGGAGGCGGCGGCAAAAGAGGTGTACAAAGCTCTCCCCGATATTAAAAACCGCCCGGAAATTTTCGGCGAACAGCTCATTATGGACGAAGATGACAATGTTGTCGGCATTGAAGAAAAACTTCTCATTTCCGCGGCGGCGATGTCGCTTAACAGACTGTTTGACACGGTAAAATCGGTCGGCGGACTGTTCATACCGGCGCATGTCGACCGTCATTCCTACAGCGTGCTTACAAATCTCGGCTTTATCCCCGACGATTTGGATATACAAACGATTGAGGTTTCGCGCAATACCGCGGATTTGGCGGCGTATCTGGACAGCCGTCCGGAGCTTGAAAAATACCTCATCATGCGCAATTCCGACGCGCACTATCTTGCGGATATTGCCGAAAGGGACGCATACCTCGATGTCGGCGGCATCGGCGATATCTTTAAATGAGGTGAATAATTATGAAAGAATTGTCACTGCACATACTGGATATAGCGAAAAACTCGGTCAAGGCAAAAGCGACTCTGATTGAGATAACGGTTAATGAGGATATACAAAATAATCTGCTTATAATCGACATCAACGATAACGGCTGCGGCATGAGCGAAGAATTTTTAAAAACGGTGAAAAATCCGTTTTCCACCACGCGCACCACGCGCAAGGTCGGCATGGGAATATCGCTTTTCGAGGCGGCGGCAGAGCAGTGCGGCGGTAAGCTTGACATTACGTCAAAAGTCGGAATCGGCACAAAAATGCACGTAACCTTTGAGTATAATCACATAGACCGTGCGCCGCTCGGAGATATGCCGGGAACGATTTCGACGCTGGTTTCCGGGTCGCCGGAGATAGATTTTCTCTACCGTCACATAATCTGCGGACGCGAATTTTCGGCGGATACACGCGAAATGCGGCAAATGCTCGGCGATGTGCCGCTCGATACGCCGGAGGTTGTCATGTGGATAAACGGTTATATTAAGGAAGGTATTGAAGAAGTTCGTAAGGGTTAAATTTTAACTTTACATAAACAAAAATAAATCAAGGAGGATTAATTAATGAAAAGTTTGGCGGAATTACAGGAAATTCGTAACAAAGCTTTAAATCAGGTAAACCTGCGCAAGGAGCGCGATGACGGCATACGCATAGTAGTCGGCATGGCAACCTGCGGTATCGCGGCAGGTGCGCGCCCTGTTTTGAACGCATTTGTTGAAGAGGTTGACAAGCGCGGTCTTAAAGACGTAATGGTCACACAGACAGGCTGTATCGGCATGTGCCGCCTGGAGCCTATCGTTGAGGTATTCGTTCCGGGACAGGACAAGGTCACATATGTCCACATGACTGCGGATAAGGCAGCCCGCGTAGTTGCGGAGCATATAATCAACAATCAGCCCGTCGCGGAATTTACTATCGGCGAAGAGGTTAAGTAAACAGGAGGTTAACGGATAATGAATATATACAGAGCACATGTGCTAATCTGCGGCGGTACCGGTTGTACGTCGTCAGGCTCAAAGCTTCTGCAGGAGGAATTTGAAAACCAGCTGAAAGCTAACAATCTTGAAAATGAAATTAAAATTGTACAGACAGGCTGTTTCGGTCTGTGCGCGCTGGGTCCGGTTGTCGTAGTATACCCGGAGGGCGCTTTCTACAGCCGCGTTAAGGCTGAGGACCTTAAGGAAATCGTTGAAGAACATCTCTTAAAGGGACGTATCGTAAAAAGACTTCTTTACAGTGAAACGGTTGAGGAAGATAACATCAAATCGCTTAACGAAACTGCGTTCTATGCAAAACAGCACCGTGTTGCGCTGCGTAACTGCGGCGTTATCAACCCGGAAAATATCGACGAGTACATAGCGGTAGACGGCTATCAGGCTCTTGCCAAGGCGCTTACCGAAATGACGCGCGAGGAAGTTATTCAGACAATCAAGGATTCCGGACTGCGCGGCAGAGGCGGCGGCGGATTCCCGACAGGTATGAAGTGGGATTTCACATACAAAGCACAAGGCGACCAGAAGTATGTCTGTTGTAATGCCGACGAGGGCGACCCGGGTGCATTCATGGACCGTTCGGTGCTTGAGGGTGACCCGCATGCGGTTATCGAGGCAATGGCGATTGCCGGCTATGCCGTAGGCGCCGACCAGGGCTATATCTACATCAGAGCCGAGTACCCCATCGCGGTTGAAAGACTTAAAATCGCGATTGCACAGGCAAGAGAATACGGTCTTTTGGGCAAGGACATTTTCGGGACAGGCTTTAACTTCGACCTTGATATCCGTCTCGGTGCAGGTGCGTTTGTCTGCGGTGAGGAAACTGCGCTTATGACCTCAATCGAGGGCAATCGCGGCGAACCGCGTCCGCGTCCTCCGTTCCCGGCCGTAAAGGGTCTCTGGGGCAAGCCGACTCTTCTCAACAACGTTGAAACCTACGCGAATATCGCGCAGATTATATTAAAAGGCGCAGAATGGTTTGCGTCAATGGGTACCGAAAAGTCAAAGGGTACAAAGGTATTCGCGCTCGGCGGTAAAATCCATAATACCGGACTTGTTGAAATTCCTATGGGAACAACACTGCGTGAAATCGTTGAGGACATCGGCGGAGGCGTGCCGAACGGCAAAAAATTCAAAGCTGCTCAGACCGGCGGACCTTCCGGCGGCTGTATTCCGGCTTCGCTCATCGACACCCCGATTGACTACGATTCGCTTATCGCAATCGGCTCCATGATGGGCTCCGGCGGACTTATCGTTATGGACGAGGACAACTGTATGGTTGACATCGCTAAATTCTTCCTTGAATTTACGGTTGATGAATCCTGCGGTAAATGTGCTCCGTGCCGTATCGGTACAAAGAGATTGCTTGAAATCCTTAATAAAATTACAAGCGGTAAGGGTACAATGGAGGACATCGACAAGATGGAGGAGCTGTGCTACTCAATCAAATCGTCGGCTCTGTGCGGTCTGGGACAGACTGCTCCGAACCCCGTTCTTTCCACGCTGCACTACTTCAGAGATGAATATATTGCGCACGTAAAGGAAAAGAGATGTCCGGCACACGTTTGTAAGGCGCTTTCGCAGTACAAGATTGACCCCGAAAAATGTAAGGGCTGCAGCCTCTGTTCAAGACAGTGTCCGGCAGGCGCAATTTCGGGTCAGATTAAGTCGCCGTTCGTTATCGACCAGGATAAATGTATCAAGTGCGGCGCATGTCAGCAGGCATGTAAGTTCGGCGCAATAGCAAAAGACTGATTAAGGAAAGGAATGAAATGAAGATGGTAAACTTAAAAATAAACGGTCAGGACATCAGTGTGCCCGAGGGCTACACCATTCTTGACGCAGCGCGTGAGGTTGGTATCAACATTCCTACCTTATGTTATCTTAAAGACTTAAATCAAATCGGCGCGTGCAGAATGTGCCTTGTTGAGGTAAAGGGCGCAAGAGCGCTGCAGGCTGCCTGCGTATACCCGGTTGCAGAGGGTATCGAGGTGTTCACCAACACCGAAAAGGTCAGAAAAGCACGCAGAGCAACGTTAGAGCTTATTCTCTCGAACCATGAGAAGAAGTGTCTGACATGCGTAAGAAGCAGAAACTGTGAGCTTCAGACGCTTGCAGAGGAACTCGGCGTAGACGGTCTGCGCTATGAGGGCGAGAATATTCAGCATGAAATCGACGATTCGTCAACATCACTCGTAAGAGATAATAATAAATGCGTACTTTGCAGAAGATGTATCGCAGCGTGCGATAACCAGGATATTTCGGTTATTTCGGCTGTAAACAGAGGTTTCGCGACCGAGGTCCGCGCGGCATTTGAACAGCCGATGAAGGACGTTCCGTGCGTATTCTGCGGTCAGTGTATCGTAGCATGTCCGGTAGGCGCGCTTTATGAAAAGACGTCAATTCCTCAGGTTATCGAGGCGATTGACAATACCGAAAAGCACGTTGTTGTACAGACTGCTCCGGCGGTACGTGCAGCGCTCGGCGAGGAATTCGGTCTGCCCATCGGCACACCGGTTACCGGCAAGATGGTTGCAGCTCTGCGCCGTCTGGGATTTGACAAGGTATTCGATACCGACACGGCGGCTGACCTCACAATCATGGAGGAAGGCACCGAGTTCATCGAAAGATTTACAAAGCAGGAAAAACTTCCGCTTATCACATCATGTTCACCGGGCTGGGTTAAATTCTGCGAACACTACTATCCGGAATTTACCGATAATCTTTCCACCGCAAAATCACCGATGGAGATGTTCGGTGCGGTAATTAAGTCATATTATGCCGAAAAATCGGGAATTGACAAGAAAGATATTTACTCGGTTGCAATCATGCCGTGTACATCAAAGAAGTATGAGGCTGCACGTCCCGAGCTTTCGTCAAGCGGCAGCGCGGACATCGACGCGTCGCTGACAACGCGTGAGCTTGCAAGAATGATTAAGCAGGCAGGTATCGACTTCAATTCGCTGCCCGATGAGGAATTTGACCAGCCGTTCGGAATGGCAACGGGCGCAGGCGTAATCTTCGGTACAACCGGCGGCGTTATGGAGGCTGCTATCCGTACGGTATACGAAAAGCTGGAGGGCAAGCCCCTTGACGATATCAACGTAACCGCGGTAAGAGGACTTGACGGCGTTAAGGAAGCAACCCTTAAGATTGCCGGAAAGGACGTGCGCGTAGCGGTTGTTCACGGAACCAAGAACGCAAGAACAATTCTTGAAAAGGTTAAAGGCGGCGAGCATTATGATTTCATTGAAATCATGGCATGTCCCGGCGGCTGTATCCACGGCGGCGGTCAGCCGATTGTGGATTCGAGAACGAGAGCCGTAACCGACGTTAAGGCACTGCGCGCAAAGGCGCTTTATTCCGAGGACGAGGCTTCGGCACTCAGAAAATCGCACGAAAATCCGTATGTACAAAAGCTGTACAGCGAATATTTCGGCGAGCCGTGCTCACATAAGGCACACGAGCTGCTGCACACAACATATACAAAGCGCAGCAAATTCTGATTTTTCTGCAATTAACGGCGGCAGACCGCACAAAAAGCGGTTTGCCGCTTTTTAGTTGTATTTTCCGTAAAGGTATGGTATAATATTTCGTGAGAATACCACCGCGGCAATGTATAGCGGCGGTATTTAAATAATTTATTTTTAATGTAATTTAAGCAAAAACGGAGGAAAAATGAGCAAAATCACAATTCAAAAAGCGTCCTCGGACGATTTGGCGGATATAATGTATTTTTTCGTCAAAATTAAATTATTTTCCGCCGCCGTTTAACGGCTGCTTTTCCTTTATTTTCATTAGATAGCCGTCACGGACGCCGCATTTTTTTATATAGATTTCTTTTTTATCGAAATATTCCGCAATGGCGCCCATAATAACAATCCCGGCGGTTATGTTGTCATAGCGGTTTTTTAGAATTTTTTTCATAGTTTTTTCGGGCGTTTCCTCGATAAATTCTATAAGCCGCGTGAGAGTTTCGGTTTTAATCATATCGGCGTTTTCGCTGCCGGTCAGAAAGCTGTAGAGCTTTGCCGCGGTTTTGGCGGTTCCGCCCATCATGTAGAGTTTGCCGTCATGCGTTTTCACGTCGAGCTTGCCTTTGACATATTCTTCTATATGTTTTTTTTCTGCCTCACAGGGGAGTTTTCCGCTAACAAATTTATTTTTCAATTTTCGGCAGCCTATCGGATAGGAATGAATAAATTCAAGCTCATCACCGGAAAAAATCATAATCTGCGCGCTGCCGCCGCCCAAATCGACTCCTATTCCGCTTTCGTTCGCGGCGATGCATGAACGCAAGCCGTAAAAATCGTACCGCGCCTCGCTGTCGCCGCTTAAAATGTCGATGCTGACCCCGGTTTTTTCAAGGACCTTTTCTTTAACCTCGGCGCTGTTTTCCAAAATTCTGACAGCGTAGGTGGCAAACGCATAAACCGGGATACCGTCCGCCTTATTTTTAAGGAAGTCAATCACGGAACACAGCTTGTCAATTCCCTCATCGCCGAGCCGCCTGTTTTTCGTGTCGGCAATAATCTCGGAATTTATTCCCGTGTTGGAAATCTGCCTGCCTTTATCGTAGATAACAAGCCTTATCGTGTTGGAGCCTATGTCAATTATTCCCGTCATATGCGCGTTCCTCCTTATTATGTTATAAAAAAATTACGGACAGCATAATAACTGTCCGCAAAAATCAGTGTCCGTGATGATGTCCGCAGCCGCAGTCGCAGCCGTCATGATGGTCATGACCGCAATCGCAGCCGTCCTCGTCATCGTAAAAACCGAGAAAATCCGCAATTGTTGTTTCGGTGATTTCATTTTTCAGGAAATCCTTAATCATAATTTTTCCGTCCGCAAAAACGCGGATTATGCATGAATGTCCGTTTTCCGCGGCATATTTTTCCGCGGCGTCAATGTTTCCGTCGGCGGTGAAATACTCGACTATGCAGCCGTTTATGCGCAGATTGAACGCTATGTCATATGCCGCGCCCTCCGCGTCCGGCTCGGCAAAAATAAGACTTTTCTGAACCTCCTGCGCTCCGAAAACTATTCCGAAAGAGTCGATTGCGTTAAGCAATCCCGAAAAATACACCGCGGCGCGGCTGTCGCTTTCGGAGAAAGTTCCGCCGGCAATTTTTTGTCCGCCGCTCGAAACCGTAAATCCGCCGTCCTCGCTCTTATCTAAACGCAGGTGTTCTTCAAATCCGAAAAGCACGAGCAAATCGTAAATTTCAACGTCGCATACGGATACGGTAAAATCCTCCAGACCGCATGCCGCCGCGATTTCGACGCATACCGCGGCAATCTGCGCGCGCTCCTTTGCCGTGACGGTGTCGGACGCGACCTCCGCCTCATTTTTCCCGATAGAGAACAGTTTTTCACCCTTTACCGGAGTAATTTTTCCGTCCTCGCCGGTTTCCGTTTCGGAAAATCCGAATGATGTAACTACCGACCAGATTGTGTCGGTCAGCTCTCTTATTCTGTTTGCATAAACTGTCATGATAATCCTCCCTGCTGCTTTTCTTTAAGCTTTGTCTTTCTGATGTCCTCCGCCTCAAACCTCAAAATATTGAAGCTTTCAAAAAGGCGCGATTCAATTCTCTCGGTGTAAAGCTTAATAAGTCCTTTTATAGTCATATTTGTGCTGATAATCATTTTTTTCTTAAGTCCGATGCGCTTGTCCACAATATCGAACAGGAACTGTTTTGAAAGCGGTGTGGGCACCTCCACTCCCATATCGTCTATGATGAGCAAATCCGCGTCGCCTATCATTTCCATTGTTTTTTCAAAGTCCAAATCCTTTCTTCTGCCGAATTTATAATCCTCGTATTCGGAAAAAAGGTTCACGGCGGTGACGTATACCACGGTTTTGCCCTCGTCCATCATGCGCTTTGCCACGCAGGACGAAAGAAACGTCTTTCCAACTCCGCAGCCGCCGTAAAAGAGCATGCTTTTAACATCGTCTTTTTCGCAGAATTTAACGGCAGTATCGTAAATCTGCCGCATATTTTCCTTTTCGCTGATGTTGAGCGACGGAATAATTCTGTCGCTGTAATAATCGAAGGAAAATTCCGAAAAATCATGCAGATTATTTTCCATATTCGACATTTTATGATGAATTTTTACAATTTTATTGATAAAGCACGGACATTTTTTGGTATCGATATAACCGGTATCGAGGCATTTTTCGCACTTGTACTTAACCTCGTCATAATCAGCCGGAACGTTGTTTTCAAGAAGAAGCTGTTCGCGCCTTTTTTTGAGGGAGGCGAGTTTTTTTTCAAATTCCTCGTTAAGCTGCCTGCTTTTTTCGGGATTTCTGATGATATTTCCCATATTCTCAAGCCCGGCGGAATTAATTTCGCGCTCTATTTGTGCAATTTCCGGGAATTTCTCGTGCACGCTTTGAACGCGCTTATCACGCTCTGAGCGCGCAATGGTGCGGTCATAGTCATATTCTCTCATTATTTTGTTGATTGCGTCATCGGAATAGCTCATGATAACTCTCCTTTCCCGTTATTTTCAAAGAAAGCCGCAATTTCCTCTTTCTTATCCAGTATTTCATCAAATCGGCGTATGTATTCGTAAGGCTCCTTAAAATTGACAACGCGTTCAATGCGGTCGCCCATGACGATTTTTGACGCGCCGCCGCCCCCGAGAGCGATTATGGTCTGGATTTCCTCCATAATATTTATGTTGTACGCCGACATATGCTCCCTGTCGGAATAGCCGACATTCTCGAGGTTGCCGGAAATATTTTTCTGACGGTACATATAATACGGCTCTTTGCCGATTTCGCGCATTTTTTTCTGCGCGTATGACAGCATGCGGTTCATTTCGGTATAGCCTGTCAAATCGCGGCGCGCAAAGCTGAGTGCCGCGGCGCGTTTTATGCACATTGAATGAACCGTCACATTTTCGGGGCAGAGTGACGCGATTTCGTCAATGCTGCGTTTGAACATTTCAAAATTTTCGCCGGGCAGACCGGCAATCAAGTCGGTGTTGATGTTGTCAAAGCCGAGTTTCCGCGCAAGGTGAAACGCCCTGTAAAAATCATCGGCGGTGTGTTTTCTGCCGATTTTTTCAAGCGTGACATCATTCAGCGTTTGCGGATTTATGCTTATGCGGCTTACATCGCCGTTTTTGGCGCAAATCAGCTTTTCGGCAGTAATCACGTCGGGTCTGCCTGCCTCGAGTGTGTATTCATCGAGCCGCGAAAGGTCGATATTATTTTTTACGGCGTCAAAAATTTTCTCAAGATTTTCGGGCGGCAAAACCGCCGGCGTGCCTCCGCCGATGTAGATATTCTGCACCGAAAACCCGAGCCGCCGTAAAATCTCACCCGTTTTTTCGATTTCGCGGCATAAAAGGCCGCAAAATTCGTCCATGTATGAGCCGCTGTTTTTTATATCGGTGGAAACGAACGAGCAGTAAAGGCAGCGCGACGGACAAAACGGTATGCCGATATAAAGGCTCACCGAATTTTCAAACGCACGCTTTAATACGATTTCCTCATTTTCGGCGACCTTAACCGCAAGGTCAAGTTTTTCGTCGGAAACGCCGTAAATATTGCGGATTTTATCGCGGATTTGAGCGTAATCCAAGCCTGCGTCATGAAACAGACGCACCGTTTTAGCGGGCCGTATGCCGCTCATAACGCCCCACGGCAGCGGAATATCGCGAATTTTGCGTGCCGCCGCACAGAAGCTTTTCATGCAGCAGCAGCCGTAAATCTTTTTAATTTCTTTCGCATCGTTTTCGGAATTTGCAAAAGCATAGGAATAGTCGGCGTCATAGGATTTTCCGCCGTATTCTATGCAGGTATGAACCTCAATCACATCGTTTTCGTGAGAAAAATACGTAGTGACGGTTCCGTCCTCATTTTTCTCAAAGAAAATATTTATGAAGATATTCATTTCATATTCGCAGCTGTAGCCGTGCTGTATAAGTTCCATTTTTTTTATTCCCTTTTTGAAAACGAATTTACCGCGCCTTGATAGCGCCGTTGATTTTTTCCTCGCCGATAGTTGTTTCGGGGCCGTGACCGGGGTAAACAACGGTTTTTGCCGGCAGATGATACAGTTTTTGTATCGATTCATTAAGAAGCCTGTAGCTTCCGGTCGGCAAATCAAAGCGTCCCACGCAGCCGCGCATGAGCGTATCGCCGGTGAACAGCATGTTTCCTATGCGATAGCATGCGCTGTCATCGGTGTGACCGGGCGTGTAGATGCACTCAATTTTAAATCCGTCCAGCTCTTTAACCTCCTCATCAAGGAACGCATCGTCCGCATTCCTCCAAGGAAGATATTCTCTTTCATTCAGGGCAATATTCGGATTATCTATATTCCACATACACATTGATGAACACAGAACCGTTCTGCCCTTTCTGAGTGCGTTAATTGACCAGGTATGGTCATAATGGCAGTGGGTGAGCAGAATATAGTTTATTTCCACTCCCTCACATTCCTCCTGAATTTTTAATGTATTTGCTCCGGGGTCAATCAGAATACCCTTGTTATTTTGTGTCACGAGATAACAATTTTCATCGAGCAATTCGGATAATATTCTCTTTACTTTAATCATAATCAGTTATAGAGGCGCACAGGCAATATCATAAAGGTATAGCTGTCGTCATTTGAATTTGAGCGTATGAAACATGAACTTCTCGGGTTTGAAAACTCCATTTTTACTTCTTCCTCCTCGCATGCGCGCAGGGCTTCCAAAAGGTATTTATAGTTAAAACCGATTTCGATATCGTCGCCGCTTACCGAAACGTCAACCACGTCATGAACCTTGCCCTTGCCCGTCATGCATGTAATTTCAATTTTATCCATAAGGATATTAAGGCGCACGGGCACCTTTTCCGCTTTTGCGGAAATATCGTCATTTATAAGCAGCGACGCTCTTTCAAGACTGCTTGAGAGCTCGGCGTTGTTTGCTATGACAACAATGCTGTTCGGCGTTGACAGAACAGGCTTGTAGTTTATATATTCACCCTCCAGAAGCCGGGTAACTACCTTATAATTACCGAAATCAAACATCACGTGTCTGTCGGAAACGATAACGGTAACGGTTTTATCCTCATCGTCTTCGAGAACCTTAAAGATTTCGCGCAGGGTAAGACCCGGGATAACGAATTTTTTGTTTTCGAGCGAGGAATCGACCGTTTCGCGGCAAATCGCAAGACGGTAGCCGTCGGTCGAAACAACCGACAAAACGCCGGTTTCTATTTCAAACAGCGAGCCTGTTAAAACAGGCTTTCTTGCCTCGTTCTGCGATACCGCAAAAATCGTTTTTCTTATCATTTTTTTAAGCGCGGGCTGCTTTACCGAAAAGCGGTAGGTTTCGTTGATTTCGGGAACCGCGGGATATTCCAGCCCGGACAGCCCCTGAATATTGAACTCCGATTTTCCGCATTTTATGGTCATGACGTTGTTTTCCTCGTTGACCCTTACGGTAACCTCGCCGTCGGGCAGACGCCTTATGATTTCGCCGAACATTTTCGATGAAATGGCAATGGTGCCGCCTTCGGGGATATTGCAGTCATCGGTGTATTCGATGCAGAGGTCTAAGTTGTTGCCGGTTACGGTGAGAACACCGGCTGCGTCCGCGTCGATTTTGATACATTCCAATATAGGAAGTATTGTTTTAGCCGAAACAGCTTTCTGAACGGTATTTATAATCTTCAAAAGCTGTTGCTTGGCGCAGATAAATTTCATATATAATATCTCTCCTTTAGGTGCGGATAAATCTATCCGTATTATTTTGCATAGGTACGTACGTACATATAATATATTTATAGTAGTACATAGTAGTAGGGGTGCGGAATGAGTGGAAAAGCATGTCCGCATAAGGCGCAGAGCCGATAATTCATAAAATCCGCGATGTTGATTTTGCGTGAATAATCAAAATTTATCAACAGGCAAAAATTGGTAAAAAATCGGTTCACACCAATTCCACACCGCGGCGTGAATAAAATCAAAGCGAGTTAATATCCTTGATAATGGCGTCAATATCGGATTTCAAGACGCTGTCATTGCGCATTGCGAGCATAATTTTATCCACACCGTACATAACGGTGGTGCGGTCGCGGTTGCCGAGCGCTTTTGCAATCATGACGAAGTTCATGCCGGTGAGGGTTTTGCAAAGATACATAGCCACCTGCCGCGGAAAAGCGATATTTTTCTGCTTGGACTTGCCGAGCAGTTCCTCCTCCGTGACGTTGTAATAGGAAGAAACGCTTTCCAAAATGCGCTGAGGCGTAATTTTAATAATGCCGTCATCGGGGACGATGGATTTGATTGCCTCCTCGGCGATTTCCATATTTACGTCGGTGTGCCTGATGCCGGCGTAGGAAATAATTTTAAGCAGCGCGCCTTCAAGCTCACGCACGTTTGAGTCGATTTTTTCGGCGATGTAGGAAAGCACGTCCTCGCTGATGTAAGCGTTCTGACTTTCCGCCTTCTTTTTGAGGATAGCAACGCGCGTTTCGTAGTCGGGGCTGATGATGTCGATGTTAAGACCCCATTCAAACCGCGTTTTAAGCCGTTCTTCGATAGTTACCAGGTCTTTTGGCATGCGGTCGCTCGTGAGCACGATTTGCTTGTTGTTGAGGTAGAGGTCATTGAAAGTATGGAAAAATTCCTCCTGAATACCCTGTTTGTTCTCGATAAACTGAATATCGTCGATTAAGAGAACGTCAACATTGCGGTAGAGCTGGCGGAAAGAACCCATGTCCTTTACGTGCAGCGACTCAATCATCTCGTTGGTGAAGCGTTCGCTTGTGACGTAGACAACCTTCATATCGGGCGAATTTTTAAGGATTTCGTTGCCGATAGCCTGCATGAGGTGGGTTTTGCCGAGCCCGGAATTACCGTACAGGAAAAGAGGATTGTTTTTTTCCTGACCGGGGTATTTTGCGGTGCTCATTGCGATAGCGGTCGCGTATTCGTTTGATGAACCGACAACGAAATTGTCGAAAGTGTATCTCGGATTGAGATTGCTTTTTACAGCCGCGGAGCTTATGCTGTCCTCGGAGGGCTGCGGAGCGGCAGGAGTGTATTCGCCGTTTAGAACTATGGTCAAGCGGACCGGCGAAGCGGTAATTTTCGACACGGATTTTTCAATAATGCCGGCGTAGCGCAGCTGAATCATAGTTTTGCAGATTTGTGAGGAAACGCTTATGATAAGGTTTCCGTTTTCTATGGAAATAGGGGTAATATCCTTAATGTAGGTGTTGAACCCTATCACCGAATTAATGTCCTGCTTTATAAAGGAAAGTGAGGCAGTCCATATTTGTTTTATATCCATTTTTATCCCCCTGTCGGAATTTATACATATCAAAAAAGTCCTTACTTTAATGATACCAGAAAATGATGAATATTACAAGATAAAATCAATTATTTTTAAGGAAAAAATAAAAAAATTGTATAATTTTTACGATAAAACAGGAAAAATAATAATAGCAGAGAAAAAAACATAAAAAAGGAGCTATAAAAATGAAAAATTATGTTGAAATAACGGGAGTATATGCGAGAGAGGTATTGGATTCACGGTCAAATCCGACGGTAGAGGCGGAGGTGTACACCTCGGACGGACACAGGGGCAGAGCGATAGTGCCGTCGGGCGCGTCTACGGGGATATATGAGGCGGTGGAGATGCGTGACGGCGACAGCGGCAGATATTCGGGAAAGGGCGTGCAGAAAGCGGTTGAGAACGTGAATACGAAAATCGCGGAGTGCCTTATCGGGAAGAACGTAACCGACCAGCGCGAAATCGATATGGAGCTTTTGCGCCTTGACGGGACGGAGAATAAGGCGAATTTGGGAGCGAATGCGATACTGAGCGTGTCGCTTGCGTGCGCGGACGCGGCGGCGAAATCGCTTGGCGTGAGCCTGTTTCGGTATATCGGCGGAATTAACGCGCATAAGCTTCCAAGACCGATGATGAATATATTGAACGGCGGCGCGCATGCGGACAACAACGTGGATATTCAGGAATTTATGATTATACCGACGTCTGCGGCGGCGTTCAAAAACGGGCTGATGCAGTCGAGCGAGGTTTATCACAGCTTAAAGTCGGTAATAAAGGAAAAAGGAGGATCGACGGGAGTCGGCGACGAGGGAGGATTTGCGCCGGATTTAAAGAGCGACGAGGAGGCGCTGGAGCTGATTGTCGAGGCGATAAAAAGAGCCGGATTTAAGCCGGGCGTCGACTTCAAAATCGCGATAGACGCGGCAAGCTCGGAGTGGGTTGATTCAAGCGGAAAATATAAGCTGCCGAAGTCGGGGACAGAGATGACGTCGGAGCAGATGGCGGATTATTGGGAACGGCTGATAGAGAAATACCCGATTATGTCGATAGAGGACGGCATGGGCGAAGAGGACTGGGACGGCTGGAAACTCCTGACCGACCGAATAGGCGACAGGGTGCAGCTTGTGGGTGACGATTTGTTTGTTACGAACACAAAGCGGCTGAAAAAGGGAATAGAAAAGGGCGTAGCAAATTCGATATTGGTAAAGGTGAACCAGATAGGCACGCTGACCGAGGCGATAGAGGCGGTGGAAACGGCGCAGAGAGCAGGATATACGGCGGTAATATCGCATAGGAGCGGCGAAACGGAGGATACGTTTATAGCGGATTTTGCGGTAGCGGCGAATGCGGGGCAGATAAAGACGGGCGCGCCGGCGCGCAGCGAAAGAACGGCGAAATATAACCGGTTGCTGCGGATTGAGGACGAGTTGAGTTTCACGGCGGAATTTGATGAATTAAAATAGTTTGACATTTTGCTCCGAATGATGTATAATATAGGTAAATCATGAGGAGGCGCAGCAAATGAGATGTGAGCATTGCCGGTATAATACGGAAATTGTGGATAAATTAAAGAATGAAGTTCCGTCGGAAATGTTCCTTGGCAGGCTTACCGATGTTTTTAAGGTATTCGGCGACACTACAAGGATAAAGATAATGTGGAATTTGTTTGATAATGAAATATGTGTTGCGGATATAGCGGAAAAGACGGGAATGAGCCAGTCGGCGATAAGTCATCAGCTGCGGATATTAAAGCAGGCACGGCTTATAAAGGCGCGCCGCGACGGAAAAAACACATTTTATTCCTTAAATGACGAGCACGTTAAGAGAATTATTGAGCAAGTCATGATTCATATTAGTGAGCCGTCGGATTTATAATTAATTTCAGCGTACAACTTTCCTGAAAAAAGGCGGGGCCGACATGTATTCGGTCCCGTCTTTTAATATAATAAAGGATATTTGTGGAAACTTATTTATCGGGACGGCAAATTAATTGCCGCCCCCCTCTATAAAAAAGGATTTTGTGGACTTTTTTATTGTTTATCCGATTTTTTTCGGATAACAAAGACTATTATAACATATTATTGTTTATTTGTCAATATATGCTACATAAATAGATGTGTATACTTACTGAAAAATCATTTACAATACCATTAAGAGAGGTATTAATTATGATTTGTGACAGAATTAGAATGTTAAGAGAACAGTACAATTACAGTCAAGCCGATTTAGCAGACAAATTAGGTATAGCGCGTACAAGTGTAATCGCTTGGGAAAATCAGACTTCTGTTCCCGCAATGAAACACATTATTGCACTTGCAAAACTTTTTCGCGTTTCTACCGACTATCTTTTAGAGGTGGACAACCGCCGTACTCTCGTTCTCGATGGGCTTGACGATGAACAGGTAAATATAATCTGTTCGCTCCTGAATTATTTTGACAGAGGAAGTCAAAAATAAATTCTGCAATATCATTCAAATTCCGCTTTTTATCGCGCCCGGTTTAACTACCGGGTTTTTTATTTCATATTTTCAATATAATTTTTCGCGGCGGAAATGGCTTTTTTCACCGTCTTTTTCGCCGGACCGCCGATTACGGTTCGTCCGTTCACGCATGTTTCCATGCTGATTGCGTCATAAATATCGCTGTCGATTTTGTCGGAAAATTCATTAAATTCCTCAACCGTGAGGTCATCGAGCGCCTTATCCTTGCTTATCGCGTAAAACACGAGCTTTCCGACAATTGCATGCGCGTCGCGGAACGGCACGCCCTTTTTCACGAGATAATCCGCAACATCGGTCGCGTTCGTAAATCCGCCCTTTGCGCCCTTTAACATATTGTCCTTTTTAACCGTCATGGTCGAAATCATGCCGCAGAACACCGGCAGACACAGCTTAACCGTATCGATTGCGTCGAAAATCGGCTCCTTGTCCTCCTGCATGTCCTTGTTGTATGCAAGCGGAATACCTTTCATCGTGGTCAACAGACTCATCAAATCGCCGTACACGCGCCCTGTCTTGCCTCGGATAAGCTCCGCAACGTCGGGATTTTTCTTCTGCGGCATGATAGATGAACCCGTCGAGAACGCATCATCCATTTCCACGAACGAAAATTCATGGCTTGACCATAAAATCAATTCCTCGCAGAACCGCGAAAGGTGCATCATTATAATTGCAAAGCAGTTTGCCGCCTCAATCACAAAATCGCGGTCGGATACGCCGTCGAGCGAATTTTGCGTGACAGCCGAAAATCCGAGTGTTTCGCAGACAAATTCCCTGTCCAGCGGATAAGTTGTACCGGCGAGCGCGCCCGAGCCGAGCGGCATAACCGATGTGCGCTTTTTGCAGTCGGCAAGGCGATCCGCGTCGCGGCGGAACATCTCAAAATATGCCATAAAATGATGCGCAAGCGTGATTGGCTGCGCCTTTTGCAGGTGCGTATAACCCGGCATAATCGTTTCGGTGTGCTCCTCGGCAAGCGAAACAACCGTGGCAAGCAGCTCCTTGAGCATGGCGGAAATTTCGTCGATTTCGTCCATCATATACATGCGGATATCCAGTGCAACCTGGTCATTGCGGCTTCTGCCCGTGTGCAGACGCTTGCCGCTTTCGCCGATTTTGTCGGTCAGCAGCTTTTCGATATTCATGTGAATATCCTCGGCGTCTATGAGAAATTCGACCTTACCGTCCCTGATTTCCGCAAGGATTTCTTTAAGTCCGGCAATGATTTTTTCGGAATCCTCTTTCGCGATAATTCCCTGTCTGCCGAGCATCTTAGCATGCGCAATACTGCCCTTTATATCCTGCGCGTACATGCGCTTGTCGAAACGTATCGACGAATTGAAATCGTCAACTTTTTTGTCGGTCGCTTTCTGAAAACGTCCGCCCCACAGCTTTGCCATATTTTTTCTCCTTTATCGGGTAGGTGATAACCGAAAATCCGCCCCGGCCGTGCCGGGGCAGTGTCCGGATTTATTTTTTATACTTATTTTCGCCGTTTTTGTCCATCATCATTGCGCGAACCTTGAGCGGAAGTCCGAACAGATTGATAAATCCTTCGGAATCCTTGTGCGAATACAGCTCGTGCGAGTCGCCGAAGGACGCGATTTCTTCATTATACAGCGAATACGGGCTTGTTGCGCCTGCCGGGTAGATGTTGCCTTTGTAAAGTTTCAGCTTAACGTCGCCCGTGACGGTTTCGTCCATAACGTCGAACATTGCGCTCATGGACTCACGCAGCGGCGTAAACCATTTTCCGTCATATACAAGCTCCGCGAACTTAACTGCTGACTGACGCTTAAAGCTCTGTGTGTCGCGGTCGAGGCAGAGATACTCAAGCTCTTTGATTGCCGCGTAGAGGATTGTTCCGCCCGGAGTTTCATACACGCCGCGCGACTTCATTCCGACCAGACGGTCCTCAACAATGTCCGCGATACCTACGCCGTTTGCTCCGCCGATTGTGTTCAGCTCCTGCAAAAGCGGCAACGGCTCCATTTTTTTGCCGTTCAGCGCGACAGCCTCGCCCTTTTCAAAGCTGATTGTAACGTATGTCGGCTCGTCGGGTGCCTTTTCCGGCGATACGCCCAGTTTCAAAAGCGTATCAAGCTGCGGCTCGTTTGCCGGATTTTCCAAATCCATTCCCTCATGGCTGATGTGCCATACGTTGCGGTCACGCGAGTACAGCTCTTTTTTCGTAACCGGAATTTCTATGTTGTGCGCCTGAGCATAGTCAACCGCGTCCTCACGCGATTTGATGTCCCAGATACGCCACGGCGCGATTACTTTCAAATTCGGGTTGAGCGCCTTTACCGTCAGCTCGAAACGAACCTGGTCATTGCCCTTGCCGGTGCAGCCGTGACAAACCGCCGTTGCGCCTTCCTTTTCGGCAATTTCAACCAGCTTTTTCGCGATTATCGGACGTGCGTGCGATGTTCCCAAAAGGTATTTGCCTTCGTACTCCGCACCCGATTTTACAACCGGCCAGATATAATCCTTTACGTATTCCGCCTTTAAATCAGCAAGATACAGCTTTGACGCGCCGGCTTTCTTTGCGCGCTCTTCGAGTCCTTCTGTTTCTTTTCCCTGTCCTACGTCGCCGCAGACCGCGATAACTTCGCAATCGTAGTTTTCTTTAAGCCACGGTATTATTATTGATGTATCCAGTCCGCCCGAATAGGCAAGAACAACTTTTTCCTTTGCCATATTGAAATTCCTCCCGATTTGTAGTAAAATATATGTATAATTAACTTTAGTATTATTATACATTTTTATTCATAATTATGCAATAGTCAAAATAGATAAATGTTTAAAAAAATAAGGGGTGTTTTTTGTGATAATTTTAGGAATAGACCCGGGATACGCAATTGTGGGCATCGGAGTGATTGAATATATAGGAAATAAGTTTCGTCCGATAGAGTATAACGCCATTACCACGCATGCGTCTATGATAACCAGTCTGAGGCTGCGCAAGATTAAGGAAGAAATATGCGAATACCTGCATAAATATAAGCCGGACGCGGTGGCGATAGAGGAGCTGTTTTTCAACAATAACGCGAAAACCGCGATAGCCGTGGCGCAGGCAAGAGGGGTGCTCGTTGCGGAAACGGCGGCGATGGATATACCGATTTTTGAATATACGCCGCTGCAGATAAAGCAGGCGGTTACGGGCTACGGCCGCGCCGAAAAGGGGCAAATTCAGCAAATGGTGAAGATGCTTTTGAATTTGAACGTAATCCCCAAGCCCGATGACGCGGCGGACGCGCTTGCCGTGGCGATATGTCATGCGCACTCGGCGAAAATAAATGACGAGCTGGGGACGAACCGTCTGTAAAATCCGTCACATACCTGTAACACAAATGTAACGGCACAATCGGACAAAATATGATAAAATATATCTGGGACTGTAATATGCATAAACCGCGTAAAGCATTATAAATGCGTCTTTCAATATTACAGCCCGCAACTTTATGCGGTAAACAGACTTTATCCATGGCGTACCCTCCTGTATGCCCCGGGTTGCCAAAGCAAGGAATAATCCCCTTGCTTTGGTTCTGTTTGTTTATTTTACTAAAGACTGAAACCAAGTGTTAAAAACGGCACACCTGCCGTATTCGGAAAAGAGGACTGCGGAAAATGTACTATTATATATCGGGAACGGTTGCGTCGAGACAGGACGGGTTTATCGTGATTGACAACGGAGGCATAGGCTACAAAATTTACACCTCCGAAAATACGCAGAATATGCTCCGCGGCAGTGCGGAGGCTGTGCTCTATACCTATCTTCATGTCCGCGAGGACGTTTTTGATTTATACGGATTTGCGACAAATGAGGAACGCAGCATGTTTCTGAATTTGATGTCGGTTTCGGGAGTTGGTCCCAAGGCGGCGCTTGCGGTGCTTTCGACAATGCCGCCGAACGGCGTTGCGCTTGCGGTTGTCACCAATGACGCAAAATCGCTCACCAAAGCGCCGGGAGTCGGCGCGAAAATGGCGCAGCGGATTATCCTGGAGCTTAAGGACAAGCTGAAAAATGCGGAAATTCTTCCGGCGGAAATCGCGGAGGAAATCAGCATAACCGATAATCAGTCGGAGGCAGTGTCGGCGCTTATGGTGCTGGGATATTCGCAGAATGACGCAAAAAGGGCGGTTTCCGGCTCGGACGCGTCGCTGTCTACCGAAGAAATTGTAAAGCAGGCTCTTGCGAACCTGATGAGGTAACCAAATGATATTTGACGATAACGAAAGAATTGTTACAAGTGATTTTATTGATGAGGACGCCGATATTGAAGTCGGTCTGCGTCCGCGGCAGCTCGCCGATTATGTCGGTCAGGAAAAGGTAAAGGGCAACCTGAGCGTTTTTATAAACGCGGCGAAGGAACGGCGCGAACCGCTTGACCACGTGCTTTTGTACGGCCCTCCGGGACTGGGCAAAACCACGCTTGCCGGGGTTATCGCGAACGAGATGGGCGTGAATATCCGCATAACCAGCGGCCCGGCAATCGAAAAAGCCGGCGACCTGGCGGCAATACTTACCAACCTTTCGCAGAACGATATTCTGTTTATTGACGAAATCCACCGCATGTCGCGCACGGTCGAGGAAATCCTCTACCCGGCGATGGAGGATTTTGCGCTTGATATTATAATAGGAAAGGGGCCGTCCGCAAAATCCATACGGCTCGATTTGCCGAAGTTCACGCTAATCGGCGCAACCACGCGCGCAGGACTTCTTACGGCGCCTTTGCGCGACCGTTTCGGGGTTATGGCGCGGCTTGAGCTTTATAAAACGGAGGAGCTTGTCCGCATAATAAAGCGGTCGGCGGAAATTCTGAACGTGAAAATCGATGACGGCGGCGCGGCGGAAATCGCAAGCCGTTCACGCGGAACGCCGAGAATTGCGAACCGTCTTTTAAAGCGCGTGCGCGACTTTGCGCAGATAAGCTACGGCGGCGAAATCACGCGCGAAAATGCGGCAAAGTCCTTAAAGCGCATGGAAATAGACGAAATGGGACTTGATGAAATCGACAACAGAATGATTATGACAATGATTAAAAATTTCGGCGGCGGGCCGGTGGGAGTGGACACTCTTGCCGCGACTATCGGCGAGGAAACCAACACGATTGAGGACGTCTATGAGCCGTACCTCATGCAGCTGGGGTACATCTCGCGCACGCCGAGGGGAAGAATAGTAACGCAGGCAGGCTACGAGCATTACGGAATATCTATGCCCGAATAGCCGCATGTTCCGGGGGTTTTGTGCAAATTTTTTCCGCCCGGAAAGCAATAATGCCGCATAACCGTGCGGCGGAATGGAGTTTATTATGAAAAAAACAGCAATAATTATTTTTCTGCTGTGCTGTCTGTTTATGAACACCGCGGCTTCCGCCTCCATGATACTGGAGTATGACGGCGGAGTGCATAACTACACCGGCGCGGTTTATTCGCTGGCAGTCAACGGAAAAACGCTTACAAATCTGCCGCTGGAGCCGATAATTTTCAATGACAGAGCATTGGTTCCGGTGCGCGAGGTGTTCGAGGCACTCGGCGCAAAGGTGGACTACGGCGAGAGAGACAAGACGATAAACATTACTTATAAAAACAAAAAAGTGGGGCTGCAAATCGGCAACACCACGGCGACGGTGAACGGTGCGGCTAAGGCTATCCCGGACGGCGCTGCGCCGCGGCTGATTGCGAAATGGGGCGAGTCGGCAAAAACGATGGTTCCGGTGCGGTTTATTTCGGAAAATGTCGGCTTGAACGTCGATTTTGACGGAAACCGCGGACTTATCAGCGTATCGGACGGCACGGCTGCAACTCCGGCACCTACTGCGGCGCCGCAGCCGACCGCGTCGGTTAAGCTGAATAAAGTGGAGTATTCGCAGGACGGCAGCGTTGTGACGGTGAAGGTATCGGCAAGCGGCGAAATATCCGACATTACCGACGCGGCAGTGACATCGTCGCAGGTTTTGTTTGTCGATGTGACGAACTCGGCGTATACGGTTCCGAATAAAACCGAAGTCAACCTGGGCGCGGTTGTTGCCGTGCGCATGGGCACTCACGGCGCAAATTCGAGGATTGCGATAGATACACAGAACATGAAAAAATACAGCGCGTCGCTGTCATCGGACAGAAAAGCGGTTGTATTCAAAATTTCACAGGACGAAAATGCGGACGTATCTCAGCCGGCACCTCCGCCGCCGTCAACTCCGGCGCAGACGCCTGCGCCGAGCACAAGACCGACCGTTCCGAACGGTGAGAAAATCGTTGTAATTGACGCGGGTCACGGGGGCAGCGACCCCGGCGCGGACGGTTCGCTCATGAACGCGGACGAGCTTGCGGCATATGACGCGGCGCTACAGACAACCGAGCCTATTCTCGCGACCATGCCTGCCGGCAGCGGTCAGAATTATAAGGAAAAGGACATTGCATTAAGCGTTGCGAAAAAGGTTCAGGCAAAGCTTGAGGCAAACGGCGTCAAGGTTTTGATGACGCGCAGCGGCGACACATATCCCACGCTGGACGAGCGCCCCGAGCTTGCGAACAGCCGCGGTGCGGTGATATTTTT
Organism: uncultured Clostridia bacterium; assembly: GCA_934501535.1. Lineage (GTDB taxonomy): Bacteria > Bacillota > Clostridia > UBA1381 > UBA1381 > UBA1738. Next base: position 110,920 of record CAKSUM010000006.1, read on the forward strand.
GAGTATTCACCTAAATTCGACAAGCGCAGAGGTAACGGCGGCAAAGGGAATGGAAATTTACTACAGCGAGCAGAATAACGGCAGCGAATACGGCATCACGAGCAAGGAAATGGCGGAGCTTATTTTAAAGAGCACCACTGCCGCGACCGGCGCAAGGTCACGCGGCGTAAAATCGGGCAATCTGCTTGTGACGAGAAAGAGCACCATGCCGGCGAACCTCATAGAAATCGGATTTATGAACAATCCGCGCGAGCTTGAAAAGCTCATTGATGACGGCTATCAGAACAGCATTGCATCGGGCATCACGGACGGAATTATGTCCGCATATTGGAAAATAAATGTGCAGTAACGGGCTTCGGCGGCGCGCCGAGCATGCCTTACGGACATTTGCCGCCGACGGACAGCAGCGTATTTGAGCATGAAAACCGGCTGCCGATTTTGACGGAAATATCGGAATAATACCGAAAATACATCTGCACATGGGGGATAAATAATGAAAAGACAGGATTTTTACTACGAACTTCCGCCGGAATTAATCGCGCAGGAGCCGCTCGGGGACAGGGCTTCTTCGCGGCTTATGTGCCTTGATAAGGTCACGGGCGAAATCCGGCATAAACATTTTTATGATATTATCGACGAGCTGAACCCCGGAGATTGCCTTATATTAAACGATACAAAGGTAATCCCGGCGCGGCTTTACGGTGTGAAAGAGGGCAGCGGCGGCCACATTGAGTTTTTGCTTTTGCATAAGCATAAGCTGGACGAATGGGAGGTCATTTTAAAGCCGGGGCGCAAGGCAAAGCCGGGCGCGAGGTTTGTATTCGGCAACGGCGAGCTGAAAGCGGAGATTTTGGACGTAATCAATGACGGAAACCGTCTTGTAAAATTTTATTATGACGGAGTATTTGAAGAAATTTTAGATAAGCTTGGCGAAATGCCGCTGCCGCATTACATCACGAAAAAGCTGGAGGATAAGGACAGGTATCAGACGGTTTATGCAAAATATTCGGGTTCGGCGGCAGCGCCGACGGCAGGGCTTCACTTCACGCGCGAGCTGCTCGGGAAAATCCGCGAAAAGGGCGTAAATATCGGTTATGTCACGCTGCACGTCGGCTTGGGGACATTTCGCCCCGTAAAGGCGGACGATATTCTCGAGCATAAAATGCACTCGGAATTTTATATACTTCCGCAGGAAACGGCGGACCTTGTGAATGAAACGAAACGAAACGGAAAACGTGTAATTTCGGTCGGCACCACCGCCACGAGAACGCTTGAAACGGTGGGCGCGGATGGCGGCGAGCTTGCGGCGAAAACCGGCTGGACAGATATTTTTATCTATCCGGGCAAGAAATTCAACGTGATTGACGCGCTGATAACGAATTTTCATCTGCCGGAATCCACGCTGATTATGCTTGTCAGCGCGCTTGCCGGGCGTGAAAATGTTTTGAACGCGTACAATGAGGCGGTCAGGGAGCGCTACCGTTTCTTCAGTTTCGGCGACGCGATGTTTATTTATTGAATATTTATATTATACATATTTTGCATTGACAATACCTATAATACGATATATAATAGTAGTAGAAAGGGTGATTTATATGGCAAAAACGACTACCACAATTACAATCGACAGTAATATAAAAGCGCAGGCGCAGGAGCTATTGGCGGATTTCGGACTTGATTTGTCAACCGCAATCAACATTTTTTTAAGGCAAACAGTTCGGGAGAATGCAATTCCGTTTGAAATAACAAGGAATGTGCCGAACGAAGAAACGAGAAGAGCAATCGAAAATGTAAGGAAAGGCGAGGGACTCAGCAAAGGATTTCATTCGGTTTCGGAGCTGATGGAGGATTTGTATGCTGACGATTAAATATGAGGCAGCATTTCGGAAAGATTTCAAGCGCATCGTAAAGCGCGGCTATGACGTTCGTTTGCTGGAAAAAGTTATTGAAATTCTGGCAAGCGGCAGCTTATTGCCCGAAAAATACAAAGACCACAGCTTAAACGGCAATTACAGAGATTGCCGCGAATGTCATATTACGCCGGATTGGTTGCTGATTTATCAGATTAAAGGCGATGAGTTAATTTTATGTCTGACCCGAACCGGCACACACAGCGATTTATTTTAAAATTAAAAGTGCTTCGGCGACGCGATGCTGATACAATAGGGAAAGGTATTTTGTTATATTCTCCGGAGGTGACAAAATGCGAAAAGCAACTGAATACAAGCGCGCTTTTAAAGCCGCGTTTCCGTACACCGTGCCGATATTTGCCGGGTTTTGGTTCCTGGGCATAACCTACGGCATATACATGAATGTTTCGGGATTTCCGTTCTGGTACCCGATGATTATGAGCATTGCGATATTTGCCGGCTCAATGGAATTTGTGGCGGCGAATATGCTACTGGGTGCGTTCAACCCGGTGCAGGCATTTTTCATGACGCTGATGATAAACGCGCGGCACCTGTTTTACGGCATATCCATGCTGGACAAATTCAAGGGCACGGGCATCAAAAAATACTACCTGATTTACGGAATGTGCGACGAAACATTCTCAATCAACTATTCCGCGGACATACCCGAGGACGTTGACAGAGGACTTTTTATGTTTTTCGTCACGCTGCTGAACCAGCTGTACTGGGTGACGGGGGCGACTCTGGGCGGAATTTTCGGGTCGCTGATAAAATTCAGCACCGAGGGTCTTGACTTCGCCATGATGGCAATGTTCGCGGTTATTTTCACCGACAGCTGGATTAAGGAAAAAAATCACACAAGCTCAATTTTGGGACTGGCGCTGTCTGCGCTCAGCCTTATCATTTTCGGCGCGGATAACTTTATCATTCCGGCAATGGCGGCGATTTTGGCAGCCTTAACCGCGCTGCGCGGCACGCTCGAGAAAGGGGGAGCGGCCGAATGGGCACTACACAAAAAATCATTATAATAGCGGTGGTGTCGCTCGGAACGCTGCTCACGCGGTTTGTTCCGTTCCTGCTGTTTCCGCCGGGGAAACCGACGCGCAAATATATACAGTATCTCGGCAGGGTTCTGCCCTCCGCCGTGTTCGGACTTCTGGTAATCTACTGCCTGAAAAACGTCAGCATATTTTCGGGGAGCCGCGGTATTCCGGAGCTTTTGGCGCTCGCCGTCACCGTGGGACTGCACCTGTGGAAAAAACAGATGCTGCTGTCGATTGCCGGCGGCACAATTTTTTATATGCTGCTGGTTCAGTTCGTGTTCTGACGCGGCAAAAATTCACTTTAGGAGAAAATCATGTTTAAAATTTTACACACAAACGGACTTGCGCGCCGCGGTGAATTTACCACCGTTCACGGCACCGTGCAGACGCCGGTGTTCCAGAATGTCGGCACAATCGCCGCAATTAAGGGAGGACTTTCCTCGACCGATTTGGAAAACATCGGCTGTCAGATAGAGCTGTCCAATACCTATCATCTGCACCTGCGCCCGGGCGACAAGGTTATCCATGACCTCGGCGGACTGCACAAATTCATGTGCTGGAATAAGCCCATTCTCACCGACAGCGGCGGATTTCAGGTATTTTCGCTGGCGAAGCTGCGCAAAATCACCGAGGAGGGCGTGCATTTCAATTCGCATATCGACGGACGGCGCATTTTTATGGGTCCGGAGGAAAGCATGCAAATTCAGTCGAATCTTGCGTCAACGATTGCGATGGCGTTTGACGAATGTATAGAAAATCCCGCGCCGCATGACTACGTGCAGAAATCGTGCGAGCGGACGTATCGGTGGCTGGAGCGCTGCAAGGCGGAAATGACGCGGCTGAACAGCCTGGATACTACGATAAATAAAAATCAGCTGCTGTTCGGCATCAACCAGGGCGGAACGCATGATGATGTGCGCATTTGGCACATGCAGCAAATCGCAAAACTGGATTTGCCGGGCTACGCAATCGGCGGACTGGCGGTGGGCGAAAGTCATGAGGAGATGTATCATATTCTGGACGTCACGCTGCCGCACGCGCCGGAGGACCGGCCGCGCTACCTTATGGGAGTGGGCACGCCGTCGAACATAATCGAGGCGGTTGCGCGCGGAATTGACTTTTTCGACTGCGTAATGCCGTCACGCAACGCGCGGCACGCGTTTATTTTCACGCGGCACGGCACGATGAATCTACTGAACCAATGCTACGAGCGCGACATGCGCCCGATTGACGAGGAATGTGACTGTCCGGTATGCCGCAAATTTTCGCGCGCGTATATACGTCACCTGTTCAAGGCAAAAGAAATTCTGGGCATGCGGCTTGCGGTCATGCACAATCTTTATTTTTACAACGAGCTTGCCGCGAGAATACGCACCGCAATCGAGGAGGACCGCTTTGAGGAGTTCCGCCGCGAGAATGTGGAAAAACTCGCAAAGCGCATATGAATATAAACCACCCTGTTTTCATATAAATAACAGGGTGATTTTTTTATGAAAAAGATAATTATAATTGCAGCGGCGGTGCTTGCGATAACGGTAATCGTGCCGCTTACGCTGCTTTTGCAGTACGGAAAATACAAAAAGCCCGAGCCGGAAAACGAAGAAACGCTGTCGGTGTACGTTTCGGCGGAGGACAAGGTGGTGGAAATGAATAAAAGTCAATATTTAAAGGAGGTTGTGTCGGCGGAGATGCCGGCGAGCTTCGAGCCGGAGGCGCTGAAGGCGCAGGCGGTGGCGGCGCGGAGTTATCTTGAATCGCGGCGTGAGGCGTACCGGTCGGGCGGAACTCCGCCGGAGCATAAGGGCGCGGAAATATGCACGAATTCCGCTCACTGCAAGGCGTGGATTTCCGAGCAAAAACGGCGTGAAAGCTGGGGCGCGGACGCGGACAAAAACTGGAAAAAGATTTCCGCCGCGGTGGACGGTACCGCCGGCGAGGTCATGACGTATAACGGCGAGGTTATTTCGGCGGTGTTCCACTCGACGTCGTCGGGCAAGACGGAAAATTCGAGGGACGTGTGGGGCGGCGACCGTCCGTATCTGGTCAGCGTGGACAGCCCGGGCGACGAGCAGTCGCCGAAATATAAATCGGAAAAGGAAATAAGCCTTGAGGAATTTAAGAAAATCGCCGCGGAAAATATTGAGGGGGTCGATTTTTCAAAGGAAATAATCGGCGACATCACGCGCAGCGAAGCCGGGGGAATACTGACGGTTTCAATCGGGGGCGTGCAGGTCAAGGGCACGAAACTGCGCACGATGTACGGTCTGCGCTCGACAAATGCGGAGATTGCACAGGACGGCGAAAAGGTGATATTTCATGTAACGGGGTACGGTCACGGCGTGGGAATGAGCCAGTACGGCGCGAATTATCTTGCCGCCGAGGGGAAAAAGTATGACGAAATTCTGAAAACGTATTATACCGGCGTGGAAATCGTGAAAAGATAAAAACGAATTTGTAAAAATAACCCAAAAACGGGTTGAAATTTATAAAAATGTGTGGTATAATATATTTGCTACACTTCTTAAGTAAATATTATGCTTACATTTATATGTTAAGCTTTTTTTGAGCACGCTATGTAAAAAGCGTACACTCTTGTTTCGTGTCACTCATTAATAGCGTTTACATATAGTCGCATAATATTGGTGTTTTAAGAAGCGTGTAGCAACCCTTTTTCAGAAACAGAGTTGTCCGTTTTTTAATGCGCGGCTCTGCTCTAAAGGCGGCTGCGCATTTTTTAATTAAAAAAAAATAACCGTAACCGGTTGAATTTTGCAAAAATGTGTGGTATAATATACT
>CAKSUM010000007.1 GCA_934501535.1 uncultured Clostridia bacterium
ACAAGGTACGGTCAAATGCGGCTTTTGCATTTGCCGTCCCCTGTAAGCACATTAGTGCGACAAATTTTCAAATCACCCAATTTTGCAAGTCCCGCAAGCCGCACCGCAGCTTGCTTTTTGGGGTGTTCCTTACAGGGGAAAATGCGTGAATTTTTCACCCCTGTAGGCAACAGTCATTTTACACCTTTGTCACCCATAAGGAAACGGTCGATATGAACTGTTTTTCACCACTTCTGGACATAGTGTCCTCGCAAGAATTTTACATTTTTAGCCTTTGCCGTATTAACTCAATCGCCATATGGTGATAGCAATAATATTTTGTATAACTTGTGATTTTTACCTTTTCCCTCGCTTTTTCATAACATTCATTTGTCTTGTAAATTTTATCACAAAGATATGTATAATACAGAACCCAATAATATATCTCACCCTCTTCCTCATTTTCGCGTATATCCTTCACTGCCTTATTAATTAACATTACCGCCTTTATCGTGAGCTTGCGTTCTTTGCCGGTATAATCGATGTCAGCGTTGTCGGTTTCTTCTGTAAATTCTTCCGTCGAACACAGAATTTCCGGGTCATATCCAACCTCTTTTTCAACTTTTTGCAGTTCCCTTGCAAGTTTCATATTGCGGTAGTTATTTAGCAGCAATACTACCCGTTTTTGTTCTTCTGTCAATTCTATACCTCCTCCGGCTTTACAAGCGTTTTCGTTATTTCCATACACTCCTTCGAGGTGTATCCCCACAACATTGTGCTTAATAGATTTATTGCCTGTCTGCGGTAATTAAAATACGTCTGCCACGATACGTAGTACTGCTTTTGTGCAATCTTGTCCACAATCTGATCGACGCTTTCTAAAGGCTTTTCGCACAGGTATGTATAATAGAGAACCCAGTACATCATCTCGCCCTTTTGATGTTTTCTGCGGATAATTTCGACTGCACGGTCAATCAGCTGCAGCATCTTACGGTTGCGTTCCATTGTGCGAACCTGTTCCTCAATTTTTGTGTTCATCAAATCCGCCCCGGCGGCGTAGGACATATCCAAAAATTCCGTCATTTTGCAGCCCGTTTCAAATTCAAAATTAACCTCCGCCTGCATTGCCGATACCTCGATGCTCCATACGACATCGCGGTATTTTTTGAGCAGCAACTCTGTGTTGTGGTACAAATATTCATTGTTCTTCTCGATTGTGCTTTTCTTTTCCATTAGCTTTCTCCTCCGTAATAATTTTTGTTAAATTTTGATTGGTAATAATGATCCATCGTGTCCGGTGCGTTATACAGCATTGTCAGAATATAGCTTTTGTAATTGCGTATCTTCGTGCTGTTCTCGTCCAGACAGTCGATTACATACACGATATGCATATAATCGAGTTTTAATAGTTTCCTCTTTACCACCTCCTTGGGCACCTGCATACTGTTGACGTTGATTGTATCATCAAAACAACACAGTGCGTCAACTATGATATTTACAAAGCTGTCGATTTTCTCGGCAGCATATTGCTGAATTAATATGTCATACTCAATATTGGTTTTAATTACGTCCCTGTATTCCTCTCTTTCTCTCTCCAATGTGACAAACGAAATTCGAGAGGAGGAAGATATATCAGTTTTATTCAAATCCGTATTATTAATATCAGTATTATTAGAGTCGGATTTGCCGAAGTCAAGAGTTCGGTTTTTCCGAAGTGCAGACTTCGGAATTTCAGAAGTCAAGACTTCGGCATTTTCGCCAGACTTCGGTTTTTCAGAAGTCCGGACTTCGGCATTTAAACCATCTAAATCCGCGTTTTCGATAGAGTTATCCACATCGGAAGTCAAGACTTCGGCTGAGTTATCAACACTTTGGATTGAATTTTGACTATTTACGAAATTTAAAACATAAATCATAACAGGCTTACCCAAGCCTTGCTTTTTGCGTTCTATCAAAATCCCGTCAAGCTCTTTTAACAACTTCACGCCCTTGTCCTTGCCGATTGATAAATAGTCTGTAATTTCTTCAAGTGTGAAATATATGTAAACTCGGTTATTATCATCGACCCAGTTGTTGCGAACAGACAAACTCATTCTGTCGAGCATTAAACCGTACAAGACTTTCGCCTCCACCGAAATCCCGGCATATCGGCTGTCGGTAAACAGTAGCTTCGGTATCCGATAAAATGCAAACTGCTCCGATTCGCTTTTGTAAAAATAATTGTTTCTCATTCATTTTCCCTCCTTTTATCGCACACAAACGCCATACAAATTTGCGTAAAAAAAGAACAGCATCGGTTTTGATACTGTTCACATTTTTGCAAGATTCAATGCGCTCGTGCGGCTTGTATTTTTGCTAAAAATATTGCGTTTGTGCAATTTGACGAACAAGCGATTTTGACCACTTATTGACCACTTATCACACAAGTTTCTGTAATTTTATATACTTTTAGATAATTTTTTATTTTTTTGCCGGTAGTTTTAATGCTTTTTAGTTTATCAGACTTAGATTTCAGTATAAGAAAAAAGCTTATAACAATGCGGTTTAAAAGACTTCATCAGCTATGTAAAATCACGTTTTGACCACTTATAATATCACAAATTTCGCCGTTGTTTTAAACAACCTATAAAAATCACGAATTACTCTTTATACAACTTAGATTGTATATTTTATAAAATAAGTCGCGAAATGTCGTTTTATGCGAATTTTTGCTTTGTGCAAAATTGCTAATGAAGGCTATTTGACCACTTATTGACCACTTGTGTTGTAATTCGTTTTTATAGTTCTCTATACCTTTAAATCTTTTTACTGTGGAATTTTCTTCAATCATATTAATAGAAATTCTTTTATCTTCTTGTCCTATATGCATATATGTATCCAGCAGCGTTTTAGTGTTTGCGTGTCCCAACAATGCCTGCATGCTTTTTATAGGAACGCCTGCATTCACACCTACTGTAGCAAATGTATGACGCAAGCAATGCGGCGTAATATCTGAAAAATCATCATCCGGATATATTTCTGATATACACTCTCTGATATATCTGAATTTTTTATCTATATTATTTGTTTTGTACGGTCTGCCGCAGCGGTTTATGAATACATAACTTTCGATTTCGGGCTTTTTGTATCTGTATAATTGCGTGTATTCCTGTTGTAAAAAGGAAATTGCATTTTCGGCAGTACCGAAATAGTATTTTCCGACCGTTGTTTTGTCTGTCAAAAATGTATATGTGCTCTCCGCACCGACAACCGCTGCATTTACATTAGTTAAAATCAGTGCAGCACATAATAAATACAGCCATAACTGTTTAATATACTTTTTCATAATAAAACCTCCTTGTATATTCTGCGGCATTAATTCATTTCATATATGTACATTACTCTTTCCTGATTCAGATAGAGTGTTTTCATGGAAATATAGCTTGCAGTTGCCGGCGAATCTTCGTAGCAAACTATATCATCATAGCTTCCCTGTACCCATTTCTTTGTTTCTCTGTTAAACTTCATTACGTTGGAATACTTGTCAGCCTCACATATATCCACAATTTTATTAAAATCCCTCAGCTGACCGTCATTACAGAAGTAAACCTTTTTTCCGTCCGGCGATTTATAGGCAATACCGAAACGATAATGATATTGACCGCCAAAACCGTTTACGTCCATAATGGTGTATCTCATATATTCACCCCGTTCGGGTTTTTGAGTTCTTTTATTAAACTTTACGTATCTGTAACACGAAACTATCCGTGAATCTTTATCTGCACCTATTCTGACCAGATCACCGGGGCCTATATCCGCAGGCACACTGCACGCCGAGTCACACTCGGGTCATAGTAGAACTTCATTGCCGTTGTCCCGTTATATACCAGCATTTCACGTAATATTTCATCATCAACAAGCGTTTGCGTTCCCACCGACTCGACAGCATAATAATCCGATGTCGGCTCAGCTCCGGTATCGCCGCAGACAACCCCCGCGTCAACGGTTGTTGTTTCGCTTTCGATTCCGTAAAGCATCATACTGTAATCCGTATCCGATTTAAATTCGCTTATAACCTTATAATCTTTTTCTTCTCTTCCGGAAACATGAACCGCCGGAATTGAAAAATAATATGTTTGCGGTGATGTCATAAGCATTTCGGACATATTGTATTCATGATAATAGTCGGTGTATTTCTTCCACGAATTCCCGCCTGCCTCATACGTGCGGTAATTTTCATAGCCACGGCTGTATGCATGAAGTCCGTCACCCGTCAAATCGTAATCATTTCCTTTGGCACCGGCAGATAAATAATTTGCCGATGACGGGAACTCGATTTGATTAATCTTTCCGTCAGCGTTTGTATCAATAAGCACAAGCTCGCGTATTATTTTGCCGCCGTAATTACTGAGTGCCGTCATGACGGCTTCATTCGTTTTACACATTATCGTGCTTCTTATATTATTTATGTCCGGCAGCCTCAGTGAAACTTTCCTGTTTATTTCAAAATCCTCTACAGTACCGTCGGATTTTAACATCTTTGCTTTTAACGGCCCGTCTTCATCATCTGTTATTATTCTTATAAAAAAGCACAGTTCATGCTGAAGCTCACCGCCCGTAACATACGCAAACAGCCTTCCGCTGCGATTAATATAAAAATTTCCGCTGCAATTAACCGCAATTTTGTTTACACGGTAAAGATTATCCGCATTTCTGTCAAACTCAAGTTTCCGCCCGTCCTCCGTTATTACGCAGTCACTTTCTATCCTTTCAATTTTTGCATTCACAGACGGCGAAGAAATATAGATATAATACTCTTTCTCGGCATTACCAGGAGTTTCCATGATATATACACCGTCCGAAGGCTTAATATCATTAAAATCTCTTTCTTCGCCCGATTCACCGTAAATGTGATAATCCAGGTTTTTTAAAGAAATGCTTTCTGTTCCCTTATCTGTGTAAAAAAACAATTCCTCGTTTGCCTCTGCAACCTTCTTGACAACGCGGTTTTTATAATCTTTTACAATCACCACATCATATTTTCCGTCATTATTGTTATCTATAAGCTTTATTTCCCCATCTGACGGTATGCTGTAATTTTTTATGCTCCGAACAATTGCGGAATTATTGTAAACAAGCGTGTATTGAGGAGAAAGCTCGGCATATTTTCTTCCGTTGTCAACGTATGAATATTTTCTGAACATTTCGTCATACTCAATTTCATTGCCGCTTTCAATCATTAATGTTTTGTTTCTGTATGGGTTCAATGCTATAATTTCATTTTCCCCCGAGCTGCTGCGGTAATAAAATTTTACATTATATCCGAGCAAATCAGGAACATCTCCCGCAACATCATACTCCGTCCCGTTTATTATTACGGATGACGTGTATTTTTTCTGCCGCCCGTTCAGGTCGGTAAAACTATTGCTTTGAACTATTCCCTCGCCTTTGTTTACATCAAAGTATTTTTCAAGCACCGATTTGTTTTCCAAAAAAATATTTCCCGTTATGTCCTTGGCAAATGTGCGCTCAACATTAAGCAGATTATACAACATTATAACTGCGCTGCCGTAAGTTACATTTCCCGTTCTTTCTTCCAGTCCGGTGTATATTTTCAGAGATTTGCATTTTGACACATATCCGCCGGGCCAGCCCCCTGTGCTTTCCGCCTCTTTTTCGTAACCGAGCACGGATATTATTATTTTTGATGCCTCCGTAAAATCTATGTTGTTTTGCGGAAAAAACGCTTATGCTCGTATCCCGCTATATATCCGCGTTCATACGCCATATTAATATATCCTGCGTTTTCTTCCGCCACGGTCACATCAGTAAAATATGCCTTTTCTTTGTATATCTCCGCCATGTAAGAATCTACTCCGACAGCGCGCATAGTGAAGGCAAGAAAATCACCTCTCGAGATAAATTGATTTTCTTTTAACTGCTCTTCCGTGCTCTCATCAGCGATGTTTAACGCCGTAAGCAGCCGAAATGTTTCCTCCTGCACCGATACTGCGTAATTATCTGTATTGCGTGCAAATACGATGCAGGATTCCAGAGAAAATAAAATCATTGCAATAAACAGGCATAATGCGTTTTTCATTATTTTTCTCATTCCGTAACCTCCCTTCACTGTTTATTTTAATACATACAGTCCGTATATCAACTTTGCTGCCTCCGCTCTTGTTGTGTGTTCTTTCGGGTTAAACATATTATTCCCCACGCCGCTTATCAGCCCTGCATCATGCATTCTTTCAATCGCTTCTTCCGCATAGCCGGAAAATGAATCTTTATCCGCAAAACTATAGGCTGCCTTTTTTCCGCCGGGGTTAATGTTTAGCGCCAGTTTGTCTGTAAAATTACAGCATATCACTACCATATCTTCACGTGTAACAGGCAGTCCGCAGCCAAAACAGCCATCGCCCGTTCCGCTGACAAGTCCGTACTTTTCCGCACTGGCTATGTACGGCTCGCACCAGCTATTCTCCGGAACATCACTAAAATGCGTTTTCGCTTGCGGCTCATATATATCAAACATTACCACCAGCATCTTAACAAATTGCTCTCTTGTAACCATTGCCGCCGGTTCAAATTTATCACCGCCCGTTCCGCTTATAATCCCATTTTCGGAAAGAACTTGAATTGCAACACTTACCCAGCCGTAATTTTCAAGGTCATCAAATGTTGCACCTGCACCAAAGTGCAGCGTGTCACCGTACTCAAGCACTGAATTGTTGATTTGAGGATATTTATATGCATCATCGCTGGAAAAGAAAGTCCAGCCGTCCGATTCCAACTGCGTCGGCGTTTTACCTGCAAAAGTAAACGTACTGTTTTCAAGAGCAGTATTTTCCGCGCATACAAACTCCGCCGGCAGAAATGACATAATGCACAAGCCTAAAAGTATCAGTATTCTTTTTTTCAAAATCAGCACCTCCTATTGCCTTATCCCTTTACCGCACCTGCCGCTATGCCTTTTACAAAATACTTATTTGCAAAAGCATATACAATTAAAACCGGCACAAGCGCTATTGTTGAGCCGGCAAGCATAAGATTCCATGCAACGGCAGCTTTGCTTGATGATTTTAAAGCAGCAACACCGACAATAAGCGTTCTTTGATCCGGACGGGTAAGCGTAAAAAGCGTCGGCAGCAGATATTCATTCCATGATGCCTGAAACGATAAAATTGTAATTGTCGCAATTATCGGTTTTAACAGAGGCATAACTATTCTGAAAAATGTACCTATAACAGAGCAGCCGTCAATCTGTGCCGCTTCTTCCATTCCTTGCGGCAGCGTCCTGACATATGAGCGTACAAGGTATATATTCACCGTACTTACGCCGAATATTTTCATTACGATAAGTCCCCACAGCGAATCGGACATGCCCAATACATTCAAAACATCAAATGTAGGATATATTGTAATCGCTCCGAAACTCACAAACATCAATGTCGAAAATGCAGTGAAAATTACTTTTGCCCCCGGAAAATACATTCTCGCAAACACATACCCTGCCATTGATGATGTTAAAATCGTGAAAAACACACATATCACGGTATAATAAATACTGTTAAACAGCACATAAGAGCAGACGTAACAAGCGACATTGCGCAGCCGTATCCGATATTTACGTCACCTTTTGCAAATCCCGGCAGAAAACTGTTGGTTATGTGTGCCATAACGGTATTTGTTGTGCCTCCGGGCGCTCCCGCTGTTGTTACCAATATGTAATCATTGCATTGAAGTGTTCCGTTTACTGCAAGCAATATAATTGTTTGAAGTACCGGCGACATCAGTGGAAGAGTTATTTTGAAAAATGTTCTCATTTTTCCTGCACCGTCTATGTAAGCCGCCTCGTAAAGCTCCTCGGGGATATTTGAAAGCGCGGCCGTGAAATAAATGACATTTGTACCGAAACTGTTCCATATCGAGCCGACCGTCAGTGCCGTCATAGCATTAAACGTACTCGAAAACCAATCGATTTCTTTTGTTATCAGTCCGGCTTTAATAAGCCATGCATTAACAAATCCGAAATAATCAAACATATTTGTTACGATTATACCGAGAATTGCCACGCTTATTATACTTGGCAGAAAGAATGCCGTTCTGAAAAATCCCGCGCCCTTCAGGTTATTCAGTATCAGAGCAAGAACAAGCGATATCGGCAGTTCAATCGGCAGTTTATATAAGGTCAGTTTAAATGAAGTGAGCCATGAGTTCCAATAAACTCCGTCACCGGCGACATCTTTAAAATTATTCCAGCCGACAAATCTCGTTACCGCCGGATTTCCGGTATAATAAAACCATGACTTGACAGCTGTCCATATATACGGATAAATTATAAACACAACAAATCCTATAATCGGCAATGCTATCATAAGATAGCATTGCATGTATTTAGTGGCTTTGAGTGATAAACCGTATCTTTTTGTCCTTATACCCGCTATTGTTTTATTCATCTTTTTACATTCCAATCCTTTTTAATGTACAATTCTCCGTCATATTCCGGGTTGTTTTCCTTATATTTGGCAATTCCTTCATTATACACCTTGTCTGCGCGGTTTATAATATCCTCCGCAGTCGCCGTTCCCTGCCAAAATTCATTTGTAAACATATCCGCAAAACTTTGATTATTTCCTAATTCTGTTTTGATTGCCTCGGGCGCCTCGTGCGAAATCTCAATAAGCTCACCAAATTCCTTCCAGCCCGCTTTATTGGTTGTTATATTTGCATTCTTTACAACCTCTGCATGAACGGGAAGCGATATACATTCATCATAGAGTCTTTGTTCATATTCTTCCGAATACATCCATTTATACACCAATGCAAGCTTTTCAACATCCTTTATTTCAAGAGATTTTTTATTAATCATAGGTCCGAAGTTTCTTAACGATTTCTGATAATACACATCGTTTATATCCGCAACGGGAATCGGTGCAACGCCCCAGTCGCATTTTGCCGGGAACTGGTCATTAAGCACGCCTGTATCCCATGATACCGCAAATTTCATTCCGACGTTACCCTCGGCAAACCTTGCTCTTGCCGCATCGTTGTCAATGTTTTCGCTGCCCGGATATATACTGCCGTCATCTTTTAACTGTTTTGCAAATTCAAGCACCTTTTTCCAAACCGAAAAATCATATTGTCCCGTAACCGGATTGTACTCGTTTCTGCCATAGCTTGCCTGCAGAACCGAGCCGAGCTCGTAGTCAACAAATCCTCCCCATTTTATCGGGAAAATAATACCGTACTCTCTTTTTGAATTATCGGTAAGCTTTTTTGCATACTCAATTACTTCATCAAGTGTTTGCGGCGGCTTTGCATCGCCGTTTTCATCTACTATACCTGCTTTTTTAAACATGTCTTTGTTATATACAAGGCCGAAAGTTATTGTTTCCTGCGGCAGACAATATGTTTTTTCTTTGTAAGTATGTATATTGGGGATAAGCTCACCGCTGTATTTGCCTACCAGTTCTTCGCCGCCCGGTAAATCTTCAATCGGCGCTATATAACCGTTTTCAACATATTTATCCAAATAACTTGTTATAAATATATCCGGTGCCTGTCCGGTTTTGAATGCCAGGTCAAGCTGCTCATTCTGGTCGCCTTCTTTGAACGTAATATCAATAGCGACATTATTATCCTTGCCTATCCCCTCATTGAACTCTTTTACCATATTTGTAATCACGGCTTTGCCGCCGCCCGAACCGCTCCATACGGATACAGTTGTAATATCTTTTGTATCCTTTCCTTTACAGCCCGTTAATGACGCGGACGCAGCTGCAACCGCACACATAACAGATAAAATTTTTGTTACCTTTTTCATTTTCTTTCCTCCGTTCTTTATTTGTACAAATTGCCTTATTTTTTATATAAATATCATATGACAAATAGCAAAACAGTACAAGTGGGATAATTTATCCCACTTGTACTGTTATAGGGTTTGTTTATTTAATTTTATAATTACCGAACACCGAAAAATCAATTACGCCCGGTTCTATACCCTCAGGTTTTTTTGTCAGTCTGAGCCGCAATTCCTTTACTTTTACGACATCAAATACACCGTAATTTATAATCATATCCTCGTCGGAGTTTCTTTTATCCGCAAGAATACGAACCTCTCCGTTCTCGCAGACACCCTCAACAATATATCCGAACGGGCCCGGCATTATTCCTGTTTTTACATCCATACCGACATCTTTAAATATAACACGGTATGCACAGACCTCAACATATGATTTCAGATAAACATGCAGGGTAGGTTCCGTTTTATCTTTCCGGGGCTGCCACCAAGTCAGCATGCTTTCGTCAACCGCATATATTGCGTTGCGTCCTTCCGTATAACTGTCCGCGAATACTTTTTCCCTTGCCGTAACCGAAACCAATCCCGTGCTGTTTTGACCTGCCGCAGGCAGTGCTGACGCACAATACATCGGTGTGTCGCTTACATGATTTACGCATAAATCGTTATCTTCATTTATCGTAACCAAATCCATTCCGATTCTGCGTTCAAACATATATTCATAACATACCGTACAAGTGTAAAAGACCCATGTCGAATTTCCCGGCCCATCTGTAATACACCCATGCCCGGGGCCTCTGACCAATCCGTTTTTTCTCGACAAAAACGGATTATTCTTCTGCGGAACAAAATCCCCGAGCGGATTTGTACTCTTGTATGCACCCATAGAATATGAAGAATATTCGGTTCCCGGTGCAACATATGTCAAGTAATATATACCGTTCTTTTTATAAAGATACGGCCCCTCAAGATACGAAATATCCGAATACTGATTGTATTCACCGCTTCTTTCCCATACGTTTTCCGGCGAAAACTTAAACAAGCTTTTCATTTCTGTTACCATATCGGTCGGATTATCACTGTCAAGCTCACACCCTGAAACAGACTTGCCCGGCACAGCGCCTTCATAAAGATACAATCTGCCGTCATCATCGGAAAAAAGCATAGGATCGAAAAAACTTCGCTCCTTGCCTGCGGTATCTTTAAACCTCCCTGCTGATACAAAAGGTCCTAACGGGCTGTCGGTTACCAATAATTCCGGTGACAAGCTTGCTGCCATCAGAAATTTCCCTTTATGGTGCACCACGGTAGGCGCATAGCCCGTATCTTCCGGTACAAGATCAAAATGTTTCCACGTTTTAAAATCATCACTTACATATACGGTTCCGCATGATGGGTACAAATACCACTTATTTTCATAAAAAATCACTGTCGGATCTGCGGTTTCTCTCCAGCAATTATACATATTTCCGTTATTTTCAAAGTAATCACGTCCTATCGGATAATCCGGAAGCGGAATAGGATTGCAATATGTATTCTGATATTTATTCAAAACATCAACACCCTCTCTATTTTTTTATTATTGTATTACATGTATAACAGCAACACAAGGGGGATAATTTATACCATTTTTCTTATTATATATCCTATATGAAACTTTCCGCACAAAGCAAAACAAGCTGCTCATAAAAGAACAGCTTGTTTTATCCACAAAAATCCTTTATAATGATGTAAGAAACATTACTCATATATTATACCACTATATATTGTATTTGTCAATAGTTTTTTGCAAAAATATTACATTGTTTTCATTTTTATTGCAGACGAGCAAAACTGTCTTTAGTTCCAAAGCTCTTTTTTACCAGTTGAAACTGCAAACGCACCGCTGTTGAGTATTTCGGAAATCTCCTCGTTGTTTTCAATTAAGCCTCCTGCAATGACCGGCTTATCCGTTTTTCTTTTAAATTTATTTATCACTTTAGGCATGATGCCGGGCATAATTTCAATCATATCCGCTTTTGAAGACTTGAGCCCTTCAAGCGTGGTTTCAATCGAATGAGAGTCGACCGCAAAAAATCTTTGTACAGCAAACAGCCCCTCTTCTTTTGCTAATTTTATCAGATTGGCACGTGTACTTATAATTCCGTCAATACCGATGTCTCTGAGAAAAAGTATGCCGTATTTGTCTTTGCCAATTCCTTCTGCAAGGTCAATATGTATAAACAGTTTTTTTCCTGCATTATGCACTTGCTCCGTATTTTCGCGTACGGAAACGATATTTGCGCATAAATCGAAAATCACTTCCACATCGGATTTCAGCGCGGCTTCCATTTCGGACTGCGTCCGTACGGCGGCAATGATTCTGTTCGTCACCTCATTCATAGCTAAACACTCCCTAAAGTTATGATAATCATTTCCCGGTAATTATAATGTTACTTCCAAATATATTTTCGAGTATAATATCTCCCCGATTAAAATTTGATTTGATAACGGTACCGTTAATTATTTTCATGCAATCAAAGATTTTATTTTTCGGAATAGGTCTGTCTGTTTTTACCGGAACAACCGTGCCGTCCTCGCAGCGTACGGTCGAAGTAATTGTACGAGTCGGATTTGTACATTCGTCCTTGGCATATTTCTCACCTCTCGGACATGTATTTCCGGTTACGGAAATGACCTTTTTATCTTCCACATTCACTTCAAGACGGCACCCCATAGGGCACACAATACATGTTAATTTTCTTATCATAACCGTTACACCTCCAATTCAAACTTTATTTCGTCCGTATTTTCAAACAGTCCGCTGTCTATACGCATACTTTCCATTTCGCCGGGTGCAACTTTTACCTTTTTCTTGGACAGTACAACGTTTCCTTTGCTGTCACGAATATTAATTTTTACATTTCTGTACACATTATCTACACGGAAATATACCGTAATATCTTTCGCGGATGTAATTTTCTGCGGAACGGTGTAGCGTATTTTTCCGTCTGTTTTTATGTTTACCGAAATTTCCTTTTTGCAATTTCCGTTAATATATTCTGCCGCACTTCTGCCTGCGGTTTCTGCCTCATCCGAAACAAAATCAACAAGATCATGTACGTGCAAAACGTTTCCGCAGGCAAAAATACCCTCAATGCCGGTTTGCCTGTCCTGGTCAACTATCGCGCCGTTTGTAACTCTGTCGAGTGTAATTCCGGCGCCTTTGGTAAGCTCATTTTCGGGAATAAGTCCTACCGACAGCAGCAGCGTGTCACACGGAATATACTCTCTTGTTTCGGCAATAGGCTTTCTGTGCTCGTCAACTTTGGCTATAGTCACGCCCTCCAGACGCTCTCTGCCGTGAATTTCAACAACAGTATGACTTAATTTAAGCGGAATATCAAAATCGTGCAGGCATTGTTCGATGTTTCTTGCAAGTCCTCCCGAATACGGCATCAGTTCACACACCGCATGAACCTTTGCACCCTCTAATGTCATTCTTCTCGCCATAATCAGCCCGATGTCGCCCGAACCCAATATAACTACATTTTTACCGGGCATATATCCTTTCATATTCACAAATTTTTGGGCTGTTCCGGCACTGTAAATTCCTGCCGGACGGCTTCCCGGGATATTCAGCGCACCCTTTGGTCTTTCACGGCAGCCCATGGCAAGTATGATTGCCTTTGCCTGAATTTGAAACACTCCGTCCTCACAATTCGTCGCCGTTATCACTTTATCTTCGGATATATCAAGCACCATTGTATTCAGCTTGTACGGAATTCCAAGCTCTCTGACCTTTTGCTCATATCGCCATGCATATTCCGGTCCTGTCAGTTCTTCACCGAATTTGTGCAAACCGAAACCGTTATGTATACACTGCCTCAATATGCCGCCGAGTGCATTGTCGCGCTCCAGTATCATTATATCTTTTATACCGCTTTCATAAGCGGCACATGCTGCGCTCATTCCTGCCGGGCCTCCGCCTATTATAACTAAATCTGTCATTTTAATCCTCCTTGGTTTTGCCTGTATTAACATACGATTTTCCGCCGCATTTTGTCACGGATTGATAGTCTATGCCAAGCTCGCGCGATAAAATTTCGGTGATATACGGCATACAAAATCCACCCTGACATCTCCCCATCTGCGCCCTGGTTCTGCGCTTTATGCCGTCTAAATCTCTCGCACCCGGATTGGTATGTATCGCCTCGATAATTTCGCCCTCGGTAACGGTTTCGCAGCGGCAGATAACTCTGCCGAAGCTTTTATCTTTTGCAATAATCCGGTTTTTCTCCTCCTGCCCTGCGTCACGGAAATAATGAGCCGGTTTTCGGATTGGATTGTACCCGGGCTTTTCTTCTAAATTTATATCTTTTTTCAGCATGCCGACAACATATTCCGCTATTGCCGGAGACGCGGACAGTCCCGGAGATTCAATTCCTGCAACATTGACAAATCCCTTTTGCGGTGAATTAATTATAAAATCGCCGCTGTCGCCGGCGGCTCTCAGTCCGCAAAACGAAGTTATGGATTTATTAAGCATAATACCGTCCACATTTTCCGCCGATTCCTTTATTATTTTTGCAAAACCCTCTGCGGTAGTTTTTTTGTCATCTTTATCTGAAATATCTTCCGATGTCGGGCCCAAAAGCAAGTTGTTATCAACCGTCGGCGATACTAAAATACCCTTGCCCATTTCAGACGGCGTGCGAAATATAGTATGTGTTACAAGAGAGCCGCATTCTTTGTCGAGCAGTATATACTCGCCCCTTCTCGGGTGAATTGTAAAGGAGGCATCTCCTGCCATTTTTGCTATTGTATCCGAGAACAGTCCCGCAGCGTTAATTACAAATTTAGCTTCGACTTTTTCATTTTCGGACGCGATTTCATATATTCCGTTTTTACACTCTATAGATTTAACTTCAAAGTTCAACTTTAAATCAGCGCCGTTATCCATTGCATTTCCGACGGCTGCAACAGCCAATTCATACGGGCAGATAATCGCCCCGGTCGGCGCATAAAGCGCACATATTGCATTATCGGAAATGTTCGGTTCTTTTTTGTGCAGCTCGTCTTTTTGCAAAATTTCCAGTCCTTTTACACCGTTTTTGCAGCCGCGGTTGTATAATTCCCATATCGTTTTTTTGTCATCATCATTAAAACCGATTACAAGCGAACCGTTATTTTTATATTTTACCCCCAATTCTTCGGCAATACGCGGCATCATCTGCGAGCCTTTAACGTTAAGCTGTGCCTTCAAACTGCCTTCCTTTGCGTCAAATCCGGCATGGACTATTGCGGAATTAGCCTTTGTCGCACCCATGGCAACATCATTTTCTTTTTCAAGGATACAAATACTTACATTATATTTTGCAAGCGTTCTGGCAATCATTCCGCCGATAATCCCCGCACCGATAATTGCAATATCATACATAGTCATTCCTCCGTTTTACAAATATAAAAAGACGCATCAAAAAAACATGTCGGTTACTTTTGATACGTCTCACAATCTCTATATCATTATAATAATATCATTATTATTTGATTTTGTCAATATTTTTTTGTTATTTTGTCAACACATTTATTTCAGTTCTTTAAGAATGTCTGGAAACGGCGCAAGCGCTCTTTTTAATATTCCGGTCAGCTGCGCCAGCATAATTCCGTAATTTGTGATAGGCACTCCTCCTTTGCGCGCATATCCGATTCGCGCCTGCATTTCACGTTCATTAATCATGCATGCTCCGCAATGAACAATAAGAGAATATTTTGAGGTATCCTGCGGAAATTCTCCGCCCGATGTAAATTCAAAATTCAGTTTTTTGCCCGTATATTCCGAAATCATTTTCGGTAATTTTACCGTCCCGATATCCTCACACTGCCTGTGATGCGTGCACCCTTCCGAAATCAGCACTGTGTCATTATCCTTCAGTTTGTCAAGCATTGCGGCACCGCGCACCGCCTCCGGCAAGCTGCCCTTATATCTCGCAAAAAGTATCGAAAATGACGTCAGCATAATATCCTCCGGAGTGTCACGGCTGACAGACGCAAAAGCCTGGGAGTCGGTAACTACCAATTTTGGTTTTACCGCCAGCTTGCCGAGCACCGTTTTCAATTCCGTTTCACGGACTACAACATTTATCGCATTTTTTGCCAAAATGTCGCGTATTGTCTGCTGCTGCGGCAAAATGAGTCTGCCTTTCGGTGCTGATGAATCAATCGGCGTTACAAGTATTACAATATCATTCGGCTCAATTAAGTCACCCAATATTGTTTTTTCCTCATCACGGTTAATCATGCGCGCAATTGTTTCTTTCAGCTTGTCTATATTTATGCCCTTTTCTGCACTGACATAGATAACATTGTCCGCCGTTTTTTCGGGCGTTTCAAACAAATCACATTTATTAAACGCGATGATATACGGAATATTTCTTTTTTTGAAAATCTCAATCAATTCGTTATCGGCGCTCTGCAGTCCTTTGTTTCCGTCCGCGACCAGCACCGCCGCGTCCGCTTTATCGACGGCGCGCATTGCCCTGTCAACACGCATTTTGCCCAGCTCTCCCTCATCGTCAATTCCCGGCGTATCAATAATTACTACCGGGCCTAATGGCAGAATTTCCATCGCTTTTTGAACCGGGTCCGTTGTTGTGCCGAGAGTATCCGACACAAGCGAAATTTTTTGACCGGTAACAGCATTTACAACACTGGATTTTCCTGCGTTTCTTATTCCGCAGAATATTATGTGCGGACGTTCCGCCGAAACCTGTGTGCTCAAATTAATGTTCATAATGTCCTCCGTTTCACCGCGCCGACGCGGCAATAACCTTCTTCGTTGTTAAAATCTGAAATCTCTGCGGTTTGACGCTTTAATGTCCGCAATATTTTGGCGTGCAATATCGGCGACTTTTTCTTTAGGAATTTTTTCAAGCTCTTTCTCGATTAAATCAAAACCGATTTTTTTCGTGTCCTCACCCGCATAGTCAACCAGATATTCGGTAAGCGTCATAAGCGCATTCGGGTGACAGCAATTCTGAATTTGCCCGGTTTTGCACAGACTCATAAAACGGTCGCCCGTCCTTCCCTCGCGGTAGCATGCGGTGCAAAATGACGGAATATAACCGAGTTTCATAAGCCAGTTTACAACATCATCAAGGGTGCGCTGATCGGAAACGTCAAACTGCTCCGAATCGTGCGGACGTTCTTCCTCGGTGTATCCGCCGACAGATGTACGCGACGCTCCGCTGATTTGTGAAATACCCAAGCCCAAAACCTTTCCGCGAACCTCCTCGCTTTCTCTTGTCGAGATAATCATACCGGTGTACGGAACGGCAATTCTGATACATGCAATTATCTTTTCAAATATGTCATCGGCAAGACTGTTGTCGAATACGTCCGGGTCAATATCGTCCGCATGCTTAACGCGCGGAACGCTGATTGTGTGCGGACCTACGCCGTGAACCGCCTCAAGATGCTCCGCATGCATTAACAGTCCCGCAAATTCATATTTATAGCCCTCCAGCCCGAACAGCACGCCCAGGCCGACATCGTCAATGCCGCCATCCATGGCACGGTCCATCGCCTCGGTGTGATAGTCATAATCATGCTTCGGTCCTGTCGGGTGCAGCTCGAGATAGCTCTTTTTATTATAAGTTTCCTGAAATAAAATATATGTTCCGATACCGGCTTCTTTCAGTTTTCTGTAATTTTCCACGGTTGTTGCGGCAATATTTACGTTCACGCGCCTGATGTCGCCGTTTTTGTGGTGAACCGAATATATTGTATTTATGCAATCCAAAATGTATTCAATCGGGTTGTTAACCGGATCCTCGCCAGCCTCAATCGCCAGACGCTTATGTCCCATATCCTGCAGCGCAATAACTTCCGCTTTTATTTCCTCCTGCGTGAGCTTTTTGCGTGCGATGTGCTTATTCTTCATGTGATATGGGCAGTAAACGCAGCCGTTGACGCAGTAATTTGAAAGATAAAGCGGCGCAAACATAACAATTCTGTTTCCGTAAAAGGCGAGCTTAATTTCTTTTGCGAGCTTGTACATTTCTTCAACCTTTTCGGGAATATCGCATGCCAAAAGCACCGACGCTTCCCTGTGCGTAAGTCCCGAACAGACGGTGCCTTTATCTGTCTTTTTCGGCCGAGCTTTTTCAAGTATTTCATCAATAAGCTCAATATTGTGCTTATTTTCCTCGGCATAACGCATCGTTTCGAGTATTTCCTCGTCATTTATAAATTCTTCGGCTTTAAGTGATTTCGGATTATAGTTCATTTTAGTTTTCCTTTCTTTATTCATACGCCGCCCCCGGCACATTAAAAAAACCGCACCCGAAAAAGGGTGCGGTGCTTATACCGTTTAATTCCCTTTTTCTCAGAAATTGCAATGCAAAATCTTACCGTCAGGCAACATAGTATCTATATTATAATTATATCACAATGTTTCGTTTTCGTCAAGTGTATTATAAAAGAGTTCTGCGTATTTCCTCTGCAGATTTTGACAGCAGATACGCCGGCGGAATATCAAATACGGTTTTGCAGCCCACTGCTCCCTCGCGGTTTAATCTGCTGACAGCACGCGCATACGCAACCAGCACCGAGCCGGTAAATTCCGGGTTTGAATCAAGCTTCAGGCTGTACTCGATTGTATGCTTGTGAGCGCCGTCGGCGCCGGTGTTTCCGCTCCTGATGACAAATCCGCCGTGCGGCATGCCGCTGTGATTTTTCTTCATTTCTTCCTCAGAAATGAAATGAACAATTGTATCATAATCCGAAAAATAGTTCGGCATCGTCTTTATTTCATGCTCTATTTTTGCTTTGTCGGCGCCGTCCTCCGCCACAACAAAACATTCTCTCAAATGCTTTTCGCGGGTGGAAAGCTCCGGATTTTCTCCGTTTCTTACACGATTTAACGCACTTTCAATCGGTATTGTGTACTGCCGCGCGTCCTTTACTCCTTCAATCCTCCGTACTGCGTCGGAATGACCCTGGCTCACTCCCCTGCCCCAGAAAGTGTACGTGTTTCCGCAAGGCAAAACAGCCTCGGCATATAATCTGCTGAGCGAAAACATGCCCGGATCCCAACCGGCGGAAATCAATGCCGTATTTTTATTTTCCTTTGCCGCATTATCAACTCTGTCAAAGTGCTGCGGAATGTGGGCATGCGTATCGAAACTGTCAATAACGTTAAAATACTTCGCATACTCCGGCATCTGCTCCGGCAAATCTGTTGCCGAACCGCCGCAGATTATCAAAACATCTATATTGTCCTTATGCTTTACCATTTCATCTATCGGAAACACCTTTGCTCCGGTCTGAGTTTCTACGGTTTCCGGATTTCTTCTTGTAAATATTCCGTACAGCGAAATATCACTGTTCTGCGCTGCCGCATACTCAACGCCTCTGCCGAGATTGCCGTATCCCGCTATTGCTATATTTATCATTTTTACCGCTCCTTCCGAACTTTTATATTCATATTATAATACATTTTCCGTGTAAAATCAATAAATATCGGCAAAAAAAGCAGCAGCCCGAAAAAAATCCGTACTGCCGTATTTGTCGCCTATTCAAAAAACAATGTTGCAACATTCCAGCCGCCGATTTCGGGAATTGTCACAATGCCGTTTTCATCAACGCTAAGCTCAGCCGGAGTTAAATACTGTCCCATAAGCAGTGCTTTTGTGCCGGGTTCATGCTGCACTTTGATTTTAACATTTTCATATTTTCCCATAGTGCAGTTGGTTATGCTCACGCACGCAAGTGAACCGTCTTTATCGGCTCTCGGGTGAACCATGGCGGAAAATGCAGTAATCATTCTTGACGAAAGCGGTTTTCCCGATATGTATTCTATACTGTTGAAAATCTGTTCTCTTTTCGCTGTGCTCACGGTTCTGTTCAGCAAGTCAAATCCGAATACTGCCCATTTTGCACCATTCGGCGTTTTGATAACCACATTTGCAACCGCACCGTCATTTTCCTCCGAACCCGGGACGGTTTTTATGTATCGGCCGATAACCTCGGGGTTTCCGCCGACAAGCTTATAAGCCTCGTCCGTCAAAAATTTTCCGTTCCACCGCGTGCCGGCATTTCCAGAATTGATTTCGTGCTCCGTAAATTCTTCATTAAGCCTGCGTATGGATATTCTTTCGGCAGCGATGCCCAAATCAAAACCGCGGTTTTTCAAAACGTCAACAGCCTTTCCGTCCGTCAGAACCGGAAGTCCGATAATCTTTTCTATTTCTTCGTCCGACAGCCTTTTCGCGGTTTCTCCGCTCATTACAAAGACTCCGCTGTCGCGGTATTCATACACAAGCGGCAGATTGATAAATCCGAGAATATGTTCCTCGTCTTCATTTTTACCCAGTATGTAATCAAACGGTTCTGTGCATTTAACACTCCAGCTGTTATGCGGATAAACAAGTGTTACACCGTCCGGCACTGTTCTTTTGTTCACCTCCGCAAGCTTCTGCCAATAATCGCGGTGACGTGAAAAAGCGCTCAGCATCTGTCCGTACCAATCACTCTTTTCTCTTAAGCTCATCATCATGGAATAGCTCATTGCTGTCTAACCGAGAGCAAAATAATATGATGTTTCAAAACATACTCCCGGAATGCTTTTGCCGTATGTGACAAACGGAAGATTTTCAATTTCCGGGCGTATTTCCTCGACATACGGCGGCAGCTCGCGAATTTGCTTCAGCATCTTTTTGCCTTTGTATATAAATTCCAGCGGATTGTGGTCATCATAAGCTCCTCCGCCCGGACGCGAAAGCGGCGGCTTGCCTGTCGCATCGTATATCGCTTTCAGTATATTTCGCGCACCGCCCTCGATATATCCGTCAAAATCACATTGCTGAAATCCTACATATGTTTCCGGCATAACCTCATGAATTACCCAACACAGCTCATATGTAAATTGATACAGCCCGTCGCTTACAAAATCCATGTATCTTTTTCGCCATTTTGTATCACCGAAATTTATTTCATGAACCAATTCCGCGCGCGTAAATGAACTTCCGTACATATCGTTGAATTTCTTCAGACAATCATCGCAAAAGCAGCCGTGAATTACCGGTAAATGGTGGCACGGACGCAAATCATCGTCAATCCATATCGCATAAGGCTTTACTCCGGCATATTTTTTTATTGCGTCAAACGTATATTTTTTAAAGTTTTTTCCGTGCCAGCAAAAACAATATTCCGCGAATTTTCCATCATCATCTACCATGTGCTCGACTTCCGAACCCTCATACAGCAATCCGCTGCAGTCACGGCTTGCTATATATTCGCCGTGCCCTATAGTGTTGCTCAGCTGCAGCGACACACGAATACCTGCTTTCCTGAATTTATCCGCCGAACGGATTATTTTCTCCGCAGCCTCCGCATGGCGTTCAAGCGGCGGAAATCCGTATTCCGTTGCAAACCAGACCTCATCGCATGACCCCGGATGGTCTTTGATAATTTGCAGCACCGACTCCATATATTCGTCATTCTGCCTGCTGCCCAATCTTTGTGTAAGCAATATAAGCCCCCCAATTCCTTTTTTAATCAATACATATAATATAACATCTTCCGGCTAAAGCCAACACTTTTTGTTACGAATAATTTTCGTAATTTCAAAGACACAAAAAGTGCGGAAAATTCCGCCTGAGGCTTTCGTTTCCGCACTTGCATATTTACTTTTCCGCCGCCTCTTTCGCCATATCGACAAGCTGTTCCTTGGTCAGGCTGCCGCCCATTTGCATAAGGCTGTAGTGAGTATTGCCGTCCTTCCAGCTTGCGCTCGAAATTGTCATTACTTCCACTTCACCGGAACCGTACGAGAATACAAGCTCGCCGTTTGCCTCAGCCTTTTTGTCCTCATCTGTCAATTTATAATCAGCCGGCACGAACTTGTTGACGTAGCTGTAATAATAGATGTCGGTGCCGTTTACACTGTCTGCGACTTCGCCCTCCTGCGGTACCTGCGTATCGTATTTGCTCTGGCTGAAATAAATCTTTTCCCCGTCCTTATCATATGTGAAATCGAACGATTTAAATTTTTCCGCAACGTTGTCACCGTCATCATGCAATGCGTTGTCTACAATATGACCCGCTTCAAATGAATACCCGTTTGAAAATTCATCAATCAAAATCGGCACAAAACCGCAATCTTTTATGCACTGCTCCTCCGCAGGCAAGGTTTTGAAATCCGGGCGCGACCCCGAAGATGCATACCAGCTTGTAATAATACCGCTCGATGCCGCGTAAACCACTGCTCCGCAAGTTATCACCGCCGCTGCCGCTATCGCCATGATTTTTTTCTTTGACATATGTTTTCTCTCCTTAAATTGCTTTAAATTTTTGATAATCTTTTCCGTTCCGTCCGGAACCTTCATTTTTGCTACCGCATCAATATAATCACTGCTTTTCATTTCAATTACCTCCGTCATATTCAATCCTGAGCTTTTCGCGCGCATACTGCAGGCGTTTTTTTACCGCCGAAACCGACAGGTCGGTCATAGACGCTATTTCCGCGGTTTTGTATCCCTCAATATAATAAAGATGCAAAACGCTTCTGTACTTCGGCGCAAGCCGCATTACACATTCAAGTATTTCCCTGTCATGTTCAGCTGCCGCCAGCTTTGTTACGTCATCAAGGTTTACCGCCGCATGCCGCACCCGAAAACGCCGCATACTTTTGCATACATTTGTCGCAACATGAATGAGCCATGCTTTTTTGTGTTCTTCGCCGTTAAACTCCGGTGACCTTGTTATGTATCTTAAAAACGTGTCCGAAACCGCGTCCTCTGCATCGGCACAATCGGCAAGGATTGCAAAGCATAATTTAAAAAGCATATCGTAATAGGTTTTCACAGTTTTTTCAATTTCATCATCAGCCGGCCGCACTGAATGATTTTTCATCTCTCTCAGCTCCTTTCATATACAACACGCCGCAGGACGGCAAACGGTGACAAAATAAATGCAAAAAGAGTCCGGATTTTTTCCGAACCCTTTTTCTATCGGTTAAAACTTACCGTAATGCTTGTTCCCTCTCCGAGCGTACTTTTCAAAGAAATTTCCGCATTGTGGAACATTGCGCCGTGTTTTACAATGGACAGTCCCAAGCCGGTTCCGCCCACTTCCTTTGAATGACTTTTGTCTACGCGGTAAAACCGTTCAAACACTCTGTCGCGGTCTGCGGCAGGAATCCCTATTCCGGTATCGCGTACCGTAAGATTAACCTTTTTATCCGTTGTATTTACAATAATATCGACGCTGCCGCCGTCTTTATTGTATTTTATTGCATTATCGCAAAGATTGTATATCATTTCGTCGATTACCTTTGACGAACCGCTGATGCTCACACTGTCCCCGATTACACTGACGGTAACATTTTTCTTTTTTGCCTCGGGAGCAAGCCTTTGCGCCGCGCTTTCCGCCGCCTTATACAAATCGACCTTTTCCGCGTCATGCGGAA
Organism: uncultured Clostridia bacterium; assembly: GCA_934501535.1. Taxonomy (GTDB): domain Bacteria; phylum Bacillota; class Clostridia; order UBA1381; family UBA1381; genus UBA1738. The sequence continues at coordinate 23,211 of CAKSUM010000007.1, forward strand.
CGGCATTCTCGTCCAGCTCGGATATTTTAATAATATCGCTGACAAGCGTGACGAGTCTTTTTGCCTCATCATAGATAATTCCCGAAAATTCTTTGACTGTTTCCTCCGGTGCTCCGCCGGCTTTCATTATTTCCGCAAAGCCGAGAATTGATGTAAGCGGCGTTTTCAGCTCGTGCGACACATTCGAGGTAAATTCGCGTCTTAACTGTTCACGCTGCGTTCTTTCCGTCACATCTATGATAACGATTATCGCGCCTATTATTTTACCGCCGCTGCGCACCGGATTTGCAATTACATTATAGAATTTGCCGTCGGGAGAAAGGTCGCTTTCCTCGTGTCTGCCGCTTAAGGCTCCCTCGACCGTATCACGAAATTCCTTGCTGCGGTTCAGTGAATACACACTTTCCGATTTTACATTATCCGTCCCCAGCAGCCTGAGCGCCGCACCGTTATAACTCAAAATGTTGGCAAATTTATCTATAACAAGCAGTCCCTCGCTCATATTTTCGGTTATGAGTCTGAACTCCTCCTGCTTTTGCTTTGCCTCCTTTACCTGTCGTTTTATGGTTTCGTTCTGGTTCGCTATTTTACGCAAAAGCGGCGTAAGTTCTTCGTATGTATCATTTTTTTCGGGATTATCGAGATCCAGACTGTTTATAGGGTTAATTATTGTTTTTGAAACACGGTTTGACAGCACCAGCGATATAATCAGCGCAATTACAAGTATAACAATAATCGGCTGCATCAGTCCCAAAAGAATTAACAAAATGGAATTTTGAACCGTCGATACACGCAGAATATCGCCGTTATCCAATTTCACCGCATAATAAAGCGTCTTTTCCATAAGCGTGCTTGAATAGCGCGCGCTTCTGCCGAACCCGTTTGCCTTTGCATCAATAATTTCTCTGCGCCCGGCATGATTTTCAAGTTTTTTTGCATCGGCACCGGTATCGGCAAGTACATCTCCGTTTTCCGAAACCAGAGTGACGCGTTCGCCTCTGTTCTTGAAATTGTCCAGATATTCCGTGCCTTCCGCTGAAATTCCGTAAGACAGATAGCTCGCTTCGTTTTTCAGCTCATTAAAAATACGCCCCTCAAAATAGGAATACAAAATACCGAAAATCATTACAAAGCTTACCGAAAGCACCAGAACCGACGTGAGGAAATTAAGCGTAAATATTTTTTTATTCATCATTGCGTTCCTCCAGCTTATATCCGATATTTTTAACCGTACGTATGTATTCTCCGGCTTCTCCCAGCTTTACTCTGAGCTTGCGTATATGTACGTCCAGAGTTCTTGATTCATCATAAAATTCTCCCCATATCTGCGTGAGCAGCGTACTGCGGCTGACAACGTTTCCCTTCGCCTCAAGCAGCACCTTAAGCAGCGAAAACTCCTTGAAAGATAAATCTATTTCATTGCCGTCAACCTTTATTACATGCTTTTGCGGATTTACATACAGCTTTCCGACCGTGTACTCGGATACGCCGCTTGTTTTTTCATACCTGCGCAGAACAGCGTGCACGCGGCTTATAAGCTCGGGTATGCCGAACGGTTTGGAAATATAATCATCGGCGCCGGCGTCAAGTCCGGTAACCTTATCAAATTCACTGTCCTTTGCCGTTATCATTATTACGGGAATATCATTATATTTTTTGTTTGCCTTAAGCTTTGACAGAATATTCAGTCCGTCCTCCTCAGGCAGCATAATATCAAGCAATATGAGTTTCGGAATATTTTCCGCAATCCTGTGCCAAAACTCGCTCGGCAGTGAAAACCCCTCCACTTTATAGCCCTCTTTTTCCAGGCTGTAGCAGACAAGTCTGCGGATATTTGCGTCATCTTCAACAAAACATATCATATTCCGTCACCTCCGTTATCTACATTATACATTGAAACCGCAAAATTTTCAATACCCTGCGTTCTATTTATCATCGGCATGGTCACCGGTGATTGAATAAATCACCCATTCCGCAATATTTTCCGCATGGTCGCCTATTCGTTCAAAATATTTAGCAATCATAAGCGTATCCACCAGCGCCTCGGCGTCCTCGTTTGACTTTCGTATCGCCTCGATAAGCTCGCCTTTTATCCTGTCAAACATGCCGTCAACGATGTTATCATGCAAAATCACGGTGCGTGCCATTTTTTCGTCTTTATTAACAAATGACTCCACGCTCTCGGTCACCATTTTGATTGCTGCGCGCGCCATATCCTCAATGTGTGTTATTCCGCGAATATCGCCCTGCGCATACTCGGCAATCTCCGCAATATCGGACGCCTGATCTCCGATACGTTCCATATCCGAAATCATTTTCAGCGCCGACGAGATAATACGCAAATCGCTTGCTACCGGCTGCTGAAGCGTCAGAAGCTTCATGCAAAGATTTTCAATATCACGTTCCTTGCTGTCAATCTGTTTTTCGGTTTCAATTGCATTAGTTTTCATTGCCGCGTCATTATCAATGAGATATTTTACCGCACTGCTTATTGCATCTTCACAAAGCGCGCCCATTACTATAAGCTCATTGTTTAAAGTGCGCAGCTGTTCGTCAAATTTATTGCGCATCAGCCAAACCTCCCTGTTATATAATCCTCGCACCTTTTGTCGGAGGGGTTCGAGAACATCGTTTCCGTATCGTCAAATTCCACCAATTCGCTAAGCAGGAAAAATGCCGTTTTATCCGCAATTCTTGCCGCCTGCTGCATATTGTGCGTTACTATTACTATCGTGTATTTACGCTTAAGCTCCACTGCAAGGTCTTCAATTTTTGATGTTGAAATCGGGTCAAGCGCCGAAGTCGGCTCATCCATAAGCAGAATTTCCGGTTCAACCGCAAGTGCACGCGCAATGCACAGACGCTGCTGCTGACCGCCGCTCATTCCGAGAGCGCTTTTTTTCAGCCTGTCCTTACATTCGTCCCAAATCGCCGCGCGTCTGAGCGATTTTTCGACGATTTCATCAAGCTTGACCTTTGATTTAACTCCGTGTATTCTCGGCCCGTAGGCGATGTTGTCATAAACGCTCATCGGGAACGGATTGGGCTTTTGAAACACCATTCCTACTTTTTTGCGCAGCATATTTACGTCGGTATCTTTATATGCATTTTTGCCGTCAATCAGAATTTCTCCCTCAATTCTGCAGCCCTCAACCAAATCATTCATGCGGTTCAGGCTCTTTAAAAATGTCGATTTTCCGCAGCCCGACGGACCTATGAGCGCGGTTATCTGTTTTTCGGGAATTTTTATGTTTATATCCTTAAGCGCATGATTTTGAGAATACCACAAATTCATGTTGTTTACTTCAATAATATCCATTATTTCGCTCCTTTCAGTCGGTTTCCGATAAGCTTTGCGGCGATGTTGATTACAAATGTAAGAACAAGCAGTATTGCCGCAATTGAAAATGCCGCACCAAATTCACCGCGCTCCTTTGCATACATGTAAAGCGCCACCGTCAGCGTTGAACCGGCACTGCCCGGTTTTACCGCGTCAAACAGTCTCATGACTTCGTTTGCCATTCCGGCTGTGAACAAAAGCGCGGCGCTTTCGCCGACAATTCTGCCCACCGATAATATGCAGCCGGTAACAATGCCGTCTACCGCACTCGGAAGCACCACGGTACGAATCATGTACCATTTGTCACTGCCCAGTGCAAGCGAGCCTTCACGGTAACCTTGCGGCACGGTTTTCAGACTTTCCTGCGTTGTTCGTATGACTGTCGGCAGGGTCATAATAACCAGTGTCAGCGCACCGGCTAAAAGACTTGTACCAATTCCTGCAAACTGCACGAAAATCAGCATGCCCACCAGACCGTATATTATCGAAGGAATACCCGAAAGCGTTTCCGCCGCAAGTTCGATTACACGTATAAGACGCTTGTTTTTTGCGTATTCATTCAGATATATTGCAGCTCCGACACCTATCGGAAGTACAATTGCAAGCGTAATTATTACGATATAAACCGTATTCAGAATGTTGGGGAAAATTCCGATTGTATTGCGGACAAGACTTGGTTTGCTCGTTAAAAATCCAAGCGATATTCCGCCTATTCCGCGGTAGAGAATATATCCTATCAGTCCTATCAGCGCAAAACATATAATGCACGCCGAAAGATACATTAATATATTCAGCACGGCGCATTGCCGTTTTCTTTTCTCTGAAATTTTCTGCATAGGTTTTACTTCCTTTCCCTTTTCACAATGAGATTAAGACACAGATTTATTATCATAATGAATACAAACAGCACCAACGCTATCGAAAACAGCGCCTCTCTCTGAAGTCCCGACGAATATGACATCTCGCTTGCAACCGCCGTTGTAAGGAAACGGACGCTTTTAAACAGCCCCGGCATATTTGCAACATTTCCCGATACCATCATGACCGCCATCGCCTCGCCTATACTTCTTCCTATGCCGAGCACTACCGATGCCAGTATTCCGCTTTTCGCAGCCGGAACAATTATTTTAAATACGGTTTCGGTTTTCGTCGCCCCCAGTGCGAGCGAAGCCTCTTCGTATTCCTTCGGTACAGCGCGGATTGCCGTCACCGATACGGAAATCACCGACGGCAGTATCATGACGGCAAGCACGATTATCGCCGAAAACAGATTTGCGCCGTCGGGCAGATTGAATGTTTCACGCACAGCCGGTACAATTATTATCATGCCGACAAGTCCGAACACAACAGACGGAATACCCGAAAGCAAATCCACTGCCGAGCTGACCGCGCGTGACAGTTTCGGCGGCGCTGCCTTTGCTATGAATATACTGCACATAATGCCTATCGGCACACCGAGCAGTATTGCCCCGAATGTGCCGTAAAGCGATGTCAGTATAAAGGGAAGTATTCCGTATGACGGCTCAGACGCCGTTGATGCCCATACCTTTCCGAAAAGGAAATTTCCTATTCCTATTTTTCCGATTGCAGGCACGCCGCTGACAATTAAAAATCCTGTTATCAGTATAACAAATATTACTGCGAGAATACCGCACAGCGTCAGCAGGTGCTTCATCGTAATTTCAGTTAAATGTGATGATTTTTTCATAAATCGCTCCGTTCTGCCGTGCCTATTTTACTACGGGAACCGCGCCGGCTTTTACAATCAGGTCATCTGCCTGCTTGCTTGTTGCGTAATCGAAGAATGCTTTTGCCGTTTTTGACAGCTCTTTATCGCTCTTTGTAACGAATACGAAGTCACGCTGAATTTTATATTTGCCGCTTTGAATTGTTTCCTCTGTCGGTTCAACACCCTCTACTTTTAGCGTTTTTACCGTATCCTTTACAGCCGCAAGCGAAGCGTATCCGATTGCATTCGGGTTTGACGAAACCGTTTGAATTACATCGCCCGTTGATGTAAGCTCCTGTGAATATTTGCATTTGTCTTTCGTCTTTGTGATTGACTCAAATCCGTCACGCGTACCCGATGCCGCTTCACGTCCTATAATTACAATCGGTGCGTCCTGCCCTCCGACATCTTTCCAGTTTGAAATTTCTCCGGTGTAAATTTTGCCGATTTGCTCTACGGTTAAATCCTCAACCGTATTCTGCGGATTTACAATAATTGCAATTCCGTCGATTGCAACAATCGTTTCGGTAAGTCCCTTTGCCTTTTCATCGTCCTTGAGGTTTCGACTTGACAGACCTATATCGCATCTTCCCTCTTCAACCGCCTGAATACCCGAGCCTGAACCTGTCGGATTGTATGTAACCTTAACTCCGCTGTTTTCCTCCATGTAGCTTTCACTGAGATAGCCCATTACCTTTTCCATTGATGTAGAACCGTCCGTTGTGACGGTTCCCGCTGTTTCCTCTTTTGTGCCGCCGCAGCCGGAAATTGCTCCTGCCGTCAGTGCTGCCGCTAAAATTACTCCCATGATTTTCTTCATATAAATCACTCTCCTTAAATTAACTTACATTTTCTTTTCCCTTGTTACAATTGCATTGTACCATATCCAATGTTAACTCCGAAAGCACGGATATGTTAACTGTATGTAAATAATACTGTCAGGGCAGAAATTTACACAAAAAAAGCCGAAACGGAGCAAAGTCCGTTCCGACATGGCACTGTATATTTTTTTAATTATCATTTGCATATCCGCATCCGTAAATGCAGATATTTTTTCGGCAAATTCATTTTTGTTATCCTTTCCGCCTTTTTTTATATGCTTCTTTTCAGTATGCAGCAATCATACGGTTTCACGGTATTCCCTCCGTAAACCGGGGAAAAGCCGTCAAATACCGGGCACTGCTGTTCGGTATCGGTATAATTTATCACAACTTTGTAATCGCCGTTCTCGGTTATCCCCAGCGCCGGATTTGACTCCGTGCCGAATATTTTACAATAGATTTTATAATAATCTCCGTCAAATGCGTCATCTTCGCCGAGCAGCATTTTTTCAAGCGGAAAATTCAGATAATAAACCTTTCCCTTGCCGTATTTATGTACGGTAAACAGCGGATTGCCGTTTTCCTCCGCAAGCACCTCCGCGCCCGTGCTTACAAGATAAAGCGTACTGTCGCGGCGGAATTTCACCGTTCCCATGTTTCCCTCACAGTGCGACGCACGGCTGTCCGTGATTTTCAGTCCCGTAACCTCCTCAAAATCGGTCAGAAATGCATTGTCCATTGAAATATACAGCGTCGCTCCGTCTTTTACGCGGCCGAGAAGATTATAGTATTTTTCCTTTGACAGGCTGCACGTTTCGGAAACAGACGGCAAAAGGTATATATCTGCTTCGGGTATTTCTCCGTCATATGCGGCAAATTCAATTCCCGTCCCCGCCTGCTTTGCAAGAATATAGCTCATATATGAAATTCCCCAGTTGTCCTGACCTTTAGTGGTTATGCATACTCCGCCGCACTTTGCCGGAGAAAGCTTTATTTCCGAATTTTTCAAAAATTCCGCAAATTTTTTCATTTCACGAAGTACCGGTTTCGGCTCGTGTTTTGCATTTATCATGCCCAGCTCGCGTTCGCACATAGTCCATGCGTACGGCGGTTCGTTCAGATTGCTCTGCTCGTTTGCACACCACCAAAGCACGCCCGGCGCGCCGTTCGCCCAGTTTGAAAACAAATTTACGCGCAGAAAATCCGCCGCGGCCTCATCGCTTGCCACCATGGGGCCCAGCGTGCCGATTTCCTCGACAAGACACGGGCGTCCGGAAATATCCGCATAATACTGCGTTTCACAGGTCGCATGCATAAGCGTGCGCATTGACATAATCTTGTCCCGGCGGCAATGCGGCACAAATACCGGGTATGGGTGAGTTGTTAAAATGTCGGTAAACTCGCCCTGGTCATGCATCGTCCATACTCCGTCAACCGTCAGGCTGTGCATGCCCGAAACAACGGGGCGCGTGCTGTCATTTGCCTTGATTGCATTTGAAATCAGTGCTGTCCAGCTTGCTGCCGTTTCACGCGTTTCGGCAGACGACATGCAGTTACATTCGTTCCCCAAATCCCACGCGTAAACCGTTTCTCTATGCTTGAAACGAGTCACGAATCCGCGGATAAACCTTTGCTCAAAAAGCAGCGCGGTCGGGTCGGTGTAGAGATTTTTCCGTATAAGTGCGCTCGGGACAAACAGCCTTCCGCTCATCCAGCCTGTTATTAAACCGACAATAAGCCTGATATTGTATTCATCGCATATATCGCAGAATTTTTCAAAACGCTCCAGCATAGTTTCGTCAAGAAAATCTGCATTTGAAGGCAGACTTCCGTCCGCCATACGGTATTCTTCAAAAAAGCCCATGGCTCCCCAATATTCCGTCACCGGCTGAAAATCGTCCCAGGTCGGAAACACACGCATGGTGTTAACTCCATGCTCCGACAAAATTTTAAGGTCATCGCGGACTGCCGTTTCGTCCCAGTCACGCCACATTCTCACTCCTGCATTGGAAGCCCAGTAATTACATCCTATTATCATTTTTTCCCTCCGTTTTTTATCAGCCTTTTCCTGCGGCTGAATCTTATTTCAGTATATCAAATTCGGAGAGCTTTGTCAATCTGAATATAATACTTCATTAAATTTGCCGATGTCATCGCTGCGTCTATATTGCTTTATAAATGTGTAGATAATTTCAGTCAGTCATTTTTATGCAATAAAAAAATCGGAACAAGCGTAGCTTATTCCGACGTGGTCGGGAATACAGGATTTGAACCTGCGGCCTCTTCGTCCCGAACGAAGCGCGCTACCAAACTGCGCTAATTCCCGTTTTTCACCAACGAAAAATATTATATCACATATTTTGTAAAAAAGCAAGTGTTTTTTTGAAAAAAATTGATTTTTTTATAATTTTTTATTTTATCATGCACAAAGACAAAGTATTATAAATTCTTATATGTAATTTCAACTTAAAACGGACGGCAAAACCGTCCGCATTTTTTCGTGAAATAATAAAGCATCGGCAGTATCATATTACCTTTATAATGTAACCGGTGACGTTCGGAAATTTTTATACACCGCTGTATGCCGAAAAACCGCCGTCTACCGGTATAACAACGCCGTTTATAAAGCTCGATGCGTCATGCGACAGCAGCATCAGCAGCGTTCCCAAAAGCTCCTCCGGCCTGCCGAACCTGTCCATAGGTGTTTGCGACAAAATCTTTTTTGATCTTTCGGTATATCCGCCGTTTTCATCAATCAGCAGACTGCGGTTTTGCTGCGTCAGAAAAAATCCCGGCGCAATCGCATTCACCCGAATATCCGATTTTGAAAAATGCACCGCCAGCCATTGCGTAAAGTTGGACACCGCTGCCTTTGCACCGCTGTACGCCGGAATTCTCGTAAGCGGCGTAAACGCATTCATTGATGATATATTAACTATACATGCGTCTTTTTGTTCAATTAAATCATGTGCAAATACCTGCGTCGGCAAAAGTGTTCCCAAAAAATTCAGATTAAACACAAATTCAACTCCGTCGGGGTCAAGATCAAAAAAAGTTTTTATCCCCTCTGCCCTCTCGTCGGCGGGGTCATAATAATCTTTTGTTGTTGTACCCTTAGGATTGTTCCCTCCGGCACCGTTAATTAATATATCTGCCTTTCCGAAGGTATCATTTACAATTTTTTTAGCTTGTTCCAGACTATTCTTATCCAACACGTCTGCGCAAACTCCGACAGCAATGCCGCCGTCCTTTCTTATTTCCTCCGCAACCGACTCCGCGGCAGTCTTGCTTAGATCCAAAACGGCAACTTTTGCTCCGCATGCAGCGACAGCCTTTGCAAAACAGCTGCATAAAACTCCTCCGCCGCCGGTTATTACTGCTGTTTTGCCGTCAAGGTTCACTTTAAACGGTATATTCATTTTCTTCCCTCCATTCTTTCACACGCTTCAAAAAGTCCGTTAAGATACACTGCGCCGAGTGCACGGTCATAAAGACCGTATCCCGGACGTCCGGTTTCTCCCCAAATCATTCTTCCGTGATCAGGACGGACATATCCGTCAAAGCCCTCGTCATGATATGCTTTGACAATTCCGAAAATATCCAAAGAACCGCTTTCGGTCTTATGTCCTGTTTCATAAAAGCATCTGTTTCCCGTAATTTTTATATTTCGTATGTGCGCAAAATGTATTCTGTCACAAAAACTGTGAATTAAATCAATAATATCATTTTCCGGATTTGCGCCGAGCGAGCCGATGCACAGCGTCAACCCGTTATACGGACTGTCATATAATTTCAGAAACCTCTCAATATTTTGTTTACACGTAATTATACGCGGCAGTCCGAATATACTCCACGGCGGATCATCCGGGTGTATTGCCATTTTTATTTTCACTTTTTCTGCCGTCTTTATCACACGGTCAAGAAAATATTTTAAATTTGCCCATAAATCCTCTTCAGTAATTTTGCCGTATCTTTCAAGAAGCTCCTTCATTTCCGATAATGTATAGCTTGAGTCCCAGCCGGGCAATGAAAGTTCTCCCGAGAGCGGATTCATCTTTTTTACAATTTCATGGTCATAGCTCAGTGAATTTGACCCGTCCGAATTTATATGCATCAAATCAGAGCGCGTCCAGTCGAAAACCGGCATGAAATTATAGCATACGCAGTCAATGCCGGCTGCGGCAAGATTTTCCAATGTGCGGCAGTAATTATCAATATATCTGTCACGTTCGCCGCAGCCCATTTTTATATCTTCATGCACAGGCACGCTCTCGATTACCGATAGTTCCATGCCTGCTGCCTCGACGGTATTTTTTAATTTCTCTATTCTTTTGCTGTCCCATGCCTCTCCTACGGGTATGTCGTAAATTGCGGTAACAATTCCCGATACTCCCGGGATTTGTCTTATTTTTTCAAGCGTTACGGGGTCATCTTCCCCGTACCATCTGAATGTCATTTTCATAATTTTACCTCTCTTATTGTTCGGCGTACCGGCGTTTCCGCACCGCCGGAGTGCATACTCTCATACATCGCGAACATATTCATAAGAGTATCCGCGCAATCTTTTATACCGATGTATCTGCCGCGGTCATAAAAATCCGATATAAGCTTATCGTGCATCGTGCCCCAGTATGCCTTTTCTCCGGTTACGCGTCTGTCCTCTGCAATGAGTACTCCGTTTCTGTATAATCTTCCTCCGCGGTATTCAAGAGTCATATTTTCACAGCAAACTTCAATTTCCGGCAGCGGATTTTCACCGTAGCACGTAGTTGCAAAAAATATTCCTCTTCCGCCGCAGCGTAAATTCAGCTGTGCCGTAACCGTTTCTTCCGTTTCCGCCGACGCTTTGAGCCAGCGTGCAGAGCTTGCCTGTACGCTTTGCGCACCTCCGGTGAACAGGCACAAAAGGTCAAGGGTATGCAGTGCCTGATTTATCAGCACTCCTCCGCCCTCGGTTGCATAATGTCCGCGCCATGCACCCGATGCGTAATAATCCGCTCCGCGGTACCAAGTCATTATGCCCTTTGCGCATTTTACGGTTCCCGACTCACCGCTTTTTATTATGCCGTACATCATTTCCGCGCACGGATTAAGACGGTTTTGCAAAACGCAGCATATGTTTTCTGCTCCGTCCGATGCCGAAAGTTCATCAAGTTCATCGGGTTTCATCACAGCCGGTTTCTCGCACACAACACTTTTTTTGTGAGCAATAGCCTGTTTTATCATATCATAGTGCAGATAATGCGGTGTACATATATGTACGCTGTCAATTTTATTATCCTCCAGGACTGCGCCGAAATCGGTATAACGCTGCTGCACATTATATCTTTTCATTTTTTCGGCATCAACGTCACATACCGCGTACAGGCGTGCATTTTCCGACTTTTTTATTGCCTTAGCGTGAACGCCGCTGATTGCTCCGCACCCGACTATGCACACATTTTTCATCAGATAAATCCCTTTCCCGTCAGAAAATCATAGCTTGTTTTGAGTGCTTTAAACGCGTCGCCGTCTATCCAGTTTGTATCCTGTTCGACAATCGCAAAACGCGTGCCTATTTCCTTGCAGGTACATATTATTTTATCCCAGTCAAGGCTGCCCCTGCCTATTTCACGCATTTCCGGTTTGCCGTCCGTGCCGATACCGTAATCCTTAAAATGTACCGCCATTGCACGGCTTCCCATTTTTTTAAGTATATCTGCAGGCTCATATCCGCCGACTTTTATCCAGTACACATCTGCAATAAAATTAAATATTTCGCTGTCCGTTTCTTCTATAAGGCGGTCTATCGTCAGTTTTCCGTCATGAGTTTCCGTTTCCCAATCGTGGTTATGGTATCCGAAATACAATTTTTCGTTCCTCAGCACAGTACAGATTTTATTTGCTTCGGCGATAAACTCCGTTATCTTTCCGCTGTCATGCAGACATTCCGCCGGCATCATGCCAATACCGCAAATGTCGCACCCCAAGGTTTTATTATAATCGATTATTTCATCAATATTTTTTTTAAAATCTTCAAAACTGCGGTGCGTGCAGACGCATTTCAGACCGTACTTATCAAGAATTTCACGCATGGGTTTTGCCGAAAGCGGAACGCACGAAATCTGTACCGTTTTATATCCCATATCCGCCACTTTTTTGCACGATACGTCAAAATCCTGTTCGGTTTTCACGAAATCACGTATTGTATAATATTGTGCTGCTATTCTGTTATCCATAATTTTTCCTTTCCCGGTTATATTTCCGAAATCACTTTTTTTATATTTTTCTTCGGCTTTGACGAGTTGATATGCTCCGTTAAAAGTCGGTAAAAACGCTCATGCGGAAAATTTTTAACATCAATAATTTCACCCGTCCACGCACTCAAATGAATTGAATTGGAAATTGTAAGTCCGTTCAAGCCCTCCTCTCCGCGAGCCGTCAGCTCACCGCCGTGCAGAATTGCCGCCGCAAAAGCCTTTAATACCTCCGAATGTTGCTCAATGTCCGAAGAATCTGTTTCGATTTCCTGCAGGCTGTTTTCGGGGCAGCCGAACGGTTTTGTGTTTGTCATATTAAATTCGCGCTCCGAAACGGCATTTTTCGTAAAATTGATTTTGTTGTTTTCTACAACGATTTTACCCATATCGCACGCAATTTCCAAACGGTTCGTGCCCGGCGCTTCGCCGGTTGACGTTATGTATTCACCGGTTGTGCCGTTGTCATATTCAAAGTATGCCATCACGTCGTCCTCAACCTCAATATCATAATATTTTCCGAAAGACGCGCGCGCGAAAATTCTGTCGGGCATACCGAATATCCATTGCCACAAGTCCAGCTGGTGCGGATTTTGGTTTATCAGGGTACCGCCGCCCTCGCCCCTCCAGGTCGAACGCCATGAGCTGCTGTCATGATACGCCTGAGGACGGTACCAGTCGGTGATAATCCACGTTATCCTTTTTATATGCCCCAGCTCGCCGCTTTTTACCATGCTCCGCAGCTTAATATATGCCGGATTTGTGCGCTGATTGTACATTATCCCGAACACCTTTCCGGATTTTGCCGCCTCGCTGTTCATGTCTATAACCTGCTTGGTATAAACTCCTGCCGGCTTTTCGGTCATGACGTGCAGCCCATGTTTAAAAGCCGATATTGCAAGCGGTGGATGGTCATAGTGCGGCACGGCTATTAAAACCGAATCGCACAGACCGCTGCTGTACAGCTCCTCTGCATTTTCAAAAACAGGTATTTGCGGATATTTTTCCTTTGACGCTGCACGGCGTTCGGGGTCAATATCGCATATCGCGGTAAGCTCTGCCTCCGGGATCTTTCCCTCGGTGAGATTTCTTGCGTGTCCGCTTCCCATGTTTCCGAATCCTACAATTCCGAGTTTTATTTTCATCTTTATCCCTCTTTCTCAATGTCTTTCAAAATTTTCATAAGGGCGATATGCGCCGCGGTAAATGTCCCCTCTCCGCCTTGCGGCAGATTTTTCATTATATCGCCGTTTTCCAGCCCGTTAAGACCGGCAAAGTTTCCGAGATGCGGCTCAAGACTTAAAAATCCGCAATATCCGTCCGCAAACAGCTGTTTCAGAATTTCTTTGATTTTTCCGTCGCCCATACCTGCGGGGACTACCCTGCCGTCCGAATTGCACGCGTCTTTTATGTGCATATATTCAATATAATTTTTCATTGTTTCATACGCTGCCTGCGTGTCCTCTCCGCACTGCACATAATTTGCGGGGTCAAACACTGCACGGAAATTTTCGCATGACAGATTTTTCATCAAATCCGCACATCTCGCCGCTGTATCTCCGTATATGTCCTTTTCGTTTTCATGCAGCAGCATGACATTCTCATTTTTTGCATAATCAATCATTTTTTCGAGCCGCAGAAACACTTCATCGTGTTCCGCCGCCGTCCATTCGCCGCCGTCATGGTAAAAGCTGAAAATTCTTATGTTTCGCGTTCCGATAATCCCGGCAGTTTCAACAATTCGCTTATATTTTTCAAAATGTGCACCGAAGTCATCTTTCAGATTAATCTTTCCGATAGGCGAACCTACAGATGACGCGCAAATTCCGTATTTATCCATCTCTTTTTTTAGACTGCGCGTTTCCTCGGCGGTTAGCTCGGAAATGTTTTTTCCATCAATTCCGCGCGGTTCAAAATATCCGATACCCAGTCGGCTTAGGACTTCAAACTGCTTCGTAACATTTTCTGCAATTTCGTCCGAAAATCCGCTTAATTTATAATTCATTTTCTTTCTCTCCATTCACCGTTTCTGTGACGGCACACATATTTCATGAATTTCTGCCAATCCTCGCGGCTGAAATAATGTGTTCCGTTTCTCATATGATAACCTATATATCCGCCGTCAAAATTATCTCCGGGATTTGCTTCGGTTTTGTCTGCGGTTATACCTTCAATGCCATGCAAACGAAAATATTTATCCGCCGCAAGACATGCGCGAAATTCGTTTTGCGGATCTGCCCAGAAATCGCCGGCTGCGCTTGCCGCATACACCCTGTGCGGAAAATTTGCCGCAAGCAGAAAATGCTGGTCGAACGGCATGATTTCTTCATTATCCGCATATTTTTTGAAATTATCGCAAAACCAGTACGAAAAACTGCGCACTATATCGGATATATGTTCGCTGTCCGGCGATTTACTGCGTGAAAGCGCTGCACCGCACGTTCCCGAATTGTTTGAAAACGCACAGAAGAAACGTTCGTCAAGAGCACCGGCAAGCAGGGCGGTTTTGCCCAGGCGTGAATGTCCGCATACCGATATGCAGCCGGAGTCTATATCCGCACGCGTTTCGGCATAATCCATGACGCGCATTGCCGCCCATGCCCACAACATGATTTTTCCGCAGTCTTCCGCACTTGTGCGCCCTGACGGAAAGATTACCTCTGCAAGACCGTCCGAAAAATCCGGAGTATCATTCGTTATATCCTTATAACACATTGTAAACGCCGCAAAACCGTTGTCAATCAGTTCTTCGCTCGGCATATACCGGTCCGGGATATTGTCACGAAACGCAATATGTATAAAGCACGCATGCTTTCCCTCTGCCGATGGAACGGTAAGCAGTACCGGAAAGGAAAACGGTCCGTTTTCGGTTTCACAGGTTATCGTTACCGTTTCCAGCCACGCCTTTCCGGCACAAAAGCTTTCCCGTTTTATCACCTCTCCGCGCACCGATATCGGCGGAGGAGGCATTCTGCCGTACTCCTCACATTCCAGGATTTCCATAATTTCTGCCTTTGTGAGTTTTTCCGCTGACGGAATACCCTCCATAATTGTGTACCCCCTTTTTTATCTTGATTTAATAATATCACAAATTATACAATTTTTCTATACGAATATTGATAATATTATTGCATTTATTGCGCATTTATGTTATTATGGAAATAACAAAAGTAAAAGGAGCAATAATTATGCAATGCGGTTTCACTGCCAATGCCGATACAACCGAAAATCCGACAAATGAACACTTTTATCTGCATAACCATGATGATTATGAAATTTACATGTTTCTGGAGGGTGACTCCTCATATCGTGTTGAGGGCGTTGACTATCTGCTTGAGCCGCGTGATATAATCATTATCCGCAAGCATGAAATGCACCGTGTTTTTCACAACGGGCCTGCGATGTACAGACGAATAGTTCTGAATGTTTCGCCGCAGTTTTTTTCCGATAACGGCTGCACGGAATATGAACGGCAGTTTTCCGCGCGCGGCCGTGACGGAAACAAAATATGTGCCGATACGGTTGTAAAATCGGGTCTTTATGATGCGTTTATGCGTCTTAAAAACTGCTCCAGCGAATTTTCCGACATAAATACACCGATTGCACGTGCCATTGTTGTGGAAATTTTGTATCTTATAAATTCCGTATGTACATTTATCGGTCCCGGCAAGCGCAATGAGCCGGTGCAGAAAATTATAAACTATATAAATAACCGTTATACCGACAACCTGTCGCTTGATGAGCTTGAACGGCGTTTTTTTGTTTCCAAGTACCATATATGCCATATTTTCCGCGAGGCTACGGGGCTTACCGTTCACCGCTATATACGCCGTAAGCGGCTTACCCTTGTGCGCGAGCTTACCGCTTGCGGGAATAATCTTGGTGAAGCTGCGCAAACTGCCGGCTTTGGCACATATTCTTCTTTTTACCGCGCATATACGTCCGAATTTGGTGCTCCGCCGCGCGAAATCATACCGGACAGCGACTTAAATTCAAGTCAAAAAAAGCTCAAAAAAATATAAGTCCCAAACAAATCGGGACTTATACCGAATAAAACATATAATATTTTTAAAGCATAAAACCGAAACATCAAATGTTTCGGTTTTATGTGTATTATTCCTGATTGTTAAATACTTTTCCGAGTATCATCATGCACAGGATTATCACTCCTGTTACAATAAAAATTCCTGCCATGCCCTTTGCCATAATCGGCAGCGTTGAAATAAGTGCTTGTGTGTTCATATCGTTTCTCCTATTTTATCAAGTTAAGAATTAAGCCGCCCGCAATAACCGAGGCTATCTGTCCCGAAACATTGACGCCTATCGAATGCATAAGCAGGAAGTTTTGACAGTCCTCTTTAAGACCCATTTTATGCACAACACGCGCCGACATCGGGAAAGCCGAAATCCCCGCCGCGCCAATCATAGGATTGATTTTCTTTTCTGTCGGCAGGAACAGGTTCAGAATTTTTGCAAAAAGAACGCCGCCTGCGGTATCAAATATAAATGCAACAAGTCCCAGACCTATAATCATCAGCGTTTCCTTTGTGAGGAACATATTTGCCTGCATTTTTGTGGCGATGGTAATACCCAAAAACAGCGTTATCAGATTAGCCAGAACCTTTTGGGCGGTTTCGGACAGTGAATCGAGCACGCCGCATTCACGCACGAGGTTACCGAACATCAAAAATCCGATAAGCGCAACACTTCTCGGCGATACAATACCTGCAATTGCGGTAATGATTATCGGGAAGAGTATTTTCGTGGTCTTTGAAACGTTTTTCTGTTCATACACCATTCTTATTCTGCGCTCTTTTTTTGTTGTGAGCGCCTTTATAACCGGCGGCTGTATAAGCGGTACGAGCGCCATATACGAATATGCCGCAACCATGATTGCGCCGATGTACTTTGAATTGAAGTAATTTGCAACAAATATTGATGTAGGCCCGTCTGCCGCACCGATAATAGCAATAGACGCCGCATCTTTCAAGTCAAATCCCAGATACGCCGCAACGCTCAATGTAAAAAATATACCGAACTGCGCCGCTGCACCGAAAATCATCAGCTTAGGGTTTGACAAAAGCGGCCCGAAGTCAATCATCGCGCCTATTCCGACAAAAAGCAAAAGCGGAAAAAGCTCATTTGCAATTCCGGCGTCGAACAGTACATCTATAACTCCTATTTCCTTAACCCCGTTATAAATCTGCGTAACAGCCCCCGACATCGGAAGGTTGACCAGTATCGCACCAAATCCCAAAGGTAGCAAAAGCGACGGTTCCATATCCTTTTTTACCGCCAAATATATGAGCGCTCCGCCTATGAGCCACATAACTACCTGCTGCCACGTAATATTCAGTACATTTGAAAATAATTCTGCCATAAAATTCCTCCTGTATTTATCAGCATTTGTATATATAAAAAGACTTCTACCGGGATCAAAAAATCCCGATAAAAGTCTTGCTTTTTAATTCTCAAGCGGGCATAAGCCGTGTATTGACGCCGGAGAAACGATTTATCGTAAGCTACTCCCCTTTATTCGGTTATCGCTTTTTAATTGTATCAATTTATATTATATCCAAAAAATAAAAATAAGTCAAGGAAAATTTTAACTTTTTTTAATTAATAATTCTGCGCACGATTTTATCCGCCATTTTTGAAATTTCATCGTTATCTGTAATTCTTTCAAGATAGTATTCTCTTTCCGCGTCGAAACAGCAAGCGGTACGGAGTTTTGACGTCCCCTCGCAGACGCGGAAGGAATACCGGCGTCTGATATGTTCCAGCTGCTTGTCGAACTTTTCATCAATTCCGGTAAGACCGCCTTCTGTGTAAAAATCAAGTATACTGTCGCCGGGTCTGCACGGAAAAAGCTCGTGCGGTGCAGTAGAATCAAAAACACAGAAGCCAAGCTCCGGCACAAGAACCATATCCAGACTGTTTTTATCAAAACTGCAATAGTAAACCTCGATATCGTATCCGCTTATTTCGGCAGCCTTTGCAAGCCGTTTTAAATATGTCGATTTTCCCGTTCCTGGCCGCCCCTTAATGAAATATCTGCGTTCCAGTCCCTCGGTCAGATTATCAATATAATTTACCGAACCGTCCGGCGTTGAAGCTCCGAAAAATCGTTCCGTGCGCACTGTATTCCCTTTTTCACCCTCACGTCCGATGAGCTGCTGCGTTATCCCCGAACCGTATGCGCTGAGGCGGTCAAAATCCATGTTTGCAATATATATTTTTTCCCATTCATCATGTATTTTTTTTGCTTTTTCATACGCCTCATAAAGTCCTCGGTAATTTTCATCGCGCCTTTCTTCCAGCTCATTCAGGTAATCCGAGCTGATTTCAAGACTCCTCATTTTCAGTGCCTCATCAGTGTCTGCGGCAGGACTTAAATCTACCGTTTCATCATCAGCCATCGCAAACTTTATGCTGCGTATTACGATGCCCTCACAGCGTTTTATGTCAAACGGAGAAATAATGTATTCAACGTTTTCTCCGTTTGCCTCAAAATGTGATGCAATTGTTTTCATAAGTCTGCTTTTCGCTGTTTTGGATTTTCCGCCTACCGCGCATACGCTCATATTTTTTAAGTTGCTGTCAATCAGATTTACACACCCCGACGAGGTGTTTGCTCTTGCAAAATACTTTCGTGCCATACAATCCTTCCTTTCCGCACACATATTCGTGCCACAAACAGTATATGCATAAAAGCCCCGGATTTTTACACAAAAAAGGCTGCTGCAAAAATGATTTCCCTTTGCCGCAGCACCCTTTTACAATATTCTACGTTCTTTTTATTTTTTCTCTCATTCTTAACAGTTTCGGAATATTCACATGGATTTGCACGCCCATACAGTTCTTTTCGATTAAATTTACAAGCTCAGCAAGCTCATTAATATCAAAATCGGTAACCGACATAAAACAATTTTCACCGTTCTTTGCAAGGACATACAAAAAATCCGCACGGCGCAGCACATTTGTAAAATGCTTATCGGCGTCGAGCCGCAGAAGAATCGGCGGATAATTTTCTTCGCCTATATTCCGTTTTAAAAATTTCCACGAACCGATATATACCGCCGAAATATCGCTTACAGCAATTTCATCGGTTTTCACTTTCGCAGGTATGAAATCCGAAATAAAGCTCGGCTTTTCCGGAAGTCTGTACGGCATTACACCGTTTTCCCATGTTGACAAAATCAACTTATCGCCGTCGCATGCCGCATATGCCGGGAATGCGGTATTGATGCGAATTACGGAATAGGACAATCCTAAAATAAACGCAATCAGATACCACAGCGCAAAAAAGTAATTACCCGTAACGGTGCTGTATATGCACAGCGCAAGTCCGGCAATGCTGATTGTACCCACAAATGAAATTTTAATTATATAATTTTTACGTGTGTTCCTGTTAAGACACGCTTTTGTCATTGCCTCCATAATAAGTCTCCCTTGTTCAATCCCTTCTGATATTTTATCACATATATTACCAAAGGTCAAGAAAAATCTAAGAGTTATTTAATCCGTTTTGCTTCCAGATAAAAGCGTTTATCTGCTGCCTCACCCATTGAAAAAGTTTTTCTCGGCAGCGCGCCGTCTTTTGCGACAGAGAGAAACAGCTCGCTTTTATCCATAGGCGGCAAAATAAATCCGATATTTTTGTCCGCCGCAAGACGTTTTACAACATCTTCCCCGTGTATGTAATCTATTTTCAGCTTTTTGCTGTCCAGATATTTTTGCAGAGTCCCGACCGTCAGCGTACAGCCCGAATTTTTCACATACACGCAGCCCTCTTTTCCGCCGCATATATAGTTTATTTTCTGTCCCCCGTTATCGGTTTCCGATGTTTCCGGGTAAAAATCTTTCATGTCCTTGATTAAGTTTTCATCAGAATCAAACACAACTCTGTGTATCGGTTCAAAATCAAGTGCCGTGTCATGAATGTTCACAAGCTCCACAAGGCAAAATCTTGCCGGGTGATTTTTTATCTGCCCGTCATCAAGTCCGGCTTTGATGTTTTCCCAGCAGGTTTTGGCTGTTGCAAGCGAATGATTTCCGTCACCCACCGCATAGCACAAGCCGTCATATGCATTATTTTCCAATGAGGAAAGCGCAGCAAGTACATGTTCCGCCTCCGAATCGGTCATCAGCGTTCCTTTCAGATGTCCGCCGTTTTCCATGAGGTCGAAATCGTACAGCGTTTCTCCCTCGGACGGTCTGATAACAGTATTATTTTCATCATTAATCAATATCATGATATGCGGCAGTTCAAGTGCAGCATTTTCACGGATTTTTACTCTCGGCGGAATACGCTCCAGAACCGTCCCCTCGGTTGCTCGGATTTTGCTTTTTGCACCCGCGCCGAAGTCATAATCCTCCAAATCAACGGCGCCTACAATTCCGCGGCGTATGCGTCCGTCCGATTGCGTGCGTTCAACATAAATCATGCTGTCCAAACATTCTTCAAACACTCCGTTTTCCGTGTATTCGTCCATGGCTGCATTGATTTTTTCAATCCTCTGCGTCCCCTCCGAAAGATAGACCTCCGGAAAGACAAGATTTAAAGCTGACGGAGCTTCTCCCACATATTTTTTTACACGTTCCCAATACTCCGGCTCCGATGTGTACTGATCGCATGCAATAACACTCCATTTTTGTAAATCAATATCTTTATTCGGTATCAAAATATTTGCCTTATTAAATGTGCTCATTGTAAATCCGTATCCTTTCTCAGTTTTTAACGATGTCGCAGGTCTTTGCACCGGTAACCTTTATGACGTCCTCCGGCGACATCAAAAGGGTTATGCCGCACTGTCCGCCCGACACCGCAATCCGGTCAAATTCAAGACAGCTTTCATGAATATATGTCGGGTATCTTTTTTTCATTCCTATCGGCGAAACTCCGCCGCGGATATATCCCGTAAGCCCGAGCAGCTCTTTAACGTGAATAAGTTCCGCCTTTTTGTCGCCCGACGCTTTAGCAAGCTTTTTTAAATCTACCTCACAGTTAACCGGCACACATACAACCATTACGTCATTTCCGCGTGCGACAAGCGTTTTAAATGACTGTTCGCACGGTATTCCTGTCAGCTCGGCTATGTGCATGCCGAAATTATCTCCTACCTCGTCTGTTTCATATTCAACTGCCTCATAGTTTATTTTTTCCTTTGAAAGCAGTCTCATTGCATTTGTCATTACGGGCTTTTTCTTTGCCATAATATCCTCCCTTTGCTATTTCAATTCCACAATTGTAACGCCCATTTCGCCTTCGCCGTAGCGTCCGGGGCGCTGTGATTTTACATGTTTGTTTCTACGCAGCATGTCGCTTATTCCGCTGCGCAGTACGCCTGTTCCTTTTCCGTGGATTACCGTCACCGGCGAAACTCCGGCAAGGTAGCAGTCATCAAGAAATTTTTCCACATTCATCAGCGCCTCGTCAAGCGTTTGTCCGCGCACATCTACTTCTGTTTTTACATTTTTCGTCTTTGACGCGTAGGTTCCGGTCGATTTCACATACCTTTCCGTAAGCTCTTTTGCCGAATTATCTTTGATAAGCTCAAGTCCCGTTACATGCACGTCCATTTTTAAAATCCCTGCCTGTACACGAACCATTCCTTTTGAATCCGGTTTCCTTAAAACGGTCGCCGGCTGATCTATGTCGATAAGACGTACACTGTCGCCTTCTTTCAGATTTTTGGGTGCTTTGCGGAACGGCGTCTTGGGTTTTGCACCGTTTTTCATAGCTTTATCAAGCTTTTCCTCACGGCTTTTCAGCTTTTCACGCGACTTCTGTATTTTATCGGTAACATTTGATGTTTTTCCCTCAATACGCATGCGCTCAAGGTCTTTAATAATGCTGTTTGCTTCCTCCCGCGCCTCAAGCACGATGAGTTTTGCCTCTCTTCTGGCTTCCTCTAGGATACGCGATTTTGTTTCCTTTACCTTTTTGCGTTCGCGCTCCGTTTCCGCTTTCAGCTCCGTAAGCTCGCTGCGAACACGCTTTGCATATTCTTTTTCGGATTGAGCTTCGGCGCGGTTCTGCTCAAGATCGGTTATTACATCTTCAAACTTTACATCTTCATCACTTAGAATTTCATTTGCCCTTGCAATTACCGCCTCCGAAAGCCCCAGACGCCGCGATATGGCAAATGCGTTTGATTTTCCCGGCACACCTATCAGCAGCTTATATGTCGGCTGCAGGCTGTCAACGTCAAATTCACACGACGCATTTTCAACCCCATCCGTGGTAAGCGCAAAAATCTTCAGTTCGCTGTAATGCGTAGTTGCGACGGTAACCGCACCAAATCCCCGAAGCGTTTCAAGAATTGAAATTGCGAGTGCCGCACCCTCGGTCGGGTCGGTTCCGGCGCCGAGCTCGTCAAAAAGCGCCAGAGAATCACTATCAACCTTATTGACAATATCAACTATCTTCACCATGTGCGACGAAAATGTTGACAGACTCTGTTCTATGCTCTGTTCATCGCCGATGTCGGCAAAGAAATGCTTAAATACCGCAGCACGGCTGTTATCGTTTGCCGGAATGTGCAATCCTGCTGCCGCCATTATTGAAAATAAACCTATAGTTTTGAGCGTAACGGTTTTTCCGCCGGTGTTCGGTCCCGTTACAACAAGAGTGCTGAATTTATCCCCGAAATATATGTCATTTGCAACAACCTTGTCCTTATCAATGAGCGGATGTCTTGCTTTTTTAAATTCTATTATGCCTTCATCATTTAAAACAGGTTCCGTTCCTTTCATATCAAAAGAAAGCTTTGCTTTGCAGAAAATAAAGTCAAGATTGCCTACTATATTGTAATCCGAGAGAATTATCGCCGAATTTTCCGCGGCACGGGCTGAAAGCTGCGAGAGAATACGTTCGATTTCCAGCTGTTCCATGCCTATCAGGTTCCGGATTTCGTTATTCGCGTTCACAACGCTCATAGGCTCTATGAAAAGCGTTGCTCCGCTTGCCGATGAGTCATGTACTATGCCGCTGACCTCGCCGCGGTATTCCGCCTTAACCGGAATAACATATCTGTCTGAGCGTATTGTAACTATCGGGTCCTGTAAATATTTTTTGTATGTTTCCGAATGGATTACGGCATTCAGACTGTCCTTTATTTTCGCATTCAGACTGCGCATTTTACGGCGGATTGCGCAAAGGTCCGATGATGCATCATCGGCTATTTCCGTTTCGGACAAAATCGCCGAATTTATGCTGTCCTCCAGCTCTTTGCACGGGATAATTCCGTTTCCCAGGCCGTGCAGAACCTCCGCTTCTGCCGGTGCGTCATCAAGGTATGACTTAATCCTCCGCGCCACATACAGCGTTCGGGATATGTTCATTAAATCTCTCGGATTTAATACTCCGCCTATTTCCGTTCTTTTGACGCATGCCGTGATGTCATGAACGCCCAGCCCGACAGGCGGACTTCCTATCCGCAATACCGTCACAACCGCCTCGGTTGTTTCTTTTTGCGCGGCTTTTGCGCCTTCAAGCGTTTCATACGGCTCAAGCGAAAGTATCCTTTCCTTTACGGCTTCACTTTCTGTGTACAAAGCAAGTTTTTCCAAAATTTTATCATATTCAAGCGTTTTAAA
Source organism: uncultured Clostridia bacterium (assembly GCA_934501535.1). Taxonomy (GTDB): domain Bacteria; phylum Bacillota; class Clostridia; order UBA1381; family UBA1381; genus UBA1738. The sequence continues at coordinate 46,938 of CAKSUM010000007.1, forward strand.
TGCTGACTGTTTCACTTTTTTTCTCCGTTCCGATGTGCAAAACACCTAATTCTTCTCTGTTTTTCTATTCTTTACATATATTATAGCAATTTTTTTTACGAAAAACAATATCTTTATTGCAAAAGTTTCAATTATGTGTTAAAATATTAATAAAATATGCTGATTTACATACTGAGGAACACATTATGGACATAAAATTTATGCAGGCGGCTATGCGTGAAGCGCAAAAAGCGGCTGATATAGGTGAAACTCCGGTCGGCGCGGTCATTGTCCGCGGAGGAAAAATCATTGCCCGCGGGCATAACATGCGCGAAACCAAAAAAAATGCGCTGCTGCATGCGGAAATAACCGCAATCGACAAAGCCTGCAGGAAACTCGGCGGCTGGCGGCTTCCCGAATGTGATATTTATGTCACTCTCGAACCGTGCCCCATGTGCATGGGCGCAATTATTCAGGCGCGGATTGAAAACCTGTATTTCGGTGCATTTGACCCGAAATCCGGCTGTGCCGGAAGCGTGTGCGACCTGTCCGGGCTTCTTCCTCACAAAGTAAATGTTTCGGGCGGCATAGAACGCACCGAATGTGAAACTGTTTTAAAAAATTTTTTTAAGAATTTAAGAAAGAGGGAAAAATAAAATGAAATTCAACGAGAAAACAAAACGTGCCGTATGCCTGGTTCTGGCAGTCGCCATGATGATTCCGATTGCAATTGGAATAGTGTCAATGTTTTTATCGTAAATATATTTTGAACGGAGTGAAATCATGTCTGAAAAGAAAAGTGTACGGCAGATATTGCTTGCTGTTCTTGCAGCAATACTTGCCTTTATAATCATTGTCGCGGCAGCAGGCTTTTGCTATTATCGGTTTTACATAATGCCGAAATACAATGAGGCTGTGCAGCAAAGCGGAGATGACCGCAAAGAGCTTACAAACGAAGATATTTTTTCTTTTGCGAAGCTGTTTTCCAATCCGCATTTTCTCGAAAATCTGAAAAATTTTGACAAGGAATCCGCACCCGAGGTTCTTAACATTCTCGAAGAGCTTGAACAGGAAAATCCGGCTCCTGAATCCTCACCGCAAGCCGGTGAAAATTCCGTGCCCGATTCACCTGCTGTGTCCTCCGGGAAAAATACACACATTTCCGACCAACAGCTGCACGAAACAACCGATAAAGTCGGCAAAACCGCAGAATCTGTAAACAAAAAAAGCGCGTATGACCGCATAATGGCAGCGGCGGATAAAGATGAAATAATGGAAGGAATGGCTATAATCTCGAAGGTGGATATGTCTACGGTAAACAAACTCAGAAGCGAGGGAAATTCCGCAGGACTTAAAGCATACATCAAAAGCGTGCTCACATCATCGGAGATTTCCGCAAGCCTCAGGCTGTACAACAAATACAAACATTTGCTTTAATTTTTGAATAACCGTTCCCCGTTCTGTACATAATAAATTACAGAGAAACGCACGCAATTCCATCCGGGCGTTTTTCCGTTTACGTCTTGTCTGCCCACAACATGTACGTATACGTTTATTATGTGGGCGGAAAGGCTATGGGGAAACATTATGAGTTGTAGTTGCAAACCTAACGAAAGCATTAAATGTACCGTAACAGAATGTAAAAATCATTGTAAGTCAAAGGATTTTTGTTCCCTGGACTGCATAACGGTCGGCACTCACGAGCCGAATCCGACAATGACGGAATGTACGGATTGCAAATCTTTTGAATTATCATAAGAATTGCGGAATAAGGGCAGGTTATCCTGCCTTTTTTCTTTTATAAGGAGAAAAAAATGGAAAACAAATTTAAATACACATTAGACAACAAAAGGTATCATACCTGGAATTATTTTTTGAAACAAAAATTCGGCTGCAAAGTATTCAAGGTTGCCCTAAACGGTGGTTTTACATGTCCGAACATCGACGGAACAAAAGGCAGCGGCGGCTGTACCTATTGTCTTTCCGGCAGCGGTGAATTTGCCGGCAATCCCGAACATTCAATCTCATCTCAATTCGAAGAAGTGAAAGAAAAAATGCTAAAAAAATGGCCTGAGGCGAAATACATTCCGTATTTTCAGGCAAATACGAACACCTATGCGCCGGCAGAAATTCTGCGTGAGCGCTTTGAACCCGTACTTGCAAAAAAAGATGTTGTGGGTATTGATATATCTACGCGTCCCGACTGTCTTGCCGAAGATGTTCTTTCCTACCTTGACGAATTAAACACAAGGACATTTCTTTTGGTTGAACTCGGATTGCAGACAATTTTTGATGAAACAGGCAGTCGGATAAACCGCTGTCATACATATGCCGACTTTCTTGACGGATACGATAAACTTAAATCACGAAATATACGCACCTGTGTGCATTTGATTTTAGGACTGCCCGGCGAAACGCACGAAATGATGCTTGAGAGTGCAAAAGCAGTAGCCGCTCTGCGCCCCGATTGCGTAAAGCTCCACCTTTTGCACATTTTAAAGGGAACGAAAATGGCGAAACAATATGAAGCCGGCGAATTTGAGGTAATGACGTTAAACAATTACGTAAATACGATTGTTGACTGCCTTGAGGTTGTTCATGAAGATACCATAATACAGCGGCTTACCGGTGACGGCGGCAGAGATGTTTTGATTGCGCCGTTATGGAGCCTGAAAAAATTTGTTGTTCTAAATGAAATCGATAAGGAAATGGTGCGCCGTAATACGTATCAGGGAGCTAAATTCAACTAATAATCCGATTTAATACACAGAATACGGGTATGTGCTCTGCCTCACATACCCGTATTTATATCAATAGTCGGTCAAATATGCCTTTGTATTTTCAACCATTTCATCAAACAGCTTTTTAGCATCTGACAGTGTGATTGTAACAAGCGGGTCATTTGAAAAAGCGGTAAATGCCAAATCAAGATTTCTTGTCAGTGCCGCCTCGGTGATTATCTGCTGCTCGCCGCTGACGCGTGAAATGAGCGGATAAATTGTTTCCGGTATTTCACCTGCAAACACGGGCGTAACCGTATTTGCCGCAAAACGCGCATTTGTTTCCACCACTGCACCGAGCGGAAGATTGGGTATTTGTCCCCTATTCGGAAGATTTACATTGGTTACAAAACTTCCAAGTCCGAGCAGCGCACGGATTTGATTTACGCCGTCCTCGCCGGTATCGTTCATTTTGAATTTTTCTTCTCCGCTGACCAGTCTTGCACTCTTTTCAAGTCTTTCTTTTAAATCATTCTTGCGCCATGCAACGGTTGTCAGTCCGAATTTCCATTCCTTTACACATTCCGGGCTTGCAAGATACCATTTTCCGGGGCAAAATTCCGCCAGATGCCTGTCGCCTGCGGCAGCAATGTATCCGAATCTCTTAAACAAATCAAATTTTACACGCTGTGCACAGGCAAACGAATTATTCATCCAGTTTTGGTCGCCGCCTTTTTCATAGCCGTTTTCATAATATTTATCAACGAGTTTGCGATATATCGGGAATAAATCTATGCCCTTGTACTGCGCTTTTGTAATCCATGTGAAGTGGTTCACGCCGACAACATTTATATCAATATCAGCTCTTCCCGGCTTTTCGGTACCGGTCAGCTCGGCAACAGCCTCAGCAAGCAGCTTTTGTGTGCCGAAAACTTCATGGCAGCAGCCGAATGCTTTTATCTCCGGGAAAACACGGTAAAGCGTATTTACGCAAACCGTCATGGGATTTGTGTAATTAATAACCCATGCTTCCGGACAATTATCGTGGATTGCGCGTGCAATTACCTCATACATCGGCACCGTACGCAATGCGCGTATAATTCCGCCCGGGCCCGAAGTATCTCCTACCGACTGATAAATTCCGTATTTTTCCGGCGTATGAACGTCAGATTCCATTTCGTCAAAGGTGGCAGGAAGAATTGAAATTACAACAAAATCCGCACCTTTCAGCGCCTCATCAATCGTTTGGCAAGCCTTGTAGTTCCATACGGATTTGCAGCCATCAACATCTTTTATTGAGTTACCGATAATCTCATTATGTTTTGCCGCCTCATAATCAATGTCATAAAGATACACGCTGCCCGATATATCGTCGGCCTGCGCCAAATCGGACATCAGCCCCCATGCCCAGCCGCGCGAGCCTCCTCCTATGTATGCGATTTTGAGCTCCTCAACGCTTGTGATATTGTGTTTCATGTTATCTTTCTCCCTTCTTAAAATTTAAAATATTCTTTAGCGTTATTATAACAAATATCTTCGATTATTTTTCCGAGCATTTTCATGTCGCCGGGATATTCGCCGTCCTCAACCCATTTTCCGATAAGACTGCACAAAATCCGGCGGAAATACTCATGGCGCGTATATGATACAAAGCTTCTGCTGTCGGTGAGCATGCCGACAAATTTTGACAAAAGACCCAGATTTGCCAGTGATTTCATTTGACTTTCCATGCCGTCGCGCTGATCATTGAACCACCAGCCCGAGCCAAACTGAATTTTTCCCGCAGTCGGTGCTTTCTGAAAATTCCCGAGCATGGTCGCAAGTACGTAATTATCTTTGGGATTGAGCGTGTACAGAATGGTTTTCGGCAGCAAATCTTCTTTTTCAAGCGTATCCATAAGCTTTGAAAGCCCCTCCGCCACTCTGAAATCATTGACCGAATCAAATCCCGTATCCGCACCGAGCTTTTCAAACATTCTTGTGTTGTTATTGCGCAGAGCGCCTATGTGCAGTTGCATTACCCAGCCGCGTTTCGCATACTCTCTGCCGAGAAATACAAGCTTTTCTGTAATTTCATCATTCATTTCATCGACGGCATGGTCGGAAAGACGGCAGCCGTTTTCATGAAAATAATCCATTCTGTCGGTAATATCGCCTTTTATATCGTCCAAATCCGGGCGGAATGCCGGCAAAACCTTGGTCTTAAAACCATCAAGTTCCTTGATTTTTTTATGGTATTCGAGCGTATCATAGGGCTTGTCGGTAGTGCAGATTGTGTCAACGTTTGACATTGCAATGAGTCCGCGCACACGGTATTCGTCCTTTTCAAGACAGCCGTTTACCTTATCCCATACTTCCTTTGCCGTTTCTGCGCAGAGTTGTGTATCGACGCCGAAATATCTTTTAAGCTCCAAATGCGTCCAATGGTACATCGGGTTGCCTATCATCATGGGAACACAGGCTGCAAACGCTTTCCACTTCTCAAAATCGTCCGCATCGCCGGTTATCAGTTCTTCACTGATACCTGCCGAACGCATCAGCCGCCATTTGTAGTGGTCACCGCTCAAAAAAAGGTCATATGCATTTTTGAATTTGTAGTTTTCCGCAATCTGTTTCGGCGAAATATGGCAGTGATAATCGATTATCGGCATTTTTTCCGCATATTCGTGATACAGCTTTTTTGCGGTTTCATTTTTCAGCATAAAATCCTCGGTAATAAAAGTCATAATACTACACCGTCCTTAAAAATTGAAATTTCTTCATATCCGTTTTCTTCATTTTTTGCCGGTCTGCCCTCCGCAACCTCTTTTACGAATGCAGTCAGCTCATCTGTCAGAGACTGTCCCGAAAGACATCCTCCGGCGTTAAAATCAATCCATGCTTTTTTTCTTTCGGCAAGCTCGCTCCCCGTCGAAATTTTTATTGTCGGAACCGCCGTGCCGAGCGGTGTTCCGCGTCCTGTCGTAAACAAAATCATATGTGCTCCGGCTGCCGTAAGATTTGTGACCGCAACCATATCGTTTCCGGGACCGTACAGCAAATTCAGACCGCGCTTTTCTGCCGTATCGCCATACCCGAGCACATCGGTAACAACAGATTTTCCGCCTTTTTGCACACAACCGAGCGATTTTTCTTCAAGAGTGGTAATTCCCCCCTCTTTATTCCCCGGCGACGGATTTTCGTATATTTCCTGTCCGTGCCTGATAAAATAATCCTTAAAGTCATTTATCATCTTTACCGTTTTGTCAAAAACAGTTCTGTCAGTGCAACGAGCCATTAAAATTCTTTCTGCGCCGAACATTTCGGGCACTTCGGTAAGGATACATGTTCCGCCGGACGATGTATGTCTGTCACAAAATCTCCCGACAAGCGGATTTGCGGTGATGCCGGAAAGTCCGTCGCTTCCGCCGCATTTCAGTCCTATTTTAAGCTCCGAAAAAGGTATTGCCGTTCGTTTTTCTTTATTCGCCGATTCCTGCAATGCCTTTACAATGCGGGTGCCCTCCGAAATCTCGTCCTCGACATCTTGCGCATTTAAAAATTTTACACGTTCACCGTCCCATGTTCCGAGAACCTTTTTAAACACGTCGATATTGTTGTTTTCGCACCCCAACCCGAGTACCAAAACGCCGCCGGCATTAGGGTGATTTATAATTCCGCGCAAAATTTTTTGAGTTATTTCCAAATCTCCGCCGAGCTGTGAACAGCCGAACGGGTGCGGGAAGTATTTTGCGCCGCTTTTTTCGGCAATTTTCTGTGCCGACTTATTGATGCAGCCGACGGTATTTACAATCCAAACATCATTGCGAATGCCGACTTTTCCGTCTTTGCGCCGATAGCCCATAAAGGTCCGTTCATTTTTTATCGGGCGGTATTCCGCCGCACCGGTAAATTCATATTCAAGCTTTCCTGAAAGATTTGTTTTAAGGTTATGAGTATGCACATGTTCGCCCTTTTCAATATCACTGAGTGCATGACCTATCGGAAAACCGTATTTTATCACATTTTCACCCTTTTTTATAGGGCAGACGGCATATTTATGTCCGTTCTCCGGATTAACTTCAACATTGTCACTTTTATTAATCAGCATATTTTATGACCTCATCAAACAGAAAACTCAAATCGGTTCCCCACAGCTTTTCGTTTGACAAAATATCGCTGACTGCCGCGGTTTTCATAAATTTTGCGATTTCTTTGTCATCATTCACTATATCGGTACGGTAAAAATTAATGAGCTGCGCAAACGAGAAAATCAGGTTTTCCGGCATCTTATCAAACCGTTTTATGTACTCCAAAATCGATGGCAGAACGCGCACGCGGAACTTGCTTACGGAGTTGAGCGCAATCGATGAAAGATAATGCTTTATATACGGATTGGAAAAACGTATCATTACATTGTCGGCATATTCCGTAAGCTCAGCCTCGGGCAAATCAAGCGTCGGAATTATCTCGTCATACACGCATTTTCTGATAAATCCGTTCATCTTTTCATCATCAAGACATTGCTTTACCGTTTCAAATCCCGACAGCAGCGCATACGGAACAAATGATGTGTGCGCACCGTTCAAAATGCGGACTTTTCGCGTGCGGTACCGCTCAAGATTATCTGTCAGAATTACATTTAAGCCGCATTTGTCAAAAGGCAGCTCGGTGAACAGCCCGTTGCAGCCCTCAATCACCCACAAATGAAAATATTCCGATGTGTTCAGCATTTTATCATCGTATCCGAGGTTTTCATCTTTCGGATACCCCGTATTTATGCGGTCAACCAGCGTATTGCAGAATATATTCTCATTTTCTGCCCATTTTTCAAAATCTTTGCCGAAATTCCAAAGCTGCGCATATTTCAAAATGCATTCTTTTAAATTCTCACCGTTTTTATCTATAAGTTCGCACGGCAGGAATATAAACCCCGTCAGTCCCAAATCGAACCGCCGCTTCAAAAGCATGGTCACCTTTGCCGGAAAGCTTACGCGTGCACCGTTTTCAGGTCTGTCATTTTCATTAAAGCAAATTCCCGCCTCGGTTGTGTTGGAAATTACAAATCTGAAATCCGGGTTTTCTGCCAATGCCATATATCCGCCAAAATCTTCATACGGATTTACGCACCGTGAAATTACGCTGATTTTTTTGGTTTCAACGCCCTCCGCACCGCGGCATATGTGCGTGTATTCGCACCCCTGCGCCGTCAGAACATCACACATTCCCTTTTCAATCGGCTGCACAATGACAACACTTCCGCCAAAATCGTTTTTTTCATTCACAATCTGCAGCATCCAGTCCGCAAATCCGCGTAAAAAGCCGCCCTCTCCGAATTGTATAACCTTTTCCTTCATGAAAATTCTCCGTTCCTCCGCTTATCGCGGCACCTTATTTACCTTTTATATTGTTATTGTATATCAATTATTTTATATTTACCTTGATTTTTTTGACTAAATTTCAATTTTTTCTTGATTTTTTTGATATAGTATGTTATAGTCCTTTTATGGAGGTATGCAGTGATGGACTATATTGGATTTGAAGCGGACAAGACTTTTCATTTCGGTTCACAGACGGTAAAAGATGCAATTCACGGCAATCGTCATTATCATAACCTGTTCGAGCTGTATTATCTGGAAAGCGGACGGTGCAGCTATTTTATTGAAGATAAAATTTATGAAATGCTGCCGCGTGATATTGTTTTGATACCGGCAGGAATTATACACAATGCCGTATATCCTCCCGAGCCGCATACAAGAATGCTTATAAACTGCTCAAACGATTATATTCCGAAGGGAATTTCTTTTGATAATTTACGGTTTTACCGCTGCCGTGACACGGTAAAGCAGATATATACGCTGCTGAAACAAATAGAAAAGGAATATTTGCAGTGTGATAAATTTTCGGACACACTGCTGCGGTGCTATACGAATGAGCTGTTTATTCTTATTGCACGCAGCAACGTACCTGAGAGCCGGCTTCACGCCAAAAATTCCTTTATTGAGGAAGTAATAAAATTTATACAGACTAATTTTCGCCGCGATATTTCCCTTACGGAAATTGCCGATGAGTTTGCGGTAAGCCCCGAGCATTTATCACGCTGTTTTAAAAAACAAACCGGATTTGGTTTAAATGAATATATAAACTTAATCCGCTTGCGTGAAGCGGAATTTCTGCTGAAGAACGAAACAAGCAAAAGTATTCTTGAAATTGCGTTTTTATGCGGCTTTAATGACAGCAATTATTTTTCATTGAAATTCAGAAAAACGTACGGCGTAACTCCTTCGGATTTCAGAAAACATTTATAAAACATACAAAAAAGTGTGACAGGAAAAGTCACACTTTTTAATTACCGATAAAAAATCAATGAATTTCTTCAATATCATACGGCGTTGCCTGATATACAAAATAGTTGAGCCAATTTGAATAAAGCAAATTTGCATGACTCCGCCATGAAACAATCGGCGGCATGGAATCGTCATTACCGGGGAAATAATTTTCCGGCACATCTATATCGAGTCCGGCATTTTTGTCACGCATGTATTCGTTCTTCAGCGTATCGGCATCATATTCGGAATGTCCGGTAACAAAAATTTGTCTGCCCTTATCGGTGGATATCACATAAACTCCGGCAACCGGCGAGGATGCAAGGATTTTCAGTTCCGGGACTTTTTCTATATCCTCTCTCCGAACCGTTGTATGCCGCGAATGAGGCACCATAAATGTATCGTCAAATCCGCGGAAAAGTATCGAATTTTTATATTCAACATGATGCGGATAAACGCCGAAAAGCTTTTTGGAAAGCGGTTTTTTCTCAATACCGAAGTGATAATACAATCCTGCCTGTGCCGCCCAGCAAATATGGAATGTACTCGTCACATGAGTTTTGCTCCACTCCATAATTTCGCAAAGCTCGCTCCAGTAATTTACCTCCTCAAAATCAAGCTGTTCAACCGGCGCGCCCGTAATCACCATACCGTCATATTTATTGTTTTTAACTTCATCGAAAGTTTTGTAAAAATCTATCATATGCTGCTCATCGGTATGCGTCGCTTTATGCGTTGCCGTCTGCAAAAAGTCCAGTTTAACCTGCAGCGGCGTATTTCCGAGAAGTCTGGCAAACTGAGTTTCGGTAGCAATCTTCGTCGGCATAAGGTTTAAAAGTAAAATCTTAAGCGGACGTATATCCTGCGTCAGCGCACGCGTTTCTGTTATAACAAATATATTTTCGTTATTCAAAACCTCCGTAGCCGGAAGGTCATTCGGAATTTTTATAGGCATTATTTCACCTCGTCGAGCGCTTGCTGAATATCCGCAATTAAATCGTCAACATTTTCAATTCCGACCGACATACGTATCATATCCGCACCGATTCCGGCGTCCGCAAGCTGTTCGTCGGTAAGCTGACGGTGCGTTGTTGACGCCGGGTGAAGAACACACGTTCTCGTGTCGGCAACATGGACGACAATCGCTGCAAGCTTCAAGCTGTCCATAAATTTGACCGCCGCTTGTCTTCCGCCCTTAATTCCGAAAGATATAACGCCGCAGGCACCCTTTGGCAGATATTTTTCTGCCAGCGCATAGAACTTGCCCGACGGCAGTTTAGGATAATTAACCCATGCAATTTTATCGTTGTTTTCAAGATATTCCACTATCTTAAGGGCATTGCTGCTGTGTCTTTCCATGCGCAGATGCAGCGTTTCAAGTCCCAGATTAAGCAAAAATGCATTTATTGCGCTCGGTGCAACACCAAAATCACGTATGAGCTGTACGCGCAGCTTTGTAATATATGCCGCATCGCCGAAAGCTTCGGTATATATAAGTCCGTGATAGGAGTCATCAGGCTCGGTAAGCTCGGGGTACTTTCCGTTATTCCAGTTAAATCTGCCGCTGTCAACTACACAGCCGCCGACAACCGAGGCATGTCCGTCCATGTACTTTGTGGTTGAATGAATTACCACGTCTGCACCGTATTCAATCGGGCGGCACAAAATCGGCGTTGCAAAAGTGTTGTCAACCAGCAGCGGAACATTATGCTTATGCGCAATATCCGCATATTTTTCAATATCAAGCACGTCCAAAGCCGGGTTTGCAATAGTTTCACCGAATACCAGTCTTGTGTTTTCGTCAAACAGACCGTCAATCTCTTCCTCCGTCATTTCGGGAGTAACAAAACGCACTTCAATACCCATGCGTTTCAATGTCACCGCAAACAAATTTATCGTTCCGCCGTAAATCGACGAAAGGCTCACAAAATTCTGACCGCATGACGTAATATTCAGGATTGCAAGCAGGTTTGCTGCCTGTCCCGAGGTTGTAAGGGCAGCGCCTATTCCCCCCTCCATGTCGGAAATTTTTGCTTCCACACATTCAAGCGTAGGATTTGAAATTCGCGAATACATATGCCCCGGAGCTTTTAAATCAAACAGATCACCCAAATGCTCCGATGAGTCATATTTAAACGTCGTACTCTGATATATAGGCAATACTCGCGGCCCGCCGTTTTTCGGCGTGTAACCGCTCTGAACACATTTTGTTTCAATATTATATTTCTTCATAAAATCATCCTTTATATTTATTTCAAGCTGATTGCTTTTGGAATTTCGGCTGTATCTCCGTTCTATAAAGTCCGGCGGCACATTCGGTTCAGACACCTATTTGCCCATGAAACAACTGTCATAGCACATACCTCCCGATTTTACGTCTTAAACTTATGCCGATTTTATGCAATTATTATATCACCGCAAGGCTCATCTGTCCAATACGTAATAACTATGTTTTGCTATAGGTTTAAACTATACGTTATTTCGCCCGCAAATGACATTTTTCCGTCGGTTTCGGCGTATATATACACCTTTCACCGCTGTTTCACGAAAAACATTTATATAGTTGAAATTTTAATTGTCATTTCCTCCAGTACGTCCAGCAGCACACGGACGGTATCGAGCGATGTAAACATCGTAACATTGTTTTCCACAGCACAGCGACGTATTCTGTACCCGTCGGTTTCTTCGCCGGCAGAATTTAACTCACGCGTATTGATAACGTAATTAACATATCCTTTTCGTATTGCGGTGAGAATTTCATTATCTTCCTCGGAATTTTTCGTAACCGTATGCGTTTTTATACCGTTTTCCTTTAAAAAGCCCGCAGTACCTGCAGTAGCCTCAATGTTAAAGCCCAGTTCGTAAAATCTTCTCACAAGCGGCAGCGCCTCTGCCTTATCCGCGTCTGCAACCGCCACAAACACCGTACCGTAATTCACAACATTCATTCCCGACGCTTTAAGAGATTTATACAGCGCTCTCGTAAGACTGTCATCATATCCGATTGCCTCGCCCGTTGATTTCATTTCCGGTGAGAGATACGCGTCAAGACCGCGTATTTTTGAGAATGAGAATGCCGGTGTTTTTACATACCAGCGTTTGCTTTCTTCGGGATATAGCATATCATATCCCTGTTCCGCCAGCGAGTGCCCGAGCATTACAAGCGTGGCAATATCCGCAATCGGATACCCTGTTGCTTTTGACAAAAACGGCACCGTGCGCGACGAACGCGGATTTACTTCAATTACATACACGTCCTCATTTTTATCTACAATAAACTGTATGTTAAACAGTCCGTTTATCCCAATGCCCAGACCGAGCTTTTTGGTGTACTCAAGTATCGTATTTTTGACTTTGTCCGAAACGCTGAACGTCGGATAAACGCTTATGCTGTCACCGGAATGTATGCCGGTGCGCTCCACATGCTCCATAATTCCCGGCACAAAGACGTTCTCTCCGTCACAAACGGCGTCAACTTCAAGCTCTTTTCCTATAATGTATTTGTCAACGAGAACCGGTCTGTCCTCATCGATTTCAACCGCCGTTTTGAGATACTGGCGCAGTCCCTGTTCATCTGCAACAATCTGCATTGCCCGTCCGCCGAGAACATAGCTCGGACGCACCAAAACGGGATATCCGATATTCTCCGCCGCCGCTACTCCATCCTCGATATTTGTTACCGCCTGACCTTTAGGCTGCGGAATTTCAAGCTTTTCCATTATCTTTTCAAAGCTGTCGCGGTTTTCAGCATTGTCAATTGCCTTGCAGTCGGTTCCTATTATTTTTACTCCGTGTTCCGCAAGCGGGCCCGCAAGATTTATTGCCGTCTGTCCGCCCAGCGACGCAACTACACCTATCGGCTTTTCAAGCTCGATTATATTCATAACGTCCTCAACCGTAAGCGGCTCAAAGTACAGCTTATCGCTGCAGGTATAATCTGTCGACACCGTTTCGGGGTTGTTATTTATAATTATCGCTTCGCAGCCGGACTTTTTAATAGTCTGAACGGCGTGAACGGTAGAATAATCAAATTCTACGCCCTGCCCTATTCTTATCGGACCCGAGCCGAGCACTATTATTTTCTTTTTATCGCTTACCTCCGACTCGTTTTCTTCCTCGTATGTTGAGTAAAAATACGGTATATAGCTGTCAAATTCAGCCGCACAGGTATCAATCATTTTGTATACCGGGAAGATTTTATTTTCTCTTCGGATATTGTAGATTTCTTCCTCGGGCATCTTCCAGAGCTTTCCTATATATTTATCGCAAAAACCCATCTTTTTTGCCTTATACAGTATACCTATATCGCCGATATTTTCCTCAAGCACTTTTTCAAAATCAACAATATTTTTGATTTTATCAAGGAAGAACATATCAATCTGCGTAATGTTGCATATTGTCGAATGGTCTACGCCGAGCCACATGAGCTGAGCTATTGCATAAATTCTGTCATCTGTACCTTCCTTTATATATGCCAGCAAATCGTCTACCGACATTTTATCCTTGTCAAATTTTGACTTATACAGATGACAAATTCCTATTTCAAGCGAGCGTATCGCTTTTAAAAGGCTTTCTTCCAGCGTTCTGCCCACCGCCATAACTTCACCGGTTGCTTTCATCTGAGTTGACAGCTTATTCGAGGCGGAAGTAAATTTATCAAACGGGAACCGCGGCATTTTCGTCACAACATAATCAAGCGCCGGCTCGAATGACGCCGGTGTGTTGGCAATTTGGATTTCATCAAGGGTCATGCCCACCGCAATCTTTGCCGACACTCTTGCTATCGGGTATCCGCTCGCCTTTGAGGCAAGTGCCGATGAACGCGAAACACGCGGATTTACCTCAATCACATAATAGCTGAACGATTGCGGGTCAAGTGCAAACTGCACATTGCAGCCGCCCTCGATTTTCAGCGCGCGGATAATCTTCAGCGCACTGTCGCGGAGCAGCTGATATTCTTTATTGGTCAGGGTCTGGCTCGGGCACACAACAATCGAATCGCCCGTGTGAATACCCACCGGGTCAAGATTTTCCATGTTACAAACCGTAATAGCGGTATCGTTTTTATCCCTTATAACCTCGTATTCAATTTCCTTATATCCTTTTATGCTCTTTTCGACAAGCACCTGCGATACCGGCGAAAGCTGCAGGGCATTTTTCATTATTTCGCAGAGTTCCTCTTCATTATCCGCAAAACCGCCGCCCGTACCTCCGAGCGTGAAGGCAGGACGCAGCACTACGGGGTAGCCGATTTCCTCAGCCGCAGTTTTTGCTTCTTCGATAGAATGTGTTATAACGGACGGCAAAACAGGTTCGCCAAGTTCTTCGCAGAGTTTCTTAAACAGCTCTCTGTCCTCCGCCCTTTCTATACTTTCTGCCGTTGTGCCCAAAAGCTCAACGTTACACTCGTTTAAAACTCCTTTTTTCGCAAGCTGCATGGCAAGGTTAAGCCCCGTCTGACCGCCTATTCCCGGCACAATCGCGTCAGGGCGCTCATAGCGCAGAATTTTTGCCACATATTCAAGATTTAACGGCTCCATATACACTTTATCCGCAACTGTTTTATCCGTCATTATCGTAGCCGGGTTGGAATTGGCAAGAATTACTTCATAGCCCTCCTCACGCAGAGCAAGACATGCCTGTGTTCCGGCATAATCAAATTCCGCTGCCTGACCGATAACGATAGGCCCCGAGCCGATTACCATAACTTTTTTTAAATCCGTTCTCTTAGGCATTGTCTTTCGCCTCCTTCATGATGCTTATGAATTTATCAAACAAGTACGCGCTGTCCTGCGGCCCCGGCGCACTTTCCGGGTGATACTGCACCGAGAATATTTTATCCGCTTTATTTTCAACTCCCTCAACAGTATTGTCAAGAAGATTCATATGCGTAATTTCAAGAGCCGTTTTGCCTACGGACTCTGCATCAACCGCGTAGCTGTGATTTTGGCTTGTAATTTCGATTTTGCCGGTGGACATATTCCGCACCGGGTGGTTTCCGCCGCGGTGACCGAACTTCAGCTTAAATGTTTTCGCGCCGTAAGCAAGCGAAATAATCTGATGACCGAGGCATATTCCGAAGATTGGCAGCTCACCTTTCAGCTGTCTGACTGTTTCTATAACCTCCGGCGCGTCCTCGGGGTTTCCGGGGCCGTTTGATAAAAATACTCCGTCCGGCTTCATGAACCGGATTTCATCAGCCGTAGTATCGTGCGGCACAACCGTTACGTTGCAGCCGCGCTTATTAAGACTTCTTATAATATTCAGCTTTATACCGCAGTCGATTGCAACAACATTGTACTTATGATTGGAGGTTCTCGAGTACCACTTCTTTTTGCAGCTGACGCGCGCTACCGCATCTTTTGCAATGTCCCTTGATTTAAGCACCTCGAGCGCGTCATCAAGACCGGTATCGGCGTCGGTAATCAGAACCTTTCCGCTGCCCAAATCCCGTATGCTGCGTGTAAGTTTTCGCGTGTCGATACCGTAAATACCCGGAATATTATTTTCTGCCAACAGCTCATCGAGTGTTTTTGTATAACGAAAATTGCTCGGCATGTCATTGTAATCCCTTACCGCAAGTCCTCCTATTGTCGGTGTTTTGGTTTCAAAATCATCATCTGTAATTCCGTAATTTCCTATCAGCGGATACGTCATTACTACCATCTGATATGTATATGACGGGTCGGATACAATTTCCTGATAACCGACCATAGAAGTGTTGAATACAAGCTCGCAAACACGTTCGCTCCGCGACCCGAATCCGTAGCCGTAGTACACATCACCGTTTTCCAAAACCAATTTTCTGTCAAAACGCTTGTCCATAACCAATCTCCTTCCTGCAACTCCCGCGCATCATGAACTGTATATAAATTCACCATATTCAGGTATCATTTATTGCGGTTTTATATGCAAAACGCCCAATACGTCCGCATTTTTTCTTCATAATATCTTACCACTTTTTAACGATTTTGTCAAGGCTTTATTTATATAAATATACTTTTTTCTGTATTTTTATGCAAAGCATAAATAAAGAAAAACGGTATATACTATTATAAACTGAAAAAGGAGTGACCGACATTGAATTACAGTGGAACAAAAACCGAAAAAAATCTGATGGCGGCGTTTGCCGGAGAGTCGCAGGCGCGCAACAAATACACCTTTTTTGCGTCAAAAGCACGCAAGGAAGGATTTGAACAAATTGCCGATATTTTTGAAGAAACGGCAAGCAACGAAAAAGCACATGCAAAGCTTTGGTTTGAGGAGCTCGGCGGTATATCCGACACGCTGAAAAATCTTCAGGCCGCAGCCGACGGCGAAAACTACGAATGGACGCAAATGTATGACGATTTTGCACAAGATGCGGAAGCTGAAGGCTTTACCGCGCTTGCGGAACGTTTTCGGGAAGTCGGCAAGATAGAAAAGGAGCATGAAGAACGTTACAAGCGGTTAATAAACAACGTTGAAATGAAAAAAGTGTTTGAAAAGACAGGTGAAAGCATGTGGATATGCCGTAACTGCGGTCATGTTACCGTCGGCAAAACCGCGCCGCTCGTCTGTCCGGTATGCAGCCACCCGCAAGCGTTCTTTGAACTCAAAGCGAATAATTATTGATATAAAAAATTGCAGACTCAATTTCCTGCCGGCTTAATCGGCACGCACAAGAGTGAGTCTGCAATTTTTATTTTCTCTCTCAGTGAAGAATTTGTCCGTCTGTGGATATCGTCACAACCTGCCACGGAATGAACTTTCCGCTCGCCAGCAAGGCATTCTTTGCAGCATTTTCAATTCCTCCGCAGCACGGCACCTCCATACGGCAAACCGTGAGACTTTTTATATTATTATTTCTGATAATCTCGGTTAATTTTTCCGTGTAATCCCCTTCATCGAGCTTGGGACAGCCTATAAGCGTGATTTTTCCGCGCATAAATTCATCATGAAAGCTGCCGTATGCATAAGCCGTACAGTCCGCTGCCACAAGCAAATCAGCCCCGTCAAAATACGGTGCGTTTACCGGAACAAGCTTAATCTGCACCGGCCACTGCGAAAGCATACTCTCGGATTTTTCCATTTTTACCGAGCCCCCTGCACGGTCAAACGATTTTACGTTAGTCCCGGCGCAGCCGCAAGGCATCGGCTTGTTTTCCTGCTGTTTCGCCGCAACCGCGGCTTCGTCAAACGCTGCCGCCTCGCGTTCCTCAAAGCTTATTGCCCCCGTCGGGCAAACCGGCAGACAATTCCCCAGTCCGTCGCAGTAATCGTCACGCAAGAGCTTCGCCTTGCCGTCCGTAATCCCTATCGCGCCCTCATGGCACGCCTTTGCACAAAGACCGCAGCCGTTGCATTTATCTTCATCTATTTTTATAATTTGTCTTATCATTTTTTACTCCCTTCTCACCATACCTCAAAACTACAAAATGATTGTATCATGACCGGAGAGTAATTTCAACAGGAATTTTCAGAAAAATTTTTAAAATAATTCCTGTTATAGTATCGCTTTCCGTCATTTCCTCCATGCATGAGGCGAAAACAGCACCAGTATCGGGAAAATCTCCAGTCTGCCGATGAGCATATCAAGCGTCATTACCGCTTTAGGTAGCAAAGAAAAGCTCCCGAAATTACATGTCGGCCCGACTCCGCCGAATCCCGGTCCGACATTGCTTAAGGTAGTCGCCACCGCCGTGAAATTCGTTACGAAATCACGTTCGTCAATTGAAACTACCAGCAGTGAAACCACAAATATAAGAGCATATGCTGCCATATACACATTAATTGCACGGAGGACGTCGTGATCAACGGTGCGTCCGTTCATTGTTATTTTGTAGGTACGTTTCGGGTGCGAAACCGTTTTTACTTCCTTAAATATGCTTTTTGCCCATATAACTACACGTGAAATCTTTATTCCTCCCGCGGTACTTCCGGCGCATGCGCCCATAAACATCAGCACAATGAGCACCGTTTTGGAAAGCTCCGGCCATTTATCAAAATCAGCAGTCGAATATCCCGTGGTTGTTGTAATGGACGCAACCTGAAATGCCGCATGCCGCAGCGTTGTTGCAAGACTGTCAAACAGTCCGCGGCAGTTCAGCGTTATTACAGCTGTCGCCGCAATAAGGATTCCTATATAAGCACGTAGCTCGTCCGAGCGCGCAACATCGCGTATGTTGCCCAAAAGCAGCATATAATACAGCGAAAAATCCACACCGAACAAAATCATAAATACCGTAATTACATTTTGTACATACGGCGTATATTCAGCAAGTCCGCTGTTTTTTATGGCAAATCCGCCCGTACCGGCAGTGCCGAATGTGAGCGTAAGCGCAGAAAAGAAATCCAGTCCTCCGGCGCACAGAAAAATTACCTGAACCGCAGTCAGCACAAAATACATTCTGTACAATATATTTGCAGTTGTTTTTACTTTTGGTACCAGCTTGCTGACAGACGGCCCCGGGCTTTCCGCCTTAATCAGAAACAGATTATCGCCTCCTGCAAGCGGCAGCACCGCAACAAGAAATACCAGCACGCCCATACCGCCTATCCAGTGTGTAAAACTGCGCCAGAAAAGCAGGCACTTCGGCAGTGCCTCCACATCGGACAGTATTGACGCACCAGTTGTTGTAAAGCCCGAAACGGTTTCAAACAGCGCGTCGGCAAAATTCGGAATAAAGCCGGAAATAAAGAACGGCAGCGCTCCGAAAAAACTCATTACAATCCAGGCAAACGCTACGGTAACAAATCCTTCCTTTGAATACATTCTTTTATTTTTCGGCGAACGTATTGTAAGCGAAACGCCCAAAACGGCACAAATGGCTATACAAACGGCAAACAGCGGAATATACGGTTCACCGGTAACCGCCGCGCAGATGAGCGGCAGCGTTAACGCAAGGGCCTCCAGATTAAGCACCCAGCCCAAAGTGTGCAGTATTATTCTGTAATTCATGATTTTACTTCCTCTATGCTAAAATATCCTTAATATCCTTAAATCCTATATGCGTTGTCACAACAATTACCGTATCCTCCGGCATAATGACATCTTTTCCTCGCGGCATGATGACCTTTCCGCGGCGGATTATGCAGGTTATCAAAGTGTTATCCCTGAGATTAAGCTCCTCAAGCGTAATGCCGGTTACCGGCGAAGCCTCATTAACGCGAAATTCTATTGCTTCCGCCTTTCCGTCGAGTATCATGTGCATGGTTTCGATATTGCTGCCTATGGAGTTCTTCTTTGCACGCACAAACCTCACGATATACTCAGCCGTTATGTTTTTGGGATATACGGTTGTATCCAAATCCAGTCCGCTTATGACGTCATCATATGCAATTCTGTTGATTTTTGTTATAAGTTTACCTTTCATTTTGCTTTTTGCAAACAGTGACAGCAGTATATTTTCCTCATCAATGTTTGTGAGCGAAACAAACGAATCCGCATATTCAAGTCCTTCTTCAAGCAATACGCGGTTATCGGTGCCGTCTGCGTTTATAATCGACGCTTTCGGCAAAAGACCGCAAAGCTCCTCGCAGCGTTCGGGATTTTGCTCGATAATTTTCACTTTAATTCCCGTAGCAATAAGCTGTTTCGCAAGATAATATGCCGTCGCACCGCCGCCGACAATCATTGTGTCCTTTACGCGGTTCGTCTTAATACCTATCTGCCGGAAAAACTGCGCGCCGTTGCTGATTGACGCAATTATGCTTATATCATCGCCGCTTTTCAGCTCAAAATCACCGCCCGGAATAAATGCGCCTTCCTCCCTCTCTACGCCGCAGACGAGAATATCGCAGTCAAATTTCTTATGTATATCCTTGATATACATACCGTCAAGCGGAGAATTTTGAGGAATTCGGAATTTTAAAATTTCCGCTCTTCCCTTGGCAAATGTGTCAATCTGAATTGCCGACGGAAAACGCAGCACCCGTGCCATTTCCGTCGCAGCGGTAAATTCCGGATTTATAATCAGAGCCAGACCCAAATCCTCCTTAAAAAGATGCAGCTCTTTCGCATAATCGGGTTTACGCACACGCGCAACCGTCTGACAGCCGCCCGCTTTTTTTGCTATAAGGCAGGTCAGCAAATTCACTTCGTCCGAGCCTGTAACCGCAATCAGTATGTCTGCGTCTTTCACACCCGCCTCCGTCAGCGTATCAAGGCTTGAACAGCTTCCGCATACACCCATGATATCATACTGATTTATCAAATCCTGGACTACATTTCTCCGTAAATCAATGACGGTGATGTCATTTTCCTTTTCCTGGCTGAGCTTTTCGGCAAGCTTTTGACCTACCTTGCCGCAGCCTACAATTATAATATTCATATACCTTTCCTTCTTTCCGCTGTTATTCGTCAGCTCTGAACTGCGCACGGTACAGTGCGGCATACTCTCCGTTTTCTTCCAAAAGCGCATCGTGCGTCCCTATCTCTTTTATACGTCCGTCCGACACCACTGCAATTTCGTCGACATTCTTTATTGTAGAAAGCCTGTGCGCTACAACGATTGTTGTCCGTCCCCGGCACAGCTCGTCAAGTGCCGCCTGTATCAGTATTTCGGTGGCATTATCAAGCGCGCTTGTTGCTTCGTCTAAAATAAGTATCGGCGGATTTTTCAAAAATATCCGCGCAATCGAAAGCCGCTGTCTTTGTCCTCCCGACAGCCGCACTCCGCGTTCGCCTATCTGCGTATCGTATCCGTCCGGCAGCGATATGATATAATCATGAATGTTTGCCCTTTTCGCAGCCTCCATTACTTCGTCATCGGTCGCATCTGGTCTGCCGTACAGTATATTTTCTTTAACCGTCGAATTAAACAGGTATATATCCTGCTGGACAATACCTATATTTTTGCGGAGCGAGTCAAGCGTGATATTATGAATTTCCCTGCCGTCAATGTATATTCCGCCGTCGGTTACGTCATAGAAATGCGGTATGAGATGGCATATCGTAGTTTTTCCTCCGCCCGATTCACCGACAAGCGCAAGCTTGCGTCCCGCCGGAATATCAAGATTGATGTCATGAAGAACCTCATCACTGCCGGCATATGCATAAGAAACATTTTTAAATTCGATATGACCTTGCGCACGTCCGACAGCAACTGCATTTTCACTGTCTTTTTCCGGCTCCTGATCCATGACTTCAAGAAAACGTTCAAATCCGCTTACGCCGTCCTGAAACTGCTCCATAAAGTTAATAAGCGTTGTTACCGGCGTCAGAAACAGGTTTACGGAAACAATAAACGCCGAATAATCACCGAAATTAATTTTCCCGGCATACAGGAAAATTCCGCCTGCAATCAGTACAATTACATTAAATATATCGGTTATGAAAGATGTGGTCGAATGAAAAAGCCCCATTGCCTTATATGCGTCACGTCTTGCAGCCACAAATCTGCGGTTGCCTTCCTCAAACTTTTCCTTTTCCTTCTCGGCGTTTGTAAACGCCTTTGTTACGCGTATTCCGGAAATACTGCCCTCAATGGCTGCGTTTATCTGAGCAATAGCCTTTCTTGTATCACGGAAAGCGCGCCGCATTTTCATGCGCATTACTGACGCAATCCACACCAAAAACGGTACGCAGATAAATATAATCAGCGTCAGCGGCAGATTTATTGTCGCAAGATATATAAATGACGTCAAAACGGTTATTGTGGAAATTATCAGATTTTCAGGACCGTGATGCGCAAGCTCGCTGACGTCCATCAGGTCTGTGGTAAGGCGCGACATAAGCTTTCCGGTTTCATGCTTATCATAAAAGCTGTACGAAAGCCGTTCCAGCTGCGCAAACATATCGCTGCGCATCTGCGCCTGCATTTTAACGCCCATCATGTGTCCGCGGTACTGTATATAATATCGCAACAGCATACGCACAATATACAAAAGCGCAAGAAGAATACCGGCATAAATTATCAGCCGGTACCTTCTCTCGGGTATCAGCTTATTTAGCATACTTCTCGTGACTATCGGATAAACAACGCCTATTACCGACACAAAAAAAGACGCAAGCATATCGCATAAAAAGACCCGCCGGTGGGGTCTGTAATATTTCAAAAATCTTCTCAGCATTTTTTTAATCCTTATCCATATAAACTTACTATATGTATTTTACCACATTCTGTAAAAAAATCAAGCATTTTTTTGCAGAAATTCCGACCATAAAAGTGTTTTTTCGACCAAAGCCGTATATAATGCTCGCTTAGCGGTATAAAACCTGCCTTTTCGGGTCAGCTGCCGTCTCGTTTATCGGTACTCGGACGGCTTATATCCCATTATTTTTCTGAATTGAAACGAAAAATGATGGGCGTCGGAAAAATTCAGTCTGTTCGCTATTTCCGCAATCGAGTAATCGGTAGTATCCGGCTCAGTATGTCAAAAGTATCGGTATTTTTGAAAACTACGGCATCATTCAATTTATAAACGTCAATCAGTTTTTGCGCAAGCACGCCTTTAAAGTTAAGCCATATTCTTTCAAACCGGTTATCGGGGTTTGAGTAATATATCTGATCGCTGCCCTCCGGCAGAAGAAACGTATCTCCGCCGCGTACCGTGTACATTCTGTCATTGCTTATAATTACGCCTGCTCCCGATATTACATATTGCACGCATGCTATGTTTGAATTAAGGCGCAGCTGATAGCATGGCGTATCCCGAAATGTTTTTCCGCATTCGGTGACGTAAAAAGGATATTCGTCATCTGTTTTCGGAGCAAAATATTTTTCCGCATTAACGGGCGTTTCCAACTCTGTGATATTCATGTTTTTTCGCCTCCGTTTTATAAAAGTATACCATTCAGAAAAGAAAATGTCAATTTTTTTAACCTTTTTCTCATCAAACAGTCATTATTTTGTATTTAACAGTCAATTTTCTTTGATATAATAAATATAAAACGGCATAAGGAGTGTATATTGATGGGAACAAAATGGAGCAAGACAAAAGCGTGGAGCTGGTATAATTCAAGACCGTGGATAAGAGGCTGTAACTTTATGAGCAGCGACTGCGCAAACCGATTAGATCAGTGGCAGGAATATGAATTTGAGAAAAAATTGCATACAGCCGAAAAAGAACTTGCACTGGAGGCAGAAACAGGCTATAATTCAATAAGAATTATACCGGAATTTATAGTGTGGTTAAAAGAGCATGACGGTTTTATGAAACGTTTTGAAAGATATATAGATACGGCTTACAAAAACGGAATTTCATGTATGGTTGTCCTCGACAATGATTGCGTGCCGCCAAAGGAGGAGGCATTAAAACGCATGAAATTCGGGGCACAGGAGGTTGATTGGGGCTATCACGGAGGCAGAAAGGTATCGCAGCATGGTTCATTCAGCGAGATTGGCTACTCCCTGCTTGATGACACGGCATATGCCGAAAAGTATTACGAATTCGTCGGCGAAACAGTGTCTGCATACAAAAACGATGAAAGAATTATAATTTGGGACGTGTTTAATGAACCCGGTAATTCCAACCGTCAATCGCTGTCGCTGCCGCATATAAAAAAATCGTTTGAGATTATACGCAAAATCAATCCCATTCAGCCGCTCACCGCCGGATTATGGACTTTTCCCGGCGATACTGGCCGTTTGCCCGAAATCGAGCGATTTTGCCTTGAAAATTCCGATGTTATTTCTTATCATAACTACGGTTCGTACAGTGAAAATACAGAAATAATCAATCATCTTAAAAAATTCGGCAGACCCCTGCTTAATACTGAATGGCTGAACCGATGCGGCGGAAACACCGTTGAGGAAATGTTTCCGCTGTTCTTCCTTGAAAAAATCGGCTGCTATAACTGGGGATTTGTCGCGGGCAAATATCAGACATATGAGCCGTGGAACAATGTATGGGACGGATATAAGAGCAATCCCGAAAAATACGGTACATTTGATTTTACGAAATGGTTTCATGACCTGTGCCGTCCGAGTCTGAACCCATACAATCCCAAAGAAATTGAACTGATAAAAAAATTCTGCCGCCTTTCGGATAAGGATTTTGCATGCTTTATCGGTCGAAAAAATCAAGTGTGATTACAAAATAAACAGCGAAAAACCTCGTAGTTTATATTAAATGCGAGGTTTTTCGCCATGCCGTGATTCGTCTTTTTTTATTCACCGACCGTCAAAACAACTTTGCCGACGTTCTCGCCGCGCTGCAAAATCGCATGTGCTTCCTCTGCTTCGGTTATCGGCAGTACTTTATAAATTGTCGGCTTTACAAGTCCCTGTTCAATCTTCGGGAATACGTTTTTAACAAGCTCCGCCAATATCTGCGCCTTTACCTCCGGTGTGCGCGAACGCAGCGTACTTCCTATTATGCGCACATTGCGCACATAGATGTTCTTTAAATCGATTTCCGTTTTTGTTCCTGCAAGCGCCGCAATCATTATCCATCTTGCGCCGTGCGTCAGATACGACAGACACTCGCCCATATGCTCGCCGCCCAGGCAGTCAATCGCCACATCAACGCTTCTTCCCGATTCAAGTTCCGTCTTTAACACATCGGCGGTTTTTTGCTTTGATGTATTTATTACAACATCAGCGCCCAGATGTTCGATTTCCTTTGCTTTTTCATCACTCAGAACCGACGTGATTACACGAACGCCGAACGCTTTTGCCATCGGGATAACCACGCTTGCAAGACCGGACGCACCGGCATGCATCAAAAGTGTATTTCCCTCTTTGATTTTACCCTCTATAAACAGATTGAGGTAAGCCGTTGCAAAAGCCTCCGGGATTGCCGCCGCCTCAATCAGCGAGCAGTTTTTCGGAACCGGCATGCACATGTCATACTTGACCGCCGCATATTCCGCATATCCGCCGCCGCCCAAAAGCGCGCAAACCTTATCTCCGATTTTCCAATGCTTTTTTGCTTCTTCACCAAGCTCAACTATTTCGCCCGCAATCTCCAGTCCCATCCATTCCGGACAGCCCGGAGGCGGCGGATAATCGCCCTCACGCTGCATCAAATCCGCACGGTTAAGCGCCGCTGCGCCTATTTTCACCAACACCTCGTCCGATTTTATCACCGGATTCGGTACCTCTCTCCATGACAGTGATTTGTCATCATTTATTAAAATTGCTTTCATCTGTTTTCCCTTTCTGTTTACCGCAGGCTTTTAATATCGCCTTATAAAGCTGCAGTTCATATTCGTACGTGTACGGATTTTCCTTATCTTTGCACACTATTTCCACGAACTCGCGCATCATATCGTCATAACGTCCCTTGGTTGCGGTTCTTTCAAACGGTAAATCTATATCCCAAAATTCCTTATCCTTCGGTGTAAATTTCATCATGCTGAAAACACCCTCGGCAACAGCTTCATCATTCGCTTCGAGCGGGCGAATTTCAACAGTGCCCTTCGTTCCGCATACAACAAGCTGACGGCGCATAAATCCGCCTGTTTCATTGTCACAGCTTTTTGCAAAAGATATCCCGTTTTTGTACTTGAACACCGCCATACCGAAATCGTCCGCATTGATTTTTCCGGGTTCCGTCATACGGTTCAGTGGAATTATTTCCTCCGGCATACCCTGAATTTGCAGTATCAGGTCAACCAGGTGACAGCCTAAAAAGAACATTTCTCCTCCCGGAAATCTGTCGAGCCATTGGCGTTTTTCATCGGGGTGCTGACAATTCATCTGTGCTTCAACACAAAATATTTCACCCAGCTCACCGTTTTTTATTTTTCTGAGCGCCTCTTTTACCGCTGTGTTATACCGATACATATATCCCATATGAAACGGCAAATTTTTTGATTTTGCCGCGGCCGTTGTTTTTTCAAATTCCGTCAAATCCAATCCGCCGGGCTTGTCCATATGCACCGGATAGCCTGCCTCAAAGGCTTTTAAAGCGTATTTATTCAGATTTCGCTCCTCGGTTTCAACTATCACCGCGTCCAAATCGGGGATTGCAAAAGCCTGTTCAAGCGTAAGCTTCGGAATATCCTCAAACTGCTTTACAAAATTTGCATAATCCTGTGCTTCGTTTTCCGGCAACACCAGTCCCGCCACCTCATATACGTCAGACATTCTGAGCAGGGTTTCGAGCGTTCCCGGAGCATGGTCATGGCCAATTCCTATCTGCACAACTTTTATTTTTCTCATAATCTTTCCTCCGTTATTATCTGATTTTTTCCCAATCAAACTGCACAATCGGAGGGAAGTTTTTGTCGGATACAAGCCTCGAATATACCTCGGTGCATTCTGCCGGAGAATGAGTTTCATCAACAATACTCTTTAAGTCAAGCCGTTTTCCCGTGCAGAGCTTGACAGCCGCAACCATATCGTCATGGCTCGTAAAAAATCCCGGACGCGATTCAACTTCCGGTCTTGCCTGCGTGTGCGCACCGACAAGCGTTATTCCGGGACCGTGAACCTTTCGGTAATAATCCACCGTAAAGTTTTTGTCGCGAGTGCAGCCCAAAAGCGCAACGCGACCGAACATTGCCATACAGTCAAGCGTTTCATTGAGTCCTGCGCCGATGCCTGTTACCTCAATTGCAGTATTTGCTCCGCCGTCCGTCAGTTCCTTTACCTTATCGGCAAATCCTTCCTCCATAGGGTCAAGTGCATAATCCGCACCCATAGCCAGCGCCTTTTCACGGCGTGCCGAATTCGGGTCTGCCGCAATTACCGGAACAGCCCCTGCTATTTTCGCCATTTGTACACCAAAAAGTCCCAAAATGCCCAGTCCCATTATGAGCATTGATTCACCCAGTTCAAGCCGTGTTTTTCTTACAGCCGCCATGGGAAAAATTGAAATATGACACAGTGCCGCTTCTGCAAATGACATTTCATCAGGAATTTTAACGATATTCTTTACCGGGAGAATGTTGTATTCCTTGTGCTGACTCCAAATCATTGCAACACGGTCGCCAACCTCAAAACCGGTCACGTCTGCCCCTTTCTGCACAATAATTCCCGAGCTTGAATATCCGAGAACCTTCGGGAACGGCGGTTCTCCCGAATCACCGTCCGGAGAGACATTTTTATCGCCGCTTATGTTCGCTCTTTCGGTGCCCGCGCTCAGGCTGCTGACCATTGTTTTAACCAGCACCTCATTTTCCCCCGGCGCACCGTATTCTATCTCCGTCAGTTCTGCCGTATTTGGCTTTGTGAATGTAATCTGTTTGCATTTCATAAAAGAAAACCTCCAATTTTTGTGATTTTATAATATCTCTTTTCCGCCGATTAGTACATTTTTTATTTCAAAATTTTTGTTTAATATAAGTAAATCTGCTCTTTTTCCGACAGTTATGCTTCCTCTGTCGGAATAAACACCGGTTGCCTTTGCCGGATTTCTGCTTGCCGCCATGACGGCCGTTTCAAACGGTATCCCAAATTCCACCGCTTTTTTTACGCACTCTAAAAGCGTTGATGTTCCGCCGGCTATAACGCCGTCCGGCGTATAGGACTTTCCGCCCTTTACCACTATTTCCTGTCCGTCAAATTCAACATATTTTCCGTCCGGCATGCCTGCCGAACGTATGGCGTCCGTTATGAAAACAAGTCTTTCCGGGCCGATGACTTTATACAGCAGACGTACAGCGCATCCCGAAAGATGAAATCCGTCACATATACATTCACAGTAAATATTGCTGTCAAATGCCGCTCCTATAGCGTTCGGACTTCTGTGCGTAAACGGACGCATTGCATTAAACGTGTGAATAAGCCTGTTTGCGCCTGCATTTATTGCAGACATCGCCTCATCATAGTCCGCATCGGTATGACCTACGGTAATATTTACACGCTCCTTTTCTCTGCGTATAAATTCTATTGCGCCGTCAAGCTCCGGCGCCACTCCGACGGAATTTATAAGGTTTCCGCTCTTTTTATAAAGCTTTTCAAACTCCTCACACGAAGGATTACGCAGATATTTTTCATCATGAGCGCCCTTATATTTGACCGAAAAATACGGTCCCTCCATATATATTCCGATAATATCCGCACCGCCGACTCCCTGTTTTTTTGCCTCTTTAATATTTTCGACCGAGCGTTCGAGCCATTCTTTGCTCTGCGTCATAATTGTCGCAAGAAATGATGTGACGCCGTGCTCCGCAAGGTACCTTGATACGGTGTCGACAGCCTCATACGATAAATCCATACAGTCGCAGCCCATAGCCCCGTGAGTATGAATATCGATAAGTCCAGGAATTACATAACAGTCCGTACAGTCAACATCAATATTTTCACTGCTCTTTTGGGCGATAAGACCGTTATCGATATGTACATCGTGCACACGAAACTTAAAATCATCATCAAGTACGGTTCCGTTTTTCAGATGCATGATTCGTCCCTCCTTTTAATATACGTAATACGGTCAATCAGGCTCATTTATTATTAAATGAGCCTGATTTTTATTTTTCCGAAAGAAATCAGAACACTATCATAATATTATAATCGCGCCATACCGATACCGTCACAAAATTCATCGTACCGTTGCCGGTAATATCGTTAAGTGTGATTTCCTCGATTTTTTTCGTTGACGTGTCGAACTTGTACATTTTTCCGAAAGCATTGGTTTTGAACAGTTCAACCAGACTGTCACCGTCGCTGCTTATGACTTTAAGTATTCCACCGTCTATTTTAGCAGCAATTGTTCCAAAAAAGGTTCGCCTTCTCGAGTCAAGATCGGACGAAATAGACGTATAAGCCTTGTTTCCGTCGCAGCGGTAAACAATTCTCATTTCGCCGGAATTGTCTGTTCCGGAGCGACCCTCATAAATTCTTCCGTCTTTTCTGGTGGTAAAGGTTACTATATCGCCCTTTTGCAGCTTGACGGAAGTGCTGCCGTTATCCGCCGCAACATGGTCAAGATCAACTTTATTGTCCGCATAGAATGTTTTCTTTCCGCGTGCATTATAGCATACCAGTTTCGTCAGAACTTCGCCGCTTTCCTCGTCAAATACTTGTTGTATAGCGCCTACGATATATGCGTCAAGTATATCCGCATTCTGGATAGGACTGTTTTTCAGTATAAACGCACTTGCTACATAGTCATTATCCGTTGTGGAATAGGCAATCAGTTCATTTGAGCTGTAATTCTTGTTATTCAGCATATAATACTGTGCCGGAATGTATCTGTACTGGTACAAATCCAAATCTCCGTCGGTTCCGGAAACAACAAACAACGGTGTTGAGCCGGTAAAGAAATATTTATTTCCTATTGTAAAAGTATCCGAAAGATAGGTATAGCTTCTGCCGTCCGTGGGAGAAATACGCCGAAATCCGTCATCGCCTGCCGACCATACATCTTTTGCAGTCAGCATTTCTCTGATTTTCCCGTCATCGTCACACTTAATCTGAATTAACTGCGACGGTATCTTTGAGTCTGTTCCGCACAGTATTCTGTATGCCTCATCGGAATTTTTACTTCTCTTTTCGTTAATTCTGAGCCTGTCAACACTGTCCGTTTTATTTATTGTGCCGTCCTCTCTGAACAGCCAGAAACAAATGCTTTCCTCATCGGTATTCATTGCCGCTTTTACAATATATGCAAATTCCCATGCGCCGTTCTGTTTCTTGAATGCGGCTACTCTGCCGAATGCGTCCAGATAGAGTATGCCGCTTTCGCCCGGGTCAAGACTGTTTATGCCCGCATAGTTCTTTACACATTCCGTTTCGCTTAATATATCCTTGCCGTGGACTTCGTCGTAGAATACGATATATTTGTATCCGTCATCATCTGTGCGTATGTCATTTGCCCAACCGGAAAAGATGTTTGATGAGCGGTAAATTACGGTGTAATGCTTGTCCTTGCTCTGCAGTACGCTCAGAACATTATCTGCGGAAATCGAGTCGAGCTTGCCTTTAACACCATTGGAATAAACGATTATTTCCCCTGCCAAATCCAGGTTCAGCGTTTTGTTTTCGTATTTATCCGTAATTACGCCGTTAGCTTTGTCAACCGATTCAACAACAAATGTTTCATAGTTTATTACCTTTACTATTTCATACTTACCGTCACGGTTGTTGTCAATAAGTTCAACGCTTCCGTCCTTTGTCAACATGTCCGCATCGGTGTACTCAGACACCGAACGGTTATTGTAAATAAGGTATCTGTCACTGCTGAGAACCGCTCTTTTTCGCGAGGAATTTTTACCTGTAGTGTAATTATACGCGCCGCCGGTGTATCCTGTCAGATTTCTTGCGTCAATTAAAACAATATCGTTCTTTTTATCTATATCCGTGAAGAATATAGCAGCGTCCCCGCCGTCTGTTTCCTTGGTATAAAACTTTACGTTTTTTCCGAGCAGCTCGGAAACATCATTGTACACAACATATTCACTGCCTGCGATTTTTACTCTGCCCTCGCCGATACCGTTGTAATTTGAAAGTGAAGTAACCGATGTCGCCTCGACAATTCCCTCTCTTTCGGTCAGTCCCATTTTACATTCAAGAACACGGCTGTCAAGCGCATATCCGGGCTGTCCGTTTACAATTTTGTCGGCCGTAAGACTGCGGCAGTCAAGAAAATTAACCAAAAGCTTGTTCAGCTGTTCAAATGTCAGCACATTACCCGACGGGATATTCACTCCTTTTGTTATGCCGAGATTTGCCGCTGCATTCTGCGGCAGTTTTGATTCAAGCTCTGATTTAAACCCAAGCGCCGTTACCAGCGCACGGCACGCCTCGCCGAACGTAATTCCTTTGTACGGATTGTATGCTCCATTTTCGTCTTTTTTGAGCAAATCCTTTTCAAGCATCAGCTGCGCATAGCCCTCGTAGCCCTCCAGGTCTGCCGCAAGCTCCGCGCTGCCCTCCGAAACCATTCCTCCGCATCCGAGCATGACTGCAAGATATTTCGAGAATTTCTCGCGTGACACCTGTTCTGACGCATCGGAATATTCATTTGCATCATATATTCCGAACGCCTCCAGCATGCTCCGCCGGCTGTCCTCCGATTTGTCAATCACCGTTTTGTTTGCCGT
This sequence comes from uncultured Clostridia bacterium, assembly GCA_934501535.1. GTDB lineage: Bacteria > Bacillota > Clostridia > UBA1381 > UBA1381 > UBA1738. The sequence continues at coordinate 77,858 of CAKSUM010000007.1, forward strand.
CCCCGAGCTGCCTCCTCCCGAACCGCTGTCCGGTGCCGGAATATCAAAGCCCTGCTCATAAAACTGCCAGTCATCAATATAGATTTCTTTATTCTGCGTGCCTACAACAATACGAATATCTCTTGTTTTCGTATAGTCAATAGCCGACGGCATCTGGAAAGTTGCGGTCATATCGCACCATTCGCCCGGCTCAAAGGTATTTTTCGCAGAAAGGTGAATCCATTCATCACTTCCGGGTTCAACATAGCATATTGAAAACCACACCTCGGTTGTTTCCTTCGCCTTTATGCGTGCCCGTGCCTCATAAATTTTGTTGGGTTCAAGGTATACTTTCTGCAGTACGGGCGCCTGGTCCCACCCTGCAACGAATTTCATAACTTTGTTGCTGCCGTCCTCAACCTGTACCGGCTGATTTCCGTCACCGACACCAAACATCGACATATCCTCCTGCTCCATGTCGCCGTTTACAATCTGACGGTATTGGGGGAATTCTCCCGTTGTGGTAAATTCCGTTTTTGACGGTGACAGCGGTTTTCCCTCGGCGGACAGTATTCCTTTTGTAAAGGATATTTCATACTTCTGCGCCGGGTCAAGCTTGGACATATGGATTCTCATTTTTTTGCCGCTGAGCATCTCAATATCCTGTATAACATTCGGGCTCATCACCACCGAAGATGATGTTACGGTTTTTTCGTCCATTTCGGTATTAAAATTGACATCGACCACCGTATTAATAAGTCCGATATTTTCTGCACCGCTTTCGGGCGTGGTTTTAATAACCGCCGGAATTACGTCCGCCGCAAAAGCGGACGGAACTGCGGAAATAACCATGCACAGTATCAATAATGCGGCAAATGCTTTGTTTTTTATCATCATTTTCCTCCTATGCTCCGCATGCTGTCAGCATTTTGTCAATCATAACCACCGCTTCCGCCCTTGTTGAGCTTGCAAACGGCCGGAAGTTTCCGTTTTCATCGCCGCTTACAATACCGGCTTCATGCAAAAAAGCAATTGCATCTTTAGCGTAATCGGCTGCCGTTTCTTCATCGGCAAAACCCGCCGTTTGTGTCATCGGCAAATTTTTATCTTTTAAATATCTGTAAATTATTGCCGCCATGTCCTCACGGCTGATATTTTCTCCGGCGCCGAATTTATCCTCGCTCACTCCGCTTATAAATCCGCCCGAAACCGCAGATGCAACATATGCTGCACTCCAGTGTCCGTCAAGGTCGGAAAATTCGTTTTTCGCATCAGGATTGTATTCGTTCACGGCAACAATAAACAGCTTAACAAATTCCTCTCTCGTAATGCTGTCCTTCGGTGCGAAACCTCCGTTGCCTTTTCCGGAAACAATGCCTTTTTCATACAGCTTTATAATCGCGTCCTTTGCCCATTCCGAGCCGTCAAGATCGTTAAACGGGCCGTTTGCACCCGGGTCGGGCAGTTCATTAACATCATTGGACGGGATTAAAAGATTTTTCCCCAGATTGCCCAATCCGCCGGAGCTGCCGCCCGAGCCTCCGCCGCCGGCTGCCGGATTTCCTCCTGCTTGATTTACAACCTCGTTATACGCATTTCTGAACGCCGCTGCGGCATATCCCAAAGATGCAAAAGTCTGCGACTGCAGTTTGTTGTATATCAAATAGCCATCTGCGCGCGCATTTGCAGCGGTAATCAGCGAATCGATATTATTTGCTCCGGTAAAAAACGCTCTTCCCTTGTTAAAAATATTCTTTACGCTTTCCCAGCCGTTTAATTTTGACAAAGCATACAGTATGATTTTTTCGGCACAAACCTCCTTTATATCCTGCGATGCGGAATATGTTCCGGAAACAATTAATTCCGCAATCGCCTGTCTGTCATTTTCCGAAAGCATCGTGCCGTAGATATAATACGCGTCGGCGGAGTTCAGCCCGAGTGTGTTGCTTTCAATCATTTTCCTCACTTCCGCTGCGGTACCGTTATTTGCAATTTCGGAAAGAACCGTATTCTTCACTGCTGCAAATAAATCCTCCGCTCCCGAAACATTTGTATAAGCCGTCAAATTCCGATATATCGCCGGCAATAAACTGCTTGATGACGCTCTCAGACTGTCATACAAATCGCACGGCATAAGCAAATCATCAAATTCATTTTCCATAAATGACTGTTTCTCCGCCGCCGTAGCTGCCGCATTAAAGCTCTCAACAATATCATTTCTGCTTTTGGTTGTAAAGCTCGACGTGAATGCAGCACTCATCGGCTTGCCGAGAAGTGATTTAACACCTGTTCCGACCGTTACGGTATATTGCGTACCCTGAGTTACACGTTCATCATCAAATACAAGTCTCGCGCCTTTGTCCCCCGGGATAATTTCTTTCAACACATTCGGCGAAACAGTTATGTTTTCGGCGTTAATCGTTGTTTTATCAACGTAATTGTCAAAAACTATATTTACTGTTCTGTTTTTGGTTCCTACTTTTACGGCACCGTCCGCAGGGTCTATCGACGAAACATTCAGTTCTCCGTCTGACACCGTGAAGGTTCTAAAACTTAATTCGTACCCGTCGGCATCATCACCGTACATGGTTTTAACGCCGGAAGATACCGTGATTTTGTATTCTGTATTTATATCCAGTGTGTCAAATTCTATTTCCGCGGTTGTCAGATTTTCGTCCAAAGTAACATTTTTAATTTTACTCGGCACAGATGTAATGTTTGATATTGTCATCGGATCCATTGCCTTATCAAATTCAAGCGCAATTTTTACATTCTGAACGGGCATCTCCGATGTTCCGTCCGCAACGGACGAGCCTATAACCGCTCCGCTTCCTCGGGGCGCCGCGTCCCTGTCATAAAGCTGCCAGTTATCGGTAATAATGTTGTAACTTCCCTCCGTCATGGAAACAAGACGCATACTCTTAAGTGCCGGCGAAGCCGGGTTTCCTGCGCCCATATTTGCAGGAATTGTGAAATTTTCACGCAAGGTTACACTGCTGTTCGCCGCAACGTCCCGGCGTGTAAGATAGTTGTATACTTCATCATTGTTTGCGTCCGGATAATGTGGGTCAAAGCACAAAACGCAGTCCTTATCCGGCGTTACATCGACCGAAACTAAGTACCTGTGTCCGGCAGTCCAATCGATTGTCTGAAAAATCGGCTGCGATGACCATTGCCCGGTTTTCCATCTCAGAACAAAATTTCCGTTTTCTTCGACCCTCATTTTGGGGTTGGCTTCATCGCTGGGCGCATTAAATGCGGAAATGTCCTCACTGTCAAGATTTCCGTTAACAAACAGATTTTTCAGGTTTTCTTCCGTAGAAAATCCGAGTGAAGTTTTGCTGCACGCCGTTCCTGCAACGGATTTTACTCCGTCCCATGAAATCGTGTAATGCGTATCGCGCAAAAAATTTTTTTCAAACGAAATTGTAAATCCCTTTGCATTCGCCGAAACGCTGTACTGTGTTTCCGGCGAAACGGTAATGTTGTCTTTGTTTACGGTGCCTGCGTCAACGGCAAGGTCAAACTCTGCCGTAAACGTACCGGTGCCGGCAGCAACATTTGCCGCCCCGTCCGATATGCTCGAGGATATAAGCCTCATATCCGGATAATTTTCCGATGTACGGAATTTTATACTTTTTTCCGACGAAAGAGCATATCCCGATGAGGATTTAATACCGCCTGTAAGACTGATTGTATATTCGGTATTATTAACAAGAATTTCATCAAAAACTATTCTTGCCGCCGTCTTGACAATTCCCAATCCGGAAGAATCGCCGACCTGCTCCGCATGCCACAAAACCGACGGCGTTACGCTTACCGTTTCATCGGTTATTGATGTGAAATCAATGTCCTTTGAGAAATTCACGGTAATTCCGCCGAGCGTAGGGCTGACGTCTGCCGTCCCGTCCGCGATGTCAGAGGAAACAAACGCCAGTGATGAATCGTATACCGCCGTCACCGTGACGGAATTTTCCGTCATATCGGTATCGGACAAATCAGCTGTTACGCTTTGCGCATCGCGGAATGCGGAACTGTAATCCGAATTATCGAACATATACCCCGGCTTTGCCGTCATGCTGACGGTGACGGAATACACACCGCCCGGTTCAAATACGTCCGTCTCTCCCATTGCCGCATTGTTTTTCTTCCATTCCACCGAATTAATTATGTAGTTTCCGGTAGTTGATGACGGTCTGTCGGGAACATTTCCGAGCGTAACCGCATAAATTTCATTCAGCTTCGTTATTTTCAGAGAATGGTCATAAAGTCTGTAATCAGCAAAAGTAAATTCTTCGGTTTTCGCATTTGCCGATGCATAAGTATGCACGATTTTAGTGATGTACCCTCTGTTTGAGCCGGCGGCGGAATTTGCACACAATGCCATATGCCATGCTCCGTCGCCTTTCAGGCTGTAACTGAATGTAACGGTATCCTCCGAGCCTGTTCTTGTTATGGTTGTAACATCTATTGTTGATGTTGTGTCGGCTCCGGTGTACTTATACATAAATGCAAAATACTGCGCCATACCAAACGGTGTACCGTTTCGTTCCGCCGTTGTGCTGCGCGGATATTCGCTGCTTATTACCGCTTCTCCGGACGAGTCTGCGGTGACGGTTACGGTTTTGCCGAATTTGCCGTCATTACCCTCCTGCATAGTAACGCCGTTGCCGGCAACTACGCTTTTATCAAGCATGTTATAATATTCGTCGGCTCTTGTACCGAAGTTTACAAATCCGGTATTATCTGCCGCCGACACAGCTTGCGGTATCATCGAAACCGCAATTGCCAATACTGAAATCAGCGATATTAATTTATTTTTCATTGTGCTGCCTCCTGTCAGTTGTTATCGTACGGCGGCGGGAACTTTGCCCAGCCGGCATTTTGCTGCAGTACCCAAAGTTCGCCGGTTACCGGGTGAACAAGCATTTCATAAGGATTGTTTCCGCCCGACGGACCTGTCTTTACAATTGATAGGTCTGTATTGATAGTTGTAAGTACCTGGAATGTTTTTCCGCCGTCACAGCTTCGCTGCACTCCGATGGGATTTGAAGTTGCGCCTGCATATCCGCCTACATATATAACATTTGGATACCTCGGGTCAAGCGTTACCAGCTGAAAATTGTGAGGATATAACAAATCCTCGGGATCATATACCATATTATCCGTTATTTGTGTGGTTACGCCGTTTTCAACCTTATACAAAGCTCTTCCGGTAAAGTAATCGCCGGCAACATAATACATTATATTATTAACGCCGTCATATTCCATATCCCAGATTTCTATGCCCTCCGTACCGTGCGCCTGCAGATTTCTCTGACTGCGCCATTCTTCGGCAGGCGGAACCTCCGCATATTTTTCCCACGTTGCACCGTTATCGTATGAAACCATTATTTCATTGCCCTTGCCGCCGTATATTTCTTTTTTTCCGTACGGATTGTGCGTATAAACGGCGTCTACTTCCATTTCTTCCCATGTGTATCCGAAATCGGTTGAGCGGTATTCCGACGCAAAAAACGTATTATAGTCAGTGGGTGACTGGCGAACCATTTCCGACCATTTTTTCGTGCTGTTTCTGTTATGTCTTATACCGGTGTCCGTCCATGTTTCACCTGCGTCGCGTGATACCAAAAGTTCATATCCGGCAACGCCGAAACCTCCGGGCGATTTCCAGATAAATATACTTTCGCCGTCAGGAGAATATCCGCCCATGGCATAGCCGGCGTAAACCCCCGAGAATTTCCATACCCACTTCCAGTTTTTCCCCGCGTCGGTTGTAAGACCGCCGTGGAAGTCAACCGCTCCGAAGTAGAAGATGTCCGGATTATAGATATTGAACATATGACGGCAATCCGATGTTATTGCACTGCCGCCCTCATAGTCCCACACAAAACTTGCACCGGCATTGTCTGAGGACGTTATCCAGTCGCCGCCGAAGCTCCAGACCTTGTTTGCATCGGTCGGCGACCATACAAACATCGACTCGCGGTTATTCAGTTTCATCCAGTCCTTTGACTCATCCTCAGCAGACTGCGCCCATGTTTTGCCGCCGTCATTTGAATAAAATTTTGACGCCGTATACGATGTCAGTCCCTCATAATGAGCAATAACCATATTGTCGGGATTAACCGGACTTACCTTTAAGTTAATATTTGATTTGAACGGGTTTGTCTTATCGATTGTCGGCGGAAAACTTGTTGTTTCAATTCTTTTAAAAGTCTTTCCGCTGTCGGTCGAAATCAGTACTCCCTTGTAATCGTTGATATACACATTGTCCGGCTGTGTATCTATTACGTCCAGGCTGTAGATGATTGAGCCTTTTAATATATGTTCAAAGGTTTTGCCGCCGTCGGTTGAGCGGAAAAATCCCTCCAAATTGCCGACATACACGGTGCCGTCACGCGGATTTACCTTTACAACCGAATCTGCCATCTGTTCATTGACAACAAACCATGTTTCACCGCCGTCCTCCGTTTTCCATAAGCCGAATTTTTCATTCGGGTCATCATAATGCGGAATTTGGTCATCGGGGTAAGGATACCAGCCGGTAAACAGTCTGTAGTTTTTCGACCAGTATGCAACGGCGCTGCCGCCGATTTTTTCGTCATAGCTCGAGGCATCATAGCATATCGATTCCCTAAGCTCCAGCTGATGTCCCGGGCGCAGCTGCGACACCTTCTGTTTCCACGAATAGCCCCTGTCGGTTGACAGGTATATTCCCGTTGCCGGACATTCTACGTTATGACTTCCGGCAACGCTTAAAACGCGGTCCATATTGTTCGGGTCGATTGAAAACGCCTCGCCGGATATTGCATAATATCCGCGGTTGCACATCTCCCACGTTTTTCCGCCGTCGATAGAGCGATGGAGTGAAGTTGTATCATTGCCGGCAATCAGAAAGCTTCCGTCCTTGGAAATAGCGACGGAATTCATTCGCTGACCGCCCTCACCGCCGATTTTGACGCCCTTCGCTCGCAGCTCATCATTTATCATAGGTATGTTCTGCCATTCGCTTTGTTTTTCGTTATAAACATCAAATTGTTTTGTCGCATAATCTTTCGGTATCTCCAAAGGGTATGTATCCGAAGAAGATGCACCGCTCGCGGCAGCTGTTAATATATTGGCATATGCCCAAAAGTCTTTTTTTACATCGGTAAACCTGCATACGCCCGTACTCCTGATACTGATTCCGAGAGCACGCTGTATCAGCGCGACAGCTTCGGCACGGGTCACACTGTTTTCCATACGGTAGCTGCCGTCCTCATATCCGGAGATTATTCCCTCTTTAATAAGCGCTGCCGACATATCCTCCCTGTTCATCGCCGGATTATATCCGTTTTTCAGAATGTATATAAATTCCGCGATTTCCGCTCTTGATATGTTATTGCCGCCGCAAAATTCGCTGCCGTAGCCGTGGAGCATGTCCGCAGCATTCAGTTTTTCCAGCGCCTCCGAATACCAGCTGTCCGGCGAAACATCGGAAAATGACACGGCTTTTTTATCATCAGCGTCAATCAGCTTTGAAATCATGGACGCAGCCTCTGCACGCGTCACAAAATTATTCGGTCGAAAAGTGCCATCATCGTAACCGCTTATAAAAGCCGGTGCCGCAATGTTTTCGGCATGAACCGGAGTCAATGCCGATATGCACGATAACGCCGTTGCCGCCGCAGTGATAATGCTTAATAGTCTTTTCAAATTCTTTCTTCCTTTCATATTAAAGTCGATTTAATTAAGATACGGAGATGGGAATTTCACCCAGCCGTTACAGCTTTGCGAAACCCACAGCTCACTTGTTTCCGGATTTACTATAATATCATACGGATTTATTCCTCCGCATGTGCCGCCGGTTACAACCGTATCGCTGCCGTTCGTTGTAAGCGTTCGGAAGGTTTTCCCGCCGTCCGTCGAACGCTGGACTCCGTAAGGATTTGACATATTTCCCATATAACCGCCGACATAAACCACATCGGAATGGTTGGGATCTGCCGCGCAAAGCTGAAAATAGCTGTCCTTTTTCAGATTTCCGGTAAGGTTTGTATTGGATTTTCCGCCGTTATACAGCTTGCCGAAATATGTTCCCGTATGATACGGCCCCGTTACATAATACATTATTCCGTTAATTCCGTCATAGGACATATCGGTTATCACATTTTCATATGTGAGTCCGCTGCATCGTGCAGACGCATATTTACTCCATGACGCGCCGCTGTCATATGACACAAAAATATTAAGTCCCTTAAATCCGTAAATTTCCTTTTTTCCGTACGGGTTATGCGTGCAGACCGCGTCAACCTCGGTCATTTGCGTCCACGTTTTTCCAAAGTCTGCGCTGCGCCAGTTTGCCGCAAACAGGACGTTCCTGTCGGTCGGCGACTGATAGCACATCTCGGCTGACTTATGCGTGCTTGACGGCTCATGACCGGTATCCGTCCAGCTTTCGCCGCAGTCATACGATACCCATATGCTCCGTACCCCGTCCGTGCTGACAATCGCTATAAGCGTGTTTTCATCTGCGGCGTATGAACCGTAAACATATCCCGCATATTTTGAGCCGGTTTTCCATATATACTTCCACGTCTTTCCGCCGTCCGCGGTCATTGCTCCGTTAAAATCATGAGAGCCGTAGTAGAACAGGTTCGGGTCATACACGTTGAATACCGTGCGCTGATCCGCAAATACCTCCCCACCGCCTTCGTAATGCCACGAATAAGTTCTTCCGGCATCTTTGGAAAGGGTTATCCAGTCGCCGCCCGTACTCCAGACTTTATTTTCGTCCGTGTTGCTCCATGCGTATATCGGGTGACGGTTGTTGCTGACAAAAAAATCCTTGCTGTCATCATATCCCGATAATGCCCATGTTTTTCCGCCGTCTTGAGAGAAATATTTTTCTGAGCGGTAATTGCCTCCGTCATAGCTTCCTACAGCCATGTTATCGGGATTTACCGGGCTGACCTTTAAAAACCGTACTATCCTGTCCGCATTGCCGCTTTCGGCATTATGCGGAAATCCGCTCGCGGATATTCGTGTGAAATTCCGTCCGCAGTCGCCGGACACCAAAACGCCGCTTCCGTCATTTATCCAGACGTAATCCTCATATCCCTTTTTGTCGATTACATCAAGCCCTAAAATCATTTCGCCGGACAGTATCTGCGTAAAACTCTGTCCGCCGTCCTCCGAACGGAAAAATCCGTCGGGATTTGCCGCATACACATACCCTTTCGTCGGGTGAACTTTAATAATGCTGTCCGACATATTCTCATTCACAACAAACCATGATTTTCCGCCGTCCGTTGTTTTCCAAAGTCCCTTTTTATCGGTATCTGTCGCAATAACGCTGTTTTCTTTCAGCGGAACGTCATATCTCTGAAGCCGCCATATCCTTGACCAGTATGCAGTCCGGCAGCCGCCGGTGCCGTTTTCGGACATAGGGTCAAACGCAACAGACTCCCTGAAATCAAAGGTAGTTGCCGATGTCGGCTGTGACAGTGTCTGAGTCCATGTTTCGCCGCAATCCTCCGATATGTAAATTCCGTTTTTATCCGTAATGTATTCCGAAAATACGTCAAAAGACGGAATTTGCAGACTGCCTGCTGCAATAATTTTATTGCGGTTTGCAGGGTCAATCGCGATTGCCGTTGCGCCCCACGCGTAAAATCCTCCGAAAATATCCGTCCACGTTTCACCGCCGTCAATCGAGCGGTTCAATCCGCCCGTATCGTTGCCGCAAAACAGCACTCTGTCATCTTTGGATACCGCCAGACTGAAAATTCTCTGTCCGCCCTCTCCGCCGAGCTTAACGCCGTTTTTTATCTGCTTCTGCGAAATCATGTTTATCGGCGTCCATTCGCTTTTGCGCCTGTTGTCGGTATCCGGAACGTCCTCAGGAATTATCTCCTGCGTTTCCGCCTGTACAAGCGGAATCAGACTGTCATGACTTTTCCATAAAAAACATTTTACCTCCGCGGTACCGCTTTTAAGTTTTGTATCGATATTCTGCATCAGCTGCTCTGCATTCTTTGCGGTTTCCGACGTAACCTCCTGCAATTCAAGCAGATTGCCGCCGTCATCATAATAAGCCATCAGAAAAGAAAAATCCGAATTTGGATTTAAAGTACAATACTTTCGGACAGCATATGATATTTGTGCTGTCTGTTCCCTCGGCAACAGTCTGAATTTCACTGTAATATCCGCATCATTTTCGGGCATTGTGAATATGTATCTGCCGTTTTCATTCACGGTCTCATCGCCGTTTACGTATACTCCGGCAATGCTGTACCCCTTCCGTTCTTTTACCGTAAAACTAACTTTATCTCCGGCATTGGTCATATTTTTGCCGTTTATCCGCGCATATGACCCCTCATCAAGGATAACGCGGCTATCGGCGTTAATTTCATATGCGTCCGTAATATCGTAAACCTCTATATCGTCAATATAAAATCTCGCTCCCGGCGGCGCCGACGCGCCGTCAAGTATGCCTATCTGATGCAGAAAATGCTTTCCGCTCCAGCCGTCAGCGCTGACAACTGCCGCATATTCTCCGTTTGATGTCTGCCGCTCCAATATTCCGGAAACTGTTTTAAAATTCGGATACAGTCCTGCGTCAATTGTTTCGTAATTGCTGCGCCAGTCAACTATTCTCGTCTGTCCGTCGCCGGCAATTTTATATGAATATGCCGCTTTTGTATTTTTGCCGACATTTATATCTGCGCCGGTCAATATGTTCGCTACCCCTGCGTCCTCACCGCTGCAGGTATAAACTCCGGCAAATCCGGATTCTACGGCTATGCGCGAAACACTTCCGCGCCGTTCCTCCGCCGTTGTAAAATCTTCCGGCATTCCGTTTTCAAAGTCGCCGTTTTTAACAAGATTAACAAGCGTGGTTCCGCCTTGCGCATAAGCTGCGCCCGGCGGTATCGCTGCTGCCGTTATTGCGGCTGCTGTAATAATTGATAAAAGTTTTTTCATAAACTACCATTTTCCCGTTTCATGAACTGATTTGAACACCGTACAGCATAGGTCAAGGCAGCCGGCAGCATAAACCGGTCGCCCTGACTCACAGCCGTAACATCGTATTTTGCCGTCCGAAATTTTAAATTATCGGACAATAATTTTTACCGCACCGTACATACTTATTTAATGTAGTATTTCAGCGTACTGTCTGAATTTTTAATCATATATGCACAGTTTTGCGCAAGCAGATTTGCTCCGTAGTTGTTAATGTGCAAGCCGTCAAATGTGAATGCATTTTCCGGTATAACCGTGCTGTTTAACGGAATACAGGTCAATCCGAGCTCGTTTGCGGTTTCCTCCGCAGCGTCGGCAAACGCTGTAGACTGTTCTTTGCATATCAGCACTGTAAGTCCCTTATCCGCATATGCTCTGCACAGTTCTTTCAGCTGTTCTTTGTACGTTTCACTGTCGCCGTTTAATCTTCCTGCGTCATTAATTCCGAGAGATATTATTACAAAATCCCCCGGCTTTGCATTTTCATAAATTCTGTCCGAATATCCGTTTGCAATGAAATTCTCAACGGTTGCTCCGCCTATCGCGCAGTTAATCACTTCGGCTCTGCCGTTTAAATAATTCCCGAAATATTCGCCCCAGCCATGCTTTACATCAGAGCCTTCCGTGTAGTTGCAACAGGTTGAGTCGCCTGCGAGGAATACCTTTGCGCCGTCAACATTTTTGTATACGTCCGCTTCGGGTGTCATTCCGTTCCATACGAAAATCTTGCTGTTCGAATCCGCATTTATCGGAACTATTTTCTCCGCCTCGGCTGTATCGGCAGCTGTTATATTCAGTGACGCAAGCTTATTTCCCTCATATCCGGCAGCATAAACTGTACGTTTGCCTGCATTGCGGAATTTAGCGAACAGTCCGTCCACATCATAGTCAAAGCTTACATTTTCTTCAATATTGAATGCCAGGTCAGCGTCGCTGTCGCCCACAATGTAAGTATAGGTGCCGTCACCGTTATCGGTTACGCCCTGCGGCAAGTTCATATAAACGCTATCACCCGTCTTTACCGCGTTAAGTGTAAACGTAATTTCGGTTCCGGGAACTGCGTAAATAGTATCGCCGTCAATTATCGCGTCATTATCCGCGCTCGGGACAACCGTGCAGTAAAGAGTGCTGTAGTTAACGGTTTTCGCTGCCGTAATATCATAAATGGCAAAGTTATCTATCTGATATTTTGCCGCGGCGCCTGAATATGCTTTATTTTCGCCAAGCATCATCATCTGCCAGTTTGCCTGGTCGGCTACGGCAGTAAAGGCATGATGCGGTGACAGCCAGCCGCCCTGGATATACGATATTGTCTTACCTGTTATTTCACCGTCATCTTTTATATTTATAGGTACGTTAAGGTACAGACTTCCTCCGTTGACGCCCTCGGACACCGTCATTTTTGCGTCCATTTTAATGAAATATTTATGGTCCTTGATTACCGGATAGTTCGCCAACATGATTGAATTTGTCCATTGATTGTTCGCATCGGCGTCAAGCCAGCCCAGACAGTCAAGATCCGCATAAGTACGTCCGTCCTTTGTTTCGACGGTTAAAATGTTGTTGTTTTTTACGTCCTCACGTTCGGCAAACGGATTGACGAGCTTAAGCGTCTCTGCAGACTCAATCGGGTCTACGACAACCGGTTTGATTTTTGTTGCCGTTTTATCGGCTGTGATGTTCGCGTCTCCGTCCGGCATAACGAACGAATATATTCCGTTTTCGTCCGGCGTAAGCTCTGTACCGTTCATATACAGCTTGGTTGCCGTGTAGATACTGTCGGAATCGTCAACCGTAAATCTCACCGTATCGCCGGTGTTTGTCATTTTTTCGCCTTTAGCCTCCGCGTATGACGCGTCTGTCAGCTTAACGAAATCGTCCGCCGCTATCTTGTGTGCGTTTGTCAAGTCATAGACTTTAATATCGTCAATCCAAATCTTTGCACCGACTACAGGATTTCCGACTCCGCCTCTTTTTGCCAGCTGATGCAGAAAATGCTTTCCGTTCCAGCCCTCTTTACTTACAACAATATAATTGCTTCCCTCTTCAGTCTGTCTTATTATGTCATTCGTGTATGTTGTAAAATTCGGGAATATTCCGGCGCCTATTGAGCCGCCCCCGTTACGCCAGTCACTCACCCAGCCCGTTTCGTCCTGAGCCACTCTGTATGATATCCATGCTTTTGTGGCATCGGTAACGGTAATGTTTTCACCGGTTAATATCTGCAAAATACCCATTTGGGTTCCGTCGCATGTGAGAAGCCCGACCTTATTTCCGTCATCAAGCGTTGCGGTTGAGAGCGTTCCGCCGTATACTACCGTAAGATCCTCCGGAAATCCGTTTTCAAAGTCACCGTTTTTAACAAGGTTAACCAAAGATGAACCGGATACCGTATCGTACGTTATTTCCGTCTCGTATGCGTCCTCCGGCACGGTAAACGAATAAATTCCGTCAGCGTCCGGAGCAAGCAGCACGCCGTCTGCGTATACGTTTGTGATTTCGGTATTCTCAGGCGCTTTTACCGTAAAGCATACCTGACCGCCTTTTTTTGCGTACCAATTTTGCTCGCCGTTTTCATTAATAAGCGTTGCGCTTGTTTTGTCGAATATAATGCCCTCCGGAACATATATCAGTGCACATTCCTCAAGCAGATTGGTAATGTCATAAACCTCTATATCATCAACATAAAACTTAGAATTGTTTTGCGGATAATCACCGACATTTCCCTTCATTCCGATTTGGTGCAGAATATGTTTCCCGTTCCAGCCTGCCGCGCTGACTTCGATATAATTGTCACCGGATTCCGTCTGTCTTGACAAAATACCCGAAACGGTTTTAAAATTGGGGTATGTGCCCGACGTCAAAGCCTTTTGACTGTTGCGCCAGTCCACGATATTCCCCGAGCCGTCGGTTGCAAGCTTATAGGAATATGCCGCCCTTGTATTATCGGCTACTTCAATGCCGGCACCCGTCAGAATCCCTGCTACACCGACGTTTGTACCGTCGCAGGTAAACACACCCGTATAAGTGCCGTCCGCCATAAGCTCACGCGATATATTTCCGGCAAGCGATGCAATAAAATCCTCCGGCATACCGCTTTCAAAATCGCCGTTTGAAACGAGATTGGTAAGCGCCGCATTTCCTGTTCTTACCGAAGCTTCCTCCGCATGCGCTGCCGGAACCTGCGGCAGTGCGGAAACCATGCAGACTGAAACTATAAGAGCTGATAGTTTGTTTTTTTTCATTTTATTAACTCCTCCTCTGAATATTGTACTTACGCCGTTTTACACGGCTATTTCAAAAAAATTCAGAAAGTCTTGTGTATTCCGACTTATCTTCATTTTCAGTACCGAAATGTCAACGTTTACAGCTTCGTCCCGGAACTATTGCCGCGAGCGGATTATATTCCGGGTGCTGCTTTTCGTATTCAGCCATGCCGATGTTATTTTCCCAATCCTGCATTTTCATTATTTCCTTTTCCAAAACCGACATTTTTATCTTCCCTGTCAGAATATCGGAAGCCCACAGTGTTCTGAGAGGCAGCACTTCTGTTGTTTCCACCTTATGTGCCATCGGACAGGGCTTGCTTATTTCGGATATGTCCACAAAACTCTGCCATTGTTCCATGCCGTCATCAAGCGTGACTCCCTTTATCAGGTCGCGTTCCATAGGTATCGAAAGCCCGGCTTTGTACTCCTTAATCGCCAATTTCTCGCCGATTATCCAGTTGTATACGGTCATTAACTTATCCGTTCCAAGCCTTTTTACGCCCTTGTTGCTTATCAGCACCGTGCCCTCATTGCCCATATACTGCCAGCCCGGTTCCCAACCGTCCAAAACAGGAAACGGCGCAACTCCCCAGTCCGCTTTAGCCGGAAACTGGTATTTCAAAACTCCGTAATCATATGCACCGGCTGTTTTCATGCCGATTTTTCCCTCGCCAAATCGCGCACGCGCCTCGTCATTGTCGAGTTTTTCAGAGCCGGGATAACATGAGCCGTTTTGCTTAATCGTTAGGAGACCTTTCATAACTTCAATTACAGCCGAATAATCATATTTACCGTCAGCCGGGTTATATCCGTCCATAAATCCGCATGACGCAGACGCAAATTTTAAAACATCATCATTATACAGCGATTCAAACTGTCCAGGAAAAATAAATCCGTATTCACCTTTTTTCGGGTTTGTGAGAAGCTTTGCATCCTCTATAAATTCCGAAAAAGTTTCCGGAGGTTTCGCCTCTCCGTTTTCGTCAACAATGCCTGCTGCCTTAAACATTTCCTTGTTATATATCAGACCGTATGTAGTTGTGCTGACCGGTATGGTGTAGGTTTTTCCGTTATATTTATGTCTGCTTTCATCTATATATGGCTTGAACCGTTCAAGTATCTCCGCGCCGCCGTTTATATCCTCCAAAGCAACCAGTTTATCCGAAGGCATAAAATCATAAAGCGACGCTCCGAAAATATCAGGGCCTTCGCCTCGCATTACGGCATTTACAATCTCGTCATAGGTTCGTACCGAATAGTCGATACGGATACCCTTTTCCTTTCCGACGGTATCATTCCATTTTTCCGTTTCCTCGGTCAGAAAAACCTTGTCATGCCCGTTTGACATCCAATAGCTGACAACCGTAAGCTCAGTATCATCTGCCGTATTTTTGCCGCACGCAGATGTGCCCAGAAGAATAGATGCGCAAAGAAGAATGTTAATAATTTTATTCATATCGTTTCCCCGTTCTTCCTCAAA
Organism: uncultured Clostridia bacterium; assembly: GCA_934501535.1. Lineage (GTDB taxonomy): Bacteria > Bacillota > Clostridia > UBA1381 > UBA1381 > UBA1738. Next base: position 93,593 of record CAKSUM010000007.1, read on the forward strand.
TACCTTTTGTTTTATTATAACATGAAAACGCGCCGTGTAAAGTTGAAAAAACATAACCCACCCCCACTTTTTTATTTGCAAAAAGCCGTTTTTTTTGCAAACAGCCGGCATCGGCAAACGCTCATGCGTATTTTAATGAAAAACATACCTCGCCGCGATGCGGGTTACAGATTTTCAACTTTACTTTTTCTTATCAAAACGTTATAATAAAATATAGAAATAATTATTTTGATATTGCAAATATTATTGAATTTTGTTATACTAATCACGGAGGAGATCGGTATGTTTTTATCTGCACTGTTTGTATTGCCGATTATCATTGTATACATCATCGGTAACAGATATAATAAAATTTCATACGTGTTCGGACTGTATTTTATAAGCATTGCCGGCATAATGATTGTTTCGGCAATATACATGTCCAAACTTTCCTCTTATTTCTACACTTTCAGGGCCGATTATAAAATATACCTTGCAATGTCAAACATGAATATGTCGATTTTTACCATATCGCGGCTGCATAACTGTTTTCAGCTGATGTTTATGTTTTCTTCGGTGCTTTTTGTAAAAATTCTGCACAAAAATAAGCTGAAACAGTGTATTTTACTTCTGTTTCCGGCAATGATGTACTTAATAATCTGTGACCCCGATATTTCGTGGGAAATATTCCGACTTTCAAATATGCCCGACTCCGGCATGGGACGTTTTTTTGCCGTCACGGCGCCGTATATTCTGAAAGCCGAGGACGCAATTGTGGTTTTTTATTCTTTAATGCCGCTTTTTGCGATTGCGGTGAGCTACAAAAAGACTCAATTCCGGTTTAAAAAAGTGTACTATGTTTTTCTCATGGCATGCATTTTCCTTGTATCGGTATTTGTGTATTTTCTGATGAACTGCGTTTTCTTCCGCGACCTCGGGAACTCCAATATCGGATTTACAAAATTTCCGCAAAGCAGCATAAACGTTTCCGGCTCGCTGATTTTGCCGTTCATACTGCTTTTGTCGGTATTTGTGGTAGTTTCGGCAACGCTGTACTTTAAACCGTTTGCCGATATTTCGTTTTACCGCAAGGGCGAGACGGTCAACAGTATAAAATTCTCAAACAAAAATCTGAGCATGATTTTGCACGCATATAAAAACGCGTTTCTCAGCGTTGACAGAATATCGGACATAATCGACCGCGGAATGAAAAAGAACGATATTGAAACGGTTGCGGAAAGTACTGCGATGCTGAAAAAGCTTGCAAATGAACGGCTGGACGCCATCAACAAAACTCTTACACTGTTTCGTGACGTGATTATCAGACGCGATACAATCGATGTCATAGCGAGTATTCATGAAGCTGTAACTCTTGCACACATTCCCAAAAGCGTGAAAATAACCTTTTCATGCACGGCGGAAAATACATATATTACCGGCGATAAGTCATATCTCACCGAAACATTTCTGAACATACTGAATAATGCGTCACAGGCGATTGACTTAAATCATACGCAAAATCCGGTTATCGATGTTAATGTTTATACGCTTGAAAATTATATTGTAATAAGCATACGCGATAACGGCGGCGGTGTTTCCAAAGAAGAATTAAAGCATATATTCGCGCCGTTTTATTCAAGCAAATCTCCGCTCAAAAACAGCGGCATAGGCTTAAATTGCGTACAGGATATAGTAAAAGCCCACCGCGGCTATATAGAAGTAAAAAGTAAAAAAGGCGAATATTTTGATTTTCAGATAATTCTGCCGCTGATAAGAATATCCGAAACGGAGGGGATAAAATGCAGACAATAAAATGGGCTATATGTGATGATGCGGAATATATCTGTTTTTCATACAAGATGGAGCTTAAGGAGTATTCGGAATTGGAATTTATGGGCAGCTGCCGTTCAACCGACGAATGTGCAGTCCTGCTGCAAAATACAAAGGTCGATATTCTGCTTTTGGATATTCAGATGGACACACCTACAAGCGGTATCGACTTTGTACCGAAGGTAAAAGAAATCGCGCCCGAAACAAAGATAATTATGCTGACTAATTATAAAGATGAAAATTACATTTTTACCGCATTTGCAAACGGTGCGGACGATTATTTTCTGAAAACTTATCCCACTTCCGAATTGACAAAAGTTATGCACGCGGTATATTCCGGGACAAACATGCTTCATTCCGAAATTGCGCAGATACTGGCAAACAAGACAAAAAATATTCAGAGCGGGCACAAATCCCTGCTCTATACGCTGCACATAATGACGCTGCTTTCGACATCGGAATTTGATGTTTTGAAAGATATATGCAACGGGTACTCGTACCGCGAAATTGCGGACAGAAGATACGTTACGCTCAATACCGTGAAATCGCAGGCATCGCGCATACTGAAAAAATTTGACGCTCATGACATGAAAGAATTATCGGAAAAACTTGATAAACTGAAAGTATTTGAATTATTCCGTTAGAAATCCCCCTTAATAGTGAGGCTGCGGCAAAACTTTTTTCCGAAGCCTCAAAGGGAGTGCGGCAAAACCTCTTCATTTTGCCGCACTCCCTTGTTTTTATACATTAAACATATGTTCGCCCGCATCGGTTTCATAAATCTTACCTTTAATTATCACCTTTGCCGGTCTGTCCGTTTTCACGTAAACCTGCCGTTCGTCATACCTGACTTCTATTCCCCTGTGTTTTGCACGCGCACTGCTTATCCCCGGAATAAAACCCGGTTTTATTACAAGTCCGTCCTCCGACAGCTGAATACCTGCAACATATTTGTAAAACCACATGTCAACATCGCTGTACATATGATGATTTAATGACGAATCCTCACCGCATTCATCTACGGTTTCCCAGTTTTCACACAATGTTGTCATGCCGAGGTTTATCCAGTGTGCGTAACTCGGCGCGGACGGATTGGTGACCATTTTATACACCGTCTCGGCATATCCGTATTTTGAAAGTACATCAAAGCTGTATTTTACGCCGATAATTCCGCATGTTGTATGAAATCCGTTTTCTTCAATCATTTTTGCAAGATGTGCGGCTGCTGCCGGGATTTCATCGGCTTCAAAAAAACCTTCTCCTATTGCACAGGCAATTGCGGTCTGAGTATCGCTTTCGACAATGCCGTCTTTTATGAACCGCTTTCTGAATGCCTCGCGCACCTTTTTTTCGGCAACAATATATTTATCGGCATTTTTGCCGAGTTTCTTTGCCATAACAGCCATTTTAACACAATCGTTGTGATAATATGACATATCGGTTATTTCTTTGGGGCATATTACCGCGTCTTTGGGCGGACACCAGTCCCAAAGGCTGTAGTAATTTATTAAAAGTCCGTCCTCTGACATATTATCAATATAGTCAAAGTACGCATCCATGCAGTCCCACATATCATTTGCCGCGGACAGGTCGCCGGTTATATGATAAATGTAATACGGCAGCAGTATTATCGTGCTGTCCCACGCAGGACCGCCCGAGGTAAATCCCCACCCTGCCGGATTTGGGATTATAGCAGGCAGCTGACCGCTTGCCCTCTGTGCGTCGCGAAAATCGTTGAGCCATTTTTTATACAGCGCCGCCATATCGTAATTCATAAGGCATTGTTCCGCAGAAATCTGCGCGTCCCCTGTCCAGCCGTTCTGTTCGCGGTGCGGACAATCCGTTGGTATTCCAAAATAATTTGTCAGTGTCGAAAGCCGCGCCGCCGCATGGATTTTGTTAATCATTTCGTCACTGCACCAAAATTCGCCGACCGTTTGTATATCGGTGTGAACTCTGATAGCGATAACATCAATGCTGTCATAAATTCCGCGTACTTCCGCGTACTGAAAACCGTGATACACAAATCTCGGTTTCCATTCTTCTTCACCGTCACCCTTTAAAATGTACGTATCGGTATGCTTTACATCATTGTTATTAAAGCGATTTACGCAGACCGTGTCGGCTTTACCGTCATCGGTAAGACGGTCTGAGTAAATAATCTCCACTTTATCGCCGCATTTGCCACGAACCTTTATTTTTACATAGCCGGATATATTTTTTTCAAAATAAAATACTCCGTTTTTTGATTTTACCGGTTTTAGTTCCTCTATCTCCATAATCGGAGGAATTTTATTTTTCTCTAAAATTCCTCCGGGAGGTGCCGCTATCACCGCCTTTTCCCAAGCGGCATCATTAAAATCAGCCTGCATATACCCCGGCTGTTCGAGGCGTGCGTCATATATTTCGCCGCAGCGTGCGTGATTGTAAATAATCGGCGAATCGGAGGTCTTAAACGAACTGTCACTCAGAATTTTTTCCTCTGCTCCACTTTCATATGTTATATCAAGCTGCATAATAAGCTTCGGCGCATGCCGCCAGGTTGCGCCCGAAAATCCCCAGCCGCCTATATCATTATAAAAACCGTTTCCAAGGATTGCGCAGAATACATTGCTGCCGCTTTTCAGCATGCTTGTTACGTCATAAGTATTATAAATAACTCTCTTATCATACGCAGTGAACGGCGTTGTAAAAACATCACCGTTTACTCTCATGCCGTTCATCGTATAATCTCCGTAACCAAGTCCGCATATGTTTAAAACAGCAGTTTTTACCGCATCTTTTACCTCGAATACTTTTCGGAGTATAGGAGCATTGTGCTCTCCCCAGTCACGTTCTCTTGCTATCCATTTTGCATTTTCAAACATTACGTTTCCTCTCTTCACAATTTTTTTCCTTTTCCTATCAGTATGTAAACAATATATAATCACTTATATTATATACCCTTTCAAGGTACGGCTGCAATAATTATTTTGTTATGTATTAGCACAATTTTGATGTAGCTAAAAATATATAAAAAAAGAAACAGCACAGAATTAACTATGCTGTTCCCATAAAAGCAAACCTGCTTTTTATTATATTAAGATTAGTTTTCTTCCTTAATCTTAGCCTGCGCAGCAGCCAAACGAGCGATAGGCACTCTGAACGGTGAGCAGGATACGTAATCAAGACCAATCTTATGGCAGAATTCTACAGATGAAGGATCTCCGCCGTGCTCGCCGCAGATACCTACGTGCAGTGTCGGACGAACGCCCTTACCGAGCTTAATTGCCATTTCCATAAGCTTACCTACACCGGTCTGGTCAAGTTTAGCAAACGGATCATTTTCAAAGATTTTTGCATCATAGTAAGCATCAAGGAACTTACCTGCGTCATCTCTTGAGAAGCCGTATGTCATCTGAGTCAAATCGTTAGTACCGAAGCAGAAGAATTCAGCTTCTTTAGCGATTTCGTCAGCTGTCAATGCAGCACGCGGAATTTCAATCATCGTACCAACTTCATATTCCATATCAATGCCGGCATTTTTGATTTCTTCGTCAGCAGCAGCTACAACTACATCTTTAACATACTTCAACTCTTTAATATCTCCAACAAGCGGAATCATGATTTCCGGCTTGATTGTCCAATCAGCGTGAGCCTTCTTAACATTGATAGCAGCTCTGATAACCGCTCTTGTCTGCATTCTTGCAATTTCCGGATATGTTACTGCAAGACGGCAGCCGCGGTGACCCATCATCGGGTTAAATTCATGCAGTGAGTTGATAATATTCTTAATTGTTTCAACTGACTTGCCCTGAGTCTTTGCAAGAGCTTCAATGTCAGCTTCTTCTGTCGGAACGAACTCATGAAGCGGCGGATCCAGGAATCTGATAGTAACAGGATTTCCTTCCAGAGCTTCGTAAAGCTTTTCGAAATCGCTCTGCTGCATAGGAAGAATTTTCTCCAAAGCAGCTTCTCTTTCTTCAACAGTATCCGAACAAATCATTTCTCTGAATGCGTCAATTCTGTTGCCCTCAAAGAACATATGCTCTGTACGGCACAGACCGATACCTTCAGCGCCAAGCTCTCTTGCCTTCTTAGCGTCAGCCGGAGTATCAGCGTTTGTTCTTACTTTCAAGCTTCTGTACTTGTCAGCCCAGCCCATGATTCTGCCGAATTCACCTGCAATCGATGCGTCAACCGTAGGAATAATACCGTCATAGATATTACCTGTTGAACCGTCAATTGAAATGAAGTCGCCTTCATGATATGTCTTGCCTGCAAGCTCAAACTTCTTGTTGTCTTCGTCCATGTTAATTGCCGAACAGCCGGATACACAGCATGTACCCATACCGCGGGCAACAACGGCTGCGTGCGATGTCATACCGCCGCGAACTGTCAGTATACCCTGTGAAGCTTTCATACCTTCGATATCTTCAGGTGAAGTTTCAAGACGAACAAGAACAACCTTTTCGCCGCGTGCATTCCATTCTTTTGCGTCTTCTGCAGTGAATACAACTTTACCGCAAGCAGCTCCCGGTGATGCAGCCAGTGCCTTTGCAACCGGCTCAGCAGCCTTCAGCGCTTTCGGGTCGAACTGCGGGTGAAGCAGTGTATCAAGGTTACGAGGATCAATCATAAGAACTGCTTCTTTTTCTGTGATCATGCCTTCGTCAACAAGGTCACAAGCAATCTTCAAAGCAGCCTGAGCTGTTCTCTTACCGTTTCTTGTCTGAAGCATGTACAGCTTTTTATCTTCAATAGTAAATTCCATATCCTGCATATCACGGTAGTGATTTTCAAGAGTATGGCAGATTTCTACAAACTGATTGTAAACTTCCGGCATAACTTCCTTCAGCTGGTCGATGTGCTGCGGAGTTCTTACACCTGCAACAACGTCCTCGCCCTGAGCGTTCATGAGGAACTCACCCATAAGCTTCTTCTCGCCTGTAGCCGGGTCACGTGTGAACGCAACGCCTGTACCGGAGGTTTCGCCCATGTTACCGAACGCCATCATCTGTACGTTAACGGCTGTACCCCATGAATAAGGAATATCGTTATCTCTTCTGTATACGTTAGCTCTCGGGTTATCCCATGAACGGAATACTGCCTTGATAGCGCCCATAAGCTGTTCTTTCGGGTCTGTCGGGAAATCTTCGCCGATTTTTGACTTATATTCAGCCTTGAACTGTGATGCAAGCTCCTGCAAATCTTCTGCAGTCAGCTCAACGTCCTGAGTTACGCCCTTCTTTTCTTTCATTTCGTCGATAAGCTGTTCAAAATACTTCTTGCCGACTTCCATAACAACGTCAGAATACATCTGAATAAATCTTCTGTAGCAATCCCAAGCCCAACGCGGGTTACCTGACTTTTCTGCCAGAGAATTAACAACAGTTTCGTTAAGACCGAGGTTCAGGATGGTATCCATCATGCCGGGCATTGATGCTCTTGCACCTGAACGAACCGATACAAGCAGCGGATTTTCAACATCGCCGAATTTCTTTCCGCAGATGTCCTCCATCTTTTTGATGTATTCCATGATTTCTGCCTGAATATCATCGTTAATTCTTCTGCCGTCCTCATAATACTGAGTACAAGCCTCTGTAGAAATTGTGAAACCCTGCGGTACCGGAAGCCCCAAGCCTGTCATTTCAGCCAGGTTTGCTCCCTTTCCGCCGAGCAATTCTCTCATCTTGGCATTGCCTTCTGAGAATAAGTAAACATATTTTTTACTCATTGGTTGATCCTCCTGTGTTTTAATTTCGGGCATAAAATACCCAAGTTATCTTATCCAACATATCTATTATACCACAAATTACTAAAAAGTCCACAACATTTTTTAACTTTGTGTAATTTTTTTATAATATTACCGAAATTTTAAATATTTTTAACAATATATCACAATATTTTTACATATTTTCTGTTGAAATAAACCTATAGATATGATATAATTTCAGTATACATATATATCGGAGAATGAATTATGAAATCAAAAACAACATACATCTGCCGCGAGTGCGGTTATCAGACAGCGAAATGGCTCGGAAAATGTCCCGGCTGTGACCAATGGAATACATTGGAGGAAACAATTGTAAAAGACGAAAAAAAATCGTCTGCTCCGTCGGCAAAATCTATCGGTGCAAGACGGCCGGTTTCAAAGCTGCAGCAGGTTCAGACCGACCTTGAAGTTCGGTATCCGACCGGCATGCGTGAGCTTGACCGCGTTTTGGGCGGCGGACTCGTCAGGGGTTCGCTCGTACTTGTGGGCGGCGACCCCGGCATAGGCAAATCCACACTTCTTTTGCAAATATGTCAAACCCTTGCACAAAACAAGAAAGTACTTTACGTATCCGGCGAAGAATCAGAACGTCAGATAAAGCTGCGCGCGGAGCGGCTGGGGGTTGACTGCGGAAATATCTATCTTGTATCGGAAAATGACGTTGCATCGATAATCGAATATATAAATCAGACGGAACCTGACATAGTGATTATTGACTCTATCCAGACAATGAACTGTGAGGAAATTGCTTCTGCGTCGGGTAGCGTTCCGCAGGTTCGTGAATCCACGAATGCATTTATGCGCATCGCCAAACAAAATGACATATCAATGTTTATCGTCGGACACGTTACCAAAGACGGTTCTCTCGCCGGTCCGCGCGTTATGGAGCATATGGTGGACTGCGTTCTCTATTTCGAGGGCGACCGTCAGATGAGTTTTCGTATACTGCGCGCCGTAAAAAACAGATTCGGTTCAACGAATGAAATCGGAGTATTTGAAATGGCTGACCGCGGTCTGGTTGAGGTGGAAAATCCGTCAGCAATGCTGCTTGACGGGCGCAGCGGTATTTCCGGCTCATCAATAGTCTGCACCATGGAGGGCAGCCGCGGCGTTCTTGCCGAAATTCAGGCGCTTGTCACTCCGACAGGTTTCGGTAATCCGCGCAGAATGTCATCCGGAATTGATTTAAACAGAGTGATTTTAATGATTGCCGTACTGGAAAAGCGCGCAAAAATAAATCTATCGAATTATGATGTATACATAAATGTTGCCGGAGGGCTGCGGATAGACGAAACGGCGATTGACCTGGGACTTTGCGCCGCAATAGCAACCGGAAAAAAGGATATAAAAATACCCGATGACATTCTTTTCATCGGTGAGGTCGGCTTGGGCGGCGAGCTGCGGAATGTATCACGCCCCGAAAAACGAATCAGCGAGGCGTCAAAACTCGGATTTAAAAGAGCAATCATGCCGCAGCAATCGGTAAAAAGCCTCAAAGCCCCGGATGGATTTGAGATAATCGGCGTAAGGACCCTATCCGAAGCATTATCTTATCTGAAATAAACATCCTTCAATGCATTTTTATTGTTGACCGGCAGGTTAATCTTATTATAACACACATATGGATATTTTGTTTATCCTTTTTTGAAACACGCGACAGGCAGAATTGTCAAATAAAAGCAGCACACGAAAACCCACTTTGTATCTGCTTTTATTTTACTGCTTCAAAAAATAGGCGCGCGGTTTTCTTTATACAAAAAAATCCCTGTTTATAAACAGGGATTTTTACGTAACAAAACAATTATTTATTAAGCGCTGCTTTTGCGGTTTCAGCGAGCTGTGCAAATGCTTTTGCATCGGCAATTGCGATTTCCGACAGCATCTTTCTGTTCATTTCAATACCGCTCTTTTTAAGACCGTTCATGAATGTTGAATAATTCATTCCGTTCATTTTTGCAGCAGCAGAAATTCTTGTAATCCAAAGCTTTCTGAAATCTCTCTTTCTGTGCTTTCTGCCGATGTATGCATTCTGCATTGAACGCATTACAGCCTGGTTAGCTACTCTGTAAAGCTTTGATTCTCCGCCTCTGAAGCCCTTTGCAAGCTTCAAAACTTTCTTATGATGTTTTCTTGTATTTAAAGCACCTTTAACTCTTGCCATCTTATACTACCTCTCTTTCAATCCTACTTGTAAGGAATAAGCTTTTTGATAACTGCTGCGTTTGCCTTTGAGCAGTATGCCTGCTTGCGCAGATGTCTCTTTCTCTTTGTTGTCTTTTTGTTCAGGATGTGACGTCTGAACGCTCTGTTCATCTTTACCTTACCTTTTTTAGTAAGATTAAATCTTTTTGCTGCACCTCTATGTGTCTTAATTTTAGGCATAGTGATTCTCTCCTTCCAGATTTTAAATAATTACTGTGCTGCCGGCGACAGGAACATAGTCATATTTCTGCCCTCAAGTTTCGGTGGTCTGTCAACATTGCCAACTTCATGAACGCTCTCTGCAAACTTTTTAAGCAGAGCCTCGCCGATTTCGGAATGGCTTACTTCACGACCGCGGAAACGCACCGTTACCTTAACCTTATCGCCCTTAGACAAGAATTTCATTGCATTTCTGCATTTAGTGTTAAAGTCATTGGTATCGATTGAAGGCGACAGCTGAACCTCTTTAATATTAATTATTTTCTGATTCTTTTTGTTTTCCTTCTCGCGTTTTTGAAGTTCAAATCTGTACTTGCCGAAATCCATAATTTTACATACGGGCGGCTTTGCCGTCGGCGCAATATTAACCAGGTCAAGCCCCTTCGACTGCGCAAGCTTCATTGCGTCTGCCGATGACATAACGCCGAGCTGCTCTCCCTCCTGATTAACAACGCGAACTTCTTTTTCGCGGATATCCTCGTTTGCTTGCAATTCCTTGTTAGCTATTGTAAATCCCTCCTAAAAATCTTTGTGCCGAAAGCACTAAAAAAGCGGATTGATATATCCGCCGAACTACACACAAAAAACATAACATGCTTTAAGTCATATTTACCGCAAAGCCTGCGCCGTACGGTGAGAACGGATATATTCTGCTTGTTTTTACTGTAATATTATACTATGTTCATTTTAATTTGTCAATACTTTTTTCAAAAAAAATATAAAAATATGCAATAACCGCAAAATCGGCTCTGCAAAATGCAGAGCCGACGCGAATTATTCACTGAACATGGGAGTTGACAAATATCTGTCCCCCGTATCGGGCAAAAGTGCCACAATAACTTTACCTTTATTTTCCGGACGTTTTGCAAGCTCGGTTGCGGCATATACCGCTGCACCCGAAGAAATTCCTACCAAAACTCCTTCTTTTCTTGCAATCGTTCTTCCCGTTTCAAATGCGTCCTCATTTTCAACGGCAATGATTTCATCGTAAATTTCTGTATTCAGTGTTTCCGGCACAAATCCTGCTCCGATACCCTGAATTTTATGCGGTCCCGGCGTGCCTTTCGACAACACGGGCGAGCCTGCCGGTTCAACAGCTACAACCTTGACATCGGGATTTTGTGATTTAAGGTACTCGCCTACGCCGCTTACCGTTCCTCCCGTTCCGACGCCGGCTACAAAAATGTCAACCTTTCCGTCGGTATCATTCCATATTTCGGGGCCTGTGGTTTTACGGTGTGCTTCCGGATTTGCCATGTTGGTAAACTGACTCGGAATAAAGCTGCCCGGCGTTTCCTTTGCAAGCTCCTCGGCTTTTGCAATCGCGCCCTTCATGCCTTTTGCTCCGTCCGTCAAAACAAGCTCCGCTCCATAGGCTTTCAGCAGATTTCTGCGTTCAACACTCATTGTTTCGGGCATTGTAAGGATTATTTTGTATCCCCTCGACGCAGCCGCAGCAGCAAGACCGATTCCGGTATTTCCGCTTGTAGGCTCAATAATAACAGCTCCCGGCTTTAATATGCCTTTTTCTTCCGCATCGTCAAGCATTGCCTTTGCTATTCTGTCTTTTACGCTGCCTGCCGGATTGAAGTATTCGAGTTTTGCCAGTATTGTTGCCTGAAGATTATTTTCCTTTTCGTAATTTTTCAGTTCCAAAAGCGGTGTACCGCCGATTAAGTCCGTTATTTTTTCATATACTTTCATGATTTTTACTTCCTTTCAATTTCTAAATATGCACTGCCTTGATTGATCTTTCAGCCGCAACATCGCTTTGTCAGTAGCTTTATCATAATACCGCCTCCAAAACACCACAATACCTATCTGTTTAATATGTTATTATTATAATACCTTTTACCCGCTTTGTCAATAGTTTTTTGAAATTTTTTACAACTTTTTTATTGTGTGATTAAAAAAATTATGATATAATAAGCAAAAATTACGTATTTAACTACGCGGAGGGAATTTTTATGAAGAATGAAATTTTTAATATTTCGTATTACAGCGGAACGGGCTGTGTACGTTCGATAATATTAAATGATGACAGGCACGCGATGAACTGGGCCGGGCAGACGCATCACTGGGGTGAGATATTTACGAGAAAGCGTCCCGGTGCTTACGCGGAAACACCGGCATGGAATTTCGGCAGCCGTATGCAGCTGCGGCATTTCTGTGAGGACGGCGTACATCAGGAGGCTTTTTACGGCAACGGCCGCTTAGATGTTCACGTCACCCGATGTTTTACGGAAAAGGGGCGTTTTTGCGAAAGCTACACCTTCACAAACATCGGCAAAAGCGAGCTTTTCTGCCGCAAAGGCGAGGTCGGAATATATGTTCCGTTATGTGATGAATACACCTCCGCCGCAATAAGCCAGACCGAAAAATGTCATGCGCATGTATGGTGCGGTGAAAATGCGTCATGGATTAACGCGCTCAGGCAGGGTATCTCGGATAAAAACTTAGGCTTGATTGTCACCGCCGGTTCAGTAGACTGCTACAGTATAGACCGTGATAACCAAAAGCTTGCAACCGCAACACGCGGCAACATTATTCTACACCCCCAAATGCCGCCGATGCTCCCCGGGGAAAGCTATACCGTATCATGGGAGTTGTTTGAACATGCAGGCAATGACGATTTCGGGCGCATTATTGCACAGCAGGACGGAATATTTGATATATCCGCAGATTTTTATACGATTTTGGAGGGCGAGAAATTCCGTTTCAGTATTCCCTATTCCGAAAATCTTAAAATAACATGTTTCGGAAACAATGTTCCTTTCACCGAAAAAGACGGCAGAGCATACATATCTTATCCGCCGGTAAAGTTCGGCGAGTACAAATTTATAATAGAAAGAAACGGCAAGCGCACTCATATATGCATGTATTATTCCGGTAATTTGGAAAAGCTGATAAAGACGCGCCTTGATTTTATCGCGGACAATCAGCAATATCACCGCAGCGGCAGTCACTTGGACGGTGCATATCTGATTTATGACACAAAAGATGACTACCTTTATTTTAATGATGAAAATTCCGACCATAACGCCTCACGCGAACGCCTCGGAATGGGGCTTGCAATGGCGAAGTATCTTCAGTCGCACAAAGACGAAAAGCTTGAAAAGAGTCTTGAAAAGTACGTCGAATTTGCGCTGCGTGAGTTTATAGACGCAGAAACCGGTGAGGTTTTCAACACGGTAGGCAAAAATCCGAACGCAAAACGTCTTTACAACGCGCCGTGGGCAATGACATTTATGGCTGAACTGTACAGGCTTTGGGAGGACGATAAATACCTTGATATTTTAAACAAAATAATCACGCACTACTACACTCTCGGCGGAGCAAAATTTTATCCGAACGGGTTCAGTCCCAAATTTATAGCGGACACACTAAGCATGGGCGGAAAGACGGAATATGCCCGTTCCGCAGCGGCATATTTCAAGGAACATTCTGAAAACATGCTGAAAATCGGCTTAAACTATCCTCCGCACGAGGTTATTTACGAACAGACCATCGTAACTCCGGCCGTTACGGTCATCAGCGATATGGGCATGATGCTCGGCGATGACAGCTATGTAAGCAAAGTTGACGCACATGTTAAAACGCTGGAACGTTTCAGCGGCAACCAGCCCGATTACAGACTGAACGGTATACCTATTCGGTATTGGGACGATTATTGGTTCGGAAAATCCGCACTGTTCGCCGATACGCTGCATTACTGGAGCTGCCTCAGCGCCCGTTCGGATTATGATTATTATTTGCTGTCCGGAGATGAAGAACGCAGGCATGCTGCTGAAAACTGCATGAGAAACTGTCTTTGTCTGTTCACAGAGGACGGCAGAGCGTCATGTGCTTATGTATATCCGTTCTGCGTAGACGAACATGACGGTGAATTTTTTGATGACTGGGCAAATGACCAGGATTTTGCACTGTATTTCGCAATGCAGATTTTAAACGGTAATTTTTAATATAAAAAAAGCGGCAGTGTATTGTTTTACACCGCCGCTTTTTATCGGTATCAGTCGGGCTTAATAACCGACATTACACATAAATCATTGTTGAACTGCTGTCTGAACCGATTTTCTATATCCTCAAAGGTTATCGTTTCATACTCATCATAGTAATCAAGATAATTAATATCCATAAAAGACATCGTTATAAAAGTATGTGCATAACCTTCTATACTGTTGTACGAACGAATATAATCGCCCCAGATTACCTTTTTAATTCTTTCAAAATCATCGCGCGAAAGTCCTGTTTTTAAAAGTTCGTCCACATATTCCGTCACCCTGTCATAAACCGCCTTGGGATTTTTGCTTTCACCGTCGATTTCCGTGTATGCATAATCCACCTGCGGCGCGTACTCAAATGAAAAATTCTGGGTGATAAGTCCCTCATTGTAAAGTTCATTGTACAGTTTTGAGCCTTTTCCGAACAGCATTTCGGTCAGGATTTCCATTTCGATTGCCTTTTTTAAAAGCTTTCTTCCGGAATATCCCACATCGTTGTCCTTCCAGCCGAGCATAAACATCGGCGTTGCCACGCTGATTTTCTGTTCTTTGTATTTCCCTGCGGTATCAAGCGGTTCATCCGGATAAATTCGCTTTATTTCTTCGGTAAACGGCTCATTTTTCTTTATGTTTTTCTCTATAACCTCAAGCATTTCTTCCGGGTCGAAATCACCCGTGACAAAAAGCGCCATATTGGACAGGTTATAAAATGTATTGTAGCATTTATACAAAAGCTTATAATCTATTTCAGCAATGCTTTCAACCGTTCCCGCAATATCAAGCTTTACGGGATTGTTGTGATATAAAAGTCCCAGGAAATTGAAAAACAGCCGCCACGGCGCATTATCGTCATACATGCGTATTTCCTGACCGATTATTCCCTGCTCTTTGCGAACGCTTTCCTCCGTAAAGTACGGCGACTGAACATAATCCATCAGCGTTTCGAGATTTTCGTTAAAATGTTCCGTTGCAGAAAACAGATACGCGGTCATATTAAAGCTCGTAAATGCGTTCGCCTCTCCGCCGTACCGCGAAAACTTGTCAAAAACATTGCTCCCGTCGGGCTGGTCAAACATCTTATGCTCAAGATAATGTGCAATTCCGTCCGGCACCTTTGTAACCTTATCTTCTCCCGGAACAACAAACTCGGAATCAACCGAACCGTATTTGGTGCCGAAAATCGCATAGCCCGAACGGTATTCCTTGCGCGGCATGATATAAACGGAAAGTCCGCTTTTATGTTTTTTATAGTATATGCTCTCGCCCGTGAGCTTATCTGTCAGTTTTTCCATTATTGTTCCTCCTTTCCGGTCAGAAAATACACCGTATCAAGGCGCACCTTTGTCATCGCCGCCGTAACATCGGCAAGCGTCACGGCACTGACGGCTTTTTTCTGTTCTTCAATATCCATGCTGCTTGCACTTATTTTCTGATTGAGCCAGTAGCTTATCAGCGATTCCTGACTGTCATAATACGAATCAAGACTGTTTATAAGAAATCCTTTGCTTGAATTAAATTCCAAATCCGAAATATTGCCTTTTTTCATTTCCTCCAGCTGCGCAAGCGTTTCCTCATACGCTTTTTCGAAGTTTTTAAACTCAATACCGGCATTAACCATGAGAAAACCCTTGTATTTATCAATGAATGACCCGGCATAATATGCAAGACTCAGTTTTTCGCGGACATTGTTGAAAAGCTTGCTCTGCGCACCGCCTCCGAATATCGCATTTCCCACAACCAAACCGAAATATTCTTTATCACCGGGTTTTGTGTCGGTTGTAAATCCCATGGAAAGTTTTCCCTGGGTTACATTCATTTTTTCGGTAATGTTTTTAACCGGCATATTGCTTTGCAGTATGTTGTTTTCCGGCATTTTGACAGGTTCAAAGGTATATGCTTCGGCAGCGCTGCGGATTTGTCCTTCAAGCTCCGCGATGTCTGCCTCACCGCATACGAAAATGTCAATCGGCGAGCTGATAATGATTTTTTTGTAATGCTCGTACAGCTCCTCGCGCGTCAGCTTTTTCATTTTTTCGGCATATCCCAGACGAGGAATTTCGTATTTATCTCCCTTTGCCATTTCCTCCTGACAGCGATAGTTGGCATATATGCGCTTGTCATTTATGATGTTTTCTATTTTTGTAACAGAATTTGAGCGCTCCTGCATAAAGCTGTCGGGGTCAAACTCATCAAGAGTATCAAATACCACCGACAATATCAGCTTTAATACTCCGGAAACGAGCTTTTCACCGCCCGGCGCATATTTATCGGATATGGTTTCGCCGTCAAAGCACAGTATATGGTCATTTCCTCTTTTCGCTATGCCTGCGGAAAAACTCGCACCGTAAAGATTTTCCAGGTAGTGTTCACGTTCCTCCGAAGTTTTGCACATCCTGCAGCCGCGTTTTAAAACGTGCGGCAGCAATGCGTTTTTTGACGCCTCGTTTCTGTCAAGCTCCCTGTGTATATAGAGGCTTACAGATGTTTTTTTCAATTTCTCCATAGGAATATGGGTTAGAGTTATATTATCATTTATCTTTATAACCTTCAGCATATTTCCGCTCCTTTATTAATCGTAAAAACTTTTCACTTAACTATTTTACCGCGAAAAGGCAAAAATGTCAATATTATCCTACATAACTTTCTATATCTTCAAACGTTAAATCCTTGTGCAGGGCAAGATTAATGCCGTTTGCAACCGTCTTTGCGGCACGTTCTATAACAAGGTCAATATCCTTGGGTGTAACCATCATATTCCCCACGCTCCCCGTAAGAGCTTTATGAATTATTTCGCGCTTATTTATTTTCGTCAGGCAGCCCGACAGCTCACCGTTTTGGGAAACCGCCATATCAATGCTGTCGGAGGCTATGGTCGCGGCGTCAACAACCGTCGGAACACCGATTGCAATGACGCGTGTACCCACGCTTTTTTCATCAATTCCGCTGCGCTTGTTTTCAACGCCCGAACCGGGGCTTATGCCGCTGTCGGAAATCTGTATTGTTGTGGAAATTCTGTCAATGCTGCGCGACGCAAGCGCGTCAACCGCAATTATAAGCTCAGGTTTTATTTTGTCGGCAACACCCTTTATGATGTCGGTTGTTTCTATGCCCGTAGTTCCCAAAACTCCCGGAATTATTGCACAGACCGAACTGTAGGAATCATCAAGAAAGTCCGACATATGCGTTTTAATATGGTTTGTAACCATAAGCCGCGAAACAACTTCGGGGCCGAGGGCGTCCGGCGTAATAAATTTATTTCCCAGTCCCACAACAAGAGTTTTCGTATTTTCCGATATGCTGCAAAGACTGCGAATTTGCTTTGAGATTTCAATACACGCTTTTTCATACGCATCATTCGAGTATTTGAGCTGCGGTGCTTCTATGGTAATGTACTTTCCTATCGGCTTGCCGAGAATTTTCTCTCCTTGCTCATCACGCACCCTGATAACCGTAACATATATTCCGTCGGCATCGTATTCTTCAATATCAATCCCGTCTAAATGATTTTCTTCAGCCGTTTCCTTGCTGCACATTTCATGAGCCTCAATCGCCAAATCCGTTCTTATTTCACTCATATTCTCACTCCTTTTTGTTATCTTCTGTAATTTATTATGAAACTATTCTTCTATTTTCTCCGACAATTTTTTTATTGCCCTTTTTTCAATCCTCGATACTGTTCGCCGCGGCTGTTGTAAGTAAAAATCACACAAAATTATATTGTCATTTTTGGCTTAACCGTGCCGTTTTACGGCTTTTTTTCAAGTTCTTTAAACCGAAATTTTATGATGATATTTTTATCCTGTGTAAGTTCGATGCGTTCTATGAGACTCACCAAAATTTCCCGGCTCGCATACTCCGAATTTATAAATTCGCGCACCATTTTTTTCGCCGTTTCGCCGTGACTTTTTTTGTTGTGTTTTTCTTTTTCAAGCACGTGTAATTTTTCCTCAATAATACTCCTGTCCTCTTTTGCGCGCCGATAAATCCGCTCAAAATCCGCGTCCGCCAAAAGTCCGCTCAATCTGTCCGTATATATTTTGTCCAGATTTGAATTTAATGCGTCCAGCTTGGCTCGCGTCTCTATCATTTCCGCATCATAATTTTGCAAACCTTTCGCATTTTTAACCGTTTCACGCGCCGTCGGCATGAGTTTTTCTGCATCAAGATATTCACGGCAGACCTCGCGAACCTTTTCAATGACCGCATCGGTTACGGTGTCCGCCTTAATTGTGTGGCTTGTGCATACGCCCGCTTTGGTAAACCGCTGATACGTGCGGCAAACGAAATATAAAACGTCCTCCCCCGCCGTGTTTTTTCTGTTAATTACAGCCAGCGGATAGCCGCACTCGTGACAGAAAATCATTCCTTTTAACAGAAAATCGTATGTTCTGCTGCGCGTGTGCCTTCGGCTGTTTATCAGCATCTGCACTTTGCCAAACGTGTCCGCATCTATAATCGGCTCGTGAGTATTTTCCACAACAATCCAGTTTTCACGCGGCTGACGTATGGTTTTTTTCGATTTGTAGCTGATTTTAACCGAGCGTCCCTGCACCATATTTCCAATATACATTTCATTTTTCAGCATCTCCGCAATGCGCTCACTGCTCCATTTTCCCGTATAAGGTCCCGGGTTGGAAACGGTAAGCCCGGCATACCGCGACGGCGGCATGACACCGCTGTCGTTAAGAGCGGCGGCAATCCCACGGCAGCTCATTCCGCCGACAGCCATATTGAATATCCGCCGCACATTTTCCGCCGCGGTCTCGTCAATTATAATTGCATTTTTCTCGGCGGGGTTCAGCTTGTATCCATACGGAGCTTTTCCGCCGATAAACTGCCCTTTCCTCTGCTTGTCGCGCTTAACACTTTTGATTTTTTTTGAAATGTCTTTGGCATACATATCGTTCATTATAGCACGAAACGGTGTAATATCATTTGCCGTGGACTCCACGCCCGTGTCAATTCCGTCAAGCAATGATATGTACCGCACGCGCTTTTCCGGAAAATACCGTTCCATGTAGTGCCCCGTCATGATGTAGTCACGCCCCAGACGCGATAAATCCTTCGTGATTACCATATTGACCTTTTTTCCCTCAATGTCGGCAATCATGCGCTTAAACGCGGGTCTGTCAAAGCTTGTGCCACTCCACCCATCGTCAATATATGTGTTGTAGACATTGATTTTGCGGCAAGCCGCAAATTCATTCAAAAGCGATTTTTGATTGGTTACACTTTCCGACGGTCCTTCATTTTCGTCCTCCTTCGATAATCTTATGTATAATGCCGCATGATAATCCATGGGGTTACTTATTTCTATGTACATATTCGTCCTCCCGAAATAAGCGACCGTTTATCATTGATATTATACCTCCGTTTCACCCTTATTTGCAAGTTTGCTCAGCAGAAAATGCCGGAAGGCATCAAAAAATATTTGCCGCAAATCCCCCTCGTCGGAATATTCACAAATCACTTTTACCGATTGCTTTCTCATTATTACCCTCTCCTTTTCCTTAGATTTATATGACGAATAGCGCACCTTTTTGCTTGTCCTTCGTTAAAACAGCCGATATGCAGCATTTTCTGCCGATTTCGGAAAAATCGTCATAGCATATTGTGATATGCTTCCCTGCACGCACGGAGTGCTGCCATAGCACAAGTATCATTATCCTCTGTATACGTCTCGGCAGACGGGATTCCACTCCCGTTTTATTGACCGGTATTTACCGCAAGCGTACCGTCAAATGTGCTGATATACAGATTTAGTACAGAAAATGCTTGTATTAAGTTG
>CAKSUM010000008.1 GCA_934501535.1 uncultured Clostridia bacterium
CAGAAGGAAGTCCTCGGAATGTGGGTTGGCGAAAATGAAAGTGCAAAGTTTTGGCTTTCGGTGTTAAACAGTATAAAAGCTCGCGGTGTCGGGGATATACTGATTGCCTGCATTGATGGGCTGACCGGCTTTACAAACGCAATAGAAGCAGTATATCCTAAAACAGAGATACAGCAGTGCATAATCCATCAAATCCGCAATACAACAAAGTTTGTATCATACAAGGATATTAAGGCTTTAATGGCTGATTTGAAGAGGGTTTATGCAGCGGTTGAGGGATTGCCCCGTTTCGGGGGGTTCTCTCAAGGACGTCAAGTTCACAAAAACCAAAGACGTTTCAAAGGATACAAAAAGTAAACTCAGCACCAAAATTAATTTCTGATAATGTCAAAATCCGCCGCATAATTTGCGGCGGATTTTCAATACATTCGGAATTGACAAAATTTTCGGCAGAAAAGCAATCAAAATCCCCATTTTGCCTTGCAGCACGTGAGGTCTCATCGGTCAGGCGGTATCTGTGTGAGTGCGGCGGCACGATTGCATACCGCACCGGGAATGTTACGGTTTATTCGAAAAGCAAACGGTGTGCATTTTGCCAAAAAACTGCGTCCGTTTCGGTAGATGACAGGCGCTCAAACATAACTGCGCGTGTATAAATTTCGGGACTGTATCCGGGGAAGTCGGTGCCGAACAAAATCTTTTCTTTACCCACGGTATCAATGCCGTATCGGAGCATGCCGTAAGCGGCTATGCCCGTACCGGATATATCGAGAAAAAGATTTTCGTGCTTTTTTACGGCGTCCAATCTGTCTAAATAGTCATTGTTATATCCGGGGTGCGCCAATACGATTTTTAGCTGCGGAAATGATTCTGCAACCGAAATACACTCATCTAAAGTGGTTGTGTGCAGAGAAACAATCATATTCAGCTGCGTGCATAATGAGAATAATTCGAAATATTCGCTTGAAAGCAATGTGTCACATCCCATGAGATACGGTACAAGTTCACCGACAAGGCGTACACCTTTTTTTGAGTAATTTTCCAGTTCATTTGCGGAAATATCCGGGCAATCGGGGTGAATATGAATCCCGGGAATGAAAAAATCTGGGAATTTTTCATGATACCCCCATGCCGTTAAATTCAGTTTTTTTATAATTGTTTCGGGGGCGCAATCCGAACGTATCAGGTCAAGATCCAATGCGCTGCCGCATGCTTTGCTTATTCCTGCGCGCCGAAGTTCGCTTATAAAAAGCTCATCTGTCATATCATATCCGAATGTTTTTGTTGTGTTATAGCCCGGGTGGGTATGAAAATCAATTATTTTCATAAAAAAAATCTCCATTCCGCCGCCATACGCCGGCATAAATAGTAATTTAGGTTTCTCTTATCCGTATGGCAAAGAATGATAAGAGATTTTTATGTCCATGTGCATTTTCGAGTGTGGCGAAAATTTTGCACGGGCAACTAAATCCTGCCGAGGGCTGATGTGAAGGGAACTTTCACGTCAATTCCGCCGTATATTCAATCATTTTTGGTTGGCGCGGTAGTCGCTCGGCGTTGTGCCGGTGATTGATTTAAATATACGGATAAATGTGTTGCGGTTATTGTAGCCGACGGTTTCATAAATTTCCTTAATCGGTTTGCGCGTGTTAAGCAAAAGTTTTTTTGCTTCGTTAATTCTAAGTACATTCAAATAGTCCGAAAATGTTGAGGACGTCTCTTTTTTTATAACTCTGGACAGATAAGAAGGCGATGTATGGAATGTTTCTGCCAGTGTTTCAAGATATATATTCTCGGTGAAGTGATTTTGTATATAAGAAATCACTGCACGGGGTTTTAGCTTTTTTTCTTCATTAAAGTTTTGCAGTATTTTAAGATAGTCATTAATAACGGTCTGTGCGTGCGAGGTGCCGGGTGAAAGAATTTCATCAATCAAAAGCATATCGCCCTTTTGCTCGGGGTCATAATCAATTTTCTTTGTGCGGAAAACCTTAAATATAACACCGAATAAATCGTGGAACAGCTGCACAAGCTTAACGTCCGAAATATTGTTATCATAGTTTTTGTTTAAAATTCGATTTATAATTTTCTTTGCGTCATCAATATTATACGAAATAAGATGATTATACAGCGCCATTTCGTCCGCATAGGAAAACAAAATATCTTCGCTGTCCTGCGAATTATCAATGTTTATGCGGACACGTTTATATTGTGATGTTTTAAATCTGTTGGCGATTGCCTCTTTATGCGATTGCTTCAAACCTTCAATCCCCGGATATGTCGCGCCGGCGGCAAATGCAAAACGTATATCCTCCGTATCGTTCATAAACAGCAAATCAAGGTGTTTGAATATTTCATTTAATATATCGCTGTTATCCTTTTCATCAGTGTTTAAAAGTATATACAATGTATGCTCTGCGCTGGGAATAATATATGTATCGGGGAAATAGGATAAAAATTCCGAGCTGATTATGTTATATATTTCCAGTTCTATATTTTTTTCTGTAATCGTATCGTACTTTTCATAAAAATACTTCGTCGGATTGAGAGTGATTATAACGGAGCAAAAGTACGGATATGAAAATTCAATTGTATCCGGATAATTGCCGGAAAAGTAGTGTTCGTTGGAATTCAGAATATTTATAAGCTGCTGCTCCTTGATTAGCGGCAATGCTTTTGATAATTTTCTGTTCGATTCCAGCGTGTCCAAAACGTGACCGTAAAGGTCGTCCAAAGAGGTTTTATCCGAAATTTGCGCGTCCGAAAACAAATTTTCAATTCGTTTAATCGGACTGTATATGCTGCTTGTACCTTTTATGGAAAGCAGAATGGCTATAATGAAAACGGTACAATTAAGCCAAAACAGCAGATTAATCGAACGCGGAATTGAATCATAAATAATGCTGTACGGCGTGGTAATCATATAGACATATCCCAAAATAGAATATGTCGGCGAATATGACACTATAAAAGATTTCACGCCGTGTGCATTATAATCGAAAGCGTTAAGTCCGTCTTGCGGAATGTCCGAAATGCATGAGAATAAATCCTCCGGCAGGATTTCGCATGCGTTGTCAATGGAAAAATTCTGTTTTGTTGTCTTGTTTACTATACTTAGGGTACTTTTGTCAAAAATAGGCTGCTGTTCGGCAGCGGCAAACATATAACTAAGGTCTACATTGACAATTATGGGATTTTTGATATATTTGCTGCCGGATTTTGTGTACACAATCGGCGTAATGAGCTTTTGCCCGTTGTCAACAAAAACCATTGACGGCGGGAGAGCGTAGCTGTCGGAAAATGCCATATAAAATTTTTTCCAATAGTTGTAATCATAGTTTTCGTAGCGGTACAGGGAAGTAAAGTAATTATTGGCGTCATACGTGGTATTCTGGGTATATACTCTTGCATTTACGCGGTTAAGAACAAGAATACTGTCAATTATCGGGTAATTTTCTTTTACTTTTTTCATGACTTTTTGCATATAAGTAAAATCTTCTATTTCAATATCTCCCTCAGTGTTTAGGATTTTTAAAAAGTGCTTATCATCGGAAAGTGTCGCTATTGAGTTTGAAATGTTTTTGAGCGAGTCCTCCTGCTGTTTGCTTAATGATTTAAGAGAAGATATGTATGAATCCTTAAGCGTGTTCTTGTAGGTATTCTGAAATGATATGAGTGAGAAAAATGAACAAATAACCACAAGCAGGCAAGGTATGGTTATAAAAATAAAAATATGCATATTTGTTCGTTTAAAAAATTTTTTCATGGTAAAACTCCAATTTAAAAATCAAACCGTGTCCTGTGTCCTATGATGTAATTATAGCATAACAAAATTGCAAAGTCAACAAAACAGGCGCGTCGCAAAATAAATTGGCAATATGAAAAATTTCCCATATCTATGCGGGTTTCGGGATTTGGCATATGCGGGAGAGTTAATATAATGTGACATGGTGAAAAAGTGACACATGCATGTGTAAAGAAAAGTGACATGATGAAAAAATGTCTGTTTACAGGATAATCGCCCCGACGTATAATTGAATTGTAAACGGCACGATGTGCAAATGAATTATGAAAGGAAGGATTACATGAAAGGGAAAAAATTAATAGCGCTTCTTCTCGGTGCGGCGATGCTGACGGCTGTAACGGGCTGCGGCACCGGGGGAGGAAACGACGGAAAAATCAATGTAGAGGTAGGCAACTGGCCGGGAAACGGCAACAAGGAGACGGTTAAAAAGTATGAAAGCTGGAAGGAGGGTTTTGAAAAGAAGTATCCGAATATAAAAATTGTCAAAGGCAACACATATACATATGATTCGCAGACATTTAACGCAAAGGCTGCCGCGGGACAGCTGCCGGCATTTCTCGATATATATTTCACGGAAATTGATTCGATGCGAAAAGCCGGATACACATGCAATATAACGGAAAATTTAAAGGATAACGGACTGCTTAATAAGATAAACCCCGATTTGCTGCCGTTAATAAGCGACGAAAGCGGCGAGATTTGCTGTTTGCCGGTTAATACATATGCGCAGGGACTTATTATAAATAAGGAACTTTTCAAAA
Organism: uncultured Clostridia bacterium; assembly: GCA_934501535.1. Lineage (GTDB taxonomy): Bacteria > Bacillota > Clostridia > UBA1381 > UBA1381 > UBA1738. Next base: position 4,567 of record CAKSUM010000008.1, read on the forward strand.
AAGCGGGTCTGACGGATAAAAACGGCATGCCAAAAATTCCGCAGACATATGAACAGCTTGCGGAATATGCAAAAATTATTAAAGAAAAAACAGGCGTTGCGGGTTTTGTAATGCCTACGATAGATAACTGCGGCGGCTGGATATTTATGAACATAGCGTGGAGTTACGGCGTAAATTTTGAAGAACAGGGCGAGGACGGCAAATGGAAAGCCACGTTCGACACACCGGAATTTCGAAACGCCTTGCAATACATACATGACCTCCGCTGGAAACAGAATGCGTGGTCTGATGAAAAAGTTCTCGACAACGCGGGCGTGTATCGGGTATTCGGCACGGGACAGGCGGCGATGGCAATAGGAACAAGCTCATTTGCTGAGCAGATTGTTGAACATTACGGAATGAACAAGGATAATCTTTTTATGGCAAAAATACCGGCGGGAACGGAAGGAAGATATTCGCAAATGGGCGGAAGTGTACGAATGTTCTTTAAAGGAAACACGAGCGAAGAAAACGATGCCGGACTCAAATGGCTCATGTATCAGGGATACACGCCGGAAATCACACCGGAAATTGAGCAAAATCTGCGTCAGAATTATCAGGAAACCATTGATAACGGCGGAATTGTATTCCCGGAAGAATTGTTCGGAATTTGGCAGAGTGATGAAAGAAAAGAGAAAATCAAAGAAATAGCAGCCGATTATGCAAATGTATCGATTGATAATTTCAAAGATTATATGGACTTTACCGGCGTAATCATAAGACCGGAGGAGAGCGCATGCTGTCAGCAGCTTTATGCGGTTCTGGACGGCGTAATTCAGGAAATACTGACAAACGAGGCAGCCGATATCGACGCTTTGACAAAGACGGCGGTAAATGATTTCCAGAAAAATCATCTTGATAAAATGAATTAATGAAAGGCAAAATAACTATGAGAAAAAATGGAAAGACAGCGAAGCGAATGAGTTTTGGGAAAAATATATCGGGGTGGCTGCTTATCTTGCCGGCTGTTATAGCGTTTGCGCTTTTTGTATGGCGGCCGATTGTTATTTCATTTGTAGACTCGCTGTTCAGAATGCAGGGAATGACGCGGACGGAATTTATAGGGTTAAAAAATTATACAGATGTAATTTCCGATACCAATTTTATGAAGTCTTTGTGGAACACCGTAAAATATGTGCTTTGGTCATTGGTATTGGGACTTCCGCTGCCGTTTTTAGCGGCAATCATGATGAATGAAATGGTAAAAACAAAACAGTTTTTCAACGTTGCGTTTTATTTGCCGTGTGTAATTCCCTCAATGGCAACCTACTTGATTTGGCGTATGATTTATGCGGACGGAAACGGCGGACTTTTGAATATGCTTTTGTATTTTCTCGGCATAATGCCGATGTCGTGGCTGAGCAATGCGAATTTATCAATACCGCTTATTGTAATAACCATGACGTGGAGCGGGTTCGGCGGTGCGGTGATATTGTATCTATCGTCGCTGCAGGGCATAGACCAGAGCCTGTATGAGGCGGCACGGCTGGACGGAGCGGGAATTTTTACCAGGGTGAAAGTTATAATGATGCCCAATATGTGGGGAATACTCCTTCTTCAGGCAGTCAGACAAATTATCAGTGTGTTTCAGGTTACGGAGCAGCCGCTCGTTATGACGGGCGGCGGGCCGAACGGCGCCTCGGCATCGCTCGGACTGGTGAATTATTATTACGCATTCAAATACGGACAGTTTGATAAATCAATGGCGCTCAGCGTAGTGATTTTCCTGCTTTTAATCTGGCTGACGATTGTATACTTCAAATTGGATAAAAAAATTAATGACTAAGGAGATTGGCATGAAGGTTTTCAATAATAAAATGGAAGGACTGCTTAATTTTTCGGATTTAAAAAGTACATATGTTAAAGTGGTTTATATTATTATGTTCATATTGCTGCTCCTTGTTGCAGCCGCATGTGTTCTGCCGGTTATATGGGCGCTGTTTTCGGCGTTCAAAGAGCCGTCCGAAATGTATAAAATTCCGCCGACGTTTTTGCCGGAGAGTTTTCATATGTCGAGAGTTACGGAGGTTTTGAAAAGTATAAATCTTCTTCCGTATTTTATAAGTACATTGTGCATCATAGGCGGGTGCTGGGTGATAGATGTGACATTTAACGGATTGGCGGGATATGTGCTGTCGAAAATCCGCCCGCGCGGAACGGTTTTACTGGAAACGCTTGTTTTTTGGTCAATGCTGCTGCCGGGGATTGGTTTAACGCCGCTTTACATGACTTTTGTCGATATGCCGCTTTTGCATATTGATTTGACGGGTACATATTTTCCGATGTGGCTGATGGCGGGCTGCAATGCCTTTAATATAATGCTGCTGCGAAACTTTTTCAACAGTATTCCGCGGGAGTATATGGAGGCGGCAAGGATTGACGGCTGCTCAGATACGGGAATATTCTTCAGGATAATTCTGCCGCTGTCGAAACCGGTTTTGGCTGTTGTATCAATTTACAGCATTTTAAATTCATGGAACAGCTTTATGTGGCCGTATCTGATTTTGGGCGGAACCAATAAAGAACCGATTTCGGTTTTGCTTTATCAGATATCGGGCGGCGGATTCGGCTTGAAGGAAAATGATATTTTAATGGTAACGTTGCTTGCGTCAATTCCGCCGATACTTATATATGCATTTTTATCCAAACAGATATCGGGCGGGTTGAACATGAGTGGTATTAAGGGGTAGATTTTGTAATCAATAAGGAAGGAAGTGTTATAATGAGAAAATTTTTTGCAATGGTGATGGCTTTTGCGATAGCGGTTACGTCTGCGGGAACGCTTGCGCCAATATCAGCAGGAGCTGAGGCGAACGAGAAATATTTGTTAAACCTCGATTTTGATTCGGAAAATGATGCGTCGGGCATCATTGGGTTAAAACCGAATTATATTTGGGTGAGTCCCGGCGGGTCGCAGCTGTCATATATTCAGTACGGCGACGATTCTTATGTTCGTTTTCCTTTAAAAGAGGCAATGAACTTGGAAGGTACGGACAAATATGAAATAGAAATGCGGTTTAAAATGCCGTATCTGAATTACCGCGTGCTCGCACTGTCGAACGGAAATCCCGATGATTCGAGAGTGTATTGGGGATTTGCGCAGGGACTTTTGTCGCTGTGCCGCTATGGTGTGCCGGGCGGAAATGCGTCCGATATGTCGCTTGACGATAAAACAGGTATAGGCAGCGCAACATCGGACGAATGGCGTACGGTAACGATAACCTATGATAACGGCAGCGTAAAGCTGAAGGTTATAGATGAGCATGAATCGGGAAATGTTGAAAGTGAAACAAGCACAACGCTTGCGGCGCTGACGGGCAGCGATAATTTTCAGCACAGACCGGGCACAAAGTATGACCATTTGCTGCTTGGAAATTTGCAAAGAGACGAAATGATGTCGGTTGATTACATAAGGGTTAAAAAGACTGCTCAAACAGATGATGAGCCGACGGATAAAAACAGCCTGTTAAATCTTGATTTCGATTCCGCGAAGGACGCATCAGGCGTTATAGGTTTAAAACCGAGTTATATTTGGGTAAACGCGGGCGAGTCGCAGCTGTCATACATTCAGTACGGCGACGATTCATATGTTCGTTTCCCCTTGACGGAGGCAATGAATTTAGAAGGTGCGGATAAATATGAAATAGAGATGCGGTTTAAAATGCCGTACCTGAATTACCGCGTACTTGCGCTGTCGAACGGAAATCCGGGGGCGGAAGTGTTAGCATATAACGGATTTGCGCAGGGATTTTTAGCGCTGTGCCGCTACAGTGTACCGGGCGGAAATGCGTCCGATATGTCGCTTGATGATAAAACAGGTATAGGCAGCGCAACATCGGACGAGTGGCGTACGGTGACGATAACCTATGATAACGGCATCGTAAAGCTGAAAGTTATAGACGAGCATGAAACGGGAAATATTGAAAGTGAGACAAGCACAACGCTTGCGTCGCTGACGGGCAGCGATAATTTTCAGCACAGACCGGGCACAAGGTATGACCATTTGCTGCTTGGAAATTTGCAAAGAAACGAAATGATGTCGGTTGATTACATAAAGGTGACAAAAATCCCCGCACCGAAGGTTAATTCGGTAACTGTAATTTCCGATGGTACGGAAAGCGGAATAACGGCAGATACAAAAGGATTTGAAATATTATTCAATGACACAATGGACGAGGACAGCCTTGCCGGTTCGGTTATGATATGCGATGCGGACGGGAGAAAGGTTTCGGCAGACGGCACTCTTTCGGAGGATAAAAAAACATACAGTCTAAAACTGCGCGAGTCTCTTGCGGGCGGTACGGAATATACAATGAAGGTAAGTTCGACCGCAAAAACCATGGAAGGCATAAACTTAAAGAGCGACTATGTATCACGCTTTTTCTGCGAAGATGCGTACACGCTTTTAACGGTAAATTATGATATGTCGCCGCGCGATATTGAAAATATATACGGAACGGCGGCAACCGTGAATATAAAAGAGGAGTCGGGCGGCAACAAATATATGAGTATACAGCCCAATTGGGGCAATTCGGGATATTCGCTTTCATACGCGATGCCCGATTCGGACAGAGATTATGCGATGCGCTTTGACTTTTCATTTGAAGGCGTGAGAACGGATATCGCTTCTGTTATGTTGTGTGAAAAGGCAAATGTCCGTCAAGGCGGAGAAAATGTTTATAATCAGTTTGGTCTCGTAAGACCGACCGAGGACGGAAAATTTTCCGTTGCGGGCAATGAAGTTGCGGGCATTACATATGAAGAAAATAAATGGTATTCATATGAATTAAACTTTAACCGTTCGAGCTGCGCGATGCAGGGTAAAATATATGAGAGGGATAATCCCGCTGTGTGCGCGGATTTCAGCTTTGTTGCACAACACGGAATTTACGGCAACGGTATGCCGGACTTGCAATATGATGCATTGAAATTCGGTTGTAACGGTACGGTTAATATTGATAATATTATTTTGCACGAGACGGTTGATAAGCCGGTAAAATGTAAGGTAACATCGGAACATACGGGTAACATTTTCGGCGGCGATGATGAAAAGACGCTGGAAATTCAATTGGACAACGTCATGCATACGGCTGCCGATGTGACGGTTTCGTATGAAATAATCGATGAGGACGGCAGAGTTTTAAAAAGTGCGTCATTAAGTCCGTTTACGATGAATGCGGGCGAAAATAAAAAATGTGCGGTATCAGCTGATGTAACTAAATTCGGTACGTACAAAATCATACCGACGGTGCGCGTGTCGGCGGACGGAACACAGTCTTACAGATGCGGTGCATTCCCGTTCTCGGTTGTGAATAAGAGGACGGACGGCGAACCGCTTAATTATGAAAGCGGCGCAAACAGCCTTGCGTATTATATAGAAACACAGGATAAATGGGACGCGGTGAAAGAGATAATGCAGCAGGCGGGAATCGGCGGTATACGCACGGTTTTAAGCTGGAGTGATGTGCAAAAAACGAAGGACGCATTTGTCAACAATGCAAGCTATGCAAATATAGCATACCCAGACGCAGTAAACAGCGGCATAAACAATATGGCGACGCTGAGCATGGAAAATGCAGTGCTTTACGGCGGTTGGGATAAACCGAATGCGCCGCATAAAATCGGAACGGAAGAAGCCTGGGCGGAATGGGAGGCTTACGTAGACTATGTAAGCAAGACCTATAAGGACAGCGTAACTTATTGGGAAGTTATAAATGAGCCGAACGCATTTATGACGGGCGCCCAATATGCAGAGTACATAAAAAGAGCATATCCCATAATCAAGAAGAATGACCCGGACGGATTGGTTTGCGGATTTGCACTCTCGGGGCGAGATTGGACATGGCTTGCATCGGCATTGCAGGCTGTCAGCGCGGATTGTATGGATATAATTACAATTCACCCGTATGACTGGGAGTTTGACCAAAATGAATTTGCCGGACTGGAACAATGGTCTACGGTATTTCGGGACAACAATTACGTAAATTCCATGAACAGGCTTAAAACGCTGCTGGCAAAGTACGGTTTTGAGAACATACCCGTATTGTCTACCGAAGTGTCGGTAAGTTCAACGCCGCCCTCGGTTGAACATAAGGGGCTGTCATCATTAAAGGCGCAGGGTGCGGAGCTCATACAGCTTTATGCGCTTACCAAAAAGGAAGGCTATATAAATTCTTCATATTGGTACAGTCTGATATGTACATCGGTGAGAGGTCTTGAAGATGTTGTGGACGGCGACCGAAACGGCAATTTCGGACTTGTGGGAAATGAAAAGGACGTAGTGCCGTATGCGGCAAAACCGGCATATGCGGCAATGGCGGGATATAACAAAATGCTGACAAATGCCGAATATGTTGACTGCATAGAAAATGTCAACGATTGGTCGGGCACGCGTGCATACCGTTTCCGCAGAACCGACGGAAAACAGGTGATTGTTTTGTGGTCGGAAAACAAAGCGGAGAATGTTGCGCTTAATTTGGGAATTGACAGTGCGGAAATTTATGATAAATACACAAATAAAATAGGTGTAATGAAAGCAGACGGCGGCGTGTTCAATTTTACCTCATCATTCGAGCCGATATATATAGTCGGCGATTTCGAGAATTTTGAAAGAGGTACGGGTACAATAACGGTTGATATCGGCAGACAGGAAAAATTGTGCGGTGATACGGCGGAATTTAATCTTGCCGATGCAAGCGGACGAAACCTGAGAATTGAAACGGAAGGAACGAAATGGGCGGAAGTTACCGAAAATACCGGTATGCAAAACGGCACCGGACGTCTCAGCGTTCAATTAATGAGCGGCGCAAGACAGGAAGAACCCGTTGATGTGTCGGTTTATGAAGGTGAGAGCCTGATTTATTACGGCAGATTGCATATTCTTGCGGGCGAGGTAAGCCTCGGAAAAGTGAAAATCAATCAAAAGGAAATATACACAATTGATGACGCGGCAAGCGGCGAACTGACAATTCCGGTGCTTATAAATAATCTGTATAAGCATGAAAGCGGCGCGGAAATACTTGTATCCTTCTATGACGCTGCGGGAAGGCTGCTGTCGGTGCAAAAGGCGAATGCGGGAGTGTTGACGAGGGGCACGAATGAAATAAAAACTCAAATCACTGTGCCGGAATCCTGTGCGGGCATGAAGATTTATTTGTGGAAAGCAAACGGCGAAATGATTCCGCTTTGCGGCAATTTGTATATTCAGTAGGAGGAAAAAATGAAATTTTTCAAAAAATTACCGATTTTCATAATATCGGCGGCAATGGCAGCGTCAGCGCTGCCGGCAGCCGCGGCGGAAGAAACGGTTACTGTGCCGCATAAAGAAGGAACATATTTAATAGAAGATTTTGAAGGCGATGTTCCGAAGATAAAAACATTTTACGGCGCAACCCCGGAATATGCGGTTAAGACAGAAAAAAACGGGAACAAATATCTTGAACTTATATCAAATTGGGGGCATGCCGGGTGGCAGCTTTACGAGCCGCTGCAATCGGGTTCGGACTATGTTGTGAAATTTGATTTTTCCTTGGAGGGTGCAAGAACCGATATCCCGTCAATCATGCTTTGCGAAATCGATAAGCATCAGAATGTTTCGGATCAGTTTTATCATCATTTCGGATTGGTAAGACCTACCGAAACAGGCGGGATTTCGGTCGCCGGTACTGATATACCGGATATAAGTTTTGCGGACGGAACGTGGTACTCATATGAGATATCATTTAATCAGAAATCCGGCAAAATTAAGGGTAAGATATCCCAAAGGGACAATAGCGAAATTTTCAGCGAGTTTGAATTTACCGCGACAGACTTTATTTACGGAAACGGCTTGCCGCGTGCGCTGAATTATGACGGATTTAAGGTGTGCTGCAAAGGTACATATCGGCTTGACAATATCGAGATACGCGAATCGACGGAAATTCCGATTGAAATAAAAACGACAACGCAGCACCCGGGAAATATTTTCGGCGGGAATGACGAAAAAACTTTTGATGTCACGGTAAGAAACAAGCTGTCCGACGGGATAAGCGCCGAGGTCGGATATATAATAACCGACGAAGAAGGCAGGACTGTTGAGACGGGAGATGCGCAGAATGTCAGCATTGACGCGAATAAGACGGAAGGCTATTCCGTCCGGCTGAATTCGACGCGGGCATACGGTACATATAAAATTCTGTTCACTGCAAAAGTTACGCAAGCGGACGGTACCGAAAAGGAAGTACAGAGCGTGCCTTTTCATTTTTCAATCGTAAATAAAAAGGCGGCGGGCGAACCGATAAATCTAAAGACACAAACCGGTACATTGGAGTATTACGTTACCTCAAAGGAAACGTGGGAAAAAATGAAAACAATAGCAACGGACGCCGGTATCGGCGGTTTGCGGTTTGACTACAGATGGGGACATTTTCAGTATAATAAGAACAGTGTTCTTGAAAACGGTACGGCAGATACACTTTTTGCCGATTATGCCGCGCCCGATATGATTGAAAGCGGAATGCAGCTTATGGCGATAATAGATATGGGTAATCCGTACATACATAACGGCTGGTATGAGCCGTATGCGCCGCATCAGTTTACCGATGAAAAACAGCAGGAGGCGGAATGGGCAATATGGGAGGGCTACGTTGACTGGCTCACCAAAACATACAAGGACAGCGTAACATACTGGGAAATTATAAACGAACCGAACGCCTTTATGACGGGCGCCCAATATGCGGAATATGTAAAACGGGCGTATCCGATTATAAAAAAGAATGACCCGGACGGAATTGTATGTACATTTGCATTGTCGGGTGTGGATTTGGCATGGTTTGAGGAAACCTTTAAGGTAATCGGTACGCAATATATGGACGCGATAACCGTTCACCCGTATGACTGGGGTGTAAGCGGTGAACTGCTCGGCTTGGATAATTGGTCCAAAATTCTGCGGGACCAGGTTACTATGGACAGAATTGACGCTCTGCGGAGTCTGGTGGACCGTTACGGCGGCGAAAACCTCAAGTTTTTACTGACGGAAATAGGAACGAGTTCAACGCCGGACAGAAAAAATTCCCTCGGCTTGCAGTCGATGAAGATGCAGGCGGCAGAGGTTACGCAGCTGTTTGCTATGATGGGCACGCGTGATGATGTTATTGCGCCGTACTGGTATTCATATATTATGACGACCCAGCGCGGCTCGGACGATACTGTCCCGGGCGACAGAAACGCAAACTTCGGTATGATCGGTAACGAGCTGGACAATGTACCGTTTGCGGCAAAACCCGCATATGTTGCGCTTGCGGGATATAACAAAATGCTGACGAATGCGGAATATGTCGACGGTATCGAGGACATAAAGGACGATAATCTGACGGGAACGCGTGCATATCGTTATCGGCGGCAGGACGGAAAACAGGTGATAGTGCTGTGGACGGAATACGGTGCGGAAAACATTGCTCTTGATTTGGGCACGGACAATGTTGAAGTATTTGATATTTACACAAACAGCGTAGGCGCCATGAAATCCGCCGCGGGCGTGTACAATTTTACACCAACATTCGAGCCCATGTATATTGTCGGCGATTTCGGGAAATTACAGCGTGCTGAAAGTACCGTTACGGTAAGCGACGGGCGCATAAGGGCAGTAAAGCTTGACGCTGCGGATATTGTGATAAACGATACCGAAGGGAGAAATCTGCGTGTAGAAGCAGTCGGTACGCCGACAGCGGTAATCACGCAAAATACGGGAATTTATAACGGCAGCGGGAGAATAAGCGTGGAAACAACTGCCGATGCGGAAGATGAAGAACCGATTGATGTACGTATTTACGACGGCGACAACCTTGTGTATTACGGGAAATTGCATCTTATTATAAAAGATGATGCAGTAACGGTAACATATAAACTCGGCAAAGACAAAACGGGCGCAAAAAACAGACAGGTCGTAGATGTATCGGTTACGAATCAATGTGCGGGCAAGGAATTGACAGGGACGGTCACAGCAGATTTCTCGCTTATAGGCGGTAAAAACGAAAAGCGTACCGTTGTGGGATTGCAGCCGAAGGAGACAAAAACCGTGAGCCTTAATATTCCCAAATCTTCATCATATGTGCACTCGATTGCATCAATGCTTAATATGACGTTTGACAACGGGTACAGTACGGAGGAGAAGATTTCCATAATTGAGCCGATTGTCGCACCGTACAACACGAAAAATGATATAACGGTATTTGACGGTGAGCCGACGGGGGGGTCGTGGTTTGCGGCAAATGACGCGCTTGCGTCCCAAAGTTATGAGGACTGGAAAGGTATTGCTGATTCTTCCTTCAAAGGAACGCTGCGCTGGGACGAAAAAAATCTGTATGTTTACTGCGAGGTTACCGATGATGTGTTCCATCAGCCGTTTACCAATGCAGATGTATGGCAGGGCGATTGTATTCAGATAGGTATTCAGTCGCCGCCGGAGCTCGGAAGAAATGAATTTTCTCTGTCGGATATAACATTTACCGAAATTGCAATATCCAAAACAAAAAACGGGATAGAGGCGTATAAATACAGTGCACAGAACGGTTTTTCGACAGCGCTTGGTCTGACGGATAAAATTACTGCGGATATCACCGAGAAAAACGGTAAGACGATTTATAAAATTGTGCTGCCGTGGACGGAAATTGTAGGCAGAGAGAAAGCGCAAAAGGGCGAAGAATACAGATTTAACATAATTTACAATGATAATGACGGTTCAAGCCGCCGCGGATTTATGGAACTCAGCGAGGGTATAGGCAGCGTTAAAGACGCGTCGCGGTTTACGACTGTTAAACTGTCTGATTAAAGTAAAAAGTAAGAGAGGAAGATGAAAATGAAAACGATAAGAAAATTAGCTGCCGTAATTATGACCGCCGCAATAGCGGTTACGTCGGCGGGAATGTTTGCGCCGATGTCGGCATCGGCAGAGGAGGAATATCTGTTAAACCTCGATTTTGACTCGGTGAATGACGCGTCGAGCGTTATCGGATTAAAACCGAATTATATTTGGATAAACGCAGGCGGGTCGCAGCTGTCGTATATTCAGGAAGGCGACGATTCGTATGTTCGTTTCCCGTTGAAAGAGGCAATGAATTTGGAAGGTACGGACAAATATGAAATAGAAATGCGGTTTAAAATGCCGTATCTGAATTACCGCGTACTTGCGCTGTCGAACGGAAATCCGGGGGAGGGCGTGTTAGCATATAACGGATTTGCGCAGGGATTTCTGGCGCTGTGCCGCTATGGTGTGCCGGGCGGAAATGCGTCCGATATGTCACTTGACGATAAAACAGGTATAGGCAGCGCAACATCGGACGAATGGCGTACGGTAACGATAACCTATGATAACGGCAGCGTAAATCTGAAGGTTATAGATGAGCATGAATCGGGAAATGTTGAAAATGAAACAAGCACAACGCTTGCGGCGCTGACAGGCGGCGGAAATTTTCAGCACAGACCGGGTACAACATATGACCATTTGCTGCTCGGAAATTTACAAAGAGGCGAAATGCTGTCGCTTGATTACATAAAGGTTAAAAAGAGCAGTGTTGCCGTTCCGCGCATCAGTAATGTAACGGCAATGGCGGGAAATGTCGTGCAGGCAAATGCTTCTGTTACGACAACGGCGTTTCAAATCGAGTTCACCGTGCCGATGAATGAAACCACGCTTGCAAATGCGGTTACGCTTACGGATAAACAGGGCAGAAATATTGCGTTAAACGGGTCGCTGTCGGCGGATAAAAAGGTTTATACCGCTGAACTCGGCGAGCAGCTGCAAAGCAGTACACTGTATATACTGAATGTTGCGGTGTCTGCAGAATCGGAGGACGGAACGCCGCTTGCGGAAACATTTAAAAAGAATTTGTACGTTTCGAATCCAAATGCGCTTTTGGAGATAGATTTTGACAATAACGCACCGGCTCTTGAACAGCTCGGAACGGGCGGCGCCACACCGACGGGCGATATAAAAACCGACGCTGACGGAAATAAATATATAGAGATACAGGCAAACTTTGCAAGTGCAGGATATTCGATGTTATCGGGAATTGCGAAAGAGGACAGAGAATACCGTGTTAAATTTGATTTTGCGTCAAAAAATACAAGAACGGATTATACACTGATGCTGGTGGATAAATCCACTCTCGGCGCCGTAAGCGATGACAGTCATTATCACCAGTTCGGTCTTTTGTCCGCCGGCACAAGCGAGAACGGCGTATATTCAACGGGCGATACATATATGAAGGAATTTCGCATTAATGATACGGTGGTGCCGAATGTTGAGTATTCCGAGGACACATGGTTTACGTATGATTTGACATTTAACCCGGAGACGAGGGCGTTTTCGCTCACCATAACCGAGCACGGTAATGCCGAAAATACGGGAACGTTAAGCGGTACGCTTAAAGATGAAATATACGGTAAGGGAATGATGTCAAACAGAACATATGACGCTTTTAAAATAGGATATAACGGCATTGTCCGATTGGATAACATTTTGATTGAACGCGCATCGGGAACGCCGATAATATCAAAATCGGGAATTACGTTTAGGGATAAGAACGGAAACGTTGTAACGGACTTTAATTCGGTAAGCCCCGCAACGACCGAAATTGTGCTTGATTTCAATCAGAGCATGAATGTGGCAACAGCAGACGGAAAAATAACGCTGAAGAACAAAACGACAGGATTGAATGAAAACTTCAGCATCTCGGCAGAAGGAACGGCATTGATTTTGTCGGTTGCAAATTTAACGCCGGGCGGATATTCACTGACGATTTTAAACGGAATCAAATCTGCGGCGGGAGCGGCACTTGAGGACGATTTCACATGCGATTTTACGGTATGCGATGTAAAACAAACGCTTTCGCTTGAAAAGGCGATGATCGGCGAAAATGAAGTAAAGACGCTTGCCGAACTTGCCGACGGAAGTGCGTCGGTGGCAATTAATGCCGTAAATACGGGAACAACGCCGGAAAATTACTCAGTAATTATTGCATATTACAATGCGTCAAACAAGCTTTTGGGCGTATCGGAAGTCAAGACGACTGCGGCTGCCGGATTTGAAGGCGGAATAACCGTTCCGATTACAATTGCAAAGCCGGAAGGAACAACAAGTGCGTCAATTATGCTGTGGAAATCAGCTACAGATAACACACCGTATTCAAAAGCATTGTATTTCCGTTAAGACGAAAAATAAGGGCAAATATTTAAAAAATGTGGAGAAATAATATGAAAAAAATATTTTTAACAGCAATTTGCGCTCTGCTTGCGGCAGCTGCACCGGTATATGCCGACGCAGACCGATACGCCGTAAAAAGCAATGGTGATAACATAGTAATATCCGGTACTTTGGACAAAGCGGCGGCGTATGTGACGCTGGAACTTTTGGAAGAAGGATATTCCTTCGGACAGGATTTGCCGGATAACATTAATAAATCAGATGCGATAGTGTTTTTGCAGCAACAGGAATTATCAGGCAATACCCTTGATTTTGATTTTGAGTTTCCGTGTGACGGCGCAAGCAGAAAATTAAATGCGTCTTTAAACGGCGAGGGATTTTCCGCACCGCTTCGATTTACGGTGAATTATGTTAAAAGTTCCGATTTTAATGCTGTATATGCAGAACTTAAAAACAATTTATCAACAAAGGAAACCTTTATCTCATTTTTGGAAACGGGTAATAACGCAATGATTTTAAAGTGCGATGAACTTCCGGCGGAGGCGGACGCCGAAAAGGTTCGGGAGATTATGTATAATTCGCTGAAAGCTGCGGCGTCGGAGGTTAAAAGTGCAGACGATACCGGTTTGATGTGGCGGCAGTCAACGCTTATTTCTCTTTTGAACGAGGGGAAAGTAACCGATATAAAAAAATATGCGAATTATCTGAATTTAAGCGATACAAGCGTATTGACATGGTATAATCACACCGTCGGGCAAACGGGCGGGGCGGAAAAGCTTACAAATCTGCTCGGCACATCAAGGCACGCGACATGCACGGAATTTGAAACAACACTGAAAAAGGCGCTTGTGCTGACGGTTGTGCGATATCCGAACGGAGCGGCAAATATAGGTAAGGTTCTGAACGATTTTGTATCGGTTACCGGGATAAGCCAAATCGGTGAACGGGACAAATACTCAGCATTTGCCGGAAAAGATTACAGTGATTTTGATGCATTTTTAAACGCATTTAAACAGTACAGCACCAACGCAAATAACAGCAGCGGCGGCAGCGGCGGAGGAAGCAGCGGATCGTCAAAATCCGGAAGTGTTCTTCCGGGAATAACCGCCGGAACAAATACGCAGGAAACCGTCGGAATGAAATTTATAGACCTGGACACGGTTCCGTGGGCGTATAAGGCTATTGCGACGCTTGCCGACAAAAAGATAATATCCGGAAAAAGCGACGACAGATTTGCGCCGGATAATCCGATTACGCGGGAAGAATTTGCAAAACTTTGCGTATGCATGATGCAAATGGATAACCGCGGCTATGAAAATCGGTTCAGCGATGCGGCGGAGGATAAATGGTATACAAAGTATATCAATATTGCGTTTGACGCGGGCATATGCACCGGTATCGGTGACGGCGTATTCGGCGTGGGTATGCCGATTACAAGGCAGGATATGGCAGTTATGCTTTATAACATGCTTAAAATGTCCGGGGTGCAGACGGATACAACGCCGCCCGCATTTGACGATTGGAATGATGTAAGCGCATATGCACATGATGCGATTGCGGCACTTGTAAATAAAGGTGTGATTTCGGGTATGGGCGATAATACTTTCGCTCCGAACTCCGCGGCTACAAGAGCACAGGCGGCGGTAATGCTATTCGGAATGACAGACAGCATAAGGTAGGAGGGTAGAATTAATGATGAAATTAACGGATAAAATAAAAAGAATATGTTCGGTGATAATCTGCCTTTCAATGTGTATGAGTTTTGTCACGGTATCGGCAAGCACCGGTGCGGGAATTACGCAGAGAGAAAACGAAATTCTTCGTTTTCTCGGCGTAACGGACGAAACCTTTGACGCGGAAGTGTTCGACTACGGCGAATATGTTACGCGTGCGGAATTTGCGCAGTATATGGTGCGGCTGATGAATATAAATATCGGTGAGCAGAATGTTCTCTATTATACCGATATTCCTAAAACTCATTATGCATATGATGAGATTACCGCCCTTACTGAGTTTGGATATATAAACGGATACGGCGACAAAATGTTTAATCCGGAAGAAAATACGGAAACGGAGCATGCGCTTGCGGTAATTTTGCGGGCGATGGGCTGCGGCGAAATCTTGAAAAGCGGTGAAGGCAACATGGTTTACACACTCTCATCGGATTTGGGATTGACGGATAAAATATCCTCGGGCGGCGATATGACGTACGGGACGATGTTCCGACTTTTCTGTAATGCGATTTTTGCGGAATGTTACGGCAGAGAACTCAGCGATTTGCATAGCCTGAAAAAAAGCGACAAAACGCTTTTGTATATGACGAGGGATATGAAGCATGAAAAAAGCGGCATGGTAACGGCTGCCGATGGCACGGATATTGAAGGCGGCACAATCCGCGACGGATACATAAAAATCGACGGCGAGGAATATAAAGCGTCGGGGGATATGTCGGGATATATCGGACGATACGTCGAATATATCTACAGCGAGGACAGCAGCGGCGACAGAGTTTTGGAATGGGTGTATAAAACAAACCGAAATACCGAACTTGTTATAAATGTAGATTCTGATTGCAAATTTGATGCGCAGACCTTCACTCTCAGGTACCGAACCCAAAATGATAAAACTAAAGTTGTTTCCATTCCCGCCGGAATTACGCTGATATACAACGGTGCGTATCAGGAAACAAATTTAAGCGAATATTTCGGGCATACAAGATACCGCCTTACGCTTGTTCAGAATGAAAAGAGCGACTATTCATTGGCGATTATTGATGAATATGATGTCATTACCGTCGATAAAGTGAGAGGTGCGGATAAGGTTGTATATGGGAAAAACAGCGAAAAACTGTCCTTGGAAGAATCGGATTACACGTCAATCAAAATTTTCCACTCGGACGGCAGCGCTGCATCAATCGATGATATAGCGAAAGATAACACATTGTGTATCTATCGTTCTGCGGACGTAAAGAAAATAAAAATCTATATAACCGATAAGCAGATAAACGGAAAGGTTGACTCTGCCGATGCGGAAGAAAATGAAGTTGTTATAAACGGAACCGCGTATGAATTTTATGCTGAGCGGGAAGATATTACGTCCTATATCGGTAAAAATATAATTTTGTACCTCGATATGTTTGGATATGTCGCATATTGTGAAATTGACAAAAATGATAATGTAAATGTGGGATTTATGTTCAGATGTCAGTATAACGATGAGGACGAGGTTATATCGGTGCGGATTTTCAATGAGGACGGAAAAGTGTACAGGTATAACACAGCCCAAAAGGTAACATTTAATGAAACATCATATAAAACAGCTGCAAACTTGTATAATGCGATGAAGAGCGGGGCGAGTAAAGTTAAACCGCAGATTATAGCGTATAAAATAAATTCGGAGCAGCGTTTGACGGAAATTAACACAGCGCACGAAGATGACGGCACAGAACATGCACTCACGGTAAATGCGCGTGCCGTACCGCTAAATCCGGGCGAGATAGAGGCTTGGTATTGTTATTATTCGCCCCAGGCAAAAAAGCTGGGGAGGACTATGGGTATAGACCCGGATAAAACGGTTATTTTCAAAATCCCCGGTACGGCGGATATAGCAAATGCCGGTGATGAGGATTTTTCCATAGGCGCGCCGTCATCGGGACTATACCCGTCGGCAGTGAGCTACCGCACGACAAGCAAAGGCGGATATTATGAGGAATATGTGGTAATTGAAGTTTCGGGTGCGAGCGACGATATGTCAAATTACGGTATGATGTTCGACAGTTCCTACACGGGACTTAATAAAGATGACGAAGTTACGCGGTTTGTACGCTATGCAGATTCGGGCGGAAACTTCCGTGAAGTTGAGGTTGACGGTAATAAGCTGGATATTTCCCAATATAACTTAAAACGCGGCGATGTTTTCAAGTGTGCATTGAATGCAATCAGCGGAAAGATGACGGCGCTTGAACTGCTTTATCAGCCGGGAACGAATACGATAAATGAGGACGGATCCATGACGTCGGAAATAAGAAATTTCGGGGCGTATGTTTATGATGCGTCGGAAAACGGTATGAAACTCGGCTATACAAGCGGGTCGAGATTTGATGAAATAATTACCGCGGCTGTACCTGTTGTTTTATATGACAAAGAAAAAAATGAAATTATTAAGGGTACGTACAGCGACTTGAAAACATTTAAAACGGACGGCAAAAATTGCTCATTTGCAGTTGTCGGAACGAATTATGTCACACCGTTAGTAGTATACGCCCATCGTTAATAAAGTCAACGCGGAAAATACGCGTCGCAACTCACCTTCTTTCCAAGCTTGGAGTATAAGCATACGCCGTCGCTTGTCAAGAAGGCAACCTGCTTGCGCCTTTTCCGTGTTGGAATGGTGCGTTGCGGAAAATACACGGCGCATCTCACCTTCTTTCCAAGCTTGGAGTATAAGCATACGCCGTCGCCTGTCAAGAAGGCAACCTGCTTGCGCCTTTTCCGTGTTGGAATGGTGCGTTGCGAAAAATACGCGGCGCACATTCTGTTTAATGATTTATGCTGTCATACTGACGGCGGAACGGAGAATTTTTATGAAAACTATAAACATTGGATCAAAACGTGAGGTATGTTGGGACCGGTATTTGGCGGACAAAATCGAAAACATAACGTTAAAACTGCACAAACCGAAAAAAAAGAATTTGGCGCTGGAATGTAATGCACCGTGGGAAGGCTGCACGTGCGGTTATCCTGCAGTCATGAAAGTCGGCGATACATACAGGTTTTACTACCGTGCAAGCGGGCGGCAGGACTTAAAGGACGAAAGTTTTTGTATGGCGGAAAGCAAGGACGGAAAAACATTTACCAGACCGGAATTGTGCAAATTCGAAACAGGCGGGACCCTGAAAAACAATGTGTTTTTCAGAGAGGAAAGATTTGTGGATAATTTTTCGGTGCACTATGATACAAACCCGGACTGTCCCGATGACGAAAAATTCAAAGCGCTGTCGCTTATTGTGCCGGACGATTTTTCCAAAACGGAACTGGGGTATTATAAAAGTCCCGACGGAATTAATTTTACGTTTGTGCGCATATTGCCCATACGCGGGATATTTGATACCCTCAATGTTGTTTTGTGGGACGAAAAGAAAAAAATATATCGCATGTATATCAGAGATTTTCATGATGAAAACGGCGAGACAAGTAAATATGACCCCAATACGGCAATGGAAAAAGCAATCCGCGATATTCGTCTTACGACGTCAAAAGATTTTGTGAATTGGAGTGAGCCGAAAAAAATAGAGTATGACGAAGGAACAGCCGATTTGCAGATGTACACAAATCAAATTATAAAGTATCCGCGCTCGGACATATATCTCGGCATGCCGACGAGGTATGCCGACAGGGCGAAGGAAACCGTAAATTTCAAATATCTGCCGGATTGGGGCGGCGAAAGGACAAAGCTTATCAAAGACGGACATCGGGAGGGAACTGCTGTCACCGATTGCGTATTAATGACATCGCGCGACGGATTTCATTTCAGCCGAACCGACGATGCTTTTATGACGCCGGGTTTGGAGGATAAATACAATTGGGTATACGGCGACTGCTATCCGTCTCACGGCATTATTGAAACTTGTGCCGATGATTGCAGCGGTGCGCGTGAACTGTCATTTTTTGCAGGCAGCGGATACAGAAACGAGTGCACAAAATTTATAAGATACACGGTTCGTCTTGACGGATTTTTCTCATGGCACGGAAATTTCGGCGGAGGAGCGGTTACGACCGTACCGATTACGTTTACGGGGAATAGCATGAGCATCAATTTTGCCACTTCGGCAATGGGCAGCATAAGGATTCTGCTTTGCGATGAGGACGGAAAACCGATAGAAGGATATGACAGCGGAATACTTTTCGGCGACAGTCTTGACAGAAATGTCGATTTTGAAAAACCGCTTGAAAGTATTGCGGGTAAAACGGTCAGAATACGTTTCGAGTTAAAGGACTGCGACTTATATTCCTTCAAATTTGAGTAAAACAGAGGAAAATATATGAATCAGATAAAATTAAAAGGTTTGGAAACAGAGGTCGGCAGGGCGGCGCTCGGAACAGCGCCGTTTGGGACTGTTCTGCCGGAGGAGGAATGCCGCGCCGTGCTTGATGAATTTTTTGAGTGCGGCGGAAATATTGTCGATACGGCGCTCATTTATGCCGATTGGGAACCGGGAGAAAATAGCAGCAGCGAAAAAGTTATCGGCAGATGGATAAAGGACAAAAAGAACCGTCACAGCCTGGTTATTTCCACCAAGGGCGGTCACCCGAGACTTGATACAATGAATATTTCGCGGCTGTCGGAAAAGGAAATCTTTGAAGATATAGACAGCAGTCTGAAAAATTTACAGACTGACTATATTGATATTTATTTTTTGCACCGAGATGATAAGTCGAAACCCGTAGGCGAGATAATGGAGACGCTAAATAAATTGGTGCGTGCGGGAAAGGCAAGAAATGTCGGTTTATCCAATTGGAGCCCTTTACGGATAGCGGAGGCGCGGAAATACTGCCGCGAAAACAATTTGGCGGATATTTTTTACAGTCAGATAGAGTTTGGTATTGCCGAGCCGAATCCCGGGACTTTTGACCCCACGACGGAGTTTATGGATTGTGATGCATACGAATTCTACCGCGGGAATGATATTAATTTGTTTTCGTGTTCGGCGCAGTCCGGCGGATATTTTTTTAATTTGGACGAACACGGACTGCCGAAGGCGAACAAAAAATACGACAGCGCGGATAATCTTGCCCGGTTTGACGAGGTTATGCGGCTTTGCCGAAAGTATAACTGCTCCGCTGCCGGTATTCTTGTGGCTGCGCTGTGCTCCAATCCGCATTTTCGGACAATTCCTATTTTGGGGTGCATGAGCACGGAGCAATTAAAAACATCGGTAAGGGGGACGGAACTGAATTTGAAAGAAGATGAAGTGTGCCGTCTTTTAAAGCGTACCGGCGCGTCTTAAGGGGAATAAAAATGAGATTTAATAATGAGACAAAATATTACATACAGCAGGGACTTTACAGCATGGCTGCGCTTATGATAAGCGGAACGGTATTGCAGACATTTCTGCTCGAATCGGGGATTGACGCCGGGGCGGTATCGTTCTACACTTCATTTATGCAGGTGATGCAGATGGCGGTTATGATTTTATGTTCACGCAGACTGGAAAATCTGAAGAATATAATTTTGGCAACCGCCATTGTGCAGATAATGCAAACAGCGATATTGGCGGCGCTGCTTGCGCTGTGTTATACCAATAATATCACGGTAACCGCGAAATATTATTTTGTGTTTGCGGTGGGGATATTTACAAATATCGGCGCGGGTATTTATAATGTAGTTTGTTACAAAATTCCGTATCATATCATGAAAATGAACAGATACGGGATAGTTATGGGTATAACCGGAATAGTCACGGGCATAATCGGAATATTATTTTCAACGGTTCTTACGGTTTTTTTGAACAAATATTCATACTTTAACGTTATGAGCGCTTTTTTGCTGTCGGGGATTGCGGCGCTGCTTGCGGCGGCGGCGATTACCCTGAGTTACCGCGACAACGGATTCGGAAATACATGCAATGATGAAAGGGAAAAAATCAATCTGTTTGCGTACAGACCCTTTTTGGTACTTTTTGTTCCGAATTTGCTGCGCGGATTTGTAATCGGCATATTTAACCTTATGGTTACGGTCGGGTATCATTACGCGGTGCTCGATACGGTATCTTCGGGATATCTGCTGATTATAACGAATGTGACAATGATAATCGGGTGCGCGGCATATTCGCTGATGGCAAGGCACAATATAGACAGATGGATTATTCTTGTAAGCAGTATGGGTATTTGTATTATTATGCCGTTGATTTTGGCGGGGAAAAGCACAGCAAATTTTCTTACCATGTACGGAATAGGATATTTTATTCTTAATCTGATAAATTATTCCGTCCCGGTTGCGGTGACGAAAATTGTCGACTACAAAATTATCGGGCAATATACGGCGTGGCGCATGATGCTGAATACATTGGGCGGCGCGCTGGCGGGGCTTATGTGTATCCCCATGCTGGAAATTTTCGGCGGAACACCGGCATTTGCAATTATCGGCATAATGCAGCTGCTGTCGGGCGGGGCGTATTTTTTATGTATGAAGAAGGTGAAAAAGGTATGATTAATGACGCAAAATGGATTTGGGCGGACGCCGCGGAAGAAAAAAATCAGTATGCCGATTTTGTGTGCGATGTCAGCGCGTCAAAAGACGGCAGCACCGCTGTTTTGCAAATTTGCGCGGAAAGCGAGTATGCGGTATGGCTGAACGGTCGGTTTATCGGGTGCGGGCAATATGATGATTATCCCGATAACAGACATTTTGATACATATTCCTTTAAAATGAAAAGCGGGCAAAACAGGCTGCTAATCACCGCGTACCATCAAGGCGAAACAAGCATGCAGTATTATGCGGATAAAAGCGGCGTGTGTTTTGCGCTGAGTTTTGAGGATAAAGTTATTCTGAGCGATGAAAATATCATGTCGGCAATATCGCGCACATATGCAAGCGGAGAAATGTATAAAACTACGCAGCAGCTCGGATACGGGTATAAATATTCTTCATTATATGAAGAATATTTAGGCACGGATTTAAAAAAATCCGCAGCCGTAAACAAAGCGGTAAAATTCAGTCCGCGTCCTCTTCCGAAACTTAATATCGGCGAAAGATGCAAGGCGGAGATTGTGGCACAAGGGTATTTTATCCGAAGGGAAAAAGCAGATGTGCCCGCGGTACAGATACAAAAAGACTATCTTTCATATTCCGCGTTTGAGGAGATGTTTTCGGGCAGTAAAACTATGACGCCGGCGGTTTCGCTGAAGGCTTGCAGAAATGACGGCGTGTGGATTGTTGTGGATTTGGGAAAGGAAACATGCGGATTTTTCCAAATGGAACTGGAAACAACGGGAACGGGCACGGCATGTATCGGGTACGGCGAGCATGTCAAAGATTTGCGTGTGCGCACAAAAATTGATGCACGCAATTTTGCGGACGAATATGCTGTATCACCGGGCAGAAAGGTATTCACGCATTACTTCCGGCGGATTGCGGGGCGGTATATACAAATTCACTTTTACGGCATTACCGATTTAAAAATTCATTACGTCGGTATTCTTCCGGCGGAATATCCGTTAAAACGGGCGGGGACTTTTTGGTGCAGCGATAATCTGCATAATAAAATATATGATGTTTGTACGGATACATTAAAAAACTGTATTCATGAACATTATGAGGATTGTCCGTGGCGGGAACAGGCGCTGTATGCGTCGGATTCAAGAAATCAGATATTGTGCGGTTACTATGCTTTCGGTGAATTTGATGCGGCGCGGGAATCAATCAGGCTGCTCGCGCATGAAACGGACGGCAAGGGATTTCAGCGTATATGCGCTCCTACCGATTTGGAACTTGTAATTCCGTCCTTTACGATGCTGTGGTTTTTGGAAGTTAAAGAATATATTGAATACAGCGGTGACAGGGATTTTCTGAACGAAATCCGGGACAAGATGGAGAATATGATAGAAAAGTATTGCGCCGATGGGGATTTCCGATATCCGACCGGAGAAAAATACTGGCATTTTTACGAATGGTCGGACGGCTATAACGGTTATGACAAATACAGGGAGCTGCATAACGAGAACGATTTTTCCGACGGAATGTATATGGTGTTTTTGTATATTGCGCTGACGAGTACGATAAAGCTTGCGAAAGACTGCGGAAACCGGCGATTTTGCGAAAAATACAACCCGATTGCCGAAAAAATAAAAAACACCGTTAATTCGGAGTTTTGGAACGAAGAACGCGGATTATATGCGTCGTATATTTACAACGGGAAAAAGGAACATTACGGCGAATTAATGCAAATCATGGCAATGTATTCGGGGATTGCGGAAAATAAACATGAAATTACAGACGCGCTTTACCGCAAAAATGTATTGCTTGACAGCCGTATTACGCTGAGCTACAGCATCTATAAATATGATGTCCTTATGTCATTCGGCGGGGAGTATGAGCAATATGTTCTCGATGAAATCGCCGAAAAATGGGGCAGAATGCTTTATGACGGCGCAACCTCGTTTTGGGAAACGGAGTCGGGAGAGGCGGATTTTGACCGCGCGGGAAGTTTGTGTCACGGGTGGTCGGGAATACCGGTGTACATATATTTCAGATACATAATGGGCATAAGCGCCGAACAAATCAGCGGGCGCGCCGAACCCAAAAAATGCGCAAGCGAGGGATTTTATCGGTATAAGGGAAGTTATACGGCAAAGGATACCGTTTACATGATAGAAAAAACAGGTGATAACGTATTAATCGAAAGGAGAAATTTAAATGAAAAAAATAAGTGATAAACAGATTTTGGTAGGTGCGGATTTTGCGGGATATCCGCTTAAAGAGGCGGTTTGTGCCCATTTGAGAGATAAAGGGTGGACGATTACGGATATCGGCGTAAAGGCGGACTCGGATTCCGGGGATACCGAGCTTATGTTCCATAGAATAGGATTGAGAGCGGGGGCGATGATTGCCGAAGGCGAATTTGAAAGGGCATTGCTTTTCTGCGGAACTGGAATGGGAATACACATTGCGGCAAGCAAATGTCCGCATGTTCATGCGGGCGTTGTGGAAAGCGTACCGGCGGCGCTCCGTGCAATTACGGGTAACGGAGTTAACGTTCTTGCGATGGGTGCGTTTTATGTTGCGCCGCAAATGGGGTGCGATATAGCAGATGCATACCTTGGCGCGCAGCTCGGCAGCGGGTATGAATGGTGGCATAATTTTTATGAGTTCCATAAGCTTGCCATTGACGAGCTGGAAACATTTGATTATGAAACATATAAGAAAAACGGCTATAAAACAGAGCATTTGGGTGACTATCCTTTAAAATTGGAAACAAAACCGGAGTAAATATGCGGTGCGGCTGAACGGAGATTAATATGAAATTTATTGAAAAGATAAAAGAAAAGCAAGCGGATAATGAAAATAAACGCGCGCCTGTGGCGGCGTTTTTGGGCGATAGTGTAACGCAGGGCTGTTTTGAGATTTATCGGAACAGCACCGGCGCCATTGAGCCGGTTTTTGATAAAAATTGCGCATATCATAATTATTTTGCAAAAATTCTTTCCGTTTTGTATCCGTCGGTGCCGGTTAATATAATTAACGCCGGCATAAGCGGGGGATATGCCGGGCAGGGATATGAAAGATTGGAACGCGATGTTTTGCGGGCAAATCCCGACCTTGTTACGGTTTGTTTCGGACTCAACGACGCAGCGCTCGGCGCGGACAGAGTCGGCGAGTACGAAAACGCGTTGGACAACATTTTCGCGGAACTCAAAAAACGTGATATTGACGTTATATTTATGACGCCGAATATGATTAATACCGAGGTGAGCTGCCGCATGACGGACGCGGAGTTTAGAAAACTTGCTGCCGATACCGCGGAAATACAGAATGACGGCGTAATGGATTTGTATATGGAAACGGCAAGAGCTGTCTGCAAAAAGCACGGTGTTGCGGTATGTGACTGCTATAAAAAGTGGAAGATGATGCAAAACTGCGGCGTCCGGACAACACAGCTGCTTGCAAACGGTATCAATCACCCGACGCGGGATATGAATTGGCTTTTTGCGCTTTCATTAATCGAAACAATAATGGAAGATGAAACAGAGGGGACTATAAAACATGAGGTTTGAGATTAAGGAAAATACAATTCACATGATTTTTGACGTGTCTGAAAGCGGCGACGTGAGATTGCTGAATTTTGCGCGCGGCGGGAGCGGACAAGAGATGTCCGAAAAACAGCAAAGCTATGCGCAGGCTGTTGAGGTACATATGGCGGGCGACAATCAGAACGACCATCACGGCGCAAAGCACACATGCTGCGGGAGCAGAGAAAAATTGAAGTATGTTTCGCATCGAATATCGGAAAATAATTTTGGGCGCAAACTCGAAATTAATCTTGCGGACGAGAGAATTTATGTCACGCTTAACTATCAGTTTTATACGGGCGTAAGCGCCGTGCGCTGCAGTACGGATATTAAAAATATATCGGCTGAAACGGTGGGGATTGAATATGTGTCCTCGTTTTCGCTGACGGGTATAGGCGCAGACGACGGTCATGTTTATATCCCGTCCAATTCATGGGTGAGGGAAACGGCGTGGAAAAAATATTCCTTGAGCGATTTGGGTCTGGAACGAATATCCCCGTTTTCCACAAAACGAATTGCCGTGTCGAATACCGGTACGTGGTCGTCAAAAGAGTTTTTGCCGATGGGTTGCTTTGAGGATAAGCGGCATGCATACATGTGGCAAATTGAAAACAACGGCTCGTGGAACTGGGAAATAAGCGATATTTCCGATATGCTGTATTTAAAGCTTGCCGGGCCGGACGAGAATGAAAATCATTGGTATAAAGAACTTAAAAGCGGCGACACGTTTATGAGTGTCGGCGCGGCGGTTTGTATAGGCAGCGATTTTGCGTCGGCGCTTGAGGAAATGACAAAATACCGCCGGCATATAATGCGCGGTAATAGTGCCGACAGAAATTTACCGGTTATTTTTAACGATTACATGAATTGCCTTTGGGCAAATCCGACAGAGGATAAAATGAAACCGATAATTGATAAAGCGGCAGCTGCGGGCGCGGAATATTACTGCATGGACGCCGGGTGGTATGCCGATGGGGAATGGTGGGATTCCGTCGGCGAGTGGCAGCCGTGCGCGAAAAGATTTCCGCACGGAATAAAGGCGGTATTTGATTATATAAAAGCGCGCGGAATGGTTCCGGGGATATGGCTGGAAATTGAAAGCATGGGGATAAAATGTCCCATACTCGACCGATTTGATGATTCGTGCTTTTTTATGCGCCACGGAAAACGCGTTATTGACCACGGAAGATATCAGCTTGACTTCCGGAGTAACAAGGTGCGGCTTTTTGCCGACGAGGTCATCGACAGAGTGGTGCGGGAATACGGCGCAGGGTATATTAAAATGGATTATAATATTGATGCCGGAGTAGGGACCGAGACAGACGCAGACAGTTTCGGCGACGGACTTTTAGAGCATGGCAGGGCGTATATCGACTGGATTTCTTCGGTTATGGACAGATATCCGGAACTTATAATTGAAAACTGTGCAAGCGGGGGTATGCGCATGGATTATGCCATGCTTGCGAAACACCCGATTCAATCGGTAAGCGACCGTGAAGAATTTGATTTAACCGCCGTTATATCGGCGGGGGCGCCGACGGCTGTATTACCGGAGCAAGCGGCAATATGGTCATATCCCAAACGTGATAACAGCGGCGATGAAGTAGTATTTAATATGGTAAATCCTCTTTTGATGAGAATGCATTTAAGCGGCGAAATTGCGCTGCTTGATGAAGAACGGTTTAAGCTGGTAAAAGAAGGTGTGGACTGCTGTAAGCGGCTCAGAAAATACACGCGCGGTTTAATTCCGTTTTATCCTTTGGGGTTGCCCGAATATAACGCGGATTGGGTTTGTTGCGGATTTAAAAATGAGGAACGGATTTTTGTTAAAGTTTGGAAAATGAACAATAGCGATGCCGATATTTTAATTCCGATTGAAAATGCGGGCGGTGCAAAAATATTATATTCGGACGGGAAATGCAGCGTTGATACAAAGCACGGAATATTAAGAATGCATTTTGCCGAAGGCAAACATGCGGCTTTGGCGGAAGTAAGCACGATATAACGCAGTTAGTGTAAAAAAACGCAGTTATTTTGCAATAAAAACCATGTACAAAAATATTTTTACGTGGTATGATATAAAAGCCATGAAAGAAATAAACACAGTGGTAATAGGAAATTTTAAAATTTTACGGAAACGATATTAACGGAGGAAATTTATATGCATTTGGTTACCAAAGTACTGTCACCGCTCGAAAAAGTATTTTATACCGACAGTTTAACGAGATTTAAAACATACAAAACTTCGACTGCACTGATTGGTGAGCTTGCCGCATTTGAAGTAGCGTATTATGCCGATGAATATGCGGAAAACAGCTATCAGGCGTATGATTGTTTGGCGGCGGTGCAGCTGTATTGTAACGGCAAAGAAATTGATTTTTCGTGCGCCGTACTTTCTGCTGTTGAGCATATGCCGTCGGTATATGCGGGCGTATCGGAAAAAGACCCGGACGATTACATAAAAAGCGAACCCGGTTTGTATCCTGATATGCTTGTCCCGCTGACAAAAGACAAAACATTTACCATTTTGCCGCGGCTTACCGGGACTCTGTGGGTAAGTATCGACACGGAAAATCTTGAAGGCGGAAACTATACGGCAGTCGTAACGATAACGGACGAAAATCGCGTGACCGTTGCCGCTGTCGAACATAAGATTAAAATAATTCCGGCGCGGCTCCCAAAGCAAAAAATTGCCGTAACGCAGTGGATACACACCGATTGTATTGCAGATTATTATAATATAGAAGTTTTTTCAAAAGATTACTGGACGGCTGTGCGGAATACTGTAAAAACAGCTGTCAAATACGGGACAAACATGATTTACACACCGCTGTTTACGCCGCCGCTGGACACAAATCCCGGCAAAGAGCGTACAACGGTTCAGCTGGTTGATGTGCATAAAACCGCGGACGGGTACTCCTTCGGTTTCGATAAACTGCGCAAATGGGTAGATATTTGCCGTGAGTGCGGGGCGGAATATTTCGAAATGTCACACCTTTTCACGCAATGGGGTGCGCGCCATGCGCCGAAAATCATGGCAGATGAAAAGCAGCTGTTCGGCTGGGATACCGATGCCGACGGCGATGAATATAAAAACTTTCTGTCGCAGTTTTTGCCGGAATTATGCAGCGAAATCAAACATCTCGGCATTGCGGATAAAACGGTTTTCCATATTTCCGACGAGCCCGCGCCCAAACATTTGGAAAGTTATCGGGCGGCAAGCAAAACGATGCACGGATACATTGGTGACTTTAAAGTCATGGACGCGATGAGCGAGCCGATTTTTTATGAAGAAGGACTTGTCGATATTCCTGTGCCGCATGTTGTGCATGAGAACAAATTTGCTGAATTGCGTCTGAATCCTCACTGGATATATTATTGCGGTTCGAATAAAAATTGCATGGGACGTACATTCGGTATGCATTCCACGCGCAACAGGATAAGCGGAACGCAGTTTTACATATGCGGCGCGGACGGATTTTTGCATTGGGGTTTCAATTTTTACAATGCGGCACGCTCGGTGCGGCGTATAGATCCGTTTGCCGTAACCGATGCCGGAATGAAATTCGTTTCAGGCGATTCCTTTATGGTATATCCGGCGCCGAATTTTGAAATGTATAATTCAATTCGTCTGGAAGTGTTTCGTCAGGGCATTGACGATATGCGCGCACTTCAGCTGTGTGAAAGCTTGTACAGCCGTGAAATTGTCGAATCCGTTCTTACTGAAGTCAATGGCGGTGAACAGGTAACGCTGCGCAAAATCCCGAAAGATACGGATTTTACGCTGAAAATGCGCAAAAAGATTAATAAAATGATTGCTAAAGAGATAAATGGGCGGAAAAATGTGTAGTGAACGTTATCGGAAATTTAGTAAATGTGTGCCGAAAGCCAAGTCCGGGCTTTCGGCTTTTGAATGTTTGCAGTTATTGAGATATTTTAACTTTTTGTACGGATAGGATTGTTTTAAACATGGGCGATGTGAACCTTTTAGATATATGCGCCAAAGACGCTTTCTTCACAAAAAAACAGAGCAAGCGATATAAAGCTTGCTCTGACGTGGTACACCATCACGGGCTCGAACCGTGGACACCCTGATTAAGAGTCAGGTGCTCTACCAACTGAGCTAATGGTGCATTTTAAAATTATAATGCCGCTGCCGTTTATCACCGACAACTATTATATTCTACCACATATTAAACAGCTTGTCAATACTTTTTTGAAAAAAATACTTATTTTTTAAAAAATTGCATATTTCTTGAAAAAAATGTCCCAAACACTTGATTTTTCGGTAAAAATCGGATATAATTAACAATGAGTGCAAAAAATATTTTATCATATTGATAGAGAAGAGAGGTAATAGCAATGGTAAAAATTGATTTGAGCAAATACGGTATTTCCGGCACAACTGAGATTGTCCACAATCCGTCATACGAAATGCTGTTCAAAGAGGAAACAAAGCCCGAGCTTGAGGGATATGAAAAGGGACAGGTAAGCGAACTTGGCGCTGTCAACGTTATGACAGGCGTATACACGGGACGTTCACCTAAAGACAAGTTTATTGTTGTTGATGAAAATTCCAAGGATACAGTTTGGTGGACTTCGGAAGAATATAAAAATGACAACCACCCCGCAACCGAAGAAGCATGGCATGCGGTAAAAGATATAGCTATAAAGGAACTTTCCAATAAACGTCTGTTTGTTGTAGACGCTTTCTGCGGTGCAAACAAGGATACGCGCATGGCAATCCGTTTTATAGTTGAAGTTGCATGGCAGGCTCATTTTGTAACCAACATGTTTATTCAGCCTACTGCGGAAGAACTCGAGAACTTTGAACCGGATTTTGTTGTTTACAATGCTTCAAAGGCTAAGGTTGAAAATTACAAGGAACTTGGTCTTAATTCCGAAACCGCTGTAATGTTTAACATCACAAGCCGTGAACAGGTTATTGTAAATACATGGTACGGCGGAGAAATGAAAAAGGGTATGTTCTCAATGATGAACTACTATCTGCCGCTTAAGGGTATTGCTTCAATGCACTGCTCGGCAAATACCGATTTGGACGGAAAGAATACAGCTATATTCTTCGGTCTTTCGGGAACGGGCAAGACTACGCTTTCAACAGACCCGAAACGTCTTTTAATCGGTGATGACGAGCACGGCTGGGACGATAACGGCGTATTCAACTTTGAGGGCGGCTGCTACGCTAAGGTTATTAACCTTGATAAAGATTCAGAGCCTGATATTTACAACGCTATCAGACGTGATGCACTTCTGGAAAATGTTACGCTTGACAAAGACGGAAAAATTGATTTTGATGACAAGAGCGTAACCGAAAACACACGTGTATCATATCCTATAGACCATATTGAAAAGATTGTACGCCCGGTTTCCGCAGCACCTGATGCAAAGAATGTAATATTCCTGTCAGCTGATGCATTCGGTGTACTTCCGCCGGTTTCTATTCTGACTCCGGAACAGACTCAGTATTACTTCCTGTCGGGCTTTACTGCAAAGCTTGCCGGTACTGAGCGCGGCATCACAGAGCCTACGCCGACTTTCTCTGCATGCTTCGGTCAGGCATTCCTGGAGCTGCACCCGACAAAATATGCCGAAGAGCTTGTTAAGAAAATGGAAAAGAGCGGCGCTAAAGCATATCTGGTTAATACCGGCTGGAACGGCACAGGCAAGAGAATTTCAATACGTGATACTCGCGGAATTATTGACGCAATCCTGAACGGTGACATCAACAATGCTCCCACGAAGAAAATTCCGTACTTTGATTTTGAAGTACCGACAGAGCTTCCGGGTGTTGATTCAAATATTCTTGACCCGCGCGATACCTACGCAAATGCTTCCGAGTGGGAAGAAAAGGCAAAGGATTTGGCAGGCAGATTTATAAAGAACTTTGCTAAGTATGAAGGAAATGCAGCAGGCAAGGCTTTGGTTGCAGCAGGTCCCGAATTATAATGTAAAACAGCGGCAGAACGTTTAATCGGCTGCATTAAAAAAAGGTGTTGTAAGTATTTACAACACCTTTTTAAGTGCGGAAATTCTATTTGAAACGGATAGGCTGAACCCCGGCAGAACATTTGTCTTACCGGGGATAACCTAAGAATGTCAACATTATTTTCTAAAATCAATTTTACAGCATACATTTTGCGCTTTGCTGCACGGGTCGGTATGTACGCACAGCCGGCAATTGCGCATTTTTGTTTTAATCGGACAACGGAATAACGTCTGTCCCGATTTGTATGCTTTCAATATCTTCGACCGTAATGATTTTGTCAAACTCGCATGATACGGTATTAATACCGTTTCGCAGCGGCGTAAAGGATAATGAAAGCTCTTTTGCATCTAAGTTAACCGTATCGCCGTTTTTTAAATTAATTGTAACCGCGTCGGGATTTTCCATTTCCTCACCGCTTATTGTTATCCAAAGAGAAATCGGCGAAATATCAATTTGCGTTAATGTGTTTTTGCCGCCGTTCAATTCCTTGATTATATCCCACGTTTTTCCGGTATTTTCATATTCAAAATACCAGTTAAGCTCGAATCGGCAATCCGAAACGGTATAAGAATTACAGATTTCGCCCCGATTATTTACAACTTTCTTTTTTAATCCGCTTAAAATGAAATCAAGCGTTTGGTTTTTGATTTTGCCCTGACCTGTTCTTATATACAAAATGGTGCATCTGTTATCTTTGCGGTCTAAAATTTTGTGGTATGCATATCCTCCGGAGCCGGGCTTTTTATCGCTGTCATCATATGAGATTTTAAGGCGTTCTTCTTCCCATGACAAAATTTCGTTTTCCTCGATGCCGCCGAACCCGATCACTTCGTAAAGTACATATATGCCGTGGCTGTCGGCTAAGGTTTGCAGAACGTTTACCGTTATTCCGTTATCCGACGCGCTCACTTGCGGCAATGCAGACGCGTACTGCATTCTATCGGTTTGCTGTTTGGTGGGTCTGAAATATTCGGTTAATTTTTCATTCCATTCAAAATAGGCGCCTGCAAATGCGGTGAAACATGAAATTGCGGATATGATAGCGGCAATCAGGGCAAATCGAAGCAATTTTTGTTTGACAAAGGTTTTCTTTTCATGTAAATCTTCATTGAGTATGCGGTTTACCGCGTCAGTGATTTTCTTTGTGCTTACGGGTGTGCTGCAATCCTGTATGTTCAGCTCTTGTTTAAGAAATTCAAGTCTTTTGCTCATAATAAATCCTCCTTTTTGCATATAGCGTTTTTCAGCTTAATTTTTCCGCGTGAGAGCTTTGTTTTAACCGTTGATACCGGAATACCCATTACTGACGCTATTTTCTTTATTTTTTCGTCATAGTAGTAATATCTGAAAAATATTTCGCTGTCGGGTTCGCCGAGCGATGTTATCAGATCTGCTAAAAGCAGTTTTTCTTCCTTTTTCAGAACTGTTTCCTGCGGATTGGTTAAATGTGATTGAGTGTTGTCATCCAAATTCTCCCAAATCTTACATTTACGGAGTTTGTTTTTTGCGGCATTTCCGGCAATTGCGCCGAGATATGCGCGGATACCGCCTTTGTCGGCAGAAACGTTATCGGCATGCCGCCAAAGTAAAACGAATGTATCTGAAATTACCTCCTCGATGTCCTCCGCAGAAGCCGTGCCGCCGATAGCGTTATAAACAATCACATTTACGTAAGGCGTATATAATTTGATTATATCTTCCAGGCAGTTTCTTTTTCTCTTTTTAAGACCGTGCAGAAGCTTATCTTCATTTATCAATCTTACAAACCTCCTTTGCCCCAAACGGAGCCGCTATTGTACGTACGCTATTATATACACAAAAAATGTGAAAAAAGTTTCAATTATGAATAATTTTTATAAATAAAAGCGGCGAAACAGCATAGATTAGTCTTGCCGTTTCACCGGGTATGAAAAATATATTTTTTAAAGCTCGCGGAAATCAAATATGTATTTATCGCATAATTTGCGCATTTCATATTCATTTTCCGCGGAAGTTGCATCATAAACGCCGACGGTAATCATGCCGGCAGTTTTTGCCGCAGAAACTGCATTGTAGTTGTCGTCGGCAAAAATACACTCGCCGACAGGTACGCCGAGCCGTCTTGCCGTTTCAATATAAATTTCGGGCTGAGATTTTGTATAAGGAAAGTCATCGCATGACCATATGTTGTCAAAAAAAGCGGACAGCTTGAGCCGATTAAGGCAAACATCAAGCATTTTATGCGGACTCGCCGTTAGGACGTTTAGGCTGTGTCCGTCAGATTTTAAACGCGCCAGAGCTTCGGCAACGTACGGTTTTGCCGGAATATTAAATTCATACTCATGCATGGCATAGCTGTCCATTAAATCCAAAATTTCCCGAACGCTCATTTTTACGCCCATACTGCGAAAATACTCCGCCGTTCCTCTGTCGCCCAGGGGGGTAATGATTTTTATGATATCAGGCGGATATGCTATGTTGTTAGAGTTAAGAACGTTAAGCATTTTTACAGACCATTGCTGCATGGAATCGACTAAGGTGCCGTCAAAATCAAATATATATGTCATGGTAAACCTCACGAATAAAAATTCTTTTGTGATTGAATTACGCACCGGACAAAGACGGCAGAAATTTTGCCGTGTCTGACCGATGCGTAATAAGTTATCTGTATTGCGGTAATCTAAGCCGCAGAAATAATTGTCAGCTCAATTTCGTCACCCTTGCGGTCGGCAATGATTTTCATGCCAGGGGCAATAGGGGTGCGCAGTGAGAAGTCCGCAAGCTTATCTTCTATCAGCCGCTGAATTGAACGCTTTAGCGGACGTGCACCGAATTTGGTATCGAAACCGTTCTCGAGGATTAACTCCTTTGCCGATTCGGTTACGGTTATATCGGCGCCTTTCTGAGCCATTCTGTCGGTGATGTCGCCGAGCAGCAAATCAATGATTTTTCTGAGTTCATCACGCGTAAGCGGCTTGAAAGTAACTGTTTCATCAATTCTGTTGAGAAATTCCGGGCGGAAATGCTCTTTGAGGCTTTTTTCTACGTTGTTTTTCATTGTAATTTCGCCGCTGGAATTAAAGCCCATTGATGATGAGTTAAATTCAGAACCGGCATTCGTGGTCATGATGATAATTGTATTTTCAAAATTTACTATCTTTCCGTGACTGTCCGCAACGCGTCCGTCATCGAGGATTTGCAGGAACAGGTTAAATACTTCCGGGTGAGCTTTCTCAATTTCGTCAAGCAGAATGACGGAGTATGGCTTTCTGCGGACTTTTTCGGTCAGCTGCCCGGCTTCGTCATAACCGACATATCCCGGGGGAGAGCCGATAAGTTTGGAAACCGAATGTTTTTCCATATATTCCGACATATCAAAACGGATAAGTGCGTCCTCGTTGTCAAACATGACTTCGGCAATCGTTTTCACCAGCTCGGTTTTGCCGACTCCGGTAGGTCCTGCAAATATAAAGGATACGGGGCGGCGCTTGACGGAAATATCGGCTCTTCCGCGCCGTATTGCGCGCGCAACGGCTGAAACAGCGTCCTCCTGACCGATAACGCGCTTGTGTATGCGGCTTTCGAGATTTAACAGCTTGGTTGCCTCGTCTTCGGTGAGCTTGTGTACCGGAATTTTCGTCCAGCTTTCAATAACGGCAGCGACATCATCGAGAGTGACCTCGGACTGCGCTGCAAGCTCCTCCTTATTTTTAAGCTCACTTGTCAGTTCAATTTCTTCCTGCCTGAGCAAAGCGACTTTCTCAAAATCCTGGGCGTCTGCCGCCTCCTGGGATTGTGCGGCTATATCGTCGAGTCTGTTATGCAGCTTTTTTGCCTCGTATAGCGCAATGTTTTTGAGGTTGACGGCAGAACCTGCCTCGTCAATTACGTCAATTGCCTTATCGGGCAGAAAACGGTCGGTTATATATCGCTCGCTCATGCGGCATGCGGCCTCGATAACTTCGTCGGAAATGTGAACTTTGTGGTAATTTTCGTAATAATCTTTAATTCCGCGAAGAATTTCCGCAGCCTCCGAAACGCTCGGTTCATCAACAAGAACCGGCTGAAAACGGCGTTCCAAAGCGGTATCTTTTTCGATATGCTTTCTGTATTCGTTCAATGTGGTTGCACCGATAATCTGAATTTCGCCGCGTGCAAGAGCAGGTTTTAAAATATTTGCCGCACTCATCGCGCCGTCGGCGTCGCCGGCTGCAACAATGTTGTGAATTTCGTCAATTACCAGAATGACGTTCCCGGCTTCCTCCGCTTCGGTAAGCAGGTTTTTAAGCCGAGCCTCAAACTGACCGCGGAACTGAGTGCCGGCAACAAGCGCCGTAAAATCAATCAGGTACAGCTGGTATCCGAATAATTTCGGCGGGACATTTTCTTCCGCGATGCGGCAGGCAAGACCCTCTGCGATGGCTGTTTTGCCGACACCGGGCTCACCGAGAATAACCGGATTGTTTTTTGAACGCCGGTTCAAAATCTGCACAACACGGTCGATTTCGGTATTGCGGTTGATGACGCGGTCAACCTTGCCGAGCTTTGCTTTTTCGGTCAGGTTGGTGCCGTAGGTATCAAGCATGCTCTTTTTTTTGCCGCGTTTTTTCTTTGATGGGTCTTTTTTGTCGGTATCGGACTGCGTATCGTCCTTTTTGCCGGGCATAAAGCCTGACAGAAAATTCAGGGGTGCCGAAGGTGCACCGCCTTCTTCGGCGCCGCCGTCATATTCGCCGGATGCAAGCTCTTCGGCAGCATCCGGATTTCCCTCCATATTTTCCATAAATTCGGATAGTTCGTCGCTGATGGTGTCAATATCGTCATCGGATAACCCCATCTGTTTTATTATATTTTCAATCGGAGCTATGCCGAGCTGTTTTGCGCACGCAAGGCAAAATCCTTCATTGGTTGCGTTGTTACCGTCCAGTTTGGTAATATAAACTACTGCCGGTTTTTTATGGCAGCGTGAACATAAAGTCATAATTATTTTTCCTCCAAATAAATCTACTACACATTGTATCACAAAAAATGTGAAAAAAAAAGTCTTTTTTGCGATATATTTACAGAAATTTAATAAAGTTCGGATAATGGTATTAAAAAGTATATATTTTACTGCGAAAAAGGTATGCCGTTCGGTGAAATAAAGACAAAATAATGGGGACAGCTTTTGTGCATGCATATTTGCATCGCTGTTTTGCGTGTCTTTTATTTATGGTAGCTTTCTCCCGAATTGATTTTGAACGCGCGGTAAATCTGTTCTGCCAAAACTACGCGCATAAGCTGATGAGGCAGGGTGATTTTTCCGAAGCTGAGCTTAATATCCGCCGCCGATTTTACGTTGTCCGAAAGCCCGAGCGAGCCGCCGATGATAAATGTAATGTGGCTTGACGTCATGGATATTTCGCGCATTTTTTCGGCAATCGCCGTGCTGGAAAGTTCTTTGCCCTCAATGCACATGGCGATAATCCGGCTGTTTTTCGGGATTTTGGACATGACAGCCGCGCCCTCTTTTTCAAGAATTGCGCTGATTTCTTTTTCGGACGGATTATCGGGTATTTTCTCGTCGCGCACCTCGATAATTTCAAATTTGGCAAAACGCGAAAGACGCTTGGAGTATTCGTCCAAAGCGTCACGAAAGAAATTTTCTTTAATTTTTCCTATGCATACAACTGAAATATTCATCTGAAACATGAAACCTCGTATCTTGCGGCGACGGACAAACCTGCGTCCTTGCCGATTTTTACTCCGTTTGCCTCCAGGAAACCTGCCGTTTCGAGGTACGCGGTGTTCGGAGTATTGTTTTTGTCGGACAAATGCCCCAGCATTATATGGCATGTACCGCTTTTGATAAGCTCCAAAGCGGTATGCGCCGCGTCGGTGTTGGAAAGATGCCCGTATTTACCGGCAATTCTGCGTTTTAAATATGCCGGATAATGACCGGACATAAGCATTTTCAAATCGTGATTTGATTCGAGCAGAACAGCTATGCTGCCTTTTAAATGTTCTGTGACATAATCGTTCATTTTTCCTATATCTGTTGCGAGCGACAGCTTTTTCACGCCGAAAAAGAAATTATATCCGACCGGGTCGGCAGCGTCATGCGGAATGGAGAACGGCTTTATGCCTATTGTGCCGATTTCGAAATCCACATCGGGCGACAGATAGCGTACATCGCGTACGGTGCCGGCATGAATGGCCTCATGCGTTTTTAATGTCGCATAAACCGGAATATTATATTTGCGCGACACGGTATTTATTCCGCGTATATGGTCGGAATGTTCGTGTGTTACTAAAATTCCGCTGATGTCGGACGGGCGCAAATCCACCTTAGCCAGTGCGGTCTCAAGGTTTTTGCAGGACAGACCGCAGTCGGCAAGAAGGTGCGTTTTTCCGTCGGAAATCAGCGAGCAGTTCCCGGAGGAACCGCTTACAAGTGATAAAAACATGGCCGGTTCTCCGTTAGTTTGTAAATACTTCGATGCGGTGAATATCGCCGCCGAGCGCAGCAAATTTCTGCTCAAAATTTTCATAGCCGCGGTCGATGTGGTATATGTCGGTTATTTCGGTGGTGCCCTCTGCCATAAGACCGGCGATAATCATTGCCGCACCGCCGCGCAAATCGGTCGCGCGCACGGTTGTTCCCATAAGTCCGGGAACGCCGTTGATTATGGCAAGCTTGCCCTCAACTATAATATCCGCGCCCATTCGTTTCAGTTCGCCGACATAGCGGAAACGGTCGTCCCATACGCCCTCGCGCGCAGTGCTGGTACCTTCGATTGTGGAGAGGTATGTAACCAGCTGCGGCTGCATATCGGTCGGGTAGCCCGGATAGGGGAGCGCAACAAAATTGACGCGCTTCAGCTTTTTTCCTTCCGGAACGGACACACGAATACTGTCATCAAATTCTTCGATTTTAACGCCCGATTCAATCAGCTTGCCGCTGATT
Organism: uncultured Clostridia bacterium; assembly: GCA_934501535.1. GTDB lineage: Bacteria > Bacillota > Clostridia > UBA1381 > UBA1381 > UBA1738. The sequence goes on from CAKSUM010000008.1 coordinate 42,504, forward strand.
GCCTCAAGGTGGCGCGGAATTACGTTTTCAATAAGAACGTTGCCGCGTGTTGCCGCAGCGGCAATCATGAAAGTCCCTGCCTCAATCTGGTCAGGAATGATAGAATATGTGCCGCCGTGAAGCTTGTCCACGCCCGTGATTTTTATTGTATCGGTACCGGCACCGCGGATTTTTGCGCCCATGGCGTTTAAAAAGTTCGCAAGGTCAACAATATGCGGCTCTTTTGCTGCGTTTTCTATCACGGAAACGCCTTTTGCCATTACAGCCGACAAAATTACATTGACGGTTGCGCCTACCGACGTTACATCAAAATAAATGTGCGCGCCGTAAAGATCGTCCGCCTCAGCCGAAACAAGCGCATGAGCTTGACTGCAAACCGCGCCGAGCGCCTCAAAACCTTTTACGTGCTGGTCAATCGGACGTGTGCCGAAATCGCAGCCGCCCGGCATGGGCACAACGCATTTATGAAAACGTCCCAGCAATGCGCCTATCAGATAGGACGAGCCGCGCATTTTTCGCGCAAGCTCAACCTGCGGCTTATATGACGTGACGTTTGAACAATCGACCTCCGCAGTATTTTTGTCGATAACATGTATTTCTGCGCCCAAATCGCGCAGAATATCCAAATAAAGCTTAACATCTTTAATGTCGGGCAGATTTTCAAGTCGGCATTTATCCTTGATAAGAATACACGCAGGGATAATTGCAACGGCGGCATTTTTCGCGCCGCTTATGCTTATTGTTCCGCGCAGGGGAGTTCCGCCCTTAATAACGAGCTTTTCCAAGGTATCACACTCCTAATATTAACATTATATATAAGTATAAAATCAATCATAAATTCATATTGATAATAACAGTATAGCACATAATTTGCGAAAATGCAAAATAAATATTTAAAAATATAGTATCTTCACAAAAAAAACAGAGGAACGAAAGCTCCTCTGCCGTCTTTGCCAAATCAAACCGCGCGTGTAACCTTTCCCGAACGCAAGCAGCGAGTGCAAACATTAACCGACTTAGTATTGCCGTTAACGACAGCCCTTACTTTTCTTACATTAGGCTTCCAAGCTCTGTTCGATCTTCTGTGCGAATGGCTGACCTTAATTCCAAAGGTAACGCCTTTGCCGCAAATATCACATTTTGCCATGTGCGGACACCTCCTCTATCTATTGCAATTATCAAAACAAATTTATTTTACCACAAATTTATTAATAATGCAAGTCTTTTTTGAAAAAAAATAAAATTTATTGGTTTTGGCACATAATAAAATAAAAAAAGTTAAATTTTTATAAATTTTTAATTGAAAAAAATATATTTTTGGTATATAATAAAAATGAGTAAATATGTCCTACGGAGGTTAAAGGTATGATGAACGACACAACATTCAAAATACATCTTTCAAAGGTTATCGAGGAATTTTCTTTTGAAAAGATTTATGAATCATCCGATATTGACGAGATTATGATTGAAACGGCGGACCTGAACCGTCCGGCGCTCCAGATTGCCGGATTTTACGATTACTTTGATCCGCACCGCATACAGATTATGGGCAAGGTTGAGGTGACATATCTCGAGCAGTTTCCGCGCGACAAAAGATGCGAGCTTATGGATAGGCTGTTTTCAACCAAGTTCCCGGCGCTTATCATAACGCGCGGCATGCAGATTTTCCCGGAAATGATAGAGCTTGCCGAAAAATATGACCTTACAATACTGAGAACAGAGGAAACAACGTCGAGTCTTATGAGCGCGCTTATCAGCTATCTTAATGTCCAGATTGCACCGCGGCGCACACGTCACGGCGTGCTTGTCGAGGTATACGGCGAGGGCGTGCTGATAATGGGCGAGAGCGGCGTCGGGAAAAGCGAAACGGCAATCGAGCTGCTCAAGAGAGGTCACCGTCTTGTTGCAGATGACGCGGTGGAAATTAAGAGAGTTTCGTCAAAAACGCTCGTCGGTTCATCACCCGATATTATACGGCATTTTGTTGAACTGCGCGGCATCGGTATTATAGATGTCAAGGAAATTTTCGGTATGGGCGCCGTCAAGGACACCGAAAGCATCGACATGATAATCCACCTTGAGCCGTGGGTTGAGGGAAAACAGTATGACCGTCTGGGCATGCTTGACGAATTTACGAATATAATGGGAATAAATATACCGAGCCTTACCATTCCGGTAAAGCCGGGACGAAATCTTGCGATTATCATTGAAGTTGCTTCAATGAACAACCGTCAGAAGAGAATGGGATATAACGCAGCCGTTGAGCTTAACAACAGGCTGATGAATGAAATGAAACGCCAGTCGGGGCAGTAAGCAAACGGGTGCCTGCCGCGCCGGAGGGCAGAACGGAGATTATAGATGGAAATAAAAAAGAATGAGCTTATGAAAAATCATACCTCATTTAAAATCGGCGGGCCTGCCGACGAATTTTGCGAGGCAAAATCGGCGGAGGAGATTGTGCGTCTGATTGAATACGCGCGGGAAAAAGGAATTGACTGTACGGTTATAGGCAACGGCACAAATCTTTTGGTCGGCGATAAAGGTATACGCGGACTTGTCATTAAAATTGCGCGCGGTTTTGACGCGGCAGAGGTAAACGGTGAAGAAATCACAGCGCAAAGCGGTATTCTGCTTTCGCGCCTTGCCGCCGAGGCGTATGCAAATTCGCTTGCCGGACTTGAGTTTGCCTCGGGAATACCGGGCACTTTGGGCGGAGGAATTTATATGAATGCCGGTGCGTACGGCGGTGAGCTGAAAGACGTTATCAAGTCCGTAACATACCTTGAAAACGGAAAGATTACCGAAAAGACGGCAGATGAGCTTGATTTCGGATACCGCAGCAGCAGCTTTACCGGAACGGACGCCGTTATACTCTCGGCGGTTTTAAAACTGAAAAAGGGCAGCAAGGACGGGATAAAGGAAAAAACAGACGATTTCAGGCAGCGCAGAACATCAAAACAGCCGCTTAATATGCCGAGCGCGGGAAGTACATTCAAGCGCCCCGAGGGCTATTTTGCCGGCAAGCTGATTGAGGACTGCGGACTTAAAGGATACAAAATCGGTGGAGCGCAGGTGTCGGAAAAACATTCCGGATTTGTGATAAACGCAGGCGGAGCAACTGCTGCGGACGTCCTTGCGCTGATTGAGCATATTCAAAAAACGGTTAAGGACAAATTCGGAGTGGAAATGAAAACGGAAGTTAAAATGCTGGGGGATTTTTAAATGCAGTTTACGATAGTTACGGGCTTGTCGGGAGCGGGCAAGACGCAGGTTATAAGATTTTTGGAGGACGCGGGATTTTTCTGCATAGATAATCTGCCGCCGGTAATAATACCGCAGCTTGCGGAGATGTTTATTTCGATAAACGGAAAATATGACAAGGTGGCGTTTGTGATTGACTCGCGCGTGGGCGACATGATAGGCGAGCTTTTGAAAAATATAAACATACTGAAAGAAAACGGGTATGACTACAAGCTGCTTTTTGTGACGGCAAGCGATGAAGTGCTGGTAAAGCGCTATAAGGAAACGCGCCGCTCTCACCCGATTTCGAGCAATCTCGGGCTTTTGGACAGCATAAAAAAAGAACGTAAAATGCTTGAAAAAATATACAATGAAGCGGACGCGGTGATAGATACGTCAAATTACACGCTTGCTCAGCTTTCCAAAGCTCTCAGAAAAATTTATTTTGACGGTAAGGAATCGGAGCTGACAATAAATGTTATGTCATTCGGATTTAAGTACGGAATTCCGCTCGATGCGGATTTGGTATTTGATGTACGGTGCTTTGCAAATCCGTATTATGTTGACGAACTGAAGGATAAAACCGGCAATGATAAGGAAGTGCAGGATTATGTCATGTCTACGAGCGCGGCAACCGAATTTATGGACAAGCTGTGCGGCATGATAAAATTTTTAATTCCGCTTTACATTGAAGAGGGAAAGACGTCGCTTACCATATGTATCGGCTGCACGGGCGGAAAGCACCGCAGCGTGACTATGGCGAACAAGCTTGCCGAAGCGATTGTCGGACAGGAAACAAACGTTATCCACAGGGATATTTTAAGAGGAAAATCATAATGTCTTTCACACAGAACATAAAGGCGCAGCTTGCACGCACGCAAAACAACTGCGACTTCTGCGATATTGCGGAGCTGTCATCGATAGTAAAGCTCTGCACAAGCTATGCTGCGCAAAAGATTGTAATTTCTACGGAAAATGAGGATGTTGCGGACAGAATACAGTTTTTGTCCGAGCGTGTATTTTCGCGGAGGATAGAAAAAATAAACAGAAACGGAATGTTCAGATTTTATCCGGATTTGGAATTTTTTATGAGCGAAATGGCGCCGAGATTGCTGCTGTTCAATTCGGGCAAGGCGGAAATAACTCCGCTCGAATGCTGCCGGACGGCATATGTGCGCGGCGCATTTTTGGGGGGCGGCTCGGTGAGCGACCCCAAGGTGCGGTATCATATGGAATTTGATACAAAGCACGAAAATTATGCCGTGCAGCTTTGTGCGGTGCTTGCCGAAATGGGCATAAGCGCAAAAATAACCGAACGGAAAGGACATTTTATAGTATATATAAAAGAATATGAAGCAATTGCGGACATACTGGGCATAATGGGCGCGGTAGGCGCGGCGATGGAGCTTTACAATATATCTATTGAAAAGGATATACGCAATTCGGTAAACCGACAGGCAAACTGCGAGATTGCGAACATCGAAAGAACAACAAAAACCGCGTCGCTGCAGATTGAGGCGATAAGGAAGATAGAAAAGCATATGCCGCTTTCAAATCTGCCGGACACTCTCTCGGAAATTGCGCAGCTGCGCATAAAATATCCTGAGGAAAGCCTGAAAGAACTGGGACAGCGCCTTATACCGCCGCTCGGAAAATCGGGAGTAAATCATCGCCTGAAACGTATTATGGAAATATCGCAAAGGCTTTAAGGGGGTGACGCAAAGTGAGATTTACACATCTTCATACGCATACGGAATTCAGCTTACTGGACGGTGCATCAAGTATTAAAAAAATAATATCACGCGTTAAGGAACTCGGAATGGACAGCTGCGCCATAACCGATCACGGCGCCATGTACGGCGTGGTCGATTTTTATAAAGAAGCGCTCGCGCAGGGAATAAAGCCGGTTATCGGCTGCGAGGTCTATGTCGCGCCGCGGAGCCGCTTTGACAAGGTGTACGAATATGACTCAAAATACAGTCACCTCATTTTGCTGTGCGAAAATTATGAGGGATACAAAAATCTTTCATATATAGTAACAAAGGGCTTTACAGAAGGGTTTTACTATAAGCCGAGGATAGATTTTGAACTGCTGTCGGAGCATCATGAGGGGCTTATTGCCTTGTCGGCATGTCTTGCCGGAGAAATTCCCAAAGCGCTCGCCGCGGACGATTATGACGGAGCAAAGGCTATCGGCGAAAGATATTTAAAGCTGTTCGGCAAGGATAATTATTTTATAGAGCTGCAAGACCATTCAATAGCGGAACAAAAAAGAATAAATCCGCTTTTGGTAAAGCTTGCAAAGGAATTGGGAGTAGGTCTTGTCGCAACAAATGATATTCACTATGCCAATAAAGAGGACGCAAAATATCAGGACGTGCTGATGTGCATACAGATGCAGAAAACGGTGGATGACGATGACAGAATGAGTTTTGAAACCGAGGAATTTTATATAAAATCTCCGGAGGAGATGGCGGAGCTGTTTGCCTATGCGCCGGAGGCTATTGAAAATACGGCAAAAATTGCCGACAGATGCAACATGGAATTTGATTTCCATACGCGGCATCTGCCGAGCTACGATGTCCCGGACGGGAAAACAGCATGGGAATACCTGAATGAGCTTTGCACAAACGGTCTTAAGAAACGCTACAAAAATGTGACGGAGGAACTGCAAAATCGTCTTGATTACGAATTATCCGTAATCAAAAGCATGGGCTTCGTGGATTACTTCCTTATTGTATGGGATTTTATTCATTATGCAAAGGAAAACGGCGTCGGCGTCGGGCCGGGCAGAGGCAGTGCTGCCGGGAGTATCGTCAGCTACACTCTTGAAATTACCGATGTCGACCCGATAAAGTACAATTTGATTTTTGAACGTTTTTTGAACCCCGAGCGAGTTTCCATGCCGGATATTGACGTGGATTTTGCGCCGGAGGGACGGCAGCAGGTTATCGATTACGTTGTGCGCAAATACGGCGAGGAAAATGTGGCGCAGATTATAACCTTCGGTACGATGAAGGCAAAACTTGCGATACGTGATGTCGGCAGAGCACTGAATATTTCGTATGCCGAAACGGATAAGGTGGCAAAGCTTGTGCCGAATGACCTGAATATCACCATAGACCGCGCGCTGGAGGTATCGAATGAGCTTAGCGAACTTTATAAAAATGACCCGAAAATAAAACGGCTGATTGACACATCGCGCGCGCTTGAAGGTCTGGCGCGTCATTCGGGAACGCATGCGGCAGGCGTGGTTATCTGCAAGGAGCCGATAGTGAATTACATGCCGCTGCAGACCAATGACGATGTTCTGACAACGCAGTTTGTCAAGGATACCGTAGAGGGTTTGGGGCTTTTAAAGATGGACTTCCTCGGTCTGCGCAATCTGACCGTCATAAACAATGCGGTTGATATTATTGAGAAAACTCACGGAATAAGGCTCGATATGTCTAATCTTGATTATGACGTCAGGGAAGTTTACGATATGATTTCAACGGGCAACACCGAGGGCGTATTTCAGATAGAAAGCGCCGGTATGAAGTCATTCATGCAGGAGCTTAAGCCGGATTGCCTTGAGGATATTATTGCCGGAATTGCACTTTACCGCCCCGGCCCGATGGATTCCATACCGCGGTATATTTATAATAAAAATCACCCGAACGAGGTACAATATAAACATCCGATTTTGGCTGATATTCTGGACGTAACGTACGGCTGCATAGTGTATCAGGAACAGGTGCTTGAAATAGTGCGTTCCATGGCGGGGTATTCTCTCGGCAGTGCGGATATGTTAAGACGTGTTATTTCCAAGAAGAAAGCCGATAAAATGGCGGAGGAACGCCGTAATTTCATATACGGAAAGCAGGACGCGGACGGGACATGGATTATCGACGGCTGCGTACGCCGCGGAATTGATGAGAAAATTGCAATAGACATTTTTGATGAAATCAACGAATTTGCGAACTACGCCTTTAACAAATCGCATGCGGCGGCATACGCGTTTATTACATATCAGACGGCGTACCTTAAAACGTTCTATCCGGTTGAATACATGGCGTCGCTGATATCCAGCATTGAGGATACCGACAAAATAAACGCGTATCTGATGAACTGCAAATCCATGGGCATAACAAAGCTGCCGCCCGATATAAATAAAAGTGAGGACAGTTTTACGGTCGAGGGAATGGGAATACGCTTCGGTCTGACGGCTGTTAAGAATGTCGGGAAAAGTTTCATCGCAAATGTTGTTGAGGAAAGAAAACGCGGCGGAAAATTCAAGGATTTTGCGGACTTTGTCGGACGAATGGCAGATAAGGACGTTAACAAACGTGCGGTGGAGGGACTGATAAAATGCGGCGCATTTGATTCGCTCGGTGCAAAAAGGTCGCAGCTGCTGACGGTATTTGAAAGTATTCTGGACAGTGAGGCTCAGGCGCGGAAAAACAATGTTGCCGGTCAGATGTCGCTGTTCGGCGATGACTCTCGGGAGGAAAGCAGCTTTGACCTTCCGGTGATGAACGAATTTCCAAAATCAAAACTTCTGGCGCTGGAAAAAGAAAGCTGCGGCATGTATTTTTCCGGACACCCGATGGAGGAATATGCCGAAAAGGCGGAAAAACTTGCAAAAATAAATATAGGCACGGTTCTTGCATCATTTTATGATTCCGAGGGGAATATTCAAACAGTCAAAGATAATGATAAGATTAAGCTTTGCGGAATTGTCGCAAGCCGTAGAAATAAAACCACAAAAAACAATTCGCAAATGGCATTTGTGCAGCTTGAAGATATGTACGGAAGTATTGAGGCAATCATTTTCCCGAAAATACTTACTTCATATAATAATGTGCTTGCAGAGGGGAATGCAGTCATGCTCGAGGGACGCGTAAGCGCAAGGGAGGACGAAGCACCTAAGCTTTTGTGTGAAAGCGCGGCGCTTTTGGACAGTATTACGGAGCCGGAGGAAGTCAGCCCGGACGAAGCGGCGGAAACCGTGAAAAACAACCGCGTGCTTTATATAAAAATGGGAACGTTTGACGATACCGTTTTAAAAACTGCGGTAAAAGTAATGGAGACCGCAAAAGGCAGTACGCCGGTATGCTTTTTTACGGCAGATACCAAAAAGAAAATTCTTGCCCCGAAAAACTGCTGGATTGATGAAAACAGCGGCGTGATTGACAGACTTTTTGGTATCTTTGGCGAAAATAATGTAAAATTTCGATAAAAATTAAAAAATATATTGAAATTTTTGTAAAAATAGGGTAAAATATTGTCTTATAGAGGAGTTGAGAATATGTTAGAAGAAGATGAGATTTTAAATGACTATATTGTTGTGAAGGCTTTGGAGGACGGCGTTAACATCATGGGACTGACCAGAGGACAGAATACGCGCTTTCACCATACCGAAAAACTGGACTGCGGCGAGGTTTATATAGCCCAGTTTACGCAGACAACCTCCGCTATCAAAATTAACGGAAAAGCGGAAATTCTGACAAAGCACGGCAATATTCGGTCGGGAAAAACGGAGTAAAAAATGTGGACGTCGGTATATATTTCAAAAGATGAAAAAGACGTATCATTACTTAAACAGGCACTTAAAGACAACAATATCCTTGCAATGGTGAGAAAGCGTGAGGATTATTTCGAGATTTTGGTGCCGTCGCAGGAAATTGCTTCTGCACATAACGTAATTATTGATACAGAAATCTGATATGGAAGAAGGATTTATTATGGAGAAGAAAATTAAAAAAATAGGCGTACTTACCAGCGGCGGCGATGCCCCCGGTATGAATGCGGCAATCCGTGCCGTTGTTAGATGCGGTATTTATAACGGACTTGAAGTATTCGGCGTAAGAAAGGGATATAACGGACTGTTAAACGGCGATATTATCCCTATGGACGCAAGAAGCGTCGGCGAAATTTTGCAAAAGGGCGGTACAATTCTGCAAACCGCACGCTGCCTTGAATTCAAGGAGGAAGCAGGTCAGAAACATGCAATTGAAGTTGCGAAGAAATTCGGTCTTGACGGATTGGTTGTAATCGGCGGTGACGGTTCGTTCCGCGGCGCAAGACAGCTTTGCCGTTTCGGTCTGCCGACGATAGCGATGCCGGGTACAATCGACAACGATATTGACTGCAGCGAATATACGGTCGGCTATGACACCTGCTTAAACACGGTTATCGGCGCGGTTGATAAGCTGCGCGATACATCATCGAGCCATGACAGATGTTCGGTTGTCGAAGTTATGGGACGCGGCGCCGGATATATTGCCGTTGAGGCAGGTATTGCCTGCGGAGCGGAGGTTGTTCTGGTTCCCGAATACGAGTTTGATTTTGAACGCGATGTTATTGCACCGGTTAAGGACGGCATTGCGCGCGGCAAGACGCACTGCATCGTTATCGTTGCGGAGGGCGTAGGCGGAGCTGCCGAAATTGCAAAGAAAATTCAGGAAGAAACCGGAATGGAATCGCGTGCGACAATTCTGGGTCATATTCAGAGAGGCGGCTCGCCGACCGTTAAGGACAGAGTTATGGCAAGCTGCATGGGTGAACGCTGCGTTAACCTTATTCTGGAGGGAAAAGAAAACAGAATTGTTTGCGTTCAAAACGGAAAGATTGCAGACGTTGACATTGAAGAAGGTCTTGCAATGAAGAAAAAGCTGCCGGCAGATATGGTTGAACTTATCAAAAAACTGTCGGTCTGATATCGGCAATATAAAATAAGTGTTGGGATACCTCAACACTTATTTGGTAATTAAGGAGATTTGTATGAATAAGCTGATGCCCGTAAAGCTGGTTCCGGCGTTCAAAGATTATCTGTGGGGCGGAACGCGGCTTAAAGAGGAGTATAACAAGAAAACCGACATGCAGCCGCTTGCGGAAAGCTGGGAGCTTTCGTGCCATAAGGACGGCGAGAGCAGGATTGCATGCGGTGATTACGCAGGAAAAACGCTGTCGGAATACATTGACATATGCGGCAGAGATATACTCGGGACAAATGCACAAAAGTTTGATTTCTTTCCGGTGCTGATTAAGTTTATCGACGCTAAAAGCGATCTTTCGGTACAGGTTCACCCCGATGATGAATACGCAGGAAAATATGAAAACAGCTACGGAAAAACGGAGATGTGGTATGTGCTGGAGGCAGAGGAGGGCGCGTATCTGTATTACGGATTGAACCGCGATATAACGCGCAGTGAGCTTGCACAGCGTATTGAAAATAACACGATATGCGAGGTGCTCAACAAGGTCAGCGTAAAAAAAGGCGATGTATTTTTCATAGGAGCCGGAACACTGCATGCAATTTGCAGCGGAATAGTAATATGCGAAATTCAGCAAAATTCAAATCTGACCTATCGCGTGTATGACTATGACAGGCGTGACAAAGACGGAAATCCGCGTCAGTTGCACATAGAAAAAGCGCTTGAGGTTACAAATCTGAAGAAGGCACCGGAAATTAAAGCGCCGCAGGACGGGATTTTAGCTCAGTGCAAATACTTTAACGTGCGGCGTATGAATGTGCCGGAAAATGACGGACTAAAGCTTGACGGGGCTTCTTTTACAAGCATAATTGTCACCGGCGGACGCGGAAAAATGCACTGCGGCGGCGCGGAATATGACCTTGAAAAGGGCGACAGTTATTTTGTGCCGGCACAGGAGGGCAAGCTTGAATTTGAGGGTTGCTGCGAGATAATTATAACAAGAGTGTAGGAGGAAATTTTATGTATTATGTGGGTATCGATTTAGGCGGAACAAATATCGCCGGGGGACTTGTTGATGAAAACGGAAAAATTCTTTCGGAGCTTTCCGTGCCGACAATGGCGGAACGCGATTATAAGGAAATCGTAAAAGACATGGCAGATGTGTCGAAAAAGGTAATAGAAAAAGCAGGTGTATCAATAGTTGATGTTGCCGGAGTCGGAATAGGCTGCCCCGGAGCTATCGATAATGCAAACGGTGTTTGTACCTATTCAAATAACCTGCACATGGACCATGCAAAAATTGCGGAGGAATTCAGAAAGCATCTTGATTTGCCGGTCAACCTTGAAAATGACGCGAATGCAGCGGCTCTCGGAGAATATGCAATTAACGGAAACGGTGTAAACAATTTTGTTTTTGTAACGCTCGGAACGGGCGTAGGCGGCGGAATAGTCCTGGACGGCAAAATATTCCGCGGATTTAACGGCGTGGGAGCGGAGCTTGGTCACACCGTTGTGAATCAGGACGGCGAAATGTGCAACTGCGGACGCCGCGGCTGCTGGGAAGCATATGCGTCGGTGTCTGCGCTTATCAGACTGACGCGCGAGGCGATGGATAAAGCACCCGACAGCCTTATGCACGAAGAGGCTGAAAAAGAAGGAAAGGTCAGCGGAATGACTTCATTTGTGGCTGCTAAAAGGGGCGACAAGGCGGCACAGGCTGTAGTTGACAAATATTTTGAATATATCGGCGTGGGCATTACTAATATCGTGAATATATTTCAGCCGGAAAAGGTTGTAATAGGCGGCAGCATATCAAAAGAGGGAGATTATCTTCTGAAGCCGGTACAGAAATACGTTGAGGCTCATGATTACAACCGCTACATGAAGAAAGCGAAAATTGAAATCGCTACTCTGTTCGGCGACGCAGGTATAATCGGCGCGGCACTTTCGGCAAAGAAAAGGTAAAAATATGAAAATTGTTGTTTTGGACGGAAAAACGCTCGGCGATGATATTGACCTCGGAGTACTGGGCGATGAACTGACCGTTTACGGCACAACCGGGGCAGATTCGGTCGCGGAGCGCATCGGAGATAATGAGGCTGTCATCGTTAACAAGATAAAGCTGAACGAACATAACCTTGCCGATGCAAAAAATCTGAAGCTCATCTGTGTTGCGGCGACGGGATATGATAATATCGATATTGAATACTGTAAAAAACACGGTATTGCCGTGTGCAATGTCTGCGGATATTCTACCGATTCGGTCGCGCAGCTTACGGTAACAATGGCGCTTTCGCTCGTTACGCACCTTGATGAGTATACGGAGTTTGTGCGCAGCGGTGAATACACAAAAAGCGGTGTTGCGAACAGACTTGTTCCGGTGTATCATGAACTGACGGGAAAAACGTGGGGAATTGTCGGACTGGGTAACATAGGAAAACGGACGGCTAAAATTGCCGAAGCGCTCGGCTGCCGTATTCTTGCGTTCAAACGCCGGCAGGACAGCGAATACAATTGCGTTCCGCTTGCAGAGCTTATGGAAAAGTCGGATATTATTTCGGTGCATCTTCCGGCAGGCCCTGAAACTCGCGGCATAATTTCTGCGGAAATGATAGCGAAAATGAAAAGGAATGCAATATTTATAAACGTGGCGCGCGGTGCGGTTACCGATGAAAATGCACTTGCCGCGGCGGTTCTTGAAAACAGAATAGGCGGTATAGGCATAGATGTTTATTCCGAGGAACCGTTTGGCGCAGAGCATTGTTTTAACAAGATAAAAGATAAACACAATGTTATTCTCACGCCGCATATTGCGTGGGGTACATTTGAGGCGAGAGCCAGGTGCGTTGAAGAAATGCGGAAAAATATTGACGCTTTTGAAAACGGGCAGCTTCGCAACAGGGTAGTATAATATCGGAAAAGAAATCGGTGAAAAAACGCTGTTTTGATGAAACGGCGTTTTTTTTAATGTTTTTCTGTCAAAATGTGTTGAAAAATATCACAGAATGGTATATAATATAGTTTGTATAATTATATTTGGGAGTGAACAGATTGGAAAATTTACATACATTGCCGCTGCTGCCGCTGAGAAACCTTGTTGTTTTTCCGCACATGCAGGTAAGCTTTGACGCGGCCAGACCGAAATCCGTGCGTGCGCTTGAATGGGCAATGAACAACAATAAGCTTATTTTTCTTGTTACGCAGAGGGACGAAACAAAAGATGACCCGTCGGCGGTTGATTTATATAAAATCGGAATTATTGCAAAAGTTACGCAGACAGTACGCGCGCATAACGGAATTATGCGCGTTATGGCTGAGGGGCTTTGCCGCGCAAGGCTTGATGAGATTTTGTCGGACAAACCGTATATCCGGTGCGTCTGCGAAGAAATTCCGGAAAATGAAGAGGACAGCCTTCTTTTGAATGAGGGCTTTGTACGCGGTCTTGAAAAAGTTTTTGATGAATATTTTGCGCTTAATAAAAATATTCCGCCGCAAAACTTTATTGCGACCACGGGTGATGTGAAGCCGGGGCGCTTTGCCGACGCGATTGCGGCGAACGTTAACCTTAAATTCCCGATTAAGCAGGAAATACTTGAGGAGATTGACCCTTATGAGCGCATAGAAAAGCTTATGGGAGCATTGGCGAAGGAAATTCAGATTTTAAAAATATCACGCGATATTGAGTCTAAGGTCAGAAAAAATATTGAAATAAATCAGCGCGAATACTATCTTCGCGAGGAAATGAAAGTGATTGAGGAGGAGCTTGGCGAAAAAGAAGGAATTAAGGGCGAGGCGGAGGAATACCGCCGCCGTATCGAAAGCCTGAATTTGGAAGAAAGCATAGAAAACAAGCTCTGTAAAGATGTTTCGCGATTTGAGAAAATGCAGTCATCATCTCCCGACAGCGCCGTTATGCGGAATTATTTCGATCTGGTGCTGGATTTGCCGTGGAATAAGGCGTCAAAGGAAACTTTCAGCATCAGCAGGGCGGAGAAAATTCTCGAGTCGGAGCATTACGGCATGGATAAGGTTAAGGAACGTGTGCTGGAATATCTCGCGGTGCATAAGCTGACCGGCGGAAAAGACGGCACGATTTTATGCTTTGCGGGACCTCCGGGAACGGGAAAAACATCAATAGCCAAAAGCATTGCCGAGGCTCTCGGACGTGAATTTGTGCGTATTTCCCTCGGCGGAATACACGATGAGGCAGATATACGCGGTCACAGAAAAACATACATAGGAGCAATGCCCGGCAGAGTTATTTCCGCGGTTGCGGAGGCAGGCGTCAACAATCCGCTGATTTTGTTTGATGAAATCGATAAAATGGGGGCAGACTACAAAGGAGACCCGTCTGCGGCACTTTTGGAAGTCTTGGATTCAGAACAAAACAGCGCATTCCGCGACCATTTTGTTGAAGTTCCGTTTGACCTGTCATCGGCTGTATTTATAACCACTGCCAACAATATTGCGGCAATTCCCGAACCGCTGCTTGACAGAATTGAGGTTATTGAGGTTTCGGGATATACAAATGAGGAGAAAAAGTGTATTGCAAAACAGTACCTTATTCCCAGGCAAAAAAAGAAAAACGGTCTTGCCGGTATCAGACTGACGGTTGATGATGATGCTGTCAGCGATTTGATACATTTTTATACACGCGAATCGGGAGTCAGAAACCTCGAACGTGAGGTAGGAAGCCTAATGCGCAAGGCAGCAAAGAAAGTTGTCGGGGAGAATAAAAAGTCACTCAAAATCACGTCAAAAAATCTGACGGAATTTCTCGGCAGGCACAGATTCCCCGATGATGACACGGAAATTGAGAATAAAGTCGGTATTGTGCGCGGACTGGCATGGACAAGCGTCGGCGGCGATACTCTTTCGATTGAGGTAAACGTAATGCCGGGTACCGGAAAACTGGAGCTTACGGGAAATCTCGGCGATGTCATGAAAGAATCGGCAATGGCGGCAGTCAGCTGCATACGCACGCGGTGCGATGATTTCGGCATTTACGGCAAGTTTTACAAAACCTGCGATATTCATATCCATGTGCCGGAGGGAGCCGTGCCCAAAGACGGACCGTCTGCCGGCATTACCATGGCGACGGCGATTTTCTCGGCGCTTACGGGATACCCGGTTCGCGGCGACGTGGCAATGACCGGTGAAATAACGCTTCGCGGCAGGGTTTTGCCGATTGGCGGTCTTAAAGAAAAATCGGCGGCCGCATACCGTGCCGGAATGAAAACCGTAATTATTCCCGAAAAAAATAAGCCCGACCTTGAGGACGTGACCCAGGAAGTGAAAGACAATATAACCTTTGTTCCGGTCAGCAGCATAGACGAGGTCTTAAAAACTGCGGTAATAAAGAAAAAATCCAAGGAACATTTTGTTATTCCGCATGAAGAAACGGAAAAATAAATTTTCCGTATTGTGAAAGGAGTTATGCAGATGAACATACATAACGCGGACATAGAAATCTCGGCGGTGAAAAGAGAACAGTTCCCCAAAACGGGATTTCCCGAAATTGCATTTGTCGGACGGTCTAATGTAGGAAAATCGTCCATGATAAACAAGCTGCTTAACAGAAAAGCGCTTGCGAGGGTGAGTTCTGCCCCGGGAAAGACGATAACAATTAATTTTTACAATATTGACAATACAATATATCTTGTGGATTTACCGGGCTACGGCTATGCGAAAAGATCCAAAAGCGAGGTCGAGAGCTGGGGAGAAATGATGGACGGCTACTTAAACGGACGTCCTCAGCTGAAAAAGGTAATGCTTTTGGTCGATTCGCGGCATGAACCGACCGGCGATGACAAAATGATGCTTGAATGGCTTCGCGCTGCACGTCCCGACGAGGGTGCGGTGGTAATCGCTACCAAAACGGACAAGCTCAGAAAGCGTGAGCTTGCGGCAAATTTGTCCATGCTGGAACGCGAGCTTGAGCTTACCGATGAGGATATCCTCGTTCCGTTTTCGACCAAAAGCGACGAGGGAAAAATTACCGTGTGGGATATGATTAATCTTATAGTCGGATAAATGCCGGCTGTTAAATTCTGAAAGGAGTCAGCATGAAAAAAAGCGTTTTGTTTGTGCTGCTGTGCGTGGCATGCTTTTGCGTGTATTACGGCGTGCGCTATATCGAAAATCCGGTAGATACACAGGCAGCCGTTTTGGAGGTGTACGAAAATAAGGTTGATACATCGGGATATGTCGTACGCACCGAACAGGTTTACGGCGCTCCTGCTGCCGGCACGGTATATCACTATATCCGTGAGGGCACAAGAGTGAAAAAAAACAGCGTACTTTCTACGGTATATACGGGCGGAGTTTCGGAGGAAACTCTGCGTGAACTGAATAATTTATCATCGAAAATCGAAGAGCTTAAAAATATGGGCAACTATACGGTTTCCGGAAATTCCGACGGAAATGATACCGAAAATGTCAGAAAGAATATTATAAAAGCAGCACAGGACGGCGACGCGTCCGGAATGGAAAACTACAAAAAGCAGCTTAACAGCATCGTTACGGGCGATGTCCGGACGGACGATACGGAAAATGTCGAGTCGCTTGAGGCGCGCAAGCAATCACTTGAGGCAAGCATCGGCGGCGCGAAAAATGATATATACTCGCAGATGTCCGGAGTGTTTTCAAAAAATGTGGACGGGCTTGAAAATATCCTGACGCCGGAGGCGGTGCTGTCATACAGGCTCGCCGATTACAATAATATTGCCGAAACTGCAAAAAACAGTGCGCAGGATGGCAGCAAGCCGGTGTGCAAGGTTGTCAATAACCACACATGGTACGTAATGCTGACGGTTGACAGGCAGACTGCGGCAAAGCTGAAGATCGACCAAAGCGTAAAGCTGCGGTTTGAATATCTGCCGGGTATTGAGGCGGACGCGAGCGTGTGCAGCATATCTGCGGAGGACAGCAGCGCCGATAAAAATGTTGTTGTATTGAAATGTGAGCAGTATAAAGAGGGTGTATTCTCGATACGTTTCTCCAAAATCGAGCTTATTCTCGAAAGTTACGAGGGCTACCGTGTGCCCATATCCGCAATACGCGTCAACGGCAGCGAGCGCGGAGTAATAGTAAAAAACGGTGTTACGCAAGTGTTTAAACCATGCAGTGTTATATATTCGGATATGCAGGGGCAGACGGCGATTATTAAGCCTGCACCGGGTGCAACCAATATGCTGCGTGAGTATGATAATATAGTGGTAGGTGAAAAATAATGTCATTTATTAAAGAAAATCTTGAAGATGTAAGAAACAGAATTAAAATTGCTGCGGAAAAAAGCGGACGCAGCGCTGATGATGTAACTCTGGTTGCGGTGACGAAAACGCACCCCGCGGAAATGATTAATGAGGCGATTTCTTTAGGCGTTACGGATATTGGCGAAAATAAGGTTCAGGAAATAATGGACAAATATGACAGCGTTACTCCGGGGGTGCGCTGGCACTTAATCGGTCATTTGCAGACTAACAAGGTGAAATATATAATCGATAAGGTGTATATGATTCATTCGGTGGATTCGATAAAGCTTATGGACGAAATAGAGCGTCAGGCGGAAAAACACGGCGTGGATTATATGCGCATACTTATTCAGGTTAATATCACGGGTGAAGAATCCAAATTCGGCATTGAAAGCTCCGAGCTTGACGCGATGCTCAGTCATGCGCAGACGCTCAAACACATAAAAGTGTGCGGATTGATGACAATTATGCCGAAATTTGACAGCGAATTTGCAAACAGATTACATTTTCGTGACATAAATAACAAATTTATTGACATATCGCACAATAAATACGATAATATTAATATGGAATTTTTATCTATGGGTATGAGCGGAGATTTTGAAACTGCCATAGAAGAAGGCTCGAATATGGTTCGTGTAGGTACGGCTATATTCGGGGAAAGAGAGTATGCTCTCAAAAAATAATATTATCAGGAGGAAATATTAATGGGATTTGTTGAAGCAGTTAAAGATTTTGTTGGATTTGGTGACGTGGACTACGAGGAAGATGTTGATATGGATGAGGAAGAAGTTGAGGACAGATACGAAGAACGTGCTCCGATTTTCTCAAAGAAAAGTAAGGTTGTACCTCTTGACAGACAGTCAGGTGTGCCGAGCATTGTGGTTGTAAAGCCGAAATGCTTTAATAATTCGGTAGAGGCTGCAGACCAGATAAAACAAAGACGTCCGGTTGTTCTGGACGTTGGCGGACTCGACCCCGAAGAGGCACGCAGAGTTGTTGATTTTATTGCCGGAACGGTTTACGGAGTAAACGGAGATATTCAAAAGGTTTCCGGGGGTATTTTCATTGCGACTCCCGCACAGTATGATATTTCCGGTGATTTCTTGAAAGACAAATCGGGTGCCGGCTTTGACTGGAGTATGTTTAAATAAATGCTTGATGACAAGGCGGAATTTTATTCCGCCTTGTCGCTGTAAACAGGAGTATGCATGAATGACAATTTTTTAATCAGCCGCATGAGAGATATCTATACGCTATGCAATAAATATCACACTCCGAGATTTTCCGGTTTCCTTGATGAACGCGAACAGGCGGAGGTAATGGAGGAGTTCCCGGACGCGGTGTTTTTCGGAGGCTGCAGCGGTGCGGAACGGCGCATGCTCGGTGCTTTTCCGGATTGGCAGGAACCAGATAATGTGCTTTTTCCGATTAAAGTTTTGATTTTTACAAAACGCAGTGATAAAACGCTTACTCACCGCCATTATCTCGGCACAATACTGTCGCTCGGGATAGAGCGCGCAAAAGTCGGCGATATTCTGATTGACGGGGACAAAGCATATGTATTTTTGTCGGCGGATATTGCGGAGTATATAAAAAATGAAATTCATAAAATTGCCGGTGCAGGTGTGACTTCTGAGATAAAAGACTGTGCCGGGGTGCCGGTTCCCGAAAAGAAGTTTGAAAATATTGACGCGGTTTGTGCGTCACTTCGGCTTGACGCGGTACTTGCGGGGGTTTTGAACAAAAGCCGCAGCGAGGTGAAGAAAATTATTCTTTCGGGAAAAATTGCGGTAAACCATATTGATACGGTAAATCCCGACTGTATGCTGAAAGAAAATGACCTTCTTTCGATACGCGGATTCGGCAGGGTGCGCGTTTCGGTCATCGGGGGAATGACACGGAGCGGCAGACTGCATATAACTTTAAAGAAATATATATAGGAGCGTGAATTATATGTTAACACCGATTGATATTCAAAGACAGGATTTTGAGGTAAAACTCAGAGGCTATAATGCAGATGAGGTTGACGATTTTTTGGATCTTGTCGGCAAGGACTATGAGAAGCTTTATAAAGAGAACGCGGAACTTCGTGAGCAGGTTAAGCGTCTTGAGCGCTCCGTAGAACAGTATAAAACGATGGAGGCGACGCTGCAGCAGTCGATTGTTCTTGCGCAGACAGCCGCCGAGGATATTAAGAAGAGTGCGGCGGAAAAGGCAAATGTTATCGTAAATGAGGCTCAGTCAAAATCAGACGATATGTACCGTCAGCTTGATAAGGATATTCAGAATAAGCGCGCCGAGCTTTCGAGCGTACAGGCGGAGGTGTCAGGATACCGCGCGAGAATGAAGGGTGTTTGCTCTTCGCTGCTGGATTTACTTGATAAATTGGAATAAAACGGCAAAAGCAGCACGGCTGTTTCTTGTTTGACTATAGAAAGGAAAAAAACTTATGTGCAAAGATTGCAAGGACTACACAAAATCGGTTAATCTTCCCAAAACCGATTTCCCCATGAGAGGAAATCTGCCCGAAAGAGAGCCGGAAACGCTCAAATACTGGGAAGAAATTGACCTTTACAACAAATTAAAAGAAAAGAATAAAGGTAATACGCCGTTTATTCTGCATGACGGCCCTCCGTATGCAAACGGCGATATTCATATGGGACATGCGCTTAATAAAATTTTGAAGGATATTATTGTGCGCTATAAAAATCTGCAGGGATATTATGCGCCGTATGTTCCGGGCTGGGATACCCACGGTCTGCCGATAGAACAGCAGGCTATCAAAAAGCTCGGCATTAACCGCCATGCTGCAGGTCCGGTAAAATTCAGACAGGCGTGCCGCGATTTTGCACTGTCACACGTGGAAAATCAGAAGAAACAGTTTAAACGCCTGGGCGTTCTCGGAGATTGGGATAACCCGTATCTGACCTTGAGAAATGAATTTGTAGCAAAGCAGATTGAAGTCTTTGGCGAAATGGCAAAAAAAGGACTTATTTATAAGGGATTAAAGCCTGTTTACTGGTGTCCGCATTGTGAAACAGCACTTGCCGAAGCGGAAATTGAATACGCAGAGGATAAAACAACATCAATTTATGTAAAATTTGCCGTAAAAGACGATAAGGGTTTGTTTGAGGGTCTTGATAATGTATATTTTGTTATCTGGACAACAACAACATGGACATTGCCCGGAAACGTAGCAATTGCGCTCAATCCGGACTTTGAGTATTCTCTTGTTAAGTATCCGAACGGCGAAATCTATGTACTTGCAACCGAGCTTATAGACGCTGTATCGAAAGCGGCAAATCTCGGCAGCGAATATGAAATAGTAAAGCGTTTCCGCGGCCAGGATTTGGAGCTGATTACATGTCAGCACCCGCTCATAGACAGAGAGTCGCTTGTTATTGTCGGCGACCATGTAACGCTGGACGCAGGTACCGGCTGTGTTCATACTGCTCCGGGTTTCGGTGCCGACGACTATATCGTTTGCTGCAAATATCCGCAGCTTGATATTGTTGTTCCGGTTGACAGCAAGGGCTATCAGACAGAAGATGCCGGCGAATTTGCAGGCATGTACTATGAAGATTCAAATGAAAAAATACTTGCAAAGCTGAAAGAAATCGGTGCGCTTGTTGCCGCACAGGATATTCTTCACCAGTATCCGCATTGCTGGAGATGTGACCATCCGATTATTTTCCGTGCGGCGGATCAGTGGTTTGCATCTGTTGACGCACTGAAAGACGATGCGGTAAAGGCAATCGAGGGAGTAAAATGGATTCCCGAATGGGGCGAGGACAGAATTAAGTCCATGGTTGTGGACAGAAATGACTGGTGCATCTCGCGTCAGAGAACGTGGGGCGTGCCCATTCCGATTTTGTATTGCAAAGACTGCGGAAAACCGATTATAAATGATGAAACAATAAATGCGATTGCAAAGCTGTTCCGTGAGGAAGGACCCGATAAATGGTGGGAGCTGGACGCAAATGAAATTATTCCGGACGGCTTGAAATGCGAGTGCGGTTCGGGCGAATTTACGAAAGAAAAAGACATCATGGACGTGTGGTTCGATTCCGGTTCGTCGCACATCGCGGTTTGCGAAGAACGTGATGACCTTGTATGGCCGGCAGATGTCTACCTTGAGGGTAACGATCAGTACAGAGGGTGGTTCCAGTCATCGCTGCTGACCAGTATCGCGGTTAAAAAACAGGCGCCGTATAAAACGGTTATAACTCACGGAATGATTCAGGACGGCGAGGGCAGGAAAATGTCCAAGTCCAAGGGCAATGCAATCATGCCGCAGGAAATTATGGATAAATTCGGCGCAGATGTGCTCAGACTTTGGGTTGTATCGGCAGACTACCGCACCGATATGCGCATGAGTCAGGACGCACTCAAGCAGCTTTCGGAGGGATACCGCAAAATCAGAAATACCGCAAGATATATCTTGTCCAATATTAATGATTTTGACCCCAAAAAAGATATGGTTGCATATGAGGATATGCAGGAAATAGATAAATGGGCGCTGCTGAAGCTGAATGACGTTATCAGAAAGTCAATCAGCACCTATGAAAGCTATGAATTTCATACGCTGTATGCCGTAATTTTGAACTTCTGCATAGTTGACCTGAGCAACTTCTATCTTGATATTCTGAAATCAAGACTGTATACAGAAAAGCCGGAATCACATGCAAGACGTTCGGCACAGTCGGCGATGTTCATTATTCTTGATTCGCTTGTAAAACTGCTTGCACCGGTGCTTGCGTTTACGGCGGAGGAAATCTGGAGATTTATGCCGCATATCGACGGTGATGATGAAGTAAGCGTAATGCTCAACAGAATGCCGGAGGCTAAGGCTGAATACGATAATCCGGAGCTTGAGTCCAAGTGGAACAAGATTATTGCGGTAAGAAATGACGTGAATAAAGCGCTGGAACCAGCAAGAAATGAAAAGCTTATCGGTAAATCGCTTGACGCCGATGTTACGGTATATGCGGACGGTGAAATGTTTGATTTCCTGAAGAGCATTGAGGGAGATTTGGCTGAAATATTCATCACATCGGTTGCACGTCTTGATAAAACAGAAAACGCAGACGGTGCTTTTGAGGGTGAAAACGTAAAAGTTTCCGTAAAACCGTGCGAGTATGAAAAATGCGGCAGATGCTGGGTTCATTCCGAAACTGTCGGCACAATTGAAGGTTTTGACGGTATCTGCGCAGACTGCGTAAGAAAATTAACCGAATAATGTTAAATTTTTGAAAAGAAAAGGCGCAAAAGCCTTTTCTTTTTGTATTTTTTGTGATACAATAATAGAAAGTATCTCGCGGAGGGACGATTTGATGAAAAATAATGTAAATTTGGACTGTAAATATATAATGCCGATACGTATAGTAGCGTCGGAGGGCTGTCAAAAAGCAGATTTGCTGCTGACAAAAACACCGCGTCAGGCTGTATTCGGCGGAATTGAGCTTGTGACTGTCGAAAAAGACGGATATATAATTCTTGATTTCGGCAGAGAAATTCACGGCGGACTCAACATAACTGTGTATAACAGGGACGAGAACGCGAAATTACATCTTACATTCGGTGAAAGCGTTTCCGAAGCGTTAAGCAGTATCGGCGAAAAAGGCGCCACCAATGACCACGCAATGCGTGATTATGAGCTTGAGCTTGCAGGCAGCATGCACACATTTGAAACCGAAAATACCGGATTTCGGTTTGTAAGGCTCAGGGCGGTGAACGGAAAAATAATGATTAGCGGCGTACAGGCAAAATTTGTGTACCGCGACCTGAAATATTACGGAAATTTTGAATGTAATGACAGCGAGCTTAATGAAATATGGAAAACGGCAGCCTACACGGTTCAGCTGAATATGCAGGAGTATATTTGGGACGGCATTAAGCGTGACCGACTGGTTTGGATAGGGGATATGCACCCGGAGGTGTCAACCGCACTTGCCGTGTTCGGAGAGGCGGACGTGATAAAGGACAGCCTTGACGTGACTATGGACAGCACGCCGGCAGGTCACTGGGCTAACGGAATTGCCTCGTACAGCATGTGGTGGATAGTCTTGCAGCGTGATTGGTTCATAGCCACGGCTGACAAAGCATATATTGAAAAGAACAGCGAATATATTTTTGCGCTGCTTGAAAGCATGCTGAACTGTATAAACGAGGACGGCAGCGACAGTTTTACCGGCGGCGGATTGCCGGCGTATTTTGTGGACTGGAGCTCATGTGAAACAAAAAATATGGCGACGGGATTCCACGGTGTTCTTCTGATTGCTCTTGATGCCGGACGTGAGCTTTGCAGGTATCTTAACAACAGCACTTTGGCAGAAAAGCTGAGTGCAGCTGCGGAAAATGTAAGAAAATTCACTCCGGATTATGAGGATAACAAGCAAACCGCAGCCCTTGCTGCGCTCAGCGGACTGATTGATTGCAAAACGGCGGCTGAAATAATCAAAAAGAACGGTGCGGAGGGCTTTTCGACATTCATGGGCTATTACTCTCTGCTCGCACTGCAGGCGGCGGGTGAAATGACGGCTGCACTTGAAATAATCAAAAAATTCTGGGGCGGCATGATTAAAATGGGTGCGACAACGTTCTGGGAGGAATTTGATATTAAAGATATGGAAAATTCTTACCGTATTGACGAGCTGCCGCAAGAGGGAAAGCATGATGTTCACGGTGATTTCGGCGGATTTTGCTACGGCGGCTTGAGAAAAAGCCTGTGCCATGGCTGGTCAAGCGGTCCGGCTGCATTTATGTGCAAAAAGGTTTTGGGCGTGATTCCGCTTGAGCCGGGATATAAAAAAATCAGACTGTGCCCGGATTTGGGCAATCTTGAATGGGCAAAGGGAAGCGTTCCCACACCGTACGGCTTGATTTCGGTTGAATATCGCCGTGAAAACGGAGAGATAAAGACTAAAATCGATGTTCCCGAGGGGATAACAATTGAGGAAGGATAATGAATATATGCGGATAAAAAACGTATTTTTGGCTTTAATCGGAGTCGGCATCGTCATAATCGACCAGCTGGCAAAGATGCTCGTTGTTAAGAATATATCGGCGACCGACAGTATCCATGTGATACCCAAACTTTTTGATTTTGTATATGTTAAAAACACCGGGGCGGCGTTCAGCATACTGTCGGACAGCACGGTGCTTTTGGGAATTATATCGGTGCTGTTCTGCATAGGCGTGGGGGCGTATTGGTATATAAAAAAGCCGGAGCATACACTGCTCAGGCTCACGATGACGCTGCTGCTGGCAGGGGCTTTCGGCAATGCGATTGACAGACTTTTCCGCGGCTTTGTGGTGGATTTTATACAGACGGTATTCATGCGCTTTCCTGTTTTTAACGTTGCGGATATTTCCATAACGGCAGGAGCGGTGCTGCTCATAATATATTTGCTCTTTTTTGATGAAGGAAACGATAAAGATGGAAAAACTGATACTGACGGCGGACAATCCGGAAAATCTGAGGATTGACCGGTACATTGCCGACAATACCTCCGTTTCAAGAACGTATGCGGCAGAACTGTGCGAAAAAAACATGGTCACGGTAAACGGAAATGCGGCAGATAAAAAATATCGTCCGCAAAACGGTGAAATTATAGAATTGACGCTTCCCGAACCGGAAAGTATAGATTTGGTGCCGGAGAATATTCCGCTTGACATTGTTTATGAGGATAATGATGTTATCGTTGTAAATAAACCTCAGGGAATGGTTGTTCACCCGGCTGTCGGCAATACTCACGGTACTCTTGTAAATGCTCTTATGTATCACTGCGGAGATAATTTGTCGGCAATTAACGGTGTTATAAGACCGGGTATAGTGCATAGAATTGATAAGGATACGGCAGGGCTTTTAATATGCGCAAAAAATAATGAGGCGCATATGCTGCTGTCGCAGCAGCTGAAGGAACGCAAGGCGTCGAGAAGATACATCGCTCTCGTGAACGGAAGAGTCAGGGAGGACGGCACGGTTAATATGCCGATTGCGCGGCACCCCAAAGACCGCAAAAAAATGGCGGTGGTGCAGGGAGGACGTGAAGCAATTACGCATTACCGCGTTTTGGAGGAGTTTCGTGACTACACGCTGTTGGAATGTGTTCTTGAAACAGGCAGAACGCATCAGATAAGGGTGCATATGGCGAAAATAGGACATAGCCTTGTCGGCGACAGAACATACGGACTTTCAAAGGAAAAAATCAAAACCGACGGTCAGCTGCTTTTTGCAAAAACGATCGGTTTTGTTCACCCGTCAACGGGGGAATATATGGAGTTTTCGGCTGAATTGCCGGATTATTTCAAAGAAATATTAGACAGACTTAGAAGGAGTGAAAATAATGGCGGAAAAGCTTAAAGTATGTGTGATTTTCGGAGGTCAGTCCCCCGAACACGATATATCACGCAAATCTGTAACTTCGGTTATAAACAATCTGAACAAGGAAAAATATGACATTAGCGTCATCGGTATAACAAAGGACGGCGAGTGGTTTTTGTACACAGGAGATACGGCCAATATCGAGGGCGGCGAATGGGAAAAGGATTTGCCGCACAAGCTGCATGCAATTATTTCCCCTGACGCGACAAAAAGGGAAATCCTTATAACCGACGGGGAAATTAAGTCGATTAAACCGGACATTGTATTCCCGGTTCTGCATGGGGCGTACGGTGAGGATGGCACAATTCAGGGACTTTTGGAAATGACAAATATTAAGTATGTCGGAATGGGTGTTCTCGGTTCGGCTGTCGGCATGGATAAGTCTTTTTCAAAAATCATTTTTGCCGATGCAGGTATCCCTCAGGCTGACTGGGTTGTTGTGCACACCGGCGACGGTTTTGAAAAATATATAGATGAAATCGAAGGAAAATTCGGTTATCCGTGCTTTGTGAAACCTTGCAATACAGGTTCGTCCGTCGGTGTGGGAAAGGCGCATGACCGTGAGGAATTGTATGCCGCACTGGCAGAGGCTGCAAAGTTCGACAGAAAAATCCTTGTTGAGGAACATATTGACGGTCATGAAGTGGAATGTGCCGTTTTGGGCGGAAATCCGGCAAAGGCTGCGGAAGTGGGTGAAATTGTGCCCACAGTGGAATTTTATGACTTTGACGCAAAATACAACGATAATTCTACTCAGCTGCATATACCGGCGGATATTTCGGAGGAAAACCGCGAAAAAATCAGAAAATATGCAGTTAAAGCATTCGAGGCGATTGACGGCATGGGCTTATCGCGCGTTGACTTTTTTGTGAGATACAAAGATAATTCGGTGGTACTCAATGAAATAAATACTATGCCCGGATTTACAAATATCAGTATGTATCCCAAGCTTTGGGACGCGGTTGGAATAGGATATTCCGAACTTTTGGATAAATTGATTGAACTGGGACTGGAAAGGGTTAAATGATGGACAACAGAAGTATCGGAGTCTTTGACTCGGGTCTGGGCGGACTGACGGCAGTCAAGCAGATAATGCAGGAATTACCGGACGAAAGCATAATATATTTCGGTGATACGGGGCGCGTACCTTACGGCCCCCGTTCGCGCGAAACGATAATAAAATATTCAAAAAATGACATTAATTTTCTTTTAAGCAAAGATGTAAAGCTTATTGTTGTCGCGTGCGGAACAGTAAGCTCTACGGCGCTGCCGGCAATTCGCGGCGATTATGATATACCGATAATCGGGGTTGTGGAGCCTGCTGCGGCTACTGCTCTTGCGGCAACGCGCAACGGCAGAATAGGAATTATAGGTACCAACGGCACAATAAAAAGCGGTGCATATGAAAGAGTTTTAAAGGAAAGACGCAGAGATATAGTGACTTTTTCCAAGGCATGTCCGCTGTTTGTTCCGCTTGTCGAAAACGGACATTTTGATACCAAGGTAGCAGAGCTTGTCACGGCAGAATACCTGGAGGAAGTTAAAAAACAGAATGTCGATACCCTTATTATGGGCTGTACGCATTATCCGCTACTGAAAAAGACAATCGGCGCATTTATGGGAGAAAGCGTCACCCTTATCGACGCAGGCGCGGAAGTGGCCAAAGAATTAAAGCGTCATTTTGACAAAAATGAGCTTCATTCGCAGGTGCATGACAAAAAGCAGTATCAGTATTTTGTCAGTGATGATGTATGCAGCTTTTCGGAACTCGGCGGAATATTTCTCAATAAAAAAATAGACGGTCAGGTGGAGAAAATTGACATTGAAAAATACTGAGGAAAATGCTATAATAGAATTGATAAACCGACAGTCATCGGGGGAACTCAGCGATAAAATCGAGTTTGTATCGGACTGCGGATTTTACTTAAAAAACGGTTGTTTTTACATAACCTACAAAGAACACAGCGACATGGGAATGGATAATTCAAGAGTTATAATAAAGCTTGACGGAGATATTGTGACCATGCGCAGAATGGGCGAATACCGCACGGTTATGGTGTACAAAACGGGAGAAGTGACCGATTTTAACTATCATACGCCGTTCGGGCAGCTTAATATAAAAATACGCACGCAGCGTATTGAAAGCCGTTTTTGCGAAAGCGGAGGAACGCTTGAGCTTGAATATTTGCTGTTCACCGGCGGAGAAGTGACAAAAAATGAGATAAAGATAAAAGTAAAGGCACACGGCGAACCCGAGGTATAACGGCGTTTGCCGCAGTGCATGTGACGAAACGGAGGAATGAACGTGAAAAAAACAGGAATTTTATCGGCAATTTTAGCCGGTGTGATGCTGATTTCGCAGCCGGTATTTGCGCAGACGCAGAGTACGGAATATGACCAGTATGAACGCATAATGAATTATGCCGCAAACCTCTACATAGACGAAAGCGCCGATGCGGATAAGATGATGGACGAGGCACTGCGCAGTGTTTTAAAGGACAACCCCGAACTGATGAATAAATTGATAAAAGCGGGATTTGCAACACTTGATGAATATTCCGAATTTTACACAAAGGAGGAATATGAGCTTTTTAATAAAAACATAAATCATATTGTTTACGGTATAGGAGTGGTAATTCAGCAGGTCGGCGACTATATTACCGTGATGAGGTGTGTTGAAGGCGGCGGAGCAGAGGCTGCCGGAATGCAGGAGGGCGACAAAATATACAAGGTTGACGGAACCGACGTGACGGGGCAGAGCGTTGAAAAGGTGCAGGACTTGATTGTGGGTGAAATAGGCACAAATGTAACTGTTACGGTTCTGCGCGACGATAAGGAGATTGAATATACCATAACGCGCGGCGAAGTCAGCGGAAGCACGGTCGGCAGCACAATTCTTGAGGGAAATATCGGGTATATGGAAATTGTGAATTTCGGAATGAACACCGCAGACGAATTTGTGGAAGCGCTTGATGAATTTGACAAATCCGGTGTGGAAAATATCATTCTCGACCTGCGCGATAATCCGGGAGGCTATCTTGACGCGGCGATACTGATTGCGTCGGTAATTGTTCCGGAGGGAACCATAGTTAAAACCGTTTACAGAAATTCCTATGAAAATGAAGAATACAAGTCAGAGCAGAAAAATGCGCATTACAAATTTGCGGTACTGGTAAATGAAAACACGGCGTCAAGCGCGGAGGTTCTCGCAAGCGCAATTCAGGACAGCGGCGTGGGTATTCTCGTGGGTGACAAGACTTACGGAAAAGGCGTTATCCAGCAAATGTATGAAATTTGGGACGGCTGTGCCTTCAAGGTGACCACGGGAAAATACTTTACGCGCAACGGCAAGGATATAAACGGTAACGGTATTGAGCCGGACGAATACATCGATAATGAAACGCGCCCGATAGATATTACGCGCTATGAAGTTTTCGACTATAAAACAAAACCGCAGCGGGGCGATACTTCATTAAATGTCAAAGCTGCAAAACAGCGGCTGCGTCTTTTGGGATACTATTCCGGCGAAATAAACGATACTTTTGACGGTGCTGCGGAATCGGCTGTTTACAGATTTCAGGAGGACAATGATTTATTCGCCTACGGCGTACTTGATATTTCCACGCAGGTAAAGCTGGAAAATACATTCTATAAGCTCAAAGAGGTTGTGGATAAACAGCTGGAATTTGCCTATACATACTTCGGCGGAAATGCCGATGATCTGCATAATGAAACCAGAGATTAAAAAATCCTCGGACAAAGAGCAGAGCCGCGGCGAAAATACGGAAATTAACTATTCTGCTGTCAAGAGCGCAAAACCGTGCCTGACGGAAGTTATGCAAAGAAAGCGGTTAGTGCGTGAAATCTGCTGTTACAGACAGAATAAAGGAGAATTTATATGAAAAAAACGTCTGCGCTGTCATATAACAGAGATGTATCTTTCCTTAACAACGTAATGATTGCCCCGGAAACAAAGCTTGTGTTCTTTTACACACACTTTATGACGGATACGAATAATGTCGGAGAACATTCACATTCGTTTTATGAGCTGCATATCGTCATTAACGGGAGGTGTACTATTCGGTGCGGAGGGCAAAACACGGAGCTTTTGCAGAACAGCTGTATCCTTATTCCTCCGGGAACGCTGCATAAATTTGAGGACTGTTCGGACGATTTTTTTCGATACTCAATAGCGCTGGACTTTATTAAAAATGAAAAAAGCATGCGGTTGCTGCAAGATATTATTATAAAACAGCTTGATGAAAATTGCAGCTTTTATATGAAAAATATTATATCCGAGCATGAAAACAACCGTATCGGATATAAATATATGCTTAATTCGATGATTTCGTGCCTGACGGTGGAAATTTTGCGGCTGATGCACATTTCGGTTGAAGAGGAAAATGCATGCAGTGCGGCACAGCAAAATTTGAGCGCGGCACTTGAATTTATTGACAGAAATCTGTCGCGGAGCATTACGCTCACCGATGTATCAAAAGCGGTGCACCTCAGCACGAGGCAGCTTGACCGAATTTTTAAGGAGAGCATCGATTTTACCGTGACTCAGTACATAAAAAATAAAAAGCTGGAAAATGTAAAGGAATATCTTGAAAAAACAGATTTGAGCGTAAAGGAAATATCCGGTCTTACCGGTTTCAGCGACGAGGCTGCACTATGCAAGCAGTTCAAAAAACAGTTTGGCGTTCCGTGCAGCATATACCGCAAAAAAAGTCAGAATACGGCATTATAATTATATCTTAATTATGCATGCCGCGTAAGTTACTTCATATTATCCCGGCATATTTTAAAACCTCCCGTGATGTTTCGGTAAAACCGTTAATCGCAGGAGGTTTTTTATGTGTTCCGACAGGGATTTTTACAGTAATAATTCAAGACAGTCCGACGCTTTTTTCATCTGAATAACGCAGTCTTTTACATAGTCGGTAAATTCGTCGGCTTTTCTGTTTCTCGCGGTGACGTTTGTTTTCAATCCGCACAAATTCATGCTGTATTTTGCGGTAAGCGGATAGGGAAGCCCGACTTCGGTAAAACCGAAGGTGCCTATAAATGACTGAATAAACTCCGCTTTTTGCGGGTTTTTCTTATAATTTTCGCACAGCCAGCTGTATAAGCGCGGGTGGAAATTTGCCATAATTCCGCAGTAACCGTCTGCGCCGCTGCGCATGGACTCAAGCAATGTCTGACAGTTTGCATTTAAAAGACTGAAATGACTTCCGTCCAGAATACGGCAGCGCTCAGCTATGACAGCACTGTCGCAGCAGGTGTCTTTCATATAATAAAACCGTCCGGTATTAACGCACCATTCAAGAATTTTCGGCGTAACAAGACGCTTGTAAGGTGTAGGACATTCATAAAGTCCGAGCCGTGCGTCGGCAGGCAGCTTTTCAATCAGCGCTTCGGCATTGCGTATAAACACATCATCGCCCTCGTTGTTAGGGTCAAGGCGGTTTGTTATAAGTATAAGCGCGTCTGTACCCGAAGCGTAAACAGCGTTTAGCTCCTCTGCCTGCTTTTCGGGACTGTCCGAAACATGCCCCGATGAAACCACTGTAAATCTGCGGTTTCCGCTGCGTTCAAGCTCTTTTGCGCGGCGGTATACCACGCGGTTCAGTTCGGTGCGTTCCTCTTGCGAAAGGTAGAATATCTCGCTTGACTGGCATACCGAAAATATACCTGTCAGCCCCGAATTATAATACCAATCGACGTATTTTTCCGCTGCGGAAAAATCAATTTTGCCGCCTGCATCATACGGCGTAATCATTGTTACAAAGCTCTCCATTTTTATCCTCCATTTTCAGCAATATTTTATCATGTATGCGGATATATCCGAAATATCCGAAAATTATACCCGTTTAATCGGCTTTCATATCAAAATACTTTATGTATGAGCCACCGTTAAAGTCATTTTTCATGCTCTGGACAACAAGGTACGAAAGACCCAATTCCGAATTGCAGCTCCACGCTCCGTCCGAAATGATTTTTCCGCCGGCATACGCAGTATATTTTCCGTTTGTCCATTTTATCTCGACATCAATCCATTCTCCCTCGGCAAAACCGCTGCCGGCTGCGGCAAAACTGATTTGCGCCTGTTTGCGGACTTCCGTATCAATGGGGTTAAACCATCTGTCGGTCAAAGATACCGAAAGCCCGTCTTTATCCGGCATAATGCGCATTTTTACGGTTCCGGCAAAGCTTGCCGGGAAATTCCATACTACACCCTGCATTTGCGAATAAAGCCTGTCATCATTTATCCGTGTTATATACAGTGCCTCCTCGCCGTTGTTTGCTGGGTCGGGAAGAAGCATCGCGCCGTTGGTTCTGTTCCATGCGCAGTGTCCGGGAAATCCCCTGTGTCCGCCCGAAACGCTCTTTACGTAAACTTGCGTTGAGACTTTTCCGAGTCCGTGTCTGAAATCTTCGTGGCGTGATTTTTCCTCCAGCCATTTCGGATCCATGATAACAAGGCGGCGGCTGATGTGCTGACCGAAGGACAGCAGAAGCTTACCCTGCGGCAATTCGATTGCATCAAACTGATGTACGCTTTTATCGCGTGAATCGTCATCTTCGCATAAGGTTCTGAAATCGGAATAGTTGCGGTAATGGTTCAGCGCAATTTCACGGCAGCCGTGCCAGGTGCGTCCTTCGTCATCGGAATATGCACAGTGGTTTGCGTCGCGGTTGGTAAATACCGATTCCCAGCGGCCCGATATTATATCATCGCCCTGTTTTGGAGTCAGCTCCTCAACCGGCGGCTCCGGAAGAGGCTGCGTATTGCACCAGAAAAACAGCAGTCTGCCGCTTGATAAACGTTTGAAGCACGGCATTGTGAGGGTCGAATGAAACGGCGACCGCTCATATCCCGACCAGTTTGTTCCGTTGTCGGACGAAGTGTACTGATAATGATAATTATAGCTTGTCCGGCATATTATCTTCAAGGTGCCGTCGGCAAGACGGGTAATAGTCGGTTCGCAGCTGTGATTTTGCCAGCGCATTGCCCTGTCGGGCGGAGTCATCTCAAACCGCGGCAGTGATTGAAGATATTTAATATCCCATGTCTTTCCGCGGTCATCCGATACTAATACAACAGAATGGTAAATTCCGTCATCGGTGGTTTTTTCCGTAACTGCTATAAGCCGGTCTGTTTCGGGGATATAAACGTAATTGCGGAAAAACAGATGAAAACTGTCCTCCGAAATTTTATGTATTTCAAAGTTTTCATCATCGGGTCCCTTTTTTGAAAACATGGCATATGTTCCGGATTTACCCTTAAGTGCGTCTATTTCGGGGCGGCAGCTTGCGGTTGCAAGGCAGATATAGGTATCGAGTTCCGGAATATATCGGCACGGCCCGATAGCTTTGCCGCCTATGTCGGTATGCAGCTTCCAGGAAAGACCGCCGTCACATGACGCGATATAGGCGCGCTCGCCTGGGTCATTCGGGGTATGTCTATTGACAAATCCGTAAGAACGGATTTCTCCGCTGCGGGTTACCGTGAGCCATTGACTTGCATCCTCTATCGGCACGGCCACCTCATGCGGAGCAAATATATTCCCCAGCTGCTTTTTATCATTTTCCGACATTCTGCTTTCTATAGCTTTTATTAAATTCATATGTATATCCTCCTGTTTTGAGCACCGTTCGGCGGCACTGCGGAAAAATATGTATTGCCGCATCGATTATGCGGCGCGGTTTACGGATGCAAAATTTTATCTTACATTATATAATATTTTATCACGCGCACTGTCACTGCCGCAATGTCAAATCAAGACATTTGTTTGGCGTTTTCAGACATAGAGGAGGGGCTTCGGAGGCTTTTTCGGAATATAACGAAAAAATGTTGAAATTAGAATTAAAATGTGATATAATTAGATAAATATAAGCAAATTTCGGGAGGTGGCATTTTGCTTAAAACATTTAAAGGCGGTCTGCATGTGCCGGACCACAAGGAAGATACAAATAAAATACCGTCAAGGGAGATTGACGGCGCACCGGTGCATATTTTCCCTCTGCACCAGCATATAGGAGCTATGCTCGACGCTAAAGTATCGGTCGGTGATTATGTCAAGGTCGGAACGGTGCTTGCCGATTCGGACGCTTATCTGTCGGTGCCGCTTCATTCCTCTGTTTCGGGTACGGTAACAGATATTAAGCCGTATTATCACCCGTCGGGAACGGAAACAACAGCGATTTTTGTGCAAAATGATTTTAAATACGAACAGGAAAAGCCGGCGGAACCCAAGCGGCTTGATTCGATGACTGCGGAGGAAATTGTCGCGGTTATCCGCCGTGCCGGAATTGTCGGCATGGGCGGCGCAGGTTTCCCGACTCATGCAAAGCTGTCACCGCCGAAGGATAAAAAAGTGACGCATGTAATAGTAAATGCGGCGGAGTGTGAGCCTTATCTGACATCTGACCACCGCAGACTTTTGGAGGAACCGGAAAAAGTGGCGGCAGGTCTCAGAGTCTGTCTTAAGCTTTTCGGACTTGAAAAAGGATATATCGGCATAGAGGCAAACAAGCCGGACGCGGTGGAAAAGCTTAATTCGCTGAAAGATAAGCGCATTGAGGTTGTTCCGCTTAAAACGAAATATCCGCAGGGGTCGGAAAAGCATCTTATCAAAGCGGTTACGGGAAAAAGCGTGCCCTCGGGCGGACTTCCCGTTGATGCCGGAGCCATTGTTATTAATGTAGATACCGCATATGAAATAGCGAATGCCTTTGAATTGGGCATGCCTGTAGTTTCGAGAATAATTACCGTTGCCGGTGACTGCATAAAGGAGCCGTGTAACCTTAAAGTGCGTTTGGGAACGCCGTTTGAATTTGTTATAAACGCCGCCGGCGGATATAAAATGCAGCCCAAAAAGCTGATAAACGGCGGCCCGATGATGGGTATTGCCCAGTACACCGACAAGGTGCCGACGATAAAGACTACGTCCGCAATTTTGGCGCTTTCCGAAGCGGCTGATGTTTATGACGGAAACTCGCCGTGCATACACTGCGGAAAATGCGTAACGCATTGCCCGATGCACCTGATGCCGTTCAAGCTGGCAAGATATGCCTCGGAGAATGATTTGGAAATGTGCGAAAAATTTCACATTACGGACTGCATAGAGTGCGGACTGTGTTCGTACCTCTGTCCGGGAAAACAAAGCCCGGTTCAGAATATCCGTATGGCAAAACAGAAGATTGTTGAAAAGAGGAGGAGAAAGAAATAATGGAACAAAAACTGATAGTTTCATCATCACCTCATATTAAGCTCCGGGAGGATACACAGTCAATAATGCTCGACGTCATTATTGCGCTGATACCTGCGTCGGTTGCCGGAATTTATTATTTCGGAATACGTGCGCTTGCGGTTATGCTGACTTCGGTTGCCGCATGCCTTTTGTCGGAATATGCTTATGAAAAAATTACAAAAAAGCCGATTACAACAGGCGATTTGTCCTGCGTTGTCACCGGACTTTTACTTGCACTCAATCTGCCGGTTACAATACCTTTGTGGATTACGGTTATAGGCGCTGCATTTGCTATAATAATTGTCAAGCAGCTTTACGGAGGGCTGGGAAAGAACTTCATGAACCCGGCGCTTGCAGCACGCTGTTTTATGCTTGTGGCGTGGGCAGGAAGCATGACAAGCT
Organism: uncultured Clostridia bacterium; assembly: GCA_934501535.1. Taxonomy (GTDB): domain Bacteria; phylum Bacillota; class Clostridia; order UBA1381; family UBA1381; genus UBA1738. The sequence goes on from CAKSUM010000008.1 coordinate 77,743, forward strand.
TCGCCGAGCCGTTTATGGGATACGGCGCGGACGCAATATCCTCCGCAACTCCGCTTGCGGTTCTGAAAGGAACATCGGAGGGCGAGCTTCCGTCTTTGCTGACGGCATTCCTGGGCGGAAAACCCGGCTGTATCGGCGAGGTTTCGGGCTTGATGCTTGTAATCGGATTTGCATATCTTCTGATAAAGCGTGTTGTTGATTTTAAAATACCGCTATGCTACATAGCGTCATTTGCGGTATTTACATATCTGTTCGGCAATAATACAACGGATTTGTCGCAGGGATATTTCACGGCAATCAGTATTTTGACGGGCGGACTGCTTTTGGGCGCGTTCTTTATGGCTACGGACTACGTAACTACTCCGGCAACAACAAAAGGACGGATTATCTTCGGAATAGGCTGCGGATTTCTGACCTTTGCAATACGCCGTTTCGGCGGATACCCGGAGGGTGTGTCATTTTCGATAATTCTGATGAATGTTGCATCGCCGCTGATAGAACGGTACACTGCACCGAAACCGTTCGGTTATGTGAAGAAAAATTAAACCGTACGGCTTTGGAAAGTAAGTGTTATGTAAGGAGTGGTTATAGATGATTGAAAAGAAAGACAGACTTGAAATTCTAAGAGTCGGACTGATATTGTTCGCGATAACGGCGGTTTCGGCTTTTATACTTGCATTTGTTAATTCGTTCACCGCGCCGGTTATTGAGGAAAATAACAAAAAGGCGCAGGAGGCTGCTATGAAGGTGGTTCTTCCGGAGGGAAACAGCTTTGAAAAGGTGGAATTTACCCCCGAGGAAAACTCAATCGTGAGTGAAATTTACAGTGCCGGTGACGCAGGGGTTGTGGTTATGGCAAGTCCGCGAGGATACGGCGGAGAGATTTCAATGGCAATCGGCATTGACTCGGAATATAAGGTTACCGGGGTGGAGATTATTTCTCAGAGCGAAACGGCAGGTCTTGGCGCAAACTGCACCAAAGACAGCTTTAAAGAACAGTTTATCGGCAAAACCGGTGATATTCAGGTTGTAAAAAACGGGGCAAAGGATAATCAGATTGACGCGATTTCTTCCGCGACGATTACGTCAAAGGCGGTAACAAAAGGCGTTAATGAGGCAATTGCAACGGTAAAATCAATGAGAGGAGGCGAGTGAAATGGAAAAGAAAAATTCGGTATTTTTTAACGGTCTGATTTATGAAAACCCGACGTTTGTTCAGCTTTTGGGAATGTGCCCCACACTCGCCGTCACAACGTCGCTGAAAAACGGTCTGGGAATGGGACTTTCCGCAACGGCGGTTTTGGTGATGTCCAATATTTTAATATCACTTTTGCGCAAAATTATTCCGGATAAGGTAAGAATTGCGGCATATATCGTAATTATCGCGGCGTTTGTAACGGTTTTGCAGATGTTTTTGCAGTCATATGTTCAGTCGCTTTATGCGTCGCTCGGACTCTTTATTCCGCTTATAGTCGTAAACTGCATTATCCTGGCAAGGGCAGAAGCTTTTGCCTCAAAAAATCCCGTCGGAAAATCGGCTATGGACGGTTTGGGTATGGGACTTGGATTTACATGCGCGCTTTGCCTTATTTCCGCTGTTCGTGAGTTTTTCGGACAGGGAACGCTTTGGGGCATCAAAATTTACGGCGATATGATTAAGCCGGCAGCAATAATAGGTATGCCGCCGGGCGGATTTATCGTTTTGGGAATACTTATCGCACTGATAAACTTCCTTGTTTCAAGAAAAAAAGAAGGGGGTAACGAATAATGCAGCCTTCAGTAATTTCACTTTTGATTGCGGCTCTGTTTACCGAAAACTTTGTAATGGTTAAATTTTTGGGCTGCTGCCCGTTCCTCGGGGTGTCAAAAAAGCTTGATACCGCAATGGGTATGGGTATGGCGGTTACGTTCGTAATGGCGCTCGCGTCCGCCATGACATGGCTTATCAACGAATTTGTACTTGCGCGGTTTGATTTGGAATATTTGCAGACGATTGTATTTATTCTGGTAATTGCCGGGCTTGTGCAGTTTGTGGAAATGTTCGTGAAAAAATCCATGCCGTCGCTTTACAATGCGCTGGGAATATATCTTCCGCTGATTACTACCAACTGCGCTGTGCTCGGCGTGACGCTTTTGAACATGGAAAATAACTACGATTTTATTCATTCCGTGCTGTACGGAACATTTGCGGCGCTCGGATTTACGCTCTCGATTGTGCTGTTTGCCGGTATCCGCGAAAATATCCGCGAAAAGGAAGTGCCCAAATGCTTTAACGGTTTTCCGATTGCGCTGATTACTGCCGGACTTATGGCGATTGCATTTATGGGCTTTTCGGGTTTCAGCATATGACGGAGGTAGGATAACGTGAAAATGTGCCGCACATTTTACCGCTTTTCGAAAACAGGAGCATACACATGTTGCGTTTTGCGGAAAGGCAGTCCGGCGGCACCGTTTTCCGTTGAATTTTGTGCCGCCGTGCGGCGGAATGGAGGATTAATATGAACAGTATAATTTTAGCGGTTTTAACTGTAGGAATAATCGGTCTTGCTTTCGGATTGCTGCTTGCGTTTGCGTCGGTAATATTCAAGGTTGAGGTTGATGAAAGGGTTGAAAAAATCGAGGAGGTGCTTCCGGGCGCAAACTGCGGCGGCTGCGGATATGCAGGCTGCAGTGCGTTTGCACATGCCGTTGTGGAAAAGGGCGCGCCGGTTGACGCATGCGTTGTGGGAAAAAGCCCGGTTGCGCGCCAGGTCGGCGGAATTATGGGCAAGGCTGTTGCGAATGAGGCCCCCAAAATTGCGCGCGTTATGTGCGGAGGCGACTGCGAAAAAGCGTCGGAAAAATATGATTATTACGGCGTTGAGGACTGTTATGCCGCAAATCGGCTCGCAGGCGGACAAAAATCCTGTCCGTCCGGCTGCCTTGGGTTCGGGAGCTGTACGAAGGTCTGTAAATTTGACGCAATTAAGGTTGAAAACGGCGTTGCGGTTGTCGATGAGGAAAAGTGCACGGCATGCGGTCAGTGCGTGAAAGTCTGTCCGAAGCAAATAATTCGGATTGTGCCGAAAAGCAGCAGGGTATCGGTTCTTTGCAGCAACAAAAAGCCCGGTAAAGAGGTTAACGGTTACTGTAAATCAGGCTGTATTGCGTGCGGTATTTGTGCAAAAAACTGCCCGTTTGAGGCAATCACGGTTGAAAATAATCTCGCATCGATTGACTATTCAAAATGTAAATCGTGCGGTATTTGTGTTCAGAAATGCCCCAAAAAGGCGATAATAAAAAGTAATGTGCCGGAGTAAAACGGCATATTTTCTGTGAGGATCGGAGGATTGTATGAAAAAAATCAGAGTAATAGCCGCTGCCGTATTATTTGCGATGATTCCGGCAAATTCCGGATATGCAGCGTATGAATGGGCGAAAACTGCGGTAGAATATTGTGTGGAACGAAATATCCTCACAGGGTATGAAAACGGGGACTTGGCGCCGGGCGAAAATATAACGCGCGAGCAGACTGCAAAAATCATGACAGACGCGTTTTCGCTCAATGCGGCGGAAACGTCGGTCTTTTGGGATATAAGGACGGACAGATGGTCATATGATTATATACAGGCGTTTGCGCGTTACATGAAGAAAAAGGGTGAGGTTTTTAAGCCCACCGAGGCGGTTACAAGAGAAGAATTTGCGTCATCTTTGGTACTCTCGTCGGGACTCACCGAGGGAAATATACGCAACCCTGGAATATTGGACGAAAATTTTGATGATGCGGCAAAGGTAGATAAAGATTACAAGCGGCTTATGTGCATTGCTGTGGAACGCGGTTATTTTAAGGGTTCGGACGGAATGCTGCGTCCTAAGGATTTGGTAACGAGAGCCGAGGCGTGCTCACTTTTGTACCGCGTGCTTGCATCAAAGGAGGGCAAGCTGACGCTTGACCTCGGCGTCAGAGCATCGTCTACAAATCTTGTCGGTGCATCGCAGATAAGCATGGAGCGTGCGGTTGCGTGGGCAAAGAAAAACGGCGCGGCGCAGATTTTTATTGACGCTGCGGAATTATATTGGAAATACGGTGAAATCACCGGAATACGTCCCGAAATTCTGTACGCGCAGGCGGCGAAGGAAACAGGATACGGAAAATACGGCGGCGCGGTACTTCCCGAGCAGAACAACTGGGCTGGAATAAAAATAAAGGGAGCAACGGGTGATACAACGGAGGATCACGAAACCTTTGCAACCCCCGATGACGGCGTGCGCGCGCACTTTAACCACATGTCCGCATACATCGGTCTTGCGCCGGTGGGAGAGCCTCACGGACGTTACTATTCGGTCAAATCGCTCAAATGGGCGGGAACCGTAAAAACACTTGAGGAATTGGGCGGAAAATGGTGCCCGGACTTGTATTACGGCTACAGTATTCTGCACAATTATCTTGAAAAAATGTAAACTACGGAGAACATAATGTTAATTAATGCAAATAATCTGAAAAAATCCTTCGGAGAATATGTACTTTTCTCCGACGCGGCTTTTTCGGTTGACGATAAGGATAAAATTGGCTTTATCGGAATTAACGGCGCAGGAAAATCCACGCTTGTTAAAATTCTGATGGGCGAAATGTCATATGACGGCGGAGAAATTTTTAAAAATAAAAATTTAAAAATCGGCTATCTCGAGCAGTACGCATGTACAAATTCCGATAAAACGGTTTTCGGAGAAACGGAAACGGTTTTTGAGGATTTGCGTGAAATTGAAAAAGAGCTTGATATGATACGCTGGGAATTGGAGAACAGCAGCGCAACGGAGGAGCTTATTGAAAAACAGCAGAAGCTCAGCGAAAGATTTGCCGAACGTGACGGATACTATTATAAAAGCAAGATTAAATCATGCCTTTTGGGACTGGGATTTTCGGAGGACGAGCTGACAAAAAAGACCGATGATTTGTCCGGAGGGCAGCGCACGAGAGTTTCTCTTGCAAAAATTCTGCTGTCCGACTGCAATCTGCTCATTTTGGACGAGCCGACAAACCATCTTGACATCAGCTCGGTAGAGTGGCTCGAGGAATTTTTGAAAAGTTACAAAGGTGCGTTCATTGTGATTTCACATGACAGATATTTTCTGGACAAGGTGACGAATAAAACGTTTTCGCTCGAAAACGGAAAGCTGTTTACCGGAAACGGCAGCTACAGCACCTTTATGAAGCAGCGTGAACTTGACAAGCTTACGCAATTGCGCAATTATCAGAACACCCAAAGGGAAATTGAGCGCCTTGAGGGAATTATAGAGCAGCAGCGCAGATGGAACCGTGAAAAGAACATTAAAACGGCGGAAAGCAAGCAAAAGGTTATAGATAAGCTTACCGAAAACCTTGTTGTGCCGGAGGCGGAAAGCCGCGGAATAGAATTTTCTTTCAGGGCGCTGCCGGGAGGCGGAAACGATGTTCTGCGGTGCAGCGGCGTTAACAAAGCTTATGACGAACAAATTTTGCACGATGCGGAGCTGAACATTGACAAAGGCGAACGTGTATTTCTTCTCGGCGCAAACGGCTGCGGAAAAACAACGCTGCTGAAGCTCATCTGCGGCATGGAGCAGCCGGACGGCGGAGAAATCAAAATAGGCGCAAATACCGTAATCGGATATTATGACCAAATTCAGGAAAGTCTTGATACAAAAAAAACGGTAATTGACGAGGTATGGGACGAATATCCGAAAAAAAGCGAAACGGAAATCAGAAATGCGCTTGCGGCATTTCTGTTCCGCGGAGATGAGGTTTATACGGAAATAGGAAAGCTGTCGGGCGGCGAGCGGGCACGTGTGCAGCTTGTAAAACTCATTTTGAAACCGGTCAATTTTTTAATCCTGGACGAGCCGACCAATCACTTGGACATACGTTCGCGCGAGGCGCTTGAAGCCGCGCTTGCGGATTATGACGGTACAATTTTGGCAGTATCGCATGACCGTTTTTTCATAAATAAGCTTGCAACACGGATTGTTAATTTTGAAAACAGGCACACCGTAAGCTACGGCGGAGGATATGACTATTTTCTGGAAAAACACAAAACGCAAAAGGTTCAGGCAAAGGACGAAAAACCCAAAAACATCGATTATGCGGAACAGAAACGCATTGCGTCGGAAAAACGCAAGCACGAAACGAAGATTAAACGGGCAGAAGAAAAAATAGCTGAGCTTGAGACGGCGCTTGAAAAAATAAACGGTGAACTGCTTGCGTCGGGCAGCGACTATGAAAGGGCAGCGGAGCTTGCCGAAGATGCGGAAAAAACAAATGCCGCGCTTGAAGAAGCGTATGCTGTATGGGAGGAACTCCAATGAGAAGTGTTGTTCAGAGAGTAAAAAATGCCAAGGTTGAAATTGACGGCAAAATCAGCGGCGAAATAGGGGAAGGTCTTTTGGTGCTGCTGGGCGTGTGCGATGAAGATACCGACGCCGATTTAAAATGGCTTGCCGACAAAATAATCGGGCTGCGCATTTTTTCGGACGATAACGATAAAATGAATTTGTCGCTCAGTGATGTCGGCGGCGGACTTTTGATTGTAAGTCAGTTTACGCTTTACGGCGACTGCAAAAGGGGCAGACGCCCGAATTTTACCGCTGCCGGAAATCCGGAATATGCGGAAAAAATGTACCTTAAATTTGTGGATTATTGCAGAGAAAAAACGGATATTGTGCAAACCGGAAAATTCGGCGCGGATATGAAAGTATCGCTTTTGAATGACGGGCCGGTTACGCTTATCATAGATAGCAAGGTGTAAATAAATTCATTGCATTTATGTGCGGTGAAGTATAATATATTTGCGGAAATACGCTGAAATCAGTGCTGTGTATATCACGGCGGAACGGAGAAAAATAATGAATATAATGATGTCATTGATGCAGCTTGATATCGGAGGTGCGGAAACGCATGTCGTCGAGCTTGCAAAGGAGCTTAAAAGAAGGGGACACAACATAATAATCACATCAAACGGCGGCGCATACGTGGCAGAGCTTAACCGCTGCGGAATAAAACATTATGAGGTGCCGCTGCAGAATAAAAAGCCGCAGAATGTTTTAAAGGCATTTTCGTTGCTGAAGAAAATAATTACCGAAGAGAAAATTGACCTTGTTCATTCTCATGCCCGTATACCGTCATTTATACTCGGAAAGCTTCATAAAAAAATGAAATTCCCGTTTGTAACCACGGCACACTGGATATTCACAACAAAATACGGTCTTAAATATATAACCGACTGGGGACAGAAAACTCTTGCGGTAAGCGAGGATATAAAAAAATATCTGATGGATAATTATAAAATTCCCGAAAGTGACATTACCGTTACCGTAAACGGAATTGACGCGGACAAGTTCTCCGCGGATACCGATAAGTCGGCATGCTGCAAGGAATTCGGAATTGCAAATGAGGATAACGTTATTGCGTATGTCAGCCGCATGGACGAGGACAGAAGTCTCGCTGCACACCAGCTTATTGAAGCGGTGCGCCGGTTAAACCCGATAATTGAAAATCTTGTATGCATAATTGTCGGCGGCGGAAACGATTTTGAAAATGTTAAAAAGGAAGCGGACAGTGTAAATAAGGAAATTGGCAGAGAGGCAATAAAGCTCACCGGTGCGCGGACGGATATTGAAAAGCTCATAGCTCCGGCAAAACTGTTCGTCGGAGTGTCGCGCGCGGCGCTTGAGGCAATGGCTGCGGAAAAACCGACTGTTATTGCAGGAAACGAGGGATATATCGGGCTTTTTGACGAGGACAAGCTTCAAACGGGTCTTGCGACGAATTTTTGCTGCCGCGGCTGTGAAATGAGCAGCGCGGATAAGCTGACGCAGGACATCGGCAACTTTTTCGGACTGTGGGAGGACGAACAGAACCGTCTGGGAAAATATGCGCGTGAAACCGTTATGAAGTATTATTCCGTAAAGCGCATGGCTGACGATGCCGAAAAAGTTTATAAACAGGTATTGGGGGGCAGGATATGAAGTATGTTATTTCGGGCTATTACGGCTTCAATAACAGCGGTGATGACGCGCTGCTGCTTTCTATTATAAGCGGCATAAAGTCAAATGACGAAAAGGCGGAAATAACGGTACTGTCCAAATCTCCGGCAGAAACGCGCCGCGGTTACGGTGTGGACGCCGTCAACCGCTACAATATTTTTTCACTGCTTGCGAAAATATCGCGATGCGATGTTCTTGTCTCCGGCGGCGGAACACTTATCCAGGACGAAACGAGCACAAAATCGCTGATGTACTATCTGGCGGTCATAAAAATTGCCAAGTTTTTTAAGAAAAAGGTTATGCTCTATGCAAACGGAATAGGCCCGCTCAATTCATTCAAAAATATTGAAATGACAAAACGCACGCTTAATGAAGTCGACCTGATAACGCTGAGAGATAAAAAATCTCTTGACGCGATTGAGCAGGTCGGCGTTGCGGGGCCGGAAATAAAGCTTACGGCAGACCCGGCATTTTTGCTGAAAGCGGACGGCAAGGGTGAGGAAATCCTTGAAAGCTACGGAATTCCGCACGGACAGCCGCTTATGTGCGTGTCGGTGAGAAAGTGGAAGAACAATCCTGCCGACTTTACCGGGATAATGGCGGAATTTTGTGACTATGCCTTTGAAAAATACGGACTGTTTACTGTTTTTATGCCCATGCAGCAAAAATTTGATTTTGATATTGCAAACGAGATAAAAAATAATATGAAAAACCGTTCGGTAGTAATCGGAGCAAACTATTCCGTGGAGTCACTGCTGTCGATTATGAGTGAAATGAGTATTTGCGTGGGTATGCGTTTACATACGCTTATCTACTCGGCAAGCTGCACGGTTCCGACAATAGGAATTGTTTATGACCCTAAGGTAAACGGTTTTATGGAATATATGGGCGAGGATAAATTTGTGTCTGTCGAGAGCATGAACATGGAAAATCTGTGCTCGCTCCTTGACGGTGTTTGCAGAAACTATGACGCGGTGAGGAATGAAATGAAACGCAATATTACTTCAATGCGCGTAAAGGCAAGAGAAAACACCGAGCTTTTGCAAAAGCTGATAAGCGGAGGAAAGCGTTAATGGACGAATCAAAAAAAATGCTTAAAACAGCCGGATTTATGGCTGCCGCAACGTTTTTGGCAAAGGTTTGCGGACTTTTGCGCGACTCTCTGATCGCCGCATTTTTCGGCACGGGTACTGCCGCCGATGCATACATGACGGCAACCAAGCTGCCAACAACCCTATTCGATATCGTGATAGGCGGAGTGATTTCCGCAGCTTTTATCCCTGTTTTCAACAGCGTACTTGAAAAGAAGGATAAAAAAGAAGCGCTTGTATTTGCCAACAGATTTATAGGTATGGTACTGCTTGTATCGGGGCTGATTTCAATTTTCGGCATAGTGTTTTCCGATAACCTGATAAGCTTTATGGCACCGGATTTTGACGCGGAAACACATGCACTTGCAATGCAGCTGTCGGCAATCATGTTCCCGATGATAATATTTACCGGACTTGCATTTTCCTTTGTCGGGATTTTGCAGTCTTTCGGACAGTTTAATATCCCGGCGATAATGAGCCTGGTATCAAATCTTGCGGTAATACTCTATTTTATCATTTTCGGTAAAAAATTCGGAGTTTACGGATTATCGGTAACAATGCTTATTGCATGGAGCCTGCAGGTTATTATTCAGATACCGTCGCTGGTAAAATTCGGATACAAATTCAGACCGAGGCTTAATTTTGCCGACGAAAATATAAGGCGCGCGATGGCTCTTGCCTTGCCGATGCTGATAAGTACATGGGTGCAGCCGCTTTACACAATCGTAAATACGCGCCTGGCGTCGGGGATATATAAAGGCGTATCGTCGCTTGAATATGCGAACAGGCTTTACCTCGTTGTAACCGGTGTATTTTCGTTTGTGGTAACAAATCTGATGTTCCCGAAAATGTCGCGCGCGAACGTATCGGGGAGCGGCGATGAGGCAAAGAATATGCTTGTGCTGTCGCTGAAGCTTATTTCGGCTGTAATATTGCCGGTTATGGCGGCGTTTATAGTGCTGGCAAAGCCGATAATCGCGGTGATTTATCAGCACGGAGGATTTACCGTTGAGGATACTTTAAGAACCGGTGCGGCGCTGTCCTGCTATGCGATAGGCATGATAGGCATGGCATATAACGAGATTTTATCAAAAGGATTTTTCTCGATGCAAAATTCAAAAACGCCCATGATAAATGCATTGCTGTCGATGGCTGCGAACATAATAGTGGCATATTCGCTGTCCGGCCCGCTCGGAATTTCCGGGCTTGCGCTTGCATCGGCATGCGGTTCTACAGTGAATGCGCTTCTCAATTATATATGCATACGCCGTCATTACAAAGGACTGCTCGGAGATACGGACAGGACAGATATGCTGAAAATGCTCGTATGCAGTGCGGCTATGGGTGTTGTAATGTTCGGTGTTTATGAACTTTTGACCGTCAAGCTGGAACTTAATCTGATAAACGGAATAATCATCGGGGCTGTTTGCGGAATATGCGGAATTGCGGTATATGCCGGAGGCTGCCTGGGCTTAAAGATTGAATTTATAAAAAATATCCTGAAGGGAGGCGAAAATAATGAATAGTCTTATTTTAACATGGCTGTGCGGAGTGTGGAACGGTTTTGCAGAATATTTCCGCAAAAGCGGTACGTACCGTCTGTTTATGAGGATTTATTCCTTTGTATCGGACAGGTGGAATGAAAGCTGCATAATGAATTTTCTGAAAAAAAATGACAGACCGGGTATGGAAAAAAACAGTATTCTGTACAGAATTATATATCTGCCGTTTATGCTTTTTGAATTTATCGGAAAAAAAGCCGGATCGGCTCTCGGCAAAGCGATTAAAGACAGTTTTATTATTAACGTTTTAAAAGGTTTAATGAACAATGCCCTTGCGCTTAATACGCGTTTTATAGGCTGTATGCTGCTTGCAGGGCTTACAGCGCATGAAATTGCCGCAACGGAATTTTCTTTTCCGCTGCTTGCGGTGGCTGCCGTAGGTATTGTTTTGGCGCTTTCAAATTATAATATTACCGATTTTCTTGCGGAAAGCAAGGTTGTGAATTTTATTCTTTCGGCGCTGGGATTTGAGAATATTAAATGGAATTTTTACGATAAAGATGATATATGCGGCGTCGGCGCACTGATTTTTGCGGTTATTTCCGGGGCAATATCGGGATATATCAGCACGATTTTGCCGATTTTGGGCGCGGCGTTGCCGGTAGGCATTGCCGGAATGTGCACCGTGCTTGCTTATCCGATTGTCGGGATATTCGGCGCACTTTTTGCGGCGCCTTTTGTGCCTACCATGATACTTGCAGGGATTTGCGCTCTTACTTTTGTATCCCTGCTGATAAAATCGCTTGTCACCTCAGGTTTTAAATGGAAGGTTGATTGCGTAGGAGTCGGATTGGGATTCTTTCTTATATTTATGCTGATTTCATCGGTATTTTCGTTCGCGCCGAAAAAAAGCGTATTGGTGTGGGGAATGTACCTGATATTCGTCGGTTTTTACTTTGTAATAATTAACACCGTTAAAACGAAAAAACAGCTGTACGCAATATTAAAGCTGTTCGTTATTGCCGGTGCGCTCGTGAGCCTTTACGGAATATTGCAGTATATGCTCGGCTGGAACACAACCAACGCGTGGATTGATGAGGAAATGTTTGAGCAGGCAACGATGCGTGCATACTCAACAATGGAAAACCCCAACGTGCTCGGAGAATTTTTGCTTATAGCAATCCCAATCACCGCGGTATTTATGTTAAAGCCGCCTGCGAAAAAGCTTGAAAAATGGATTTATACGGCGATATTTTTAATGGGAATGCTGTGCATGGTTTTCACCCAGTCGCGCGGCTGCTGGCTCGGACTTATTCTGACGGCGATGATTTTCGTGACGTTTTATAACGGAAAATTATGGGGACTTTTGCCGCTGGTTTTGATAATTCTGCCGTTTGTGATACCGCAGACTATGGTTGAACGTTTGCAGAGTATCGGAAATACCGAGGACTCATCAACTTCATACCGCGTTTTCATATGGCTCGGGACACTGGAAATGCTTAGGGACTTCATAATAGGCGGTATAGGTATGGGAGAAGGCGCATTCAGGAGCGTTTATCCGCTCTACTCCTATAATGCGATTATTGCGCCTCACTCGCATAATACCTTCCTGCAAATGCTCGTTGAGGGCGGAATAGGCGCACTGCTGATTTTCCTTGCCGTTATGTGGATTGTACTGAAAAGACTGTCGGAAATATATCGAATGAGCGGCAAAAAAAGCATGAACGGTCTGTTTGCACTTGCAATAGGCAGCGGCATATGCGGATTTTTGCTGCAGAGCATGTTTGACTATACGTTTTATAACTACAGAATGATGGCGATGTTCTTTATGGTAGCTGCACTCGGAATATCACTTCGGTATGTGAAGGAGGAAACGCATGATTAAAGTTTTTGAGGTATCGAGCGATACCAACATAGGCGGCGCCGGAAAATGCCTGCTGATTTTGCTGAAAGAAATGGACAGAAGCCGCTTTGACATTACTGCGGTTTTGCCGGAAAACAGCCTGTTAAAACCGCTTGTCGAGGAATTGGGCGTACGCGTCATAGAGGTTTCCGGAATAGCGGATAAATCGCTTGATTGGTCTGCCGTAAAGGAGCTTAAGGAGCTGTTCCGGCGTGAAAAACCCGATATAGTACACACGCATGCGAGCATGTCGGCGCGTATTGCGGCAAAGCTGTCGGGCTGCCGCGTTGTGTATACAAGACACTCCGTTTTTCCGCCGGCTGCGGCGATTTCGCACGGGATAGGAAAAATTATAAACGGTGCGGTAAACAACTTCTTCGCCGACAGAATAATAGCAGTTGCAGAGGCGGCAAAGGATAATCTTACTCAGACGGGTGTGTCTGCAGGGAAAATCGATGTGATTTTAAACGGCGTCTATCCGCTTGAAAAAATTCCGGATAAAACCGAACTTAAAAAGAGATTCGGCGTTGCCGACGGGGAAAAAGTGATTTCCATTGTTGCCCGTCTGGAGGACATAAAGGGACATGACTACTTCATAGAGGCGGCAAAGATGATACTTGACAAAGGGTATAAGGCAAAGTTCATTATTGCCGGAACCGGGTCATACGAGGAGCATTTAAAGCAGAAAGCAAAGGAGCTTGAACTCGGCGATAAGCTTTTGTTTACGGGATTTTTAAAAGATGTTGACAAACTTATGGCGATTACCGATATTCAGGTTAACGCGTCCTACGGAACCGAGGCTACAAGCCTTGCCCTGCTTGAGGGAATGAGCCTCGGAATACCGGCGGTTGTTTCGGATTTCGGCGGAAATCCGGGAGTGATTTCAAATGCCGTGAACGGATTTATCGTGCCGAAACAAAATTCGGCGGCGCTTGCGGACTGTCTGGAGCTTATTCTCAGAAATGATGAGCTTTATGCCAAACTGTCTGCCGGTGCCGAAAAGGTGTTCGGTGAGAAATTTACCGCGCAGATTATGACAAAAAACACAGAGCGCGTATATGAAAGTCTTATACAGGACAGATAAACGGCTGCCGCCGGTCGGTAGCGGAACGGAGGAAGATATGAAAAAATCAAGATTTACTTTTATTGACGCAATTATAATATTGCTCATTCTTGCCGCGGGAGCGGTTGCGGTAATTAAGATTATGCCGGGAATATTGTCAGGCGGCGAAAAAGGCACCGTAAAATTCTCGGTTATGGTCAGCGCAGCGGACGAGGGCGTCAGCAGCATAATCGGAATCGGTGACGAGGTTTCGATAAGCTTTTCGGAAAGGGCGTTCGCAAAGGTTACCGGGGTGTCGGAAAAGGAACATGTGGAAAGCGATTTTAACCGTACCACGGGGAAATACGATTCACAGAAAGTTGAGGGTAAAAGTGACGTAATTATAAACCTTGAATGTAATGCCGATATTTCCGATACGGAAATTGCAAACGGCAATGTGCCTGTGCGCGTCGGCTCGGAAATGCCTGTCCGCGGCAAGGGCTATACGCTGAAAGGCTATGTAATAGACGTTGATGACGAATAGGGAGGCGGCAAAATGTTTTTGGATAAAAAAGGAAATGTATTCGGAAAATTCAATATAATTGACGTATGCGTCATAATAGTGCTTATTGCAGCGGCAATCGGCATAAGTGCAAGGTTTATGTCATCGGCGGCAAAAAATGCACGGGAAAAGGTTAAATTTTCATATGTGGTCGAAATCGACGGCGTAAGACAGTACACCGTTGACGCGCTCGGCAAAAAAGGAAAGGTTATCGACCTTAAGGGAAAAAGTGAAATCGGAGAAATAAAAAGCGTCAAGGCGCAGCCGATGAAAACGCAGTCATTTATGTCCGACGGACGCATGGTATTTGCGGAGGTGCCGGAGAAGTATACCGTTCTTGTGGAAATTGAGGGCGAGGGCAAGGAGTCTGATAACAGCTATTTCGTCGGCAATGATGTAGAACTGTCGGTCGGCTCAACCATGTCGATGACAACCAAATATGCAAACTCAAGCGGCAAGGTTAAAAGCATTGATATTATTGACTGAGAAGACGGAGGGACGGTATGGAATATTTCGGTTTTAATAAGGAAAGTATCGGCAAACTAAGCCCGATGACGAGAATTGTCAGAGCATATTTTTATTCTCGCTTTGATATGGAAAAAATACCCGGGACGCTGCTTATGAAAATAGCGGCAATGTCAGTTTACAAACTGTGGATTAACGGTGAAGCCGTTCTGTCGGGACCGTGCCGTAGCCGCGAGCATACAATGTTTTATGATACGGTCGATATTGCACCGTATCTTAAATGCGGTAAAAATACGATAACGGTGAATGTCATGTCATATCCGGCAGAGCCGGAAAGCCCGGAGCATCACAGGCAGTATAATGTTTTCCCGGGAATACACGGGCCGCTGCTTGCGGCGGAATGTGATGAAATTGACTTTTCGTGGCATATTCTTGCTGATAATTCCGTTTCGGGAAAGTTTGAACCGATTCGGGCGCAGCTTGACGTTTCGGAAATTGCGGACGGCAGCAAAAAGCCGCCTGTTGTCCCGGAGGACATTGACAGCTTGGAGCCGGCGTGTTCATACGGAATGTCCGAGCCGAGTACTTACGGCGAATATAAATTCCCGTTTTTGAGGGAAAGACCTATTCCGCTTTTGTACCGCAAAAAAAGATGCTATAAATTTATGAGAGCATTGACGGTTCCGCCGCACAGCAAAGGGAAAATGCTTGTTGAGGCAGACAGAATTACAACCGCATTTTTCCGTCTGAACGTAGTTGGCGGAAAAGGTTCGCGCATTAAAATTACATATGCGGAAAATTTATGGACAAAGGGCGATGACGGCATCGGATATAAGGGTATACGTGATGTGAAGGGCGGCTATGTGCACGGATGCTCGGACGAGTATCTGCCGTCGGGCGGTGATGAAATTTACGAGCCGTTTTTAATAAGAACATTCCGTTTTATCGAGATTGAGGCGGAAACCGCGGAGGAGGAAGTGTATTTCCGTCCGCTTGAATATATTGAAACCGCATATCCGCTTGACGTGCGTGCCGAGATAAAATCCGACATACCGTGGGTCAAAAAAGTCTGGAAAATAAGCGCCGACACGTTGCAAAACTGCATGCATGACACATATGAGGACTGTCCGTATTATGAGCAGCTGCAGTATGCTATGGATACGCGTCTTGAAGCGCTGTATACCTATGCGGCAATCGGAGATACGCGTCTTGCCAAACGTGCAATAGAAGATTTTTACTCATCGGTTACAGACTGCGGACTGCTTGCGTCCAGGTATCCGTCGAGCAATCCGCAGATTATACCGGGATTTTCACTGCACTGGATATTGATGCTGAAAGATTATTACCTGCAAACTGGGGATAAGAAAATTCTGCGCAGAATGATTCCGCGTGCGGAAACGGTTCTGAATGCATTTGCGGAAAATACAGGCAGTCACGGTATGATAGAACCGATGGGTTACTGGGATTTTGCCGACTGGAATGATGACCGGGCGGATTTGAACGGTGAGCCGGAGGCAATAAAGTACGGACCTTCGGCGCTGCACAATTTGTTTTTTGTGTACACGGCAAGAGAAACTGCGGCACTTTTCCGTGAAATGGGAAGAAACGGTACCGCGGAGGAATATGAGGAAATTGCGCAGAATATTGCGGACGCAGTTGAGAAATATTGTTATAATCCGCAGCGGAAAATGTACCGTGAGGGTATGGATTTCGAACAGTACAGTCAACATACGCAGATTTGGGCGGTGCTGTCAGGTGTATGCGGCGGAGAAAAAGCAAAAAATGCGATGTCGGCGGCTCTTGAGGACAGCGACGTAATACGGTGCTCATTCGCGATGCAGTTCTATCTGTTCCGCGCGTTGGAAAAGACCGGCATGTATGAAAAAACATATCCGCAGTGGGATATGTGGAAAAATCTGATTGATTTGCATTGCACCACTATACCCGAAACTCCCAAAAATCCGCGAAGTGAATGTCACGCATGGGGTGCGCTTGCCCTTTATGAATTTCCTGCAAAAATTCTCGGTGTGCAGTACGCGGCTCCTGGAGGGTCGGAAATAACTATTGCTCCGAGAACGGATTTTGCACAAAAGATGTCGGGAAAGACGCCTGTTTCTCAGGGAGAAATCAGCGTCGCGTGGGACAATGCCGTGCATCGGCTTGAAATTTCCGCTCCCGAGGGGATAAACGCAAAGGTGTATCTGCCGGACGGCAGCCGTGTTCCGTTCTGCGGAGGTTATGTACAATATGATATATAAACATGCGGCGCATTTGCGGCTGCCGCTTGCATAAAAAAAATCAGTCCGGCTAAATTATATCGGACTGATTTTTCATTTCCGCATTTCTTTTTTTCAGCTTGCATACAAGTACGGTTACATTTATTTCTCCGCCGATAAGGAAAATTATCATACATGAATACACCCAAAGCATCATGAGAACTATTGCTGCAAGACTGCCGTACAGATACGAATAATTTGCAAAATTTTCGATATAGAAAGAGAACAGCACCGAAAAAATAATCCACCCGACGGTGGTGAAAACCGCCCCCGGAAAATGCCGCTTAAGCTGAATTTTTCTCCCCGAAAACGCCATGTATATGAGCGCGAAAAAGACCGTGAGAACGGCAAATGTCAGCAGCCATTTCGACCAGGAGGCTTTGCTTAAAATCCAGCATAAAACTCCCGATTTCAATTCCAGAAAGGATATTATCGAATTTCCGAAAACAAAAAGCGCCAGGAAAAGAATCATTACTATTATAAACGCGAAGGTATAAAAAAAGCTCGCGAAAATGTCCAGTAAAAAGAATGAACGCGTCGGGGAATGATACACGCTGCGCGTTCCGCGCTCTATTGCGGCTATTCCGCGGGAGGCAGACCATATTGATGAAATCGCTGTGATGGAAATTACTGAGCCGGACGCTTTATAAAATATTTCATTAATTATCTCACGTACGGACGGCTTTATGACCTCCGGTATGAACGGAATAACCATTCCGAGCACATCACTCTCGTTCACGGGGAGAATGTACTGCGCCAAAAGCAGCATCAGCATGAGAAACGGGATTGATGAAATTATAATATAAAACGACGCTTGCGCGGAATATACAAAAATATTGTCACGGCATATTATCTGAGCTATGCTGTATATTTTTTTATGTAGTTTCATAATGTAACTCCAAAAAAATATTTTTACTTTTATAATATTCGGATATAAGGTTTTTTATGTGTGCATTTTGCATAAAAACGGTAAAAATGTACCGGATATTTATATTAATATTAATTATAGCACACAAAAAAACAATTGTCAATTTTGAATTTTGATAAAAAAATCGCAAAATCTACTTGTACTTTTTATTGATTTGTTGTATAATAAAATAGTATATTTACGGATAGCGGTGATGAGATTGTTTAATATAGTGTTGGTTGAACCGGAAATTCCGCAGAATACGGGCAATATTGCACGTACGTGTGCGGCAACCGGATGTAAACTTCATATAGTAAAGCCCATTGGATTTACTATAGATGATAAAAAGCTGAAACGCGCCGGATTGGATTACTGGCATCTGCTTGGAGTTATGTATTACGAAAATCTTGACGATTTTTTCAGCAGCAACAGCGGCGGCAGATATTTTTATTCGACAACGAAGGGTCTTAATACATATTCCGAGGTTGAATACAAGGACGGTGACTATATTCTGTTCGGCAAGGAAACAAAGGGACTTCCGGAAACACTTTTGCATGATAACCGTGAACGGTGCATACGTATTCCGATGATCAGCGAGGCGCGGAGTCTGAATTTATCAAATTCCGTTGCGATTGTTGCGTACGAGGCGCTGCGCCAGACGGGGTTTGAACAGCTGAAAAGGGCAGGAAGTCTTACACAGTTTGAATGGTAATACGAGATATGCGGTGCACCTCTTGCGGTGTTGCGGAGCAAATGCCTCTTCCGCCGTATATCGGAGCAGGCTGCCGGTATTTTTCCGGACAACGGTTTATGCCGCATACGGCGGCAGAATGGAGATTATGATGAAAAAAGTTAAAATTTTTGTTGATACAAGTGCGGATATTCCTGCTGATGCGGCAAAGGAATACGATATAGATGTTATAAATTTTCTGTGTCTGTTCGGCGAACAAAGCTATGTTGCCGGCGAGGAACTGTCAAACAGCGAGTTTTATGAAAAGCTTTTAAGCTCTGACAAACTCCCTACAACTTCACAGACTCCGCCTGCCGTCATGCATGACAAGCTTGCAGAGGCGGCGCGGGATTATGACAGCGTTGTATACTACACCATTTCTTCAAAGGCGAGCGGTCAGTATAACAACGCGCGCATGAATGCGGAAATGATAATGGAGGAAAATCCCGACGCGGACATTCGCATCATTGACAGCATGGCGTTTTCGGTATACATCAGCGAAGCAGCGATTTATCTTCGCCGGCTGCTCCGCGACGGAATGGAGCTTGACGCAGCAATCGAAAAGTCGAAAACCGTTTTTGACGCGTATGAATCGTATATTTTGGTCGATACGCTTAAATTCCTCGAAAAGGGCGGACGTATCACAAAAACTGCGGCGATTGTCGGCGGACTTTTGGACATAAAACCGGTGCTGAGCGTGAAAAACGGTTTGATTGAGCCGATTGACAAGCTGCGCGGTAAGAAAAAGGTATTTAACAAGCTTATTGAGCTTATTAAGGAAAATCCTGAATTTGACGATAACAAAAAAGAATTTCTTGTAGTGGACTCGAATACCGAATACGGCGATAAAATGACAGAGCTGCTTAAAGAAGAATTCGGAATTGATAATATAAAGCGCAGATATGAATTCGGGCCGATAGTGGGCACGCATATCGGGAACGGAGCTATCGCGGTACTTTTTAAAAAGATGGGGTATGACTTATGAAATACATTGTAGTGCTCGGTGACGGAATGGCGGATTATGCTGTCAGGGAGTTCGGAGGAAAAACCGTTTTGGACGCCGCATATAAACCGAATATGGATTACATGTCGGCGCACGGCGAGCTTGGACTGGTGAAAACTGTGCCGGACGGAATGAAGCCGGGCAGCGATGTTGCCAATCTGTCCGTAATGGGCTATGATACGGGCAAATGCTATTCCGGACGCTCTCCGCTGGAGGCGGCAAGCATAGGCGTAAAGCTGCGTGACAGTGATGTTACTTTCCGTGCAAACCTTGTAACGCTGTCGGATGATGAGCCGTATGAAAACAAGACAATGCTGGACTATTCGGCAGGGGAAATATCCACCGAAGAGGCGGCAGAGCTTATTGACGCGGTTGAAAAGGAGCTGCACACCGATTTAATTCATTTTTACAGCGGCGTAAGCTACCGTCATCTGCTCGTATGGGACGGCGGAAGTCTTAATGTTAATCTAACTCCGCCGCATGATATTTCCGACAAAAAAATCGTCGGTCACCTTCCTGAAGGCGAAAATGCGGATAAGCTGCTGGAAATGATGAAAAAATCGGAAATAATTTTGAAAAATCACCCGGTTAACAAAAAAAGGATTGCCGAAGGAAAAAATCCTGCGACGTCAATCTGGCTTTGGGGCGAGGGTTCAAAGCCGCAGCTTGAAAATTTTAAAGAAAAATACGGACTTAATGCAAGCGTAATTTCCGCCGTTGACCTGATAAAGGGAATAGCGGTGTGTGCAGGCATGAAATCGATTGACGTAGAGGGCGCGACGGGCAACTGGGATACCAATTTTGACGGAAAGGCACAGGCGGCGCTTGACGCACTTACTTCAGACGGCGCGGATCTTGTATATATACATATGGAGGCACCCGATGAGTGCGGACACCAGGGCGACGCGGAAAAGAAAAAGCTGTCCGTTGAGCTGATTGATGAAAAGGTTGTGGGCTTTTTGAGGAAAAAGCTCGGGGAGTTGGGAATTGATTATAAAATGCTGATAATGCCCGACCACCCCACGCCGATAAGTCTTAAAACACACGTAAGCGACCCGGTTCCGTATGTTATTTACAAATCGTATGATGAAACCGGCTCGCAGCTTGACTATAATGAGAAAAATGCGGCAAAAACAGGAATATACACCCCAATCGGGCATGAATTAATGAAACACTTTATTGACGGTTAGAAGGTGAGCTTTTGATAAAACGGAGTACAATAAAAAGAACGCTGTTTATTGCGGCTGCCGTACTTCTCGCAGCGATTGCCGTGATAAATTTTTATGAAATTCTGCGGCTGTGCGGATATGTTCTGTGGCTGTTTATACCGTTTATAATGTCATATCTGATTTCCCTGCTTGTCAATCCTATGGCAGACGGACTTCAGAAACGCTTTCACCTTCCGCGCGGAATATCGGCTGTTTTGGTGATAGTCCTCACGGTCGGCGTAATCGGATTTATAATTTCCGGTATCGTCTGGAAGATTGTAGATGAAGTGAAAGGGATTTATGACGATTTGCCGGCAATTGTCGCAAACATACGAATGACCTGGTATAATATAACAAACAGCTTTTCGGGACTGTGGGACAATCTCCCCGAGGGCGCACGGGTTACGGCGAATGACATGTATGCGCAGATTACCGACAGGATTGCGGATTTTGCCAAAAACACCGAAATAGTAAGCTATGCCGGAAATATGGCAAAAAAACTGCCGAGTATATTTATAAGCATTATTGTATTTCTGATTTCTCTTTACTTTATGGTTTCCGACAATGAAACTATAGCGAGAGCGGTAAGAAAACCGTTCAGTAAAAAATTTGCCGAAAAGCTTGCCGGACTGAAGCTTGAAATAAAACGTTATGTCGGCGGCTACGTAAAGGCACAGCTTGTGATAATGTGCATTGCGTTTGCAATACTTATGATAGGGCTGTCGCTCATGGGCGTCAAATATGCACTTGTGATTGCACTTGCAATTGCCGTTGTGGACGCGCTTCCGTTTTTCGGCAGCGGAACGGTACTCATACCGTGGGCGGCTGTGTCATTTATTTCCGGGAGCTTTTCTACCGGGATAAGGCTGATTATTATTTATCTTATAGTTTTGCTGATGAGGCAGTTTATCGAGCCCAAACTGGTGAGCAAAAACATAGGCATGCACCCGATTTTAACGCTTATGTCCATGTATATAGGATACCGGATTTTCTCGATAGGCGGTATGATTTTGGGGCCGCTTATGCTCATGACGGCTATCAGCCTTTATAAGGTCGGCATCTTTGAAGAACCGATTAAGCTTGTGAAAAATACCTCTCTTAAAATTAAGAAGGAGTTTAAAAATATTAAGAATTTTATAGATAACGAAGGAGAATAAAAATGGGTGAAAAATTTTATGTTACCACTGCCATTGCGTATACATCGCGCAAACCGCATATCGGTAACACCTACGAAATTATTTTGACAGACGCAATTGCGCGTTTTCGCAGATTCTTGGGCGATGATGTGTTTTTCCTTACCGGAACCGATGAACACGGTCAGAAAATTCAGGAAATAGCGGAAAACGAGGGAATTGCACCGAAGGCATACGTTGACAAAATTGCCGCGCAGATTAAAGATATTGCGGACATGCTTAATATCAGCTATGACCATTTTATCAGAACAACCGACGAATACCATGTCGAGGCTGTCAAAAAGATTTTCAAAAAGCTGTACGATCAGGGAGATATTTATAAGTCGGAATATGAGGGCTGGTACTGTACCCCGTGTGAGTCTTTCTGGACTGAAACTCAGCTGAAGGACGGAAAATGTCCGGATTGCGGCAGAGAGGTTAAAAAGACCAAAGAAGAGGCGTACTTCTTCAGAATGAGCAATTATCAGGACAAACTGATGCAATACATTAAGGAACATCCGGATTTCATCAGACCGGAGTCGCGCAAAAAGGAAATGATAAACAATTTCTTGAAGCCGGGCCTTCAGGATTTGTGCGTATCGCGGACGAGCTTTACATGGGGCATACCGGTTGAATTTGACCCCAAGCATATAGTATATGTATGGATTGACGCACTTTCAAACTACATCACGGCTTTGGGATACACGCCTGATGAAAAAGGTGAACTGTATGAAAAATACTGGCCTGCGGATTTGCACGTAATCGGCAAAGATATTCTGCGTTTCCATACGATTTACTGGCCTATTATGCTTATGGCTCTCGGCGAGCCGCTGCCGAAACAGGTATTCGGTCACCCATGGATGCTGTTCGGTGAGGAAAAAATGTCAAAATCACGAGGAAACGTTATATACGCGGAGGATTTGGTTCGCAGATTCGGAGTGGACGCAGTGAGATATTATTCGCTGCATGAAATGCCGTATGCACAGGACGGCAACATAACATACGAAACTTTTATCGCAAGATATAATTCCGACCTTGCAAATACTCTGGGAAATCTTGTAAACCGTACCGTAGCTATGATAAATAAGTATTTTGACGGCGTTATAGGTTCCGGAGAAAACTCGGGCGATTTTGATGACGAGCTGAAAGAAACCTGCGAAAATGCCGTTGCGGCGGTTGTGAAAAAAATGAAAACCTGGCATATTGCCGACAGCCTTGATATAATCTGGAAAATTGTTGACCGCGCAAATAAATATATAGACGAAACCATGCCGTGGGCGCTGGCAAAGTCGGAGGAAAACAAACCGCGCCTTGAAACGGTACTGTACAATCTTGCGGAGGCGATAAGAATAATTGCCGGTCTGCTGCAGTCATTCATGCCGGAAACCGCAAATAAAATCGCAGGACAAATCGGCGCCGAAGATATATCATATGAAAGCATACAGAAATTCGGTGCATTAAAGAGCGGAACCAAAACCGGGGAGGCCGTACCGATGTTTGCACGTATTGACGCTGAAAAGATGCTTGCGGAAATTGCGGCGGAAAATGAGCAGGAGAACAAACCGGAAAGTGAACCGGAGGACAAATCCGAGTTTGCGCCGTTCAAGGATTACTGCGATTTTGAGGACTTTGAAAAGCTTGATTTGCGCGTGGGCAAAATCATTGAATGTGAACGCGTTAAAAAATCGGATAAGCTGCTGCGGTTTGTGCTTGAAGTCGGCAAAGATACGCGTCAGATTTTGTCCGGTATTGCAAAATATTATGACCCGGCGGATTTAGTCGGAAAGAATGTTGTATTTGTTGCTAATTTTAAGCCGAGAAAAATGATGGGATATGAGTCACAGGGAATGATTTTATCCGCGGAATTTGACGGAAAGCTTACCGCGCTGACAACAATTGACGATATTCAAAGCGGCGCTGAAATTGTATAATTATTGGAAGGGATTTATGATATTATGAGAATGAAAAATTTGTTGGTACCTACGCTCCGTGAGGTACCTGCCGAGGCGGAAATTACAAGTCACAAGCTGATGCTGCGTGCCGCATATATAAGAAGAGCGGCTGCCGGAATTTATTCGTATTTGCCGCTGGGGCTCAGGACGCTGAAAAAGGTTGAAAAGATTATCCGTGAGGAAATGGAAAATGCCGGCGCACAGGAGCTTTTAATGCCGGCACTGCTCCCGGCGGAGGCATATCAGGCATCGGGAAGATGGGAGGTTTTCGGGCCGTCCATGTTCAAAATGAAGGACAGATACGGCAGAGATTATTGCCTTGGCCCGACACATGAAGAACCGTTCACGCAGACTGTCATTGATGAAGTCCGCTCGTATAAGGAATTTCCGATGACACTGTATCAAATCCAGACAAAATACCGCGACGAAGGCAGACCCCGTTTCGGACTGATGCGCAGCCGTGAATTTATAATGAAGGACGCATACAGCTTTGACTTGAGCGAAGCCGGTCTTGATGAATCCTACAAGAAAATGTATGACGCATATTGCAGGATTTTCAAGAGATTGGGCTTGGATTTCACCGTTGTTGACGCCGACTCGGGCGCCATGGGCGGAAGCGGAAGTCAGGAATTTATGGTAAAGTCGCCCGTCGGCGAAGACAGCATTGCATACTGCGATGATTGCGGATATGCGGCAAATTATGAAAAAGCACCGTGTGTACCGACAGACAAGGATTTCCCTGAGGGAGATTTAACTCTTGAAAAGGTAAAAACACCCGATGTGCATACAATTGAAGAATTGGTTGAATTTATGGGCACCGAGCCGTATGTTTTTGCAAAGACAATCATTTACAAGGCGGACGATAAATACATAGCGGCTATGGTCAGAGGCGACCGTGAAATTAACGAAGTCAAGCTGAAAAATCTTGTCGGCTGCGTTGATGATCTTGAGCTTGCAGCGCCGTCTGTCGTACGCGAGCTGACGCATGCGCAGGTTGGTTTTGCAGGCCCTGTCGGACTTGATATTCCTGTTTATGCCGATCTTGAGGTCGAAAAGATGCGCAACTTTGTTGTCGGTGCGAACGAAACGGATTATCACTATAAAAATGTTAACATTCACCGTGATTTTGAGCCTGCGGTAATCGCTGACATACGCGTAATAACCAACGGTGACGCATGCCCGAAATGCGGAAAGCCGATAAAAACCGCACAGGGAATAGAAGTCGGACATATATTCAAGCTGGGGACAAAGTATTCAAAAGCGCTCGGACTGACCAGTACGGACGAAAGCGGCAAACAGACGGTTGTAATAATGGGCTGTTACGGTATAGGCGTAACAAGATGTATCTCGGCGGCAATTGAACAGGGAAATGATGAAAACGGAATTGTACTTGCACCTTCAATCGCACCGTTTGAAGTTATTGTAATTCCTGTAAATGCCAAGGAAGAACTGCAAATGAAAACAGCAGAAAATATTTATACACAGCTTAAAGCAGCTGGCATTGATGCTTTGCTTGATGACAGGGAGGAACGAGCGGGAGTTAAATTCAAAGATGCAGACCTCATAGGTATACCTCTTAAAATTGTCGCAGGAAAAAAATGCGGCGACGGTATTGTAGAGTATAAATTGAGAAATTCTGCCGAAACCAAGGAAATGACAGCGGAAGAGGCAATAGAAAGTGCAAAAAAATATATAATGGAAAATAAGTAATAAGAATTGGGGATTTTCAAATGAAATTTTTCTTGAAGCACAAAAAAACAATTCTGCTTGCAATGGCAGATTCCGCAGCCTGCGTCCTGTCATGCCTGGCAGTATATTTTCTTATCGCATTTATAGCGGAATCGGATTTCGGGCTAAAAATTGTCCTTAATTCGCGTGATGTGGTACTGCATTCCGCAATTTTGACCGTCTGCATCATTGTGGGTCTCAGACTGTTCGGAGTGTATAAAAATATTTGGAGATTTGCGTCGGCAGGGTCATTCCTGCAGTGTATATGCGGTGCGTCGGCAGGTATGATTATGTATTACATATATGCGTTTGCATCGAAAAGTAAATTTTCGGACATATTCATTTTTGTAAGCTCGCTTCTCAGCCTGTGTGTGATAATGTTTTTGAGAATAGCGTATATGTATATATACTCAAAAATTTCCAACAGCGACGCTAAAAACGGCAAAAGAACTCTGATTATCGGTGCGGGCGAAGCAGGAAATAAAGTTATTGACGAGATGTATCACAGCAATAAATATGTGCCGGTTGCGGTTGTTGATGATGACAGTGCAAAAATAGGCAGAAAGATCCGGGGTGTTTTAGTCGGAGGAAAGATAAAAGATATTCCGAAGCTGGCGGAAAGCCTGAGAGTTGATACTATATTGTTGGCAATTCCGTCATGCACATCGGAGCAGAAAAGGAAAATACTGAACATATGCTCCGAAACGATATGTGAGGTAAAGGTTGTTCCCCTGCTCGGGGAAGCCATGACGCACGGGGATTTACTGAAACAGGCTCAGAATATTAATATAGAGGACTTGCTGGGGCGCGATGTAATCCGGTTTGATGACTGCGAAGTTAAACAGATGGTCAGCGATAAAGTGTGTATGGTAACCGGAGGCGGCGGTTCGATAGGCTCGGAACTGTGCCGTCAAATCGCAAAATACGGTCCCAAAAAACTTGTCATTGTGGACATTTACGAAAATAATGCGTACGATATTCAGCAGGAGCTTTTGGCATTGCATAAGGATCTGGATTTGGACGTGCGCATTGCATCGGTTCGTGACTATGACAAGATGCGGGTTTTGTTTGATATGTTTAAGCCCGAGCTTGTTTATCATGCGGCGGCACATAAGCATGTTCCGCTTATGGAAACCAGCCCCGAGGAAGCTATTAAAAATAATGTTGCGGGAACATATAATGTTGCGAGCCTTGCCAATGAGTTTAAGGTAAAGAAATTTGTGCTTGTTTCAACCGATAAGGCAGTTAATCCGACTAATGTCATGGGTGCGACAAAACGGTGCTGTGAAATGATTGTACAGTATTTTGCGCAGCGCAGTGAATTTACGGAATTTGTTGCGGTAAGATTCGGTAATGTACTCGGTTCAAACGGTTCGGTTATTCCTCTGTTTGAAAAGCAGCTTGCCGCCGGCGGACCGCTTACGGTAACTCACCCGGATATAATACGCTATTTTATGACAATTCCGGAAGCCGTTTCATTGATTTTGCAGGCAGGCACGCTTGCACGCGGCGGAGAAATTTTTGTGCTCGATATGGGTGAGCCGGTAAAGATAGTAACTTTGGCGGAAAATCTCATAAGGCTGCACGGAAAGGAACCTTATAAGGATATTGAAATAAAGTTTACCGGATTAAGACCCGGCGAGAAGCTGTTTGAGGAACTGCTGATGTCCGAAGAAGGGCTGAGAGAAACCGTGAACAAAAAAATTTTTATCGGTCATCAGATTGAAATTGATGAGAAGAATTTTATAGACAGTTTGGAAAAGATAAAACAAATTGCAAAAAGCAATGATTCCGATGGCGTTGTTGAAGAACTCAGAAAGATAGTGCCGACATTCAATCATGTTGTGTTAAATAAATAATATTTACATAAATATAAAAATGATGAAGAACAAAGGAGCTGCAGCAAAATGATTTCGTTTTGCCGCAGCTCTTGGTTTTTATTGTCTTGTCTAACATGCATTGCCGCAGCCTATGTTAGAGAACATTTGCATAACTACTTGTCGCAGCCGCATGTACGGCGTTCGCCGGTTGACGAATCAAAATCATCATCAAAATCGCCGCGTTCGGGCGGGAAAAATTCATCGACCGGGAAAGAAATTCTGTCGAACAAATCACACGGATTGTCGTCGGTTGCACCGATACATTCTTTCTGCGGTACGCAGAAATCATAAGCCGGTATAAGCAGCATTACTCTGCGCTCCAGACGGATTATCGAGAATATACCGATGGAAACAAATACGCGTTTTTGCTCGCCGCCCAGGATAAGGCTGTCATCGAAAACACGGCTTACCGAGTCCGGTATGCTTGCCAAATCAAAATCATCATCGCAGCAGCATTTGTCATTGACATCGACAACTTTTGCACCGAGGGAAATAGGATCAACTACTTCTACAACGGCACTCGGCATGTTGGTTTTTCTCCACATCTGAGGGTCAAATGCGTCCTGTTTATATTTTGATGCGAAAACCTTGGCATTGCCTTCGCTGCCGAAGAGGATTACTTTTTTGTCAAAGGTTGCAAGACCCTCAACTTCTGTCGGTCTGCCGAGCCCTGTGAATACAGCGAGCGTAATCTTGAAGAAATATTTCAGATCAACCGAATAGAAACCGCGGTTAAACGGAACCGGTTCAATATCTGAAAATACCCAGATAATCTCTGCCTTCGTACATTTAACGTTTATGGCTCTGTCTACAACGTTTTGTCCGTCCGCCGTAAGGTACACACGTATATTCTCAAGGCAGTCTTTATCTCTGCAGCTGTCATAGATTTTATCGGTATGTATACATACAGCCTCTTTAAAGCCGCCGTTTTCCGGTGTGCAGCATTTTTCGCTCATATAAATACTTCCTTTCATGAATTGTGGGTTACCCCTGTTAATAGAATATGTGTATTAATTAATTATGTGCCGTAAAGTGTAAAATTTGAATAAGCTGTATTGACAAATAAATGAATTATGCTATAATTAATGTAAATAAATCATTTACATGCAGGAGTGATAAATATGTATAAAATCGGAGTTTCATCAATGGGAGCCTTGGTAACAGATGACGGCGACAAATTGCGCATGATGTCGGAAAACGGTATCTCTGCAATGGAAATATCAATGGGGTTGTCGAATTATGCCGCGTTGGACTACAAAAAAGCAGCACGCGAAGCAAAAGAGTACGGAATAGAACTGTGGTCATTCCACTTGCCGTTTGAACCGTTCGAGCAGATTGACATTTCATCTTCGGACAAAGAAGTGCGAAACAGCACGCTAAAACTTCAGAAAGAACTTATTTCACGTGCGGCAGATATAGGCATCGATAAATTTGTAATTCATCCGAGTGCGGAGCCGATTGAAGACGCACGCAGAGAGGAAGCAATTAAATATTCCATGCATTCGCTTTCCGAGCTTGCAGATTTTGCAGCGGAAAACGGAGCAGTCATTGCCGTCGAGGATTTGCCGAGGAGCTGTTTGGGAAACTGCGCCGATGAAATTCTAAGACTCATAAGTGCTAACGATAAGCTGCGCGTATGCTTTGACACAAATCATCTGCTAAAAGGCAATAATGAAGAATTTATGAAAAAAGTCGGGGAAAAAATTATTACTGTTCATGTGTCGGATTATGATTTTGTCAATGAACGGCACTGGCTCCCGGGTGAAGGAAAGCTGGACTGGGATATGATGGTTGACGGATTTGAGAAAATAGGGTATAACGGCATTTGGATGTATGAGATAGGTCTTAAAACTCCGAAAACCATTACACGTACACGCGATCTTACATATAAAGATTTTGTGGATAATGCAAATGCGATACTAAATCATAAAAAGCCGCAGTTTGGGGGAACGCCAATACCTAATCTCGGCATGTGGGCATAAAATAATATGAACTGCGGCAGAATTTTCGGATTTTGCCGCAGTTTTTTGTATAAAGAAAATCACGCGATAGTCGCGTGGTTCAAAAAAAAAGGTTAACCGATGAACAAAAATTCCTCCTATGTGTTATAATAAAAATGACCTGCCAGTCAAAAAAACACATAGGAGGAAAATATCTATGAAAGAAAACATAGACGTAAATAGTTTAGCACATACAAAATGGAATTGCAAGTATCACATAGTATTTGCCCCAAAATACAGACGAAAAATATTTTATGAGGAAAAAAGATTAGAAATACGAGAAATATTGAGACAACTATGCCAGTGGAAAGGAGTAGAAATAATAGAGGGTGAAGTATGACCGGATCATATACATATGTTGCTAAGTATCCCACCCAAAATGAGCGTTTCGGGATTTATGGGATATTTAAAAGGAAAAAGTGCATTATTGATATTTCAGAAGTGGGGAAATATGAAATTTGCATACCGAAACCGCGAATTTTGGTGTAAGGGATATTACGTAGATACCGTGGGGAAAAATACAAAAGCAATAAAGACGTACATATCAGAACAATTGAAGAAGGATAGAGAAAGCGATCAATTAAGTTTGTTTGACCCACGGGACCCATTTATGGGTAAGTAAGTAGAAGTTGCACGGCTGGCAGGCCAATAAAAGACGCACTTGTGCGTTGCCAGTAGTATTAGGGCTATGCCCGAAAATGAAATACCACCCGCTATGCGGGTGGATATTTATTCTGCTATTATGAGGCTGCTTATTATAAATTTTTTGAATTTCCTCGAAAAATAACAGGACAGACGCGAATACCTTAAAAACTTGAAAATGAGGTAGGGTACGAAATATGTTGAGCAAACTAAAAGCATCATTGAACAAGTTGTCGACATAAGAATTTGCCATTAATAGATATGCTTTATACGCAGTTAAAATCAAAACCAGAAATGGCGTCAAAGCCGAGTTTTTCCGAAATCCGGTGAATAATCGAAGAAAAAATTGCCCGGACAGTTAAAAAATTATTGGAAAAGTAAAAGTTTATGGTTGTCAAAACTCAAAAAATTCCTCTTTATATAATGGTAAAGGAGCAATATTAAATTAAAAAGATTTTTATCCAAAAACAAAATTTTTTGATAAAAATCGCGAAAACCTCCCTATATAGAATAGTAGAGGGATAAATTAAGCACAACTGAATAACAAGCATCAGGATACATAAGCAATAATGTGAGCAAGGCTGCAAAGGCGCGATAACGTCGTCGGAACAAGCAAATATTTATTCGTTTCTGCATAAATGCAAAAACTCATTTATATAGCTGTTCCTCCTCTTCCCAAAAAGCAAATTGCTTTTTGAGAACCCTGGAAACGATCGAGCGATAAACTTTATGCAGTGAAGCGGAATAGCAAACCGCTGTGCCAAGACCGTTATTGCCGATAATGATACTCCCGTCTTGAACTCGTCACTGAATTGGACGGTCGGTCATAAGAATGAGCGAAGGTGGAATTCCTGTGAGGATTAGCTAAAGTCCGTTCTGATGCTTTAACACTCAAAATTCTAATACGTTAGGAGGAAACTTTATGTCAAGAAAAATAAATGTGCCTAAAATTTCGCAGGTAATATATTTTTATTCCGGAACAGATGAAGAATTTAATTATTTTTTGAAGGCTGTCGTTAAAGATTATATAGGTTCAGGAATTAACACGGCAGAAAACGAAAAGTGCAAATGCAAAAATAAATTGCAATAAATTTAAGGCGGAATTTTGTTGCATATTCATCTGGATATATCAAAACTTATGTGGTATTGTTTGTTGATGAGATGGGAGGCATTTTATGAATACTATTCAAGCATGGAGAATTTGGATTTATTACAGATTGTCAAGAGATGACGACAAGGAAATGAATTCCCTGAAAAATCAAAGGCAAATCTTGATGGACTACATCGAAAGAAACGGGCATCAGTTCGCAGGAGAATCATTCGATGACAATATAAGCGGAATGACTTTTGAACGTGAGGGAATTGAAAAAATTTACGAAGCTGCCGCAGAGCATAAAATGGATGTCGTACTTGTAAAAGACTTATCAAGACTCGGCAGAGAAAAGATTCAGACTGCAATGTTCATCGAATACTTAAGAAGTCACAACATCAGAGTTATAAGCGTAACCGACAATACAGACAGCTTCAACGAGGACGATGAATTCCGTATGGATATGAATCAGTTCATCAACCATATGTATGCCAGAGATGTAAGCAAGAAAGTCAGATACGGTTACCGTCAGAAACAGAAAGACAAGGGTGTCTGCAATATGCCTCCGATGGGATATTATAAGGACAAGCTCAAGGACGAAATCGTAATTATGGACGAGCCTGCGGAAATCGTAAGAGAAATCTATACGATGTACCTTGACGGATTCGGCTTCAAAGCTATAGCAGAAAAGCTAAATAAAGATGGCAAGAAATCACCGTCATACTATCAAAAGCTTTATAACAACAAAAATCAAGGCTATAACAAGCCGGCAATTACATTCAGGTATCTGTGGGACCCCACAGCAGTAAAACGAGTGCTTACAAATGAGTTCTACACGGGCACGCTTGTATGCCATATCGAAGAAACGGACAAAGCAAAAAAGATACGAAGAAAGGTGCCAAAGGAGGAACAGTTCAGGCATGAAAACTATGCACCTGCGATTATCCCAAAGGAAGTATGGGACAAGGTTCAAAATCTTATTGAAAGTAAGAAAGAAACCAATGTCCGTGCAAGCTCAGGGAATCCGTATCACAGGTACACAGGACTGTTAAAATGCGGTGACTGCGGATGTACATTTGTGGCAAAAATCAGGAAATGGGGTGACAAGCCTGACAGAGTTGAATATGTCTGCAACGGTTATCACCGATACAAAGGCTACTGCACATCTCACAGAGTTCAGGAAAAGGACTTGGATACCCTTGTGTATAAAGAACTGTCAAGGCTGAAATCAAAGGAACAGGACAACTGGCTCGCAATTGAAGATGAGGTAAAAAAGTGGTTATCGAACAAAGGGAATACAGACAGGAAAATAAGAGATTACCGAGCAATGATTGAAAACCTTGAGCTTGAGCAGGAAAATATTCTGATAGAGAGAATCAGGGATATGGAAAACCGTGCTGCATACGACAGAATACTTGAAAAACGAAAGGTTGAAATAGAAAATCTTAAAACAAGAATTCAAGATATACTGAATATGGAGCAGACGGTTAAAAAGCGTAAGAAAGAAATCAAGGAAAACATTGATATACTTGACGGAATCATAGCAGAAGGTGCAATCAGCAATGTAAACCTACGTTTTCTCGTAAAAGAAATCATAGTTCTTGATATGGAGAACAACGAGCTGGCCCTGGTAATAGCAATGAACGCACCGTTCGGTAAGTATGGCGAGATATTCGATAACGACGGAAATGTAACCCTTGCACACAACGGGGATTATAAACCGATAAGTGTATAAAAAGGGCATCCGAAGATGCTCTTTTAAGTCATTCTTTATATAAAACTATTTCATTGTTGAGATAATCCTTAATCAAAGATCGGTCAAGGGAATCGTAGGTCATTACATCAACATCTTTACCAAGCTTATCCTGAAGTGAATTTATAAAGCTGTTAAGCATAAATAAGCCCTTAATATCGCCTTTATCAATAAGCAAATCAATGTCACTATCAGATGTCTGCTTGCCGGTAGAGTAAGATCCAAACAATGCAACCTTTTTAACTCCGTATTGTTTGGCAATGTCACTAACAATTATACGAAGCTCATCAACAGAATATACAGCCATAAATTCACCGCCTTTAATAAAAAATCCTGTATCACACGATACAGGATTGTGGTGCGAGGGTTCTTATAGGATTTAACGAAAAACGCAGTAAAATCAAGGGTTTCAGACAGTCGATAAACGGTATTAACCTAAAAATTAAATATTTTTCTTTTCAAAATACGCTTCGATATTAAAAATCGGAGCTATTTTTTTACCTTAAAACAGATAGATACAACTACAAAATTTTTGAAAGGAATTTTGAAAATGAAACAGAAAAATAATGAGCAGCTATGCCCTAAATGTCAGACGGGCTACGATACATATTTACTTGATAACAAAAGTCCGTTTTGCCCGTACATTCATTGCCACAAAGGAACAAGCTGCGCAATGTTCAAACCGTTAAAAGAAAATACAGACCGAGAGCGTCAGGATTGATAAAAAATCCCGACGCTTTTTTAATTT